>JBJHCY010000002.1:0-564023 GCA_050486265.1 Phycisphaerales bacterium | reverse complement strand
TTCCCAAGCTGAATGTCGCCGGTTCGAGTCCGGTCACCCGCTTTTTTCCTTCCGTATCCTGATCCGTCGTTTCGTCTGCTCGGCGCTCTTTCCTCTGCCGAGCAGCGGGTCTGCGCCGATAGCGCCCGCTCGTGACTGTCAGTGGCCTGGCGCGGCTTCGGCG
Source organism: Phycisphaerales bacterium (assembly GCA_050486265.1). GTDB lineage: Bacteria > Planctomycetota > Phycisphaerae > Phycisphaerales > UBA1924 > SLFH01. The sequence goes on along the minus strand of JBJHCY010000002.1, from coordinate 563,860 downwards.
ATTCCGGCGGTCAGGTCGGCCCGTCTTGCCGCCAGCAGGCGGATCAGGGCCCGCTGTTCGGGGCGGTGGGGGTGTTGGGCGTGCAGCTCTGTGATGCCGCCTAGCAGTGTGTTGGGTCCCGCGGGCTCGGCGATCAGCAGCCGGGCTTGAAGGGCGACATGCTCGCCGACGCGCACCTCGATCGGCACGCCGTAGACCAGCAGCGAGTCGTCGCCGAAGCCGCGGCGCACCGGCCCGAACGAGCCGGGCGTCACAACGATCCGAACCGTCCGGTCGCCCAGCAGCAGGCTCAGCAACGGCGGTCGGCTGACCACCGGCATCAGGGTCCGGCGCATCGAGGTCATCTCGCCGATCACATGTGCGAACTGCTCGACCGCGATGATGCCCAGCGCCGCGTCGTCGGGCAACTGCAGCAGCGGGATCTCGTCGTGCTCGTTGGCTTCCGCGGCTCTGGCCGCGATCTCTGGCCCGAGCGCCGTGACCCAGGCCGCAAGACGAAAGAGCGGGTCCCCCAGCAGAAGGTCCGGGGTCGACTGCTCACTGCGTTCGATCGGACGACCCTCCTCGTCGTACACATCGATCACCAACGGCACGCGCGAGCCGATGTACGAAGCGGGGAGGCTTGGCCCGCCGATCGTCCGGCGCCACGATTGCTCGTCGCCCGAGCCGGTGTCGTCGCTCCGGCGGGCGACGAGCATGTAGCGCACGGTGCGCCGACCGTCGATGTCCGCCAGCACCCCGACCAGTGCGCTGTCACCAGGCTTCAGCGAGGCGTGAGCACGATCGATGTCGAACCCGCTGAGCAGGCTCGACGAACCGGTAAACTCATCTGTAGAAACCGAGATCGGCCGGATCATCGCCGCGGGCATCACCGGCTGGAGGCTGCGGCAACCCAAGCCCGCGGCCAGCGTCCCGAGCAGCGCGAGCGAAGCACCAAACACCGGCGTGCGTCGCCGGTTCCTGCAGCATCGGGCTCGCCCTCGTTCCTTCGGCATGGGCATTCTCGGGCGACTCTCGTTACTCGATCGTCGCGATCACCTTCAACTCGACAGCGATCGGTGTCGGCAATGCCCCGACCTCGACCGTCGTCCGTGTCGGACGGTTCTCGGTGAAGTGCTCGCCGTACACCTTGTTGAAACCCGCAAAGTCGCGCTTCATGTGTGTCAGGAAACAGGTCACATCGACGATCTGCTCCCACGACGATCCGGCCTCTTCCAGCACGATGCGGATGTTCTCGAGCACCGACCGCGTCTGTGCCTCGATGTCGTGGTCGACCACCTCGCCCCGCTCGTTCATCGTGACGCCGGGGATCTCTTTGCTGCCGCGCTTGCGAGGGCCGAGCCCGGACAGAAACAGCAGATTGCCGACACGCCGCGCGTGGGGGTACGGGCCGACGGGCTCGGGCGCCACCTCGCTGGTGTGCACCTCTTGGGTTTCGATCGGTCGTGCCATCGCTTCATCGCTCCCTTCATCCCCGCCCCTCATGCGTCATCGCGGGCCGCTCAAGGCCCGATGCACACATTCTTCGGCTCTGTGAAAAACTTCAACGCCTCCTCGCCCCCTTCCCGTCCGACGCCGGACTGGCCCATGCCCCCGAACGGCGTCCTGAGGTCCCGGAGCATCCAGCAGTTCACCCACACGATGCCCGCCCGGATCTGTTCGCTCACGCGACGCGCCCGGTTCAGGTCCCCGGTAAACAGCACCGACGCCAGCCCGTACGGCGTCGCGTTCGCCAGCCGCACGGCCTCTGTTTCGTCGTCAATCGGGCGGACGCTCACGACCGGCCCGAAAATCTCCTCCTGCTCCACCGCGCAGTCGGACGCCAGCCCCGCGATCACCGTCGGGCCGTAAAACCACCCCTCGCGACATCGTTCGGGCAGCTCCGCCGGGGGCCCGCCGACGAGTACCTCGCCGCCCAGGGCTTTGGCCTGCTCGACGGCTTTTGTGACTTTGGCGTGGTGGGGTCGGGAGACCAGTGAACCGAGGTCTGTTGTGTCGTCGAGCGGGTCGCCGATCTTCAGCGCCTTGGCGCCGGCGATCAGTCCCTCGACAAACCGGTCGTAGACAGACCGCTCCACAATCATCCGCGAACCACAGAGGCAGATCTGGCCCTGGTTGGTAAACGCCGCGCGGCAAGCCGTCGCGATCGCCGCATCGACATCCGAATCCGCGAAGACCACAAACGGGTTCTTGCCGCCGAGCTCGAGGCTGACACGCTTGAGTCTGCTGCCCGCGTGCTCGGCGATCCATCTTCCGACGCCGGTGCTGCCGGTGAAGGAGATCGTGGGGACATCGGGGTGGTTCACCAGCGCCGCGCCGGCTTGGTCGCCCCGACCGTGGACGATGTTCAGGACGCCCGGGGGGAGCCCGGCCTCGGCCGCGAGTTCGCAGAGCAGGGCGGCGGTCGCGGGCGTGACCTCGCTGGGCTTGGCGACGACGGTGTTGCCCGTCGCCAGGGCCGGGGCGATCTTCCAGGTCAAGAGGTACAGCGGCAGGTTCCAGGGCGAGATCAGCCCGGCGACCCCGCGCGGGCGGCGCAATGTCCAGTTGAACCCCGCCTGCCCCTCGTGCAGGTCGCTCTTGGTGTGCAGCGCCGCCCCGGCGAAGTAACGAAAGTTTGCCGCCGCCCTCGGGATGTCGACGCGGCGTGCAAGCGAGATCGGTTTGCCGGTGTCGATCGACTCGGCCCGGGCGAGATCCTCCAGCCGGTCCTCGATCAGGCCGGCGAGGCGATCGAGCAGCAGAGAGCGCTCGGCGACGGGCGTCGACGACCAGCCCGGGAACGCGAGCGTCGCGGCTTTGACCGCCGCCTCAACATCCGCCGGGCCCGAATCGGCGGCCTGGGCGTACGCGCGCCCCGCCGCGGGCTCGAAGACTTCGAGCGTCCGCCCGGACGCGGCGTCGACAAACTTGCCGCCGATGTAGTTGCGGAATCGGATCACGGGGGAGTGTAGGGGGAAGGCACGAAGGCATGGAGGCACGGAGGCACGAAGGGGGACATAGGGAGAGGTAGAAGGGGGAGAGAGACGGAGAGACGGAGAGATTGAGAGAGGTTTGGCTGCTCTTGCCCGCCTCAGGCGGGCGACCCCGCGCCCCGCGCCCAACTCCCCGCGCCCGGCACGGGCGGAGGCCGTGCCTAGATCGTTTGCGTTCTGCCGCCGTCGACGCAGATGCTTTGGCCGGTGATGTAGCCGGCCGCGGGGGAGCAGAGGAAGGCGACAGCCGCGGCCGTCTCGTCCGGGCCGGCGAAGCGGCCGAGGGGGATCTGGGCGAGCATCTCCTTGCGCACGGCGTCCTCTGTGGTCCCGGCCTTCTCGGCCTTGGTGCGGATGAGGCTCTCCAGCCGCTGCGTTTCGGTGTAGCCGGGCAGGATGTTGTTGACGGTGATCGCGTCGGGCCCGAGCTCCATCGAGAGGGTCTTGGCCCAGCTCGCCACGGCGCCGCGCACCGTGTTGGAGACGCCCAGCCCCGGGATCGGCTGGCGGACGGAGGTCGAGATCACATTGACGATCCGCCCGTAGCCCCCGGCCCGCATCCCGGGCACGAGCGCCTGCACCAGCGTCTGCGACGAGGCGAGGTGCATGCGGAAGGCGTCGATGAACGCGCCGACGGAGGCGTCGATCGCCCGCCCCGCCGCCGGTCCCCCCGTGTTGTTCACCAGGATCGCGTACGAACGCCCCTCGGCGAGCACGCCCCGCACCCCCTCGCCCACGGCATCCGGATCAGCGAAGTCCGCGGCGAACCAGTCGTGCGTCTGCCCCCCGTCGTCGGGCAGGAGCGAGACCGTCTCGGCGAGGCGTCCTTCATCGCGCGCGGCCAGCGTGACCGACGCCCCGAGTTGGGCGAGCTGGATTGCCGCCGCCCGCCCGATGCCCTGCGTCGCCCCGCACACCAACGCTCGCCGCCCTGAAAGGTTGAGGTTCATGGGGCGAGGATAGGGGCGGGCCTACGGGTTCCGCAGCGGGCTGCGATGGATCGACCAGACACGGCGCCGGAAGGTGTTGTCGCCCTCGCCGTGGAGGAGGTAGATCTCGCCCCGCGTCGTCACGGCGTAGGGGTTGTCACGCCCGGGCATCCAGAAGACATCGGTGATCTGGTGATCGTCGATCTCCCAATGGCGGATTGTCCGGCCGTCGAGGCCGATCTCGAAGACATGGCTTGGTCCGGCATGGAACACCGTGTCGCCTCGATTGCGGAGCAGCAAGCGATCGCCGCTGGAGTTCCACCTAATGTACCCGCCGCCTCTCGCTCGCTCATCTTCGAGTTCGGTGATCTTGCCGGCGGAGAGATCGAGTATGGCGACTCTGTCACTCTGGACGCCCTCGCCCGGCTCGGCGCGGATCGTTGCGTGAGACTCGGTTGGTGAGAGCGAGCCAAGTCTGAACGGCACGGCAATCGCCGGAACGACCTCGCCCAGCTCCGATCCGTCGAGCCCGAGCCTGTCAACGCTCGTGATCCAGAGACTGCCCGTTTCGTCGGCGGTGAGTGTTCTGTAGCTTCTGTAGATGCTCTCGCCGTCCGGAGCGAAGATGAGCGCGTCATGCAGGCGCCGTCCCTCATCGATTTGTTTGAATCCGCCGTTGTTGATGTCGTAGAGCTCCCACTCCAATTCGTGCGGCGGGTCGGTCCGCAAGATCATCATGACAAGAATGTGACGGCCGCAGGGAGACACAGTTGCGTTCAGGAGACGTCGCGTGTCGCCTTCCTTCATAATGTCGGTTTCGAGCAGTTCAACCGCACGCCATGACTCAAGATCGATCATCCACAATCGTGTCGGCCAGCCTGTCGGGCTCCTTGCCGAAGTTACGACCGTTCCTGTTTTTCCACCGATGGAGACCGATAGAAATCCTGGATGAAGTCGTTCGCGGATCGACTTGCTGTTATCGCCAAGATCGGCGATCATCAGCGGCAGCGACCGGCTTGGTGATAAAGATCCCGATATGAACATGTGAGCCGACAGCAGCACCCGGTCGCGATCGAGCGGGAAGGAGCTGACCCTCAGCAAGGTGTCCTCTCCGATGGGAGGCATTTGGTACTGGATCGGCTCCAGCACGGTTTCGCCGCGAGGCGTGTCGTCGGGCTCAAGCAGCGGCGTCGAAGCGGCGCTAAGTCCGGCGAGTGCGAGCATAACGCCGAGGATCATGATTGTCTTTGTCACGACCTACCTCCCTTTCAACCCACGCCCCGCGGCGTCCCTACTTCTCAAGCAGCCGCAACGACCAGACCGGGCGGAACACGCCGCCGGGCAGGAGTTGCACGATGTCCTCGTTGTCGACCACGGCGTAGGGGTGATCCTCGCCGGGCAGGGAGAACCATGACGAGATCACTTTGCCCGGGAAGGTCCAGCGCCCGATCTCCTCGGCGTGGGCGTTGTAGAGCACGGCGCCCACGGTCGGCGAACCGTACGAGGGTCTGAACCCGACGATCACGCCCTGGTCGATCCAGCGGGGGGTGTGTTCGATGAGCAAGAGGCCGGTCGGTGCGGTGCGCGCGACGGCGGAGCGTTGGACATCAACGATCGACAGGCCGATCGGATGATCGTTGTCATAATCGTATGTGAACACGGCCGCATTCGAGCCGTCGGGCGAGAGCGCAAACGATGTGATGTACTCAAGGTCGATGTCGTGCTTCTCTGATCGACCGGTCGTGGTGTCGATCGATTCGAGCACGGTCGCTCCGAGCTCGATGTCGTCTCCGGCTTCGGGGTCTCCTTTGAAGCGGGGTGTGAGTCGGAGGATGCTGCCGCCGTCGGGCGAGAGCCCGGCGTAGCGGAAAATCATCCACGCGTCGTGGGTGGCGGGCTCGGGGTCGCCGTCGCGATACACGAGCGCCGTCCACCGCGGCAAGCGGGCGCCGGCGGCTTCGGTCTCCATCGTGAGCGCGGCGACCGACCCGTCCGAAGAAAGCCAGCCGGTGCTGACAAGGCCGTGCGTGGCGTCCTCACCCGGCTCGAACAGCGGCTTGGCCTGCCAGTCCGCGGTGTCCAGCAGCCAGACGGACTGCACAGATGTCGTTTCGCCATCTTGCATCCCTCTTTCGAGGACGCGGAAGAGCAGCTTGCCCGCGGCGTGGTCGAAGGGGTCGAGACGCCGCGCCACCGGATGCCGCGCGGTCCATTCCCCGGTTCGCAAGTCCAGATCGATCAACGAGTTGCTCGCGGGGGCCATGCCGCGCGGGCGTTGCGAGTTCACGATCAGCAGCACGCGAGAGCCGCCGATGGGTGTGGCTGTAAAAGTCACATTGATCGCGCCCTCCGGGATCGGCCGGTCCCATTCGCTCATCTCATCCGCAGTCCGGGGCTCGCTGGTGGGCGGGGTGATTTCGAGCTGCCCGGGCGATGGGGTCGCCAGGAGCAGCAGGGCGGCGGCCGTGCCGGCAAGGCCCGTTGTTGTGCGTGTGCGTCGCATCGCGTCGTCCTCCTTCCGCGGGGGTCACGGGGGGCTTTGTCCCCTTCCGGCCCACTTCCGGCCGCCTTCACGGCCCGCCGAACAGGCTGTCGAGCCTCCAGAGTACCGAAATGCTGCCGGCGTCGTTGAGTGTTTCGAGCCCGACGCCCTTGCGGGGGATGATGATCGTGCCGTCGGGGTGGTATATTGGCCAGGTGTGATCGTCGGTGACCTCCCACATCCGGATCCGCTCGCCGCTGGCCGCGTCGTACTCGCCGATGAAGTATTCATTGGCGTGGCCCGAACCGTACTCGACTTTGGCCGTCGCAAGGAAGCGTTCTCCGTCGGCGCGCCAGGCGTAGGGCGGGATGTAGTGATCGGGACCGCGGGCTCTGGGGGCGTCGGCGGCGGTGCGCCACGCCGGCTCCAGCCAACGCAGTTCCCCGCTGTCGATCTCCACGACGCCGACCGACTCGAAACTTTCGTCCTTTGGATCCCATCCGATGCCCGCGATATACCGCCCGCACGGCGAGGGCTCTCCCATGCGGAAGCGCGTATAGAGGCGGGCGACACGCACCATCCGATCGCGGCCGATGTCGTGGCGGTCGATGTAGGTGGTGGAATAGTCGAGGGCCGGCAGCCGGTAGCGGTGACCGAAGCCGTCTTCTCGGTTCACCGTGCTCGGGTCGAGCTCGGGGTGGCGGACGACGAAGTAGCCCTGCTCGTCGTGCGTCCAGCGGAGTGATTGCCAGTCGAAGAAGTCGTCGTCGAGAAGCTCTGCGTCTTCGTGGTCGGCGCCCAGCATCCAGACGGATGAGAAGAGCCGATCGCGTGTGGCGTCGGTCCTGGCGGTAAGCACGCGCTCGCCGTCTCTACTGATGCGAGCTTGCAACCATGCGGGCCCGTCGCGACCCATCAAGGGCGGCGAGACCACACGGACCGTGCGTTCGTCGAGGTCGACGCGGGCAACGATCGAAAGCAACTCGGGCGTTCGCATAAAGCTGCTGAAAACCAGTGTGTCGGGTCCGCTCGGGTTCGGCTTGCTCGCCCACGGGATGCCGAACGCCGTCCACGACCCGTCGGCCAGATCGAGCACCACGAAGTCGATGTCCTGATCGATCTTCGAGCCGAGCTTGTTGATGCGGAGGATCAGCCGCCCGTCGTCCATCGGCGAGACATCGAGCCAAGCTCGTTCGACGAGGTTCCGGTCGACCCTCGCAAAGTCCGCCTCGTCGAGCGTGTGCTCGTGCTGGATCTCGACGAGCCGCTCATCGGGGCCGCAGGAGCCAAGGACGCAGAGAGCGGCGCACGCCAGCGCGATCGGCGCGGCCCGTCTCAAACACGCTGAAGCGATGCTGGCCATCAGTCCTCCGATATCCGGTGCGGCGCCGACAATGGGCGCAGTGAGTCTTGTTGTTTGACGCATGAGACGCTCCGAGGTTCCGCTTTCTGCCGGTCGGTCAGAGAAACCGGCGAACAATGATTGCACGCCGGTCCGGATCGCGTTAGGCTGGGCGCCATGCCGCGGCCGGGCCCAGAAAGGCCTCGGGCATGCTCACGGCCGCGGGGAAAGGGACCGCCATGCTTTGCCGTAAGTTCAGGCCGCACGCCCCGTCGACGCGTTCCGTCCTTCCGATGGCGCAGGCGAGGCGGGGCTTTACGCTCATGGAGCTCTTCACCGTCGCGGCGATCGCGCTGCCGCTCCTGGGCGTCATGGCCCCGGTCATGCTCGGCAAGGCGAGAGACGATGCGACACGCGTCCGCGGCGCAGAGAACCTCCGGCAGATCCTCTTGGCCAGCAATACCTACGCGGCCACATTCCAAGACCGCATTTCCTCGTTCAGTTGGCGCGCCCCGCGCAATGGGCAGGATGCGCACATCCCGGGCTCCGAGTTCGACTTCATACGCGAAGGGATGGAGCGTGCGTCCCACGACGGGGAGGCCGCGGCTCTGCAGGCCGCCGAGATCATCGCGCGCCGGACTCGCCACGCGCCGGGCCCGCACGACCCGAACTGGCTCCCGCACGAGCTGTACACGCCGCTGATCCTGCAGGACTTCCTCGCGTCGCGCCTGCCCGAGGCGGTGGTCATCCATCCCGCCGACCGTCAACGCCTGCTCTGGCAGCAGAACAACGGGCGCGATTTCCTCGACCACGCGCAGGGCGAAGCTCAGCCCGACCCGAACGGCAAGGACTGGCGTCTGCTGTACAGCTCGTCGTTCGTCACCGTGACGGGGATGTACGACGCCGCCCAGCGCGACGCCCTCACCCCTGCCCGATCCCGCCTTCGCCAAGGGCGTACACACCGCGAGTTCCTGCTGGCGTCGGGCGCGCGCCTCGGCGGCCTGACGATGTCCGACATCGCCTTTCCCAGCAACAAGGTCTGGATGCACGACGACATGGACTGGATCGCCCGAAACGGACCGCTCCACCACACCCATCCCGATGCAACCTTCAATCTCGGCTTCGCCGACGGCAGCGTGCGTTCACACGCCTCGGCCGAGATCAACCCGGGCTGGGACCCGTGGCGCCCCGAGTCCGCCGACCCGACGCTCTACGACTTCGCCCCCGCCGCGTGGGACACCGCCGAACCTCTCGCCCGACGCCCCGGCCTCGCCCGCTGGACGCGTTCGGGCATCCGGGGCATCGATACCGACGGCGCAGAGCCAGACTCCGGCCAGCAAGCCCGTATCCGCGGCGCAGAGGCATGGGTCCGCAACGCCGACCGTCCCAAGGCCCGGGAGGCCGCGGCCGGGCAGGTCGAAGCGTTGGAGGCCGCAGATGGAGCCCGACTCCGACGCTAGCCGGACACAGGCCGGCAACGCAAGGCTGACGGGCTATGCCCCTGCCGGCATCGCCCCAAGCGCCTCCTCACGACCGGTGTTTCCGGATCCCGAGGGCGTACGATCGTCCGGTGGTGCTGTCCGGCCGCGGCGCAGAACGCACCGCTGGGCCCGGCGTGCCGATTCGGAGGTTCGGAATGCGTGTGCTGATCGCCGACAAGTTCGAGTCCGAGGGTGTCGAGGGGCTCAAAGCACTGGGATGCCAGGTCCGCTCCGAGCCCGAGGCAGGGCCCGACACCCTGCCCGACCTCATCGCCGAGTTCGACCCGGAGGTGCTGATCGTCAGGTCGACGAAGGTCCCCGCCCCGGTTGTTAAGGCGGGCAACGCGCTGCGACTGGTCATCCGCGCCGGCGCCGGCTACGACAACATCGACACCCAAGCCGCCTCAGACATGGGCATCGCTGTCTGCAACTGTCCCGGCATGAACGCCGCCGCGGTCGCCGAGCTCACCATCGGTCTGCTCGTCGCCTGCGACCGACGCATCGGCGACCAGACCGCCCAGGCCCGCAGCGGCAAGTGGAACAAGCAGGAATTCTCCGCCGCCCGAGGGCTCAAGGGCCGTACGCTCGCGATCATCGGCGTCGGCGCCATTGGGCGCGAGGTCATCCAGCGGGCCAAGGCCTTCGGCATGAAGGTCGTCGTCTGGTCGCGCCGCATGTCCACCGAGCGGGCCGACGAGCTCGGCGTCGCCTCGGGCGGCAACACCCGCCAAGACCTGCTCAAGCTCGCGTCGGAGGCCGACGCCGTCAGCGTCCATGTCGCCGCGACCGCCGATACAAACAACCTCATCGACGCGGAGTTCTTCGCCCGCATGAAGCCCGGCGCCATCTTCATCAACACTTCGCGCGGCTCGGTCGTCGACCAGGACGCCCTCTGCAAGATCGCTTCCGAGAAGCCCCTCCGCGTCGGCCTCGATGTCTACGCCAACCAGCCCGCCGACAAGGCCTGCGATTGGTCCACCCCCGCCGCGAAGATCCCGTGGGCGAACCTCACGCACCACTGCGGCGCCTCGACCGACCAGGCCCAGCTCGCCGTGGCTGAAGAAACCGTCCGCATCGTCGCGGAGTTCAAGTCCAGGGGCGCAACGCCGAACCTCGTCAACGAACCCCGGGCCGCTGCGGCCCGCTGAATGGCACCCCCGCTGCGGCCCGCTGAATGGCACCACTCGCCGCGGCCCGTTGATAGACAACCATTGCGGCAACACACAACCGGCCGCGCAGTGACAAAAGCATCAAGCAAGGGAGCTCCCAGATGTCAGAGCGCATCTTCAATTTTTCCGCCGGCCCCGGCGTCCTGCCCGAAGAAGTCCTCAAGCAGGTCCAGCAGGATGTCTGGAATCTCTTCGACTCCGGCATCGGCATCCTCGAGCAGAGCCACCGGGGCAAGGTCTACGACCGCGTCCTCGCCGAAACGCTCGAAGACGGCAAAAAGGTCTGCAACCTCCCCGACACCCACAAGATGCTCTTCGTCCAAGGCGGCGCGAGCTCCCAGTGCTTCATGGTCCCCGCCAACTACCTCCCCGAGGGACGCACCGCCGACTACTACAAAACAGGCAAGTGGGCCATGGACTCCATCGCCGAGGCCAAGCTCTACGGCACCGTCAATGTCTGCTACGACGGCGAGCCCGGACGCTTCAAACGACTCCCCGAGTCCATGTCCGAGGTGAAGTACTCCGACAACCCCGTCTATGTCCACTTCACCAGCAACAACACCATCATGGGCACCCAGTGGAAGAGCGAGCCCGAGATCCCCGCCGGCGCCTTCCTCGTCTCCGACGCCTCAAGCGACATCTTCAGCACACCCATCGACATCTCCAAGTACGGCCTGCTCTACGCCGGCGCGCAGAAAAACCTCGGCCCCGCGGGCACCGTCATGGTCATCGTCCGCGAGGATGTGCTCGACAAGCAGTGCCGCGAGCTCCCGACCATGCTCCGCTACACAACCCACGCCGAGAACGAGAGCCGCTACAACACGCCCCCGACTTTCGGCGTCTACCTCGTCGGCCAGGTCTTCAAGTGGATCCTCCGCCAGGGCGGCCTCGAAGCGATGCAGAAGCACAACGAGGAGAAGGCCAAGCTCATCTACGATGTCATCGACGCCTCGGGCTTCTACACCGGGCACGCCGAGAAGCACTGCCGTTCGCTCATGAACATCACTTTCACCCTCCCCACGCCGGAACTCGAAAAGAAGTTCATCAAGGAAGCCGAAGCCGCCGGCCTCGACGGCATGAAGGGCCATCGCTCCGTCGGCGGCGCACGAGCCAGCATCTACAACGCCATGCCCCGCGCAGGCTGCGAGGCCCTCGCCCAGTTCATGAAAGAGTTCGAACGCACCAACGGCTGACCTACCGAGATCGGCGCGCCCCTCAGCCCAACCGTTCGAGGCAGGCGCCGATCACTTCTTCGGCCGTAATCCGCTCCATCATCGGCCGGCCGACCCGCTCGTCCTTGTGATCCAGCACATCCCCATCGCGGGTGTGCTGGATCACATCGTTTTCACGCTGGTAGGGCCCGACCTTCGCTGCATCCGTCGGCCCGTACAGCCCGACGATCGGCCGGTCGAAGCCCACCGCGATGTGCAGCGCCGCAGAGTCGCACGCGAGCACCAGCGACGATCGCTCGATCACCGCCATCATCATCCCGACGCTCGTCTTCCCGATCAGGTCCACGACGCGGTCGTCGCCCACCGCGAGTTTGAGCAGCGGCCCGCACTGTTCCTCCTCGCCCGGCCCGCCCACAAGCACCACCCCATCAACCCCGCCCGGTTGTTCGAGCAGCGCCGTTGCGACCGACGCGAACCGCTCCGCAGGCCATCGCTTACCCGCCCAGCGGCTGGTCGGCGCGATCACCGCGAACCGTCCCGAAAATCGGGCGTCGCCCGCCGCCCGCTCGGCGTCCGCGGGCGGCGCAAACAGCCGCATGTCGCGCATCACCGGCACGCCGATCGGTTCGAGCAGCGCCAGCATCTTGTCGACCGTGTGCGGGATCGACCCGGTCTCGACGCGTCGGGTGTACGCCAGCCTCGCCCCCTCGCGCGCCGCCGCGTCGCCGACGCGTTCTCTCGCGCCGGTCCACCTCGTGATGATCCCGCTCCGCGCCAGCCCCTGGCAGTCCAGTACGAGTTCGTACCGGGCCCGCCGCAGCGAGTGCAGCCACCGGATCACCCCGGGCAGGTTCCCCCGGCGCATCATCCGTCCCAGCCGCTTCCGCGGGAACGGGATCGCCTCGTTGAGCCCCGGGTGCGCCCGGATCCCGTCGGCGAACCCGTCCTGCACAAGCCAGTCGATTTCGGCCTCCGGGTACGCCGCACGCAGGCTCGCCAGCACCGGCACGCTGCGGCAGACATCCCCCAGCGCGCTGGGCCGGACGATCAGGATGCGCTCGGGGCTGGTCATCGGCCTCCGCCGGGGTCCGCCCGGCGATCGTGGTGGGGGCGGTTGGGGATCAGGGGGCGATGATAGTGGGGGCGATCCCGTGGGCCCGCCGAGCCTGTACCCATCGTCCGCGGCCCGGGCGAAATCGCTACCTTGGAGATCCTACAAAGGAGTCTCGGCGATCTTCGCCCGACCCGGGCCGACTCGCCGCCGTCACGCACGCGGCTCGGACCGCGGGATTCACACAGGGAGGATGGACATGACAAGTTCGAGAATCTGCGCCCTCGCGGGCCTCGCCGCCGCCGGTTTCGTGCTCGCCCCGCAGGCCGCGAGCGCTGAGCCCCCGCAAATCCGCCCGCTCGTGATGGTCGAGTGGTCGGCGCCGCCGGAGATGCTGACCGACCCGCGCGACGCGGGCCTCGTCCGCGCGCTGGGCATGCTGCCCGACCGCCTGCGTGATCTGCGGAACGAGGTCGACGACTTCCCGCCCGACGCCCTGCGGGCCATCGATCTGGCCGCACGAACACTCTCGACCTCGGGCCGATTCTCGATCTTCTACAACGACGCCAACCCCGGCCTCGGCATGTTCGGCTACGGCATGGTCCTCAACTTCGACCAGGCCGACCGCGCCGGCGCCCTCCGCCTCGACCGCGGCTACCGCTCGATGATCGAGCTCGCCGGCCCCCTGCCCTTCCAGCCCGGTCCGCAGCAACGCTTCGAGGGCGTCACCGAGTACGCCACGCCCATCGGCTCCTTCGGCTTCGGGCCCCGCGCCGCCGACGACCGCTGGGCCTTCACCGCCTTCGCCGGCGCAGTGGACGATCTCGACGCGCCGTTTGCGATCATGCCCGCGATCGAAGAGGGGCGGCACATCCGCGTGCGGGGCGTCGTCGATCTCCGCGCGATCGAGCCCGGCCTCAATGTCGCCAGGGCTTTCGCCGGGGGCGATCCGGCCTTCACCGAGACCGTCAAGCAGCTCGAAGAGTACGGACTGCTCGGCCCCAACGCCCCTTCGTTCCACTTCTTCTACGGCTCAGACGCCGAGCGCTCCTTCAGCGAGGTCCGCTCCGTCAACGCCGGGCACTTCACGCAGTTCGGGGGCATGCCAACCGGGACGCTCGATCGCTCGACGCTGCGGGCGATCCCCGCCGACGCCACGCTCGCCCTCGTCACCGGCGCGAACCCCGCCGGATTCATCGCCCGCTTCGAGGATCAGGAAGGGGTCCGCGAGGCGCTCGAAGAGATCTACTGGGAGATCCGCGAGGTCACGGGCATCCACCTCAAGGAAGACCTCTTCGACGCCCTCGGCGACACGACCGCGCTCTTCATGTCAGACACCACAGGCGGGGGCGGGCTCATGTCCTCGGTCATGCTCATGGCCGTCGACGACCACGCCACCCTCCGCAACACCATCAACCGCGCGGCGGCAACCCTCCGCGAGGCCATCCGCGAAGAAGGCGACTATAACGAAGTCGTCGCCCGACTCCGCGTCGCCCCGTGGTCGCACAACAACCAGAGCTACATGTCCCTCCGCTTCGACGGCTTGCCGATCCCCCTCGACCTGTCGCTCGCGCTCACCGACGACTGGCTCGTCCTCGGCCTGACGCCCCAGAGCGTTGTCGGCGCCGTCGAGCACATCCGCTCGGGCGAGCCCGGCTTCGACGCCAAGCCTTTCCTCGAAGGCCGGAGTTATTCAGCCGTCAACTTCGTCGACACCGAGCGTTTCGCCCGCTCCGGCTACGGCGGGCTCACGATCGTCGGCTCGGCGATCGCCGCCGGCGTCCGCAACACCGAGGCGGGGCGCGACCCCGGGCTCGTCGTCCCCACCGCCCGCGAACTGCTCGCCTCGGCGAGGCCTTCCTATCAGGTCGGCTACTGGGACGGCGACGATTTCATCCAGTACTCAGAGGGCGACACCTCCATGCTCGTCCAGCTCTCCGCCGGCGTCGGCGTCCTCAAGGAGTTCGCCCCGATCATCGCAGGAGGCGTCGCGGTCTTCTCAGCCCAGCATCGACACGGCGGCATGCGCCCCCGAGGGCGCTGGAGCGCGATCGACACGGAAGGCATCCTCGATTTCCTCCGCTACGGCACACAGGGCCCAGACCCGTACACCGTCGCGCTGGCGATCTTGAAAGCGAACGCCGAGCAGGCCGCCGCCGACGAACGCTGAACCCGACGCTCCTCCGAAACGACAACCGCCCCGGCGATCACCGGGGCGGTTTGTTCGTTCGATGCAGATCCGTATCGCTCGCGGTCTAAACCGTCAGCGCCCGCACAACCTCGGGCACCGTCGTCAAGCCGGCTTTGGCTTTCTCTAGCCCGTCGTCCATCAGGCGGTAGTAGTCGCCGTCGGCGCGGGCCCGTTCGGCGATCTCCCGGGCGTTCGCCCGGCGCATCACCATGTCGCGCGCCGCGTCGCTCACCTGCAACAGCTCGAACACGCCGACGCGTCCCCTGAACCCCGTCTCGCGGCAGGCCCGGCAACCGGCGCCCCGGTGCAGCACGCCGCTCGTTGGAATCTCAAAGTCCGGGGGCAGGTCCGTCTTCTCCGGCGTGTAGGTCTCTTTGCAGTGGGCGCAGATCCGGCGGACAAGCCGCTGCGCCAGCACACCCTCGACCGACGACGAAACCAGGAACGGCTCGACGCCCATATCCAGAAGACGCGTCGCGGCGCCCGGCGCGTCGTTGGTGTGCAGCGTGCTGAACACGAGGTGGCCGGTCAGCGACGCCTGGATCGCCGTCTCGGCCGTCTCCTTGTCGCGGATCTCACCGATCATCACCACATCGGGGTCATGACGCAGGATCGACCGCAAACCCGCCGCGAAGGTCAGGCCGACCTTCGTGTTCACCTGGATCTGGTTCACCCCGTCGACATGGTACTCGACCGGGTCTTCAACAGTGATCACCTTCACCTCGTCCGACACGATCCGGTTCAGCGAGGCGTACAGCGTCGTCGACTTACCAGAGCCCGTCGGCCCGGTCACAAGCAGAATGCCGTGCGGCCGGTTGATCATCCCGTCCCAGGGCGCCAGCACCTGCTTGGGCATGCCGAGATCGTCGAGGCTCAGCAGCACCGCTTCCTTGCTGAGCACGCGGAGCACGACACCCTCGCCGAACAGCATCGGGATCACGCTCACACGCAGGTCGAACTCCTGCATCTTCCCCTCGACCCGCGCACGCATCGAGATCCGCCCGTCCTGAGGCTTGCGCTTCTCGGCGATGTTCAGGTTCGACATGATCTTCAGGCGGCTGATGATCGCCGCGCCGAAGCGTCGAAGGGTCGGGGGCGTGCTCGCGCGCTGCAGCACGCCGTCGATGCGGTAGCGGACCACGAGGTCGCCCTCGTAGGGCTCGATGTGGATGTCCGTCGCCCGCTCCTTGACCGCCTCGACCAGAAGGTCGTTGACGAGCTTGACGACCGAAGCCGCCTGCGCCTGTTCGAGTTCGTCGCCATCAGCGACCGTCTCGGGCGCGTCTTCCATGCCCTCGGCGAGCTCGTCGAGCGTCCCGCCGCCCACGCCGTAGTGCGTCCGGATGAACTTGCCGAGCTCTTCCTCGTCGGCGAGGACGAACTCGATCGCGCAGCCGGTGAGCATCTGCAGCTCGTCCGCCGCGGTCAGTTCGAGCGGATCGCTCGTCGCGACGACAAGCGTCCCGTTCTCCCTGGCCACCGGGGCGCAGTGCTGGCGGTAGACGATTTTGGCCGGCAGCATCCGGAGGACCGCGTCGTCAACCTCAAGGTCCGCAGGATCGATCACCTCCATATGGAGCTGCTCGCCCAACGCCCGCAGCACCTCGGCACGGTCGACCATCCCCAAGCGGATCAGCACCTTGTCCAGACGCTCACCGGTAGAACGCTGTTCACGCAGCGCCCGATCGAGATCCTCCCGTGATATAACGCCGCGTTCAAGCAGCAGCGTGCCGATGCCCATGGTCTCGATTCTATCGGTCGGATCCGGATCGGTTTCCTGTTTTCGCGGGTTATGCCGGATATGCGGCGCAGGTCCGGTCCGTCTCCCACACCGTCACCGACACCAGCCTCGCCCCCGCGTGCGCCTCGACCCCCGGCGAAAGCCGCTCAAAGAACACACGAGCGATGTGCTCCACCGACGGCATCACACCGCCGCGACGCGGATCAAACACCTCGGTGTCCTCATTCAGATGCTTATGGTCGAAAGGCCTGATAACCAGCTCATCGGCGAGCTTCTCCAGCGTCGCCAGCGTGAACGCCCCGTCCGAACCTCGGCCCGAGAGCGGAACCTCGACCGCCGCCTCGAAGACATAGTTATGCCCGTGGCCCGAAGGGTTGTTGCACGCCCCATAGATCTTGCGGTTTTCCTCGGGGCTCAGGTCGGGGCTGTCCAGCCGGTGGGCCGCCGCAAGGTCGAACCGCTGCCTCAAAACCGCCTTCATTGGGTTCTCCGTGTCGATCGACCACGAGTAAGTGGGGGTCAGCCGCCACACCAGTCGCCTGAGTTTTGCCGGCAACGCCTCCGCCAACTGCCGCATGATCCCGCTCAGCACCTCGCCCGGACAGGACTCTGGGCGTTCCCGGTACGCCCGGGCGATCTCCGGCAGCGCCGTCTCCCGCACCGCCCGGTCGATCACCTTGATGTCGACGAGGTAGCCCGTTACCGGGTCGGGCTCGCCTCTGCAGGCGACCTCGACCTCCCCGTAAACGCCCAGCCCGGCCATCGCGGGCTTGCCGGCGAACCCGGCGCCCCCCGGGCCGACGGATTCAGAGCCCGGGATCGCCGGGTTGAAGGAGTAGCGGACGGTTCGCCTGAGTTCGTGCATCGGTTGTACTCTAAGGAAGGTCAGTCAGTTCTCAAACCAAGGGAGGCCGCCGATGTCCCGACACCCCAGAATCGCATTGCTCGCCAGTTGCCTCGCCCTGCCCGGTCTGACGCTCGTCGGCTGCGACCAGACCGAGCAGGCGATCACCGGTTCGATGGAAACCGGCCGCCGGACGGCCTCGACCCAGAATCTCCACGGGATCGCCACCGCCCTGATGGCCTGGCACACCACCCACAACCGCTGGCCCACCAACGAAGAAGGCCTCTCCGTCCTCGTCGACGACGGCACCGTCCGCCAGAGCGACCTCAACGACATCCACGGCAACCCCGTCCAGTACCGCGCCCCGACCGGTCGCGAGCAGCGCCCCAAGCTCTTCTCCAAGGGCCGCGACGGGGAGGCGGGCACCGCCGACGATGTGGTCTACGAGTGGCCGTTCTGAATCGGGCGGCGACCCGCACCCGAATCCCGCGCCGACCAGGAGAACCCCGAATGCCCGCGACCAATGCCCGTTGGATGTCCCTTGTCGCCGCCGCCGTGATGGCCGGCGCCTGCGTGCCTTCCCAGTCGTACTACGCCGACCCCGACGAGCGGGCCGACGCCGCGCCGGGCGAGGATCACCCCGCCTTCGTCCTGAATTTCGAGATGGAGCGGATCGAGGGCGAGAAGGAACGCCTCGACAAGTACAAGGGCAAGGTCGTGCTGATGGTCAACACCGCCAGCCGCTGCGGCCTGACCCCGCAGTACGAGGCCCTGGAAAAGCTGTATCGCGAGCGGAAGGACGACGGCTTCGTGATCCTGGGCTTCCCCGCCAACGACTTCCGCAACCAGGAGCCGGGGACCAACGAGGAGATCCTCGAATTCTGCCGCAAGCGGTTCGATGTGACCTTTCCCCTCTTCGCCCGGATCAGCGTGGTGGGGGACGACGCCCACCCCCTCTACAAGCGCCTGGCCTCGCAGCCCGAGCCGATCGGGGGCGAGCCCCGCTGGAACTTCACCAAGTTCCTCGTCGACCGCCAGGGCCGGGTGGTCGCCCGGTTCGAGCCCGGTGTCCGCCCCGACGACGAACGCCTGACCTCGAAAGTCGAAGAGCTTCTGGCGACATCGCCGACCCAGACCAGCGGGCAGGGTTCCTGAATCCTGCCGGAATCTGGCCGGTAGGATCAATCGGACCCGGACACCAACGGCGTCCGCCGGGCTACGGAAGGCGCGGCGGGCGGTCGCTGTATCCGGTCCCGCGGCGTTGCTGGGGTTCTTTCATGGGTGAGTTCAGGTATACCGCGATCGACGCGCGCGGCGTCCGGACATCCGGGCGTGTCGCGGCAGCCACCGAGCAGGCGTTGCTCGGCGAGCTCGCGACGCGTCAGCTCACCCCGATCAAGATCGAGCCCGCCTCCGAAGGCCCCCGTCTCAGGCGGGGCCTCCCCGTCCGTGCTCTGGGCGACGCCTACCTGCAGCTCGCCGACCTTCTCCGCGCCGGGGTCCCGCTGCTCCGGGCGCTCAAGCTCCTGGGCAACCGCAAGTCCAAGCCCCGGCTCTCGGCCGAGTTCGCCGCGCTGGCCGAGGCCGTTTCCGACGGCGAAGAGCTCGCCTCGGCGATGGAGGCCCGCGGGGTCTTCAGCTCCGTCCATGTCGCGATGATCCGTGCCGGTGAGAAGGGCGGCTTCCTCGAAGAAGTCCTCGAACGCCTCGGCAAGTTCGTCGTCGGCCAGGCCGAACTCCGCGGCAAGATCCTCGGCAACATGATCTACCCGATGGCCTTGGTCGTCTTCGGCTCTGCGATTCTCGCGATCATCTTCGGCTTCTTCGTGCCCATGTTCCGCCCGCTGTTCGAGGGGATCGAGGGCGGGCTGCCCGTTGTGACGCAAATCGTCTTTGCCGCCAGCGCCGCGGTCGGCGCCTACGGCCCGGTCACCCTCGGCGCAGGCGTTGTGCTTGTTGCGGCGCTCTGGCACTTCTCCAAGAAGCCCCGCGTCCGGCGTGCGATCACGAGTGTGCGCACCTACGCGCCGGTGATCGGCCCGCTGACGCGCGAGATCGCGGCGGCCCGTTTCTGCCGGATGCTGGGCACCCTGCTCGCCAACGGCGTCCCGATGATCCAGTCGATGCGGACCGCCCGCGACGCCTCGGGCAATGTCCTGCTGGAGGAGGCGATCGACAAGGCGGCCGACGCGGTCCGCGCCGGCGAGGCCCTGGCCGTCCCTCTTCGAGAGAGCGGGCTGTTCACCGACGACACCATCGAGATCATCTCGGTCGCCGAGGCGGCCAACAACCTCGACACCGCCCTGATCGGGCTCGCGGAAAACATCGAGAAGCGGGTCGACCGACTCCTGACAGCCGCCGTCCGGCTGATCGAACCGCTCATGCTGATGGCGATCGCGGCGATCGTCGTCGTCGTGGCCATCGGGCTGGTGCTGCCGATGACGCAGCTCAGCGCCGGTGTTTAAAGAACATGTGAGGGGCTTGCGAAGGCGTCCGCCCCAATGTAGTATCCACTAACCTCGGGGCCCGACGGATCCGGCCCCACCCGACCCAGAAGGGTTACGGAGAGCCAAAGAATGCCCACATCCATCCGGCGCAGGCGTGCCGCTCGTCGCGGCTTCACCCTGATCGAAGTCCTCATCGTCATCGCCATCATCCTCGCGCTGAGCGGGATCGTCGGCGTGGCGCTCTTCTCGAGGCGCGACGAGGCCAACCGCGACCTCACCCGCACCGACCTGAACACGCTGCGGACGGCGATCAGCCACTTCTATCGCACCTACGACCGCGTCCCCACCGAGGAGGAGGGCCTGGCCGTCCTCTGGGACCGCTCCATGCTCACCACCGAAGAAGACGAGGAGCGCTGGTCGCTCTTCGTCCAGTCCGAGTTGCCGACCGACCGCTGGGGCGAGGAGTGGATCTACGAGGAACGCAGCTCGACCAGCTTCCGCATCGCCTCCAGAGGCCCGGACCGCGAAGAAGACACCGACGACGACATCGAGATCGTCTTCGACTTCCGCGGCACCGGCGAGGACGACCCCTTCGGCGGGGGCGATCTCGGCGGCGGACTCCTCGGCGGCAACTGATCCTCTTGCGGCTTCGACGAGACCTCCCGTGCAGGAGCACCATGCGCAGACCGGGCTTTTCGATCATCGAGTTGCTGATCGTCGTCGGCCTCATCGCCGCGATGGCGGCGATCGTTTCGCCCATCGTCTTCGACCGCCTCCGCACCACGCGCGAGCAGGAAACGGTCGCGCAGGTCAACGCGGCCATCAGCACCGCCAGGCTCGACGCGCGTCGTGAAGGACGCCCGCTCCTCCTCTCGGCGGCCCAGGAGGAGGGCGGGCGCATCGCGCTTCGCCTCAAGCCCGCCGAGGACGCGATGGCCCTCGGGCGCCTCGTCCTCACGCTCCCCGAGCGGTTCCTCATCGAACGCGGGGCGGAGGAGGCCACCGAGTTTCAACGCGTCGCCGCCGCCGACGACGCCTTCGTGCCCACGCCCGCCCCGTTCGCTCAGGAGCGTGCGCCCGAGCCGGAGTTGCTCGGAGCGTTCCTGCCCGACGGCTCGGCGATCGCCCCGGAATCGTTCGTGCTCGTCGCCCCCTCGGGCACGCGCACCGTCGTCCGCATCGGGGCGTGGGCGGGCCCGCAGGACGATGAAGCGTCCGACGAGCTTTCCGAGCAAGCGCGCGAGGACGACGAGCCGGGCGGCCCCGGCTCCGAAGCCGACGAGTGGGCCGACTGGCTGGGGGATCCTCCATGATCCGACGCGCCGGTATCGTGCTCCTTGAACTGATGGTCGCGGTCGCGTTGTTTGTCGGCGCTGGCCTGGCGATCACCAACGCGCTGACCCTCGGGGTCGACAGCGCGATCCGGGCCGATCGTGAGATCGCCGCCTCGGACATCGCGCGAAGCGCCATGGCCAAGATCCAGGCGGGCATCTCCACGCCCCAGACGCTCTCGGGAGAGCCCGTCGCGTGGGACGAGGACGAAACCGCATGGGAAGGCGACCGCCTCGTCAGCGCCGACGACC
This sequence comes from Phycisphaerales bacterium, assembly GCA_050486265.1. Classification (GTDB taxonomy): domain Bacteria; phylum Planctomycetota; class Phycisphaerae; order Phycisphaerales; family UBA1924; genus SLFH01. The sequence goes on along the minus strand of JBJHCY010000002.1, from coordinate 542,453 downwards.
TGCCCGCCGGTCGGCGAACCACCGGCCCGGTCCGCACCTCCGGCTGGGTGCTCACGGTCAACACAGAGCCATCGAGCTTCGAAGGGCTCTCGCGGGTGATCGTCGAGGTCAGGCGGGCCGAGGCGGATCCCGAGTCGCTGCCCGAGGCCTCGCTGAGGCGCCTGGTCCGCCTGCGCGATGCGCCCGAAGACACCGCCGGCGACATCGACGCCCTCGTCGGCGAGGCCGAACGCGGCGCCCCGCGACGCAACAGCGACGGGACAGGCCGATGAACGCACGGGCTTCCATCACGCACCGGCCACGGCGCAGACGAGCCATGACCCTCCTCGAGGTCCTGCTTGCGATCGGGATCGGCGCCGCGCTGGCGATCGGTGTCGGCAACTTCATCGGCGAACTGATGAACGGGCGCGACCGCGTGCTCACCTCGGCCGAGCGGTTCGACGCGGGCAACCGCATGATCGAGGCGCTGGAGCGCGCGCTCTCGACCACGATGGTCGCCGGGCCGGGGGAAGAAGCGGGCATCGAAGGCACGCAGGAGACGATCAGCGTCCTCTGCCGCGCTGTGACGGTGCCCGACCCGGCGCGCGGGCTGCTCGCGCCGGGCGACTTGCAGCGGCTGGAACTTCGGTTCTCGCCCGACAGCGGGCGCGTGCGAGCTTCTGCCCGCGATGCGTCGCTCGGCGCGGCGGGCACGCAGCCGCAGGTCATCGCCTCGGGCGTCCGGCGCCTCCGCCTGCGTTATCACGACGGGCGTTCCTGGCGGAGCGAGTTCAACACGGTCAATGCCGGGCGGCTGCCTGTTGCGGTCGAGATCGCGGTCTGGTTCGAAGACGCCGAGCGTCGCGAGCCCGTCTCGGAGGACATGCCGGCGGAAGAACGCCCCGCCCCGACACGACGCCCTGACCGGCTGCGCATCATCGCCATCCCCGACGCGGCGGAGGGCGATGCATGAGGGTGGATTCAGGTTTCAATCCGATGGCTCGATCCCTCGAGCGTCGCGGTGTGATCCTTTTCGGTGTGCTGTTGCTCATCGGCATCGGCGCGTATGTCGGCTCGACGCTGCTGATGAGCGTGCAGGCGACGCGCGGGAGCGCCGACGCTTCGATCCGGTCTGATGCCGCACGCGCTCTTGCGTGGTCGGGTGTCGAGGGCGCGATGGCCGAGCTTGCGTCGCAGCGCGAGCGCCTTCTGGCCGGGGGCGAGCCCGAACTGACCGAGCGCTGGACGATCGAGGGCGGGCCGGGCGGACGCGTGGGTGTTGTGCGCCTGATCCCGATTGTTGAAGACCGCGTCACGGTTTCAGAGTCCGCGCGGCTCGATCTCAACGCCGCGTCGCCCGAGATGCTCGCCTCGCTCCCCGGTGTTGACGAGGCCCTCGCCCAGCGCATCGTCGCGCGGCGGGACAGCGTCGGCCCGTACCAGAGCGTCGCGGAGCTCGCCGGGGTTCCCGGCGTCGACGCCGAATTGCTCTACGGCAGCGGGGGGCGCGACCTCCGCGGCATCGGGGGCGAGGAAGATCCCGCGGACCTGTTTTTCGCCGACGGCGCCGAGGGGTTGCTCTCGCTGCTGACCGTCTACAGCTTCGAGCCCAATGTGCAGACGGGGATCGACAGCTCCGAGCACATCGGCACCCGGCGCATCAACCTCAACCTGCCCTGGTCGTCGAGGCTGGAGCGCGCGTTGACGCGCCGGTTCAACGCCGAGGCCGCCCGCGCCATCGGCGGGCTGATGCGTTCGCAGGGCGGGTTCACCAGCGACCGGATGATCGTGCAGGAGCTCTCGACCCGCGCCCAAGGCGCGTGGCCGATCTGGAAGATCGCGCTGGACTCGGTCACGACATCCGACGACGAGTTCCGGCCCGGGCGGGTCGACATCGTCCGGGCCGACGCCCGCGTGCTCGCCTCGCTGCCGGGGATCGACGAGGCCTCGGCGGAGTCGATCGTCGCCGAGCGAGAGAACCTCTCCGGCGACGACCGCCTGAGCGTTGTCTGGCTGGCCGAGCGTCAGATCCTCTCGACAGACGCTTTCGGGCGGGCGGTCGACCACCTGTCGTTCCGCTCGCTCCAGTGGCGTGTGCGCGTCGAGGCGGGCTTCCTCCCGCTCGATGCGAACGCGGACGCCGACCGAGACTCCGACACGCCTCTGCAATCGCGGGTGGTGCTCGAGGCGGTGATCGATGTCGCCTCGCAGCGACCCCGCGTTGCGTATGTGCGCGACATCACGATGCTCGACGCGGTGCGGATGATCGGGTCGGGCGAGCTCGCGTCGGCACTCCGCATCGAGGCGGCCGACATTTTCGAGGAGGCGCCGGAAGAGTCGATGGAGATGGAAGAGCCAGAGCGCGTCAGGCCGGCCGAGGAGGCGAGCGGTTCGCGCAGGGCCGCCTCTCGCGAGCAGCCCGCCCCGGATGGCGATGAGCTGCCGACCGTTGACCGGCGCCTCGGGCGTTGGCGTTTGCCGGAGAACGACTGAACCATGAGCGCAAGGGCGACAACAGTCATCGATCTCGACCACGACCGCCTGACGGTCGCGACGATCGCACGCAAGGGCAAGTCGTGGGCGCTGCGCTCGTGGGCCTCGGAGGCCAGGCCCGAGGGGCTCGACCCCGCCGACGCCGGCGCGATGGGGCGGTGGATCTCCGAGTGCATGGGCAAGTCGGCCAAGCGGGGCCGGGTTGTCATCTCCCTGCCTCGACGCGAGGCGGTGCTCAAACGCGTCGCCTGCCCCGTCGGTGTGCGTGACGACGAGGTGCCCGGCGTCGTGCAGCTCGAGCTGCACCGCCAGCTCGCTGTCGGGCTCGAAGAGGCTTCGATCGACTACATCCCCCTTGACCCCGCGACCAGGAAGGGCAAAGGCGAGAACGCGGCGGCCGAAACAGGCCCGTCGGTGCTCGCCGCGGCTGTCACCGGGCCCCGCATGGCGTTCTTTAGGGAAATGGCCAAAGCCGCTGGGATCAAGCCCGCCGCCATCAGTCTGCGCACGCTGGGCATGCTCGAGCTGGCGGGGCGCGAGCCCGAGGCGCTCGACGGCTCCGTGCTCGCGATCGCCGTGCTCCCGAGCTCGACCGAGTTCGCCTGGATCAACGCCGGGCGTCTGGTCACTGCGCGCCCCGGCGAGGTGCGAACGCCGGAGACCGACGACGCCGAATCGCGCGAGCGTTTCGCGTCCAGGCTCGCCGTCGAGGCCAGACGCACCTGGGTCGCCGCACGCAGCGCTTCAGAGCCCGGGTCTTCAGAGTCCGTGCTTGTGCTCGGCGCAGACGGGATCGCGTCGCGCGTGGCCGAGCGTTGCGGCGACTCGATCGGCGTCTCCGCCCGGGCTGTCGGGCTGCCCGGCTGGATCAAGCTCGATCCGAAAAAGGGCCCCGCCGAGGACGAGCTGGCGAGGCTGCTCCCGCTCATCGGTCTGGCGGTTGCGCCGCAGTCGAGGCTGCTGAACTTCCTTGAGCCCCGCAAGGGCCCCGACCGCTCGGCGAAGTACCGCATGGGCGCGCTCGCCGCCGGCTTCGGGCTGATCGTCCTCGGGGGCGGGGGCTGGGTCTTCGCCAACCAGGAGCTCTCGCGACTGAACGCCCGGCTCTCGGTCGTTAGCGACGACAACCGCCAGTTCACCGAGCAGTACATCGAACAGCTCCTGCTCCAGGCCCGGGTCGAACATCTCGAAGCCCGCGCCGGCCTCCACCCGGACTGGATGGCCCACCTCGACTGGATCTCCCGCAGGATGCTCTCGACCGAGGAGCTCCTGCTCAGCCAGCTCCAGGGCAGCGTCTCGACCGAGCTCTCGTACGCGCCAAGGCGCGGGGGCGGCCCGCTCGACGGGCAGTGGAACACCGGGCGCGAGGTCCGCGTCAGCATCTCCGCCGTCCCCAGGGGCGAGGCGGGCGCCTCGGTGCTCGAACGCCAGCGTTCGATGCTGATCGCCGGCGGGGGGTACCGCGTCTCCACCCAGGGGCCCGACACCGGCAGCGCGTTCACGCTCAACCTCCGATCGGGGCTCGTCGCCCCGCTCCCCGACAAGGAGACGGAGGACGAGCAATGAAGCGCTGGCGCACACCGATCATTTGGCTCGTCGTCTTCGGGTTTGCGGCCTTCCTCGGCTGGAGGGCGTACAACGCCTGGTATCTCACCCCGCGAGACCGCATCCTCCGAGAGCTTGAGACCAAAGAGAACCAGAACGCCCAGTTCGAGACCCGTCTCGCCCAGGGCGCGGACCTGCGGCGTCGCTACGCGGCGTTTTCCGATCGCATGCTCGGGGGCCAGCCCGACGAGGCGGACCACAGGCTGCGCCTGCTCCTGAGAGAGGCCGCCGAGAGGGCCGGGCTCGAACGCATCAGCGTCTCGACCAACGCGCCGCGCGGCCAGGCGAACCCCTTCGCGGGCGCCCGCCACAGCGGGGAGGCGCCGCGACTGATCGCCCGTCGTCTCGACGAGCGTCCGGACTTCGGCGTCTTCCGCGCGACGGTCACCGGGCACGGGGGGCACGAGTCGCTGGCGCATATGATCTCTCTCTTGGAGTCCCAGCCCTGGGTGGATTCGATCCCGCAGTGGTCGATCCGCCCGGTCGGCGACGAGCGCCGGCGATTCGAGGTCCGTGCCGACATCACCGCCCTCTACGAGCCCCGTCTCGCGGGCGAGGCCGAACGCGAGGTGGTCCAGGAAGACCCGACCCTGGCGGAAGCCAGGCTGCGGCTGGCCTCGGTCAACCGGTTCCGCCCGCCGCCCCCCCCGCCAGAACCAGAAACGAGAGTCGCGCAGCAAGACCCGCCCGAGGAGCAGCCGGCGCCTCCGCCGCCTCCGCCACGCTGGGAGCGCTGGCGTGTCGCGGGCATCTTCGAGGGGACCGAGCTCCGTGTGGTGGTGATGCTCGACGGCGACCGCCCTGCGACGCGGAGCCTGTCGGTTGGTGATTCGTTGTTCGGGGCGAGGCTTGTCGGCGGGGATGTTTCCGGCGGGGCGTGGTTTGAGATCGACGGGGACCGCTTTGTCGTGCCCCTCAACCGGACGCTGGCCAACCGGCGTCCAGCGCCGTAAGGCGTGGATCCTGTAAGATGCGGGCCTGCCGAGCAGTTGAAGCGGCGGGATGGAGCCCGCCATGAGGAGTTGCTGATGGAACAGCACCGATCCAACGGCGTTGTCGCCGCCTTGGTTCTCGCCGCGATCGCGGGGATGCCCGTGTCGGTCGCGACCGCCGAACCGGAACCGACAGCCCTGGAATCGACAGAGTCCGAGCCGATCAAGCCCGGGCCGGTCCGCTTCTCGCTGCAGGAGGTGCCGTTCCGCGATGTGCTGGACTTCTTCTCCGCCGAGACCGGTCTGCCGATCATCCGCGAGACCGATGTCCCGCGCGGGTCGATGACCTTCCTCAGCGGCGAGGCCCTCCCGTTCGAAGAGGCCCTGAGTGTCCTGAACCTCAACCTCGCCCCCCAGGGTGTCCGCCTGCGGCGCGAGAAGAACTACCTCTACCTGTCGAGCATCAAGGAGGCCTTCCGGCGTCCGACGCCGGTCTTCGACGGGAAGTTGCCCGAGGGGATCACCCCCGACGAGATCGTCACGGTCAACATCCCGCTGAGCAACGCCCGGGCCCCTTCGGTCGCCGAGCAGCTCGCTCCGCTCGTGGGCGAGTACGGCAGCATCACGCCGATCACCGCCCAGAACATGGTCATCCTGATCGAGACCGCGGCCCAGGCCGAGCGTTTGGGCAGGATCATCCGCGCGATCGACGCCGAGCGTGTTGTCGACTCTGACACGCGGTTGTTCGCCCTCCAGCACGCCCGGGCCGACGAGGTCGTCAGGGCGCTGACGGGCCTGATCGCCCGGCGCGAGGTCGTGATCGAGGTGCAGGGCAACCGCAGGACCGAGCGCGAGGAACTCGGGCTCGGGGGCGTGAGCCTCCAGGCCGACGCGCGGACGAACTCGGTCATCGCCGTCGGCCCGCGCGAGCGGCTCGAAACGGTCGAAGAGCTTGTCGCCCTGCTCGACGCGCCCGACATCGGCGAGGGCGAGCGGGAGATGGTCACCTTCGAGCTGCACGCGGTCACCAGCCGCGAGGCGATGACCAGCGTGCAGGCGCTCTTCCGGGCGGTGCCCGAGAACCGGCGTCCGATGGTGCTGTCGATGGACGAGGTCAACAAGCTGACGATCGTCGGCCCGCGCCCGCTGCTGCTGCAGGCGACGGCCCTCATCGGCGAGCTCGATCCCAAGGCCGACGACAACAACGAGCGGACCGATTCGACGCGCGTCTCGCGGGTCGTCCCGCTGCAGCACGCCGAGCCGAGCCGGATCGAGGCGATCGCCCAGCGGCTGCTCTCGCCGAGGCAACGCCGCGCCCTGAGCATGGCCCAGGCGCCGACCGGGCGAGCCATCGTCGTGACCGGGCCGTCCGGCGATGTCGACGCCTTCGAGCGTCTCGTGCAGGGCCTCGACACCGAGCCGGAGATCCGGCGCGAGGTCCGCGTCGTGCGCCTTGAACGCGGCGCGGCGGCGGGTTTGGTCGAGCAAGCCGCGGGCCTGCTCGCCGAGAGCGATCCGGAAGCCGCCGAGTCGCTGGCGGTGAATCTCGAGCCCGAGAGCGGGCGGCTGACGCTGATCGGCGCTCGCGACCAGATCCGCGCGTTCGAGGAACTGCTGCGCTCGATCGAGGCTTCCACCCCGCCCCAGACCGAGGTGCGGACCTACGAGCCGCGCGTTCGGCGTCCGTCGGAACTGGCGCAGCGGGTCAACCGCCTCGCGCCGGCGATGCTCCGGCCGACCGACGGCTCGTCGTTCAGCCCGCCCTCGCTGGAAGCGATGGACGAACTGGGCACGCTGATCGTCCGGGCCGAGCCCGAGCAGTTCGGCGTGATCGAGTCGCTGATCGAACGCCTCGACTCGGACCGGCCTTCGGAGCGTGAGCTCCGCGTCATCGGCGTCAGCCGCGGCGAGGCGGGCAAGATCGCCGATCGGGCGTCGGCCCTCTATGCGCGCATGACCGAGGGTCGCGAGGATCTCGGCGAGGTCTCGCTGGAGATCGACGAGGCCTCGGGCAGCCTGCTCGTCTCGGCCCGGCCCGAGGCGTTGCGGCTGTACGCGCAGGCGGTCGAGCAGGCCCAGCGCCTGCTCCCCCCGGACCGCGCGACGCGGATGCTGGAGATCCAGCATGTCGAGGCGTCGGAGATCGTCGGCCCGCTGCAGGAACTGTTGGAGGCCTCGGGCCCGACCGATCCGTCGCGGGCGATCCCCGAGCCGTCGATCCGCGTCGTCGAGCGGACCAACACCCTGCTGGTGACCGCCGAGCCCGCCCAGCACGATGTCATCCGCGACTTTGTGCGCCGGCTCGACCGCGTCGAGCAGAGCGATCTGCCGCCGCTGCGGCTGCTGCAGCTCCGTGCGGCGGACGCCAATGCGATCGCGTCGATGCTGCAGTCGCAGTACCAGCAGCGTTCGCAGGCGGAGCGTTCGGCGCGCCCGGTGCAGGTGCGGGCCGACGCCTCGACCAACACGCTGATCGTCTCGGCCCACGAGGACCTGTTCGACGAAATCAAGTCGTTCGTCGAACGCCTCAACGACGAGGGGCGCGAGGGGCCCGAGCGTGTCACGGTGCTGTTCAATCTGCAGGTCGCGCGTGCCGACGATGTGGCGCGGGCGATGGACCGTCTCTACCCCACGCCCCCGGTCCCGCGCGACCGTCAGGGCCGTCCCATGCCCTGGCTGCAGCAGGAGCGGGAGGTGCAGGTCTCTGCCGACCCCTCCAGCAACTCGCTGATCATCGACGCGCCGGCCGAGCGGATCGCGTCGCTTGAGGAGCTCGCCGCCAAGCTCGACCGCGTGCAGACCCCGCCCAGCGCCGAACTGCGGACCTTCCGCGTTGTCGGCGCCGATGTGCAGGTTGTGGCGCGGACGCTGCAGGGCCTTGCGCGGAGCGGGAACCTGTCTGCGCCGCGCGAGGCGGGCCGGCGCACCGCCGATGTGGTGATCGAGGCCGAGCCCCGCAGCTCGACGCTGATCGTCGCGGGCGACGAGGTGACTTTCGAGCGGGTCGAGGCGATGCTCCGCGACCTGTCGGCGGTCCCCGTCGAACGCGAGGTGCGGATCGTGCCCGTCGTCAACGCCGACGCGGCCGATGTCCGGCGCAGAGCCGTCGAGATCTACGAGGCCCAGGTCCGCCAGATCCCCGAGGCCGGCGAGGTCGAGGTGACGATCGACGAGGCGAACAACGCGCTGCAGGTCGTCGCCGACCGCGAGGCGCTCGACCGTTTCATGCGCGTGGTCGAGCAGCTGCAGGCCCAGGCCGGGCCGAGGCGCCAGTCGCGACTTGTCGAGCTGCGTTACGCCGACCCGGCCGAGGCGGCAGAAGCGCTCCGATCCCTCGCCTCGACGAGCCAGACGCTGCGGATCGAGGGCGGGCCGGCGCCGGTGTTCGAGCCGATCGAGGGGACCAGCACGCTGCTGATCGCCGCGAGCTCGGCCCAGATGCCGATCATCGATCAGCTCGTCAGAGGGCTCGATCGCCAGGAGTCGGCCGACCGTCCGCCCCTGCGGATTCTGCGGCTGCGCTCGACCGACGCCTCCGCTGTCGCGTCGATGCTGCAGGAGAACTTCGACCGTCGCCCGCAGGACGACCGCGCGCGTCGCCCGGTCGCGGTGCAGGCCGACGGTGCGACCAATTCGCTGATTGTCTCCGCCCATCCCGAACTGCTGCCCGAGATCGAGGCGGTCGTCACCGAGCTCAACGAGCAGCAGTCGTTCGACGCCGACGGGCGCGAGATCCGCATCTTCCCGCTGAAGGTCGCCCGGGCGGAAGAGCTGGCCCGGACGATCGACCAGATGTTCCCGGCGCCGCCGATCCCGATCGATCCGCGCACGCGTCAGCCCCGGCCCGACCTCGCCCAGCCCAAAGAGGTCGTGGTCCGCGCCGACCGGGCGACCAACTCGCTCATCGTCGACGCGCCGACGCAGCGCCTGGCCGGGTTCGAGCAGCTCGTCAAGAGCCTCGACCAGCACCAGCTCGCGGCCGATGTCGAGCTGCGCACCTACCGCCTCGAACGCGCCGATCTCGACCGGGCCGCCCAAGCCGTCCGCCAGCTCGCCAGCGGCGGGGCCCTCGGCGCGACGGGCCAGACCCCGGTCACGGTCGAGACCGAGCCGGGCAGCCGCACGCTTGTGGTCAGCGGGCCTTCAGAGATCTTCGCGCAGGTCGAGAAGGTGCTCGACGGGTTCGACGCCCGCCCTGAGCGTCCGGATACGACCGTCCGCATGTACGCGCTCGCGCACGCTCGCGCCGACCGTCTGCAGCCGCTCATGGAGCGGTTGCTGGTCACGCGCATCCGCGAGGAGGAGCTCGACCGAGGCGGACGAGCCGCCGATTCGCTTCTTGAAGTCGCGGCCGACCCCGCGTCCAACACGCTGATCATCTCCGCGCCCGATTCCGTCCACGGGGTCGCCGAACAGCTCCTTCGTTCGCTCGATCAGGAGCACGCGGGCGCCGGGCGTGAGTCGATCCGCGTTGTCCCGCTCAGCTACGCCGACCCGGCAGAGATCGGCAGGACGCTCAACCAGACGCTGCCCAACACCGATCTGCCCAGCGGCGGTCGCGTGGGCGTCGTCGCGGCGCCCGGCTCGGGCGCGATCGTGCTCACCGGTCTCGAAGCCGACCTCGACCGCGTTGAGGCGCTCATCGAACCCCTCGATCGCAGGCCGAGCGACGCCGAGGCGGTCCGCGTCGAGACCTTCGCGCTCGAGCACGCCGACGCGGAGGGGATCCGGCGGACGGTCGAGAGGCTGCTCGTCGATCAGGCCGCCAACGACCCGGCGCTGCTCCTGCAGCGCATGCGTCTGACGCGGGGTCAGCTCCCCCAGCGGACGCCCATCGGCGTCGAGGCCGACGCGCGGACCAACTCGCTCATGGTCTCGGGCCCCGCGGCGACCGTCGAACTCGCCGAAGCGATCATCAGGAGGCTCGATTCGCCCTCGCCCGACGGCGAGCGCACGGTCCTGACCTTCACGCCCGCCAACGCGCGCGCCGCCGACCTCGTGCCGACGGCCCAGCGCGTCCTCGCCTCGGCGATGGACGGGCGGAGCGTTGTCGAGCTGATCCCCGAGGCCGGCAGCGGGGCGATCGTCGTTGTCGCCCCGGCCGACAAGGCCGCCGAGGCGCTGGCGGTGCTCAGCGACCTCGACGAGCGGACGCCCTCGATCCCGCCCGTCGAGTTCCGCCTGTTCGAACTCGAACACGCCGACGCGGGCCAGGTTTCGCAGACCGTCTCGCGCCTGCTGGCCGACCGTTCGCGATGGCCCGAAGCGTTGCGGCGGCTGGAGAGCGCGGGCGTCCGCCTGACCGAGCCGGCCGTCAACGCCGACACGCAGGGCGGGGCCAACCGCCTGCTGGTCAGCGTGCCGACGCCGATGATGCCGCTGGCGAAGGAGCTGATTGAAACGCTCGACCGGCCGGGGCAGCAGGGGGTGGTCGAGGTGCGCGTGGTCCGTCTGCGCCAGGGCGACGCGCAGTCGGTGGCCCAGGCGATCGGTGAGGCGATGCGCGGCGCGGCCCGTCCCGGACGGCCGGAGATCCGCGTCAGCGCCGAACGCGCCAGCAACTCGGTGGTGCTCTCGGGCACCTCCGATCAGATCGCAGAGGCGCAATCGCTGATCGGCGAGATGGATATCGCCGTCGACGCCGACGGCGTGGGTGTGCGGACGGTCTTCCTGCGCCACGCCAGGGCGGAGACGCTGGCGCCGCTGGTCGAGCGGGTGCTGGCCAAGGAGTCTGATCTGGACCTGGTGCCCGAATGGGCGAGGATCCAGCTTCTGCGCGAGCGTCGACAGCCGCGTGAGCAGGCGGTGCGTGTCGCGCCCGAGCCGAGGCTGAACGCGCTGGTGATCTCGGGCCCCGCCGGCACGCTGGCGCTGGCCGAGCAGGTGATCGGCGAGCTGGACACCAGCGAGGTCGCCGAGCGTGAAGAGCGCGAGGTCCGCGTGCTTCCGGTGGTCAACGCCGACGCGGCCGAGCTCGCTTCGAGCCTCGAAGGCCTGTTCGACGACGAGACGGAGACGCCGCCCTCGGTCCGGGTCGACCGCTCGGCCAACGCGCTGGTGGTGCGCGGAACGAGCGAGCAGATCCGGCGGATCGAACGCGTCGCGTCGCAGCTCGACGAGGCGACGGTCAGGGCCGGGCGTTCTTTGCGGACGATCCGCGTCGATCGATCGAAAGCCGATGCGGAGGTGATGGCCCAGACGCTGCGGAGCCTGCTCGAACGAGATTCGGGCGTCCGCGTCGAGGTCATCAGCGCCGAGGAACTGCTGCGACGCCAGGAGCGGCGGGGGCCCGGTTCACGCAACACGCCGATGCACGCGCCCGCCAACGAGCCGGTCGGCGTCGAGGGCGTGCACTGGCTGCAGCGTCTGATGGAGGCGGCGGTTTTCGGCCTCGCGATCGAGACCGAGGACGATGGAGACGACGACCCGGAGCCTTCTCCAACAGGCGGGGCTGACGGGGGCGGATCGGGCGGAGACGCCGGAGACTCCCGCGACGGAACCGGCGCTGAATCCGGCGCGTCGGTCACGATCGCCGTGGATCCGGCGACCAACGCGCTGCTTGTCGTCGGCTCGTCGCGTCTTGCCGACCGCGTCGCCGAGCTCGCGCGCGAGCTGCAGGACCAGCTTCCCCCCGAGGCGACAGCCGTCCGCGTGATCGGGCTGCCCGACGGCGTCGACGCGCGCGGCATCGTCGGCGTCGTGCGCGAGACCATCGGCCAGGTCGGACGCGCCAGCGACCAGAACCCGGCGGGGTTCACCGGTCGCGTGGGGATCACCGCCGACCCCGCGGGCGACGCGGTGATCGTGTGGGCCAACGACACGGATTTCGAGGTCGTGGGCACGCTGATCGCTTCGATCGCCAAGGCCGGCGCGGGCGAGAGCCGCACGGTCAAGATCTATCCGCTGAGCAACATCCAGGGGCCGCAGGCGGTCTCGGCGGTGCGTGATTTTCTGAGCCCGCAGCCTCGGGGGCGTCAGGCGAGGCGCCTGCGCGAGCTCGACCTGACGGTCGAAAGCCCGGAAGGGCGCGTGCGGGGGAGCGTCGATCCCGCGACGGTCTTTGTCATGAGCGATCCCGGGCAGGGCTCGCTGATCGTCTCGGCGCCGCCCGAGAGCCTCGAACTCATCGACGCGTTTGTCTCGCTGATCGACCAGAGCCCGGCGCAGAACCGGATGTCGATCCGGCGCTACACGCTGGAGAACGCCGACGCCCGGCGTCTCTCGGGCACGCTGCAGGGCTTGTTCGACGCGCAGCGCCAGGACGCCGCGGCGAGGCAGACCCCGCGCGCGAGGTTCTTCGTCGACGAACGGACCAACACCCTGCTCGTGACCGCTTCTGACGAGCAGCACGCCGAGGTGCGGCGGCTGCTCGACGAAACAGACACGAGCCTCGCCGACGACGGCGCGGTGACCGAGGTCTTCACGCTCAAGCAGGCGTCGCCCTCGTCGGTGCGGCGCGTGCTCGAACAGGTGCTGATCGGGCGCGACGAGGCGAAGCGAGACCGCATCCAGATCACCGCCGAAGACGCGTCGAGCGTCGTCGTCGTGCGCGCGCAGGAGGCCGAGATCGCCCAGGCCGCGGATCTCATCAGCCGTCTAGACGACGCCGAGGCGACGGCCTTCCCCCTCCGCACGATCAGCCTCGAACGGGCCGACGCCCAGAGCGTGGCTCAGACGCTGCAGCAGTTTTTCCGCGAGCGCGGCGCGGGCCCTGCCGGGCCGCGGGGTCGCGGCCGTCAGCAGCAGACCGGAGGCGTGGCGGTCTTCGGCGACCGGCGCAGCGGGCTGTTGATCATCGCCGCGTCAGACGAAGACTTCGCGCAGGTCGAGGCGATGGCTTCAGCGCTCGACGAGCCCGCCCAGGCGCGCCAGCTCGATGTCCGGCTCGTCACCCTCCAGAACATCCGTGTCTCGGAGATCCAGCAGACGCTCAATGAACTGGTCTGGAACCTGCAGTCCGAGCGGCTGTGGGGGCGACAGCCCCAGCCCGACGCCGAGCAGTTGCACATCTCGACCGTCGAGCGGTCCAACACCGTCGTCCTGCTGGGCCAGGGCGACATCCTCGCGACCGCCGAGCGGATCGTCGGCATGCTCGACACCGCGCCCGACGAGGCCGCACGCCGAGTCGTCCGCGCCGTCCGGGCCGAGCGGGTCGACCTCAACGCCGTCCGCGGGCTGATCCAGGACGCCTTCTCGACGCCGGGCTGGCGCCCCTGGCAGGGGACCGATCCGCAGCGTGTGCAGGTGCAGGTCGATCGATCACGCCGGCTCCTGCTGCTCGTCGGCGTCGCCGAAAGGGTCGAGGAAGCCGAGCGGTTCATCAAGGAACTCGACGCGTCGGCCGAGCGCGAGGGCGTGAAGATCGAGACGATCGCCCTCCGCCACGCCCAGGCGGGCAGAGCCGCGGGAAGCCTCCAGCGCTTCTTCCAGGGCCGCTCGCAGGTCGACGGATCGGAGAACGCGGTCTCGGTCCTCGGCTCGCCCGACGGCAATGTGCTCATCGTCGCGGCCCCCGAAGAAGACCTCCGCATCGTCCGCGATCTGGTCGCGCAGATGGACCAGCCCGAGCTGGGCGACCACCGCCTCGTCGAGGTCTACACGCTGCGCAACGCCCAGGCGAATGAGACGGCCCAGGCCGTGCGCCAGATGTTCCCCGCGACCCGCAGCGAGGAACGGATCATCGTCACGCCCCAGCCGAGCACGAATTCGCTGATCGTCTCGGTGCCCGAGGCGATCGAGGACCGCGTGCGCGCGCTCATCGCCGAGCTCGACCGCGCACCGTCGGCCGACGATGTCACATTCGTGACCGTGCCGCTGGAATCGGCCAGCGCGACCGAGGTCGCCGCGGCCGTGCGCTCGTCGTTGCCCGAGAACATCAAGGTCCGGATCACGCCCGTGGCGCGCAGCAACGCGCTGGTGCTCAGCGGCTCGCGCGAGGCGGTCGATCTGGTGATGGCCCAGGTCGAGAAGCTCGACACCGAGCCCGCGCGCAGTCTCGTCCGTTTCCGGCGTTTCACCCTGCAGAACGCGACGGCCAACGATGTCCGCTTCACGCTCAACGCGATGTTCCGCGACCGGCGCTACGGCGCCGGCGAGCCCCGCCCCGCCTTCGACTTCAACCCCACCGACAACACCATCGCCGTCTCCGCCACGCCCGAGCAGATGGAGGAGATCGAAGAGATCATCACGGCGGTCGATGTCGCGCCGGGCGGCGACCGTCGGACCGAGTTCGTCAATCTCCGCTTCGCCGACGCCAAGCAGATCGCCGACGCCCTGCAGGTCTTCTACGGCCGCTTCGCCCCCGAGGCCGCGACGCCCGGCGCGCGCCGCGTCACCATCGTGCCCGACCCGGCGTCGAACTCGCTGGTCATCAGCGCCGACGAGCCGGAGTGGCCGGGCATCACCGCCCTGCTCGACCAGCTCGACACCGAGGAGTACGACACCTCGCGCCAGCTCGCGGTGATCCCGCTCCGCCACGCCGACGCGCGCAGCGTCGCCCGCTCGCTCAGCGAGGCCTTCAGAGCCACGCTCGATCGACAGGTCGAACGCGAGCGCCTCCAGCGCGAGCGCGACCGCCAACGCACGCGCGACGACCGCGACTTCTTTGATATCCCCGTGCTCGTCTCGGGCGAGGAGACGCCGATCGTCTCCGCCGAGGCCCAGAGCAACGCGCTGATCGTCTTCGCCTCGCGCCAGGACCTCGCGCGCATCGAGCGCATCGTCGAACGCCTCGATGTGCCCGATGTGCTCCAGCTCCCAGAGCCCCGGATTATCCGCGTCCGTTCCGGACGCCCCACGCGGATCGCCGAGAGCGTCCGCTCGATGTTCGCCTCGCGCGTCGACGCCGGGGGCGGCACACGCTCGGTGCAGGTCATCGGCGACGACGACGCCGGCGTGATCCTCGTCCGCGCCGACGAGACACAGTTCGCCCAGATCGCATCCCTCGTCGAATCCCTGGGCGAGATGGCCGGCGAGGGCGGCACGCTCCCCCGCGTCCTCGCCGTCGGCGAGGGTTCCGCCTCGCGCATGCGCGACACCATCGCCCGCAGCTTCGGCCCGATCGCCCAGCGGAGGGGCGAGACCTTCGCCGTCGAGGTCGATCGCGCCAGCAACAGCCTCGTCATCTCCTCCAGCGAAGACCTCTACGAGCAGGTCCGCTCGGTCGTCCGCGAACTCGGCGGATTCAACGGGGGCGCAGGATCCCCGGGACGCGGCGTCATCATCATCGACATCGAGCACAACGAGCCCGCCGAGATCCGGCGGCTGCTCGAACAGATGGGCGTCACGCGCGAGCCCGCTGCTGGACAGGCCGGCCTCGTCACCGAGCCCGTCGCGATCATCCCGATGACCTCGCGCCGTGCCTTGGCGGTCGTCGCCGAGACGCGCGACGCCGAAACCATCGCCGAACTCGTCAGGGCGATGGACGCCGAGCCCGCGGGCGCGGACCAGTTTGTCGAAGTCGTGCCGCTCAAGCTCGCCGACGCCCCGGCGGTCGTGCAGACCCTCCGGCGCATGCTCAACCCCGAAGACCAGACCTCGGGCGCCGCGCCCGCCCGCTCGCTCGTCGAGCAGATCCGCAGGCTCTCGATCGCCGCCGACCGGTGGGACAAGCCCGCGGCCGAACTCGATCTCTCGGTGCCGATCCGCCTGCAGGAACACGGGCAGTCCAACGCGATCGTCATCGCGTCCAGCGAGGCGAATGTCAAGGCCCTCAAGGGCGTTGTGAAGATGCTCGACACGCTGCCCATCGGCGACGCGGTCGTCGTCCGTATCTTCCCGCTCAAGAACGCATCGGCCTCGCGTCTCCGCGGCGTCATCGACGAAGTCTTCCGCCAGGGCGAGGCCCTGCGCCGCCTCCCGGGCACACAGCGACGGGGCCAGCCCACGACCGCGACCGGGCGCGCCCTCGCGGGGGAGATCGCCGTCTCCGTCGACGAGCGCACCAACGCGTTGATCGTCGCGGGGCGTGAGGAAGCCGTCGCCCTCGTCGAGGTGCTCATCCGCGACATGGACAGCGACGAGGGCGGACGCTGGGTCGAAACGACGCTGATTCCTGTCGAGCACGCCGACCCGGCGAGGCTCGCCGCCAAGCTCAGCGAGGTCTTGGTCACCGGCGTGGGGCGCACGCCCGAGGCCGATGCGCTCCGGCGCCAGGTCGGGCGTCTGCGGGTGCTGCAGGCCGGGGGTGACCCGACCGATCCGTCGCAGTTCGCCGAAACCGATCTCGTTGCGCCGTTGTCGGGCCTGCTCATCACGCCCGAGACACAGCTGAACGCCCTGATTGTCGTCGGCTCAGAGGCCAATGTGAACGCCGTCCGCGAGTTGGTCTCGATGCTCGATGTCGAGGCCGCCTCGGCGAGCAACGAGGTGCGGGTGTTCCCGCTCCGCTTCGCCGCGGCCGACCGCGTCGCCCAGATCGTCCGCCAGGTCTTCACCGAGCGCGAGCGAGTCGGCGAGTCGAGGCCCGAGGACCGCGTGGTCGTGCAGGCCGACCTGCGGACCAACGCGCTGATCGTCTCGACCAGCCGCCGGAGCCTCGACATCCTCGAAGGGCTGCTCGACACGCTCGACCGCGAGCACGCGACCGACGCCGTCGGATTGCATGTCATCGCGGTGCCCGACACGGATGTGAACGCGCTGGCGCCGCGTCTGCAGCGTCTGGTGGCCGAGCGGATCGAGGCGTCGCGCCGGGCGGGGGTGCCCCAGTCGCCCTCCGACGCGTTCAGAATCGAGCCCGAGCCGGCGACGAGTTCGCTGATCGTCGCCGCCAGCGACGAGAATCTGCGGCTCGTCCGCGAGCTGATCCGCGCTCTTGCCTCGGGCGAGGCCGACCGCACGACCGGGCAGCGGACCGAGATCCTGTATGTCGACCGGGGCAGGGCCGGCGAGATCACCCAGGCGATCAACGAGATGTATGTCCGGCGCGAGAACCAGCGCCGCGGCTCCGGCTCGGTCGGCGTGATGGCCAACGAGCGCCTCAACGCCCTCGTGGTCACCGGCAGCGAGAACGACATCGGCGAGATCCGGCGACTCGTCGCCCAGCTCGACGCGGGCGAGATCCGCACCGAGCAGGACATCCGGCGCATCGAACTCCGCACCGCCAACGCGATCGAGGTGGTCAACCTCCTCCAGACGATCCTGGCCGGTCGCCCGATCGGGGGCGGGCAGGGGTCGATCGCGGCCCAGCAGGCGACGCGGGTGCGGTTCTTCAGGAACCAGGTGCGTTCGCGGATCGAGACGGAGATCGGCGAGGCGCCCAGCGAGGCGCAGATCGACGGCGCCATCCGAGACCAGGTCCGCCTCACCTTCGACCTGCGGACCAACTCGGTGCTCGTCGCGGCGCCGCCCCAGATCATGTCGCTGATCGAGGAGATCATCGACGACCTCGACAGCACCACGGCGGGCAACCGCAAGATCGAGGTCTTCCGCCTCCAGAACGCCGACGCCAGCGCCATGCGGGGCGTTCTGCGTGACCTGTTCAACCTCCAGCAGCAGGGCAACCGCCTCGTGCTTGTGCCGACGGCCTCGTCCGATCTGCTGGGCGAAGAGCATGGGCCCTCCCTATTGGATTCGACGCGCGTCACCCCCGTGCCCGACGAGCGCCAGGAGCTGGCGATCACCATCGACGCACGCACCAACACGCTGCTCGTCTCCGGGACCGAGGAGTACCTCGAGCTGGTCCGCAATGTGATCGAGAGCCTCGACACCATCGAGGCGACCGAACGCGAGCGATTCGTCTACCACCTCAAGAACGCCAAGGCGCTCGAGATGGAGACGACACTGACCAACTTCTTCCGCGAGGAGTCGGTCCGGATCCGCGAGACCCTGCGCGACGACCAGCTCGGCGCCCTGTCAAGACAGCTCGAGCAGGAAGTGACGGTCGTCGGCGACGAGAAGTCCAACAAGCTCGTCATCACCGCCTCGCCGAGGTACATCGAGTCGGTCCGGAGGATCGTCGAAGAGCTCGACGCGGCGCCGCCGCAGGTGGTCATCCAGGTCCTGCTCGCCGAGGTCACGATCGACCAGGAGCAGACCTGGGGCATGGATGTGGAGGTCGGCCCGTTCGGAGGTGAGGACTATGTCATCGGCTCGGCGCCCGCGGGCGTCGCGGTCGCGACGGCGCTGGGCGTGCCGAACCTGTCTGTGGCGTCTGCGGACTTCGGCCTGCTGATCCGCTCGCTGGAGCAGCAGGGCAGGCTCGAAGTGCTCAGCCGCCCGGAAGTCACCGTCACCAACAACGAGCCGGCGGTGATCCAGGTCGGCGAGAACATCGCGATCATCGAGGATGTCGAGACCTTCGAGTCCGGGCGGACCAGGGCGAATGTCGCCCGGCGCGATGTGGGCATCATCCTGAATGTCACGCCGACGATCAGCCCCGACGGGTTCGTGCGTATGGAGATCAACCCCGAGATCTCGCAGGTCAGCCAGCGCACCACCCGGATCAGCGAAGACTTCGAGTCGCCGATCATCACCCAGCGCCTCGTCGACACGATCGTGACCGTCAAGGACGGGCAAACGGTTGTCATCGGCGGGCTGATCCAGACTACAGACCAGGAACGCAGAACCAAGGTGCCGATCCTCGGGGACATCCCGCTCGTCGGCAGAGCGTTCCAGACCGACCTCCGTTCGAGCGTCAAGACGGAACTCTTGGTCATCCTCACCCCACGCGTCATCCACGGCACCAAACCCGAGGATGTCGCCAAGCAGCGCGTGCTCTCGGATGTTTCGATCGACCGGATGGCCGCAGTCGCGAATGTGCGGCGTATCCTCGACCGTGAGGCCCGCAAGGAGATCCCGGAGATCCGCCAGGGGATCGATCGCCCCGAGCGGGGCGAGGGCGGCATGCTGATCGAGCCGACCCGGAGGCGTCCGCAGGCCGAGCGGGAATCGCAGGAGCGGCCGCCCCAGAGGTCGGGCGGGGGCTGGTGGTCGGGGGGCGACGATGACAGGGAGTGAGCGAACCGTGAAGCGAGCCTTGGGAGTTGTGTTGTTGCTGATCGCGGGGGTGCTGTGCCAGTCGTGCACCACGCCCGAGCCCCAGGGCCCGCGCGTGATGGACGAACGCCGCCTGCGAAGCCTCCGACCTCAGACCATGGAGATGATCTTCAACGGCGCCGAGGACCGCAACCGCGACGGCTTCGTCGACCGGCTCGATTTCACCATCATCCTCTTCGCCCGCGACGGGGACATGTTCGCCGGCGTTCCGGCGCGGGGCGACCTCTACTTCCGCCTGTTCGACCCCAGCGCAGAGCTCATCGCCGACTGGATCGTCAGGGCCGATGTCCTCGCCAAGGCCGAGAGCATCTTCAACGGCAACATCCAATACCCCCTCAAGCTACGCGTCGTCCGCGAGGAGCTCGAAGGCGATCTGCCCCGCTTCGGCATCATGGTCTGCGAGTACATCCCCGCTCTGGAGGACGACCGCAAGATCACGCAGATGACCGAGGTCCCGCTGGTGCGCTGAGGGCGACCTCTCCCCGGGGCGGGGCGTGTTCGGGGTCTCGTCGCGGGCTTTACCTGTTCTTCACATTTCGCGGGGGCCGGCGAGACCGACGCCTTCCTACTGATTCAATCCCCACAGAGCGGGGAATCCTGTCAGCCCCGACACCATCTGGAGGTCGAGACATGAAGAAGCTTGGCGCGGTCCTTGCCGTTTGCTGCTGCGGCGTCCTGATGATGGGCATGACCCCCGTCACGGTCGACGAGGAGTTCCCGTCGTATCAGCGGGCCCGGGGCGTCAGCGGCTCGCTCAAGAGCATGGGCTCGGACACCATGAACAATGTCATGGCCCAACTCGCGGCGGTCTTCAACCGCTTCTACCCCAATGTCCAGATCGAGATCGAGGGCAAGGGCTCCAGCACCGCCCCCCCGGCGCTGATGGAGAACCAGGCCCAGTTCGGCCCCATGAGCCGCCCAATGCGATCATCGGAAATCGACGAGTTCGAGCGGCGCTTCGGCTACCCGCCCACGCTGCTGCGGATCGGGATCGACTGCCTGGCGGTCTATGTCCACCGCGACAACCCGATCCGCGAGATCAGCATGGACCAGATCACCCGGGCGTTCAGCGTCCGCGGGTCGGACCTGACCTGGGGCGACCTCGGCGTCGATGAGCCGGGCTGGGCCGACCGCCCGCTCAGCCTCTACGGTCGCAACAGCGCCTCGGGCACCTACGACTTCTTCAAGCAGTTCGCCCTCGGCGGCGCGGATTTCAAGTCGTCGGTGAAGGAGCAGCCGGGCTCGTCGGGCGTGGTCCAGGCCGTCGGCCGTGACCGCTACGCCATCGGCTACTCGGGCATCGGGTACAAGACCGCCTCGGTCCGGGCCGTCCCGATCGTGGTCGACGGGCACGCCGCAGCAAGCCCGGATCATCAGTCGGCTCTCAGCGGCGAGTACCCCCTCGCCCGCTTCCTCCTGGTGTATGTCAACTATGACGAACGCCAGGGCCTCGACCCGCTCCGGCGCGAGTTCGCACGAATGGTCTACAGCCGACAGGGCCAGGAAGCCATCATCCGCGAGGGGTACTACCCTGTCAGCCCCGAAACTGCGCGGGAGGATCTGCGCAAGGTCGGGATCGAGCCGTCGTTCTAACACGCTGTTTCCGAAGGGCCATGCCCGGCCCGAATCCCGGTTCCCGAAGGGCATCGACGCATGGCCGCGAAGCAATCCGCCGGCCCCGGCCGACGCAGCAGCCGCGCCGTGCGGCTGTGGGACCGCGGCGCTGAAATCGTCATCACGATCGGCGGTATGTCGGTCCTCGGGGCCGTGCTGGGCATCTGCGTGCTCTTGGTCTGGGTCGCGGCGCCTCTGCTTGTGGGCGGGCGGACCGAGCCCGTGGCCGAGGCCCGCGCCGACGGGACAGGCCGCGTCGGCCTCGTCGCCTTCGAGCCGGGGTTTGTCGGCGAGCTCCGCGCAGCCGCCAAGCTCGGGCGTGACGGCGTCGTTCGTTCTATGCGAGTCTCGACCGGCGAGGTCTTCGACGAACGCCCGCTCCTGCCCGGCGGGGCGGTCCCCCGATCCCTCGCATGGACGCCGGACCTCTCCATGGTCGCCACAGGCCTCGACGACGGGACCGTCCGCGTCAACCGCATCGGCTTCGGCTCGCGTCTGCTCGACCCCGTCCAGGTGCGGTCGCTGAGGGCGGCAATCACAGATCTGTCCTCCGCGGCGGAGAGGTCTCCGGACCTTGTCGCCAGACTCTCCGGCGATCTGCCGATGGCCGAGACGCTCGCCTCGCTGGGAAGCGAGCCCGGGCGAGAGGTCGCCGCGTTGCTCGGCCGAGGCGAGGCGCACGCCGTCGCGATTGCGGGGATCGAAGAAGACCGTCGTGCGTCGCTCCTTTCACTCGCCGAGACGCTCGGCTCGCTGCGAGCCGAGGCCCGGTCCGAGCTGCTTGTGCGGCGTCTGGCCGATCCGGCGGGAGCTGAAGCGTTCGAGTCGCTTCTCGACGAACTCGACGCCCTCTCGTTCGACCCTGCCCTTGAGGGGCTGGGCGAGGAGCAATCGATCCAAGCCGGTGAGGACCTCGGCCGACTTGTGGTGGTTCTCGAAGCGGTCGCGAACGCCGCGCCGCTGGTCGGAACCGAGCACGAGGCGGGCGACGCCGCGGCGCTGCGAGCGCTGGTCGGCGCGGCCGCGGCGCTGGACGGAACGGCCCAACTGCTTGTCCGTGTCAGCGGCTCGCGCGAGGAGCTGTCCGCTCTCGCGGCCGACGGGTCGTTGCGTGCACGGGCGATCGGCCTGCTGTCGTCGATCGCCGAGCTCGAAGAGGGCGACGACCTGCCGCTGCGTGCCGCATCGGGTCCGGGCGACCGTCCGCTGCTCCGCTTCGGCGAGGGGGAGACGGGCGCGATCGTCTCGGGTGTGCGTCGGGGTGAGACGCTCGAACTGCGGCTCACCATCCCCGTGGTCACGCCCGGGCGTCCGATCCGCGTCGCCGAGGGAGACGACCCTGTCGTCCGCGTCGCGGTGGCGCGCACACCGACGAACGACCGCATCCTCGCGGCCCACACCGAATCGGGCGTGACCTTCTGGCGTTCTGAACGGGGGCTGGAAACGGGCGACACGCGCGTCGCGGTCCGGTCCGAGGTTTCGACCAGGCGCGTGCTCATCGAGACCGACCGCTACGGGACGCCCGACCGTCTGCTGATCACCGAAGACGGCGAGCAGGTCTGGGGCGTCTGGGCTTCGTCGGGCGAACTGCGTCGGTACGCCGTCAGGCCGGACCGCGAACATCCCGAGTCCGAATCGACAATGCGGTTTGTCGGTTCGTACTCCACCGACTCGCCGATCACCGCGTCGGACATGACCGTGGGCGCCAGATCGCTGCTGATCGCGACAGAAGACGGGCGACTGCGCACGCTCTTCACCGCGGCGAGGCGGGGCGCGGGCGAGGACGGCCGCGTCGTGGTAGGCAACGGACTTCTCGGGCCGTCGGGCGACCGGGTCATCTCGATCGGCGTCAGCGCCCGCGACCGGACCGTCGCCGCGCTGCGGGCGAGCGGACGCCTGGATCTGGTGCACGCCACGAGCGCCAAGCGAGTCGCGAGTGTGCCGTCGGGCGAGGGCGACGCCCCGGTCGGAGTCTTTGTGCTGCCGCGTCGCGACGGCTTGATGCTCGTCGACGCCTCGGGGGGCTACCGCCTCTTGACGCTCGACGCGGGCCATCCACGGGCGAGCTTTCGCTCCCTTTTCCGGCCTGTGCTCTACGAGGGCGAGTACGAGCCCCAGCATGTCTACCAGTCGTCAGCGGGCTCGGAGGGGGCGGAGGTCAAGTACGGTCTCATGCCCCTGATCTTCGGCACGCTCAAGGCGACGGTGGTCGCCATGATCATCGCGGCGCCCTTGGCTGTTCTCGCAGCGATCTATTCCAGTGAGTTTCTCTCGCCCTCGACGCGCAAGGCGGTCAAGCCCACGATCGAGCTGATGGCCTCGCTGCCTTCGGTGGTGCTCGGGTTCATCGCGGCGATGGTGCTCGCCCCTTACATGCGCGACCACCTTCCCGCGGTGCTCGTCGGGTTCGTGGTCGTGCCTCTGACGATCGTGCTTGCCGCCTCGCTCTGGCGGGCGCTGCCCGACCACGCGTCGCGCCGGATCGGGGCGACCTCACGCCTGGGGATCGTCTTCGTGCTGCTCGCGATCGGGTGCGTCCTCGCCGCCGGCGTAGGCCCGCTGATGGAGCGGACGCTGTTCTCAGTCTCCGAGGGCGACCGGCTCGTCGCGGCGGGGCTGCACCGGCCCGTCGAGCCCGACGCGGTCCCGGGCTGGGTCCCCGACGACGCGGCGGAACTGACCTCGACCGAGCAGCGCAGGCTGCGCGCGTTCCACGGGATCTACACCGTCGCAAGCGGGTTTGTACGCCCCGAAGGCGCAATGGAAGACATCCCTCCCGGAGCACCGACGCCCGAGGGCGGCATCCGGCGCTGGCTGGACGGCGCCTTCGGAGGGCCGACGCCGGGCTGGCTCGTGGCGCTCTTCCCCATCGGGTTGCTCGCC
The DNA here is from genome assembly GCA_050486265.1 of Phycisphaerales bacterium. Taxonomy (GTDB): domain Bacteria; phylum Planctomycetota; class Phycisphaerae; order Phycisphaerales; family UBA1924; genus SLFH01. The sequence continues at coordinate 518,952 of JBJHCY010000002.1, read as the reverse complement.
GCGGCGATGCTGCGCGGGCCGCTCCTGGACCGGCGCCTGGCCGATATGGGGACCGGCGCGACGCCCTGGCAGGTCGTCGGCGTCGAGCTTCTGCGATTCGCGCTGACGCTCGCGGGCGCCATAGCGCTGACGCTCGCGGGCGCATGGCTGCTCGTCGGTCTCGGGCACGACCCGCGCGATTCGATATTCGGTCCCTTCAGCGTCCGCAACACGCTTGTCGTCGGGATCATCATGGGGTTTGCGATCATCCCGATCATCTACACCATCAGCGAGGACGCGATGCGGAGCGTGCCGGACTCGCTCCGTCTCGCCTCGCTCGGAGCGGGCGCGACGCCCTGGCAGACCGCCGTCCGCGTGGTGCTCCCCGTCGCTGCGTCGGGCATCTTCTCTGCGATGATGATCGGGCTGGGCAGGGCCGTCGGCGAGACCATGATCGTCCTGATGGCCACGGGCAACACACCCGAGATCTCGATGAACATCTTCTCCGGCTTCAGAACCCTCGCGGCCAACATCGCCGTCGAGCTGCCCGAAGCGCCGCCGGGCGGGACGCACTACCGCGTGCTCTTCCTCTGCGGGCTCGTGCTCTTCCTGATGACCTTTGTGATCAACACCACCGCCGAGTTGGTCCGCCAGCATTTCCGAAAGCGGAACGCCGCGCTCTGAGCGCCCAGGAGCCTCCGACCCTTGCAGGAGCGACCCATCCAGCCCCAGACCCAGGCGCACCGACGCGTCACGCCCCCCGCGGCGCGCGGCGGCCCCTTGATGTGGCTGATGGGCGGCGCGCTGGCGGTCTGCCTCGTCCTTGTGATCGGGCTGATCGGGCTGATCGTCGTCCGGGGCTCGCAGACCTTCTGGCCAAAGGCGATCGAGCGGGTCAAGATGGTCGCCATCGAGGGCGTGGAGCCCGAGATCCTGTTCGGACGCCTCATGGAGGCCGACACATACAGGCCCGACCGCGACGAACGCGCCCGCATCGAGGCCCTGAACACGCAGAGCCTGTTGCCCCAAAGCGTCGACCCCGACGAACCTCTCGAACGCATCCTGCTCCAGGTCGGCAACCGCGAGTTCGGGGCCGCGGCCTTCCGATGGGTTCCTCTCTACGAGGTCGCCTCGCGCTCGCGCCCGGAGAACGCGGTCGTGCTCGAACGCCTGGAGTGGGGGCCTTTCATCGGTTCGGTCGACGCGCTCGTTTTCGATCGCTGGCTGCCCGAAGACGAGGAGGTTTTCGATCAGCGCCCGGCGAGCACCGACATCGGCGAGGGCGTCGCGACGCGCGAGGCACGCTTCGTCGATGGCGAGCGCCGTATCCTCGAACGCGTGACGATCCCCGTCGAGAGCGACGCGGGCTTCAGGGCTTTCGAGCGAGAGGTCCGACGAGCGAAAGACCGCAGACGCACGATCGAGCGCCTCGAACGGGGCGAACGCAGCGAGGTCGACCGACGCATCGGCGCTCTGAACATGCAGCTCCGGCGTGCCGAGCTGGAACGAGAGGCGACCGAGCGCAGCGACGACGCCACGCCGCTGTGGTTCTGGGGTCTGACGACCCTCGCGTCGGTCGGGCTGCTCGTCGGCGGGATGCGCCTCAGACGATCCGCCGCCGATCCGGACCACCCAGGGCGGGTCAAGCCCGCCGGCTTTCTTGCCTCGCTGATGATCGGCGTCTCGCTCGCGGGCCTGTTCTTCGGCGTCGTGGACCACCCTTGGGCCGGCCCCTCGATGAGCGCTGAGCGTCTCGAGACGATCCGCGTCGAGCACGCCCGCCAGGTTGAACGCCTCACGCAGCGAGGCGAGGAGATCGACGCCAAACTCTCCGAACTCCGGCGCGACGACGCACGCTTCAGGGTCGTCGTCACCGACGCGAGAACCGGACGCTTTGCGCCCGAAGAGATAGGCCGCCCGGGCGAACCGATGCGCCTCTCGCAGATCGACCGCGCCGTACGCCCCAACGCGCTGGGCTTTGGGGGCAAGCTCGGCGTTTACTTCGACCGCTGGGGCCAGTTCCTCAGCGACCGCCCCAGGCCCGACGGCGAGGGCGGCCTGCTCTCGGTCATCGTCGGCACCGTCACCCTCACCATGCTGCTGACGATCACCGTCGTCCCCCTCGGCGTCATCGCCGCGATCTATCTCCGCGAGTACGCCCACCAAGGCTTCATCACCAGCGTCCTCCGCATCGCGGTCAACAACCTCGCGGGCGTGCCGAGCATCGTCTACGGCGTCTTCGGGCTCGGCTTCTTCTGCTACATCGTGGGGGGATACATCGACACTGGGCCCGAAGCCCCCGCGGCGCGAACGCCCTGGTGGACACTGGTCGGCGCGCTGGTGCTCGCGGCCTGCCTCGCAGTCACCCTGATGGGCGCGGGCAAGAGGATTCCGGGGCGACCTTCGACCAAGGCCGCTTCGGCTTGCCGCATCGGCGCGGGGATGCTCTGGGTCGCGGCTGTGGCGATGGTGTTCTACCTCGTCGCGGCGACGCCCTACTTCGACGGGTTCTTCCGGGCGGAGGTCTCGGCGGGCCAGCCGGTCTTCGGTGCTCGCGGGATCCTCTGGGCCTCGCTGACGCTCGCGCTGCTGACGCTACCCGTCGTGATCGTCGCGACCGAAGAGGCGATCGCCGCCGTCCCCCGCTCGATCCGCGAGGCGAGCCTCGGCTGCGGCGCCAGCAAGTGGCAGACGATCCGGCGCGTGGTGCTGCCGGGCGCGCTGCCGGGCATCATGACCGGGGCGATCCTGGCGATCGCGCGCGGCGCGGGCGAGGTCGCGCCGCTCATGCTCGTCGGCGCCGTCAAGCTCGCCCCGCAGCTGCCCGTCTCCACCGAGTTCCCGTTCATCCACGGCGAGCGGAGCTTCATGCACCTGGGCTTCCACATCTACGACCTCGGCTTCCAGAGCCGGGATTCGGAGGCCGCCCAGCCGCTGGTCTGGACCACCACCCTCCTGCTCATCGCGATCGTGCTGCTCTTGAACCTCGCGGCGATCGTGCTGCGCAGCCGTCTGCGCTCGCGGAAGGGCCCGGCCGTTTGACGCCGATCGGAGACTGATCCCATGACCGGAACCGTAACCCCGAGTGTCACCCGCCCGAGCAACGGCGCCGATGAGCCCGAACTCGGCGTCATCGAGGCGATCCGCGCCGGCCACGAGGTACGCTCGGTCATCCACGAGCAGGTCACCGAGGGCGACGCCGTGCTGAACATCGAAGCGTTCAGCCTCTACTACGGCCAGTCGCAGGCGCTCTACTCCGTCACCGCACCCGTCAGACGGGGCAAGGTCACCGCGATCATCGGGCCGTCGGGCTGCGGCAAGAGCACCCTCCTGCGATCGGTCAACCGCCTCAACGACCTCATCGACTCGGTCCGCATCGAGGGCGACATGCTCCTCAACGGCGAGTCGATCTACCACCCCCGCGTCGATGTGATCTCGCTCCGCAAACGCCTCGGCATGGTCTTCCAGAAGCCCAACCCCTTCCCGATGTCGATCTTCGAGAATGTCGTCTATCCCCTCCGCATCGACGGCGAGAAACGACGCTCGGTGCTCGAAGAGGCGTGCGAACGAAGCCTCAAAGGCGCCGCGATCTGGGACGAGGTCAAAGACCGGCTCAAGGAGAGCGCCCTGGGCCTCTCGGGCGGTCAGCAGCAGCGTCTCTGCATCGCCCGCGCGATCGTCGCCGACCCCGAGGTCCTCCTGCTCGACGAGCCCTGCTCGGCCCTGGACCCCGTGGCGACCCTCCGCATCGAAGAGCTCATCCACGAGATCTCCGAGCGATACACCGTCCTGATCGTCACCCACAACATGCAGCAGGCCGCCCGGGTCAGCGACTTCACCGCCTTTATGTACCTCGGGCGCCTGGTCGAGTACGGGCCGACCGACGAGGTCTTCCAGAGGCCCCGCCTGGGCGAGACCGAGCAGTATGTGACCGGCCGCTTCGGCTGACCGATCGCCCGCCGGCTCGACCTCCTTGGGCATCTCGGACCGTCCGATCCGGAGCCGAATCTCGGGCAACCGACACGATCAGGGCCGGAAATCATCAGGACGCCTACCAGCGGGCCGATATGGTGCCATAGCATGGGAATCGGTGGTTGATTTGCCGCCGGTGCGATCAGTTTGCCACCGAGACGCGAGGCCCGAAATGAGTGCCGCTCCGAGAGCTGTGCCTCCCGCAGTCAACGGCTGGAACGCCGAGTACTTGGACGCCGAGTACACCCGATACAAACAGGACCCGGACTCGGTCCCGCCAGACCTCCGATCCTTCTTTGCCGGGTTCGATCTGGCCCAGAGCGGCGCAGGCCCGGCGAGAGGTTCGTCCGAAGAGGCCGACACCCTCCGGTTCCAGGCCCGCGTGGGCGACCTGATCGAGGCGTACAGAAGCCTCGGCCACATCGCCGCCAGGCTCGATCCCTTCGACAGGGCCCGAGAGCGTCCAGACGCGCTCAACCTCGAAACCCACGGCCTCTCTGAAGGCGACCTTTCCCGCGAGGTCGACGCCTCCCGCGTCGGGCTCGAAGGCGTCGTCACGCTCGGACGCCTGATCGAGCACCTCGAAGCCCGCTACTGCGGCACCCTCGGTGTCGAGGTGATGCACATCACCGACCGCGCCGAGCGCGAGTGGCTGCTGGACCGCTTCGAGAGGGGGGTCGACCGCAGCCCGCTGACCAGGGGCCAGAAGATCCACCTGCTCGAGCAGATCCTTTCAGCGGAGATGTTCGAGCGGTTTCTTCAGAAGCGCTACCCCGGCGACAAACGATTCAGCCTCGAAGGCTCCGAGTCCCTGATCCCCCTGCTCGACCGCGTCGTCGAGAGCGCCGCCGAGTTCGGCGTCGAGGAGATCGTGCTCGGCATGGCCCACCGCGGCCGCCTCAATGTCCTCAACAACATCCTCGGCAAGACCCACGAGCAGATCTTCACCGAGTTCGAGGAGACCTGGCAGGAGGACTTCGTCGACGGCGGCGGTGATGTCAAGTACCACCGGGGCTACTCGGGCACACGACAGTTCGGCAACGGGCGCATGGTCCACCTCGCGATGGCCAGCAACCCGAGCCACCTCGAAGCGGTCAACCCCGTCGTCATGGGCCGCTGCCGCGCAAAGCAGAGGCTCCGCGACGACCGCCAGCGCAAGCGCGTGATGTCGCTGTTGATCCACGGCGACGCCGCGATCGCCGGCCAGGGCGTCGTCGCCGAGTGCCTGAACATGTCGCAGCTCGACGGCTACACCGTCGGCGGCACCGTGCATGTCGTGGTCAACAACCTCATCGGCTTCACCACCACCCCCGAAGAGGGCCGCTCCGGACGCTACTGCACCGACATCGCAAACGCATGCGAGTGCCCCGTGCTCCATGTCAACGGCGAAGACCCCGAGGCGGTGCTCGCCGCGGCGTACTTCTCCGTCGCCTACCGCCAGGTCTTCGGCAAGGACATCTTCATCGAGCTCTGGTGCTACCGCAAGTACGGGCACAACGAGCAGGACGAAGCCAGCTTCACCCAGCCGATCCTCGCCGGGCTCATCAAGAAGAAGAAGAGCGTGCTGGAGAGCTACTCCAAACGCCTCCTCGACGAGGGCCTGCTCAGCAAGGACGACATGGAGGTCATCCAGCAGCGTCTGGACGAGGCGCTCGACAAGGCCCAGAAGATGGCCCGCGAGCGCCCGGTCGACCCCACGATCGATCCCGGCTCGGCCCGCTGGTCGGGCATGAGCCACTCGTATAGCCACGAGCCTGCCCAGACCGCCGTTTCCGCAGAAGCCATCCGCGAGGTCTGCGAGGCGATCGGGCGCGTCCCCGACGGCTTCAAGGTCAACCGCAAGCTCGTCAAGCTCCTCGAAGACCGGCGCAACCTCCTCGATTCCGGCGAGATCAGCTACGCCGACGCCGAGACGCTCGCCTACGGCACGCTCCTTATCGAGGGCCACCCCGTCCGCGTCTCGGGCCAGGATGTCGGGCGCGGCACATTCAGCCACCGCCACGCCGTCCTCCGCGACGCCGACGACGGGCGATCCTGGGTGCCCCTCGCCCACATCCGCCCACGCCTGATCGACCCCGACCTGCACGAGGGCGGCGCCAACACCGACCCCGACAAGCAGGCCCAGTTCTGCATCCACAACAGCCCGCTCTCTGAAGAGGCCGTGCTCGGTTTCGAGTACGGCTACTCCCTCGCCGACCCCTCGATGCTCATCATCTGGGAGGCCCAGTTCGGCGACTTCAACAACGGCGCACAGATCATCATCGATCAGTTCATCACCTCCGCGGAGATGAAGTGGCAGCGATGGAACGGGCTGACATTGCTCCTCCCGCACGGCTACGAGGGCGCAGGACCCGAGCACTCCTCCGCGAGGCTCGAACGCTTCCTCCAGCTCTGCGGCGACGACAACATCCAGGTCGTCTACCCGACCACCGCCGCCCAGGCCTTCCACATGTTCCGGCGTCAGGTCAAGCGCAACTTCCGCAAGCCGCTGATCGTCATGTCGCCCAAGAGCATGCTCCGCACGCCCACCAGCCACATCTCCGAGCTGATCGAAAGCACCTTCCGCGAGGTGATCGACGACCCGGCCTTCGATGGCGAGCGCATCGCCCCGGACCGCAAGAAGCTCGACCGCAAGGGCGTCGAGCGCGTTATCCTCTGCTCGGGCAAGATCTACCACGAGCTCGCCAAGCGTCGAGACGATGTCGGACGGACCGATACCGCCATCGTCCGCATCGAGCAGCTCTACCCGCTGCACACCAACCTGCTCCGCGAGGTCCTCGGCCGCTATCCCGAGAAGGCCGATCTGCTCTGGGTGCAGGAGGAGCCGCGGAACATGGGCGCGTACCTCTTCATCGCCGACAAACTCGCCGAGGGGCTCGGCATCGGCAGACTGCCCTACATCGGCAGGCCAACGAGCGCCACCCCCGCCAGCGGCTCGAAGAAACGCGACCGACTCCAGCAGGAAGACATCCTCTCAAGGGCGATCGGCCAGGCCCCCGAGCACAAGGCCGAAGAGGAACCCAAGCCCAACGAAGCCGACGGCGAGGGTTCCGCCAACGGCAAGGCCACGGCGCACAAACGCGCCAAGGCGACCGCCTGATTACGCGTAGACGCACAGACGCCGGGCACGGAACACACCGGCCCGGTTTTCTTCTTCGAGACTCAAAGACACCAGGGCGAAAGAGCAGATGGCCACCGATATCGTCATCCCAAATGTCGGCGAATCCGTCACCGAGGGCGTCATCGCCGCATGGCTCAAAAACGACGGCGACTATGTCGAGCAGGACGACACCCTCATCGAGCTCGAGACCGACAAGATCACGATGGAGGTCCCCGCCCCCGCCAGCGGCGTCCTGAAGCGATCCGCCGCCGAGGGCGACACCGTCGAGGTCGGCGCCGTCGTCGGCTCGATCGACGAATCCGCCGAGAAGCCCTCCGAAGGATCGTCCGGCTCGTCGGAGTCCGCCAAGAAGGCCGAAGAGGGCGCATCAGAGAGCAAGGACACAAAGAGCGAATCGCCCGCCGCCGTCGCCGAGAAGCCCGCAAAGCAGGATGCGAAGGCCTCCGAGTCGAAGGGCTCCCCCACCCAGAGCGCGTCCCCCGCCAGCAACGGCAGCGCCAAGAGCAGCCCCGAGTCCAAGCCCAAGGGCGAGGTGAAAGCCACGCCCCTGGCCGAGAAGATCGCCGGCCAGTTCAATATCGACCTCTCACGCGTCAAGCCCACCGGCGCCGGCTCGCGCGTCCGTGAGCAGGATGTCCTTGCCTACCTCCAAGCCCATCCCGACGGCGACACCACCGCCCCGGCATCGGCCGGCGCTCCGGGTCCCTCTCGCTCAACAAGCGTCGAGAAGATGTCGCCGATGCGTCAGCGCATCGCCCAGCGCCTCGTCGAGGCGCAGCAGACCGCCGCGATGCTCACAACCTTCAACGAGTGCGACATGACCAATGTCATGGCCCTCCGCAAGAGGTACAAGGACGAGTTCGGCGAGAAGCACGGCGTCAACCTCGGCTTCATGTCCTTCTTCGTCGCCGCCGTCTGCTCGGCCCTCAAGGCCTTCCCGGCCGTCAACTCGTACATCGTCGATCAGGACGGCAAGCCCGCCCTCAAGGGCCACGACTACTGCGATGTCGCCATCGCCGTCAGCAGCCCCAAGGGCCTCGTCGTCCCCGTCCTCCGCAGCGCCGAATCGATGTCCTTCGACGAGATCGAGAAGGCCGTCAAGGACTACGGCACGCGGGCCAAGAACGGCAAGCTCGAACTCGCCGAGATGCAGGGCGGCACCTTCACCATCACCAACGGCGGTATCTTCGGCAGCCTGATGTCCACCCCGATCCTCAACCCGCCGCAGTCGGGCATCCTCGGCATGCACGCGATCAAGAACCGCCCCGTCGAGGACCCCCAAAACCCCGGCCAGGTCGCCATCCGCCCGATGATGTACCTCGCCCTCAGCTACGACCACCGCGTCGTCGACGGCGCGGGCGCAGTCCGCTTCCTCGTGCACATCAAAGACTGCATCGAGAACCCCGAACGGCTGATGCTCAAGATCTGAAAAGCCCTGAAAGGGCGCCGGGTTGTAGCCACGGGTGGAGCGAAGGCCGCAAGGCCGAGCGCAACCCGTGGATAAAGTCCAAATGACAATCTCGCCCGGAAGGGGCGAAGGAAATCGCAGACTGGGTCAAAAGATTCCTCCGCTCCTTCGGAGCGGTGTTGTTTCAGAGACCATGTCCACGGGTTCCAGCGTGCTACGCACGCTTCCACCCGTGGCTACAACCCTCAACGCCTCCGGCGTTGCCGATCATCAAAACTACAAATCAACTCCGAGAAAACGCCTCGTAACTTCCCAGCACGCTCACCGCTCCAGCATCGCCCCGATCAACCCATCGCACGCCCCGTCGAGCATCCGGTACACCTTCTCGAACCCGTCCCCCTCTCCGAAGTACGGGTCGGGCACATCCGGCGGGTCGCTCGCGTGTTCGGGGTGGAACGACATCATCAGCCGCAGGCGTTCCCGCGGCGCGCCCGCCCTGAGCAGGTTCTTCTCGTTGGATCGGTCCATCGCCAGCAAAAGGTCGAACCGGTCGAAGTCGCGATCGTCGACCTGGCGCCCGATCGAGGGCACCTTGATCCCGTAACGCGACGCGACCTCAATCGTCCGGGGGTCCGCCCGCTCGCCCACATGCCAGGAGCCCGTCCCCGCCGAATCGACCACAAAACGGTCGCGGAGCCCGCGCTTCTCGATCTTGTCTATAAAGATCGCCTCGGCCAGCGGCGAGCGGCAGATGTTCCCCAGACAGACAAAGAGCACGCCGATCGTGTCGCTCTCTCGGTTGGGGTCCTTTGGCATGCGGTCTTTCTAGGCGCTCGCCCGACACCGAGCCGTAACCGCCGAGCGCACGGCCTCCGCAAACGCCGCCGCGGGCTTTGAAAGGTCGACCGGCTCGGGCTCGCATCCGTCGGCGAGCGTCTGGGCGAAGTCCCGCGCCGTGTCGCCGGGCGCAGCCAAGCGGTCATCGTCACCGCCGGTGATCTCCAGCAGCAGCCGCATCGAGCGGGGGACGACAGTCCGAACGCCGAGGCCCCTGGCCAGCCCGACCAGCGTCGCGACCGACGCGATCGGCTCGCTGACCGGTTGGACGACCGCGGCGTCCATCTCGCCCAGCAGCGTCGGCAGCACGCCGGGAGGCGTGAGCAGGCCGTTGGTGTTCTCAAGCTGGCGGTGCAGGCGCATCGCCTCGGCCCGGAAGCCCATCCGGTGCGAAAGCACGCCGGTGGTGTGCACGCCCATCGACTCAAGCAGCGTGCCGACCCACGCCGCGAGCCTCGCGTCGCCCGCATCCGGCGGGTCGGCGATCAGGCCCACGATCACCCCGAGCCCCGCGGGCGAGGTCCGCCTCCGGGGCCCAGCGGGCGTGACGATCGGCGCAGGCAGGCCAAGCACGCTCCACTCGGCCAGCGGCCGGTCCATCGGCAAAGCGAAGCAATCCGATCCGGGCGCACGCAGCCGCCACCACGCCGCGGCACCCGTGCTCCAAGCGATCACGCGATCGAAGACCTCCGCGTCGGCGGGCACGGACCTCCGAGGCCGCGAGCGCGCCAAGCCGACGCGTGAGAACAAGCGCTCGACCGGATCGGCCGAGAGGGCGACGCCGAAGCCCTCGCCGAGCCCGGCGTCCGCCGCCTGGCGTGCCCACTGCGTGGGGCCGAGCAGCAGGGGGGTGTGGTCGAACGCCTGCAGCCGGTCTCTGATGAACGAACACGCCGCGAGCGAACCGACAGCGCCGCCCCCGCCCCCGGCACGCGGGGCTTCCAGGAGGTGCAGCAGTCGTGGGCGGCGGTCGCTCACCGGCCGCGGCTGTCGCGGGCTTCGTGCTTGAAGAAGAGCTGGGCCACGCCGATGCCCGTCCACGAGGCGAGCTGGTCCTGGGCCATCAGCATCTCCGTGCGGCTGCTGGGTGCGGTGCCTTGCTGCTGGGGCATGCTCAGCGAGACGGGATGGCCGGTGCGGGCGTCTTCGCCGGTGGGCCAGAGCCGCTCGCCGCTCTCGACATCGATCACGCGCACGCGGACCCTCGATGAGGGCACAAAGGTCGTCCCGTCGGCCGAGAGCGTGAACTCGTCGATCCCGACCCAGATCACCATATCCGCCTCGACGGCCTTGCCGATCTCGACCATCGACATGGGCTCGCCGAAGCGTTCGCCCCGGGCCGCCATGATGGCCGCGCGACCGTCGATCACATCCGGCGCCCGGCGCTGCGTGAGCAGGGCCTGCTCGGCGGCTTCTGCGATCTTGGCCCGCAGGTCGGCGCGCCCGAGGCGGTTGGCCCGGTCGTCGACGAACACCACCAGCGACTTGCCCTCGGGCAGCTGGTACTGCGCGGGAACCGTGGGCGGGCCTTTCAGCAGGAAGTACCCAGCGCCGACGATGTTGCACCCCTGCAGAGCGCCCGCGCCGAGGCCGACCAACACCGCCGCCAGGACAAGCAGCAGCCGGTCAGAATGTGAGGTCTTTGGCTTCTTCATGGTCATAGAACATCCAGGCGGCACGCCGCGAGAACCGGGAGACGAGCGCCGAGGCGACAACCCCCGCGCCGAAATCGTCCTGCGAGAACCCCGAGCTGTCGGGAAAGCCGACGCGGATCATCCGCTGGTAGCGGTACTCGCCCGCCAGCGGGCCGTCCGCCTCGATCACCGCGATCATCCCCGAGGCCTGCCCGTCCCACAGGTAGCGGTTGCCCGGCTCGCGCAGGCGGAACTCGTCGAGCTCGATGAAGACCACGCGGTCGACACCGCCCAGAGCCTTGCCGAGCTCCTCGCGGTCCATCAGGGGCCACCGGGGGTTCTGCTTCTGGAAGAGCACCACCTGCTCGGCGGGGACAAACCCGGACGCGCCCGCGTTCTCGGCGAGGTTCGCCGTCACACGCGCCGTCAGCTCGGGCACCAGCGCGGGAAACTCAGACTGCACCATCTGGCTCGCGGCGACGACCACCGCGAAGGTTTTGCCCTGCAGGCCGGTGTACTCGGCGTACACCTTCTTCGGTGTCGCGTCATCGATCGCCTTGGCGACCACGCCCGCGACCCCGAAGATCTGGCAGCCCGAACCGGCGACGAGCAGCGTGCCCGCGGCCGCGAGGGCGCAGAGGCGTCCGAATCGGTGCGTGCGTCCGGAGCGTGTGACTTTCCGCGGCATCGGTCCAAACCTCCGGTGGGTGTCCCTTTCGCCCCTCGCCGGGCCCCGCTTCGCCCGTGTCTCGTCCCCGTTCCGTCGGGGCAATTATCCGGTACGCAGGCGGGCGGGCGCCGGTCGCGTCAGGCGCCGGCGAATGTGGCGATCTTATAGACCCACCCGCCCAGCCAGAGGGCGGCGGTGGCCCAGATCACCCGCGACCGCAGCGATTGTGCGCACAAACGCCCGAGGTGCGAGCCGGTCGCCGCCGTGTACAGCCCGACCCAGAATACCACAGATGTGCCGATCACGAGCAAGGCCCCGAACGGCTGGGCGTGAAAAGACCCCAGAAAGTCCGTAGAAGCCGCCCGGGAGAACGAGGTCGTCATCCCGCACATCGGGCAGGGCTTGCCGAACCGCTCGGGCCAGGAGCAGGGGTCCATGCCCATCTGGGTGTGGGTGCCGATGCCCTCCTCGGCGGGGGTGAGCTTCCAGGCGGTCACCATCAGGGCCATCGCGACCAGGGCGACGCCGACCCAGACCAGGCGCACCGACACCGGCTCGGGCGAGAGCCGCCCCCCGGGCTGTCTTGCGCGTGCGTGCATCGGGCTTGAACCTGTGGCACTGGCGGCTTGTCCGCCAGTGTATGGGCTTGTTTGTGCGGCAAGACTCGGTAGCTACGGGCGAGACGCCCGTGCACGAGATCGGGTAGGCGCGCTCGCGAAGCGAGCGGGAGGGTCGGACAGGGCGGGGAGGGCACAGGTCGGAGACCTGTGCCACCTGGGAACCCGGCTCGGCGAGCCGGGCCGCCCCGCGCACCGGGCTTGACCCGGCAGAGCCAGCTCCACGCACCGGGCTTGGCCCGGCGAAAGAAGTCAGTCGAAGTTGAAGACGCCCTTGCGGAACCCGTAGACATACGCCACGATCGTCGTGAAAAGGAAGAAGAAGATTCGGAAGAGCCAGATCCCCGCGTCGGGGTTGTCCGCGTCGAGGTTGGGGAAGGTCGTCGCCCAGGGGTAGAGGAAGATGATCTCGACATCGAAGACGAGGAAAACCATCGCGATCAGGTAGAACCGGACATTGAACCTCTTGCGGGCCGTGCCCACCGGGTTCATGCCCGACTCGTAACTCAGGCCCTTGTTGGCGCCGCGTCGCGAGGGCCCGATGATCTTCGTCAAGACGATGTTCGCGACCGCGAACCCGACCGCGCCGAGGAGGATCACCGCCAGCGGCAGGTACTGATCCAGCGCGACATTGTGCGTCACACTGGACGAGGCGAGCGTCGGAAGCGGGTGGAGCATCGCGCGCAGGTCTCCGGGGACAGCGGGAGGGCACGATCGTAGCCGGAAGGGCGCGCCGCGTCACGCGCCGCGACCTCGCGGATTCGGGCGTCAATGCGAGCGATCGCCCCGACCTGTTGGGGCCACCTGCGCCGCTCGTGCGTCATCTGGTGGAAGGGGCGGGTCGGGCAGGGGTGGGCGCGGGCCGCCGGATCTCGGGCCGCCTGCCACTTCGGCAGGCTCCGGGGCGGGCTCGGCCCGTGCTGTCAGGCTCCTGGGGGCGGGCGGGGCCGGATTGTCGGTGATTCCGGTGCTCCCGGGCTGGCACACGCTTTGCCCCTGTCTCGGTCCACCGCCATCGGTCCGGGCTTGGCCGGGCCTTGGCGGGAGAAACGAATCACCCGCCCGGCGGGGCCTGAGGCCCTGCCGCGTGGCCGAGCAAGACAGACCCTTCAAACGGAGTCATCCATGGCCGTCAAAGAACTGACCTTCGACCTCGAGGCTCGTCAGGCCCTGCTGGCCGGTGTCGAGAAGCTGGCAAACGCTGTCAAGAGCACCCTCGGCCCGCGCGGGCGCAACGCCGTGATCGACAAGAGCTGGGGCGGCCCGACGGTCACCAAGGACGGGGTGACGGTCGCCGAGGAGGTCGAGCTCAAGAACAAGGCCGAGAACATGGGCGCCCTGCTCGTCAAGGAGGCCGCCAGCAAGACCTCCGACGACGCGGGCGACGGCACCACGACCGCGACCGTTCTCGCCGAGGCCCTCTTCCGCGAGGGGCTGAAGTTCATCGCCGCGGGTGTGGACGCCAACGCCCTGATCCGCGGGATGAAACAGGCGGTCGAGGCGTCGGCCGCGGCGATCGACAAGCTCGCCACCCCGGTCGACGGCAAGAAGGACATCCAGAATGTCGCGACCATCAGCGCCAACAACGACCCCGAGATCGGCAAGATCATGGCCGACGCCTTCGAGAAGGTCGGCAAGGACGGGGTGATCACGGTCGAGGAGGGCAAGAGCCTCGACACCGAGGTGACCGTCGTCGAGGGCATGCAGTTCGATCGCGGGTACCTGAGCCCCAACTTCATCACCGACGCCGACGAGATGAAGGTGGTGATGGACAAGCCCCTGATCCTCGTGCACGAGGGCAAGATCGACACGATCACCAAGCTCGTCCCGTTGCTCGAAAAGGTGATGCAGGCCAAGAAGCCCCTGCTCATCATCGCCGAGGATGTCACCGGCGAGGCGCTCAGCACGCTGGTGATCAACAAGCTCCGCGGCACGCTGCAGGTCGCGGCCGTCAAGGCCCCGGGCTACGGCGACCGTCGCAAGGCGATGCTGCAGGACATCGCGGTGCTGACCGGCGCCGACCCTGTGATGAACGACACGGGGACCGAGCTCGACCAGATCGAGCTCTCGGCCCTGGGCATGGCCAAGAAGATCGAGATCGACGCGGACAACACGACCGTGATCGAGGGCGCGGGCGACAGCAAGTCGATCCAGAGCCGCGTGGCGCAGATCCGGCGCGAGATCGAGTCCGCCTCCAGCGACTACGACCGCGAGAAGCTGCAGGAGCGCCTGGCCAAGCTGGCCGGGGGCGTGGCGCAGATCAAGGTCGGCGCGGCGTCGGAGGCCGAGCTCAAAGAGAAGAAGGCCCGCGTCGAGGACGCGCTGCACGCCACCAGAGCCGCGGTCGAGGAGGGCATCGTCCCCGGCGGGGGCGTGAGCTTCATCCGGGCGCGGGCCGCCGTCGAGAAGCTCAAGGAGTGGAAGTCGGTCTACGCCAAGGCGAAGGAAGTGACCGCCGAGGACATCGGGCAGGCCAAGTACGATGTGGCGGTGGGGCAGCATGTGGTCTGGAACGCGCTGGCTGTGCCGCTGCGGACGATCGCCGACAACGCCGGGGCCAAGGGCTCGGTGGTGGTGGCGAAGGTGGCCGAGCACGAGTCGCCGAACTTCGGCTACAACGCGCTGACGGGCGCCTACGGCGACCTCTTGGCCGACGGCGTGATGACGCCGGCGAAGGTCGATCGCTCGGCGCTGCAGAACGCTTCGAGCGTGGCGACGATCCTGCTGGCCGCCGACTGCCTGGTGACCGAGAAGCCCGAAGCCGCCGACGAGGGCGGCGCCCCCGGCGGAGACCCGATGGGCGGCATGGGTGGAATGGGCGGCATGGGCGGTATGGGAGGCATGCCTGGCATGGGCGGGATGGGGTTCTGAATGGATACAACTCCTGTCGACTCGCTTGAGCTGCTCAGAGGGTGATTGACGATGACTTGCTTGCCAAATCAGAGCCCATTGCCTTCTGAGCCAGCGGGCTCCTCGCCGGTCAAGGTATTGATTGTCGAGTCCCTCTCTCCTGAGGACTTGATGGATGACTGGCGTGAGGCGAGGGCAACGGCGGATGTCTTGAGAACGCTCGGCATCAAATCAGTGTGCCAGTCTGCGAGGAGTGTCGAGGATCTCAAGTCGCTCTGCAAGATGTTTAAGACTGGCAAATTCGATGTGCTTCACATCGCTTGCCACGGCTGCAAGGATGGGATTGGGGTGTCCGATGGATCCTTGGTTAGCTGGGTCCAGTTCGTGGAAATGTTGGGTGACGGAATCCAGGGCAAGATGATTGTGATTAGCGCCTGCGATGGCGGCTGCTCGGAGTTGCCCAAGCTTTTTGCCGCTGTGCAGAGTCGTCCCAATGAAATTGTGGGTCCGGCCGGCAAGGTGGCATGGGATCGGCTGCTCATAGGGATTCAGGTGTTCTATCGCGCGGTGTTTCCGTACGATTTGTCTGAGCGTGATTCGCCATGTGTCGCTGTCAGCAGAGCGGAGTTGGCGGCCGGGCCCGGGCTCGTTCTGCATCAATGGAACGAAGGAAAGGCGTCTTATGATGTCTTTGAGCCGCATCCCCTGTGTTCGTTGGATGTAATGGTCAAGGTGCACGGGGAGCAGCCGATGATAAATGCCACTCACTTCTTGCCGATGTGCTGTGGAGCTAAGTGGAATGGTCCGGAGGCGCTCATTGAGAACATGAAGGCCTATGGAGTGTCCCGCGATCTGTTTGACTTGGGTGATCTATATGAGCTCGCAACACTGGCGAAGTACATGCTGCACGAGATGTCTGAGTACACCAATGACAAAGGTGAGCAGGTTTCAGTCATCGAACGGTATTCGGAACTGTGCGCGAAGCTAGGGATGGAGCTTTCGCGCGAAGAGTTGGTGCGGATTGCTGCGGTCGCCGATGATTCGCTCTCGGAAGACGAGCTGGAGCTAGAGACTTAGGTGTCGGTGTGTTGATTCCTGGGCAGTCACAAAAGCTTTCGGCCTAAGTTGTGGATCGGGGCCGAAGCTAGAGCAGACAACTGTGGAGGTTGGACAGAATGGCAGTTAAACCGTTGGATGACCGGATCCTGGTCAAGCCGATCGAGAAGGAATCGAAGACGGCTTCGGGGCTGTACCTGCCCGAGTCGAGCAAGGAGAAGCCGATCCAGGGCGAGGTCGTCGCCGTAGGGCCGGGCAAGAGGCTCGACAACGGGCAGCGCGCCAAGATGACCGTCAAGAAGGGCGACCGCGTCGTCTACGGGCGGTACGCGGGCTCGGATGTCGAGATCAAGGGCACGACGCACCTGATCCTCCGCGAGACCGAGCTGCTCGGCGTCATCGAGGGCTGACCGAACTTCGGCAGCGAGAGAGAGATTCACGCCCGCCCCCGGCCCACGAGGGCCGGCGAGCGGGATTTCAGAGGTCCCGCCGGTGTTTTCCGCCGGCGGCCGCCGGGAACGCCCGGCGACGAACACAAGCAACCATCCTGCGAGAGGCCAAGCCATGAGCAGCAAACAGATGATCTTCGGGACCGACGCCAAGTCGCAGATGCGCGACGGGGTCGCCCGGCTCGCCGACGCCGTCAAGTGCACCATGGGGCCCAGCGGGCGCCATGTGGTGATCCAGAAGTCCTACGGCGGTCCTTCGGTGACCAAGGACGGCGTGAGCGTCGCCAAGGAGATCGAGCTCTTCGAGCGTTTCGAGTCGATGGGGGCCAAGATGGTCCACCAGGTCGCAAAGAAGACCGCCGACAAGGCGGGCGACGGGACGACCTGCGCCACGGTGCTCGCCCAGGCGATCTTCACCGAGGGGCTGAAGGCGGTGGCCGCGGGCCACAACCCGATCGAGCTGCAGCGCGGGATCAACAAGGCGGCGGAGGCCGCGGGCGAGGCGATCGACGATCTGTCCACGCCCTGCAAGGGCAAGGCCGACCTGCAGAAGGTCGCGACCGTTTCGGCCAACCACGACGCGACGATCGGCGAGCTGATCGCCGAGGCGATCAACCGCGTGGGCGCCGAGGGCGTCGTCGAGATCGAGGACGGCAAGACCGCCGAGACGACGCTCGAGTATGTCGAGGGCATGCAGTTCGACAAGGGCTACCTCAGCCCGTACTTCATGACCGATCCGAAGAACGCCGAGTGCGTGCTCGAGGACGCGTATGTCCTGATCTACGAGAAGAAGATCGCGAACCTGCCGGATCTTCTGCCGCTCTTGAACAAGATCGCGACCGCGGGCAAGCCGCTGCTCATCATCGCCGAAGAGGTGGAGAACGAGGCGCTTGCGGCGTTGGTGGTCAACCGTCTGCGGGGCGTGCTGAAGGTGTGCGCCGTCAAGGCGCCCGGCTTCGGCGACCGTCGCAAGGCGATGCTCGGCGATATCGGGGTGCTGACGGCCGGGACCTACTTCTCTGAGGACATCGGGCGTTCGCTGGAATCGATCGAGCTCGGCGAGCTCGGGCGGGCCAAGAAGATCACGATCACCAAGGACGACACCACGATCGTCCAGGGCGCGGGCAAGAAGAAGGACATCGAGGCCCGGGCCGAGCAGATCAAGGCCCAGCACGACAAGTCCACCAGCGAGTACGACCGCGAGAAGCTGATGGAGCGCTACGCCAAGCTGACCGGCGGCGTGGCGATCGTCCATGTCGGCGGCGCCACCGAGACCGCCCAGAAGGAGCGCAAGGACCTCGTCGACGACGCCCTGCACGCGACGCGTGCGGCGGCCAAGGACGGGTATGTCCCCGGCGGCGGGGTCGCGCTGCTCCGCGTGCAGCAGGCGGTGCTCGACGGTCGCAAGAAGGCCAAGGGCGACGAGAAGCTCGGCTACGACATCGTGGCCGCGGCGATCGAGTACCCGGCGCGCCAGATCGCGATCAACGCCGGATTCGACGGCGACCTGGTCGTCGAGAAGGTGAAGGAAGGCAAGGGGGGCTTCGGGTTCAACGCCGCGACGGGCAAGTACGAGGACCTCGTCAAGGCGGGGATCATCGACGCGGCGCTGGTGCCCAAGACGGCGCTGATCAACGCGGCGAGCGTCGCGGGCCTGATGCTGACGACGGATGTCATGGTGACGGACCTGAAGGACGACGCCGAGGCGGAGGCGAACGCGATCGTCTGATCTCTGCGTGTTAGGATGCGTGGATACAAGCCAGCGAGAGCCCACGCGAACCCGCGTGGGTTCTCGCGCGGAAGGAGGGCGCCATGGCCAAACCGAAGGACTCGGCCTCAAAGAAGCCCGACGACGAGATCGTGCAACTGATCGCCGATCGTCTGCTCGTCGAGATGGCCGAAGCCCCCGAACGCGTGGAGTACAACACGCGCGTGCTCGGGGGGATGTTCCAGGATGAGCAGGTGGCGATTCTCGATCGCGCGTACACCCATCTTGTTGAGAAGGGTTGGGCGGCAAAGGCGGGCGCCGTCGCCTGGTTCTTCGGGTCGCCCAAGCTGCTTGTCAGGATCACGCAGAAGGGGCTTGAGCGTGCCGAAAAGCTCACCGGAGGCGGGCCGAAGGAGGCGGCGGGATGAGCCGGATCATGGACGAGGCGGTCGCCGCATTCAGCCGCTGGCGGCAGATGAACGACGGGCAGCCGGCGCCTCCGGTAAAAGTGATTCTGGCCAGCGGCGATGAATTTCTGTTCAGCGGGCTCGCGGTGGCGCCTGTCTCGGGCGAGCCCGGAACCGTCGCGATTTCGGCGAGCGGGCTGACGCTGCCGATCCTCGTTGTGCGCGACAGCGATGTCGTGAGGGTCGAGATCGGACGGACGATGCCCGCAGCATTCGGATTCCAGACCTCGGAGCATTGATGCCGACCACCCGCGACTACTACGAGATCCTCGGCGTCGAGCGGGGCGCCGACGCCGAAGAGGTCAAGCGGGCGTACCGGCGCCTGGCGATGAAGCACCACCCGGACCGCAACCCGGGCGACACCGAGGCGGAGACGAAGTTCAAGGAAGCCGCCGAGGCGTACGAGGTCCTTTCCGATCCGCAGAAGCGCCAGCGTTACGATCAGTACGGGCACGAGGGCGTGCGCGGGGCCGGGGCGGCGACGCACGACTTCTCGCGGATGGATGTCTCGGACATCTTCTCGATGTTCCAGGACATCTTCGGGGGCGGGATGGGCGGCGGCGGACGGACGCGCGGGGGCGTGCCGCGGGGGTTTGATCTCGAGACCGAGGTCACCCTCACGCTCGAAGAGGTCGCAAGCGGCACCGAGCGGGATGTCGAGTTCACGCGGATGGACATCTGCGAGACCTGCGCCGGCTCGGGCGCCAAGGCCGGCTCAAAGCCCGAGACCTGCCAGACCTGCGCCGGGCACGGGAAGGTGCAGCAGGCGGGGCTCGGCGGGATGTTCCGGATGGTGACGGCCTGCCCTGCCTGCCGAGGACGCGGGAGCGTGGTGCGCGACAAGTGCGCCGATTGCCGCGGCGGGGGGCGGGTGCCCAAGCCGCGGACGCTTTCGGTCAAGATCCCGCCGGGGATCCACGAGGGGCAGGCGGTGCGGATCCAGGGGGAGGGCGAGCCGCCGCCGGCGGAGGTGTCGCCCAGCGGCGAGGGCGTGCGGGGCTCGCTGCATGTGGTCGTCCGCGTGAAGGAGCACGAGTTTTTTCATCGCGACGGCGACAACCTGGTCCTTGAGCTGCCGATCGGCTTCAGCCAGGCGACGCTCGGGGCGGAGGTCGAGGTGCCCTCGCTCGACGGCAAGGCCGAACTGAAAATCCCCAAGGGCACGCAGCACGGGGCGATCTTCCGCGTCTCGGGCAAGGGGCTGCCGAACCTGCGGTCGGGACGCAAGGGCGACCTGATCGTGGGCGTGAAGATCGAGATCCCGCGGAAGCTGAGCTCCAAGCAGGAGAAGCTGCTGCGCGAGTTCGCCGAGACCGAGGACGCGAAAGTCCTGCCAGAGAGCCACGGGTTCTTTGACCGTTTGAAGAATTTTCTGGGCGGCTGATCCGCCCGGAGCGGTGACCGCAGCATTGGTGAAAGCCGGATTGGTTGAGAGCCGACGCCATGAACAGCGAACAGCAGAACAGGCCCGAGCACGAGCCGCAGAAGGCGGAACGCCGCGACGAGCCGGTGTTCGACCCCGAGCACCTGGACGATCCCGACGAGGTCGCGCGGCTGCTTGAGGCGTACCAGGTGCTGCAGGAGCGTCTCGATGAGGCCGAGGAGCGTCACGAGCAGCTTCTCCGCCATGTTTCAGACGCCAAGAACGAGACGCGCCGGGCCAGAGAGAACGCGATCGACCAGCGCCGCCAGGGCGTCACGAGCGTGGCGCGGGATGTGATCACGGCGCTCGACCATTTCGACATGGCCCTCTCCCAGGACCTGTCCAAGGCGAACCCGGATTCGCTCGTGCAGGGGATGCGGGCGATCCGCGAGGAGTTGGTGCGGTCGATCTCGCAGCACGGGGTGACGGAGTTGAGCCCGAGCCCGGGCGATGAGTTCGACCCGACGCGTCACGAGGCGATCGCCCAGCACGCCGCCGAGGGCGTGGAGCCGGGGCGGATCGTCGCGGCGGTGCAGGTGGGCTTTGCGCTGGGCGAGCGTGTGATCCGCCCGGCGAAGGTGGTGGTGGCGCCGGCGGGCGACAGCGAAGGGAGCGCGTAAGCGATGCCGACCTACGACTACAGGTGCAACGGCTGCGGGCACGAGTTCGAGCTCTTCCAGTCGATGAGCGAGGCGAAGAAGAAGAAGTGCCCCGCGTGCAAGAAACTGACGCTGCAGCGTCTGATCGGCACGGGCGCCGCGGTGATGTTCAAGGGTTCGGGCTTCTACGAGACGGACTACCGATCCGAGTCGTACAAGAAAGCCGCGGAGGCGGACAAGAAGGGGGCGTCTGACAGCGGCTCGGGCGACAAGGCCGAGGGCAAGTCAGAGTCCAAGCCGGAAGCAAAACCCGACAAGAAGCCGAAGAACGAGAGAAGCTCCGCGCCGAAGAAGCCGGGATCGAAGAAGTCCGCCGCGGCGGGGGCGTAAAGCCGTGCCCCTCGCCCACGGCGTTGATCTCGTCGAGGTCTCGCGGGTCGAGCGGATGCTCGCCAAACCCGGCGACCGCTTCGCCGAGCGCTGCTTCACCGAAAGCGAGCGGGCGTATTGCCGGAGCGGGGGGAAGCTCGCGGCGGAGCGGTTCGCCGCGAGGTTCGCCGCGAAAGAAGCCGTGATGAAGGCGCTGGGCACGGGCTGGACCGGCGGCGTGGCGTGGACAGACATCGAAGTCGCCCGCGACGGCGCAGGCCGCCCGACACTCGTGCTGCACAACGCGGCAAAAGAACTCGCCGATCGAGCCGGCCTCCGCGAATGGACGATCTCGCTCAGCCACACGCAGACAACCGCGATCGCGTCGGTGATCGCGATAGGGTGAGAGATCGAAACAGCGTGCAACAGTTCGAGCGCAGCAGAGTGAGTCTGCTTTCCAGATCGGCTTCTTTGGGTGGCACGGCTCGCCGAGCCGTGTCTTCTGATTGCTGTCCGACTGACGCGTAGCCCATCGGTTGAAAGCCCCGAAGGGGCGCGGGGTTTTAGCCACGGGTGGAAGTGTGCGCAGCACACTGGAACCCGTGGAAAGCGTCATGAACTATCTCCCGCTCTGAAGGAGCGGAGGAAGCGCACGATTGACACTACGGCTTCCTTCGCCCTTTCAGGGCGAAGTCGTTATTGCGCCGCTGTCCACGGGTTGCGCTCCGACCGCCGCTGCGCGTCGGCCAGAGCTCCACCCGCGGCTACAACCCATCGCTCCTTCGGAGCGAGGGAAGCGCAAGCGTCGTTCGGATCTTGCCCCGCCTTTCAACGCCTGCTTCACATACTCTGCACGCTACGACACGATCGACCTCGCTTTCGACGCGATGACTGTCCTCCGGAATGAGGACAATCATGCGCCGGGCCAATGTGTCGACCATGTTCTCGAACCGAGCAGCTTTGCGAGGTCGGTGCGTCGGACATCCAACATCGCGGCGAGCATAATACAGCACCGACCTCTTGCAGAGGTCGGTGGCACGATTGCGCGAGCATCCGGACTCCGCTTTGAAATGCTGGGCAGCGCTTCCGCACGGGCGAGACGCCCGTGCCACGGTCTTTCGCGTTCACCCGCCGGAGTTGTCTGCCGCCTTCGCGTCCATCGCGGGGAGGAACTCATCGAGGTACCAGTCGGCCCAGGCCTGCTGGTCGTATCCGAGGCGTGAGGTGCTCTTGCCCCAGAGGCGCGAGCTGAGGCTTGTCAGCGAGCGGTGCACCTCGGTCCGGTAGGTGAAGACATGCGCGTCGAAGACGCGGATCATCACGCCGTCGGTGATCACGCTCAGCGTCGGGTCGAACGCGACGGCGGCGTCGGCGACCACGGGTGTCAGATCGCTCACGAACGCACGCTGGCGGCCGACGAGGATCCACGCCAGCGCCCCGCGTTCGGACGACTGCTCGGTTGCGGTCTGTCCGCTGACCTGCGCCGCGATGAGGTGGGGGATCAGCCCTGCGATGTTCAGATTGTCGGCGAGCGACGCGGCCCGTGAGATCCGGCGTTCGTCGCGGCTGGAAAGCAGGTCGCGACCGAGCAGGTCGATGATCGCGACAGGGGTCTCGCGACTCCCCTGCAGGCGTCGCGCCAGCAGCGCCTCGGCGACGGCGCGGTACCGCTCATCGCGATCGCGCAAGGCCGCCCACGCCAGCACGGCGTCGGCCTCCTGGGTCTCCATCGACGCGAGTTCGTCGAGCGCGATCCGGCGGACTTCGATGTTGTCCCGCCCGAAGACCTTCTCCCAGACCGGGTAGTTCTCCGGGGCGGCCATCCGGCGGGCGCGGCTGATGCCCACCTCGCGGACGGCGGGGGGCGTACCGGTGCGGAAGAACTCGAACCGCAGACGGCGCATCTCCCGCTCCAACTCGTCGTGGCCGAGGCGCTCGCGCCGATAGATCGTCTTCTCTCGCTCCGGCGTGTTGTGGATCTCCTGCGTCATCCAGGCGGGCATGATCGGCCCGGTTCTCAGTGCCGGCGTTGCGGGGGCGGCGGCGCTCTTGGCTCGGTCTGAGTCGGCGTCGATCTTCTCCGGCGAAGCGACGGTCGGAGCGCACAGCATGCAGGCGACGCCGCACAGGGTGGGGATGAACAGATGATGGCGGGTCATGGGATGCTCCCGGGGCGGCGGCCACCCTTGGCCGGGGCGTGTGCGGACGGATGCGTGGCGTCCGAGGGGAGTCCGCCGCTAGAGGAGTCTACGCGGGAGGGGGCGCGAGGTTTCCTCTTTCGCGACGGAGCGGGTCGGGTGGTGTTTGTGCGATTCGGCCTCCCGGATCCGGCGAGGGGGCGGAGTGGGCGATAGATTACAGGGTCCGGTCCGCTGATCCCCCGAGCCGCCGAATGCGAGGTGAACCGCGTGAGTGTGCATTGGCCGATCATCAAAAGACTGCTGGCGTCGCCCACCCGCGTGGTCGCGACCGACGACCGGCGGTCGTACAAGGGCATCGAAATCCTCGTCGCGGCGATGCATGTCGCCTCACTGATCGAGAAGCGGTCCTCGACGCAGACCGTCGCGACGATGTTCCCCTCCAGCGGGGCGTTCCCGATCTGCGCTCTTGCCGCCTGGATGCTCGGGCGGACGGTCGTGCCTCTGAACTTCCTGCTCTCGCGCGACGAGCTCAAGCATGTCATCGGCGACTGCGAGACCGACCTCATCCTCACCGCCCGCCCGATGCTCGACTTCATGGGCTACACGCCCGAATGCGAGCAGATGTGCTTCCTCGAAGACATCGACTTCAAGAGCTTCCCCGAGCCCCGCTGGCCCAAGCGGGCCGAGGACGACGAGGTCGCGGCCTTTCTCTACACCAGCGGCACCAGCGGGCTGCCCAAGGGCGTCAAGCTTACGCACGCCAACATTAGCGCCAACATCAACCAGGTCCGCGACGGCATCGACCTCGACAAGAACGACTGCATGTTCGGCGTGCTGCCCCAGTTCCACTCCTTCGGCTTCACCTGTCTGACGCTGATGCCCCTGAGCCTCGGCATCCGAGTGGTCTTTGCGCCGCGCTTCGTGCCCCACAAGATCGTCGCCGCGTTCCGCGAGCACAGGCCGACCGTCTTTGTCGGTATCCCGTCGATGTACAACGCGCTGCTCTCGGTCAAGGACGCGGGGCCCGAAGACTTCGAGAGCTTCAGGGCGCTCATCTCCGGCGGCGAGCCCCTGCCCAAGGCCGTCGCAGACAAGTTCGAGGATCGTTACGCCAAGCCGATCTTCGAGGGCTACGGGCTCACCGAGACCTCCCCGGTCACGCATGTCAACCACCCCGGCGCCGCCAAGCAGGGCACCGTCGGCAAGCCCCTGCCCGGCGTGCGCCAGCGCATCATCGACATCGAGACGAACGCCGAGCAGCCCCCCGGGCGCGACGGGGAGATCCGCCTGAAAGGCCCCAACATCTTCGCCGGCTACCACAACATGCCCGAGGAGACCGAGGAAACCTTCGACGACGACGGCTGGTTCCGCACCGGCGACATCGGGCGCGTCGACCCCGAGGGCTACCTCTCGATCACCGGGCGCCACAAGGAGATGCTCATCGTCGGGGGCGAGAATGTCTTCCCCCGCGAGATCGAGGAGGTCCTCAACAAGCACGAGAGCGTCAAGGCCTCGGGCGTGATCGGCGCCGACGACGGCTCGCGGGGCGAGGTGCCCGTCGCCTTCGTCGAGCTCGCAGAGGACGCCGAGCTCGACGCGTCGGCCCTGCGGTCCTTCTGCCGCGAACGCCTCGCGGGCTACAAGGTGCCCAAGGAGATCCACGCGGTCGACGAATTGCCCCGAAACCCGACGGGCAAGATCATGCGGCGTAAGCTCAAGCCCAAGCTCGACGAGATCCGCGAGGAAAAGAACGCCGAGCAGTCCGCCTGACCCCCTTCCTCCCCGCGAACACCGCAAGGGCCGACGACGGCCCGGACCACGGAGCCTGCCGATGGAGCTGTACATCGACACCGCCAACATCGACGAGATCAGAGAGGCCCACGACCTCGGCGTGCTCGACGGCGTGACCACCAACCCCTCCCTCATCGCCAAGGAGGGCGTCGCCTACAACAAACGCCTCGCCGAGATCTGCGAGGTCGTGCAGGGCCCCGTCTCCGCGGAGGTCATCGCGACCGACTACGACGGCATGCTCAAGGAAGGGCGCGAGGCGGCGAAGATCGCGTCGAACATCGTCGTCAAGCTCCCGATCACCCCCGCCGGGCTCAAGGCGTGCAAGACCCTCTCCGACGAGGGCACGCGCACCAACATGACCCTCTGCTTCCAGCCCATGCAGGCCATGCTCGTCGCCAAGGCCGGCGCCTACCTCGTCAGCCCGTTCATCGGGCGCCTCGACGACATCGCCCACGACGGCATGGACCTGATCCACCAGATCCGCCAGATCTACGACAACTACGGGTTCACCACCAAGGTGCTCGCCGCCTCGATCCGCCACCCCAAGCACATGGTCGAGTGCGCGCTGGCCGGCGCCGATGTCGCGACGCTCCCCTTCAGCGTCATCCGCCAGCTCCTTTCCCACCCGCTGACCGACACCGGGCTGGAGAAGTTTTTGGCCGATTACAAGAAGGCGTTCGGTTGAACTCGCGGGGTTTTCCTGGGAAGTTCTCGGATTCCGCGTTGCAGGCGAAAACCGCCCGTGTTAGTCTCGCTTGATGGGCTGTCGGGAGCGGCCCGCCGGCCCGATCCGGCTTTTCGCGAGACAGAACACGAGGAGGTTGTTATGCGCAGTACGCCGATGGTTTGCTGTCTGTTTGTCGGTCTTTGGCCTTGGACCGCCGCCGCCCAGCCCGTTGAGATGACCCCGCCCGATATCGCCGCCTCGATCCACGACAGCAACAAGAACGGCGTCGGCGATCTGGTGACTGTCGCGCCCGAGCCGTTCTCCGGCCTGATCCGCCAGCGCGTGCAGGACGAGGATCGGGCTGTGCAGGAGTTCGAGCTTTTCGACCACTTCAATCACCTCGTGCATTCGGCGACGATCCGCGGGCGCATCAGCGTGAACAACGCGTCCGATGTCGGCGTGCGCGCTTTCGAGTTCGGGATCTACCCCGGGCATGGGGAGTCGTTCCCGACCGCCCTGCAGCTCAAGTTCGACCCCGACCGTCTGATGCTCGTCGGCACGGGGCAGTACCACCCGCCCGGCGACACATTCTTCGAGTTCGAGTTCGATGTCACCGCCGAGGTGCAGGAGGTCATCGACCGCAATGCGATGTGGGTCGGCCTCTGGGTCAACTCGACCACCGAGCCGAACTTCCCCAACATCCTCTCGAACGACGCAGGCGTCGCCGTGCTTGAGCTCGATTCGGAGCCCTGGGACTGCAGGGTCGACATCAACCGCGACGGGGTCGTCGACGCCGAGGACTTTTTCGCGTACCTCGCCTACTTCGCCGAGGGCCACCCGCGGGCCGACTGGATTCACAGCGGCGTCGTCAGCGCCGACGACTTCTTCGCCTTCCTGCAGGCGTTCGTGGACGGGTGCTGAACGCCCGCAGCAGCTCGAAACACACGCCGTAGCCATGTGGCGCTGGCGGCTCGACCGCCAGTGTTTTTCTGTCGCGAGCCCACGAACTCCGAAGGAGCGCTGGATCCTGACCGAGGGTGAGGCGGGGCGCCGCCGAGCGAACCCGCGGAAGTCCGCCGCTTTGCCCCCGAGCACCGGCGGGGCGAAGGAACCGATCTCGACCTCAGAGCGGTTGCCTCCGCGGCAGACGATTCCGACCGTCCTCCACCCCTTCGGTGCGGGCTCGTTGATGGGCGATCTCCGAGAAGCCGTTGTGAGACGCGTGTTTGTTCGCTAGGCTGACGGGGTCAGTCGCGCCGGGGTGGGGATCTGTTTCTCCATTGCGTGCGACGATCGCCACGAGGAGCCGCCGATGTTTCGTGTGACCATCTGCCTGTCCGTTCTGGCCGCCAGCGGCGTCGTTTCGGCCCAGCCCGTCGAGCTCACGCCCCCCGATGTCGCCGCCTCGATCCGCGACACCAACAAGAACGGCGTCGGCGACATCATCGCCGTCAGCCCCGCGAGTTTCTCGGGCCTGATCCGCCAGCGCGTGCAGGACGAGGACCGGGCGATCCAGGAGTACGACATCTCTCAGTTCGCCGGCCAGACCGTCCTCTCGGCGACCATCCGCGGGCGAGTGAGCGTCAACAACGCCTTCGATGTCGGCGTCCGCTCGTTCGAGTTCGGCATCTACGCCGGCGACGGCCAGGCCACCCTCGACGACTTCGACCCCGGAGCGATCGTCGTCGGGACCGGCCAGTACCAGCCCCCGATCGACACCTTCTTCGAGTTCGAGTTCGTTGTCACTTCGCAGATCCAGGACATCCTCGACGACGGCGGCTCGTGGGCCGGCCTCTGGGCCAACCCCACAAGCGAGCCCAACTTCCCCAACATCCTCTCCGAGGCCGTCAACACCGCCGTCCTGACCATCGAAGTACCGGCCTGCCCGCCGGACATCAACGCCGACGGCGTCGTCGACGCCGACGATTTCTTCGAGTTCCTCTCCCTCTTCGCCGACGGCGACCCGAGGGCGGACTTCAACAACGACGGCGTGATCGACGCCGACGACTTCTTCGCCTTCCTTCAGGCGTTCGCGGCTGGCTGCTGACACGACGGTGTCAATCGGACCTGCAACACTGGCGGCTTGTCCGCCAGTGTCCTTTGTCACCGATTCGGCATCGGCTTGCGGCGTTTGTGGAGCTGGCGTCGGGCCGCGGCGCGAGATCCGCCCGACGCTTGCGTTCTCTTCGCTCCGAAGGAGCGATGGGTTGTAGCCGCGGGTGGAGCGCAGGCCGACGCGCAGCGTCGGTCGGAGCGCAACCCGTGGGAAGCGGCGCAAGAACCGCTTCGCCCTGAAGGGGCGAAGGAACGCGTGGTGTTGATCGCGTGCGTCCTCCGCTCCGTCAGAGCGGGGGATGACCTTTGACGCTTTCCACGGGTTCCAGCGTGCTGCGCACGCTTCCACCCGCGGCGACAACCCCGCGCCCCTCGGGGCTTTCAACCGATGGGCTGCGCGTCGGTCGGGCAGCGATCGGAAGACACGGCTCGGCAAGCCGGGCTGTCCAGAGGAGCAAATCCTGTGGCGCTGGCGGCTTGTCCGCCAGTGTCTCTGCTGTCATCGACTCAATCCCGCCGCACAATGCCCCGCACCCCGGCTCGACCTCATCCCGGGTGCAGCTCGAACACCCCCTCGACCTCCACCGGCACGCGCAGGGGCAGAGAGGCGACGCCCACCGCGGCACGCGCGTGCCGACCGGCCTCCTCGCCGAAGACATCGACCATCACGCGGCTGGCTTCGTTGGCGATGCCCGGCTGTCCGCCGTACTCGGGGTGGGAGGCCACGAACACCCCCAGCTTGACGACCCGGGCGACGCGGTCGAGCGAGCCCAACTCCTCGCGCAGCGCCGACAGCGCCGACAGGGCGCACCGCCGGGCGCAGTCCCTGGCGACCTCCTCGGTCACCTGGTCGGGCACGCGTCCTGTCGCCACGGGGTGTCCGTCTTCCAGCGGCACCTGCCCGCTGACCCAGGCGAACCCGCCGCTGACGACCACGGGGCGGTAGAGCGCCAGGGGCTTGGGGGGCGGGGGAAGGGCGATGCCGAGTTCCGCGAGGCGTGCCTCTGGAGCGGTGGAAGGTGTGTGTTCGGGCATTGGTCAGATTTCCTTCTTCGACCGAGAATTTCCGCAACCGCGCCAGCTTGACAGGCGCACCGACTTCTGAGAAGGTATGATCTCACGCGTGACAGAGGCATGCCTCTGGCGAGGAAAAAGCTCCGGTCGGTGGTCCATGTGAATCACCCTGTTCTGATGACGCGGCGTCGCCGCTCATTTGATGCCGCCTCCGACCGCTGCCTGATCCTCTCCGACAATCCGGCCCGCCCCCGGGCGCTACGGGGGTACGGACGCGGGAGCCGGTCCACTTTCAGGCTCCAGTGAAGGATCAGGGCGGTTCATGTGTCATGAGCCCGCCCGACAGGCATCGGGCCGCTGTGCCGATCGCACAGGGCCCAAAGTTCGGAGAATCGAATCATGAGAAAGCATCGAGGATTTACGCTCATCGAGCTGCTGGTGGTCATCGCGATCATCGCGCTGCTCATCGGCATCCTGCTGCCGGCCCTGGGCAAGGCACGCCAGGCCGCCCGTCAGCTCAAGGACGCCAGCCAGATCCGCGGCATCCACCAGACCATGGTGCAGTTCGCCACGCAGAACCAGGAGCGCTACCCGCTCCCCAGCGAGGCCGACCGTGACGGCACCACCATCAATGTCGGTCAGGTCCAGAACCGCGCCAACGCGGTCCAGCTCGACTCCACCCGCAACATCTTCTCGCTGATGGTCTGGAACGGCCTGCCGACGCAGCTCCTGGTCGGCCCGTCCGAGCCCGGCCCGGTCGAGAACTTCACCGACTACATGTTCGACGAGCCCCAGGGCGCCGCCCAGGTCCAGCGGGCCTTGTGGGACCCGGCGCTGCGCGGCCACCCGTTCGACTCGATCCGCTCGAACCAGCGTGAGCGCAACGGCATCGCCAACATCTCCTACGCCCACACCCCGCCCTTCGGCGCCCGCAAGAACGACCACTGGCGCGACTCGTTCGAGGCCGCCATCGCCGTTCTGGCCAACCGCGGCCCGACCTACCGCCTCGGCGCCGGCACCGGCACCGTGCAGCAGTGGGAGCTCGTCGGCCCCAACGCCGCCATCGGCCCGCAGTACAACACGGCGGTCGGTGTGAACTCCAACACCCTCCTCATCCACGGCAGC
Organism: Phycisphaerales bacterium; assembly: GCA_050486265.1. Classification (GTDB taxonomy): domain Bacteria; phylum Planctomycetota; class Phycisphaerae; order Phycisphaerales; family UBA1924; genus SLFH01. Next base: position 489,000 of record JBJHCY010000002.1, on the reverse strand, counting down.
CGGGTCAAGTGGGAAGGCAATGTCGCCTACAACGACAACCGCGTCATCTTCGAGACCCGTCCCGACCCCGAGGACACCACCTTCAACTTCACCGGCATCCAGAACGCCCGCGACCGCAACCAGCCCGACAACATCTTCGTCGACGAGGACGACCGCATGCGGACCCCGCAGGGCAGCCCGGACAACTCCATGCGGCTCACCAACCGCAACATCTTCCTCCGCTCCTACCGCGACGGCTTCAGCAACCCCTCGACCGGCACCAACGCCGCCATCCAGCTCCAGTTCTTCTTCGACTGAGCCGTTCGGCCTACACCTGACGACGCGGGCCTGAACGCCCGCAACGCATGAAGCAAAGCGGCCGGCCTTCTGTGCCGGCCGCTTCTTCTTTTGCTGATCTGTCTCAGCCCGCCGGGCGATCTGCCGGCCGTGCGCCGAGAGGGGATCCGGGCCCTTTACGACATGTTGAGATCCGCGACGAACCGCTCCAATGCTTGCTTGCGGCGCTCGACCTCGGCGCGGGCCTCGGTCAGCTCGGTCGCGATCTCGTCGAGGCGGGTCTCCTGCTCGCCGAGGCGGTCCATGTAGCGCCGGTGCAGGTCGGTCTCGCGCGAGACGCTGGCGAGGTTGGCCCGGACGCGTTCCTGATCGCGGACGATCTCGCGCCGCTCGTTCTCCAGCGACGAGACAAGCCGCTCGGCCTCGCCGATCGCCTCGCGGAGCGACACCGCCTCGCGGAGCGCCTCGATCGCCCGGTTGGACAAACGGCCCTCCCGCTGGAGCGTCAGGATCGTCGGCGAGTCGATCGTCGCGACGCTGATCCGTTCCTGATCCGTCCGCTCGTGGCGGATGACCAGGTCGGCGGTCTCGCCCGGGCCGAGCTCCTTCTCGAAGCGGTGCGTCCGCTCGGTCTCCTCGACCGCCTCGGGCGAGGCGAGCTCCCACCCGGACATTTTGTTGTGCTCGATGACGATCGTCCGCCCTCGCGAGGCGTCGGCGTTGCTGATGGTGTAGGTGAAGACATGCTCGCGTCCGATCGTGCGGACCACCGTGCCGTTGACGATCCGCGTCTGCTGGACCCGGCGCACGCCGTCGGTCTTGGTCAGGATGCGGACATCCAGATCGGCGGCGTAGGCGAGCATGCGGCTGTCGCCTGCCCCGACATGCCCGATCTGGGCGTCGCCGGCGTAGGCGCTCCCGTCGAAGACGCTGATCGGGCCGGGCATGAGCTGCAGGCCGGCGTTGTTGGTGATCTCGACGCCGCGCATCGGGTGGGGCGTCTCGGCGCCCTGGGTGTAGATGCTGACGCGTCGGCCCTCGACGGGGGCGGAGATGATCGGGAGCATCGCCGAACGCTGGCGTTCGATGGTGACGGGGGTGTCGAGGGTGTACTGGAAGACCTCGCCGACGGCGCCGGCCGCGGCTCGGCCTTGCTCGGTATCGCCCATGACCGCGAGCAGGTCAAAAGCGGGGGCTTCACTGCGTCGCTGGCGGAGTTCCGGCTCGGCCTCCTGGAACGGGCTCTGCCCACCCCGGCTTCTGGCGTCCGCGGGCCGCTGCATGCGCCGGGCCTGATCCGTCGCAACCCCCGTGTCGTACACCTTCGGCCGAAGGCTGGCGACGGCCGGCACCGCCACCATCGGCCGCTCGACGAACAGCGGCTCGTACAGATCCATCCGGAAGGCGACGGGCTGGCCAGACGCGAGCGACAGTCGGACATCCGTCCAGTCCTCGTCGGTCGTGTTCTCGACGATCGCCCACGCCTGCATCAGCGGCTGGTCGTCCCCCTCAGACTCGGGCAGGATCAGGCGGTAGCTGGTCTTCCAGACCGGGGCCTCCTGCACATAGCCGACCACCGCCGCCCGGCGCCCCTCGCCCCGGAAGGCGATCTCGACGCTCTTGACATCGTCCGCCCGATGCTCGGCGATCGCGAGCAGCGCTTGTTCGAGCTCTCCTGCGAGCCTCTCGTCGCTGATCTGCATCGAGGTGATCGATTCGACCCGGATCGACCGGATGCCGGCGGAGGTCAGCAGGTTGACATACGGGGTCGAGACCGGCCGGTCGCCGACGGGGCGCTGGCGGTTCTCGATCGCGAGGACCTTGCCCTCGACGGTCCGGTCGGTGGTTTCGAGCTTCACGGGCACGCCGCGGAGGCGGTCGAGGAGCTGGTGCAGCGACGGGCTGTCGGAGATATCGATGAGGAAGCCGCCGAGGCGTCGTTCCAGCGGGATGTTGGAGGTGTAGCCGACGGTCTCGATCCGGCCGCCCCCCAGATCCAGCAGGTACATGCTCTTGAGCACATCGTTGATCTGCTCGACATTGAAGCGGAGCTGCAGGTCGGCGTCGCCCTCGACGAACCCCTGTCGGACGAAGTGCCCGACGCCGGATCGGTAGAGCGTGATCTGCGAGATCGGGAGTTCCGGCCCGGCCCGTTCGTTGTTCGCCCCTGCCGCCGCGGCGGGCCACGCGGCCGCCGTGCCCGCCGCCAACGCCAGCACGCACGCTGATTTCCGGACCAAGGCCCGTTGGGTGTTTCGTCCGCGGCTCTTGCGCAATCCGTTCATCATGGCCGAAATCTCCTGTGTGCGCGACCTGCCGGAGCCTCTGCGGATGCTCCCCTCGTGAGAGCATCGGTCATCGGGCGGCCCGGTCGCAGAATCTGCGTCTACCACTCCAACGCGTTAGACGCTCGAACCAATGCGGCGGTTCCGGAGATCCGGGGCGGAATCTCGGCGGCGCGATCGCCGATCCGGCCTCTACCATGCGTCCCAGGAGGCAGCTACTTGGCCCAGATCGCGCTCCCGCAAGCCCCGCAAGGCGAGAACCGTTCGGAAGCAGAACGCGCCGAGATCGCGCGGAAACTCACCGGCGCCGTTTCGGGCGAGGTGCGCTTCGGGCGCCACGACCGGATGCTCTACGCGACCGACGCCTCGATGTACCAGGTCGAGCCGATCGGCGTGGTGATCCCCGATTCGATCGATGACGCGGTGCGGGCCGTGGAGTTCTGCAAGGCGCACCGTCTGCCGATCCTGCCTCGGGGCGGGGGCACGAGCCTCGCCGGCCAGTGCGTGAGCGAGGCGGTGGTGATCGACTTCTCGCCCCGCTGCACGCGCGTGCTCGAGGTGGACGCGTCGGGGCGTCGCTGCTTTGTCGAGCCGGGGATCACCATCGACGATCTGAACGCCGAGCTTGCGCGCGTCGGTCTGTTTTTCCCGCCCGACCCGGCGACCAGCCGCCACTGCAACATCGGCGGCGCGATCGGCAACAACGCCGCGGGCGCTCGCTCGATCCGCTACGGCAGGACCAGCGAAAACCTCCTCGGCGTCGATGTCTGCCTCGCCGACGGGAGGCGAGTCCGCCTCGACAAGGGCGCGATGCTGCGCGACCCGATCGCGCGCGAACTGACCGAACGCGTCGTCGACATCGTCCGCCGCAACGAAACGCTCATCCGTGAACGCTTCCCCAAGACCATCCGGCGCAACGCGGGCTACGCGCTGGACATGGTCCTGCAGGCGCTGGACCGGGGCGGGCCGGAAGAAGTCAGCCTCGCGCACCTCGTTTGCGGCTCTGAGGGCACGCTCGGCGTCACGCTCGGCGCCGAACTCGCCCTCTCCCCAGTGCCCAAGGCCCGGGGCCTGGCGGTGGTGGGGTTCGGCGGGGTCGACGAAGCGATCGAGGCCGTCGTCCCGATCCTGCAGACCAAGCCCTCTGCGGTCGAGCTGCTCGACGACATGGTCGTGAACCTGGCGCGGGCCAATGTCGAGTACCGGCGCTATGTCGAGCGGATGCCGACCGCCGGCGAACGCACCGACGCGTTCCTCTATGTCGAATACTTCTCCGACGAGGGGCCGGACGAGGTCGCCGAGAAGCTCGCGTTCCTGAAGTCGGTCTACGGCGACACCGCCGTCCACACCCACACCGACCCCGTCGCCATGGCCAACGCGTGGAAGCTGCGCAAGGCGGGCGAGCCGCTGCTCCACGGCGTGCCGGGCAAGCGCAAGCCCGCAAGCTTCGTCGAAGACAACGCCGTGCCCGTCGAACGCCTCGGCGAGTTCGTCACGCGCTTCCGCGAGATCGTCACGCGCCACGGCACCAAGGCGGCGTACTGGGCCCACGCCTCCGTCGGCGTCCTCCATGTCCGCCCGCTCTTGGATGTGCGCGACGACGACGACCGGCGAAGACTCCGAGAGATCGCCGTCGAAGTCGCCGACCTCGCCAAAGAACTCGGCGGCGTGATGTCCGGCGAGCACGGCGACGGCCGCGTCCGAGGCCCGCTGCTGGAACGCTTCTTCGGCCCCGAGCTCATGGAGGCGTTCAGAGAGGTCAAGGCCGTCTTCGACCCAGAGAACCGCCTGAACCCGGGCAACATCGTCGCGCCGGGGCCGGTCGAGTCGATCACCGAACGCACGCGGACGCGACCTGAGGGCGCCGACATCCGCATCCGGGGCGTCGAGACTTTCTTCGACTACACCGACCAGCACGGCTTCGACCACGCGGTGGAGATGTGCAACGGCTCGGGCGTCTGCCGCAAGAAGTCCGGCGGGACCATGTGCCCCTCGTACATGGCGACGCTCGACGAACGCCACTCGACGCGGGGCCGGGGCAACGCGCTGCGCCTGGCAATCAGCGGGCAACTCGACGCCGGCGATGGCCGCCCGCTCTGGAACGACGCCGAGACCATCAACACGCTCGACCTCTGCCTGAGCTGCAAGGCCTGCAAGTCAGAGTGCCCCAGCAATGTCGACATCGCCCGCCTCAAGGCCGAATACACGGCGCAGCGCTACCGCGAGCACGGCACGCCGCTGAAAGCGAGGATCCTCGCCAATGTCCGCCTGCTCAACCGCATGGGCAGCCTGACGCCAGCCATCGCCAACGCGATGAACCGGACCAGACTCGGCAAGTGGGGGGCCTCGAAACTGCTGGGCGTGGATGTACGCCGCTCGATCCCGAGCTTCTGCCGCCCGCTGGCGAGGGCCTTCCCGGGCGCCCTGCGCAAGCCGGGCAAGAGCACCGAGCGGCCGACGGTCGTCCTCTTCGGCGACTGCTTCACGGGGTACAACGAGCGGGATATCGGCGTGGCGGCCAAGCGCCTGCTCGAAGCGTTCGGCTGCGAGGTGCGCTTCGCCGACGCGGGATGCTGCGCCCGCGCCGCGATCAGCATGGGAACGCTCCCCCGCGCGATCGCCATGGCCGACCGGACCGCCTCACGCCTGGCCGAATGGGTCCAGGCGGGGGCGGATGCGATTGTGTTTCTCGAACCCTCGTGCCTCTCTGCGATCGCCGACGACTGGCTCGACCTGAAGATGCAGACGCCGATCGAGACGCGCAAGCGCATCGCCGAGCGGTCGATGCTCGTTGAGCAGTTTATCGCGTCGCGATGGGACGATCTGCCGACGCGCCCGGAGTTCCGCGAGCCCGATTCGGAAGTCGTCCTGCACGCGCACTGCCACCAGAAAGCCCTCTGGGGCCACACCTCCAGCGCCGACGCCCTGCGCAGAGTCGCCGGCGACAAGCTCACCGTGCTCGACACCGGCTGCTGCGGCATGGCCGGCTCGTTCGGCTACGACAAGCACCGCTTCGACCTGTCGATGAACATCGCCGAGCTCTCGCTTTTTCCGGCGATCCGAGAGCGCCGTGAGAAGGGCGAGGCGTTCACGCTCGTCGCGACGGGCACCTCCTGCCGCCACCAGGTCGCCGACGGACCCGACGATGTCGGCGGCCACCCGCTGCACCCGGTCGAGTGGATGGCGTCGATGCTGAAAGAGTGACTTTTTGCAGGAGACCTGTGGCACTGGCGGCTTGCCCGCCAGTGGGCTCGTGGGTGGCACGGCTCGCCGAGCCGTTGCTCCGGCGCAGGTTGCCGACCGTTGTCTTCTACCGGTTCTCGTGGCGCGGGCGTCTCCGCCGTGGCTGCGACAACTTCCCTTGATGCATCAGGGGCGCAAGCAACACTGGCGGGCGAGCCGCCAGTGCCACAGTTGGCGTAGGGCATCATTTTCGAATGATAAACTTCTCGGCGCTGACGATGTTGTCCTCGGGGATGTCGCCGCGCTGGAAGCCGGTGATGTTCGCCATGGTCGTGTCGGCGATGTTCGTCACCGCCTCGCGCGTGAAGAATCCCTGGTGGGCCGTGACGAAGACATTGGGAAAGGTCATCAGGCGCATGAACACATCGTCCTGGATCACCTTGTCTGAGAGGTCGCGGAAGAAGAGGTCGCCTTCTTCTTCATAGACATCGAGCCCGAGCGCCCCGATCTTCCCGCTCTTGAGACCGCGGATGACCGCCCCCGTGTCGACAACGGCGCCGCGGCTGGTGTTGATCAGCATGAACCCGTCGCGCGCGTGCTCCAGCGACCGGTCGTTGATCAGGTGGTGCGTCGCCGGCGTCAGCGGGCAGTGCAGCGAGACAATGTCGGATGTCTCCAGCAGTTCGTCCAGCGGCATGTAGCTCATGCCGAGTTCCTCGCACGCGTGGTTGGGCACGGGGTCGGTGCCGTGCAGCTCGCAGCCGAAGCCGTGCATGATCCGCACCAGCGCCTCACCGATCTGCCCCGTACCGACAAAGCCGACGGTCTTGCCCTTCAGGTCGAAGCCCATCAGCCCGTCGAGCGAGTAGTTCTGCTCGCGCACGCGGTTGTACGCCCGGTGCAGCTTGCGGTTGAGGGTGAGGATCAGCCCCGCGGCGTGCTCGGCGACCGAGTACGGCGAGTAGGCGGGCACCCGCGCAACCGTCAGGTTCAGCTTCTCCGCCGCTTCGAGATCCACATGGTTGAACCCCGCCGAGCGTAGCGCGAGCATGAGAATCCCCGCGTCGGCCAGCCCTTTCAGCGCGTCCGCGTCGGCCTTGTCGTTGGCGAAGATGCACGCGGCCTGGCAGCCTTCTGCGAGCGGCGCGGTCGCCGCGCTCAGCGACGCGGGCAGATAGCAGAGCTCGTGCCCGTGGCCCTCGTTGGCGCGGTCGAGAAACGAGCGTTCGAACGCTTTGGTGCTGTACACAGCGACGCGCATTTGGTGGTCTCCCTTTCCGCGGGGATGTTCTCCCGGTTCTTCGGATATCAGTGTACGCCGGGCCCGGTTCGGCCGATCGGTACGATGTGAGCGCAGCCAAACGCCGGAACTCCCGGTCGAGGTCTACCATTTCCGCGATGCAACCCAAGACCGAAGCAGCGTCAAAGCCCGCAGAACCACGGGGTGGCGACGAGGGAGCGCCCCGCATCGACCGCGACCGCCTGCGCGACACCTTCGACAAGCTCGCCACCATCGGACGCGAAGACGACGGCTCGATCAACCGCCCCGCCTTCTCCGACAACGACATGGAAGCGCGCCGGTGGATGATGGAAGTCGCCGAGGAACGGGGACTGCAAGCCTACATGGACGAGGCGGGCAATGTCGTCGTCCGCTCGCCGCAATCGCCCGGCGACGAGCCGGTCGTCATGATCGGCTCCCACCTCGACAGCGTCCCCCACGGCGGCGCATTCGACGGCGCGATGGGCGTCATCATCGCCTTGGAGATCCTCACCGTCGTCCACGAAGCGGGACTCGCCGGAAAGCACGCACTCGAAGCGATCGCCTTCAGCGACGAAGAGGGCCGCTTCGGAGGCATGCTCGGTTCCCGCGCCGTCGCCGGCCTGCTCACGCCCGCCGACATCGCCCAGTCGGCAGACCTCGACGGCGTCACCCTCCGCGACGCCATGAAGTCGCAGGGCCTGGAGGCCGAAGCCGCCCTCCGCGTCGCCCGGCGCAGAGATTCCGTACGCGCGTACCTCGAGGTGCACGCCGAGCAGGGTCCCGTGCTCGACGGCGAGGGCTCGCCCATCGGCGTCGTCACCGAGATCGCCGGTCTGTTCAAGTGGATCGTGACGCTCAAAGGCCGGGCCGACCACGCGGGGACCGCCCCCATGCGCCTGCGTGCCGACGCCTTCGGGGGGCTCGCCGAGTTCTCCGGAGAACTCCCGAGAATTCTCGAAGAACACGGCACCGAGGCCGCCGTCGCGACCATCGGCAAAGTGCTCCTCCGCCCCGGCGCAGCCAACAGCGTGCCGGCGATCGCCGAGTTCTCGCTGGATGTCCGCGACGCGTCGGCGAGCGCGCTCAAGGACCTCGGCGAAGCGATGCGAAGAGCGCTCTCGGCGATCGCGCGCAGGCGGGGCTTGATGTTCGAGTTCGACATCATCGAAGAAATCGAGCCACGCCCATGCAGCGACCGCGTCACTGAGGCGATCGCCGATGCCGTAAGGGCCAGAGGCGTGGACCCGAAGATGATGCCCAGCGGCGCAGCCCACGACGCGCAGATGATCGCCCACATCGCCCCCATCGGCATGATCTTCACCCCCAGCGTGGGCGGTCGAAGCCACTCGGGCGCCGAGTGGACGCAGTGGGAAGACATCGAGCTCGCCGCAGATGTCGCCCTCGACGCGGCGATCGAGCTGAGCGTCTCAGAAGCCGATTCCGAACCCGAGCCCGACGACGAGGAATCACGCGGGACGACCAAGCCCAGCAAGAACAAGCCCAAGAAGGACTCCAAGGCATGATCGACGACAACGAACTGGCGGAACGATTAAACCCGGACTTCATCAACATCGACCCGCTCGAGCCGACCTACCGCGAGGCGCTCGACGAGATCTCCGCGCACATCGACGAAGAGCTCCGCGAAGAGACCGCCCTGCTCTGCATCGACATGCAGTACCTCGACGCGGCCCGGGGCCACGGCGTCTTCGCCGAAGGCGCCATCTCCGGCGTCGACCCCGAGGCCCAGGAGTACTACTTCACCATGCTCGAAGAGGTCGTGGTGCCCAATGTCGCCCGCCTCCAGAAAGCCTTCAGAGATCGCGGGCTGGAGGTCATCCATGTCCGCATCCAGTCGATGACCCAGGACGGCCGCGACCGCGGACCCCAGCACAAACGCCTCGACCTCCACGCCGCACCGGGCTCCAAGGAAGCCGAGTTCCTCCCCGAGATCGCCCCCGTCGGCGACGAGATCATCATCAACAAGACCGCCTCGGGCGTCTTCAGCTCGACCAACCTCGAATACATCCTCAACAACCTCGGCATCAAGGCCCTCGTCGTCGTCGGCGTCTACACCGACGAGTGCGTCTCGACCACCGTCCGCAACGCAAGCGACCTCGGCTTCGACACCGTCCTCATCGAGGACGGCTGCACCTGCGTCACCGAGAACCGCCACCGCTTCACCGTCGACACGCTCAACGGCCGCTATGTCAGCGTCCTCACAACCGAGCAGATGCTCAAACGCCTGCAACGCTACAGCCCCGTCTCCAAGAACAAGGCGGCCGCGAGCAAGAACGGCAGCAACTCTTCAGCACGCTGATCGCCAGCCCGGCCGAGGCCCTGTCCAACCAGGGCAACCAAAAACGCCCCCGCGAAGCAGCGGGGGCGTTTCTTCGTTGTCTGCATTTCAGCGTTCACTGCCCGAACGCGCCGACTAACGCCGACGACGCGCCGCCGCCAGCCCGGCAAACGCCAGGAGCGCCGCGCCGCCCGGCGCAGGCACGATCATCGCAAACGCACGGATATCCCCGTTGAACACGCCCGTGCCGATGATCGTCCCGTCCTCGGTGATCCCGAGCGCGCCCGACGAGGTGTTCGTCAGCAGGTCCCAGCCCGAAGCCGGATCGATCAGGTCGCCAAGGGCGTAGGTGTTCGTGCCGTCGTACAGGAACGGCACGGCGAACTGCCCGCTGGCGATGCCGACCACCCAACCGTCAGAGTTCACCGCGCGTGCGATCCCCGAGCTCGTCCCAGCAGGCAGCGGGATCTCGACCATCCCGCCCGCTTCGGTCCAGACAAACGGACGCCCCGAGCCCTGGTTGAGCATGCTCGATCCGACCACATGCCCCGCGTTGCTCACGCCGAAGGCGAGCGCCCCGTTGGCGCCCGCCAACGCCCCGACTTCAAATGAGGTCCCCGTCACGCTGTCGAACACGAAGCCGACATTGCGGGCCGCGTTGTCGGGGTCGATCCCCTGCCCGACCGCCCAGCCCGAGTCGTTGACACGGAACGCCGTCCGCATCGTCGCCCCGCCCGAGGTCGGCGTGGTGATGAGCGACGGAACGCCCGACGCGTCCCAGATCACCGCCGTCTCATCCGTCCCGCCCCCGACCGAGCCGACCGCCACGCCCGAGGTGTTCACATCGTTTGCGCGGCCCACGGTGAACGCGCCGGGAAGATCCATCTGCGAGACGACCCCGTTCGTCCAGCGCACCGGCAGCGGGTTGCTCCCAAAGAAGGTCGCCGCCGCGGTCCCGACCACCACGCCCGCGTCGTTCGCCCCGTTGGCGGCGTTGAACGCTCTGTCTGGCAAGCTGGGCAGCGAGAACAGCCCACCGGCCTCCGTCCAGCTGAACGCCTGGTTCGAGACGCCCTGCGATCTTCCGACCGCAACGCCCCCGGGCGAAACCCCCAGTCCTTGAGACCCGATGTCCCCCGGGTCGACGACGCCCATGTTGAAGATGTCGTAGGATGGTTGTGCCGAAACGACACCAGTCCACGCAGCGGCAACCGCCGTCGCGACGCACGCGCTCCTCGAAAGACGCATTTTTGGCTCCTGTCTTGTTGATCTTTGGCCGGGCCGGCGCAGAGCCGAGCTCACGACCGCTCTCTCCTGACATCCCTCAGGCTAGCAGAGCAGGCAGGGGGGCACAAGACAAATCGTAAAATATTACAACAGCCCCGCGGACCGCAATCAACATCCTGCAGCATCCATGCCCGAACACATCAATACCACACCAGAAGCGGTCCACTCCGACCTCGCATCCGTCGCCACCACGCTCGGCGGCACGCTGGCGGCGGTGATCGACGCGATCCCCGGCGGCCCGCACCGCCCGACGCCCTTGGCCCGCAAGCTCGGGATCAGCCGCGTCACCGCCAGCAAAATGCTCAACGCCCTGGCCCGCCCCAACCCCTACGAGATGCTCCAGGACATCCCGGGCCCAGAGTCGCTGCGTGCCGTCACCGCCGCCGCGCCAGAACTCGGCGCCGACCCGACGCTCGCCCGCGAGGCCGACGAGGCGATCGACCGCTTCGCCCGGGTGATCCGCCAGCAGTTCGGCACCCGCGCAGCCCTCAACGCCGCCATCTCGCCCAGAAGCGCCAACCTCCAGGCCCGCGTCGAGCAGTCCAGCCGCTACGAGGTCTTCAAGGGCATGCGACAGATCATGGGCGTCGAGGCCGAGACATGGCTCACGAGCATGATCTTCGCGCCTTCGGCCGACCCCGAGGCGATGTCGATCACCACGATCCACGGCGCCCTGCGCATGCGCCGCCTCCGCCCCGATGTGCCCATCTACTTCACCTTCGGCCCGCCAAAGCAGCACAAAGCCGAGAGCCCCGAACCCCCTTCAAGCCCGTTCAACCTCAACGAGTTCTGCGCCAACACGCCGGCCACGATGGAGACCGAGGTCGCCGCGGGCCAGCTCGTCCACCGACTCGCCCACGACAAGCTCGGCAAGGAAGCGGTGGTGGACATGCTCGCCGCCAGCCACAACCCGCGCGGCGCGCCCCGCTACGCGAGCCCGCAGCGCACAAAGGGCGGCGTCTCCGCTTTCGTCGACATCCCCGTCAAGAACATGATCTGCGACGCCCTCGTCCACGCCGATCTCTTCCCCGGCTCGACCCCGGAACTCATGGTCTACAACCCCGGCGCCCGCGGCCCCGCCAACCCCAACGACCCGACCCGCGACATCGACCTCGTCGCCGTGCCCGAAGAGATCGAGAGCCTCGGCGGCAGCAAAGACCGCTTCGACCTCCCCGAAGCCCCGCGCTACCCGGGCATGGTCCAGAAGATGTGCGCCCAGATCGGAAGAGACGAGAGCGAGTTCCGCCTCTTCCGCCTGCGCATGGCCTACCCCGTGACCGCCTTCCAGTTCGTGATGGCCTTCAGGGCCCCGCCGGCGCCGTGAGGCGGTTCCGTAGCGATCGCTTCACTCCGCTATCTTGTTCTGCGGCATCTCGATGCTGTTTCGGAGCGATGCAATGAATGTAACCTTCGAAGATCTGAGCAGGAAGTCGAGAGAAGTCTTGCAGGCTCTGGACCGCAACGAGCGCGTGACCGTTCTTCACCGTGGTCGTCCCAAAGCCGTCATACACGCATACGCGCGAATCGATGGATCAGGAGGCAAGGTCGCTGAGCATCCCGCATTCGGCATGTGGAAGAACCACGCGGAGCTGTCAATGCCCTCAGATCATGTGCGCGGATTGCGAAGCGCTCGTGGCAGGAAGTTCTGATCGGATTGCTCGGCAGATCAACCGTAAATCACGCCGCACGCTTCCTGCTCAGTCCGTTCCGAACCGGCTCGGCCGCCGGGCGACCGATCAGCCAGCCCTGCGCCAGGTCGATCCCGAGATCGCGAGCCGCCTGCAGCTGCGCCTCGGTCTCGATGCCCTCGGCCAGCACCGTGATCCCCGCGCGCTTGGCGTGCTCGACGATGCCCCGCACCATGCTCAGGTCCTCGCGCCGAGGATCGGTCGGGATCAGGTCTTTGGCGAGCTTGATGTAGTCCGGTTGCAGTTCGTCGATGTAGCTCAGCGCCGTGTAGCCCGTGCCAAGATCGTCGAGCGCCACGCCCGCGCCCTTCTCGCGGTAGGTCGTCAGGATCCGCTTGAGGTGCGCCATGTCGGGGAACTGCTCGCTCTCGACGACCTCGAAGACAAGGCTCGACAGCGGCACGCCCGACTCCTGCGCCGCCTGCCAGCAGGTCCGCAGACAGATATTCGGGTCGTAGATCACCATCGGGATGAAGTTCACAAACAGCTTCTCGTCGCCCACGAGCTTCGGCCCGCACGAGCGGATCGCCGTCGTCCGCCCGACCTGATCGAACTGGAAGAGCGCGTGGTGCGCCCTGGCGGCGTCGACAAGCTGCCCGCCGTTCTTCAATTCGCCGCAGACCTCCGCCCGGGCCAGCGCCTCGAAGGCGTAGATGCTCCCGTCGCCCGTCCGCGCGATCGGCTGCATGTGGGGCGTCAGCCCGCCGCTGTTGAGCACCTGCGGGAACCAAGGCGTCTCGATCCTCGCCAGCAGCGTGTCGATCGGCGAGGCCTGCCAAGGATCGAAGCGCCCTTCCGCGTCGATCACCGAGCCGCGGACCGAGCCACGCTCCAGGGGCGAGAGCGCCGTCACGCAGCTCTTCAGCTTCTCGAGCCAGCCCTCGCCCGGCGGCGTTCTGAACGCCGGCGTCCCCTCAAGCGGCAGGAAGTCCTCCGCCAGCTTGCCGGAGATCACAGACTGCTCCGACCAGACCGCCACGCCGTGCGTGCTGAGCTCGGGGACATCCTGCTGGCACTTGCACTTATGGCCCTGACCGCTGACGGGAAGCTGCATCGAGAATCTCCGGTTGATGGCTCTGTGTTCCGCAGATCCATCGGCGTCCGGCAACACCCCTCTTCGGGTCTGACCGCGCCGATTCCCTATCCGGATTCCGGCTGTAGCGGCGTCAGGCCCGCGTCTGCGGCAATCTCCCCATGAAGATCGCCACCGGATCCGGCGGGGCCGTCGGTTCGGAGGGGGCCCGTTCCGAGAGCATGCCGGCGACACCGATTCCGTGATCTGAGATTTCAAATCTCAGATATGCGATATCAGAGCCCAGATCTCACCGGTCTCCGCTGACACCTTCGTGCCATGCCGCCATTCGACACCTGAATAGTCATGCTGCGAAAGGCACTTACGGAATCGCCGCAAAATCGTTACGAACGCCGCAAAATCGTTACGAACGCCGCAAAATCGTTACCTGAGCGCGTTCGGACCGATTTTTGATTACGGCAAGGCCCTAGATTCGGCCGCGGTCTCCTCCTCCATCTCGCGGGCATCCTTCTCTCTGGAGCTGTTGATCCGCTGAATGCCCGGTCCTGAGCGCGGCAATCCGCTCAGCCGCTGACAACAGCATGTCAGCCCGCCAATCGACACCCGAACAGATCCGCTTGCCAAGGCGTTTGGGCTCTGATACAGTCCGCCCGCCGGGCCCGCGAAGAGCGCCGCCCCCGGCCGCGAGAACGCCCGCGTGGGCGTGGGCAACGGAATCTGCCCTGCTCGTGACAGCAGCGCTTGTCAGCCCGTCGGCGTCACCTCTCGAAACGAGAGCCGGCGCGGGGCCTGAAATGCCCGGCATCCGTCGGCGCCCGACCCCGATTCGGTCGTGCGTGGTGCGGAGCGTCCGGGCGGGAGAATCGCAGGATGGCACGCAAGCCTTCGACCGCCGCTTCCAAGAGCACCCCCAGCACATCGCCCAGCACACCTCCGGAGAGCACGCCCGAGACCGGTCCCGAGCAGGCCCCCGGCACGGCCCAGGCCGTCATGGACGCCCCGCAGGCCGAGGCTCCTGAGCCCAAGGCGGCTTCCCGCCCCGAGATCAAGCCCGACAAGGAGAAGCTCGCCGCCCTCGACCGCGCCCTGTCGCAGATCGACAAGGCCTTCGGCAAGGGCTCGATCATGCGCCTGGACGAGGACGCCTACCTCGCCATCCCGGGCGTCTCAACCGGCGCCCTCAGCCTCGACCTCGCCCTGGGCGGCAAGGGCATCCCCAAGGGTCGCATCGTCGAGATCTTCGGCCCCGAGTCCTCCGGCAAGACGACCCTCGCGCTGACGGTCGCCGCCGAGGCCCAGAAGAAGGGCGGGGTCGCCGCTTTCATCGACGCCGAGCACGCGCTGGACCCGACCTGGGCCCGACGCATCGGCGTGAACATCGACGACATGCTCGTCAGCCAGCCCGACACCGGCGAGCAGGCCCTTGAGATCTGCGAGCTGCTCGTCCGCTCCAACGCGGTCGATGTGATCGTGGTCGACTCCGTCGCCGCCCTCATCCCCCGAGCCGAGATCGAGGGCGAGATGGGCGACACCGTCGTCGGCCTCCAGGCCCGCCTGATGAGCCAGGCGATGCGCAAGCTCACCGGCGTCATCGCACGCAGCAACTGCACCGTCATCTTCATCAACCAGATCCGCGAGAAGATCGGCGTCATGTTCGGCTCACCCGAGACCACCACCGGCGGGCGAGCGCTCAAGTTCTACTCCTCCGTCCGCATCGACATCCGGCGCATCGGCTCGATCAAGGAGGGCGATGTCGCCGTCGGCAACCGCGTCCGTGCACGCGTCGTCAAGAACAAGGTCGCCCCGCCCTTCAGGCAGGCCGAGTTCGACATCATGTTCGACGAGGGCATCTCCGCTTCCGGCGACCTGATCGACCTCGGCGTCGAGGCCAAGGTCTGCCAGAAGTCCGGCGCATGGTTCAGCTACGGCGAGGTCCGCCTCGGACAGGGCCGCGAGAACGCCAAGCAGTTCCTCAAGGACAACCCCGACCTCGCCGACGAGATCCGGCGAAAGGTCCTCGAGATCCGCGTGCCCAAGAAGGCCCCGCCCGCCGCGGAAAACACGCCGTCCTGACCGACCCGGGGCCGGGCCGAGAGCGTGGGCGCGTTGCCGACCAGAACGACCCCGCCTAAGGTTCCCGTCCCACGCGGATGTGGCGGAATTGGCAGACGCGCTAGGTTCAGGTCCTAGTGGGGGTAAAACCCCGTGGAGGTTCGAGTCCTCTCATCCGCACTGCTCGACGACGACGCCCGGCGACCCCGGGCGTCGTTTGTTTTTGAGCGACCAGCGGTCCGCTTGGGCGCGCTGGCCCCCCGTCGGACGCAGCAGCGGCGCAAGAAAACAGGCCGCAACCCGATCGGATTGCGGCCCGCGTGTGGATCAACATGGCTGGGGCGCTCAGCGGCTGACGGTCTCGGTCTCGCCGCCGGTGATCAGCGGCAAGACGATATCGCCCGGCAGGCCGAGCGAGCCCATCAGCGCGGCCGCGGCCTGGCCCTCCAAGCCATCGGCGCCGCGGACGACCGAGACCAGAACATCGACCTGGGCCGGGTTGAGCATGTTGCCGAACCGGCGGGCCGAAGCCGCGGTGTAGTTCAGCAGCTCGATCCGCTCGATCCCGCTGCCGCCGAGGGCCGCCTCCATCAGGGCGGTCTGCACGCGCGACTGATTCACGCGGCTGAGCACCTCCGCGACCGCGAAACGGGTGTTGCCCGAGGTCCGGTTCAGGGCGGTCATCAGCGGGACCGCCGCGTCGGCGACATCCAACACCGGGTTGCCCGAGACGGCCAGATCGCGGAGCTGATCGAGCGCCGCGTTGGCGTAGGTCTCCGCCTCGCGCGGGGTGATCGGCCCGCCCGACGCGCTGTCGAGCAGATCGTTCAGAGTCTCGACAAGTTGCTGCTCGGTGACGCCCGAGGCGCGGGCGCTGATCGTCGGGTCGCGGTCCAGACGCTGGCGGACCTGGGCGAAGGCTTCGCCCCGCCCGGTGACCAGGATCGGCGCCGCTCCCAGAGCCCTGTCGGCCCGGATGCGTTCGACGGTCGCGACGAGCTCCGCCGCGGGGTACTCAAGCAGAACAACATCGACGCCCGGGAGCGTGGCGAGCCTGTCGCTCAGGTCGGCGACATTACGGCCGGCGACGACCTCGTAGCCGCGACCCTCCATGAAGCGGCGGAGAGCCCCACCCCGCTCGTCGTCGAACGAAACCACGACCGCGATGCGCCGGGAGGCGTCCAGCACGGCCGAGGCCAGGATCGGGACCACGCGCTCGGCGCCGTCGAAGTTCACATCGGGCTGGCTGGCCGCCAGCGCGACCGCGGCCTCGTATTGCACCCGCCGGTTGGGGTAGCGGAGCGCCTCCAGCAGCGGACGCCGGTCCTGCACACCGGCCATCGTCACAGGCGAACGCATCGCCCGCGAGCCGGCCGTCTTCTCGACCGCCTCGATCGCACGCCTCGCCAGACGCGTGTCGCGGCGGTCGAGCGCTCGGCCGAGCACCCATTGGGCGTTCTCGTTGCCCAGCGCGACGGCGTAGTACATCGCCTCCGGCCGGTCTGCGGGGTACAGCGCGCTCTGGTAGCCGTTGGGCGTTTCCAGCTCACGCTTGAGGTTCGAGGCGACCCAGAGAGGCAGGGCTTCGTTGTTGTCGGTGCGGTGGCGGAGCGAGCGTGCCGCGAGCCGCATCGACATCAGCTCGTGGTAGACCTCGGTGCGGACCGCTTCTGGGATCAGGCGTCCGCCAGAGCCGAAGGTCCAGTAGAGCTGGAAATCCTCATCGGGGAAGCTGGTGACGACGCGGGCCTCGTCGTAGTACCGCTCGGCCAGTTCGTAGAAGGCGGTCGCGACATCTCCGGAGGGCAGGTTGCCGCCCAGGAGCTCGCGGATCGCCCCGGCGCACGCCTGGCGGACCCGGTCGCTGCCGGTCGACTCGTGGAGCTCGAAGACGAACGGGAGCCACGCCTCGTGGCGGACCTCGCGCAACAGGCCGACCAGAAGCACCTGGCGGTCGGGGGCGAGCTCCGACAGCGCGACCGAGAGCGGGACAACCGCCTGACGCCCGAGCTCACGCAGGACCGTCCGGGCCTGCGCCCGGAGGATCGGGTCCTCGCTCTGCATGTACGCCTCGAAAAGCTGCGGGACGGCGTACTCGCCGGCGAAGACCAGCCTGTCGCGGGCGAGGATGCGTCCCCGCTGCGGGCCGGTCAGCAGCTCGATGTTGCGGGCGATCTCGGAAGGACGCCGGGCCTGCTGGCGTCGACCTGTCTCGTAGAGCTGGTCGATGTCCTCCGCGATTCTGCGGAGTCCGGGGTCCTGGATCACCCGCCGGGCGCGGGCGATGGCGTTCTCGAACCGCTCCTGTTCGCGGGTCTCAGAGACGATGGCGACGAATCGCTCGCCCTCGTAGCCCCGCCGGAGAATCTCGGCCCCATAATCGGCCGCGATCTCGTACGCGTCGATCTGGACGAAATAAATGAAATCGCGGACGAGCTGGGCGTCTGCGAGCTGGCCCGGCTCTGTCGGTTCCTCTGCACCGAGGGGCTGGGCGAGGGCCGCGTTGTAGGGGGCGGCAAGAGCGGCGCCGGACAGCGCGATGAGCGCGAGCCGGGTGAGCGGTGATCGTCGCACGGCGGACTCCTGGTGGACGGTCCAAAGGGATCGGGTCTGTCGCCAGAACCCGGGACGGTTGGCCCCGGGCCGGGCACACGCGGGCCACGCCGACCCGCGCGGGCGTGTTGTTCCGGTACGCTTCCGGCCGGAAACGGATGCGACTGTCAACGACGCCACCCGTACCGGCACGCAAGGGTAGCAAGATACAAACCCTTGTGCGGCGGTGTCAACGCGTCAGACCCCGCCCCGGTTCCGGAAAGCTCAGGTCCCAGTACCTTCCTGTGACCGTTCGGGGGGATCGCACCGTCAAGAACGGTCAGACCGACGCCGATGGAAGGCCGTCAGCGCGGTTTGTTCCCCGCGCACCGACCACGCCGCAGCCCGCTCTCTCTGTCAAGGTGCGAACAAATGCCAATCGACAAGGATGTCCTGACAACCGGTGAGGTCGCCAAGATCTGCAATGTCGCGCCACGAACCGTCTCCAAGTGGTTCGACACCGGCCAGATCAAGGGCTACCGCATCCCCGGATCCAAGGACCGTCGCATCCCCGTCAGCGAGCTCGTCCGCTTCATGCGCGAGCACGGCATCCCCATGGACGGCCTCAACACCGGCCAGACCAGGGTGCTCATCGTCGACGACGAACGAGAGGTCGTTGAAACGCTCCAGAAGGTCCTCAATGAGCAGACCAACTATGAAATCGAGACTTCAATATCCGCATTCAACGCCGGCATGACCTGCGAACGCTTCCGGCCCCATGTCCTCCTGCTGGACATCCACCTGGGCGACCAGGACGCCAGGGCTTTCGCAGACGCCCTGCGGGCCAACAGCGGCCTTTCGGCAACCCGGATCATCGCCATGAGCGGCAAGCTCACCGACGGGCAGGCCCAGGGCCTCCGCTCGGCTGGCTTCGACGGCTTCCTGAAGAAGCCCTTCCAGATCCGACAGGTCGTCGAGGCGATCGAGAAGGCCACGGCCATCGCCGCCTGACATGAAGATCGCATGAACAAAGCGACGCCGGGCCACAAGGCCCGGCGTCGTCTCATTCTGATCTTGCAGACCTGTGGCGCTGGCGGCTCGCCCGCCAGTGGTTGGGCCTACTCGCCCAGAAGTCTTCGCAACGCCGGGCGAGACACCCGCTCCATGAGCGTTGGTCGCACCCGGCCGCCCGCTCCGCGTCCGGAAAGAGCACAGGGCAGAGACCCGTGCCGCCCCGAACCGAGCCATGGGGTATCACTTCACCGCGGCGAGGTAGCGAGCCAGCAGTTCGCGGGCTGCGCCGAGATCGCGCTTGTCGATCATCTCCGTGACCGTGTGGATGTAGCGGGTGCCGACGGTGATGCCGATGGCCCGTGCGCCCGCCGCGGCCTGCTGCGCCGCGGCGCCGTCCTGCCCGCCGCGGGCGAGGATCGACCGCTGGTGGGTGATGCCGTGCTCCTTGGCGACGGCCTCGAACTCGCGCACCAGCCCGGCGTCGGAGATGAACGAGGAGTCCTTGATGTGGACGACCACGCCCTCGCCGTGGCGGGAGACGGCTTCCTGTGCCGGGATGCCCGGCGTGTCGCAGGCGAGGGTGACATCGATGCCGATGCCGATGTCGGGCTTGACGGCGTAGGCGCTGGTCTTTGCGCCGCGCAGGCCGACTTCTTCCTGCACCGTGAACGCGACGACCACTTCGCAGGCGTGGTCGGCGCCGAGCTCTTGCAGCCGCCGAACCGCCTCGATGCCCAGCCAGCAGGCGACGCGGTTGTCCAGGGCCTTGGAGACGACCTTCTCGCCGATCTCGATCAGCGGCTCGTCCATCACGACGAAGTCGCCGATCTTGACGAGGTCCTTCACCTTCTCGGCGCTGAGGCCGAGGTCGAGGAAGAACTCCTTGGTCTCGGGGACCTTGGTCTTGTCTTCGGGGCTCGCGATGTGGACCGGGCGTCCGCCGGGGTTCATGACCGCCTTGTACTCGCCGTCGTCGGTGACGAGCAGCACGCGCCGGCTGAAGAGGTTTCGCGTGTCGAACCCGCCGACGGGGTCGACATAGACGAAGCCCTTGTCGTCGATGTGCGAGACGAGAAACCCGATCTCGTCCATGTGGCAGAGAAGCATGACCTTCTTGGCGTCGCCTCCGCCGCCCTTGGCCTTGCGGGTGGCGATCAGGTTGCCGAGCGGGTCGGTCGTGATCTCGTCGAAAAGACCCTCGATCTCTTTCTCGATGAGGGTTCGGACGCGGTCTTCCCGCCCGGGCACACCGGGCGTCTCGCAGAGTCGTTTGAGCAGATCAATGTTCACCTTCGGCTCCTGTCTGGCTCGTTTGTTCGGAGCCAACCATAGCCGCGGCGTACCGACGCGTACCATCGCGCGACGAGCCCCTTTCGAACAGCGTCCGGAGAGACCATGGCGACAACCAGCCCGCTTCGAGACAGGCACGAACGCGCCGGGGCTTCGTTTCTCCCCTGGGGAACGCCCGAGAACGCGATCGAGGTCGTCGAGACCTACGGGGAGGTCGCCCTCGAATACGCCGCGATCCGCAGAGGATGCGGGCTCATCGACCTGCCGGCCCGCGCCGTGGTCGAGATCACCGGCGCCGACCGTATCGAGTTCCTCAACCGCATGCTGACGGCGCCGATGGCCGACCTCGCGCCGATGAGGGTCCGGCGCTCGTTCTGGCTGAACCGCAAGGGGCGGATCGACGCCGACCTGCGCCTGATCGAGCTGGGCGACCGGATGCTGGTGGATGTCGATTGCCACGCCGCGGGGCGGCTGGTGTCCACGCTCGCCGACTTCGTCTTTACCGAAGAGATCGAGATCAGCGACCGCTCGACGGAGTTCCACCGCTTTGCGCTGCACGGCCCGACGGGGCCCGTCCTGCTCGAAGCGTGCGCCGAGCTGATCGAGGGCGAAACGCCGTCGGCGCTGCAGGCAGGCTCGGGCTGCGTGCTCCGCGTCGCCGGGCGCCGGGTCGTCGTCGAACGCGACGACCTTTGCGGAACCTGCGGCCTGCACCTGACCGTGCCCGTTGGCGGCGCCGAAGAGGTTTTCGAGACGCTCGTCCGCACGGGCCACACCGAGCACGGGGCCGCGCGGGCGGAGAAGGAGTTGGCCGGAGAAGAAGCGGGGGGCTTCCGCCTGCGCCCGATCGGCTGGGCGGCGTTCAATGTCGCGCGGATCGAGGCGGGGACGCCGGTCTACTACATCGACTTCGGGCCGGATTCGCTGCCGCACGAAACGGGCGTGGCCGACGACCGCGTCTCATTCACCAAGGGCTGCTACCTCGGGCAGGAGGTTGTGGCGCGGATGCATTCACGGGGCGGCCTGAAGCAGCGCCTCGTCGCCCTGCGGTTTCCAGCCGTCGGCGCGATCCCGCCCGGCGACCCGGGCCCTCAGCCAGAGACCGGTTCGGCGGTGCTGCCCGCGGATGCGGACGAGAACGCAAAGCCGGTGGGGGCGGTCACGAGCTCGACCATCAGCCCGATGCTCGGGGGTGAACTGATCGCCTTGGCGATGGTCCGCGCGGCCCACATCGAGCCGGGCACGAAGCTGTCGGTGCAGGCGATCGGCGAGACGGGCGAAACAAGGCTCGGAGCGGTCGTGCAGCAGGGGTTGAAGTTTCTGCAGGCTTGAAATCGCTGTCAGTGTCCGTGGCCCGGGCGTCTCGCCCGGGCGAACATCGCGCAGTGGATCGGTCACAGCGCTTTCGCACAGGCGAGACGCCTGTGCCACGGTCCAAGAAGGAACTGGCGTCTCAAACGTCAACAACGCGTCGATACCGAAGCTCGACATCCTCGCCGATGGATCTGACGCGAAGCAGCCGGTACCGCCTCGCGTCGCTCAGCTGCGGCGCCGCGTGCCCGATCGCGGCGGTTCTCGCCTCGTCGTCGGCCATCACCATCGGGGCGATGTAGACGATGGCTTCATCGACGAGGTCGGCCGCGAAGAACGAGCCGAGCAGGCCCGGCCCCGCTTCGAGCATGACCGTCGAGACGCCGTGGCGATCGGCCAGCGCCCGCAGCATCAGTTCGAGGTCGAGGCGTCCGTTCAGCCGGTCGGGCACGCCCATGATCTCGACGCCCGCGGCCTCCAACTCCTGGCGCCGATCGACCATGATCTGCGCCACGGCCAGATCCTTCGAGCACGCGAGGATCGTCGGGATGTCGTGGGCTGTCTGCACGAGCCGTCGGTCGGCGGGCGTGTCCATCTGCGTGTCGACGATGATGCGTTTGGCGACGCGCCGGACCCGGCGGACGCCGCGGGCGGTGAGCAAGGGGTCGTCGCAGACGACAGTGCCGATGCCGGTCACCATCGCGTCGACCTTCGCGCGCAGTCGGTGGACGCGCCTCCGCGAGCGCTCGCTGGAGATCCACTGCGATGCACCGGTCCGCGTGGCGATCTTGCCGTCGACGGATTGGGCCCACTTGGCGATGACCCATGGCAGGCCGGTGCGGGTGCGTTTAACGAACGGATCAGACAGGTGCGTCGCCAGCGGGCTGTCGAGACACAGTTCGGTCTCGACCCCCGCCTCCTGCAGCAGCTCCGCGCCGCCGCCTGAAACCTCGCCGGGGTCGGGGCGGGCGTAGGCGACTTTCGCGATCTTCGCCTCCAGGATCGCCTCGGTGCAGGGCGGCTGCTTGCCGGTGTGGCTGCACGGTTCGAGCGTGACGAACATCGTCGCCCCGGCCGGATCGATTCCCCGCCTCTTGCAGGAACGCAACGCCTCCCGCTCGGCGTGCAGGCCGCCGAAGCGTTGGTGGTGGCCGATCCCCAGCACCTCGCCATCACGCACGACAATCGCCCCGACCATCGGGTTGGGTTCGACCGCGCCGAAGCCGCGGAGGGCGGCCAACGCCGCACGGTCGAAATAGGTCCTGGGGCTTTCCTGCTTCACCGACGCAAGCGTAACCGCGTCGATCCTCAGGCGATGCGGACCATCGCCTCGCGGTCTTGCGGCGTCAGGACGGGCGAGGCGTCGAGCAGCCAGCGTTTGGCGTCCTGCCGATAACCGGCCGTGGGCTTGAGTTCGGGCAACAGCCCCGACCAGTGGCGGTTGAAGCGGAGCATCGCCAGCTCGCGGACGAGTTTGGCGATCATCGAGGCGAGCGCCGTGGGCAGGTGCGATCCGTCCGCCTCGGGCGTGAAGATGACGATGAAGCCATCGCCGCAGTCGTAGCGGCAGGACGCGGGCGTGCGGTCTGTCTCGGTGACCGGCCGGGCGAGGGCCTTTTCGAGCAGGGCTCGATAATCGGTCCGGCCCCCGAGGCGGTCGCAGACCACGCGGACGGGGAGGTTCTCGTTTTGGGCCAGGGCGTCGATCCGGCGGAGGTGTGCTGCGACGCCCGCGCCAACAGCCGCGGCTTTGGTGCCCGCCTCACGGACGCGCCGGTTGAAGTCCGTTTCGTCGATCAGCACGCAGCCGGCGAGCACGGGCTCGACGCCGGCCTTCGAGCACGCGCCGCCGAGCAGGTTCGCGTCGATCCCCGCCGACCCGATCGCCGAGCCCAATGGCAGGGAGACCGGCTCGCCCGCGTACCACGCCTGCGGCCCCCAGCGAGCGCCGAGCGTCTCGATCAGCTGCGCGTCATTTCTGACATCCGCGCCGGTCTTGCGGAGCACCGCGAGCACGGACCGCTCCAGATGTGTCAGCGGGTGGCGGGTTTTGAGACTGTTGGAGAGCTTGAGCTTCTTTGAATCGCCGATCGGCAGGCGTTTCTCGGCCCCGGCGGCGTCTTTGCAGACAGCGCCCGAGAGCGCACGCCAGAGGTCCGGCGGCGGGTCGCCCTCGTTCCAGTCGCTCACACGGAAGACGGACGCGCCGACCGACAGCGGGCCCAGGAGAGGCCCGTAACCGGCTTCGTCGATCCCGCAGTAGAGCATCGCCATGAGAACGGCAGGGTACCGCGGCGTTGGCGGGTCGGTGGATTGCCGACACCGTGGTCTGGACCGATACACAGGCCGCTTGCGCGTCCGGCGCGGCCCGCCCGCCCGGCGCAGGGCCCGCATCCGGCACAGGCGGACCTGTCTCGGGGCGATGGGGGGCGTGGTCGTGAACCCGCCGTTGGAGGGGGCCGATCCATCTCCTGCCGCGACAGTGGCCGGAACGCGTGTTGCGTCCGGGTCGCGGGTGTCCGTCGGCCGGGGAGGAGTTGCCGCCGGACGGCCCTGGGGAGTGCTTCCTGGGGCGGTTGCGGAATCGGGGCTTTGATCAAGCCCTTTGTAAGGAGGCGCAGCATGCAGCGCAAGCGGAATCGTCGGAAGAACGCGTTCACCCTCGTCGAAATCCTTATCGTCGTCGTGATCCTCGGCATCCTTGCCGCGATCGTCGTCCCGCAGTTCACCAGCGCGGCCGACGAGGCCCGCGAGTCGAACATCGCCTCGCAGGTCAGCTCGGTCCAGAGCCAGATCGAGCTCTATCGCCAGCGTGAGGGCAACTACCCGACGCTGGCCGAGCTCCAGACGGCCCCGGGCGACGCCTCGCTCGGCGCGACCTTCGGTGTCCTGGTCGATAACGAGTACCTGCGCTCGTCGCCCCGCCACCCGAATCCGGGCGCGCTGAATGCCGACGCGGTTACCGACTTTACCAGCGGCGCGGGCCCCTGGCTGTACGACGAGAGCACCGGCCGCTTCGGCGCCATCGGCCTGTAAGCCGGTCTGAAGCGGTAGGGACGGGAACTGAACGCTCGGCGGCGGGCCCGGAAACGGGCCCGCCAGCCCTTGGAGAGAGACCGCACCGAGCCCAGTCCGGGCCCGGGCGTGAGGAAGTGAGGGATCGCATGTCGCAGTGGCGCAAGAAGGCGTTCACGCTCGTCGAGATTCTGATCGTCGTGGTGATCCTCGGGATCCTCGCGGCGATCATCGCCCCGCAGTTCGCAAACTCGGCCGACGAGTCCCGAGTCAACACCACCAGCTACGAACTGACCCGCCTCCGCAACGCGCTGGAGGTCTACTACAGCACCGTCGGCGGGTTCCCCAACATCACCGCGGGCGACGGGACCTGGGGCGAGCTCGTCGGCAGCGGGGAGTTCCTCTCCGAGGCGCCGGCCAACACCTGGGTCGGGGGCGATAACCGCCGGGTCATCGCCCTGAACAACACCCCGGACACGGGGTTCCAGACTTCACACGGATGGATCTTTGACGGTTTTACCGGAAGAGTCTGGGCAGGGGGGTTCGACGGATCCGATAGGCCTTTCCCGAAGCCCTGAGCAGTTTCCGCCGGGGTCTCGATCGGAGAACCAGCATGGCCCGGATCAACCGTCAGTTCGCCGCCTCGACCGCAGCAGCTCTGGCCCTCGGCCTCGTGATGGGCGCCGCCCTGTTCAGGGACGGGGGCCCCGCCTCGACCCCGGCTTACGCCCAGGCGCACTCGGGCGGGCTCATCAGCGCCGCAGAACAGCGCAAGCAGATGATCGCCCAGATGCAGCGGCTCGAAGGCCGCATGGAGCGCATCGAGGCGCAGCTCAAGAGCGGGCTGACCGTCAAGGTGACCGAGATGCCCCCCGTCCGTCTCCGCGATCAGGCCCGCGAGGCCGACCGCGATGAGAACAGCGACCGCCGCTCGGCGCAGGTCGAGCAGGTCGAGCGGGGGAACTGATCCCCCGGAGGAAGAGAGCCATGGCGTCACGACGAAGCACCCGCGGCGCGGTTCGTCAGTCGGGAGGCAGACGCCTTCCGTCGGCCCTTCGCGCTTACACCCTGATCGAGGTGCTCATCGTCGTCACGGTGCTGGGCATCATGGGGGCGATGGTGATCCCGCAGGTCGCCAGCGCAGACTCGCTGAGGACGCGAGCCGCCGTCCGCGCCGTGATCGCCGACATCACCTACCTGCAGTCCGAGGCGATGGCCTTCCAGCGGGGGCGGGCGATGGTCTTCGACATCGACTCCAACAGCACGATCGGGCTGGAGGTCAACGGCCCCGACCTGGACCTCGAGAACGATGTCCTCTTCGAGCCCTCGCGGCCGACGGGGAGGTTCGAGCTGAACCTCGCCGACGCGACCTTCGGGCTCAGCCGGCTGGACTTCGTGAACATCGACGGGGGCAATGTGCTCATCTTCGACGAGATGGGCGCGCCCGTCACCACGCCCCAGGGCAACGCCCCGTCCACCGGCGGGCTGATCGTCATCGAGGGGCCGGTCGATTCGTACTGGCTCCGGATCGACGGCTTCACCGGGCATGTCAGCAGCGGACGGGTCGACCCGAATCACACCCCGTGGAACTGAGGCGGACCAAGGAGTCGACCGTGCCGGGTCATCGCAGAAAAGTCGTGAAGGCGGGGGCGTTCCTGCTCGTCGGGGGCGTGGGCGTCGCGTCGCTTCTATGGGGCAAGCTCCGCCTGCTGACCGATGTCCCGCGCACGACCTACGCCGAACCTGAGAAAGCCTCAGACCCGGCAGCGCCGGCCGCCGACGAGGGGTCGAGCGCCGGGCCTGTCACCGGGCTGGAACCGGCTCGCCACGATCGTTGAGCAGCAGCAGCCCGTCATCGCCGGTCCGCAGGGGAACTCCGAGCCTTGAGGGAGATCCGAGCGGCGACCCGCCGATGGAGGCCGACAGCCTCCGGGCCGCCTCTTCCGATCGCAGCGTCAGCACGCAGACCGCCTGGGCCCACGAGCCGTCCGCGCTGGTGTAGGTGCGCAGCTGCACGCCCGGGGGCATCGCGCCGCGGGTGATCGAGCGGATGTGGTCCTCGCTGACGCCCGCCGAGGCGACTCCGGACGCGATCTGGCCGATCGCGCGGCTGTTGTTCCCGTCGGGGTCCAAGAGCGAACGGGTCTCCCGCTCGATCGTGCGAATGCGAGGGGCGAACCCCTCGGGGGCCTCGATCGTCTCGCCTTGGATCGCCTGCACCATCGCACGCCGGGCCCGCTGCTCGGCGGCTCTGAACGCCTCGTCGCGCAGTTGGCGCTGCACGCCCGAGTCGGCGTGCGGCCGGATCGGCGCGGCCCCGTAGGCGACCCAGGCGATATCTCCGCTCTCTACGACGCCGATCACCCACGCCCCGGACGCGGGCGCGGCGTCCGCCCCGATCTGCGAGAACACCGCCGTCAGCCCCGCCTCGATGCTCCACGACGCGATCACCCCGTGGGCGACCTGCTGCACGCGGCCCTCGCTCCGCGGCGTGGTGACCACCACGATCCGGCGCTCCTGCGGGTCGGAGGTTTCCAGGAGGTCATAGATCACGGCGCCCCGGAGCATGCGTCGCATCGCCGCGCCCGCGTCGGCCCCCGAGCCGTCGAGCGCCGAGGCCTGCTGCGCGATCGTGCACCGACCGGCCGAACCCAGACGCCCGAGCAGGTCCGCGATGCGCCGACGCGCGTCGAGCGAGGCCTCCATCGCCGCCAGTCGCAGACCCTCGGCCGCGATCACGGGATTGCCCGCGTCGGCCGCGGCGTTGGTTGCGGCGCCGATGCCGACGACCCCGAGCCCGGCGTCGGTCGAGATAAAGACCGCGCCGGGTCGGCGGTCGAGGTGGTCGATCGCCGCGTTGACCGCGTCTTGGGCGCCCGAAGCGTGGACGACCGGCCCGCCGAGTTCGGCGTGCATCTCGATCCGCACGCGTCCGGGATCGCCGATTCGACGCAGCGCCTGCGCTCGGGCCGGGTGCTGCGAAGGGATATCAAAGTCGCCGAGCACGGGAGACGCCGCGGCGATGCTCCGCCCGGACGCGCCGCCGAACAGAACCGCCGATGCGAGCAGTGCCCCGAGGAGCAGACGCTTCATCGACCGGCCTTTCTGACGCAGAGGGCCCCCTCGCGGACGGCCTCGGGGTCGCCGGAGATGATCGTCGCCAGCACCGTCCTGCCGCTGGCGCTCACACCCGTGATCCGGGCCTCGGCGACGACAAACCGTTCGGTGATCGTCTCGCCGGTGCGCGTCGTGACGCGCCGGTTCTCGGTGATCTGTACGACATCGCCCCGGTCGAGCGTCGAGTCGAGGCGTTCGAGCACGACCTGGCCGGTGACCGAAAGCACGATCGCGTCGATCGATCGTTCGTCCAGTCGGCCGGGGCTCGGCGTCCGCCCCTGCGCCACACGCCTCGAAACCACTCGGGCGATCGACGGCGCGAGCGCCTCGGAAGCGGCGTCGGACGCGAGGCCGGGATAGTCCGGCGTGCGCCCGCCCCAGCGCAGGCGTGCAAGCTCGTTGGTCGACCAGTCCTGATTGAACTGTTCTGCGCCGACGACCTCGCCCGTCGCGGTGTTGATCACGCGGACATCGATTCGGACCGTCAGGCGTTCGAGGCGTTCCTCGGCTCTGCGCGCCCGGTTGTGGCGGTAACGCACCTCGTGATCGAAGGCGATGATCTCGCCCGCCACGACAAAGTCCGCCCCGAGCCGGCGCCCCGCCTTGGCGAGTTCGTCGGTGGGGGTGCGGCCCTCGCGGGCGCCGCGGACCGTCTCGTCCAGCTCGCGCCGGACCTCTTCCACGAAGCGCCGGTCAAGCACTCGAACCGGCCCCGCATCGACCAGCTTCCGGTTGAGCGCCGCGCCGAGCTCTCGCTCCAGCCGCTCGGCCGAATCGGGGTGCTGGACCATCGGCCCGACGCTGAAGGGCAGCACGGCGACGGTCGCCGGCCCCCGCGCCCGCGGTCGGTCGGGATCGAACACAGGCACATCGACGCAGAGCAGCACCTCGTGCGTCTGTCCCGACACGCCCTCGTCGATGATGCGGAAGCCGCTGACAAGCCCGCTGGTCGACGCGGTGATGCGGTCGCGCGTCAGGCGCTCGATCGAGGGCTCCGACGAGAGACCCGCCCGCATCGAATCGATCGCCTCGCGGAGCACGGTGCTCGCCTCGGTCTCGGCGCGGAGCTCGCCGCCGTTGACCTGGATCACCGCGATCAGCAGCGCGTCCTCGATGGCGGCACGGCGCGAATCACCGACGCCCATCGCCTCGATCCGCCGGAGACCCGGCTCGTCGGTATCCACGCACGCCTCGCCGGCGTGTCGCATGCGAACCCGGGGCTCGACCGGTTCGGGCGCAGGCTCGGGTGCCTGGGGATCGGTCTCGTCGCGAGAGCGAGGGGCTTCCGGCCCCGCCTCAACGAGCCAGGCGATGTGGTGCGCCCAGAGCCCGTCGGGGGACAGGAACGATTCGTGCTCGATACCCGCCGGAAGCGTGCCGTCCACGCGGGCCCGCGTCTGAAACTCGCTGCGGCTGTCGAGCACGAGCGAATCGATCGCCGCGCGACCGTATCCACCGTCGATGCGGGCGAATGCTTCGTTTGTCTCCCGGAGTTGACGGCGCAGACTGGCGTCGACGCTCTCTTCGCTTTCGATCAGTTCGCCGGTTATGGAGGTCAGCAGGCCTCGCTCGGCGCGGAGCCTGGCGTGCCGGAAGGCCGCCCGCTCGATCAGCGATCGCGAACGCTCGTCGAGATCGCTCCCGACCGGCTCGCTCGCGTAGCCGACCCAGACCCGATGCGAACCGACCAGCGCGACCACGCCCCCGCTGGGCGGGGTCAGGCCGAGCTCGAGCTCGTCGGCGATCTCATTGAACATGTCTTCGACAGAGCGATACCCCCGCACGCGTCCCATCGCGTCGATCGAGGAGCCGCGGAGCTGCGGCGAGGCGACCACCGTCACCCGGATCACGCCCTCGATCGGATCGTCGGAGATGCGTTCGATGACGGCTCCGCGGACAAGCGTGCTCAACTCCGCGCGCACGCTGTCGGCGATCTCGCGGTCAAGCTCGATCAGCTCGCTGTCTCGCCGGTCGACGGTCTTGAGGCGGGAGGCGAACTCCTCGCGTCCGTCGAGGGAGAGCCCGCCGATCGCCGCGGCGATCCGGCGCTTGGCCTCCAGCGTCGCCTCGGTCAGGGCGAGCCTGCGGGCGAGCAGGCCGGCGCGGGTGTCGCCCGCCTGCGGGTCATAAGAGGCCCGGCCGGTCGCCAAGACGCCGGGCCCCTCGCGCGTCTGGAAGAAGACGACGCGGTCGCCCGACTCGGCAAAGACGGTCTCGGCCCTGTCGAACGCGCTCTGGAAGTCTTCGGCGACCAGGACATCCGGCCCAAGCCTCTCGTCGGCGACGATCCGCGGGAGATCATCGCTGCGGAAGTCGTCGACCCTGGGCTGGGCGAGCGAACCGGCACTCAAGAGCATCACGCCGCACGCCGCGGCACAGAGCAGGTCGCTGGGTCGCATCACGAAGGCCTCCGGTCGGCGATGCCGAAAACTCTGGCCCGGGCTCGGGCCTTTCCGACGCGATTCATGCGCGAAGCGGGCGGTGGGAGGGCACGCTCGGCGGGCCGCGGCGCGAGAGCCTCAGCTCCCGAACAGACCCCGCGTCCGTTGCTTGGTCAGATCAAAGCTGTCCGACCAGACGGCGTAGCGACGCCGGACATCGATCAGCTCGGTGTTGACCTGATAATCGATCTGCGTCGTCCGCCCCTCGCGGGTGGTGATCGCGACGATCTGCCCGGTGAGGATCAGCGAGGGGATGGGGGCGCCCTCGCCGAGTTGCATGGTCTGCGGGTCGTAGTCGGGGCTG
Source organism: Phycisphaerales bacterium (assembly GCA_050486265.1). GTDB lineage: Bacteria > Planctomycetota > Phycisphaerae > Phycisphaerales > UBA1924 > SLFH01. The sequence goes on along the minus strand of JBJHCY010000002.1, from coordinate 458,615 downwards.
TTCATCAGGTCCTGGATGTCGCGGAGCAGCGCGTCGCGCGTGCCGCCGGTGCCGGCGACATCGCGGTTGATGCCGACACGCCGGCTGCGGACCATGGCGTCCTCGATCCGGTTGTACATGAGCTGGCGGTCGCGGGTGAAGTATGGGTTGTCGGTCTGATTGCGGAAGTCGCCGATGGCGACGATGACGCGCCCGGTGTCGTCGGTCGGGAAGTCGTCGATGATCCCGCTCATCGCGAGCGAGTTGACCATCTCGTTGGCGAAGGCGGTCCATTCTGCGCCGGAGAGACGCCGGAAGTCGGTCACCTGCCGCTCGGGGTTCACGCGCGTTGTCGTGCAGGCGGTGAAGGTCGAGGCGATCAGGACGAGGGCGAGTGTGGCGGCTGCGGCCCGCATGGTGGAATCTCCCGCCGCGATGCCCGCGGCTGCAAGGTTCAGTCGACGCCGTGGATCTGGAAGACGAAATCTGTCGCGCCCGGGCTCTGGGCGATCCTTTGGAGGGTCTTGGTCTCGCCGGAGACGAGGTGGTCGTAGGTCCATGTCGAGGCGCCGCGATCGATCTGCATGCCGTCGGCGTTGAACCAGAGGACATTGTACCGGAAGTCGCGCCGGCTCCTGCCGTTGTTGCGGACGATCAGCTGGCCCATCATCCGCCCGTCGACGATGCTGCCCCGGACGCTGCGGATGCTCACATCTCGTGAGAGCGAGCGGTCGCGCGAAACCTGGCGGGCGGTGATATTCGACTCGTCGGTGTCGGCGGTCTCGACGCGGTTGACCGACGCGCAGCCGGTGAGCATGAGCGCGGCGCCGATGGCCAGCGCGGCTCTGGTCGTTGTGGTGCGGTTGGTTGGAAGGCTCATCGCTGTTGCTCCGGTTGATGCCGCCCCTGTGCGTCTGACGGCGGCGATGCGGGCGGGTCGGTGCTCATGGCGTTCGTGCGGTCAGCGCCCGCCCCGCGCCCTGACGATACACCGCGACGGGCCCCGAGCCCGTGCTGCGGACCCATACGACAGACCAACGGTCCGGGGGCACCGCCACCTCCATGGTGCGGCCCGTCCCCGATCGGCCTGCCAGGCGCAGGTTCAGGAGGCCGCTGGACGGCGCGGGCACGGCCAGCGCGTGGTGTTCGGCCGGGAGGGAGCGCCATGTCCGCGTGTCGGCCCGGGCCAGGAGGACGGCGCTGATCCAGACCGCCCGGATCGCCGCGGAGACCCAGTCGTCCTCGGCCTGGTGCGCCCCGATCTCGCCGGCGGTGATCTTGATCGCGGCCGACAGAATCGGGCGCCCCCAGATCTCCCAGAGCCTCGACGAGAAGTCCGAGGCGATCGCGGCCTCGACACTTCCCAGCATCACCGATCGGGCGACGAGCCCGTCGGCGTCGGCCTCCAGCCATGAGGCTCTGGGCCCGCTGTCGAAGACCAGGGCCGGCAGCTCGATCGCGCCGATGGCGTAGCCGAAGGGAAAGGTGCGGACGGGTTCGCGCCGGGGGGCCCGCCCGTTCTCAAAGAGCACGAAGACGGTCGGCTGCGTCTCGGCGCTGCGAACGCCCTCTGCGAGGTCGGGCGCGAGGCGTTCGAGCCTCACGAGGAAGTCCTGCAGTTCGGCGCGACGGTCGGCCAGCAGCATCGCGACGGCGCCGACGAACAGGCCGTAGGGCGCCGCGTCGTCGGCGGGGCCGGTGACCGGCGCCGCCCTGAGGCGCTGGCTGAGCCTGACATACTCGGGCATCGACTCGATCGATGAAACGCTGACCGACCGGCCCGAGCGGAGCTGGACATCTCGCGTCGCCGCGGCCCTGTCGAACTGCTCGGGGCGCATCGAGACGCCGACGCCCCCGGGGTCGAGCGAGACGGCCAGATCGATGTAGCGCCGGCTGTAGACCGCCGAGAGCTCGAACTCGCCGAGCATCAGGTGGTTGACGGCCTGGGCGGTGTGGATGAAAAGCCGGTCGGGGCGTGAGGCGAGGTAGTCGCGGGCCCGCTCGTCGGTCAGCAGGGAGAGGATGTCGTTGGTGGTCGCCGAGGCGCTGACGACCGCCCGGTCGTCGACATCCTGGATGATGTCCCACGCGCGGTCGAGCGCCTTGGCGCTCTCCTCGAAGCGTCCCGAGTCCTGGGCGATTTTGCCCCGTTCTAAGAGCACCCAGATCGCGTCGTGGCGGTTGCGGAGGTCGATCTGCGCCATCCGCCCCCAGGCCTCCTGGAAGCGGCCCGAGGCGTGCAGGGCGTTGGCGTCGCGCAGATCCGTGGCGCAACCCCCGCTGAGGACAGCGGGGAGCCAGATCAGCATGATGCAGATGTATCGGACGCTGCGCCCCATCGGCTCCGCTCCGGTTTTGTCGCCTGCAGCGGCGGTTACCAGAGAGGTTACCGGCTTCTCTCCGCCGCAGTTCGTGATGCGTCGGGAAGAACCGGGCGGGCACGGGAATCCGTGCCCATTCAGGAGAATCCTGGGTCGGCCTTGGCGGTCAGGCGTTGCTCGGGACGCCGGCCGGGGCGGCTTCGTCTTGAGCCTCACCTTTGCGAGGGGCGGCGACCAGACCGGCGCAGCCCAAGAGCACCAACGCCCCGGGGGCGACCCCGCCGATGCCGGAAACGCCGCCGGAGCGGTCTGAAGCCGACGCCTGCGAGGGGCCTCCGGCCAGGCCTGAAATGAGCACCACGGCGGCGACCACCGTCGCGCAGGGAATCAATCGTGCGTACATCTCGCTCTCTCCGAGGCCAGTCTTGGACGCCCGAACCGGCGGGTCGAGCGGGCACATCGGAGATGGTGGCAATTGGGGTGAATCATGGCCCGAAGAGGGTGGATAACCTCGGGGGCTAGGATCACCCTGAACAGGTTGGCCCGGTCGTGCGAGCCTGCAGGAAGTCCGGATAGCGTGCTCCGGGCCTAAACTCGGGCTGCGGCCGGGATCCGAACAGATCCAAGCCGTAGACGCCGCGGTGCGGTCGGGAACGCCCGACCCCGTCGGCATCCGTTCAACGCGAAACGCTCCACGCTCGGAAGCAGAGGAGAGCCCATGGCCGCTCAACCCGTCATCGTCGCCGCGAAGCGCACCCCGATCGGCCGCTTTCTTGGCGGCCTGAGCTCGACGCCCTCACCGCAGCTGGGTGCGTACGCCGCCAAGGCGGTGCTCGATGAGGTGCCGCAGATCAAGGACCGCATCGACGAGTGCGTGATGGGGTGCGTCCTGCAGGCGGGTCTGGGGCAGAACCCGGCGCGTCAGGTCGGCCTCAAGGCGGGCCTGCCCGACACGCTGAGCGCCAAGACCATCAACAAGGTCTGCGGCTCCGGCCTCGAATCGGTGATGATGGCGGCGCAGTCGATCAAGGCGGGCGATAACCACGCCGTGCTCGCGGGCGGGGTCGAGAACATGTCGATGGCCCCGCACTTCGTGCACGCCCGTGCTGGGATCAAGTACGGCGCCGGCCAGCTCGAAGACCACATGGCCTACGACGGCCTGCGCTGCGCGTTCGAGAACTGGGCGATGGGCAACGGCGCCGACCACATCGCCCAGAAGTTCGGGATCTCGCGTGAGGAGCAGGACCGCTTTGCGGCCCAGAGCCACCAGCGGGCCGCCAAAGCCGCCAGCGAGGGCTGGTTCAAGGCCGAGACGGTCGCGCTGACGGGCGAGCAGGTGGGCAACCGCAAGAACCCCGGCCCCGAAGGCGGCGTCAGCGCCGACGAGGGCGTCCGCCCCGATTCGTCGGCCGAGGTGCTCGCCAAGCTCCGCCCCGCCTTCAACAAGGACGGCACGGTGACCGCCGGCAACGCCAGCCAGATCTCCGACGGCGCAGCAGCGATTCTCGTCGCCAGCAGCACGATCGCCGAAGAGCTCGGCCTCAAGCCCATGGCCCGGATCGTCGGCTACCACACCTCGGGCGTGGCGCCCAAGGAGATCTTCGCGGCGCCGATCACCGGCGTGGGCGGGCTGCTCAAGAAGGTCGGCTGGTCGGTGAACGATGTCGATCTCTTCGAGATCAACGAGGCCTTCGCCGCGCAGGTGCTCTGCAACATCAAGGAGCTCGGCGTCGGCGAGGACAAGCTAAACATCTGCGGCGGTGGCGTCGCCCTCGGCCACCCGATCGGCGCCTCGGGCGCCCGCGTGCTGACCACGCTCCTCCACCAGCTCAAGCGGACGGGCGGGAAGAAGGGCGTCGCCGCGCTCTGCCTGGGCGGGGGCAACGCGGTGGCGATGGCGGTCGAGATGGTCTGAGCGGGGGTTTCGCTCACAGATTTCAGGCAACGGAACACCGGCCCCGCCCATCGGGTTTGCGCCGATCGAATGGAGATTGACCATGGCGACAGAAGTCGCGACATTCGCCGCGGGCTGCTTCTGGAAGCCCGAGCTGAAGTTCAGCCGCATCGACGGCGTGATCTCGACGCGTGTGGGCTACACCGGCGGCACGGTCGATGCGCCGAGCTACGAGCTCGTCTGCACCGACACCACCGGGCACGCCGAAGCGGTCGAGGTCACCTTCGACCCGACCCGCGTCACCTACGACGAGCTGCTGACCGCCTTCTGGACCATGCACGACCCGACGCAGGTCAACCGCCAGGGGCCGGATGTCGGGCGCCAGTATCGCTCGGCGATCTTCGTGCATAACGACGAGCAGCGCCGAGCCGCCGAGGCGAGCAAGAGCGAGCTGGTCGAGTCCGGGAAGTTCGCCAAGCCGATCGCGACGCAGATCGTCGACGCGGGGACCTTTTTCCCGGCCGAGGAGTACCACCAGCGCTATCTGGAAAAGCGCGGCGTGGAGTCTTGCGGATTGTGAGATTCTGGGCGCGGGGCGCAGGGAGTTGGGCGCTGGATCTGCGGAAATCGAGTTTCTGAACACCCTGCGCCCAGCGCCCCGTACCCAGCGCCCTGTTTACTCCTGCTCGAGCAGGTCTGCGTAGCCGCAGGCGATCGGCTCGCCCAGTGCGGGCCGGAGCGCCTGTCGCAGTTCGGCGATCTTGTCGTGGCAGGCCTTGACGGTCTGGCTGGGCGAGACGAGGGCTTCGAACTCCAGGAAAGTCCCGAGCCCTTCGACCTCGTCGAGGTGGATGCGCACGCTCCCGAGCATCAGGAGCTCGCGGACCTTGCGCACGACGATCCGCACCTCGCCGGGCGGGTCGCCGAACTCCTTGGCCGCGGCTGCCTCGGTGTACAGCGAGAAGTGGCTCAGCTTGGGGATGCTTCGGTCGGGGCGGTCGTAGAAGATGACCTCGGTGCGCTCGCCCGAAGTCTCGCGCTTCTTCAGGCGCCCGCTCTTGACCGTGTAGTAGGTGTCGGTCTGTTCGAGCACGCCGATCGGTGTGGCCCCCATGCGGAGCAGCACCGACCGCGCGAGGTCCCGGTCGCGGAGCTCGGCCTTGAACTCGACATTGTGCATGACCGCCTCCGTGCCTGAACCTATTTCGGCAGATTTTCGAGCAGCGTCTTCTCGTCCCAGACTTCGACGCCGAGTTTGTTCGCTTTGTCCAGCTTCGATCCCGCCTTCTCACCGGCGATCACCAGGTCGGTGTTCTTCGAGACCGAGCCGGTGACCTTGGCGCCGAGGGATTCGAGGATCTCGGTCAGCTCCTGCCGCTCGTAGTGTTCGAGCGTTCCGGTGAGCACGATGGTCTTGCCGGCAAAGGGGGAATCGCTGTCGGCGGGCGCTGCCGCCGGTCCGTCGCCGCCCGCTCTGTACTCCTTGCTCGTCAGGTCGACGCCGACCTCGCGGAGCTGCGCGAAGGTTCTCTTCGCGGCCTCGGAGTGCAGGTACTCGTGGAAGATCGGCGCCGTCAGCGAGCCGAGCCCCGTCTCGGGCCGGTCCTTGGGGTCCGCGGGCAGCCCCTTCTCGACCGCCTCGGACTTGCTGAGGGTCTTGGGGCGCAGCTCCCACTCCTCGGCCTCGAGCAGCGCGTCCAGATCCGGGAAGAGGCGGGCGAGGCTCTTGGCGGTCGATCCGCCGATGTGCCGGACGCCCATGCCGCCGAGCACGCGGGCGAGACCCCGCGACTTGGCCTCTTCGATCCCGTCGAGGAGGTTCTGCACCTTCTTCTCGCCCATGCGTTCGAGCTTGAGCAGTTCCTCGCGGTGCTCGTGAAGGCGGAAGATGTCCGCGAAAGCGTTGAGCGGGATCTCCGACTGTTCGCGGATCTGATCGATCGTGCTCTCGCCGAGCCCGTCGATGTCCATCTGCTTGCGCCCGGCGAACCAGATAAGTTTTTCGCGCATCTGCGCCGGGCACTCGGGGTTGACGCAGCGCCGAGCGGTCTCTTCGGCCGGGTCTTCGGCGCCGCCCCCGTACTCGGGCTCGACCGGCCCGGCGCAGATCGGGCACTCGGTCGGCGGGACGATCTTCTTTGCGTCCTTGGGGCGCTCTGCACGGATCACGCCCTCGACCTGCGGGATGATCTCGCCCGCCTTCTGCACCTCGACGGTGTCACCGATCCTGATGTCTTTCTTGACGATGTTGCCGTAGTTGTGCAGCGTGGCGTGGCGCACCGTCGTGCCGGCGAGGACGACGGGCTCCATCACCGCCCGCGGCGTGATCTTGCCGGTCTTGCCGACCTGGTGCTCGACGCGGACGAGTTTCGTCGTCGTGCGTTCGGCGGGGTACTTGTACGCGATGATCCATCGCGGGCTCTTGCTGGTGACGCCGAGCGCATCCTGCTGGGCGAATGTGTCGACGCGGATCACCATGCCGTCTGTCGCGTAGTCGAGCCCGCGCCGTTTCTCGTCGAACGAGCGGATGGTCTCGACGATCTCGTCGAACGACTCGCAGGTCCTGGTGTGGGGGCTGGAGGGGACGCCCAGGCTGTTAATCTTCTGCAGAAACTCGGCGTGCCCGGAGGCGAACCCCTCGGGCATCGCCCCGCGACCGTGAGCGACAAACCTCAGCTTCCGTTCGGCCGCGACGCTCGGGTCGAGGTTCTTGACCGTCCCCGCGCACGCGTTGCGGGGGTTCATGAAGGGTTCCTGCCCCGCGGCTTCACGCTCCTCGTTGATCCGCGCAAACTCCGGGTCGGGGATGAACACCTCGCCCCGGACCTCCAGCACGCCCGGCACTTGCTCATCGAGCTTCAACGGCACCGACCGCACCGTCCGGATCGCGTGCGAGACCTCGTCGCCCTTGGTCCCGTCGCCCCGCGTCAGGCAGCGGTCGAGCCGCCCATCGGTGTAGCGGAGGCTGATGGCGACGCCGTCGATCTTGGGGTCGCAGACGAAGCGTGGGGCGTCCCCGTTGTCTTTGAGCAGGCGGACCATGCGCTCGTGCCACCTGGCGAGGTCTTCCTCGCTGTAGGTGTTGTCGATCGAGAGCATCGGGAGGGCGTGGTCGAAGGTCTCGAAGCCGCCGATCAGGGCGTCGCCGATGCGTCGTGTCGGGCTGTCGGGGTCGTCGAGTTCGGGGTGCTCGGCTTCGAGCTCTTTCAGCTCGGCGAGCAGCGCGTCGTACTCGGCGTCGGACATGATCGGCGACGCCTCGATGTAGTACGCCCGGTCCGCCCTTTTCAGGAGGTCCCGGAGCTCCATGACCCTGTCCGCTGTGGTGTTCACGCGGGCATGGTATGAAATCAGAGGTCGACGCGCACGCTCTGGAACTACCCCGGCTCGTGGCACGGGCGTCCCGCCCGTGGCTACCTCTTCTCCGGATGGGTAAATCACGAGGTTCGTGCGCACGGGCGGGACGCCCGTGCCACGCTCTATGGCAGTTCTCCCCGCGCCCTATTCTCAGCCCATGCCCGCCCACCGCACCGCGGCCGTCATCTCCATCGGCGACGAACTCGTCCTCGGCCAGACGCTCGACACCAACACCCGGTGGCTCGCCTCGCGCCTGACCGATCTCGGCGTCCGCGTCGTCGAGCACGCGACGGTCGAGGACGACGCCCAGCGCCTCGCCGCCCTCTTCGCCAGACTTTCCGCCGAGGTCGACCTGCTGCTGACCACCGGCGGGCTGGGCCCGACCGCAGACGACCTGACCCGCACCGCCCTGGCCGCATTCCTCAACGAGCGGCTGGTCACCGATGAAGTTTCCCTCGCCCAGATCCGCGCCTGGTTCGAGGGCCGCGGCAGGACCATGCCCGAGGCCAACAGCGTCCAGGCCCTCCGCCCCGAGTCCGCCCGGAGCCTCGCCAACCCCAACGGGACGGCGCCCGGACTCCTCGCGACCGATCCCAGGGGCGTGCTCATCGCCTGCATGCCCGGGCCGCCCCACGAGATGCAGCCGATGTTCGAGGCGGCGGTCCTCCCCGAGATCCGGCCGCCCGACGACCGCACCATCGTCACCCGCGTGCTGCACACATTCGGCTACGGCGAGAGCGAGGTCGCCTCACGCCTCGGCGAGCTCATGGCCCGCGCCGCGTCGCCGACTGTCGGGACGACCGCCTCCAACGGCGTCGTGTCCGTGCGCATCCGCCACGAGGTCGAAAGCGCGCGCAAGGCCGCCGAGTCCGCCGTCGAACGGATGGCCGAGACCGTCCGCGACCAACTCGGCGTCGCGGTTTTCGCCGAGGGTTCACGCACCCTCGAAGAAACGATCGTGAGCCTGCTTCGGGAACGGCGCGACACGCTCGCCGTCGTCGAGTCGTGCACCGGCGGGATGCTCGGGCAGACGCTGACGATGGTGCCCGGCGCGTCGGATGTCTTTGTCGGGGGGTGGATCACCTACAGCAACGAGCAGAAGACGCGGATGGTCGGCGTCTCGCCCGAAACCATCGAGGCCCAGGGCGCCGTCAGCCGCCAATGCTGCATCGAGATGGCGGCGGGGGGGCTCGAACGCTCCGAAGCGGACCACTGCCTGGCGATCACCGGTGTCGCCGGGCCCGGCGGGGGGACCGACGAGAAGCCGGTGGGCATGGTCTGGATCGGGCTGGCCAGCCGCGGCATGCAGCCCGACATCCGCTGCTTCCGCTTCAAGGGTCCTCGAGAGATCGTCAGGCTCTGGTCGGCGCGGACCGCGATGGCGATGCTCCGCCTGCGGATGATCAACACGAAGATGCAACTGCTCGGCGAAGACCCCGACGCGCGTTGATGGATCGCGAGCGACCCCACGCCCTACTCGCCACACCCCACGCCCCTCTCACCCCAGCATGCCCATTCTGCGCTCCGCCGCCTCGACGACATTGGAGAGCAGCATCGCGACGGTCATCGGGCCGACGCCGCCGGGCACGGGGCTGATCATGCCCGCTTTTTGCGAGACTTCGTCGAACGCGACATCGCCGACGGTCTTCATCTTCCCGCCGGGCTGTTCGACGCGGTTCACCCCGACATCGATGATCACCGCCCCGGGCTTGACCATCGAGGCTTTGACGAGTTCGGGCACGCCGGCCGCGGCGACGATCACATCCGCCGACGCGCAGAGCTCTTCGAGCCCACGCGTGTGGATGTTGCAGGAGATGACCGTCGCCTCGCGCCGCATCAGCAGCACGGCGATCGGCTTGCCGACGACATCGCCCGCGCCGACGACGACCGCCCGCTTGCCGCGGAGCTCGACACCGGCGTTTTCGAGCATCGTCACGGTCGCCAGGGCGGTGCACGGGGCGAGGCTGGAGCGTCCGTAGACGATGTTGCCGATGTTGGCGGGGTTGACGCCCTCGACATCCTTGTCCGGGTCGATCAGGCGCTGGACCGAGTAGGGGTCGACGCCCTCGGGCAGGGGCATGTGCAGCATCACGGCCTGCACGCGGTCGTTCTCGTTGAGCAGCAGCACGCGCCCGGCGATCTCGTCGAACCCGCTGGAGGCGGAGAGTTCGTGCAGCTTGTACTCGATGCCCAGGTCCTCGCACCGGGCGCCCTGGTTGTGGGCGTAGACCCTCGCGGCGTTGTCGCCCGCGTCGACCAGGATCGCGTCCAGCCGCACAGGCCCGCCCCGCGAGCGGACCGCCCTGACCCGCTCGGCGAGTTTCTCGCGGATGGCTCTGGCCATCGCCTTGCCGTCGATGATCGCCGCGGGCATCGGGCCTCCTTTGATCGCCGATTGTTGCGGGGTCGGGCGTCGCGCGAGCGTCCGGGAATGAAAACGGCCCGGGGCGCTGACGCCTCGGGCCTTTGTTCGCGGTCCTGTGGACCAATGGGCAGGGGCGGACTTGAACCGCCGACACCCGCATTTTCAGTGCGGTGCTCTACCAACTGAGCTACCTGCCCCTCGATCCGCCCTGTCGGGCGATCGGCAGGGCCAACTTTACCACCGGGCCGGGACGGGTCAACCGCCCGCCGCCGGCGGGCGGTAGTGGGGGCGCCCGCCTGGGGCGGGCGAGAACAGGCGAGTGTCGAGCAGGCGAGCAGGTGAGCCGACGGCGGATCTCCATTCCTGGACGCCGATCCCTGAGGCGAAGCCGAAGGGTCGGGTCTCCTGCTCGCCTGCTCGCCTCTCTCCTGCTCTCGCCGGCCGCTGGCCGGCGGCCCCACACCCCACGCCCTTCCAAACGCTACCATGCCCGCGACCATGGTCAGCACCCCTCCCGAAGCCGAACGCCCCGAGGCCGATCGACCGGTGTCGCCCGCCGCGACGACGCCCGCCGAGCCCCTGCTCGATGTCGTCGACCTCAAGACCCACTTCCCGGTCCGCACCGGCGTCCTCCAGCGGATCACCGGCTGGGTCAAGGCCGTCGATGGCGTCTCCTTCAGCATCGGCAAGGGCCAGACCCTCGGGCTGGTCGGCGAGTCCGGCTGCGGCAAGACCACCGTGGGACGCACGCTCCTCCGCCTGATCCCCGCCACCGAGGGGCGGGTCATCTTCGAGGGCAAGGATGTGCTCTCGGCCAACGCGAAGGAGATGCGGCGCCTCCGGCGTGAGATGCAGATCATCTTCCAGGATCCCGCCGGCAGCCTGAACCCCCGCATGCGGATCAGCGCCATCGTCGGCGAGCCCCTCGAAGTCCACGGCCTCATCAAGGACAAGGCCGAGCTCCGCCACCGCGTCGAAGAGCTCCTGGTGCGTTGCGGCATGCCCAAGGCCGCCGCCGACCGCTACCCCCACGAGTTCTCGGGCGGCCAGCGTCAACGCATCGGCATCGCCCGGGCCCTGGCGCTGGAGCCCAAGTTCATCGTTTGCGACGAGCCGACGAGCGCGCTGGATGTCTCGATCCAGGCCCAGATCATCAACCTGCTGACCGACCTGCAGAGCGAGTTCGGCCTGAGCTATCTGTTCATCAGCCACGACATGGCCGTGATCCAGCATGTGTGCAAGGAGATCGCGGTGATGTACCGGGGCCGGATCGTCGAGCACGGCCAGCGCGAGCAGATCCTCGGCGACCCGCACCACGACTACACCCGCTCGCTGCTCTCTGCCGTGCCCGAGCCGGACCCGAGGTCGGAGCGCAAGCGGGTCATCTTCTCGGGCGGGGCGATGTAGAGCCGGTTTTCAGCCCGAGCGGCGCCTTTCGGGGCCCGGCCCGGGCAATGCCCGATCACGGCCGTTCGTTGACCCATCCGGCCCCGGGCGCTTGAATCTGCCGAACCGATCCTTTCCCGCGGCCCGCGAGGCCGCAGACACGCATTGAGAAGAGCCGATGATCCCGCTCGCCTTCATCCCGCACCTCGGCACGCAGGAACTGGTGATCATCCTGATCATCGCCCTGCTGATTTTCGGAAGGCGGCTGCCCGAGGTCGGCAAGAGCCTCGGCAAGGGCATCGTCGAGTTCAAGCGCGGGGTCAAAGGCATCGACGACGAGATCGAGGCCGAGTCCGACAAGCCGGGCAAGCGTGAGCCCCGCTCCGAGCAGACGCCCCCGAATGTGCCCCCGGCCTCGCTGCCCGACGCGGCCCCGCCGGCGGACTCGACCCTGCCCTCGTCGGGCTCGACCGGCGCCGTGCCCCACGAGCCCAGGCCTCAACAGTCCTGATCAGACGGCAACGACCGTACCGTTGGGGCTGGCCGATCGGCGGGGTCGGTGGCTATCCTTGGCGGTCCCGGAATCAAAGCCCCGTGCGATCCGTTGGATTGCACGAGACGACAAAGACATCCAAGGCGAGGTAGCTCAGCTGGCTAGAGCGCTGGATTCATAACCCGGAGGTCGGGAGTTCAAGTCTCCCCCTCGCCACTGCCCACCGCCCCGGCAAAACCGCCGGGGCGATGTGTTTTTTGCCTCTGAGGGATCGCACGCTCTTGCGATTCGAGGCGTCGCTGCCGCTGAGATGCTGAGATCAGGGCGCGGGGTGTGGGGCGCGGGGCGCTGGGGGAGGCGGCGGCCTTCGGGCGCGGTTTGCCTTTGCTTTCCAGCACCCCGAGTCCCCAAAGCCCGTACCCAGCGTCGGCCGCAGGCCGAAGCCACCCCCGCGCCGCACACCCCGCGCCCCTTCTGCCCTGCATCCGCGCAGCCCTCACGCCGAACCCGATTGCGGGTCGGACACCCGGCCGGAAACGGAGCTTCCTTGTCACAGCACACAATCGACGGCGTCGTCGTCCTCTTCGGGGCGACGGGCGGGATCGGCTCGGAACTCTCAAAAACCCTCGCCGAGCGCGGGGCCTCGCTGGTCGTCTCCGCCCGGAGCGAAGACGCGCTGAAGGAACTCGCCTCCCCGCTCGAAGCGTTGGCCGTCCCCGCCGACGCGACGGACTTTGACGCCGTCGCGGAGGTCTTCGCCAAAGCGTCCAAGCACGCCGAGTCGATGGGCAAGAAGGTGGTGGGGGCCGCGAACCTCGTCGGTTCGATCCTGCTCAAGCCCGCGCAGTCCACCTCGCGCAGCGAGTTCGATACGACGATGGCCCTGAATGTCGCCAGCGCCTTCGGCGTCGTCCGCGCCGGGTCCAAAGCGATGCGTGGTGGCGGCTCGATCGTGCTGATGTCGTCGTGCGCTGCGCAGGTCGGCCTGCCGAACCACGAAGCGATCGCCGCCGCCAAGGGCGCCGTGATCGGCCTGACCCGCTCGGCCGCGGCGACCCTGGCGCCGAAGGTCCGTGTCAACTGCATCGCCCCGGGCCTGGTCGACACGCCGATGGCCAAGCCGATCACCTCATCCAAGCCGGCGCTGGACGCATCGGTCGCGATGCACCCGCTCGAACGGATCGGCGAGCCGTCGGACATCGTGCCCGTGCTCTCATGGCTGCTGGGCCCCGAGAGTGCGTGGGTGACCGGGCAGACCATCGGGGTCGACGGGGGCATGGCGAATGTCCGCGGACGCGTCAAGGCACCGGCCAGGGCCTGAAGGACTCGGAGTTGTCGCCCGGATGAATCAGACTGCATCTGTCCGCCGCCCCTACCCCGCACCGGGCTGGATGACCGTCGTGCTGCTGCTCGCCGCGGCGTACAACATCCTCTGGGGCGCCTCGGTCGTCCTCTTCCCCAACTGGCTCTTCGACCTCACCGGCATGGACCGGCCGCTTTACCCGCAGGTCTGGCAGTGCGTGGGCATGATCGTCGGCGTCTACGGCGTCGGTTACGCTGTCGCCGCCTTCGACCCCGTGCGCCACTGGCCGATCGTGCTCGTTGGCCTGCTCGGCAAGATCTTCGGGCCGATCGGGTTTGCGCAGAGCGCGATCGCCGACGCCTCGACGCTCGGCTTCGGGGCGACGATCCCGACCAATGATGTGATCTGGTGGATCCCCTTCGTGCTGATCCTCCGCCACGCCTATCTGACCCACGCCGGAGCGCACGAGATGACCGAGCCGAGTTCCGACCAGCAAGCCGCGATGCAGGAAGCCACGACGCACGACGGGCGCAGCCTCGACGAGCTCTCGCGCGACAGCGCGCAGCTGGTCGTCTTCCTCCGCCACCTCGGCTGCACCTTCTGCAAAGAAGCGATGGCCGACATCGCCAAGATGCGCGAGAAGCTCAAGCAGGAGCGGGTCGGCCTTGTGCTCGTGCACATGGCGACGCATGACGAGGCTTCGGCCTTCGCGTCAAAGTACGGGCTCGCCGACGCCTCGCTGATCGCCGATCCAGAGAAGAAGCTCTACGCCGCCTTCGGCCTCAAGCGGGGCACGCTCGGCCAGCTCTTCGGCCCGAAGGTCTGGCTGCGCGGGATCGCCGCGACATTCAAGGGCCACATGGTCGGCAAGCTCGTCGGCGACGGGTTCCAGATGCCCGGTGTCTTTCTCGTCCAAGACGGCCGGATCGTCAAGGCCTTCCGCCACGAAACCGCCGGCGCCCGCCCCGACTACGACGCCCTCTCCACCTGCCCGATCCCGCAGGGCTGACACCGAGTCTTTGATGGCGACGCCCACGCTTGTTCTGATCGTCCACGCCCTGGCGACCTGCATGATGGCGGGGGTGATCTGGTTTGTGCAGATCGTCCACTACCCGCTGTTCGGCGCGGTCGGCGAAGATCGTTTCGCCGACTATGAGCAGCGACACCAGGCCCGCACCGGGATCATCGTCGGCCCGCTGATGCTCGCCGAACTCGCCGCGGCGATCATCCTCCTTGCGATGGTCCCCGCGGGCGTCCCCCGCTGGATGCCGCTGGTCGGCATGGTGATGCTCGCCTTGATCTGGCTGAGCACCTTCGGGGTGCAGGTGCCGCTGCACCAGAAGCTGTCGCGCGGGTTCGACGCGCGGGCACATGGGCTGCTTGTCGCCACAAACTGGGGGCGGACTTTCCTCTGGACCGCCCGTGGCGTGCTGGCGTTGGTCATGCTCAAGGCCGCGTCCAACGCCTGACCGCGGGCGATCGGGGATTCCCCCTTCCCGCTGCCGACAAGTCTTGTCCGGGCCGGGATCAACTGCCGATACACTGCGCCGGGCCCGTAAGCGACGGTTTTCCGGACGGATCCGGAAAAATACCACGCGGCGTGCCCCGCCCTTCCGCCCGGGCCGCATACCCATGCGTCCACGGGCCTCAGGCGGCCACGGAGGAAGAGCCATGCCGATCCCTCAGCGTTCCCGTTCCGTCCGTCTCGCCAAGACCGGCGGGGTTCTCGCCCTGCTCGGCGTCGCGGTGATGTCCGGCTGTGCAAGCCAGAACAACCGCACCCAGGCGATGAAGACCGCCGCCAACGAGACACTCGCGGCTCATCAGGAGCTCTCGCAGGGCAATGTCGACGCGGCGATGCGTTGGCTCAGCCGCTCGCAGTACACCGAACTCGACGATGTCGGCCTTGCAAGGCGTGCCGTCGCGGGCGAGGTCGCCATCGCGATGGGCGACACCGAGCGGGCGCTCGAGATCGTCGAATCCGCCGGCGCCAAGGCCGAGACCCACCCGCACCTGCTCGAGGTCAGGGGCAAAGCCTTCCTGAAGGCCGGCCGCTTCAAAGACGCCAAAGACAGCCTTGAGCGTGCCCGGGGGCTCTACGGCTCCGGCGACGATCGCGCCCGCGTGAGCGACCTGGCCGTCACCGCCGAGGGGCTGGACCTGTACGCCCAGGGGCGTCGCTCGGCCGCGATGGAGCTCTGGCAGAGCATCCAGGAACCGGGCCTGCGTGCGTCGCTCGGCGTCTACGCCCAGCCCCGCGAGCAGTACGACCCCGGCGCCCTCGGCCTGACCCGTTCGGCAGAGGGAGGAAGGTAAGCCATGCGAACCGCACCCACGAACAACCCGCTGCGCGCCGCCCTCGGGCTGGCGCTCGTCTCGGGGCTCTGCCTGACGCCGGCGGCCTTCGCCCAGTCGGAGCAAGACCCGCCTCCTGTCGTGGTCGAGGGGCCTGAGGAAGTTTCGGCCGAGGACAGCCGCGTCCGACGCGCCGTCGATGTGCGCGAACTCATCCGCATCGTCGACGACGCGACGGTCGCCGTCGCCGAGCCTCTGGTCCGCTCGCGCCTCAGCGAGCGGTTCGAGGAGGTGAGCCAGGAGCTGCGCCGGGGCCGGATCGACAAGCGTCGCCTCCGCAGCGCCATGTCGCGTCTGGAGAGCGAGCTCGGGCGCTTCATCGATGATCTGGACAGCATGCCGTTGTTTGACGCGCAGGACGCGATCGGCCAGTCGATCGACCGCGTGCGGATGCTGATCGCGACCGGCCCGAGCGGCACGACCAACGAAGCGATGATGGAGCAGGTCGCCCGACACGAGGACCAGCTCCGCCAGCTCGTCTCGGCGATCGACCGCGAGGCCGACGAGGGGCGCAAGGAACGCCTGAAGATCATGTTCGCCCACCACCTGCGCCTCAAGCGGCTCAAGGAGTCGATGGCGACGGTGGACATGGACAACACGCAGATGCGCGTCTTCGCCAAGACGGTGCAGGCGCTGGACATGCTCTCGACGCAGCTTGTCTCGGCGGGGTTCAAGGTGGAAGAGGCGCGGGCGATCCTCGCCCAGCAGCGCGACTTCATCAATTCCTATCTCGCCGTCGTCGACGGGCTGATCGAGGCGGAGGAACTCAGCGCCCTGCTCCGGGGCCTGGGCGGCACGGGCGACAAGCTCCGCCCGATGATCGGCGACCTCGCGGGCCTCGCCCAGCAGGCGGCCGACTTCTCCGTCCTCATGAACGAGGTCGGCGACCAACTCATCATGGAGATCGACGACACCGCCGACCAGCTCACCGCCGACCTCGACGAGACGCGCGCGGGCCTCAACCTGAACATCGAGGCGGAGATGGCCCGCTACCGCAACCCGCCCCAATCCGGAAACAGTTCTGGGAACGGTTCGGGCAGCAACGAGAACGACAACCGCTCCGGCGGCAACTGACACACACCCGGCGCCGCGAGCGCCGACGCGAAACGCCCTGACGCGCCCCCCGCGCCGGGCAGGAGGAACAGACCATGCGCACCGCGATCGCGACACTGGCCCTCGCCGCCGCCTGCACGCTCGGCGCAGCCGAATCCCGCGCAGGCGTGGCGGAGTACGCCTATAGCGAGCAGCCCTCGTCTGAGAACGACCGGGCCCGCGAGGACTTCAACGCCCTCGTCGGCGAGCTCCGGCGGCTCGACCGCAACATCGCCCGCACCGGCGCCAAGGCCATGGAAGAGGCCCGCGAGCAGGGCGGCGAAGCCAAGGGCGAGACCGTCGCCGAACTCCTCTCCCTCAGAGACCGGCGCGACCGCGTCTTCGCCCGCCTGCTGGTGCTCAGCACCCGCCACGGCTGGGCGATCCCCGATGTCGACCCCGAGGAAGAGTCGGCGCGCCCGAGGCGCGAGGTCGAGTCTCCGTTCGATCCGATCCAGCAGTCGTTGCGCTCGCGCGTGCGCGCCGAGGCGCTGCAGATCGCGGCCGACATCCCGCTGCCGATCATCAGCGTGCCGCCGGCGCTCCGCGCGGCAAGGTAACCCACGGACCGAGTCATGCGCACCCTCGTCGAATCGCTGGGGTACTTCCTGATCCCGCAGCTCACGCTGTCGGTGTTGACGCTGGGGATCGTGCTGGGCTACTTCCTGGCGATGATGGGGGGTCGCCGCAAGAAGATGCTCGACCGGCCCTGGACCCGCCCGCTCGAAACGCTGGCGAACATCGCCGTTTCGATCGGACTTCTTGGTTCGGTGGTCGCGTTTGTGCGCGCGTTCTCGGGGTTCAGCGGGGCGATCGACACCGAGAAGATCGTCTCGGGCCTCGGCACCGCGTACACGACCACGGGCGTCGGGCTGGTGACCGCGATCGTCGCGTCGCTGGGCATCTTCGTGCTCGACATCTTCGCCAAGCGTTCGCCGACGCCGGTCGCCGTGACTGTGCAGGCGCCCGCGACGACGCCTGAGAAGAAGGCGCCGGTGAGAAAGGCGAAGGCATGACGCTCCGCAGCATGCTGCCGCTGATCGATCTGGGCTTCCTCACGCTGGGGGCGGTGGTGGCGATCCTGTCGCAGACGACGCGGATCGACGCGATGCCCGTCGACCTCGCCGAGGTCGGGCCGGGTGTGACTGCAGCCGTCTCGGACAACCCGCCGGTGGTGACCGTCCGGGCCGACGGGGTGTTTCTGGGCGATCGCCCGATCGCTCGCGGCGAACTCGCCAAGCTGCTCGACCCGAGCGAGACGGTGCTCGTGCGCGCCGACCGCGAGGCGGCCTCGGGGCGTCTGCTGAGCGTGCTCGCCGAGATCACCGCCGCCGGCGTCGACGCACGACTGGAAGTTGATGCATCGGAGGGCGCGCGATGAAAGCCGGACACGCGATCGCCGGACTGATCCTCTCGCTGGCCCTCCACGGCGTGGTGATCGGTTTCGTCTGGCTGGTCACCAAGGACGATTCGGAAGTAGAAGAGATCGATCCGGGTCAACTGACCGTTGCGCTCGCCGAGCCGCCTCCGCCGCCGCCGGCGATCGAAGAAGAGGCGGCGATCGAGGAAGAAGCGGTCGCAGAAGAGCTACCCGAACCGATCCGGCTGCCGATCCCCGAACCGATCGAGGAAACGCTCGTCGAGGCCGAGCCCGAGCCGATGATCGAGGAAGAGGCTCTTGCGGAGGCCGTGCTCGAAGAGTTCACCCCGCCCGATGGCGCGATGGAAGAACTCGCCGAAGCCGACGCCACAGAAGCGATCGAGGAAACAGTTGCCGAGGCAGCCGCCGAGCCGGATCCCGCGACAGAAGCAACAGAGCTCGCCGAGTCCGACGCCAGCGGCATGATTGAAGACATCCTCGGCGGCGCCGATTCGGACGCTGAGCGAGCCGTCGTCGCCGAAGGGACGACCCAAGCCGGCGGCGAGTTCGCTGCGCCGAAGATCGTGCTCTCGTTCGGGTCTTCGAGCGAGCTCTTCAACGCGGCCGCACGCCACAACATGTACATCTTCGGTGTCGACTCGCTCAGCCGCGGCGTGGTGCAGATCTCCCGCGACGGCCGGACCATCACCGAGCATCGCGGACCGATCCGGGTCTCCGGCGCGTGGAGCAGCGTGCCGCTGGAGATCGAGATCGCGGGATCGCGCGACCTGCGGAGCCACTTCGGGGCATCGTGGAACCCGCGAGTCCGGCGCGTGATCGCGGTGATCCCCTCCGGCCTCGCGCGCCAGATCGGGAGCGTGCAGGAGCAGCAGCTCGCCACGCTCGGGCTGCAGCCTGAAGATGTCGGGACGATCCACATCGCCGTCCCGTCCGATCCGGCACGCCCCGTGCATGTGGTTCGCGTGATCAAGCGCTAGCCCAGCCGTCGCTGGAGCCGCCGGAGCGACCCTAAACTCCGGGTCTGATGGCCGCCCGCACTGAAAACCCGGCTTCCCGCCCGCCCTCGCCGCTGGGCCTGCCCCACGCGGCGTTTGTCGAGGCTTGCCGCGCCGTGGGCGTGGGGTCCGGGCGTGCCGACGCGATCTACCGGGCGGTCTACGCGGGGCGGGCCGGGGGTGATCTGGAGGGCTTGGCCCAGGCTTGGATCGCGTCTTGGATCCCGGCCTCGCCCTCGCGCGTGCTCGAATCGGAGAGCCCCGAGGGCGTGGTCCGCAAGTTCCTGCTGCCGGTGCCGCCGCCGGAGCGCAGGGGCGGGCGCGAGCTGCCCGAGCACCTCGAAACCGAATCGGTCGTGATCCCCATGCGCGGGCGTCACGCCACAACGCACACGCTCTGCGTCTCGTCGCAGGTCGGCTGCGCGATGGGCTGCGGCTTCTGCGAGACGGCGCAGATGGGGCTCATCCGCTCGCTCAGCCCCGCCGAGATCGTGGCGCAGTGGTGGGCCGCGACGCACCGTCTGCACGCGGCGATCAAGAACATCGTCTTCATGGGCATGGGCGAGCCCTTGGACAATCCCGAGGGCGTGATCGGCGCGATCGAGACGCTGACCGACCGGCGCGGCGCCGCGATCGCGATGAAGAACATCACCGTCTCGACCGTCGGACGCATCGACGGGCTGCTGGCCCTCCGCGAGCGTGTCGTCACCGACGGATGGAAGCGGCTGAATCTCGCGGTGTCGATCAACGCGCCTAACGACGAGATCCGCAACACCATCATGCCGATCAACCGGGCGATGCCGCTGGGCGAGCTTGTGCGTGTGCTGGAGGCGTGGCCGCTGCGTCCGTCGGGCGCGATCTGCGCCGAGTATGTGCTGATCCCGGGCGTGAACGACCGGCCCGAGCACGCCGATGAACTGGCGGACTTGCTCAAGAACATCCGCTGCTGCGTCAATGTGATCCCGTACAACCCGCGCCGGAACTCGCCCTGGCCGGCCCCCGACGAGGCGTCGGTCGACGCCTTCCTGGCGAGGCTGGAGGCCCGGGGCCAGTTCTGCAAGCGGCGCAGGACCAAGGGGCGCGACACCATGGCCGCCTGCGGCCAGCTCGGCAACGAGCAGATCCGCGGGCGCAGGCTCGTTCAGGTCGGGCTGGAGTAGAGCCCCCGGCAACCGACAGCCGCCTGTGGACAACATGGTGGAGAACTCGGTTGGCAACCTGTCTCTCGACAGGCGACCGCTCGCGTTTGTGCGCAAACCCGCGGCGCTGGGGCCTTTCCTGCGTGTTCGGCGGCCTTCTCGGGGCGACCCGGGCGGGGCGGGGCAGTACGATCGCGGCCCGGGCGAGAGCCGCCCAAGAGAACACATCGAACAAGGACAGTCCCGCATGCCCTTTCTTGGTGGACAGGTCGGTTTCTGCCGTCTCCGCGCGTCGCTCCCGGCGTCCGAAACGCTCGGGCGCGAGCATCTTGACAAGTGCGCCGAGCACACCATCGCCAAAAACCCGACCGACGCGGGCGAACGCCCCGGCGAGGTCGAGTTCGGCTGGACCGGGGGCGAGCACATCGAGGACAACCAGTTCTCGCTCGACAAGAACGCCTGGCTCGACGGGCAGCTCGCCCACCTCGGCGTCCGCGTCGACACCAACAAGGTGCCCGCCGAGGTCGCTCGCGCGATCCGGGCCCGCGAGGCCGGCTCGCTGAAGGACGCCATGCCCGGGATGCGCGAGAGCAAGAAGCTCGTGCGCGAGGCGGTCGAACGCGCGATCGACGACGAGCGCGCGACCGGCAAGCACAAGCGCAGCAAGATGGTTCCCATCCTCTGGGACTTACCACGAAAAGTGATTCTCTGCGCGACCGGGGCGCAGGCGTTCACCGAGCGTCTGGCGAATCACTGGCGCGTCTCGTTCGGCGCCGGGCTTTCGCCGATGAGCTCGGGCGCACTCGCGGCCGACTACTACGCCTCCAAGGGCCTCGACCGGCGCTTCGAGGACATGCGCCCGAGCCGCTTTGTCGATCCCCCCGCGGGTCGGTCACCCGGCGAGGACGCGATCGATCCGGACCGGCCCGAGGTCCCGTGGGCGAGCGTCGAGCCGTCGGACTTCCTCGGCAATGAATTCCTGCTCTGGATCTGGCGCCGCTGCGAGACCGGCGGCGGGCGCTTCGAGGTCACCGATGAATCGGGGGCCGAAACCGAGGTCGCCCTCGCCATGGACCGGCTGCTGGAGATGGAGTGCGCCTGGGGCTTTACCGGCAAGCAGACCCTGACCTCGACCGAGGAAGGGATCGCCCCGGTCCGCATGCCCGAGGCGGCAAGGGCGCTCTTGGTCGGCAAGTGGCCCAGGCGGGCCGGGCTGATCCTCGCCGAGCACAACCGCCAATACACCCTGAGCTTCCAGGCCGACCGCTGGCTCGTCTCGGGTGTGACCCTCCCCCGCCCGAGCGAGGAGGAAGAGGCGACGATGACCGAGGCGGGCGACCGCCTCGAAGCCCGCCTCGCGATGATCCGGCGGCTGGACGAGCTGCTTCTCGCGATGTTCCGGAGTTTTCTGGCGCTGCGGGCCTCGGATGCGTGGTCTGGCGAGCGGGAACGGATCGGGGCGTGGATCCGCGAGCGGGCGGGCGCAGAAAAACAGCGACGCGTGGTCGCGCCCGCCGAGCCGGTGGAGGTTCACCTGCCCGAGGACGCCCGCGACGCGTCGCTGGCCTCGTGACGAATTGTTACCCCTTGCGGGCGGAGGCCCGCGACTCGGACAACTCAGGCGACCTTGGCGGGGGTGAAGCCCTGGCAGCCGCTGATCGGCGTGACCTTCAGGTGCAGGCCGGCGTGCTGGGGGTGGCCGCAGTCCTCGACGAGGTCCTCGGGGGCCTTGCCGCTGACACGGATCTGGACGAGCTTGGGGTCTTGCGGGTGGTCTTCGCCGAAGTGGGCGCACTTGCCGCACTGGCCGTCTTTGACTTGCATCATGGGAAACCTCCTTGCGGAAACACGGGGCGGCGGTCGTTGCCGCCGACACACATAGTTTCGCACCGAAGCGCACGCAAGTTTGCGAGAACGCGTCTCAGTTGCGAACTGAGACAGAGACGCAGTTGCATAAAAAAGCGCGTCGGCACGGGGCCGACGCGGTAGAGTCCGGAAAAATCGTTGCTTTGCGATCAGTGCGAGGAGACTGTTTCGGCTTCGGCGTCCGCTTCTTCCGCGGGCGAACGCTGGTGCTCGATCAGGGCGTCGAGGAGGGCGAGGGCGTACTGACGGCCGATAGCCTGCAGTTCCTCGCTGGTGCGTCCGGAGCGGGGGGCGAACTCGGGGGTGTACGCCTCGCGGAGGCCGAGCCTGTCGTCGCGGGCGAAGTAGATGCGGGCCATGCCGGGGTGCCCGTCGGAGGGCCGAGGGCCGATGCCGGCGCGGGCCTGGAGCGCCTGCATGAACGCCGAGTCGGCGAAGACCTCGCGGGTGAAGACGAAGTCGTCGCCCTGGTTGGAGATCCCGTGGAAGTCGAAGAGGATGTCCGCGCGACCGCCGGTGTCGTTGAGGATCGCCTGTCGCAGCTTGCGGAGGTTTGTGAAGGTGTCGGGCTGGTGCCAGTGGCGGTTCATGTCCTCGGTGGGCACTTCGTGGCTGTTGCGGAAGCGTCCGCCGTAGCGACCGTCGGGGTCGACCAGCGGGTAGACGAAGAACTCGGCGAGGGATCGGAGCTGTGCGGCTTCGGGTTCGTCTGAGACGAGGAACTTGAGGAAGCCTTCCAGCGCGTGGTTGCCGACGGTCTCGCTGGAGTGGACGCCGCTGATCACGA
The DNA here is from genome assembly GCA_050486265.1 of Phycisphaerales bacterium. Classification (GTDB taxonomy): domain Bacteria; phylum Planctomycetota; class Phycisphaerae; order Phycisphaerales; family UBA1924; genus SLFH01. The sequence goes on along the minus strand of JBJHCY010000002.1, from coordinate 435,902 downwards.
CGATGGTCTGGCGTTCAACGCCTTCGGCGGGTCCCTCGTCGTCGGCGAGCCGGAAGCCGTAGAGGCGAAGCTGCGGGATCTCGCGTCCGAACTCGTCGGTGCCGCCGAGCGACTTGCCGACGATGAGGCGTTCGTCGGAGGAGGGGGTCGGCGAGACGAAGCGCGTACGGCCGATCTCCTCGACCAGCGAGCTCGCCCGGGAGACGGGGTAGGTGACCGACCAGGCGACCTCGACCTCGTCTGCGTCGAAGGGGCGGTCGTTGCTGAAAATGTAGAGATCGTTGTCGCGGTCGATGTCGCCACGCTCGAAGAACCGCCACTCGCTGTCGGGGTCGGTCGGGTTCTCGCGGTACAGGAACCGGTGGCCCCGGAGCGAGCCGAGGAAGCCCGAGGCGGTGACACGGAACTCGGGGGTGCGGCCCTCGACCCCGGAAATCCGGAAATTCACCCAGCGGAAGCGGTTGGCGTAGCGGTGGATGGTCCAGGTCGCCCGGGGGGCGAGGTGGATGACATCGCCCTCAATGGTGGTGGCCTCGATGTCGAGGGCGCCGCCGTCGAAGGACTCGGTGAGGGTGTACTGGGTTTGGGCGTGTGCGGCTGGCGCCAGCGCGAGCACGAGGGCGAAGAACGCGGCCGACAGCAGAGAACGAAACTTCATCAGGGTTTTCAATTGGGGCATGATTCCTCCGAGGCCCGGGCCCAGCGCCCGTCCGGCCTCGGAGCCATCGTACCACGAATACACGACCCCTTCGTGGGAAGCTCCGGACATGTCCTGCCAGCGGACGCGCCAGAAGTCTGAACCGAAATGGGTCCGCGTGAGGATGCGGCCGGCGTTGCGTGAGGCCCGATCAAGATACGGATGTCTGCTGGAGAGCATGCGGCGTCGGTAGTGCCAACGAATAATCCCGGCGTCCGGTCGATTTACGGCAGCATCGACGCGTTGGATTCTCCGAACAAACCCGACCCCCCGTGGGGATGTCGGCATCCGCCGCCAGCAGGAAGCGAAAGCTTGAGAGTGAAACAAAGACCATCAAAGGGACGCTACAGGAAGGCCCTCGGGCTGATGACGGGCGTGCTCATCGTCGGACCGGTGCTCGCGGGCGTCGGGCTCGCTGTGGGGCTGTCGAGTTGCGCAAGCGTGCCGCCGATCGGGATGAGCGTCGCTCCGGCCGAGCGTGTGCGGGAGTTGCCCAACGGCGAGTACGACCTTCGGGGCGAGGCGACGCTCTGGTTCGACGAACACCAGCACCCCTTCATCGAGGCGTCGCGCGACGAGGATGTGCCGTACCTGATGGGGGTGGTGCACGCCCACCAGCGGATGGGGCAGATGGAGCTGATGCGTCATTTGTCGCAGGGGCGTCTTGCGGAACTGTTCGGGCCGCCGGCGGTCTTTCTCGACGCGTCGCTCCGGGCGATCGGGCTGACAACGGCGGTCCCCGCGATCGAAGAGACGATGGACCCGGAGACACGGGCGTGGGCGCAGCGGTATGTCGAGGGGATCAACGATTACCGGCGCCGATTCCGCACGGCGCCGATCGAGCTTCGGATCATCGGGCTCTCGGAGACGGAGGACTGGACGGTCGGTGATGTGCTTTCGATCGGGCGTCTGGGCTCGGCGGATGTCTCGCTTGCGCTCTGGTACAGCATGGCGGCGCTGCGCGACCGGCCGGGCTTTGAGGAGTACAGCGCCCGCCTGCGGGGCTTCCACGACGCGGGTCGGGCCAGCTTCGGGCCGATGGACGCAACGCCGCTGGACGCGATCATGGGCGTCTCGCGCGTGGGCAGCAACGCGTTCGCGGTCTCGGGGTCGCGGACGGCGTCGGGCGCGGGGATGCTCGCGAGCGACCCGCATGTTGGGATGCAGATCCCGCCGCTCTGGTCGGTGATCGGGTACAGCTCGCCGAGCGGTTCGGCGGTCGGGTTCTCGATCCCGGGGGTGCCGGCGATCGTGATCGGCCGCAACGAGGAGATCGCGTGGGGCGGGACGAACATGCTCGGGCTGAGCAGCGCGATGTACGATGTCTCGTCGCTGGCCCCGGAGGACTTCACGACGCGCACCGAGACGATCCGCGTGCGCTGGTGGAACGACCGGGAGATCACGATCACCGAATCGCCGTTCGGACCCGTGGTCTCCGAGGCCCCGCTTTTTCGATCGCTGAACCTGCCCAAGACGGCGCTGAAGTGGCGCGGGCACCAGCCCAGCGACGAGCTCACTGCGTTTCTGAAGGTGATGCGAGCAAAGAACTTCGAGGAGTTCCGCACCGCGTGGGAGAGCTACGCCGTCAGCGGACAGAACTTCCTGTACGCCGACCGAGCGGGGAACATCGGTCAGGTGCTGGCGATGTCGTTCTCGCCCGCGGCGGGGCGGATCGCCGAGAACGGGCTTTTCGCCGATCCTTCCGAGCCCGAGCACGCGTGGAACGGCGAGATTCTTTCGACGGAGCTGCCGCACGCGCTGAACCCCGACTTGGGCTTCCTGGTCTCGGCGAACAACACGCCGGTCCGGACGACGCCGCGGGTGAGCGTGTCGGGCAACGCCAACGATCGTTTCGACCGGATCTCCGACCGGCTGTGGAACGGGCGCTCGATCACGCTCGACGAACTGGCCGACATCCAGCTGGACACCTACTCCGAGGCGTCGCACAAGGCGGCGGGCGAGTTGATGACGCTCATCCGGCGGATGCCCGACGAGGGGCGTCTGGATTCGCAGCGGACGCGCCTCGTCGATGCGATTGAGGCGTGGGACGGGTGGTACCGGGCCGATTCGGCCGGTGCCGCGGCGTACCAACTCCTCCTGCACCACATCATCGACCTGGTCTACGAGCCTCGTTTCGGCGCGGAGATCACCCAGCACCTCCGCCGGTCGGTCGCGGTGCACGACTGGGTCCAGGAAGACGCCGAGGCCGGCAAAATCGACGACTCGGTGATGACGCGTGCGCTGGTCCGCGCGTCGCGCGACATGCGTGACGGCATGGTCTGGGGCGACTTACACCGGTTCGTGATGGGCCACCCGATGCGTCGGCTGCCCCTTGTGGGCGGGCAGTTCCGCTTCGGGGACTACCCGATCGACGGCTCGTCGTCGACGGTGCTCAAGAGCGCCCACAGCGTGACGAACAAGGTCCACGAGACGAGCTTCGGCGCCAACGCCCGCTTCGTGACCGACCTGGCCGACGAGGACGAGAACTACTTCGTGATGGTCGGCGGGCAGGACGGCTGGCTGGGCAGCGAGAACGCGACGGACCAGTGGCCGCTGTTCAGGGAGGGGCGTCTGATCCGCGTGCCGCTGCGGATCGAGTCGGTCCGCGCGTCGTTCCCCCACAAGGTCGAGCTCCAGCCTCGGGCCGCTTCTGGCGAGCGGGAGGAGCGGTGAACGAGCAACTGCTTGTCTGGTCGCTTGTGGGGGCGAGCGCGCTGTGGTGTCTTTGGGCGTGCTGGCGGGTCGGCCGGTGGCGCAATCCTTGGGTCTGGCGAGGGGGCTTGGCGGCCTGCGCGGCGGTGCTGGCGATCCCCGTGCTGATGGGCGCAGATGAGGGGACGCTCTCGCGGACACCCTCGGGGCTGGCCTTTGCGGGGGCGGTCTGGCTGGTTGTGGTTGTGCCGCTGGCGCTCGTTGGGGCGGTGCTGGTCGAGACGCTGCGGCTTGCGGGTTGGGCTGCAGGCTCGATCAGGGGCGATCGGAAGACTTCGGAGTCTCCGGACGCTCGGGGATCAGGCGGATCGCCGCGGAGTTGATGCAGTAGCGGAGGCCTGTCGGTGGCGGGCCGTCGTTGAAGACATGGCCGAGGTGGGCGCCGCAGCGGCTGCACAGGACCTCGGTGCGGACCATCCCATGGGAGCTGTCGGTTTTCGCGGCGATGTTCTTCTCGCCGGCCGCGGCTGAGAACGAGGGCCACCCGCAGGCGGAGTGGAACTTCTCTCCGGCTTCAAAGAGGACTTGGTCGCAGCAGACGCAGCGGTACTCGCCCGGGGTCTCGGTGTCGGTGTACTCGCCGGTGAAGGGGGGCTCGGTGCCGCCCTTTCTGGTGATGCGGTAGGCCTCGGGGCTGAGCTCTTTCCGCCACTGTTCGTCCGGTTTGTCGATCTCGAAACGGTCGGGGGGCGGCGGGTGCGGGGTGCTTGTGTCCATGCGATTGTTCTTGCGTTGAGGATCGAAGGGCATCGGGAGCCTTTCCGGAGTTTCTGGGCGGCGTTGTCTTGATTGTTGCGCCCTCTGCGTGGGTTCGGCGTTCGCCGGGTAGCGGATTGACAGGTCGGGCTCCAGAGGCGAGAGTGACGCGGTTGGAGACTGGCTTGGCTGAGCGTCCGCAACAGACTGGTTCGGGCCCGGGAGTTGGTCCCGGCGTTGGGGCGATCACGCGTCGTGCGGCGATCGGTCTGCTCGCGGCGGCGGGGCTGGGGTACGCCGTGCTGTACCGCCCGAGGCCCGACCCGGCGGCGCGGGGTCGGACGATCGTCGACTACTGGGAAAAGTGGACGGGGCACGAAGCGTCGGCGATGCAGGCGGTGGTCGACGAGTTCAACGGGACGATCGGCGCCGAGAAGAACATCTTCGTCCGCTACTTCACGATGAGCGGGATCGACCAGAAGTCGATGGTGGCGATCGCGGGGGGCGACCCGCCGGACCTGATCGGGCTTTGGAACCACGCGCTCCCGCTTTTCGGCGAGACGGGGGCGATCCAGCCCCTGGACGGGTTTGTTGATGAGTGGGGGCTCGACAGCCGGGCGTACGCGCCGCGCGTGTGGGACCTGTGCCGGCACGCGGGGCGGACATGGGGCCTCCCTTCGACGACTTCGACGATCGCGTTTTACTACAACCGGGGCCTGTTCCGCGAGGCGAAGAGCGCGGGGCTGCCCGTCGATCCGGACCGGCCGCCGAGAACGATCGAGGAGCTCGACCGTGTCGCCGATGCGCTGACGGTGGTCGAGGGCGAGGGGGCTTCGCGTCGGGTGGTGCGATCGGGTTTTCTGCCGACCGAGCCGGGGTGGTGGCCGTTCATCTGGGGGCACATGTTCGGCGGCAAGCTGTACGACGAGCGGACCGACCGGGCGACGGCGGCGGCGCCCGAGAATGTCCGCGCCTATCGGTGGGTGCGGACCTATCCGGAGAAGTGGGGGCCGGGGCGGCTTTCGACTTTCCAGTCCGGCTTCGGCAACTACTTCTCGCAGGAACAGCCGCTGCTGATGGGCAGGGTGGCGAGCTCGCTGCACGGGTCGTTCCTGTCGAATGTGATCAACCGGTTCAGGCCGGAGTTTGATTACGCGGCGGTCCCGTTGCCGATGGACGGGCCGCTGGTGGACGACGCCGAGCCCGTGGGGATGATCGAGGCGGACATGCTGGTGGTGCCGTCGGGGGCGAAGCATCCGCGCGAAGCGTTCGAGTTTGTGGCGTATACGCAGCGTCGGGATGTGCAGCGTCGGCTGGCGTCGGCCCACGGCAAGAGCCTGCCCTTCCGGCGCCTCGCCGAGGACGAGCAGTTCATCGCCGAGCACCCGAACCGGATGATCCGCGTGCACGAGGCGATCGCGAATTCTGAACGGGCGTTCGCCAAGCCCCGGACGAGGCTGTGGCCGGAGTACCGGGCGGAGTTTCAGGCCGGGTTCGACCGGATCTGGCGATTGACAGAGCCGCCCGAGCGTGTGCTGGAGGGGATCGAGCGCCGGATGCAGGCGGCGCTGGACCGCGCGGCCGAGAACCGCAGGCGACGGGGCCTGCCCCCCCTGGAGGGCCGGGCGTGAGCGACGAACTCCGGCGGGCGCGAGCCGCCCAACGCCGCCATGACATCACCGGGTACCTGTGGATCTCCCCGTGGGTCTTCGGATTTCTGGCGTTCATGGTGCTGCCGGTTTCGATGAGCCTGTACTACAGCCTGACGCAGTACCCGCTGATCGAGAAGCCGGTGTTCATCGGGCTGGAGAACTACCGGCGTCTGATGGCCGACGAGGTGTTCTGGAAGGTGGTGTTCAACACGGTGATCTACGCCGTGTTCGCGGTGCCGATCGGGACGGTGCTGGCGCTCCTGATCGCGTGGCTGCTGAACCAGAAGGTGCGGTTTCTGGGGCTGTGGCGGGCGGCGGTGTTCGTGCCGACCTTGGTGCCGATCGTCGCGGCGGCGATGATCTGGCTCTGGCTTTTCAACGCCGAGCACGGGCTGATCAACCGCGTGCTGACGCCTGCCCTGGCGGCGGTGAACCTGCTGCCGGGCGTCGAGATGGCGCCGCCGGCCTGGCTGACCGATCCGGGCTGGGCGATGCCGGCGCTGATCCTGATGAGTTTCTGGGGCGTAGGGCAGGCGGTGGTGATCTATCTCGCGGCGATGCAGGATGTGCCAGAGAGTCTGTACGAAGCGGCCGAGCTCGACGGCGTCTCGCCCTGGGGGCGGTTCATCCATGTGACGGTGCCGATGATCAGCCCGATGATTTTGTTTACGGTGATCACGGCGATCATAGGGGCGTGGCAGGTGTTCGCGGTGCCGTACATCATGACCGGCGGCGGTCCGGACCGCGCGACCTACTTCTACACGATGTACCTGTACGACAAGGCGTTTTTGCTGGGGCCGGAGATGGGGTACGCGTCGGCGATGGCGTGGATCCAGCTCCTGATCATCTTGTTCTTCACGGCGCTGGTGTTCCTCGCGAGCCGGCGGCTGGTTTTCTACAGGGCGGGGTGAGGGATGGGGTGTTCTGAAAGAGTCTGTGTCCGCGTTCGGCCTGAGGTTTTGACTCCAGAGCGTTCATCAAGTGCGAGTTTCCGCCCCGAAGGGGCGCAGGGCTGTAGCCACGGGTGGAGCCCGCTGGAAGCGGGCGCAACCCGTGGAAAGCGATTCCAAAGCAAGTTCCGCCCTGAAGGGGCGGAGGACTCTCTCGGACCTCCTCCGCCCCTTCAGGGCGGATTCGAACAACGAACTTTCCACGGGTTGCGCGACATCGCCCGCTGCGCGGCCGATGCCGCTCCACCCGTGGCTACAACCCGTCGCCCCTTTGGGGCGAGTTGCCGCTGTGGTCATCCGCGAGAGCGTGAATTGCACACTCGGACACAACTTTCTGCATCCTGTTTCCGTCTGGTTCCGGAGGCCTCGTCATGAAGCGGGCCCCCGGCGAGACCGTCCTAACCAAGCGCTCCGGCCGGCCCCGCGCGCCCTTCTCTCGCGGTGCGCTCTATGCGATGCTGATCCTGGTCTCGCTCGTCTTCGCGGCGCCCTTGATCTGGATGGTCTCGACCTCGCTCAAGCCCGCGGAAGAAACGCTCTCGACGGAGCTCCGTCTGCTGCCTTCGGAGCCCGCGAGGATCCCCGAGTTCGCGGTGCGCCACTACACCGAGGCGTGGACCGATCCGATCGTCGACTTCCCGCTCTACCTGCGCAACACGCTGATCGTCGCGGTGCTGTCGGTCTCGGGCGTGGTGGTGTCGAGTTCGATCGCGGCCTACGGCTTCGCCCGCCTGCGATTTAGAGGGCGCAAGATCTGCTTCGTTGTCGTGCTGGCGACGATGATGATCCCGTTCCCGGTGCTGATGGCGCCGCTGTATGTCATCTTCAAGGAGCTGGGCTGGATCGGCTCGTTCCGCCCGCTGTGGGTGCCGGCGTGGTTCGGGCACGCGTTCAGCATCTTCCTGCTGCGCCAGTATTTCATGACGATCCCCAAGGAGCTCGACGAGGCGGCCCGGATCGACGGGTGCGGGCACATCGGGATCTTCACGCGGATCATCCTGCCCTTGAGCCGCCCGGCGATCGCGGTGGTGGCGCTGTTCTACTTCATCTTCGTCTGGAACGATTTTCTTGGGCCGCTGATTTTCCTGCAGCACCGCGACCAGTTCACGCTGGCTTTGGGCCTGCAGGCGTACCAGTCGCAGGCGGGGGCGACCTCGTGGAACCTCTTGATGGCCGCGAGCGTGATGGTGATTCTGCCGGTGCTTGTGCTCTTCTTCCTGACCCAGCGTACCTTTGTCGAGGGCATCGCCACGCAGGGGCTCAAGGAGTGAGCTCCGGCCCGGCAGTCCCGGAACCCGCGGGGAGCACCTTGAATGCGAACGCTGCAACAGAATCTCGAACTGCTCGACACCCTGCTCGATGAGGCGATCGCCGACGCCTTCGGGCCCGAGCTCGCCTCGGCGATCGGCGAGCTCCGAGACGCCGCGACCTCGGAGGGCGACGAGGCGTCGCGTCTGGACACCCTCGCCGAGCGGCTGCGCCACGCGGACCTCGAGACGATCGAGCGGACGCTCAACGCCCAGACCTTCCGCTTCCACCTGCGCAACAACGCCGAACGCCTGGAGATCGAACGCGTCAACCGCGAGCGGGCGATGAAGGCGACGGCCGAGTCGCCCCGGCACGAGTCGGTGCGGGAGGCGGTTCGGCGTGTGATGAACCTGGGTGTCAGCCGCGAGGGTTTTCTTGAACGCCTCTCGCGGATCGAGATCGAGCCGACGCTGACCGCCCACCCGACCGAGTCGCGGCGCAGAACGATCCTGCACAAGCAGCGGGAGATCGGCGATTCGCTCCGGCGGCTCTCGCAGGACCTGACGCCCCAAGAACGCGAGGGCGAGACGCAGCGCCTCCGCCATCTGCTGCGGCTGCTGCTTGCGACCGACGAGGTCCGTTCGCAGAAGCTCCGCGTCGACGAGGAGGTCAACAACGGGCTGTACTTCCTGACCGGGGCGATCTGGACGGTCGTGCCGCGCCTGCAACGCGACATCGCCTCGGCGATCGCCGACTGTTTCGGCGGCGACCCGGTCAGCCCGGCGGACCTGCCGCCGCTCTTGCGATACCGCACATGGATCGGGGGCGACCGCGACGGCAACCCGCTGGTGACGCCCGAGGCGACCGAGCGGGCGCTGGCGAAGCTTCGTGAGGCCGCGGTCGACCTGCACTGCGAGGCGCTGATGCGTCTGCGGCACGAGCTCTCGGTTTCGACGCGTCGTGTGCAGGCGCCGACCCGTCTGCTCGAAGCGATCGAGGCCGACCGGCGGCTCGGCCTGGTCGATGAAGACGCGACGCGTCACCTCGCCCACGAGCCGTACCGCGTCCGCTTGCACCAGATGATGGCGCGCCTGCAGGGGTGGAAGCAGGACCCGGGGATCTACCACGCCGACGCGTTCGTCGCCGACCTCGAGCTGATCCGCGAGGCCCTGCACGAATCGGGCCTTGGCGAGGTCGCCGATTCGGGCGTGCTGGCCGACGAGATCGTCCGGGCCCGTGCTTTCGGGCTGCACCTGGCCTCGATGGACATCCGCCAGCACTCCAAGGTCCACGAAGAGGCGGTGGGGGAGTTTCTGCGGCTCGCCGGCGTCGAGGGGTCGTACGCATCGCTCGACGAATCGCGACGGGTCGAACTGCTGCGCAAGGAACTGGTCAGCCCGCGCCCGCTCCTGCCGCGCGAAGCGGCGCTGGGCGAGGCGGCCCGCGGGGTGCTCGACTGCTACCGCGTCGTGCGCGAGGCGGTCCGGCGTGACAGGCGCAGCATCGGCGCCACGATCATCAGCATGACCCACACCCTCAGCGACATGCTGGAGGTGCTGGTGATCATGAAGGAGGCGGGGCTGTTCCACGCGGGCGTGGGCGAACTCGATGTCGTGCCGCTGTTCGAGACGGTGGATGACTTGGAGCGGGCGGGCCCGCTGCTCGGCGAGCTGTTTACGGACCCCGTCTACCGCAAGCACCTGCAGGGGCGTGGGCAATCGCAGGAGATCATGCTCGGCTACTCCGACTCGAACAAGGACGGCGGGTACTGGGTCGCCAACTGGTCGCTGCACAAGGCCGAGGAGCGCCTCGCGAAGGTCTGCCGCGAGCACGGCGTGCGGTTCCGCTTCTTCCACGGGCGCGGGGGCACGGTCGGGCGGGGCGGGGGCCGGGCCAACCGGGCGATCCTGGCGGCGCCGCCGGTCAGCCGCAACGGACGCATCCGGTTCACCGAGCAGGGCGAGGTGATCAGCTTCCGGTACGGGCAGCCGGCGCTGGCGCACCGGCACATCGAGCAGATCGTCGGGGCGATCATCCTCACCGCCGACGATTCGAATGTCGACAAAGGCCCCGACGACGCGATCGGCGCCGGCGACATCGGCGTGATGGACGAGCTCGCGTCGCGTTCGAGGCGCGCGTACCGCGAGCTGATCGACAACGACGACTTCTGGGCGTTCTACACCAAGGCGAGCCCGATCGCGTACATCGGTGATCTGCCGATCGCCAGCCGCCCCGTCTCGCGCTCGGGCGGGCAGGTGAACATGGACAACCTGCGCGCGATCCCGTGGGTCTTTGCGTGGACGCAGATGCGTGCGATCGCGCCGGGCTGGTTCGGGATCGGCGCGTCGCTGGGCGCGATGATCGAGAGCGACGCGGGCCTCGCCGAACGGCTGTCGAAGTGGTACCGCGCCTGGCCGATCTTCCGCGCGATGCTCGACAACGCCCAGCAGGAGATGGCCCGGGCCAGGCTGGTGATCGCCCGGCGCTACGCCGATCGCGTCGGGGGCGAGGCGTGCGCGAAGGTGATGCGCACGATCGAGGAGGACTTCCGCCTCGCTGAAAGGGCTGTGCTGGCGATCACCGGGCAGGAGCGACTCTTGGACAACAACCCGGTGATCCAGAGGTCCATCCGCGAGCGCAACCCCGACACGGACCTCTTGAACCTCGCCCAGATCGAGCTCCTGCGCCGGGCGACGGGGGCGGACGAGGGCGAGATGATCCGCCTCAGATCGGTGCTCTTTACCAGCATCAACGGGATCGCCGCGGCCATGCAGGCCACCGGCTGAAGATTCCCGGCATTGGGCGCGCGTTCGCAGGCCTTCGCGCTTGTTCCGGTGCGGGCCGGGGGATTCAATACCGCGGCGTCCGGCGACTGGCCGCCCCAACACCCACACCAACGGAGGTGACGCGATGTCCGTGATGAAGGCCTTCAATCTGATGAAGTGGATCGAGGACCACAAGGAGCAGCTCCGGCCCCCGGTCTCCAACAAGCAGATGTTCAAGGGCGAGGCCGAGGATGTGATCGTGTTCGTCTCCGGCGGGCCGAATACGCGGAACGACTTCCATGTCAACCCGACCGAGGAGCTCTTCTACCAGCTCAAGGGCGACATAGCCGTGCGTGTCCGCCCGCTCGACGGCTCAGACCCGTACGATGTGGTGATCAAGGAGGGCGAGCTTTTCCTCCTGCCCCGCTGGGTCCCGCACCGCCCGCAGCGCCCGAAGGACACCCTCGGCCTCATCGTCGAATTCCCGCGCAAGCAGGGCGAGCTCGACCACCTCCAGTGGTACTGCGACGGCTGCGGCGAGCTCGTGCACGACGCGCAGTGGCAGCTCGAAGACATCGACAAGGACCTGAAGGTCATCATGGAGCATTTCTGGTCCGACGATGAACTGCGGACCTGCAAGAATTGCAACAAGAAGATCGAGCACGCCGGCGAGTTCGACTTCTCCAAGACCATCCCCGCCCCCGCCCACTCGTAAGCCGCCGCGGGCTCTTGCCGCCCCGCCGGGAGAATCGACGCGATGTACAAAATCGACATGCACACCCACCTGCTCCCGGCGGGCTGGCCGGATCTCTCCGAGAAGTTCGGGTACGGCGGGTTCGTCAACTTCGCCGTGAAGCAGGACGACGCCGGACGCACGGCGGGCGCGAGCCTCTCCATCGACGGGCGTCATTTCCGCGACATCAAGCCCAACTGCTTCGACCCCGAGGCCGTGCTCGAAGACATGGCCGAGCACAAGGTCGCCGTCCAGGTCGTCTGCACCGTGCCGGTGATGTTCAGCTACTGGGCCCGCCCCGAGCACACGCTCTGGCTCTCGAGGTTCCTCAACGACCATCTCGCGGAGGTGACCCGCAAGCACCCCGACAAGTTCATCGCGCTGGGCACGCTGCCGATGCAGGCGCCGGACCTGGCGGTCAAGGAGCTCGAACGCTGCGTGAAAGAGCTCGGTTTTCCCGGTGTGCAGATCGGCAGCCATGTCGAGCAGCCGGGCCAGCGCGACTGGAACCTGTCTGAGCCGAGGCTCTTCCCGGTTTTCGAGGCCGCGCAGGAACTCGGCGCGAGTGTCTTCGTCCACCCGTGGGACATGATGGGCCACGAGGACATGGGCAAGTACTGGCTGCCCTGGCTGGTGGGCATGCCCGCCGAGACGGCCCGGGCCGTCTGCTCGATGATCTTCGGCGGCGTCTTCGACCGCCTGCCCAATCTCCGCGTCGGCTTCGCCCACGGCGGGGGCTCGTTCCCGTACACGATCGGGCGGATCGAACACGGGTACAACTGCCGCCCTGACCTCGTCGCGGTCGACTGCTCGCACAACCCTTGGAGTTATCTCGCCGACTACGGGCGTCCGGCGAGGTTCTGGGTCGATTCCGGCGTGCACAGCCGCAACGCGTTGCGCTACCTCATCGCGATGATGGGCGAGGAGCGGATCTTCATGGGCTCTGACTACCCATTCCCCCTCGGCGAAGAACGCCCCGGTTCCATGATCGATTCGATGTACGACCTGACCGACAAGACCAAGCAGCGGCTCCTCGCCGGCACGGCGCTCGAGTTCCTCAACCTCGACCCCGCCCGCTACGGCATGGAAGACATGTACCGCCCGCACCGCGACCGGGGTCCGTCCGCCGAAAACCCTTCCCCACGCGACGCCACGCCCTCGGAAGGGGCGCGTCTGTGAAGGCGCCCCGGACGATGGCCAGTAACCCGATGAAGTACAAGCCGACCGAGGCGTTCGCACGCGAGCTCGACGCGGCCGACCCGCTCGCCAAGGAACGGTCAAACTTCCTCATCCCGCCGAGCCCAGCGAACCCCGCCGAGCCCTCGATCTACCTCGTCGGCAATTCGCTTGGCTGCCAGCCGAAGCGCGTGCGCGAGCTCTTGAACGAGGAACTCGACGATTGGGCGAACCTCGGTGTCGAGGGGCATCTCGACAGCCGCCGCCCGTGGTTCAGCTACCACGAGCAGTTCCGGGAGACGGGCGCGAGGCTGGTGGGCGCAAAGCCTGGCGAGGTCGTCATGATGAACGGCCTGACGCCCAACCTGCACCTGATGATGGTCAGCTTCTACCGGCCGACTGAGAACCGTTTCAAGATCGTCATCGAAGACACGGCCTTTCCGTCAGACTCGTACGCCGTGCAGAGCCAGGCCGATTTCCACGGCTTCGATCCGGGTGCCGCGATCATCCGCCTCCGCCCGCGCGAGGGCGAGCACACCCTCCGCGACGAAGACATTTTGGAAGTGATCCGGCGCGAGGGCGATTCGATCGCGCTGGTCATGCTCGGGGGCGTCAACTACCTCACCGGGCAGTTCTTCGATATCGAGTCGATCACCAGGGCCGGTCACGAGGCCGGCGCCGTCGTCGGCTGGGACCTCGCCCACGCGGCGGGCAATGTCCCCCTCCGCCTGCACGACTGGGGCGCCGATTTCGCCTGCTGGTGCAGCTACAAGTACCTCAACGCCGGGCCGGGCGCGATCGCCGGCTGCTTCGTGCACGAGCGCCACGGGAGCGACCCGTCGCTGAAACGCTTCGCTGGGTGGTGGGGCAACGACCCCGAGTCGCGGTTCATCATGAAGCCCGGCTTTGCGCCGCGACAGGGCGCCGACGGCTGGCAGCTCTGCAACCCGCCGATTTTCGCCATGGCGCCGCTGCTCGCCTCGCTGGAGATCTTCGACCGCGTCGGCATGGACGCGATCAGGCACAAGTCCGAACGCCTCACCGGCTTCATGGAGTTTCTGATCGACGGGCTCTGCGCCGGGCGCGTGACTATTCGTACGCCCAGAGAGCCGCACAGAAGGGGCGCCCAGCTCTCGCTCGTCGTCCCCGGAAGCGCGAAGGCGATCCAGAAAGCGCTCCACGCCCGCGGCGTCTTCGCCGACTTCCGCGAACCCGATGTCATCCGCGTCGCTCCGGCGCCGCTCTACAACTCGTTCGCCGATGTCTACCGCTTCGTCTCGATCCTCAGCGAGCTGACGGCGGAATGAAAATCCCCGGAGGGGCACGATTTGCCCGCCCGGGGATCCGTTCGTTTCTCGCGTGTCGCTCGGGCTTTCAGCAGCCCGCGGCGAAGGCGCTCAGGAACGCGAAGAAGTCGTCGGCGTCGATCACGCCGTCGGCGTTGAAGTCCGCCCGCGGGTCGCCGGCCGCGAACAGCGAGAGGAACTCGAAGAAGTCGTCTGCGTCGACAACGCCGTCGCCGTTGATGTCGGGAGCGCAGAAGTACTCGACGGCGCCGATGTCGCAGGCGGCGCCTTTGGGGCGGTCCTCGCCCCGCTGGTCGACGGTGACGGGGGAGATCGTGCCCCCGGCGCTGACCGAGCAGTCCCCGGCGTCGACGGCGATGCTGTTGAACGCCGGCGCGTGGGTGAGGGTGGCGCCGCCGTTGTCCTCCAGCGGCCCGAGCATCGGGTCGCCGCTCATGCTGGTGGGGTTGGTCAGGCCGGCGCCGTCCTGCACGAGGTTGTAGATGACATCGACATAATTGCCGACGATATCGCCGCCGGTGCTGCCGGCCACGATGCTGTTGCTCAGCACGACGCCGGAGGCGGAGCCGGTGTTGCGGATGCCGCCGCCCTCGTCGGCGCTGTTGGCGTAGACGGTGCTGTTGACGAGTACGAGCTTGTCTGCGCCGGTCTTCTTGTTGTGGATACCGCCGCCGTCGCCGAGCGCGCTGTTGCCGCTGACTGTGCTGTTGATCAATTCGGTGCGTCCGGTGTTGAGCCCGAAGATGTGGACGCCGCCGCCATCGGCGTCGGCGTGGTTGGCGGTGATCGTCGACTGCTCGATCGTGACGCTGCCCCCGCTGCCGTTGGTGATGCCGCCGCCGTGCGTGCCGGCGGTGTTACCCCTGACGGTGCTGCGGACGAGGTCGACGGAGTTGTTGTCGTGGGCGATCCCCCCGCCCTGCTCGACAGCGAGGTTGCCCTCGATCAGGCTGTCCTCGATCACCATCGGCCGGAAGTTGTAGATCCCTCCGCCGTGCTCGGCGCTGTTGCCCGCGACGATCGAGTTCGTCACGGTCAGGCTCGTGCCGCCCGAGCTGGTGCCGGTGCTGTAGAGCCCGCCCCCGAGCGATTCGGCCGTGTTGTCGGTGATCTCGCTGTCTGTGATGGTGACATGGCCGATCGAGTTGTACAGGCCGCCGCCGTTGTTGGCCGAGTTTTCGGTGATGACCGAGTCGACGATGTCGACGGTGCGGGTGGAGCTGATGCCGCCGCCGGTGCCGACCGTTTCGTTGCCCGAGATGGTCGAGCCGGTGATGGTGACAAACCCAGAGTTGCTGATGCCGCCCCCGCTCCCGTTGACGCCCATCGCGGAGTTGTCGCTGATGACGCTGTCGATGATGGTCAGCACGCCGCCGGTCGCCGAGGCGCTCGGCTGGTTGCGGATGCCGCCGCCGGCGCTCGCCGACAGGGTGTTGCCGCTGATGACGCTATCGATGACGGTGAGGTCGGCGTTTGCGCCCTGGCTGAAGATCCCGCCGCCGCCGTTGCTGCCGCTGTTGTTGTTGATGACCGAGCACCCGATCAGGGTGAGCGGCCCCGTGTTGGCGATGCCGCCGCCGCTCGGGCCCTCGTTGGCGGTGACGGTTACATTGTTCAGTGTCATCGTCCCGTCGTTGTAGATGCCGGCGCCCTGGCGGTTGAACCCGTTGGTGATCGTGAGATCGTTGATCGTGACCTCGCCCGACGCCGACGCGATGAAGATCCGGAAGTCCGGCGTCCCCGTCGCGAAGCTCCGCATCACGGTCGAGCCGTTGCCGTTGATCGTGATCTCGCTGGTCATCTGCGGCGTGCCGGTCGCCGATGCGCCGTGCTGAACCGAGGTCAGCACATAGCTCCCGTTGCTCGCCAGATGGATCGTTGCGGGCGCCGGGTCCGCGTTGGCGGCGATAATCGCGGCGATCAGCGCGGCCGAGTCGCCGTTCCCGATGAAAAACTCCTGCCCGGACGCCGCCGACAGCGGCACAGCACAGCCCGCAACGGCGAGACAACGAAGCTTTGTCAATATTCTGTTCTGCATTGAATCAACCCTCCCAGCCCCGGCGCCGATGCACAATCCATCAACGCTGCGCGGCGTGTTCGTTTACAATCCGATCTCTCAGTCGAGGATGCGTAATTCGGCCCCCGAGTCCACAGGCAATCTTTGATTTTTCGGTCGCCTCACTATGCCATCTCCCGGTCATCCACAGAACGAAGACGACGGCCCCAAGCCGGCGGGCCCCGCCCCGCAAGATCGCCTGATCCCGGAAACGCCCGTCACCGAGCGGTTCTACACCGAGCTGCGCGACATCGCGGCCCGCATCTTCGCCGCCGAACGCACCGACCACACCCTCCAGCCGACGGCGGTCGTCAACGAGGCCTGCCTCCGTCTGCTCACGAGTTCGAAACTGCCCGACGACCTGCCGAGGGCCGACCGTCTCGCGTTGGCCGCCCGCGTGCTCCGCCAGGTGCTCGTCGACCACGCCCGCGCCAGATCCGCCCAGAAGCGTGGCGGCGGCGTGGTGCGTGTCGAGCTCGGCCCCGACCTCGCCGCGCCCGACGAGACGCCCCCCGACTTCATCGCGGTGCACGCGGCCCTCGACAAACTCCGTTCGCTGCACCAGAGGCAGGCCGAGGTCGTGACGCTCCGTGTCTTCGGCGGGCTGACGATGGCCCAGGCCGCGAGCGTGCTGGGCGTCTCCAAACGCACGGCGGAAGACGACTGGGCCGTCGCGCGCGCCTGGCTCCGCCGCGAGCTCACGCCCGAGCCCGGGGACCCCTCGAAATCCGAGGGCCCGGCGTCATGAACGAGCGGGAACTGCACCGGCTGGCCTCAGAGATCTTCCTCCGCGTGCGAGGACTTTCGGAGCAAGAGCGCGAGAGCGCCCTCCGCGAAGCCGCCGATTCGCAGGACCCCGAAGGCAGGCTGATCGCCGAGGTGCGCGGCCTTCTGGCCTTCGATGAACACCAGGCCATCAGCGACGAAACCGACGACCAACCCTCACGCACGGACTTCGCCGACGCTCCCGCGAACATCGGCCCCTACACCGTGCTCGCCCCGATCGGGCGAGGCGGGTCGGGCCGGGTGTATCTCGCCGAGCAGACGACGCCGATCCGCCGGCGCGTCGCGATCAAGGTCGTGCCGATGGCGGCGGGGTCGGGCGAACTGGCCGCACGCTTCGAGGTCGAACGCCGAGCCCTCGAAGCCGCCGACCATCCCAACATCGCCCGCGTGCTCGACGCGGGACGCACCGCCGACGGCTCGCCGTATCTCGTGATGGATCTGGTCGAGGGCGTCCCCATCACCGACTACTGCAACGCCAATCGCCTCGGCGTGCCCGAGCGGATCGGCCTGATGCTCAAAGTCGCCGGCGCGATCGAGCATGTGCATCGCCTGGGCGTGATCCACCGCGACCTCAAGCCCGCCAACATCCTCGTCGCCGAGACCGACGCCGGCTCCGAGCCGCGCGTGCTCGACTTCGGCATCGCCAAACCCGTCGCGGGTGAGCTCGCCGACGAATCGCCAGTGACCTCAGGCCTGCCCATCGGCACGCCCTCGTACATGGCGCCCGAGCAAACTCTCATCGGAGGCGAGGGCCGCCCGATCGACACGCGGGCCGATGTCTACGGCCTCGGGGCCGTCCTGTACGAACTCATCGCGGGCAAGCCGCCCGTCGAGAGCGGGGGCGACCCGATCGAGGTGCTCCGGCGCATCCGCGAGCAAGTGCCGCCCGCCGCCAGCCGCTCTGCGACCGGCCTTCGGGCCCCGGGGTCGATGCTGGCCGACCTCGACCGCATCCTCGCCCGTTCGCTGGAGAAATCCCCCGACCGGCGGTATCCGAGCGCCGGCGCGTGGGCGGCCGACCTCTCGCGCTGCCTCCGCTGCGAGCCGATCGAGGCCCGCAGCCCGACCGTCGCCTACCGCCTCGTGCGCTTCAGCCAGCGCAATCGCGCCGGGGTTGCGGCCGGGCTGCTCGTGCTGGTCGCGTCGGGGCTCGCGCTGGCGGGTCTGGTCGCCGGACGAATCGAGGCGGAGCGCCAGCGTTCGATCGCCGTCGAGCACGCCGCGGCCCAGGAAGAGATCAACCGCTTCCTCACCGAGGATCTGCTCGGCGCCGCGTCGCCCGACGAGATGGGCGGCGATGTCTCGGCCCTCGACCTTTTGCAGCGGGCCAGCGCCCTGCTCCCAGGACGGTTCCCCGAGCGCCCGCTGATCGCCGGCTCGGTCCATCACACGCTCGGGGCGGCCTTCGCGCAGCTCGGCGATCACGACAGCGCCGACCGGCACATCGCCGAAGCGTTGCGCCTCCGACGAAGCACGCTCGGGCCCGATGCCCCCGACACCGTCCGCACCGAGATCGTCAGCGCCAACATGCTCATCCGCCGCCAACGCATGAGTGAAGCGCTCGATGCGACCCGCGTCGCGGCGGACCGGGCGAGGCGCATCCTCGGCCCCGACGACCCGAGCCTGTACGCCGCCCTCAACGACCTGGGCGTCCTGCTGGCCGACACCGGCGAGCACGCCGAGGCGATCGAGCTCCTCACCAACGCACTCGAACACCGGCGCCGGCTTCTGGGCGACCGCCACCACGCCGTCCTGACGACCACCGCAAACCTCGCCTTCGCCTACGACAGCGCGGGCGAACCCCGGCGTTCGCTGGCGATGCTCATAGACGCCCTCGCGATCGCTGAGTCCCTCCCCGCACCGCCAAGATTCACCCTCCTCGGACTGCACAACAACATCGGCGCGACCTACCAGGATCTCGGCGAGCCCCGGGCCGCGGCGCCGCACCTCAGCCGCGCCGTCGAACTCGCAGAACAGGTCCTGAGCCCCGACCACCCCGCAACGCTGCTGATCATGGGCAACCAAGCCGGCCTGGAGGCCGACACCGGCGACCCAGCACACGCCGCTGAGCTCTACCGACGCATCGTCGAACGCACGACCGAGCTCTACGGCGGCGACACGCCCGACACGCTCAACGCCCGCTACGGCATGTACAACGCGGTCTGGAAAGCGGGCAGAGCCGAAGAGGCCGCAAACGGTTTTAGGGAACTCCTGCCCGACATCCTCCGGGTCTTCGGCGAGGGGCACAAGATGGACGCGATGACCCGCATCTCGCTCGGCGTCGCGCTCATCGACGCGAACGATCCCGCTACGGCCATCGATCTCGCCGAGCACGCCCACGCGATCCTGCTGAACCTCTACGGCCCCGACAACGACGATACCAAGAGCGCCGCAAGGCTCGCCGAACGGGCCAAGACCGCCGCCAACAGCAGGCCCTGACCGCACGCCGATCGTCAGAACCCGTACCAGGTCCGCAGCACCTCATCCGCCCGCCGGCGCACGCGTTCGTCCGGGTCGCTCGATGCGGCGTCGATCAGCCCGAGCACGACCGGCGTCTCCTCAAGAAACACCGGGCTGTGTCGACCGATCCATGTCACAGCCGTGAGCCGGATCCTCGCGTCTCGCTCGTCGGAAAGCCCGCGGTACACGACATCCATCATCCGCTCGCGGGCGTCGGGGGACATCGGCGTAGTCTCAAGCCGCTCGGCGGCGAACGAGATCGCCATCGATTGTGAGCGAAAATCAGCGCCGAACTCGTAGAACAACCCGACCATCTCCGCGCCTTCATCACAGAGCGTCTCGCCCTTCAGCCGCTCGTCGTACTCGAAAAGGAAGCGGACACGATTGCTCCGAAATCTGCCGACGCCGACGATCTCGGCGGGTGAGAGCTTCCGGTACGACTCGGCTCGTCGGCGCTCTCGGTCAAGCAGATGATCGCCGGCCGGTGGCTCGCTGGCTTCGGGCTCGGCCTCCGATCGCACGCCGAGCACCAGCGCGAGCTCTTCAGGGCTCAGCGGCCCGCCGCCCCCGCCGCAATGGTGGGGGGCGGCGAAAACCGATGCGGCCGGCAAGGCGAAAAACGCCAAAACCACAACGCGCGCCATCCGCCAGAATCTCCGGTCAATCGTCTCGCCCGGCATCATCCCTCCGATCGTCCGCACGCCTGCGCATCGCCCTCCTTCAGGCATTTGATCGGATCCGGGACGCCGTGTCAACCCTCACCCGGGCGATACAGTTGCGCGAGACAAGACCCAAAGCCGCAAGCCAAGCCAGAACCGACCCATGCCAGACAACAACATCCTCAACGGCAAAACCGTCATCGTCGCCGGCGCCGGCCTCGCGGGCTCGCTACTCGCCTGCTACCTCGCCCCGCTCGGCTGCCGCGTGCTCGTGCTCGAACGCCGGGGCGACCCGCGGGCCAAGGGCTTTGTCGGCGGGCGGTCGATCAACCTCGCCCTCTCGGCTCGCGGTATCGACGGGCTCGAAGGCGTCGGCCTCGCAGACCGCGTGCTCGCCGGCGCGATCCCGATGCGCAAGCGCGTGATGCACGCGACCTCGGGCGAACTCACCGACCAGCCCTACAGCGCCAACCCCGAAGACGCGATCAACTCCGTCAGCCGCTCGGGCCTCAACCTCACCCTGCTCGAAGCCGCCGACGAACACCCCCGCGTCGAGATCCGCTTCAACCAGCGCGTCCTCGCCTGCGACTTCGACGGGCCCTCCGTCACCACGCTCGACGAGAAGTCCGGCCGCGAAACCGTCGAACGAGCCGACCTCGTCATCGGGGCCGACGGCGCCTTCTCCGCCATCCGCATGGCGATGCAGGTCTCGGGCCGGTTCAACTTCAGCCAGGACTACCTCGAACACGGCTACAAGGAACTCGTGATCCCGCCCGCCGCCGACTGCGGCGTCGACCCCGCCCGCCACGACGGCTTCGCCCTCGAACCCAACGCCCTGCACATCTGGCCCCGCGGCGGCTCGATGATGATCGCCCTGCCCAACCTCGACAAATCGTTCACCTGCACGCTCTTCTGGCCCTACGAGGGCGACCACGCCTTCGACGCCGTCGCCGAAGACGAGAAATCCATCCTCGACTTCTTTCAGCAGCACTACCCCGACGCCGTGCCCCTGATGCCGACCCTCGCCGAGGACTACCTGACCAACCCCATCGGCGCACTGGTCACCGTCCGGTGCTGGCCATGGCAGCGGGGGGGCAAGGTCGCGCTCGTCGGCGACGCGGCCCACGCCATCGTCCCGTTCTACGGCCAGGGCATGAACGCCGCCTTCGAGGACTGCCGCGTCCTGCACCGCTGCATCGTCGAGGCGGACGGCGACTTCGCCACCGCACTCGACGACTACCAGCGCAATCGCAAGCCCCAGGCCGAGGCCATCGCCGACATGGCCCTTGAAAACTTCGTCGAAATGCGCGACAAGGTCGGCCGTCCCGAGTTCCTCTACCGCAAGAAGATCGAGCAGACCCTGCACAAGGCCTTCCCGGGCAAGGTCGAGCCGCAGTACAACCTCGTCAGCTTCTCGACCGTTCCCTACACACGCGCGCAGCAGCGGGGGCGCGACCTCGCCGGTGTCGTTGAAACCATCGCGGCCAAACTCCCCATGAACGGTCAGACCCGCCCGGGTTGGGAAGACGAGGTCCGCAGCCTCGGCAAGCAACTCCTCGGGGCCTGACCGCCGCCGAACCAACGGGGGAAACCATGCACCAGACCGCTGCAGAGCCGAACCCGCAGGGCTCGCCGTACTGCGGCCGCTGCGGCTACCGACTGGGCGAGATCGGCGAATCCACCCGCTGCCCCGAGTGCGGAGGGCTGCTCGTCGATGTCCTCATGCGTCCCGGAATGGCCGCGAACCAGTCTCGGCGTTACACCAGCGACGCGACGATCTTCGGCATGCCCGTGATCTGCGTCGCGCTCGGCCCGGACCCGTCCCGCGACGAGATCCGGGGCCATGCAAAGGGCCTGTTCGCTGTCGGCGATGTCGCGACCGGGGGCGTCGCCATCGGAGGACGGGCGACGGGTGTCGTCGCCATCGGCGGCGTCGCATTCGGCGGCGCGGCGTTCGGGGGCGTGGGCCTCGGCCTGCTCACGGGCTTCGGGGGTGTGGCGACCGGCCTGCTCGTCTCGGGCGGCGTCGCCATCGGCGGCTTCAGCTACGGCGGCGTGGCTGTCGGCGCCGCATCGAGCGGCGGTGTCGCTGTCGGCTACGCGACCACCGGCGGTGTCCAGATCAGCCCCGCGTCAGACCTGCCCGGCTTTCCCACCAAGGCCGAGGTCCACGACGCCTCCGGCTGGTTCTTCGGATCATGGCTCCCACCGAGCGCACAACACACGATGGGCTTCCTCTCGCCTACAGCCGCGATCGGCGGCGTCTCGCTCGCGCTCGCAGCCGTGATCGGCGCATTCGCCCTGGCCGCAAGCCGACGCAGGCCGAGTCAAGGCACGCAACTCTGAGCCCGCCCGACCGCCAACAATCCACGGCGTCCTCCCGCCCCGCTCAGCCCGCGCCCTGCCGCCGCCGACCTCCCATGACACAGCAACCAACGCCGCCGAACCGAGGCCGTTACACGCCCGAAACCCTCATCGACATCTCCCCGCCGATCACGCCCGACCTCGCCGTCTTCCCCGGCGACACCCCGCCCACGCGCGAGGTCCTGCTCGACATGACCAAAGGCGACAACCTCACCCTCTCGACACTCCGCTCGACCGTCCACCTCGGCAGCCACGCCGACGGCATCAACCATTACGCCGTCGACGGCGCCCCCATCGACCAGATGCCGCTGGAACGCTACATCGGCCCGTGCACGCTCGTCCGCGTCTCGGGCACGCGCGGCAGACGCGTCGCCAACGCCGACCTCCCGATCGACGCACGCGTCCGGCGAATCCTCATCGCCACGGGCACACAACCCGACAAACGCGTCTTCAACCCCGACTTCAGCGGCCTCGAACCCGCCCTCATCCACCGCCTCGCCGACCTCGGCGTCCGCACCATCGGCATCGACACCCCAAGCGTCGACGCGGCCGACTCCAAAGACCTCCCCGCCCACGCCGCCTGCCTCGAACGCGGCATCGCCATCATCGAGGGCCTCGCTCTAGATGAGATCCCCGAGGGCGAGTACGAACTCATCGCCCCGCCCCTCAGGCTCGTCGGGTTCGACGCGAGCCCGGTCCGCGCCGTCCTTCGCCCGCTCTCGCCCGCCGCAGACTGACCGCCAGCATCATTGCGTCGAGGGTTTGCGATCCAGCGGCACCACGCCGATCAGCCGACCGAGCATCCCCATCGCCTCTTTCAGGCTCGGCCGGGCCGGATCGGCGTTGTTGGCGTGCAGCAGCATCACCGTCGCGTCGTCCTTGAACTCATCCACCTTCTGCCGCTCGCGCACCAGGCTCACGAACCGGTCGACAAACCGCTCCGGCTCGCTCGCGTCGATCTCCGACGCCAGCCTCAACAGTCCGTGCTCACCGAGTGGCTGCCCACCCGGCGGCGCCGCTTCAAGCACCGAGTCCGTGTACGCCACCACCAGGTCCCCGACCTCCAGCCGCAACGCAAACTGCTCGTAGTCCGTCGGCTCGACAACGCCCAGAGGCAGATTGCGGACTCCAATCTCCGAGGCGTCGCTGGCCAGAAGGTCCATCGGCATCTCCGGGCCAAGGTGCATCCACTCCCCGATCGAGGCCCGGTAGAACAGCGGCCGCGGGTGCCCGGCGTTCGAAACGATCAGGTGGTCCGTCGGCGCGTAGTAGGTCATCAGAACCGCCGTCGCGAACCGCCCCTCCTCGGAGATGCGGTTGAACTCCGCGTTGAGCGCACGCGTGAACTTCGCCTGGTTCGGCGTGTTAATGTGCTTGCGGATCAGTTTCTTCAGTGAGCTCGCGAAGTGGTCCGCCCCCGACCCGTGCCCGGAAACATCCGCAACCGCGAAACGGCTGATGTTCCCAGACCCGCACAGCGACACATAGTAAAGATCGCCCCCGGTCTCGTCACCGTTGTGCGGGCGGCTGTACACCACCGTGTCGATCCCCGGCACGCTGATCCGGTCGGTCGTCTCGCTGTTTCCTCCCCAGACCTCCATGCAGCGCAGGAAGTCCTCACGGGCGTTGGCCGCACCGTGATCCTCTGGGCGAAGCCCGCCGGCCCCGTCCGAAATCTGCTCTTGCTCGTGTCTGCTCATGAGGCCTTCGACCGGGCGCCCGGCCTGTGACGAGATCGTGATCTCTCAGATCCGGGCAGTACGCCCGGCCCAACCAACGCAACCGACCAGCCGCGGCGCTTATGCCCGGCGTTCAGCCCTCAGACCCGTCCCGGAGCCTCGGGGCCGCGGCCCAGTGGAGCTTATCCATCACCGTCGCCCAGTAATCCCGCGCCGGGTTGGTCACAAACCGGACAGGCGAGTCGTCCCGCCCGATCCGCACCGCATCGCCGGTCTGAAGCCCGCAGACCCGGCGACCGTCCAGTACGAGCGCCGTGCCCTCACCGTTCGCCTCGTTGGCACGAAGCACCCTCAATTCGATGGGTGTCGTGTTGTCCACAACGATCGGGCGAAACGCGAGCGTGTGCGCAGCGATCGCCGCGATCGCGAGGGCCTCCACACCCGGCTCGATGATCGGGCCGCCCGCGCTGAGGCAGTACGCCGTCGAACCGGTCGGCGTCGAAACAACAAGCCCGTCGCCGTTCACCCTCGCCCCAGGACCCCCGTCGATCGACAGCGAGAGCTCGATCATCCGGAAAGGCGGCCCCGCCGTCACCACCGCGTCGTTCAGACCCACACCGCTATACACCAGCGACCGCCCGCGACGAACCTCCGCCGTCAGCCGGCGGTGCTCACGCACCGAAAGCGTCCCGCCCCCCAACAACGCCGAGGCAGACCGTTCCAACGCCGCAAGATCAAACTCCGCCATGAACCCCAGCTTCCCGAGGTTCACGCCGAGCAGCGGCAGCCCGAGATCCGCAAACCGCCTCGCCTGGCTCAGCAGCGTCCCGTCCCCTCCGAGGACCACAACAAGATCAGCACCCTCGGCCGCCGCGGCGTCTTCCCGCTCAGTGTCGGTCTCGCCCACAAGCGTCCCGTGAGCAGAGATCAGCTCGCGCACACGCTCGGCAGCCCCGACGGCGTCGGGCTTGCGACGGTTCACCACAAGCAGCACAGACCTGCCCACGCGCGGCTCCTCCGGTACCATCAGCGGCCGGCCGGAGAGCCCCGGCCCGGCGCGGGGGATGGGTTGGTCCGACTTCCCGCAGCCGCAACCACCGCACGCTCGATCCCGTCGGCGTCGATCCTCGCTTCGGCGAGCTGGTTCTTCCGAGAGTCCTGGTAGATCCAGCGGTCCGGCAGCCCGATCCGCGTGATCGCGGATGTGTCGAGCCCCATCTCCTGCGCGGCCTCAACGACGCACGAGCCGAAGCCCCCGATCACCGCGTGATCCTCGACCGTCACGATCGGCACAGACTTCTCGATCAGCGAACGCACCAGCGCACGATCGACGGGCTTGGCAAACCTCGCGTCCCACACCGCGACGCGGTGCTCGCCCTCCAACCGCGTGCAAACATCCAGCGCCGCGATCGCGGGCGTGCCGAACGCCAGCACCGCGATATCCGGCGTGTCGTCGGCCGACCAGAGCTCGGGCGTCAGGCAGCGTGCCCTGCCGAGCTCGAACGCCGGGCAACGCCGCGAAGCCAGCCGCGGATCGACATCGTCGCGCGGGTACCGCACAGCAGACAAGCCCGTGTCGTGCTCGCGCATGAACTCCAGCGCCGCGACCAGCGAAGGCTCGTCGATCGCCGCCATCAGGCACGCGCCCGGCAGCGTCCGCAGGATCGCGATATCGCAGAACCCGTGGTGCACCGCCCCGTCGCCCCCGACCAGCCCCGCCCGGTCGAGGCACAGCCGCACCGGCAGCCCCTGCAGCGCCACCTCCTGGAACGCCTGGTCGAACGCCCGCTGCAGGAAGGTAGAGTACACGGCAAAGAAGGGCTTCCACCCCGTCTTCGCCAGCCCCGCCATCATGTCCATCGCGTGGCTCTCGCAGATCCCCGTGTCCCACACGCGGTCCGGGAACGCCTGCATCGCCCGCGTCAGCCCCGTCCCGTCCGGCATCGCCGCGGTGCACGCCACCACGCGGTCGTCCCGCTCGAGAAGATCGAGCATCGCCTCGCCGAACGCCCCGGTGAACGAGCGCCCCGAGCTCTTGACCTCGATGCGGCAGCCCTCGTCCTCCATATCCCCCGAAAGCCTGAACGACGGAGGCGAATGGAAACTCGTCGCGTCATTCTCCGCAGCGCCGAGGCCCTTGCCCTTCACCGTCTTGACATGCAGCACCATCGGCCGGTCGAACTCGCGCGCCTCGGCCAGGAACTCGATCAACGCCGGCAGATCGTGCCCGTCGATCGGACCGACCGTCACCAGCCCGAACTTCTCGAACCACGAATCCTCGGCGAGCATCGCCTTGGCCGCCTCACCCATCCTGTGGTACGACTCGGTCAACGCTTCACCACCCGGCATGTGGCTCAAAAGTCGCTTCGCCGTCTTCTTGAAGCCCCCGTAGGTGTGGCTCAGCCGCACACGGTCGAAGTACTGCGACACCGCGCCCTGCGGCTTCGAGATCGACATCCCGTTGTCGTTCAGCACCACCAGGAACTGACGCTTCAGCGTCCCCGCGTTGTTCAACCCCTCCATCGCCACGCCGTTGACGATCGACGCGTCGCCGATCAGCGTCACCACCCGGCGTCCGCCGGGATTGTTCTTGGGGTCGAAATGCTCGCGATTGAGCTGATCGCCCCGCGCCATCCCGACCGCCGTCGAAATCCCCGTCCCCGCGTGCCCGACGCTGAACAGGTCGTAAGACGACTCCCGCGGCTCGGGAAACCCCGCCATCCCCTCGCGCGTCCGCAGCTTCGAGAGCTTCTCCAGCCGCCCGGTCAGCAGCTTGTGCGGATAGCACTGGTGCCCGACATCGAAGAGCAGCCGGTCGTGCCCGAAGTCGAAGACATAGTGCATCGCCAGCGTCAGCTCGACCACGCCCAGATTCGGCGCGAGGTGCCCGCCGGTCTTGGAGACCTGGTCGATGATCGCCGCCCGGATCTCCGCCGCCACTTCGGGCAGCCGTTCGGGCGGGATCGACCGCAAGTCCTCGGGCCCGGAGATCGACTTGAGCAGGCTGTATCGCTGTTGGTCCAAACCGGACACTCCGGGTTACGGTCTTCCTGACGCGGGCGTACTCAAACCATTTCGGATGCTAGCTTTCAATAGCTTTTGAAAGAACCCGAAATTCTACCGCCAAGGTCCATCCCACGAGGGGGATCCTTGGCCCCCTGAGGACCACGATCGATCCCCGCCGCCTACCGGTCACGAACGACCAGCCACCCCGCAAGTTCGCGCAGCGGATCCGCAGCCGGGCCGAAGGGAGCCAGCAGACCGATCGCCTCTTCCGATAACCGCTCCGCCTCACGCCTCGCCGCCTCGACACCCATGACGCCCGGATAGGTCAGCTTCCCCGCAGCGGCGTCCTTGCCCGTCTTCTTCCCGACCTCCTCGGCGCTCCGCTCGACATCCAGCAGGTCGTCGACGATCTGGAACACCAGCCCGACCGTCCGCCCGAACGCCCCCAGCCGCTCCGCCTCCTCGCCCCCGTCAGGCTCGGCCGACCCCAGCACCGCGCCGATGCGGCAGGACGCCTCCAGCAGCGCCCCCGTCTTGCCCGCGTGGATCGTCTCCAGCCTCGCCCGGTCATCGAGCCCGTCCGGCAGCCCCCCCAAGGTGTCGAAGACCTGCCCCCCGATCATCCGGCCCGTCCCCGTCGCCAGCACGCGGCAGGACGCCGCCGCCCTCGCCGGATCGACTACCTCGCCCGCGAGCAGCCCGAAGGCGTGGGCGAGCATCGCGTCGCCCGCCAGGATCGCCATCGCCTCACCCTTGGCGATGTGCAGGGTCGGCCTGCCCCGGCGCAGATCGTCGTCGTCCATCGCCGGCAGATCGTCGTGCACGAGGCTGAAGCAGTGCACCAGCTCGATCGCGGCGCCCCCCGGCAGGCTGTCGTCGCCGGTTCCCCCCGCGCACACGCACGCGTGCCACGCCAGCGCGGGCCGCACCCGCTTGCCTTCTGACAGCAGCGCGTAGCCGATCGCCTCGCGCAACGACTCCGGCGCGTCCATCAACGCGACAACGCGCTCCAGGTACGCGTCGATCCTGGCGCGGGGCGACACCAGCGCTTCGGGGAAGGCGGCCATCGCCCGATCGTACCGCCGCCACCCGGGGGCCGTACCATCGCCTCCCGATGGACGCGATCGCAGACATCATCGTGCGTGGCGGCTGGGTGATGCTGCCCCTGCTGATCCTCAGCGTGATCTCCCTCGCGCTCACCTTCGAACGCGCGGTCTTCTGGATCACCACGCACACCGCCCCCCGACGGGCCCGCATCAACGCCTTCACCCGCGCACTCCGACAGGGCGACGCAGACAAAGCCCGTTCGGTCATGAAGGCCGACCGCAGCGTCTACGGCAAGTTCGCAAGAGCACTCCTCAACGAGCGCGACAGGCCAGAGGCCTTCGCTGCCGCGGCCGCCGCCTCCGTCGAATCGCTCCGCACCGCGATCGAACGCTGGAGCGTCACGCTCTCGACGATCATCACCGCCGCCCCGATGCTCGGCATCCTCGGCACGGTTACGGGCATCATCCGCAGCTTCGGCGCTCTCGGCGAGGCGGCAACCCCCGACCCCGCCCGCGTCGCCTCGGGCATCTCCGAAGCGCTGGTGACCACGGCCCTCGGCCTCGCGATCGCCCTCATCACGCTCTTCCCCTACATGATCTTCCGAGGTCACGCAGAACGCTGCCTCGGCCGTTTCGAAGTCATGATCGCCGCGGCTGAAACACGCAAGTAATCTCGAAGGTGCAACGGCTTGCCGAGCCGAGATCGCAGGGTGGCCCGGCCCGCCGAGCTGGCCTCTTCCCCACCTACCCAACCTCCGCTCTCCTGCTCGCCTCTCGCCTGCTCGCCCCTCTCGCTCGCAAAGCGAGCGCCTACCCCTCCGTCTCTTCCAGCAGCTTGTAGATCTCATCGGCCGTCTCGGCCGCGTAGATCCGCTTGCGGAAGTCCTCCATCGAGATCAGGCGGCTGATCCGCGCCAGCGCCTGGATGTGCTCGGAGTAATGGTCCGGCGGGCTCGCCAGCAGCACCACAAGCTTCACCGGCTGCGCGTCGATCGCCTCGAAATCGACAGGCTCGGCCGGCTTGCCGATCGCCATCGCCAGCCGCGGCATCCCCGGGCACTTGCCGTGCGGGATCGCCAGCCCGTGCCCGATGCCCGTCGTCCGCGTCTGCTCCCTCACCCAGACCGCGTCGCGCAACGCCGCGGGGTCGGGGATCTGTTCGTGCTCGGCCAGAAGATCCACCAACTCGTCGATCACACCCCGCTTATCCGTCGCTTCAAGCGGGACGCGGATGCACGAGGGAGAGAGGATCTGAAGCAGGTTCATCGGGCCGGACTCCGAAACGATTAGAAGTAGCTCCGGGCTGATCGGGTGTGGCGGGGAGTGTAGCCGCAAACACGCACGCCGGGCGCGTCACGAACGCCCCAAGAGGACACCGAACGATCCGTCGCGGTACACATCGGCCGGATCGCCGGGCAGGGCCGAGGGAACCACGCGCTCGGTCGCCTCCGACCTGAACCCGTGCCACTTGCCCGCCCACGCCGCCATCGCCTCGTTCTCTTCGGGCTCAAGGCTGCACGACGCGTAGAGAATCCGCCCCTTGGGCGACAGCAGCGGGATCGAGTCGGCGATCAGCTGCCGCTGCGTGTCGCCGAGCCGCTCCAGAAGCTGCGGCCCGAAACGGTACTTCGCCTCAACCCGCCTCGCCAGCACGCCCGTGTTCGAGCAGGGCACATCCAGCACCACGAGGTCCACCTTCTCCAGCCACGCGTCGCGCACTTGCTCGGCGGGCACGGCTTCGACCTGCGCATCACCCTCGAAAACACCCCGCAGGGTCTTCATCCGGTCCTGGTCGATGTCCGAGGCGACGATCTTCGCATCCGGAAACAGCTTCCGGAGTTGGCGCGTCTTCGTCCCCTGCCCGGCGCACAGGTCGACGATGACTCCCGGCCGCAGATGCCCCGCGAGCATCGCCGGCGCCGACGACGCCGAGTCCTGCACCCAGATGTCTTTCCGATCCGCCAGCAGCGTCCCCAGCGTCCCGCGCTCGCCCGTAAACACGAGATGCCCGGGCACGCGGTGGGGGGCCGTGATCGCAGGATCCACCGGCGTCTCGGCGTGCGACGCGTTCACCACCACCGGCGGCCGAACCAGTGTGTGCAGCACCAACTCCCGCGCCGCCTTCGCGCCGAACTCCGCGGCCCATCGCTCGCACAGCCGCTTGGGCACGCCGCAGGCGACCGCAAGACGGAAGTCGTCCTCCTCGGGCAGCAGGGGGGCCGAGAGCTTGAGCGCCCCCCCGTCGGCCAGCGGGATCTCGTCACGCCCGCCCCCGTACCGCTCGGCTTTCACCGGCCCCTCGGCGTCTCGCACAACCATCTCCGACAGCCGACGCAGCACCGCGTTGACCAGCCCCGCCCCGCGCTTGCCCGCCGACCGCTTCGCCCACTCGACAGAGGTGTCGATCGCGGCGTGCACCGGGATCCGGTCCATAAACAGAATCTGCGCCCCGCCCACGAGCAACGCCGCCTGCAACGCCGGGTGCATCTCGGGGAAGGGCCGCTCCAGCCGCTGCTCCAGGAGCCACCGGATCGTCAGCCACCGGCGCAGCACGCCCTCGTGGATGGCGTGGGCGAGGGCCGCGTCGCGAGGCGCCAGCCTTGAGGTCTCCGGCTCAAGGATCTTGATCGACGGGAACCCCGAAACCTGCGACCCCACCACCCGCAGCACCGCCCCCCGGGCGTCAGCGGGGGGGCCGGGGGGGGGCCGCGGCGGCCCCCGCCTTGCTCGGCGGCCCTTCGAACCCGATGATGACGGTGGCTTGCCCTTCAAGACCCGACTGTATCCGCCTGCGATCGAACCATGCCCGACCCGAGCACACATCCCGACGCCCGGCCTCCCAACCAGCCACCCAGCCGCCCCCCCAATCGACGACGCACCCGCGCCGAGGACGCCCCCGCCCGGGGCCTCCTCGCGGGCATGCGCATCCGCAAAAAGCTCATCTTCCTGCACACCCTTTTCTCTGTCGCCCTCACCGTCATTCTCCTCGTCGCCCTCCGCCCGGCGATCACCCAGATCGTCGACCGCGCCGAGCGCAACAGCGCCACCCTCGTCCTCGAACAGGCCCTCCGCCAAAGCCCGGGCGAGGCCGAGAGCTGGTCCTCCGGCCGCGGCGCCTCATGGCGAGCCGGCACGCCCGAGTCCCTCGCCATTTCTCCCAGTGTCGCGCAGCGTGCCGCCGCGCAGCCCCTCACCCCGATCGACGCGGGCCGACGCGGGGTCAACGCCGCGTTCGTCGCCGCCGTCCCCGTCCCGGGCGATGAACCCCGCTTCATCCTCGCCCAGGCCAGCCTCACCGAGGTCCGCGAGGTCGTCACCAGGTTCTACCTCCTGCTCGTCATCGCCGTGCTCACCGCCTACGGCCTCGTCGTCGTCGCCCTCGAATTCTTCGTCCTGCCCCAGCATGTCTACGGCCCCATCCGGCGCATGCTCCGCGCCGACCTGGCCGTCCAGGCCGGCCAGACCGAAAACGAACTCATCCCCGACGCATCGATCCCCGCCGACGAACTCGGCGAGATCATGAAGAGCCGCAACGAGTCGATCCGCAAGATCCGCTCCCAAGAACGCGCCCTCGCCGAAGCCTTCGACCGCCTCGAACTCAACGCCAACGACCTGAAGCTCAAAAACCACCTGCTCGAACGCGCCCGCCAGAACCTCGCCGACGCCGACCGCCTCGCGAGCCTCGGCATGATGTCCGCCGGCCTCGCCCACGAGCTCAACACCCCGCTCGCGGTCCTCAAGGGCCTGACCGAACGCCTCAGGCAAGACCCCGAAGGCCTCAGCGACGAGCAGGCCGAGCTCATGCACCGCGTCGTGCTCCGACTCGAACGCCTCGGCGAGAGCCTGCTCGACTTCGCCCGCGTCCGCCCGCCCAAGAGCCGCGAGACCGACCTCTCCCGCATCGTCGACGACGCGATGACCCTCGTCCGCATCGACCGCGAGGCCCGCCACATCCAGCTGCGCAACCTCGTCCCCAAAGACACACGCGCCGTCTGCGACGAAGACCGTTTCGTCCAGGTCTTCGTCAACCTGATCAGAAACGCCGTCGACGCCCTCAAGGAAACCGGCAAGGGCTCGCGTGTCGAGGTCGCCGCCAAAACCATCGAACGCGACGCCGAACAATGGCTCAGCGTCTCGGTCGCCGACGACGGACCCGGCATCGCCCCCGATGTCCTCAGCACGCTCTTCGAGCCCTTCGTCAGCACCCGCCTCGACGCCAGAGGCACAGGCCTCGGACTCGCAGTCGCAGAGGGGATCGTCCGCGAGCACGGCGGCGTCCTTCTGGCACGCAATAATCCCGAGCGTTCCGGGGCGGTGTTCGAGATCCTGCTGCCCGCAGACCCGGGCGGGGAGGTCGTCTCGGGGCAGGGCCCCGCCGGCCGCACGGAAACACCACGGCCGGAGGATGAGACCCATGGCTGACACCGCGACCACGCCCGCCGAGTCGGGGACCGTCCCCCCGATGTCGATCGTCACCCTCGACGACGACCCCGATTTCCGCCAATACCTTTCCAGCGTGCTCGAGGGCGACGGGCACGAGGTCCGCGCCGTCGCCACACCCGACGAGCTCTACGCCGCCAACGAGCTCCAGCTCCCCGACCTGGTCCTCCTGGACATGAAGATGGGCCGCCACTCGGGCGACCAGGTGCTCGCCGAGATCCGTAAACGCTGGCCCAAGCTCTGCGTCGTCGTCGTCACCGGCTACCCCTCGCTCGACAACATGCGACAGACATTCAAGCAAGATGTCTTCGACTACCTCGCCAAACCCTTCTCGATCACCGAACTCCGCCGCGTCCTCGGCCAGGCCGCCGAAACCTACGGCCTCGGCGCCGGCCCCCAAGACCGTCTCAAGCAGGCCCTCGGACGCCAGATCCGGCTCTCCCGCACCGAAAGAGGGTGGACGCTCAAAGACCTCTCAGAACACTCCGGCGTCAGCGTCAGCCAGCTCAGCTCGATCGAGCGGGGGGCCCACCTTCCAAGCCTCGAATCCATGCTCGCAGTCGCCCACGCCCTCGGCGCACGCCCGAGCGATTGGCTCGCCGCCTCGGGCTTCTGAACCGCCCAGCGTGATTTCTGTCGCTCCTCCACAGACGCGACCGCCGACCGGCCGGGTCGACGCGTTGACACAGCCCCCCGCCAGGACTTCACTCCACCCCTTGAGCCAGCCACGCAACAACCCCGGGCGCACCACGCTCCTGTTCACGGCCTTCGAGCCCAGCGGCGACGAGCACGCCGCCACCGTCATCGAACGCCTCAAGGAACGCCACCCCGAGATCGCCATCTACGCCTGGGGCGGGCCGAAGATGGAGGCCGCCGGCGCGCGCGTCGTCGAACGCACCGGCGACGACGCCGTCATGGGCCTCCCCGGCCTCGCCAAGATCCGCGAGCACAAAAAGATCAACGCGCGCGTCGATCAGTGGCTGGAAAAACACCCCGTCACCCTCCACATCCCCGTCGACTCGCCCGCCGCGAACTTCCCGATCTGCAAAATCGCCCAAAAACACGGCGTCAGGGTCGTCCACCTCGTCGCGCCGCAGCTCTGGGCATGGGGCGCCTGGCGGGTCAAAAAGCTCCGGCGCCTCACCAGCCTTGTGCTCTGCCTTCTTCCATTCGAGGAGGCGTGGTTCAAGGCCCGCGATGTCGACGCCCGCTTCGTCGGCCACCCCCTTTTCGACAAGCCGCTCAACCACGAGCGCCTCAGAACCGACGCCGCCGACCTTCCGGCGGGCCAGCCGAAGATCGCCCTCCTCCCCGGCTCGCGCCCCGGCGAGATCGAGAAAAACTTCCCGCTCCTGCTCGCCGCCTTCGCCGGCGTCAAGCGGAAGTTCTCCGGCGCCTCGGCCGTCATCGCCGCAACCACAGAGCCCGTCGCTCAACGCCTCCGCGAGATCGCCGAGGCCCACGGCGGCATGCCCGAAAACGCCGAGATCGTCGTCGGCAGAACAGACTCGGCCCTCTCCTGGTGCGACCTCGCCCTCGTCGTCAGCGGCACCGTCACCCTCCAGGTCGCCCGCCACAACAAGCCGATGGTCATCGTCTACAAGTCCAACCCCTTCATGTACGCGCTGCTCGGCTGGTGGATCATCGATACCGAGCTCTTCACGCTCCCCAACCTCATCGCCGGGCGCGAGATCGTCCCCGAGCTCGTCCCGCACTTCGGCGATGAAAAAGCCATCGTCGAGGCCGCCCTCGCCCTCCTCGAATCACGGGAGCGGGCCGAGGCCCAACGCCGCGAGCTCCGGCGCGTCGTCGATGAGTTCAAGGGACTCTCCGCCGGTTCCGCCGCCGCAGACGAGATCGCCCGCGTCCTCGGCCTCGAACCAACACCCGACTGAGGGGACGGCCCGCTGGTTCGTCCCAGGGCGCTGGGAGTGGGGCGCGGGGCGCTGGGTGAGGCAGCGGCCTTCGGCCGCGGGTTGTCTTTCCTCTCCGACGCCCTCAACCCAAACGCTGACGCAAACCTCGGCCGCAGGCCGAATCCACCCCTGCGCCCTGCACCCCGCGCCCAGCACCCCGGCCCAGCGCCCGCTCGCCTCAACCCCGCAGCGTCACCAGCACCACGCCGCAGCAGGTGTTGCCGATCCGCTCCTCGATCTCGACGCACCGGATCACCGGCGAGCCCGCCGGCAGGCCCCGGTCCAGGCACGCGTGAACGAAGCGGACCCCGTCGTGACGGACCGTCGCCTCGTCGGCCGCGAAAAGCAACAGCAGCAGGGCCCCCAGACGGATCACCCCGTCCGCCCCGAGCTTGCCGAGGTCCTCACCCGCCGCGACCAATTCGGAGGTGTACGCCCGGTTCGCCTCCGGCACGCCGGCCCGGAACGCGAACTGCCCGACCGTCTTGACCTCAAGCCAGAACGCCTCGGCAGGATCGATCCAGCCGCGCCCCGGATCGTTGTCCTCCCGTTCGATGGCCTCGCGGACATGCGCACCGAACAGCGTCCTGTCCGCCTCGTCCCGCTCGCGAAGCCGTTCGACCGGGTCCGAAGGCGGCAGCCCCTGCGACGGGGTCAGCACCAGGTCGCAGCGATCGCGGGCGTTCCGCCCCGGCCGACGCCCGGCGTCCTCATCCGCCCAGACCCGACCCGGGTACGGAAACTCCGGAAACACGCCCATCCCCGCCCCCGCCAGCCCCTCGGCCAGCACCCGGTGCAGGGGGAGTTCGTCCAGCGCGTCCAGCCCGCGCACCGCCTGCTCGGCACGCAGTTCTTCCTCGCGATCGGCCAGAATCCGGGCCAGAAGGTCCGCCAGGAGTGAGGGCGACGCGAGCGTGTCGGCGCTGTCGCTGCCGGGCTGGTTTGCATCCACGGGCACTTTCCGCCATGATCTCGCCTTCCCCGGCCGGCTTCAAGCACACAGCCAAGCGCCAGGAGCCCTCGACAGGAGCCCTGATCAGATGGAAAACATCAACAACTTCGTCAACACACTCAACGGCTACCTCTTCAGCAACTTCACCGTCTACACACTCCTCTTCACAGGCGTCCTCTTCACCATCTGGAGCGGTTTCGGCCAGTACCGCGCTCTCACCCACGGCGTCGGCGTCGTCAGGGGCAAGTACGACGACGGGAAAGACCCGGGCGCCATCAACCACTTCCAGGCCCTCTCGGCCGCCCTCTCCGCCACCGTCGGCCTCGGCAACATCGCCGGTGTCGCCGTCGCCGTCGCCATCGGCGGGCCGGGCGCGATCCTCTGGATGTGGCTCATCGGGCTCCTCGGCATGGGCCTGAAGATGACCGAGGTCACCCAGTCCATGCTCTACCGCAACACCGACGACCCCGACAACCCCCACGGCGGGCCGATGTTCGTCGTCAAAAACGGCTTCAAGAAGTGGGGGCTCGGACCCCTCGGCGCGGCCATCGGCGCGATCTTCGTCGTCACCCTCATCACCTCGGCCATCACCGGCGGCAACATGTTCCAGGCATGGAATGTCGCCGATGTCACGCACACCAATTTCGGCATCGCGCAGGTCGTCTCGGGCATCATCCTCGCGATCATCGTCGGCCTTGTCATCATCGGCGGCATCAAGCGCATCGGCGCCGTCGCCGGACGCATCGTCCCCTTCATGTGCGTCGTCTACCTGATGGCCGCCGCGTATGTCCTCATCGTCCACTTCGCCGACATCCCCGCGATGCTCGCCCTGATCGTCAAGAGCGGGCTGCCCACATGGATGGGCGGCGAATCCGCAAACGCGACCGGCGCCTTCCTCGGCGGCACCTTCGGCTTCGCCGCACTCTGGGGCATCAAGCGGGCCCTCTTCAGCTCCGAAGCCGGTCAGGGCTCTGCGCCCATCGCCCACTCGGCCGCCAAGACCGACGAGCCGGCGCGCGAAGGCGTCGTCGCCGGCCTCGAGCCCTTCATCGACACCATCGTCGTCTGCACCATGACCGCCCTGGTCATCCTCGCCAGCGGCGCGTACAACCGCGGCCCCGAAGCCGACTTCGCACAGGACGCCGTCCCCAGCATCGTCTCGGCGACCGAGCGGGCCGGCGAGCTCGATGAGCCCCCGACAGCGACGCTCGTCGATGGTGAGTGGACCTTCGCAGAGATCCCGGCGCCCGACCGAATCGCAACGCGGTCCGAAACACGCGCCGCCGAAGCCGAAGGTCGGGAACCGCCCGATTGGAGGCGTCGAAACCGTGTCTTCGCCTACGCCACGGCGTCCCCCGGCGACCGCGAGATCATCGTCTCGGGCAGGATCGAGCGCGTTCGGCCGCAACCGATGATCCAGTTCGACCCGGTGTCCGCGCCCCGCGACGAGCCCGCGTACGAGTCGATCGCTGTCGACACCGTGCTGAACCACGGGGCTTTGCCCTCGTGGACCATCCAGGACGGCCCATTGCCCACGATGTCGCCGGATTCCAGACGCATCCGCCAGACCCGCGAGGCCGAGTCCGGATGGCGTGCCGACGAGAATGTCTTCATGGTCGTCCACGCAGACGCCAACGCCGGAAGAGGCACCGACCTCGACCGGATCCTCGGACGGGTCGTCCGGGGCGATGACAACGGCTGGTCCGTCTCGTGGCGATCGATCGAGTCGAGGACCGAACCCCGCTTCCGAACACTCCAGGACGGTTCGCCCGACACGGGGATCTACGGCGACTACGCCGGCGCCTCCCTCACCGCACACGCCTTCGACCGCGTCCAGCCGGGTCTGGGCAAATGGCTCGTCACCATCGCCGCGTGGCTCTTCGCGGTCTCGACCATGATCTCTTGGTCCTACTACGGCGAGCAGGGCGTCTACTACTTCTGCCTCAAGCTCAACGACGCCACCACCAAGGCGATCGTCCTCGTCTACAAGCTCATTTACTGCGCGCTCATCTTCCTCACCACCGTCGCCGCGATGTCGATCTTCACCGCCTCCGACGGCTCCAAGCAGCCGCTCATCGGCACCGACGACCAGCTCGACATGTGGACCACCCTCGGCCTCGGCGTCATGCTCGTCGTCAACATCCCCATCATGCTCATCTTCGGCGCACAGGCCATGAAGGCCTACCACGAGTACATCGGACGCCTGAAGCGAGGCGAGCTCGATCCCCACGACGCCCCGCCCATCACCGATGTCGCCGAAGGCAAGGATGTCAGGCCCGACTACGACAAGGACAACGACAAGGCGTAAACGACGACATCAATCCCAAGTTCACGCTGTGGCACTGGCGGCTCGCCCGCCAGTGTCTACTTTTTCTCTTGCCCTACCCCGTGGCACGGCTCGCCGAGCCGTGACTACACCCGGCCACCCCATCTTGAGGACCATGTTCGAGGACGAGCGAGATGACGCGCGACGAGTTTTACCTGCCGTTCACCACCGGCGAACCGGATCCGTATCCGGACTTCACCCCATGGCCGGGTGAGCCGCTCTCACAAGAAGAGCATGCATCAATACGACAAAGGTTCATTGATGTGTTTCGCATCCCGCGGCACGACCCGATCCGCGACCCCGACACGCCAACATGCGCTTACTTTGGGGACGCCGCCGTAGCTTCGTGGCCGGATCTCAGGCGGAAAGGCCGGAATCAAAGTTTGTATTTTTACAGTGAGCAACTGGATGTTCTCAGCGAAGCGAGTCTTGCCGACATCTTTCGCTTCTTCCGTCTCAGGCCGCCCTGGCAAGGCAGCGATTTCTACATCTTTGACGAGTCGTTTCTTTGGTGCTTCAGCCACACGCACCACAGCACCCTGCTGCTGATCGAGTAGCGCAGTCGCAGCACATTCCGAAGCACTCGTGCGCCTTCGGAATCCCCGACCGGGAATGACGGGGCGCTGACAAACGCGGCCTCGAAGCCCGCCAATGCTCGATCCACCCTCCGCCTCGCCTCTCTACCCCGCTGGCCCGGCCCCGCCGGGCGCAAGCACCTTCTTCACCTTCTCCACCTGCTCCCTCGCATGCTTCGCCGCACTCTCCCGCGACTTCCGCACGCAAACCCGCCACACAAACGGCAGCGGAATGATCGTCAGCGGGTAGTACCACAGCCGCGTATCGATCCAGCCCCACCGCCCCGGGATCAGCTTGTCGGTGAAGTACCGCCCAGGCTCGACCGTCATCAGCAGCACCACCACAAACACGATCGGCAGCCCGCGCCGGATCGACATCGAGAACGACACCACCGTCCGCGCCCCCTCCCGACGCAGCTTCGCCAACAGGTCGTACTCGAACGGCGTCCCCAGCGCATCGAGCATGAACCCCTCGTCCGTCTTCTCATACCCGTCCAGCCGCCCGCGCCGCGCCTCGGTCAGCAGCCGCTTGTGCAACTCCTCGGGCGAGAGTTCCGTCTCGACCGCCCCAAGCTCCGGCGGCCACGACACCTCAGCCCCGACATCGGCCGAAGCGTCAGTCTTCGCAGGCTCGGCGGCAGGAGTACCGGCGTCTGTCGCGCTCAAGGGCTCTGCTCCTCCGCCCTATAGGGTCGGAATAGTGGGGGGCGGCGTGGGTTCGGGCTCCGATGGTATCGGGCCATCCGGAATCGTCGATCCGCCCCGAGAGTTCATTCTCTGAACCATCGGCCGCAGCGGCCGCCCGGTTTGACCGTACCCTCTGGCGACGCCCGCCCAAACCGCCGAAAGATCCGCCACGCGACCCGCCAGCCAATCCCTCATGACCGACCTGAGCCGGCCCAACCCCGCCCTCCGCCTCGTGCGTCCCCCGACCGACGCACCGAGACGCCCCCTGCTCAGGGTGGACGAGTCCCGCCCCGCGCCGAAAGCCGTCTCAGCCCGAGACAAATCCAGATCCGCCGAGGTCGCCGCCGAGAACGCCGCCGCGGCAACCCTCTCCGCGACCGACGCCCGCTGGATCTTCGCCGTCCGCGTCTCAGAACACCTCGACGGGGGCAAGGCCGCCGTCCTCACGCCCGACCGGCGCCAACGCCTCCTCCGCCTGGCCACCAACATCGGCCTCCGCCCCTTCGACGCCAACCTCATCATCGCCATCGTGCAGGACGAAGCCCGCCACGGCGTCACCCCCTCCCCCCTCAACGCCGAGACCGAACAGCGCCTCGCCCTCGTCCGCCCGGCCCAGCCGCACGCACGCCCCGCGCCCTGGATCTCGATCGCCCTGGCGATCCTGATCGCCGGGCTGCTCTTCTTCGCGCTCGTCGGCTGGGTCGTTGCCTGAGGGCGGGCGCGGGGTGCAGGGCGCGGGGCGAGGCTGCGCCCGCTGGCCGCGGCTTGTCCTCGCTCTGCAACACCAAGATCCCAAACCTCGTGAGCAGGCCCGACTCCAGACCCCGCCTCCCCGCGAAGCTACGCTCGACGGAACGATCGATCTTCGCGCACGCAGTGCAACAGGAGCAACCCATGCCGCCCATCGAGCCCGGCAAAAAAGCCCCCGCCTTCACACTCAAAGACCAGGACGGCAAGACCCACAAACTCGCCGACTACGCCGGCGCCCCCCTCGTCCTCTACTTCTATCCCAAAGACGACACCAGCGGCTGCACCGACCAGGCCTGCCAGTTCCGCGACACCCTCCCCAAGTTCAACAAGCTCAAGGCCAAAGTCCTCGGCGTCTCGATCCTCGACACCAGGAGCAAAGCCAAGTTCGCAAACAAGAACGACCTCAACTTCCCCATCCTCGCCGACGACGCCGTCAACGATGAAGGCAAACCCGACCCCAAAGTCGCCCAGAAATACGGCGTCTGGGCCGAAAAATCCATGTACGGCCGCAAATACATGGGCGTCGAACGCACCACATTCCTCATCGGCCCCGACGGCAAGGTCGCCAAACGCTGGGACAAAGTCAAAGTCCCCGGCCACGCCGAAGAAGTGCTCGAAGCCCTCAAAGAACTCT
The DNA here is from genome assembly GCA_050486265.1 of Phycisphaerales bacterium. Classification (GTDB taxonomy): domain Bacteria; phylum Planctomycetota; class Phycisphaerae; order Phycisphaerales; family UBA1924; genus SLFH01. Next base: position 395,630 of record JBJHCY010000002.1, on the reverse strand, counting down.
GATCGCCTGCCCGCTCGCCGCAGCTCGCCCCAAGCCGCGACACCGACCTCCGAGGAGGTCGGTGTTTTTCATCCCGCACCTACACCGACTTCCGAAGCCACTCCTCCTCGAGCAACCCCAGCTCCCCCTTCAGCTCGTCCCGCCGATCCGTCAGCTTCCCCGCCCGTTCAACCTCGCGCCACACATCCGGATCGTTCAGCTCCGCATCGATCGACGCGATCTCCGCCTCAAGCTCGGCCATCTTCTCCTCGACCTGCTCGATCCGCATCCACGAAAACTTGCTCTTCGCCGCCGAGCCCCGCTTCTCCTCCGTCGCATCCCGCCTCGCCTCAGCCTTCGGCGCCACCTCCACACCCTTCGAAACAGGCCGCGCAACCTCAGACGCCCGCGCCTTCAACGACTCGGTATACAACGACCAATTCCCAAAGAACACCTTCGCCCCGCCGTTCCCATCCATCACAAGCAGATGGTCGCACACGGCATCGATCAGCGCCCGATCATGGCTGATCAAGAGCACGGTCCCGTCGTACCCGTTCTCCGAAGACAGCGACTCCTCCAGCCGCTCCGCCGACGGGATATCAAGATGGTTCGTCGGCTCGTCCAGCACCAACACATTCTTCGCGCTCGCAAGCAACGCCGCGAGCCGCATCCGCGCCCGCTCGCCCCCCGACAGCAGCCCGACCTCCTTCTCCTGGTCGCGCCCCGAAAACAGAAACGCCCCGGCAAGATCGCGAAGCTCCTGCTCGCTCATCACCATCTCCGGGTTTTCCTGCTGGATCAGCCGGTACAGCGCCCGCACCATCGGCCGCTCAGGATCATGCTCGGCATGCACCTGCCGAAAGTACCCCACCCGCAAACGCGACCCATGCCGCACCGTCCCGCTATCCGCCTCAAGATCACCCAGAAGCGCCCGCACCAGCGTCGTCTTCCCCGCACCGTTCGGCCCCACAATCCCCCAGCGCTCCCCCCGCCCGATCTTCAATGACAAATCCCGGAACAGCACCTTCTCCCCGCCCCCGTCCGTCGGATACGCCTTGCTCAACCCCTGACAGCTCAGCACGATGTCCCCGCTCCGCTCCGCCTCCGGCAGACGAAACTTCATCGAACCAAGCTCCAGCGGCCGCTCAAGCTCGCTCGACGCCTTCGCCCGCTCCAAACGGCTCTCACGCCCCCGCGCCTGCTTCGCCCGCTGCCCCGCCTTGTACTTCCGGATAAACGCCTCTTCACGCTTAAACTGCGTCTGCTCCTTCTCATACGCCCGCAGCATCGCCTCCCGCCGCTCGGCACGCAGTTGCCGGAACTTCGAATAGTTCCCCGGATACTCAACCAGCCTCGACCGTTCGACCTCGACGATCCGGTCCGCCACACGATCAAGCAGATACCGGTCGTGGGCGATCATCACCACCGCCCCCTGAAACTGCTCGGCCAGAAAATCTTCCAGCCACAACCGCCCGTCGATATCCAGGTGGTTCGTCGGCTCGTCCAGCAGAATCACATCCGGATTCTCAAGCAGCAGGATCGCCAGCGCCAGCCGCGCCCGCTGCCCACCCGACAACCCCTCAACCGGCGTCGAAAACTGCGCATCACTGAACCCAAGCCCATGCAGCACGGCATCGATCCGATGCTCCACCGCAAACCCGCCCCCCGTCTCGATCCGCTTCTCAAGCTCGACCTGCCGCGCAAGCAGACGCTCGAGCTCACCCCCCGAAGCCCCCTCCGCCGTCGCCATCCGCTCGAACACGCCCTCAAGCTCCGCGTGCAGCCCCCGCAGATCCGCAAACGCCTCACCCGCGGCTTCACGCAGCGTCCGCCCCTCCTCAAAAGCCGGATCCTGCCGCAGATACCCCCGCCTCGCCCCAGCCCGCAACGACACCTGCCCCGAATCCGGCGACAGATCCCCCGCAAGCACCCGCAGCATCGTCGTCTTGCCAGCCCCGTTCCGCCCCACAAGCCCGACCCGCTCACCCGCCTCAACACTCAGCGTGCACGCATCAAGAATGCGATGATCGCCGTAGTTGTGGGTCACATTGGTCGCGCTGAGCAGAGGCATCGGGGCCGATTGTAGAGCCCCGCCCAACGCACGACGCCCAACCTGTGGCACTGGCGGCTAGCCCGCCAGTGTCTCCCCCATCTACCCATCCTCTCGACTCTCACCTCTCGCCCCTCTCCCCCTCTCGACCGGCAACGCCGCTCGCCCCCTTTCTCCTCCCAACCCCCGCCACAACAACCCCACGCAACCACACCAACCCCACACCCACAACCGAGTACACCACGAAATTCCCCGCCAACCCGCCCCACACCGGCCGCAGCGGCAACACCAGCCAGTTGTCAACCACCCTCAACTCCCCCCGATCAATGTCCCCCAGCGACACCCCGCCCCGAAGATGCTCCGATCCGATCGTGTCCAGATAGAACAACGGGTCTTCGAGATGCGCCCGGTCGTACACCCACACGCAGTACACGCTCCGAAACGGAAACCCCGCGGCATCAACAAACCGAACCCGCGGCTCATCCCCCCGCGCCGGCAGCGTCCGCCACCCAGGCTGCGCCCGCGGATCGATCCGATGCAGCACATCCGCCGGCTCAACACTCTCAGGCGAAACCCCGATCCGCTCCCCGCCCCAGAACGACACCCGATACAACACGCGGCTGTCCGTCGGCGACGCCATAAACCAACGCAGACTCTCATGCCCAGGCGACCACCACACAAGCGCCGCCCCGATCACCCCCGCGTGCAGCAACAGCCCGACAACAACCCCACCGACAACAAGCCGCACCAGCCCGCCCCCGCCAAGCTCTCCCCGCCTCATGCACCACCGCCTTCGAGAACACCACCAACTCAATACATCCCCCAAAGACATCCCAAGCAATCAACACACCCGCACCGCAGAGCGTAGACGCCTCCGGCGTCACGGCTTGCCGAGCCAGGCCTACCAAAGCTCGTAGCACAGGCGTCTCGCCTGTGGCTACCCCTTCTCACCCAACCTCCCAACCCTCTCCTCCTCAAGCCCGCAAAGCGGGCTCCGCCGTGCTGCCGACCTCCAACGGAGGTCGGTGCTCTCCCGCTTCGCCAGCCGCACCAAACCGTCACGGCAATTCCAGCCTTCGCAGCCCGCCCCCAAACGCTTCGGCCTCCTCAGCAGTGAGCACGACCTGGCCGCCGTCGTATGTCGACTCACGCACTTCGCGCACCACATACGCGAGATAACCGGTCCTGCCGTCAGGCAGAGTCAAGAGCGTTCTGTTCAGTAAGAGAATGTACGGCTCGTCGGATGCGGCGGTTTTCATCCATCGCTCAAGATCGTCATCGAAGTAAAACGCATCGGCATCGAGCGGTCCAAGCCCGAATGTCCGCCCCTTCTTGGTTGCTCGCACAGCATCCGCCAGACACTGCTCGACAGAAAGCCCCGCTTCAAGCGGGGATCCGCCGCCGTCGATGATCTCGTAATAGGCATCGCCAAGACCGGAGAAGGCATGGTAACAGACCACACCAAACGACTTCCCGGCGATTGAGACCAACCGACGCTGCCGCTCTTCCTCTGTCGGAGGCCGGTTCGTCACCCACCATGCCATACCGCACCACACAACAAACACCACCACGAGCACACGAAGCACCGACGCCGAAACCCGGATCCCAACGGACCTCCGCTCCGCCTCGCGACCACCCCGCCCAAACAACCGCATCGCACCCTCCTTCCCCCCGCAGCACCGCAAACACGCCCAACCAATCTACATCCGCACGCGCCCTCTCCGCGGTTTCTCCTCGAAGCCACGCTCCCTCGCGCCCGCCCGCTGACCGGACGACTTAGCAGACACCATGCAGCCGCCCGCAATTCAATCCGCCCACTCGATAACATCCTCCATCGGCCGCCTCGGCGACGCCGACACCGTCTCACCCGGATAACCAATACGAAGCAGGATCTGCGGAAAGCCGCGACCGACAAGGTCCTGGATCCGCGGCCGCAAAGAAGCCACCTGCATCGGTTGATTCAGATAAGAGGCCTGCAGACCCCAGCGGCAGCCGGCCAACAAAGCGCGTCCGAGCGCCTGCCCGGCAATCAACCAGTCGCGCGTCCTGTCGCCGTCGGTGCCGAGGACCGCGAGCACCGGGGAACCCTCGGCCAATTCACGGTCCTTGGCGCCAACGCCGCCACCCATATCGAAGGTCCGCACAACGAGCTGCGCCATAGGCGCCGCCAGAGCAGGCACGCAAAGACCGTCGCCGCGCCGCCTCGGATGCATCCAGGCCGCCAGCTCGCGCCGCCAACTGGGGTTCGCCCACTGCATGGCATCGCCTTCGGCGACCAAATCGCCAGCTTCACGCCTTGATTCCTCCGTTTCCAACAGCTCGAACCATGCCCCTTCAGCGGCGGCCGCCTGCCGAAGCTCGCCGAGCGCCCCCGATTCGACCGCTCGGGACTCGAATCGCTTTCGGTAGGTGCGCCGGCTCTCGATGTGTTCGTCCAGATCGGCCAATCCCGGCGAATTCGTCGAAGCGACGCCGAACGACACGCGGGCCAGCCAATCCGGCTCATCCTCAGACGGCAGCAACCCGACCTGCGTCGCCAAACCGCCCGCGGCCGCCGCGACCCGCAGATGCATCAAAGCGCATCCGCAACTGATGGTAAGCTCGCGATCTTCCGGGTCATTCACGGGCAAGCCGCGTGTCCGGTCTGCCCACAGATCAATCGTGGAGTCTGAAACCCGGAAAAGCCAAGGCTGGGTATTGTGGCTCGAAGGCGCCAACACCGCACGCCGAATCAGCGAACGAGCTGTATCACTCCTTGCATTCACGGCCCTGCCCTCCTTCATCGGCAAACGCCATCCTCACACACCCCCCTCGACACACCCGACCGACGGCACGGCTCACCGAGCCGGGCACGACACAATCTCGTGGCACAGGCGCCTCGCCTGTGGCTACCCCTTCTTCTCCCAATGGTGGCACAACTCTCCGAGCTGTGTCCTACAGCCCCTTCTCCTGCTCGCCTCCATCCGCAAAGCGGGCCCCGCCGTGCCGCCGACCTCCAACGGAGGTCGGTGCTCTCCACACCCACACCATCCGCCCAGCAACACCACCCCCCTCACTCACGCTCGCCGCTAAATCCACGCGGCCGCAATCCCGCTGCCGATCACCATCAGCACAAACTTCACCATCACCACGCACACGCCGAGGCAGAACAACTTCTTCCACAGCCTCCTGGTCAACCCCTCCGCCGCCGCCTGCCGCTCGCCTGCTGCGCGGCGAGCCTGAAATGCAAGAGCGCCCGCGTACATCGCCGCGGCAACGCAGGCGATCATCCACACGAAGTACACCGCCGTGCTAAGAACAGTCGCATGGGCGAAGTACTGCGTAAATCGCTGACGCAGATCCGCCCAACCCTGATAGTTGCCGGTCACCGCGTTGTGAATGACGCCGGGCGCACCCAGCATCGCGAGACTCTCCAACACAAAGAACGCAACCACCAACAGCGCGGCCCGAACAAAGATCACCCGCGAGTCCGTCACCCACGCCCCGACATATCCGGTCCGCAGCGACAGCCCGCACTCGGGACACGCGGCAGACCCCGGGCTCCCGATCAAATAGCGACAACCCGGACAACGAAGAAGCGCGTCATCGTCATCTTTCTTCACAACAGGACTCGCCATACCAAACCTCAACTCATCAATGGCCGCGACACAAGACACAACGCCCGCAGCACAAGTTCGCCTAACAGCCGTCACGCAACGCTTCTCGAAACAACACCGAGTCTACAAGAACCACCCGCCGCCCGCAACGCCGCATCGCCGCAACCCCTCGCGGCTCCCGCTCGCAAAGCGAGCGCCTCCTTGGGTGGCACGGCTCGCCGAGCCGTGGCTCTACCCAATCTCGTGGCACAGGCGTCTCGCCTGTGCCTACCCCTTCTTCTTCCAATGGTGGCACAGCTCTCCGAGCTGTGTCCTACAGCCCCTTCTCCTGCTCGCCTCCATCCGCAAATCGGGCTCCGCCGTGCTGCCGACCTCCAACGGAGGTCGGTGCTCTCCAGACCCACGCCTCACCGACCAACTCACCATCCACCACATCACCGTTCGCCCACCAAGCCGTCAGCAACACCGCCGCGCCCGCCCCGACGACCGAACGCCTGAACCGAACACAGAACCGCAAACACACTCAAGACGCCGATCAACACGACGCACCACACACCGGCAGAAGTCAGCTTCACACGGGTACTCACGCTCTCGCCGACAGCGAACACCCGCCTCTGCCCGCCCGTTTCAACAAATGCGAGCTCCTCGTGCTCGCTTTCAAACCTCGACAAGCGCAACGGCCAGCCCGAAGATACTGAAACCGTCGGGAAAGAGTGCAACACAGTAAGTTCTCGTTCGCTTTGGCAGTACATTGATACCGGCCACTCGCCGTCGATGTCGATCCGCCCCCAGCTGTTGCCCGAGCCGCCGGCATGCACAATCCCGAACCGCTCGCAATCCTGATACTCCATGAATCTCGCGGCCGCCCCGGACAGAATGGACGCAACAAGCACAAGGACACAAACACCCCCAGCAACAACGCAGGCCGCACCAGCGTATCGGTATGTCATACATCCGCCCCCAAACGCCGCAAGCCTCCGAGATGTGACGCCGCACTGAACATGTGACGCACTGTACTCACCCTCCGACGCACCCGCTCACCTCTCCCGCTCCCGCCCGGCAAAGCCGGGCGACCCCACACCCCACGCCCTACACCCCACACCCCTCCTTCACATGAGCGCAACAGGATCCACATCCACCGCCGTCCTCACATCACTCACGAGCGCCCCCCTTGCCCCGCCAAGCACACGCTGAATCTCCCCAGCCCGAGGCGCAAACAACAAAACCTCATACCGAAACCGATCCGCGATCCGCGCAATCGTGCAAGGCATCGGACCCTCAACACGCACACCCCCCAGCGAACGCAAAAGCTCCGCCAACGCCGCGGCTTCCCCCTCCGCCTTCTCCTGCCTCTGGTCACGAACAACAATCCGCGCCATCCGCGTCGCCGGCGGCAGACCGCACCCGCTCCGCACCGTCATCTCCTTGCGCGCAAACCCCAAAAAGTCATGCGCCGCGGCAGACCTGATCGGCGCAGAATCCGGCGACGCCGTCTGCACAATCACCTCGCCCGCATGCTCCGCCCGCCCCGCACGACCCGCAACCTGCGTAATCAACTGAAATGTCCGCTCCGACGCACGAAAGTCCGGCAGACTCAACGCCGTATCCGCGTTCACCACGCCCACCAGCCGCACATTCGGAAAGTCCAGCCCCTTGGCGATCATCTGCGTGCCAAGCAGCAGCCGCACCTCACCCTTGGCGAACCGATCCAGCACGCGGAAATAATGCCCCGCCGTCCGCATCGTGTCCGAATCGACCCGCTCGACCTCATCCGCCGCCAGATCAACAAGCCCGCGCAGCTCCTCCTCCACACGCTGGATCCCAAACCCCAGCCGGATCAACCCGCGCGAACACACCGGGCACGCCCGCGGCATCAGCTTCTCGCTCTGGCAATGGTGACACCGCAAAGACTCCCCCCCGCGGATCCGACCGTCCTTGTGCAGCACCATCGACGCGTCGCAATCGTCGCACGCAAGCACCCACCCGCACGCCGCGCTCGCGCAGCCGATGTAGGTCGAATGTCCGCGCCGATTCATCAGCAAAATCGCCTGGCCGCCCTCCTTCAAAGTGCGCACAAGCGCCGCCGCCAGCGTCGGCCCGATCGCCCCGCGATCCTTCCGCCCATCCGCCGCCGCGAGCCGATGCTCCTCTTTGATGTCCACAATCTTCACCGGCGGCAGCACCCCGCCACCCACACGCTCGGGCAACGCCCAAAGCCGCCAGAACCCCGTCTGCCCGTGCGCGTTCGCCCACGATTCAAGCGAAGGCGTCGCCGACCCGAGCACCACCGACGCCCCCTCCAACTGCGCACGCTTGATCGCCACATCCCGCCCGTTGTACCGCGGCGCCTGATCCTGCTTGTACGAACCGTCGTGCTCCTCATCCACAACGATCACGCCAAGATCCGCAACCGGCGCAAACACGGCGGACCGCGCCCCCACAACCACCCGCGCCTCCCCCGATGCAATCCGCGCCCACTGCCGATGCCGCTCCGCCGCGCTCAACCCCGAGTGCAGCACCGCAACGCCATGCGAAGCAAACCGCCGCGCAAACCGCCCCGAAGTCTGCGGCGTCAGCGCGATCTCCGGCACAAGCACAATCGCCCCCTCCCCCCCCTCCAGCGCCCGCTCGATCACACGCAGATACACCTCCGTCTTCCCCGACCCCGTCACCCCACGCAACAGATGCACACAAAACCCCCCGAGGCTCTCACAAATCCCCTCAACAACCTCCCGCTGCGCAGCAGTCAGCTCCGGCTTCACATCCACACCAACATCAACCGCCGGCGCGCGCACACGGCTGCTCACCCGCTCAACAGTCACCTCCCGCAACAACCCCAGCCGAACCAACCGATTCAAAGGCCCCACAGACTTCGACCCAACAGCCTCCGCCAAAACCCGATGTTCCACAGGGAACATTCCCCGATCAAGCCCGCAAATCCGTTCCCAAACCTCCCGAGTCTTGGGCGGCAGCCGCTCGACCGCCTCCGCCCCGGTCGGCTCCAGGGCCTTGCGGGTCCTTTTGCCGGTCTGCTTCTTGACCGCCGCCGGGGTTACGGCGGCCAGGGCCATGCCCAGCGGGCTGGCGTAGTAGCGGGCCAGCCAGGCCGCCAGCTGCAGCAGCGTGCCGGGGATCCTGCCGCCGGTCTTGCGGAGCACGCCGCGGACCTTGGCGGGGCTCAGATCGCCCAGGAGTTCGGGGCCTCCGGCCTCGGTGACCACGCCGCCGACCTTGGCGCTTTTGCCCAAGGGGACCTCGACGAGGTCGCCGGGGTGCAGGCCCAGGCCGGGGTCGCGGTAGGTCAGGGTGTCGGCCCCGGAGGCGAGTTTGTCGATCCCACGCTCGACGGCGACCCGGACAAACGGGCCCTCGGGGGCGGGTTCTTCGTGGTGGAACAGAGCTTGTTGGGGTGTGTTATCGGGCATGCGGTGAGCGCCGCGGGGCGTTGCGGCCTACGCTGTATTTTGATGACAAATGATTCAACGCAGCATCGTGTCGGGCGCCTGGCGCTCGAGGACGGGAGTGTGTTCACTGGGCGCGCGTTCGGCGCGCCTGGGATCACCTCTGTGGCCGAGGTCGTGTTCAACACGGCCATGTGCGGGTACCAGGAGTCGCTGACCGACCCGTCGTACTCGGGCCAGATCCTGGTGCAGACCTTCCCGCTGATCGGGAACTACGGGGTCAACCCCGAGGATACCGAGTCGGGGCGGGTGCAGGTCGCGGGGTTCGTGGTCCGTGAGCTGGCCAGGCTGCCCTCGAACTACCGGTCCAGCGGCAGGCTGGAGGATTACCTCGCCGAGAACGGGGTGATGGGCTTGGAGGGGATCGACACCCGGGCGCTGACCAAGCGGCTCCGCGAGACCGGGGCGATGCGGGGCGTATTGACCGACGACCCCAAGCCGAGCGACCGGGCGCTGGTCGAGCAGGCCCGCAATGCGCCTTCGATGGCGGGGCAGAATCTGGTCACGGGGGTTGGGTGCAGCAGCGATCAGACATGGTCGGAGGATCTTGGGGCGTGGTCGACCAAGGCGTCGAAGCTGGCGGCGGCTGCCGTTGCGGGCGTTGAGCCGCAGGCCGAGGCGGATGGGGGACGCGAGCTGCGGGTGCTGGCGATCGACTGCGGGGCCAAGCGGAACATTCTGCGGCATCTGACGGATCGGGGCTGCCGCGTGACGGTTGTGCCGCACACGATCACGGCGGAAGAGCTGAAGCGCCGGTACGCCGAGGGTGAGTACGACGGGCTGTTTATCAGCAACGGGCCGGGCGATCCTTCTGCGGTCGAGAACCTGATCGCGACTTTGCGGGAGGTTGTCGGGGGCGAGGGGCCCCGGATCCCGACCTTTGGGATCTGTCTTGGGCACCAGCTTCTTGCGCTTGCCGTGGGCGCGAAGACTTACAAACTGAAGTTCGGTCACCGGGGTGCGAACCAGCCTGTGAAGAGTTCGCTGTCTGGGCGTGTGGAGATCACGAGCCAGAACCATGGCTTTGCGGTTGATGTTGAATCGCTGAAGAAGGTCGGCGGCGAGCCGACACACATTCATCTGAATGACGGGACGCTTGCGGGGTTTCGGATGGTGGATCGGCCGGTGCTTGCGGTGCAGCATCACCCGGAGGCGTCGCCGGGGCCGCACGATGCGGCGGAGATCTTTGATGCGTTTGTGCGGATGATGCGGAGTGGGGAACCCGTCGCGCCCGGCTTTGCCGGGCGAGAGGGGTAGAGGGTCGAGAGGCGAGAGTCGAGAGGTTTGGTAGAGGGGGTAGCACTGGCGGGCTAGCCGCCAGTGCCACAGGAGCGGGAGCAGGGGTAAGAGGGGCTGGAGTCTTTGTGAACGAGGGGCTGGAGTCTTTGTGAACGATCCTGTTGCGGAGCGTCGGCGTTGGGCGAGGCGGCGGGTTTGGAAGCTCGCGTCGCTTTTGTCGGCGAATGCAGAGGATGCCGAGGCGGTTGCCGCGGGCGTGCTGGCGACGCGTCGGGATCTTGATGTGCTCGAACCTGCGCGGCTGGACCGGCTTGTTGTGCTTGAGGTTCGGCGGCGGTTGCAGGCTCGGGGGAATCGGCCGGGGGAGGGGGTTTCGCCGGCGATTGTCGCGGCGCCGGGCGGCGTTGAGGGGCCTGCCGCGGAGGCGCACCGCGTGGTGTTTGCGATGCCAGAGCAGCAACGGGAGGCGTGGCTCTTGAACCGGATCGACGGCCTTGAGCTGCGTCGGGTTGCGCGTGCGATGGATTGCTCGAAGACTGCGGCGGAACGGTTTTTGGAGGCCGCGGATCAGGCGATCGAAGGCGCGCTGGGGTCGGAGGCCGAGGGGGCTGTGGTGACGCTGCGGGGTCGGCTGCGAGCAGTGGGTGAGGGGCCTGCGATCGATCGGATCGAGGAGGGGCTTGAGACGGCGCGGCGGCGGCGGGTTGCCGCGAAGATTGCGGTGGTTGTGTTTTTGGTGTTGCTTTCGGGGTGGGTTGTGGCGGAAACGTTGCTTTAAGAATCGCGTTGTTCTTGCGTGGGGGCGGGGAGTTTTGTAGCATGGGATTGGCAATCCTGTGCGATCGCGAAACCTTCGCCGCCTCGCGCGAAGAGATCCACTGTCAGGGCTTGCGAGGCATATGGAGATGGATCCAACATGATCGTCATGAACAAGTACTCCAATCATGGGCGATGTGCTCTGCTGCTGTTGCTGCTTTTGATTGCGGCTCTCTCTGTCGCAAAGGGCAGTTCCGATCGTGAGCAGATGCCGGTTGTTTCGCAGTGCAGGGTCGATCTGGATTCCCGTTCGCCATTTCGGCATGCCGCTGCGGCGCGTGTTCTTGACAACGCTCGAGAAGGCCGTAGCGCGGACGCGTTATCTCATGCAATTGCATCCAATCGACTCGATCTTTGGTTTGACGACGAGTTTCGGATTGATTGCATTGTACTGACATTGGCGCATATTGGGGCGAAGTCTCTCGATGAAGATAATGACCATGAGTTGGCTCGGGTCCTCGCATCGGCTTTGCCTCTTGTGACAAGCCCTGTTCTAAACGAACTGCTTCGGTGGTATGTCTTCGAGTCGAACGGAGATATGTCGAGGCGGATCGATATTGCGCGACTGTGGATGCGCAGTTTGCATCAAACCATGCCTGTGAGCTGCGGTGATTGCGGCGACTCTTACAGATTTGATCCGCATAGCGACAGGCATGAGGGGGCGGCGCTCGCGATGTACGCCGCTCTGATCGACGGATACCATCGCGGCAGCGCCTCAGGCGATATAGAGCCTGTCTTGGATGATATACACCGGCAATACACAGCAGCTGGCGACTCCACTCCGGCACAGCGACACAGATTGGGCGAGCACCGTGAGTCTATATTGCGATGGATGCGCAACTCTGGAATGTAATCAATCGATCTGGCCGGGAAGGGGAATCGCCATGGATCGCATGAGCGGATTGCTTCTGCTCCTTGTGCTTGCGATTGTTGGGTTGTGCTTTGCCGGGTGTGCGAGGACGACGCAGCGGGAGTGGGCGGCGTTGCTGCATGATCGTGTCGGCCCGGTCGGGGACGGGTCGGGGTGGACGCCGCTGATTGGGGGCGAGGGATCGGAGGGCGGCGACGAAGGGCGCGTGATCGCGATGGCTCGTGTGGCGTCGGTGCTGGTCAGGCCGGAGGATTCGGAGTTTGCTCGGGCGCAGATCTTTGTGATTGTTCGTTCGAGCGTGTTTGAGGATATAAGGGAGTTGACAGCCTATCTGGATCGGACCGGCACCGCTTTCTCGACCGGCGAGTCGTATTCGCTGGATATATCGCTTACTGATCTCGATGGTGTCGCCAGGCAGTGCCCGAATACCTCGTTGCGCTTCCCGCCGATGGTTTCGATTCGATGGTTCTCGCTGGTGAGGGTAGACGATCCGAACGCGGTCGTGGTCAGGCTCGATCGGTTGGTATGCAGCCGTGTGCTTGACCCGACGGTGGTTGAGCTCGACTTGCGGATTGGTGTTGACGAACTCAAGGGGTCCAGGTTTGTCGAGCCACAAGGTGGGGCGCGGTGGGGTTCGCCGCTGGTTGCGCGCGGGGTGAAGGGGCGGAACAAGCACATCGGGGGGCGGCGTTGGATTTTGTTTGAGATCGATGAGCCGTGAGGGCGCTCGCTTTGCGAGCGAGAGGGGCGAGCGGGAGAGGCGACCGGCTTTGCCGGTCGAGAGGGGTAGAGAGGCGAGCATCGAGAGTCGAGAGGATGGGTAGTTGGGAGAGAGACTGGCGGGCGAGTCGCCAGTGCCGCAGGTTGGGGCGGGTAGGGGCGGAGCGGTTGCGGGGAGAGGGGCCGGCCTGCGGTGGCGCGGCGGGCGGTCGGTTCGTGGGGTGTTCTACGATCGGGGATGATCGATCCTTCGGGTCTTCGTGTGACGGTGATGGGGCTCGGGCGTTTTGGCGGGGGGCTCGGGGTTGCGCGTTGGCTTTTGGAGCGCGGGGCGTTTGTGACGGTGACGGATCTGGCGCCGGCGGAGAAGCTGGGGGCGTCGGTTGCGGCTTTGGAAGGATGGCTCGGGAGCGGGCGGCTGGCGCTGAAGCTTGGGGGGCATGCGGAGGGGGATTTTTCGGGGGCGGATCTTGTGGTGGCGAATCCGGCTGTGCCGCGGCCTTGGGAGAATGTGTATCTGGAGGCGGCGCGGGGGGCTGGTGTTCCGATTACGACGGAGATCGGGCTTGTTGTCGAGCGTTTGCGTGATCGGTCGCGGGTGATCGGTGTGACGGGGAGTGCGGGCAAGAGCACGACGGTGTCGATGATCGGGCATGCGCTTGGGGCGCACGGGGTTTCGCATCGCGTGGGGGGGAATATCGGGGGCTCGCTGCTCGGCGAGGCGGAGGGGCTTGCTGACGGGACGGTGGTGGTGCTTGAGCTTTCGAGTTTTCAGCTTTGGTGGCTTGGGCGTGATTCGTCGGGGGGGTGGTCGCCGGGGATTGCGGTGGTGACTTCGTTTTCGGAGAACCATGCGGATTGGCACGGGGGGCTAGAGGGGTATCGGCGGAGCAAGGCGGAGGTGTGCCGCTGGCAGCGTGCGGGGGATTGGTTGGTGCTCGCCGAGGGTGTTGAGGGTTTTGAGGGTGCGCCGGGTGTGCGCGTGTTGCGGGCTGCGGGGTTTGGTGAGGAGGCGTTCAGGGGGATGGGGCATCTGCCGGGGGCGGCGATGCGGAGCAATGCGGCGTGCGCGGCGCTGGCCGTAGAGTGCGCGACGGGGATCGCGGCGGCGGAGACGCTGGGGACGCTGGGGTCGTTTTCGGCGCTTGAGCACCGGATGGAGTTGGTGTGCGAGCGTGGGGGCGTTCGGTTTATCAATGATTCGAAGTGCACGACGCCGCGGGGGGCGAGGCTGGCGGCGGAGACGCTGGGGGTCGGTTGCGTGCACCTGATCGCGGGCGGGTATGACAAGGAATTGGATCTGTCGCCGATCGCGTCGCTGGCGGGGGAGGTTGCTGGGCTGTACACGATCGGGCAGACGGGGGATGCGATCGCGGCGATGGCGGCGGGGGCGGAGCGGTGCGGGACGCTTGAGGAGGCGGTGAGGCGGGCGAGGGCGAGGGCGAGGGATGGGGAGGTTGTTTTGCTGTCGCCGGGGCATGCGTCTTGGGATCAGTTTGAGAATTATGAGGCGAGGGGGGCGTTGTTTCGGGCGTTGGTGAGGGGGGAGTGATTGTGGAGAAGTGTTGTTTTGAGGATTTGGAATTGTGAGGTTGGGATGGTGAGTCGGGTGCTCGCTGATCGGCGATGGTCTTGTTCGGGCGAGCGGCTGGGTGATTCTTTGATTCCTCCGCCCCTTCAGGGCGGGGTGGTTTTAGTTGCTGACCACGGGTTGCGCGGCGGTCGACGCTGCGCGTCGCTCGCCGCTCCACCCGTGGCTACAGGCCATCGCCCCGTTGGGGCGAATGGGAGAGAGAGAAGACAGACAACAGTGGTGGGATTGGGTTGGCGGGGGAGACACTTGCGGGCGAGCGGCGCCCGGTTTTGCCGGGCGGGAGCAGGAGAGATTGGAGCAGGTGAGCAGGTGAGCCGGAGGGGGGGTAGATGGGGGAGACACTGGCGGGCGAGCCGCCAGTGCCACAGGGCGCCCGCGGTGCGGGCGGGATGGGTAGAGAGGCGAGAGGCGAGAGGCGAGAGGTTTGGTAGATGGGGAAGACACTGGCGGGCTAGCCGCCAGTGCCACAGGTTTTGCAGCGTGATGGTTGTTTTGCTTGCTTTGTTTCTTGGGGGGTGTGCATGTGGGCAGCGTGAGCGGGGGGCGGTGTCGGTTTGGTTGGATGAGGCGCCGATTGTTGCGTTTCCGCATGTGCGGTTGTATCGGGAGTCTCGGGCGGTTGAGTTTGACGGGGTGGTGCCGATCGATGTGAACGACCCGGACGCGCCGGATGTTTGGCTTGAGGTGACGGTGTGCGTGCCCGACAGCAAGGAGCATGAGTCGCTGGTGATGACGGAGGCCCGGCCTTCGCATGTGCATGCGGCGCTGTTGATGCTTGGGGTTGAGCCGGGGCGGCCTGGGTTTTGGGATGTAAACGAGGCGGGGGAGCTTTTGAAGTTTGAGCCGCGGGGGCCTGCGGTGCGTGTGGAGTTCATTACCAGGAGTAAGGGGGGTAAGGGGGGCGATGAGGGCGATGTGATCGCCGATGCGGCCGAGTGGGTGCTTGTTGTGGACGGTGAGCGGCTGGAGCGGCGGCGGGTGTTGCGTGATGTGGTCGAGGGGGAGGCGTTTGTGTTCGGGGGGTCGCGGATTGTTGAGCGGATGGGTCGGGAGTGGTACGAGGCGGACATGGTGGGGACGCTTGTCGGCCTGTCGACCTTCGGGAGCGAGACGGTGGCGCATGTGGAGGTGCACAGCCACGCGTCGGCGGTGGAGGCGCCGCGGTTTCTTGCGCGGAGGGAGGTGGTGCCGCCGCAGTGGACGGGGGTGACGGTGCGGCTGACTGTGGGGCCCGCCGAGGGGTCGGGGGCGGGGCCGGTCAGCGGCGATTGAAGGGGAGGTTTCGCGGTGGTGTGCGTACGACGAGGTCGCGGAAGGCGCGCGAGCCGTTTTCGTCGGCGGTCTGGACGCGGATGGCGATGCGTCCTCCGGAGAGGAATCCGGCGTTGAAGAGCGTCTGGTGCGCGTCTTCGATGGAGTTGACGGCTTTGCCGTCGATGGCGGTGACGCGCATGCCTTCGCGGAGTTCGAGGACGCTTGCGGCGAAGCCTCGTGCGCGTGCGATTTCGAGGTTGCCTTCGGGGTCTTCGCCGAATGCGAGGCCCGTGCGGACGAGGGCTTGGATCAGTTCGTTTCCGGCGAGGCGGTCGCTCTCGAACTCTGCGAGCACGACGGAGATATCGAGGAACTTTTCCTGTCTGAAGACGCGGAGGTTGACTTCTTCTTCGGGGGCGATGGAGCTGATGGCGGCGCGGAGGACGGCGGAGGAGGGCGTTGGCTGGCCGTTGACTTCGACGATGACATCCGCGGAGCGGAGTCCGCCCGAGTCGGCGGGGCTTTCGCGCTCGACGCTGTTGATGAGGACGCCTGAGCCTCGGAAGCCGGCGTGCTCGACGACGGCGGATGCGCCCGGGGCCATGGCGATGCCGAGGAAGCCTCTGCGGACCTGGCCTGTGTTGATGAGCTGGGGGACGACGGACTCGATGGTTGCGAGGGGGATGGCGAAGGAGATGCCTGCGGATTGGCCCTCGATGGTGCCTTGGGTGTCTCTGCCGGTGGCGATGGCGACGGTCATGCCGATGACGCGTCCCTTGTGGTCGGTGAGGGGGCCGCCGGAGTTGCCGGGGTTTACGGCGGCGTCGGTCTGGATGAAGTTGGTGTACCCGCCGTAACTGGCGAGAGAGAGGGGCTCGCGTCCGAGGCCGGAGACGACGCCTTTGGACATTGAGAACTTGAAGCCGAAGGGGGAGCCGAAGGCGAAGACCATCTGGCCCTGGCGAGGGATGTGTCCTGTGGCGCGACGGGCGGGGAAGAGGCCCGAGCCGGGGTCGGCCTTGAGGACGGCGATGTCTGTGAAGGGGTCGACGCCGATGACTTCGGCCTCGGTCTGGCGGCCGGTGTCGAACTCGACGCGGACGCGGACGGAGCCGGCGACGACATGTGCGTTGGTGACGATGTGGCCTTTGTCGTCGAAGACCCAGCCGGAGCCGGTTGAGCCTTCTCCCATGCCGCGGACCTGGATGTGGACGACGCTGGGGCCGACGGCTTCGGCGACGCTGGTGTAGGCGGCGTTGAGCTGGTCGAGGATGGAGGTGTCGTCGAGTGTCTGTTGGGCGAGGGTGATGCGGGCGCTGGTGGCGTGGTAGCCGGCGCGGCCGATGACGCCTGGGGTGAGCCAGGCGATGACGACTGCGGTCAGAAGGACGATCAGGGCGGGTCCGGTCGCTACGAGTCGACGCATCCTTGGACTCCTGACGCTGAAGGGGTGTTGCTCTGCGGTGGGGCGCGTCGGTCCGCCCGTGGTTTGTCCGTGTGGTTCGGGGCGAGCTTGCCGCGGGGTCTGCCGCAATGGGATTCTTCGGGTCAGCCGGAAGAAGGTTTCACCCCTTCCCATGTGACTTTGGGTTTGTTCGGTGTTTCGAGGCGTTCGGGCTCGCCCTCGTGCATGCGGTAGCGGTCGCCCCCGGGGGTTTTTGCGGCGACGCGGCGGACCCATTCGGCGGCGGCCTTGGTGATCTCCGGGGCGAGGTTTGCGGCGGGCTCGACGAAGCGTGGCTTCCAGTCCTGCATGCCGAGGAGGTCGTTGATGACGAGGATCTGGGCGTGGCATGCGGGGCCGGCGCCGATGCCGATGAGGGGGACTGTTGTTGATGCGAGGATTGCTTCGGTGGTTTCGTCGGGGACGGCCTCGACGAGGAGCATGGCGGCTCCGGCGTCCTGGAGTGCGATGGCGTCGTCGACGATGCGTCGGGCGTCGGCCGCGGTGCGTCCTCTTGCGGCGTAGCCGGTGATGGAGGCGGCCTGGGGGAGGAGGCCGACATGGGCGCAGACGGGTATGCCTGCGCGGGTCATGGCTCTGACGAGGGGCGCGAAGCTGGCGTCGGCTTCGAGTTTGACGATGTCGGCCATGCCTTCTGTGAGGAAACGGCCGGCGTTTCTGAGGGATTCGGCCTCGGAGGTGTGGTAGCTGAGGAAGGGCATGTCGGCCATGATGCAGCGCGAGGGGGCGCCGCGGCGGAGGGCGGCGGTGATGTGGATCGCAAAGTCGAGCGGCATGTCGAGCGTTCGCTCGAAGCCGAGGACGACCTGCGCGGCGGAGTCTCCGGCGAGGAGGAGGTGGACTCCGGCGCGTTCGCAGAGCTTTGCGGTGGTTGCGTCGTAGCAGGCGAGGCAGGCGAAGGGTTCAGCGGCTCGGGCCATCTTGGCGAGCGTGCGGAGGGTGATGCGCTCGGGCTGCGGGCCGTTGCCGGCCTGCTGTGGGGGCTGAATGCTCATCAGATAAGTGTATACGCTGAGGTGCGTGGGGCTGTTTGGTCGGAGTTGTCGGCGGGGCGTTCGCGGGTTGGGGCGTGTGATGGAGGGCGGATGGATCGGCGGGTGACGCCAGAATTGATGGACAGCCCCGACGCGGATCCCGCGGAGCTGCGTCGTTCGCTGGGGTACATCCGCTGGGTGAACCGGCGGCTTGGGGGGCGCTGGGCGATGCGGACGGCGCTCTTGGCGTGGTCGAGGTCGTGGCCGAAGGACCGGCCGGTGACGCTGCTGGATATCGCGACGGGTTCGGCGGATCTGCCGGTGTACGCGGTGCGGTGGGCGAGGGCGCGGGGGTTTGACCTGCGCGTGACGGCGGTCGACAACCACGCGGTGACGCTGGAGGCGGCGCGGGAGTATGTGGACAGATTTTCTGAGGAGCGTGGGGCGATCGAGCTTGTCGAGTGCGACGCGTTCGGGCTCGTGGATCGGTACGGGGCGGAGTCGTTCGATCATGTGCACGCGGGGTTGTTTCTGCACCATCTGCCGAGCGAGCTGCGGGTGATGACGATGCTGCGGATGATGGAGCGTCTGGGGCGCGCGGGGACGGCGTGGAACGATCTGGTGCGTTCGCGGGTTGCGCACCGGGCGATCCGGTTGTTGACGATCGGGAAGCCGCGGATGGTGCGGCACGATGCGCGGGTGAGTGTTGAGGGGGCGTTTACGAGGCGGGAGGCGATTTCGGTGGGCGTGCGGTCGGACTGGAACAAGCCGGTGTATCGGTTTCACCCGATCGCGCAGCGGTTTGTGCTGTACACGGATCTGCCGATCGCCTGGAGGCGTTCGTGATGGACTATGACGCGGTTGTGATCGGGGGCGGGCCCGCGGGGTGCGCGGTTGCGACGCGGATGGCGGAGGGGGGGTTGGGTGTCGCGGTGGTCGAGTCGCGTGCGTTTCCGCGGGTGAAGGTGTGCGGGGAGTTTGTTTCGCCGGCGGCGACGGGGGTGCTTGAGTCGTTGATCTCGGCGCGTGAGCTTGCGGCGCTTGGGGCGGGGCGTGTTGATCGGTTTGAGATTTTGACGGGGCGCGGGGTGCATCGGTGGCGGATGCCGCGGGAGGCGTGGGCGCTGGGGCGGGGTTCGTTGGATGCGGCGTTGCTTGCTCGTGCGAAGACTGCGGGGGCGGAGGTGCTGCAGCCCGAGACGGTGCGTTCGGTGGAGTACGGGGCGGAGGGCGTGTGCGTGTTGCTCTCCAGCGGGGCGAGGTTGCGTGCGCGCGTTGTCGTGCACGCCGACGGGAGCGGGCGGCACGACCCGGCGGGGCCGACGCCGAACGCGCGGGGGTTTTTGGGGCGGAAGTGTCATCTGCGGCTGCCCGAGCGGGTCGGTTGCGTGCGGATGATCGCGTGCGACGGGGGGTACGCGGGGCTGATCGATGTCGAGGGCGGGCTTGCGACGGTCGCGCTTGTTGCGGGCGCGGAGTTGGTGCGCCGGCACGGGGGCGATGCGGACGCCTTGCTTGGCGCGATGTGGCCGGGGTATGACCCGGCTCGGCGCGCGTCGGACTGGTGTTCGACGGGTGTTGCGCGGGGCGGGTATCGCGGGGGCCGGGATGTGCGGTCGTTTCGGATCGGGAACGCCGCGGCGGCGGTGGATCCGGTGGGGGGTGAGGGGATCGGGCTTGCGCTGTGGTCTGGCGATTTCTTGGGGCGGATGTTGTCGTTGGATGGCGTTGGGGACGGGGCGGCGCTGCAGCGGGCGCGGCGGCGGATGGCGAGGGCGTATCGGCGGAGGCTGTTGTTTCGGCGTCCGGCTTGCCGTGTTGGGGCGGAGGTGTTGAGCCGGCCCCGGCTTACGGCAATCGCGCGGCCGCTGCTGGCTGCGCCGACGCTGAGCGTCGGTGTGTGGTATCGTGCGTCCGGGAAACCCGGGGCGAGACGATTGCAGGAGAGCTGAAGTGATGCGCACCATGTTGACCGCTTTTGCCGCGACTGTTCTGGTGGGTTCGGGCGCGTGCGCCGAGACCGAGACTCGCGAGCTTCCGGACACGATCGAGCTTCTGGTCGACGGGCTGAGCAAGCCCGTGGAGATGGTCGCCGATCCGACGCACGACGCGCGGTTTTATGTGCTTGAGCAGGCGGGGCGGGTGCGGGTGGTGGAGGACGGGCGGCTGCTGGAGACGGCGTTCTGGACGGCGGGGGATGACTTCACCGATCGCGGATGGGAGCAGGGCTTGCTCGGCATCGCGCTGGCGCCGGATTGGGCGGAGAGCCGCGTGTTTTATCTGAACTACACGGGGCGTGACAACTCGACGCGGATCGTTCGTGTTCGTGCCGAGTCGGCGCACCGGGCGGACGAGGCGAGCGAGGAGTTGGTGCTGCGGATCGCGCAGCCGTACGCGAACCACAACGGCGGGACGATGCGTTTCGGGCCCGACGGGATGCTGTGGATCGGAACGGGCGACGGGGGCGCGGCGAACGATCCGGATGATCTGGCGCAGAACATGGAGTCGCTTCTGGGCAAGATGCTGCGGATCGATGTCTGCGGCGAGCCTGACGAGGGGCTTGGGTACGCGATCCCCGCGAACAACCCGTTTGTCGGCGAGGAGGGCGCGCGGCCGGAGATCTGGTCGTACGGGCTGCGGAATCCCTGGAAGTACGCGTTCGATTCGAAGGGGCGGCTTTGGATCGCGGATGTGGGCCAGAACAAGTATGAGTGGGTGCACATCATGCCAGCCGACTCGGAGGGCGGGGAGAATTTCGGGTGGGCGAGGCTTGAGGGGCCCGTGCCGCTCCCGCTGCCGGCGCGGGCGAGGCGGGTGATCGGCGAGCGGCCGGTGCCGGAGAACGCGCTGCGGCCGGTGTGGTATTACGAGCATCATCCGCTCGCGTCGATCACGGGCGGGTTTCTGTACGAGGGTTCGAAGGTCGAGTCGCTGAAGGGGCGGTATATCTGCGCCGACTTCATGTCGGGGCGGATGTGGACCTGGAGGTACGAGGACGGCGAGGCCGTGGATGTTCGCGAGGTTGGGGAGTATTACGGCTCGCCGTTTGAGGGCGTGGCGCCGCGGGCGGTGGAGATCTCGTCGTTCGGCGTGGACAACGAGGGTGAGTTGTACATTGTGGACCACCGGGGCGGGCGGATATTCAAGATTGTGAAGTAGGGCAGGGCGCAGGGAGTAGGGCGCGGGGCGCTGGGTTCGCGTGGCGAGTAACGAATTTGAGATTGCGTTGGGTGTTCCGCGCTACTGGAGGGGGACGGGGCCGCCCTGGTCGTTGGTGTAGCGGGGGATTGTGGGGTCGATGGCGAGGGACCAGGCTTCGATGCCGCCGGCGATGGAGCGGGTTTTGGCGAAGCCCTTGGCCTGGAGGGCGGTGGCGGCTCTGAAGCTGCGTCGGCCGTGGTGGCAGAGGGTGAGGATGACCGCGTCGGGGTCGGCCTTGATCTCCTGCCAGCGGAGGTCGAGCTCGTGGAGGGGGATGTGGACGGCGCCGGGCACGCTTGCGACATCGAGCTCCGCGTCGGTGCGGCAGTCGAGCACAATGGCTTTGCCCTCGTCGACGAGGGCTTTGGCCTGCTTGGGCGAGACCTCGAAGGCTTCCTTGAGGCGGTAGTCGGGGTGGAGGCCTCGGCTGTCGAGCGGGGCGGACATCAGTCTGCGCCTCCGTCGGTGTCGGGCTGGCCTGGGTCTTCGGTGTCCTGCGGCTCTGGTTCTTGTTCGAGTTCCGGCTCTGGGTGCGGGACGCGGCGTTTGACGAGGCCGGGTTCGGTGGTGGGGGTGATGCGTTCGCCGGGGCGTGCGACGGCCGGGCCGAGGGCTTCGGAGAGCCAACTCTCGTCGCGGGAGCGTGCGTAGGGCTCGCCGGGGCTCTGGTGGAGGCGGTAGAAGGGCTGGAGGAAGAAGCCGCGGGGGATGAGCATGACGAAGTCGGTGACGGAGAGGAGGACCTGTCCGGGGGCCTCGACATCGCGGAGGTCGTCGTACTGCGGGTCGAGGGAGGAGAGGGGGGTGGGGTAGCTGGTGCGCTTGTCGCGGGTTCGGAGGCGGAAGTTGGTGGTGAGGACGGGGCGGTGGCGCACGCCCGATGACGGGAGCTCGACGACGGTCTCTCCCCAGGTGGAGCGGTCGAGGGGGAGGGGTTGCGGGGGCTCGGTGGCGCGGCGGGAGGGGTCGAGGCCCTCGCGCTCGGCTTTGAAGGATGAGGTGAGGAGTTCGTCGCCGATCGAGAGTTTGTCGTTGTCGGTGACGCGGCAGCCGGAGGCGGTGAAGAGGAGAGCCGCGGCGGCGAGGGCGGCTGTCGCCGGGCGGGCTGCGGGCGTGTGCTTGGTGGTGGTGGTCATACTGCAGAAAGGGTAGGGGTGCGGCGGGGGGCTTGGCTTCTCGGGGAACATTGAACGGAGCCGGGCTAATCGGGGGATGGGTCGGGCGGCTCGTGCCGGGCCAGTTCGAGGGCGGCGCGGGCGGTGTCGGGGTCGAAGCCGCGGCGGGCGAGCATGGCGAAGAGGCGTCGGTCGCGGACCTCGGGCGCCAGGCGGTCCATCGTGCGGGCCTTTCGGCGGGCGAGTTCGGCGGCTTCGGTGGCGAGGTCGCGCGGGGCGAGGGCCTCGGCGACGATGGTTTCGGCGAGTTGCTGGCCGATGCCGTCTTTGCGGAGGCGGGCGATGAGGAAGGTGCGGCCGGCGGGCTTGCGGGCGAGTTGGGCGCGGACGAGGTTTTCGGCGTAGCGGCGGTCGTCGAGGAGGCCGAGGTTGGTGAGGTGGTCGGCCGCGGCGGCGGCGTGGGCGGGTTCGTGCTGTTTTTCGGCGAGCTTTCGGAGGAGGGTTGCGCGGCTGCGGTCGCGGGCGGTGAGGATGCGGAGTGCGGCGTCGATCGCGGCGCGGGCGGGGTCTTGGGGGGCAGCGGTGGCGCCGGGCTCGCGATTGGGCTGGCGGGATGATCGGCCGGGGCGGGTCATGTCAGTTCGTCGAGGAGTGCCGCGAGCTCGCCTGCGGCTTTGGCGTCGCCCGCGGCCTGGGCGCGGTCGAGGCCTTCGCGTGCGGTTGCCGCGGCGGCGGGCTCGTCGTCATTGGCCTGCTGCGAGCGGGCCTTGTGGTAATAGGCGTACAAGTAGTTGGGATCGACAGCGATGACGCGGTCGTAGCAGCGGATCGCGTCGTCGTGGTTGTGGTTTTTGGCGTGCTCCTGGGCGAGGGCGTAGAGGAGGAAGGTGTCGTCGGGGTCTTTGGCGAGGAGTGCGGTTAGCTGCTCGATGGTTGGCATGGGGGTACGCTAGGCGGAAGGGCGTGGGGTGTGGGGCGCCCGCCGCGGGCGGGCGAGAGCGGGAGAGGGTCGAGCAGTTGAGCCGGAGGGGACGGAGACTGGGTAGCCACAGGCGAGACGCCTGTGCCACGAGATTGGGTAGAGACACGGCTCGGCGAGCCGTGCCACCAGAACGCCAGGAGTGATGATGATGCATGAGGTGAAGAAGGTTGGGGTAGTGGGCGCGGGGCAGATGGGCGGGGGGATTGCGCTGGTTGCCGCGTCGAGCGGGTTCGAGACGGTGGTGTTCGACGCGCACGGGCCGGCGATCGAGAAGTGCAGGGCGCTGCATCAGAAGCTGCTGGCGCGGAATGTCGAGAAGGGTCGGATGACGCAGGCGGACGCGGACGCCGCGAAGGGGCGCGTGAAGTTTGTCGAGTCGCCCGAGGGCCTGAAGGGGTCGGACATCATCGTCGAGGCGATCGTCGAGGACGCGGGGGTGAAGAAGGATCTGTTCCCGGTTCTGGCGGCCCAGCTTTCGGCGAACGGGATCCTGGCTTCGAA
Source organism: Phycisphaerales bacterium (assembly GCA_050486265.1). Lineage (GTDB taxonomy): Bacteria > Planctomycetota > Phycisphaerae > Phycisphaerales > UBA1924 > SLFH01. The sequence goes on along the minus strand of JBJHCY010000002.1, from coordinate 371,812 downwards.
CACGAGTTCGATCAGCATCACGGACCTGGCGACGAGCGTGCCCGAGCACGCCGAGCGGTTCATCGGGATGCACTTTTTCAATCCCGTGCCGGTGATGAAGCTGGTTGAGGTGATCAACGGGCTCGCGACGAGCCGCGAGACGACCGAGCGCGTGCTGTCGCTGGCGGAGGCGATGGGCAAGACGGCGCATGCCGCGAATGACAGGCCGGGGTTTGTGTCCAACCGCGTGCTGATGCCGATGATCAACGAGGCGTTCTACGCGTGGATGGAGGGCGTCGCCGAGCCTGAGGATATCGACGAGATCATGAAGCTTGGGTGCGCGTTCCCGATGGGGCCGCTGCGGCTGGCGGATTTCATCGGCTTGGACACCTGCGTGAAGATCATGGATGTACTTGCCGAGGGGCTGAACAACCCGCGGTACCGTGCGTGCCCGCTGCTGAAGCAGCTTGTGACGGCGGGGCGGCTGGGGGATAAGACGGGGCGGGGGGTGTATGTGTATGGGGAGTGAGGGGGGAGGGAAGAAGGCACAGAGGCACTTAGGCACGGAGGGGGAGGGGGGAAGAGACGGAGAGACGGAGAGATAGAGAGAGGGGACATGGTGCTTTGGCGTGCTTTGGGATTGATTTTGCTTGTTGGGGTGGTTGTGTTGTGCGGTGCTTGCGGGGGTGCGGCGCGTTCTGTTGGGACGGGGGTGGTTGAGGAGGTCGCGATGGATGCGGCGGCGCGGGAGCGGTTGAGCGGGATGGTTGACGGGCTGTGGGACTTTCGGGATGCGGCGGCGAGCGAGGGGCGGTTTCTGGAAGCCGCGGCTGGGGAGGAGGGGTTGGTGCGGCTCGGTCTGTTGACGCAGGCCGCGAGGGCGCAGGGGCTGCAGCGGCGGTTTGATGAGGCGACGGCGACGCTTGACGGGGTTGAGCGGGAGTTGGGGGAAAGCGCTGGTCATGCGGGCGATGACGCGGGCGTGGTCGGCGTGATGCTGCTGCTCGAACGCGGGCGCGTGAAGAACTCGTCGGGGGATCGGGCCGCGGCGATGGTGTTCTTTGAACGAGCGTGGGAGGCGGCGCGGGGCGTGGATGATGCGCTGGCGGTTGACGCGGCGCACATGGCGGCGATCGCGGGCGCGGGTGAGGCGGCGGTGCGTTGGAACGAGACGGCGCTGGAGGCCGCGGAGGCTTCGGCGGATCCGCGTGCGCGGCGGTGGCGTGCGTCGCTTCTGAACAACCTGGGTTGGACTTACCACGAGCGAGGGGAGTACGGGCGTGCGCTGGAGCTCTTTGAGCGTGCGCTTGAGGCTCGGCGAGAACGGGGGCAGGAGCGCGAGACGCTGATCGCTCGCTGGGCGGTGGCGCGGTGCCTGCGTTCGCTCGGGCGGGTCGAGGAAGCGCTCGGCGAGCAGCGGTCGCTGGAGGCCGCGTGGGAGAAGATCGGCGAGCCGGATGGGTATGTGTTCGAGGAGATCGGGGAGTGTCTGCTGCTGCTGGGGCGGGATGAGGAGGCGCGCGGGCCGTTCGCGCGGGCGCACGCGATTCTGAGTGAGGACCCGTGGATGGTCGAGCACGAGGGGGCGCGGCTTGAGCGGCTTGCGGAGTTGGGGGGGTAAGGGGGGAGGCACGAAGGCACGGGGGCACATAGGCACGGAAGGGGAGGAGAGACGGGATAGGAGAAGAGACGGAGAGAGATAGAGACGCGTGGGGGGAGTGGGTTGAGCGTCAGCGCCTGGCATTGGCTGGGCGTTTTTTTGTTGCGCTTGGGTTTGGCGGGAACTTTTGGGGGGTTGGGGCGTCAGACGGGTTGTTGTGGGCGTTCGCCCCGTTTCTTGTGGCGTTTGTTTGGCGTTGGGGTCTTTTGATACGCTTGGGTGCGGCCGCGGGCCGGGAAGGGATCTTGTGATGCGCGCAAAGCGGATGATGGTGGTTGTCGGGGCTGCGGCGGGGCTGGCTGTTATTGGCGTCGGGGCTGGGGCGGTGTGGGATGGGGCGTCGGGGCCGTTTGCGTTGCCGCCGGAGATGCCTGCGGATCAGATCCCGGCCGATGTGCTCGCGTTGATCGGTGAGCCGGGCGAGCCTTTGGACGCGGTGATCGAGCGGATCGAGGCGGCGTTCAGGGCGCACATGGAGTCGCGCTGGATCGAGGGGGAGGGGGATCGGGAGGCGCATCGGAAACGCTTCCTGGAAGTCGGCGAACGTGCCGAGGCATCGACGCGGGAGGTTCTGGAGCTGTGGATCGACCGTGGGGTCGACTTCTACGGGATCTCCGCGTCGTCGCTCTGGGGGGCGGATTTTTCAGAGCGTGATCCGGGATCGATGGACGACGTCAACAACTGGACCAACGAGCGGAAGATGACACGGGAGTGGCTCGGACTTGCGAGGGAGTCCGGGCTTCTCGACGATATTCTCGACATCGAGCGCTACCGGCTGGCGGTGCGGAAGGTGATCGACCCGGAGCGGCCGCTCGGCGATTCCGGCTGGCTGGATTTCGGCCAATCGATGCGAGCGTGCGCGCGGGTGTTGGGGGCGGAGGCGGTGGACCGGTTTGAGCGGGGCGATTCGGCGGGCGGGATCGAGATCATCGAGACGGTGTTTGCCATCGCGGAGATCGGCGCCTCGCAGGGTGTTGTGATCGAGAACCTGAATGCGCTTTCTGTGCAACGCACCGGAACATCGGTGCTGCTGACGGCGGCGGATCGAGGCAAGATCGACGCCGATCACGCGGCGTCGATGCTGTCGCGCATACGCACACCCGACTGGGAAGCGATGCGGAGCGATCACGCATATTGGTTTTACGACATGCTGTACATCGTTGGGCCCAACAGCCTCTCCCAGTACTATCGGGCGGACGGGCGGCTGCGCGTTCCGATCGCGATGAAGAGCTTGCTTATGGATGAAGACTATTACTTGTTCCGGTTCCCCGCGTTGCGCGAGCGGGGGCTGCGCCACGCCAATGCGGGCGAGTTGGTTTCTGCGATGGAGCATTGGATTGCGGCCGCCCTCGATGAGTTCGCCGAGCCGACGCGCGAGCGGGACCTGAGCCGGATCGAGTTCCCGCGGCGTGTCAACGGGGCGGTGCTCCCGGTCGCGCCCGAAACCTCACAGAACTACTTTGGGGCGTTGGATCTCGGTGAACGGGAGTTCGGCGCCGCGGAGCTCGCGCTTGCGATCGAGGTGTACCGTGGCGAGCACGGGCGTGTGCCGGAGCGGCTTGAGGATCTGACGCCGGGGGTGCTTGAGCGTCTTCCGGAAGACCCGTTCGCGCCGGACGGGCGGTTCAGGTATAGGCCGGACGGGGAGTCGCGGGTCGGGTACATCCTATATTCTGTCGGGGACGACGGGGAGGATCACGGCGGTGTGCGCAGCGAACCGGACGAGTACGGCTCGACGATCCCCACACGGCCGGGATCTGACTATGTGATCCTGCCGCGGCGGTAGCGGTCTTGGTTGGAACATGGAGTGTTGTATGCGATGGGTGCTGGTGTCGGTCTGTTGTCTGGCGGCGGTGTCTGTGGCGTTTGGCGCTGGTGGGCTGCCTCGGGACGCTTCGCTTGAGGAATCGCTCGGGCATGTGCGGTCGGTGCTTGACGGTTTGAAGGAGCGGCGCCGGAGCGACGCGGGGGAGGGGTTGCTTGGGACGGCGCAGGCGATCGATGCGCTCGGGCGGGCGTTCGTTACGAGGGAGATGGAACTTCTCGATGATGCGAAGGATCGTTCGGTCGGCTTTGATCCGCAGTCGCTCTGGGCGTGGCGAGGAACGGGGGTGCGTTGCACTGCGTCGGACTGGACCGAGGACAGGCATCGGGCGTTTGAGCGGCACTCTCGGAGAGTGATGGCGGAGGCCGCGGATGCGGGGTGGGTGGATGAGGCTTTGTCGCTGCTTGTCGACAGGCGACGGGGCGAGACTGCGGGCGAAGGGTTCCCGATGATGTCCTTGGGGGCGCGCAGACTGCGGACGCTGCTGCAGGCCGAGGCGATCGATCGTTACCAGCGTGGCGAGACCGCGGCGGCTCTGCGAGCGCACGCCGCGCTGGTGAAGCTTGCGGAACACTACGCGCTGTACGCCGACATCGTGTCCGACTTGACCTCATGCGGCGCATTTGTTGACGCCGCCCGGCTCGTGTGGGAGGCGATCGAACGGGAGACATTGGACGGCGAGGCGGCCGAGGCGCTCTTGCGGGTGTTCGATGTTGAGCCGAACTTTGCGGTGATGCGGCGGGACGCCTTGGTTGGTCAGGTGGAAGTGATGGAAGCGGTGCAGAAGACCGTCGGCTGGTTCGGCGAAGATGGGGATGTGCGGCCCGAGATCGCGTCGCGAGCGCCCGAAGAGCTACGAATGGTTGTTGCCGGAGTTGTGATAACGCTGCCCGCACTGGATGCGGGAGAACGCTACGCGACGGCCGCGGAAACCATCATCGCGATTCAGGAATGGGCTGCGGCGCTCAGCGGGGAAGCGGCCAAGCCGCGTACGAAGCGAGATCTTCAATCTTTCGAGCGGCCGCTGGTCGCAGAGGCGGGTGTACGCCTGCCGGAGGGGCTTGTTTTCAGAGCCAGCTTGGTGGACCGCGTATTCGGTGCTACCGACGATGCGGAGTTCGCGGTCGGCGCCGCTCGGCTGGCGTTGGCCGTCGAGGTGTATCGGCATCGGCATGGCCGATTGCCCGAGCGGCTTGATGATCTTGTGCCGGGGGTGCTGGAGGGGTTGCCGCGGGATCCGTGGGCTGAGGACGGTCGGTACCGGTACCGGGTGACGGATGCGTCGCATCTGGGCTATGTGCTGTACGGGGTGGGGCTGAACGGGGAGGACAACGGTGGCGTGCAGCTGGATGTGTGTCTGGATGTGCCGTCGCACTTCAACTTGAAGTGGAATGGCGCGGTGGATTGCGTTGTGCTGCCGCGGCGGCGGATGGAGGCGGAGCGATGATGCGTGCGGGGTTGGTGCTGGTGTGTGCTCTTGTTGTGTCGGTCTGGCTTGGGGGGTGCGGGAGCGGCGAGGAGGAGCTTGAGCCGCTGCGTCCGGAGGCGGATCGTGCGGCGGTCGAGCGGTGGACGCGTCTGGTCGAGTTGATCGAGGAGAGCGACGCGGTTGCAGCCGACGCGGAGGCGCAGTTGATCGCGGCGGATCCTTCGTACGAGCCGCTGGGCTCGCTGTGGGCGCGTTGGCGGACGGATGAGGCGTTGGGGCTGGATTTTAACGCGGACATGAGCCGCGAGGAGCTGGAGCATTACACGCTGCTCAACGATCGTGCGCTGCGGCTTGCGCGTGAACGCGGGTTGCTCGATCGGTTGCTGGACACGGCGTTGTACGATGGGGGGCTGCCGCCGCCGGACGCCGTGGTGCGCCGGCTGGATCCGCAGTTGGCGTGGACCCGCAACGCGCACACGCTGCTCATGCTTGCGTTTGCTGAGGCCGTGCGGGATGGGAACGATGAAGAGGTGGTTCGTGCCGCGATCGCGATGGAGCGATTCGCGGGGACGCTCGTCGGATCGCTTGACGGGTACGGGGTGCTCTCCGGTCACGCGGTGTTGTTTATCCGTGTGCGTTTCGTGTTCGACGCGGTCGAGCTCGGGCTGCTTTCGGCGTCGGCGGCCGGAGCGCTGCTCGCTGATGTGGCAGAGGGCGGGACGACGGATATCGATCAGTTTCGCTTGGCTGCGGAGCGCGATCCGGAGATCACGCACAGGCCGCTCGACCTGGCTACAGACGCCGAGTTCTACGACGGGGCGATGCGGCTCGTGCTTGCGATCCGTGTGTTCGAGGGTGAGCACGGGAAGTTGCCCGAGTCGCTGGACGATCTCGTGCCGGGCGTGCTGGCGGCGCTGCCTGAAAACCCTTACGAGGAAAACCGAAGATTCCTGTACAGGCGGGATTCGGAGTCTTCGTTCGGGTATGTGCTGTACACGCCCGGGCCGTCGGGGATCGATCACGGGGGTGTGCGGCATCCCGGGCAGTCGTTCGGGCCGAGCCGCTTTCGGTCGATGTCGGCGGATTATCTGATTGTGCCGCGGGAGCGGAGGGCGCCGTGAAGAAGCTGGTGTTGAAGATCGGTGTCGTGGTTGCGGTGGTGCTCGGGTTGCTGTTTGCGTTGTTCGTGTGGTCGGTCGAGGCGGTGCGCGGCAGCCCCGAGAAAGACGGGCTTGCGGTGTATCTGGATCACCGCGGGCGGATGCTGGAGATGATGCGCGAGGCTTCGCCCTTGTCGCGGGCGGAGGCGGAGCGGCGGTCGGAGGTGTTGACGAGTGTGCTGCAGCGGGCGCAGCTGCTGGTCGACGGGTATGACCCGAGGCTGGCGGAGGTTGTGCCGGACTATCTGCCTCGTTCTTCGTTGATGCCGAACTGGGGGCCTGAGCGATCGCTTGGGCTGGCCCGGTACGACGACACCGACCCCGAGCGGATCGAACGCCTTGAGAGGGACGCGAAGGTGAACGCCGCCGCGTTGCGGTTTGCCAGGGAGGACGGGCTGCTCGAGGAGCTTCTGGATTATGCGTCGTACGAGGGCGCGATCGTTGCGATGGAGGATCACGAGGGACGACCCCAGCGGGTTGGTCCGCCGTTGTTGCTGCTTGAGTTCGTCGATGCGCTGGACGACGGGGATGAGGCGCGGGCCGCCTCGGCGATCATCGCGTCCCGAAGGCTTCCGCTCGCGATGGGAGCGCACGGTGACACACTGGGCTTTGTCCAGAGCGTCATGTGGCTGAGGTTTTGGAACGACTATGTGCTCGACTCGATCGAGCTCGGGCTGATGACTCCGACGCTCGCGGAGACGATGTTGAAGCATTCCACCGAAGTCGAGTGGGGCGTATGGCGGAGGCGGAACGCTTTTCAGGCCGCAATGGGCCTGATCGAGGGTTTGATTCTGCAGAGAGAGTTGAACGGCGTAGCGATCCAACGGATCTACGAAGCCGACGGGAGGCTCTTGCGGGAGATCGCCAGGCGGTCGCTCGCGGGGCCGGTCGAGGTGCAGTTTGAAAATCTAAGCGATATGTACGACACCCGGCTCAGCACGCATGTCGTGACCTATCCGAGAGCGGCGCCGTGGTCGCGCCACGCCGCAGCCGATGGGGTCGCTGCGATGCTTTGGTCGTTCGCGGAGCAGGCGGCGGATGTGCTGGAGCGGCCGCGGCATGAGCGCGACAGGGAGTTGGCGGACATCGAGCCGGATAAGGCATCTGACATCCTGTATCCCGGCCCTGTGATCGCGATGTTCGGTAGATTTGGCTTGATGAGCCCCGAGTTCTCAGATTCAACCGAGTTCTTCGACAACGCCATGAAGATCGTGCTTGCGATCGAGGTGTATCGGGGCGAGCACGGCGGTGTGCCGGGGTCGCTCGATGATCTGGTTCCGGGTGTGCTCGCGGAGCTGCCGCTGAACGCGTTCGCGCCCGACGGGCGGTTTCGGTACCGGGCTGACGAGGACTCGCCCTACGGCTATGTGCTGTACTCGCCGGACACCGACGGGGTCGACCACGGGGGCAGGCGTTCTCCGGACCAGCATCACCTTCCGACGACGCCTCACCACGGCTGGGACTATGTGATCGTGCCGCGGGAGGCGCGGTAGGGGGGCACACGCCGGCGGCGCTGCCTGTACACTCGCGGCCTTGAAGGAGGCTTTCTATGCGGCTGCGGCGTGTCGGCGTGCTTGTGGTGATCGGTCTGGTGATTGGTCCGGGGCTCGGGATCGGCGGCGGGGCCTGCGCGGCTGCGTCCGGCGGGTCGGCGGAAGAGACCCGGTCGAGGGACATCGGGGCCGATGGGGCGTCGATGCCGCTGGTGGTCGAGCGGTACTGGCGCGATGAGCGGGATGTCGGCTCTTTCTACGGCGTGGGTTGGTCCGAGGAGCGGTGGTCACGGCTGGAGCGTCTGTACGACCGGTGGGAGGCGGAGTTGGCGGGGATCGATTTCGACGCGCTGGATGTGCAGGGGCGGATCGACTGGCTGCTGCTTGCAAACCATCTGCGGGCGAGGCGGAACGCTGTGGAGCTCGAACGGGCGAGACTGGCGGAGATGGAAGAGTTGCTGCCGTTCCGCGGGGCGATCAACGCGATGGAGATCGCTCGCTGGGGGACGCCCGAGGTCGATGCGCAGGAGATCGCGGGGATCATCACGCAGATCGCCGAGGAGGCGAGGGGCGTGCGGGGGCGGGTGAAGCGTCGGGGCGAGTCTCCGGAGCCGCCCGACCCCGAGAGCGATTCGCTGCATGTGAGCCCGGCCGCGGCGCTGCGTGCGGCGGGCGCGGTCGCGTCGCTGCGCAGAACGCTGCATCGGACGGTGCGTGGGGGGATCGACCATACGCCGGGGTTTGCGTGGTGGGTCTCGCCGACGCTGGCGGCGGCGGAGAAGGAACTCGGCGAGTACGAGCGGCTGCTGCGCCGGGACATCGCGCAGCAGAAGGGGGAGGACGACGACCCGCTGGTGGGCGACCCGATCGGGCGGCGGGCGATCCTGGCCGATCTTCGGACGGAGCTCATCGATTACTCGCCGGAGGAACTGATCGAGATCGCCGAGCGGGAGCTGGCGTGGCACCGGCAGGCGATGATCGAGGCGGCGAGAGAGATGGGCTTCGGGGACGACTGGCGGGCTGCGATGGACGAGGTGAAGACGCGGTCTGTCGAGCCGGGGCGGCAGGATGTGTTCGTGGCCGAGACGGCGCGTGAGGCGATCGAGTTTCTCAGAGCGGGCGACATGGTGTCGATCCCGCCTCTGGTCGAGGAACTCTGGCGGACGGAGATGATCCCGGGCGAGCGGCAGCGGCTGTTCCCGTTTGCGTACTACGGCGGGCTGCACATGGGCGTGGCGTACCCGAGCGGCGAGATGGGCCACGACGACAAGCTCGCGACGCTGCGGGGCAACAACCGGCACTTTACGAGGAATGTGGTGCCGCACGAGCTCGTGCCCGGGCATCATCTGCAGCGGTTTATGGCGGCGCGCTACAACCCGCACCGGCGGCTGTTCAGCACGCCGTTTTTGGTGGAGGGGTGGGCGTTGTACTGGGAGATGGTGTTCTGGGACCGGGGTTGGGCCCAGTCGCCCGAGGACCGGATCGGGATCCTGTTCTGGGGCAAGCACCGGTGCGCACGGATCATCGTGAGCCTGCGATTCCACATGGGCGAGATGACGGCCGAGGAGATGGTGGAATTTCTGGTCGACGAGGTCGGGCACGAGCGGCTGAGCGCCACGGGCGAGGTGCGCCGGTACATCGGCGAGGCGTACTCGCCGTTGTATCAGGTCGCGTACATGATCGGCGGGCTGCAGTTCCGTGCGCTGCATGAGGAAGTCGTGGGCGCGGGGCGGATGAGCGATCGAGCGTTCCACGACGAGATCCTGACCTACGGCTCGATCCCTGTGGCGCTGATCCGCGCGGGGATGCTGGCGGATTCGCCCGAAGCCATCGGGCGGGACTGGGATGCGGCGTGGCGGTGGGATGAGGCGCTTGGAGGTCGTTGATGGGTAAGAAGCGGGATGAGCGAGAAGCCGGGGAGCGGAAACGGACTCGCTGGGGCGTGGTGCGGTTTCTTGCCGTCGCTTCGGGCGTGTTTGTTGTCGGGCTGATCGGCGTGACGATCGCAATGTTGCTGATGGCGCAGGCCGCCCGCGGGCCGGCGGGGGGAGGGCATCGGGCTGTTCAGCAGGCGTATGCCGATGCGCATCGACGCCAGATCTTCGACGCACGCACGATCGGCGAGACCGAGGCGGCGAGGCTGTTTACCGAGTTCAGGGCGTTGACTGTGCGTGCGGCCGATATCGCGTCGCCGTTTGTACCGGGCGCCGTGCAAAGGTCGATCCGACCGGAATGGGATGTCGACGCGCTGCGTCGTCTGCAGGGTTTGGTCAACGACGCGGAGGTTCTGCGTGATCGGGCCGAGACTGCCGCGGCGCTGCAGATGGCCGTGGAGGAGGGTGTGCTGGAGGCGTTGCTGGGCGTCGACCGTTTCCGCGGGGCGTATCCGGCCGCTTCCAGGCAAAGCAGCCCCGAGGGGTTGCTCGCGGGAGCGAGCGCGACGCTGCTGCACGCCGCGTACATCGACGCGATCGAACGGGGCGACGAGCTTGCGGCGGCGCGGGCGATGCTTGCGATGCGTGAAACGGTCGCCATTGTCGGGGACTTGGCGCCGTACCACAGCCAGGGCTTGCTTTCGATGTACTCGAGATGGTACAGGATCCAATTCGACACCATCGAGCTCGGGCTGATGACGCCAACGCTTGCATCTGAGTTGCTGAACGGCATGCGTCGTATCGGCTGGGCGGAGATCCGCGTGCGCCACGCCCGGGATGCCGCGCTCGGCCCGTTGTTGATGGTCACCTCGGAGGGCGAGCATTTTCCCCGCGGCGAGCGAATCGGTCTTTACGGCGGTGACGGCCGTGTTAGTCTGACGGCCTCGCTGCGTTCACTTTTCGGTCCTGTCGGCGGCCCCGAGACGCTTGATGTTGTGCTGCCGCGGGCGGGCTTCGGCGTCAGGCACGCGACGCTCGAGGAGATCGCCGACCGACTGCCGGAGTACTTCGAGGCGAGCGTTGCGTACTTTTGGCCTTCTCGCATTGAGCGAGGCCCGCGGCCCGCTTCGGTTCCGCCCGCCCCAGGGTTGCCGGGCGTGGCGTTTCCGTCGATCCGGGTCGGCAGCCCGTTCATCCGCTTCGCCGATGCGAACGAGACCTACGACAACGCCCTGCGGATCGCTCTTGCGATCGAGATCTACCGCGGCGAGCACGGATCGCCGCCGCCGGCGCTGGACGACCTTGTCCCGGCGGTGCTCGACGAGCTGCCGATCAACACATGGAACAATGATGGAGAGTTCCTGTACCGGCTCGATCCCGCATTGGATCTCGGGTATGTGCTGTATGTTCCGGGGCCGTCGGGTGTGGATCGGGGCGGGGTCGCGCCGCCCGGAGGGACGATGGTGCTGGGCTCGAGCAGGGATCCCGCGTTCGATGATGTGATCCTGCCGCAGACATGGCGGTGAGCGGATCGCTTGTATGCTGGGGACGAGACCAGAGAAGGGCCGCGCGATGGAAAGCAGGCAGACGAGACGCTCGAAAGCGTGGCTGAAGGCGGCGGTTGTCTGCCTGGTGTTGTTGATCGCCGCTGTCGGGGCGTTTCTTGCGTGGGTGCAGGCTTCACGCGGGCCGAAGGGGGATGGGGTGTGGGGGGTTGTCGAGCGGATGATCGAGCAGCGGTGGAGCGACCGTCTCGACGAGCTCGGGAGCGACGGCGTCGAGGCTGCGGCGCGGTATGCGCGGGCGAAGGCGCTCGCTTCGGACGCCGCGTCCATTGTCGATTCGCTGCATACCGAAGCAGCGGGGTTCACGGGGCCGAGCAGGCTTGATCTGACCAGGCCGATGTGGGAAGCGGGGGAGGGTTCCAAGCTCGCGCCGCTGCCGGAGTTTTACCCGAGCGAGACGGCGCTGCGCGACGGCGCGGTCCGTTCATTGCAAGTGGCGCGCGACAACGGCGTCTTCGAAAGGATCCTCGCGGTTTCGGAGTTGGAAGGCGCGCTGCTCGACCCACGGCCGCAGACGAACCCCGGGCTGATCCAGACCGCCGAGGCGAGGTCGATCGCGCTCTTGCTCTCGCTTGCGTTTGTCGAGGCGGTCGAGCGGGGGGATGAGGCGGGCGCGATCGAGGCGTTCGATGTGATGCAGCGTTGGGCGGCGGTCCTGGTTCGGTCGGGCGATTGGAACGAGCATGCCGCGAAGGTTTTCATGTCCGCCTGCGCCGGGATCGTGTTCGACACGATCGAGCTCGGTCTGATGACCGAGAGCCTCGCGTCCGGGCTTCTTGATGCGCTCGCGCCGATCGATGCCGCGGCATTGCGGGTGCGAATGCTGCAGAGTGCAGCAGGCAATGAGATCATCATCCTGGCTGCGGGCGTTGATTGGGGCGAAGAAGGCGACTCGGTGTATGGCCCAGACGGACGCGTGCACTTCTCCGCGGCGGCCGAGGCCGTGTTCCTTCCCGTCGAGACATCGTTGTACTCGCCCGTAGAGCTCACCTCGCCGGGGATCGGCGGGCGTCACGCGACACTGACCGAGATCGCCGAATACTTCCGCAACAGGGCCGAGCAGAGCGAGGACGCGTTCGGGCCCCAACGCTACGCGCGCGAGCCGGACGCGGATGATCGGTGGACGCCGCTGACGCTCGACGGGGTGGTCTTCCCTTCGGGGCTGGAGTTGAGTTGGTTCACGCCGCAGCTTGGGCGCCGGAGCCTTGATGAGCTGGAGCTGTTGCTGCGTTCGCTGGAAACAGTGCTCGCGATCGAGGTGTACCGGGCCCGCGAGGGCGGGCCTCCGGACGAACTGGGCGATCTTGCGCCGGGGATCCTAGCGTCGGTTCCTGTCAATCCGTGGAACAACGCCGGTGCGTTCGAGTATCGTGCAGGCGCGGACTCGCCCTACGGCTACCGGCTGTGGATTCCCGCGGAGTACGATCCTCGATCTTCTTACAAGCGCGCCGTCGGGCCGGGTGGCCTGGACTATTCCGATGGCGAGTTTCTGATTGTGCCGCGTGCGACGCGGTGACACTGCAAGGGGGCGATCGATGGGCGGCGACAAGCGTTGGAGCAACGAGCCTCGTGGCGGGGCAGGACTCGCCGCGTGGATCGCGGTCGGGGTTGCTGGGGTGTTGCTCGGCGGGCTTGTGTTGGCTGATCGCGTGCGCCGTCCCGGGGCGGCGGGTGTGGGAGCGGAACAGGTGCTGGCCGAGGCGGTCGGGGCGAGGTCCGTTCTCGCGGGAGGGATCGATCTCGCGGGAGCGCGGGCCCTGGAGCCGGGCGGGCGCGCGTGGGACGAGTTTGTGTCCACGCTCGGGTTGGTGCGGTCGATGATGCGTGAGCACTTCGATGAGCAGCGGCCGGGGATGGTGACGCACCGGGTGTTCCTGCCGCGGGCCGGGGACGAGCGGGCGTGCTCGTGGTCGGCGGCGAGGCGGGGGCGGTACTTTCAGAGCGAGGCGGAGCATCAGGCGAGCCGTGAGACCACCTTCGGCGTGCTCGAATCGATCAGGCGGGATCGGTATCTGTGGGAGAGGCTGGTCGCGTTGAAGTCCATGCCCGAGCAGGGCGCCTTGGCGCGCCCCTGGTGGATGCAGGGCGGCATGGCCCGGCTCGGACCCGACAGCGAGCGGCACATGGCGATCGTGATGAACGCGGACGCGGGCGAGTCGCTCGCCGCCGCGATCATGGTCGAGGCGTTGGTCGAGGGCGATGCGGAGCGTGCGGCGGAGGCCGCGGCGATCGGCGCTGCGATCATCGACACGCTCATCGCGCAGCCCGACCCGGGGCTGAGCCTGTTCGGCTGGAGGCTGGCGGGGCGTCGCGGGCGCGTGCTGCTCGATCTGGTGTCCGAGGGCGTGCTGACGGGCGAGGCGGCGGCGGGTCTGCTCGGCACCATCGGCCCAGGGCCGGACTGGGCGCACGAGCGACGGGCGAGCGTGCATCGGGTCGCGACGGCGAACCTCGCGATGGTGCTGTTTTCATATTCCAGAGATGACGGGCGATGGTCTGCTGAATTGGCCTCGGCGTTCTGGGAACCCGCGGCGGCGTGGCGGGGCGTGACGACTTCGAGCCGGTCCGTGTCGCCCGAACCCGCCTCGCCAGGTTTGCTGGCACGCCACGCCAACGCGGAGCAGACGGCCGAAGCCCACTTGCAGATGACGAGAACGCTCGCCGATCGCTCGCTGGCCGCGCTGTTTGAGCGACCGGCGCAGCCCGCCCTCGACGCGGCGCGGGGCGGACCGGTTCTTCCCGTTCGCCTTGGCGAATCGCTGAATGCTTCGGTCGAAGCGGTGCTGGAGGCGATGGACAGAGCGGAGTTCTTCGACGCATCGGCCCGCACAGCGATGGCGATCGAGGCGTACCGCTCGACTTACGGCGATCTTCCCGCTTCGCTGGACGAACTCTCGCCCGGGCTGCTGGAGCGCACGCCGGTCGACCCGTGGTCTGCCGACGGCAGTTTCGGGTATCGGCGGGACGGCTCGTCGAGTGTCGGGTATGTGCTGTGGTCTCGCGTCGCGAAACGGGGCGGCCCGCCCTGTGCCGACGGGCCTTGGGAAGGCGCGCCCGACGGCGCGGAAGGACTTGTGATCGTGCCGCGTGGGTCGCGGTGAGGGGGACGGATCATGAAGCGTCGGAAGATGAGCCGACTCCGTTTCGCTGTGTGGCTGATGGTCTGCTTGGTTGTCGCGGCGGTGCTGGCGATCGGCGGCGCGCTGGTGATCGCCGATCGCTCGCGAGGGCCGGCGGGACCGGGGGTGGAACAGATCATGGAAACCTGGGCGCACGAGCATTGGCAAAGGACGCTGCAGGATCGGGGAGTTCCCGAGGCGAGGGCTCTGCGGCTGTACCGAGAGCTTGGGGGCCACATGCGCGAGCTCCGTGGGATCGTCCGGGTGGCTTACGGGCCTCCATCGTATCCCGGATGGGATCTGCCGTCGCTTTTGCATGTGGTTCCGATCTGGGAGCCGTCGCGCTTTTCCCATCTTCCCGAGAACTTCAACGAGACATTCGACTATGAGAAAGGCCGAAAAAACAACGCGGCATATCTCCAGATGGCCCGTGATGAGGGGGTCTTGGGGACGCTCCTTGAGATAGAGCGCTTCAGAGGAGCGTCAGTCAGATCGCCCGGCTCGAACATGGTTCGTGACCCAGTCACTAGCGCCGAGGCCTCCTTGGTTGCGTCGTTGCTCGGCGTGGCGTACATCGAGGCTGTCGAGGCTGGGGACGAGACCGGCGCCGCCGCTGCGGCGCAGGCGCTGACGGACGCGGCTCTGGTTTTCGCGGAGATGGGGCCTTGGCACGCATCGCCGACATACCCCATCAATACCCGGAGCTGGCTGGTTCGGAGCACGATCGAACTCGGGCTCATGACCCCTTCTCTCGCCCGGTCCCTGCTCGACCAGAAAGAGCCGGTCGATGTCGTCGAAATGCGACTCAGCGGCGCTCGATTGTTTATCGTCAATGACCTGCAGTGGATTGCCGAGGGCGGCATGTCCAACCGGAACTATCGTACGCTCTACGGGGTCGACGGCAGGATCAGGTTCATGCCGGCGCTGCAGAGCGTTTTCCGATCCGTGCCTGTGAAGGAGGACACATCGCTCGCGCTGCCGAGAATCGGGATTACGGAGCGGCACGCGACACTGGAGGAGTTCGCCGAGTATCTCGACAAGTACGCCGAGGCGTGCGAGGCGTACTTCGTCTCATCCCGGGCCGATCGCCGCTTGGATATGCTGCTCGCCACCCCTCAAACGCAGATGGCGGGCGTTGCTTTCCCGGTTGGCACTGAGTTACTCTGGCTAAGGATGGCTCGCTTCCGGGACAGCGTGGACGAGATCGAGCTGCTTCAGAACACGACCGTAATCGCGCTGGCGATCGAGGTCTACAGGGGCGAGCACGGCGAGCCCCCCGCGTCGCTTGAGGATCTCGTACCGGGCGTGCTGGGAGCGTTGCCCCGCAACACATGGAACAATGGGGGCGATTGGCTCTACGCGCCCGATGCGAAGTCGCCGCTGGGCTACAAGCTGACGATCCCCAACACGATCGGGCCGCACGCCGAGGGGGTGCTCCCCGGCGAGTGGCCGTACCAACCGGGAGTCTTTTCTTATCACGAGTCGGAGTTCTACATCATGCCGAGCAGGCCGTACGACTTCGGGCCGTGAGCCCGCTTCGCGCGGCTCTGGAGCGTGAACAAAAAGACGGCGACCGCCTCTTGTCGAAGCGGTCGCCGTGGGCCCCGAGAAGGGGCGTGCCGGTCGCCTTTGATCGCGGCTGGGCGACCGGCAGGAGGGGAACTCGGGCGGATCTGGTGGGCTCACGCCCGAGGTTGTGGGGCCTTGTCAGTCGGCCGGATCAGCCGCCCTGCTGGCGACGCTCCTCGCGGTCACGACGCTGGTCCTGGCGCCGGTCGGCGTCGCGGCGCTGTTCGGGCCGGACCTGGTAGTAGCGATAGACGGACTGGATGAAGGAGGTGTCGCGGAGCTGGTCCTCGTCTTCGAGTCGCGGCGCGTTCTCGAAACGGTCGCTGGAGATCGAGACGCGGAACTTCTTGTCATCGGTGCGCTCCATCGCCTCCCAGGGGATCAGGTGGGTGTCGGCGCCGATGCCCAGCACGCCGCCGGTGCGGAGCGTGGCGAAGGCGACCGTGCCCGAGTTGCGGTCGATGACCAGCTTGTTGATCGAGCCGACCTCCTCGCCGTTGGAGCCGAGGATCTCGATTTCGTCGATGTCCGAGCCAAGAGCGAAGGGCTTGTGCTCCTCCTTGTCCTCTTCGGCGGCGGAGCGGTCTCTGTAGCCATCGCGGTCGCGGCGCTGCTGGTCCCGCCTCTGGCGGTCCTGCTCGGCGTTGCGGCGGTTCTGGGCGTTGCGGCCTTCGCGGTCCTCGTCGCGCTCGATCCCGAAGGTCCGCATGGTGCGGTCGATCCAGCTTTCCTCGCCGATCTTGTCGAGGTCTTCTTCATCGAACTCCGGGGCAGCCTCCAGACGCTCACGCGTTGTGTTGAGGACGAACCGCTCCTCCCGCTCGTCCCAGGCGAATGCCTCCATCGGCACCGCGACCTTCTCGCGGTTGAAGCCGAGCGTCCCGCCGAAGGCGAGGACGGCGTACGGCGCCTTGCCTTTTCGGAGGTCGACCACCAGGTCGTCGATGGAGCCGAGGCTCTCGCCTCGGGGATCGACGACATCGGCGCCGGTGATGTTGTCGGACATGGTGTGGGCTGCGACGGCCCGCTGGGCACGCTCGTCCATCTGGCGATCGCGCTGCTGTTGCTGCTGGCGGTCCTGCTGCTGGCGTTGCTGCTGCTGCTGCTGAGCGGCTGCGGTGCCGGCGAGGAGGGCCACGGTCAGCGCGGCGGTGGGGAGCGTCGCGAGGCGGACGGCTTTGCGGTTCTTCAGAGGGTTCATAATTCGTTCCCTTTCTTGGTGGGCGCCTGTGGGCGCACGATCCTCGTAAGCGCACGAGGCGCCGGGGTTTGTTCGTTCGTTGCGGACTCACTCCTGCTTCGGCAGGAGGACTAAGGCACGCGGGGTCGCCTGACGATCGCCGCGATCAATGAAAGGATGAAGAGCACAACAAAGACAAAGAAGAGTATCTGGGCGATGCCCGAGGCCGCGGCGGCGATATTGCCGAAACCGAACACCGCGGCGACGATGGCGATGATGAAAAAGACGACGGCCCAGTAAAGCATTCTTGTAGACCTTTCTTCGTCCCAGCCTAAGTCTTCGTCCCAGCCTAAGTCACACGAATCGGCACCTCACCGATCCTCCGACGGAGAGACCGTCTCTCTCGCTTCTTCGAGTGTTTCCTTCGCCGCGCGATCAAGGCTTTCTGCGGCTTGTTCGAGCCGCTCTCCCGCCTCGTCCAGGTGTTCGCGCGATTCGTCGTTGCACGCCGATGCGAACGCGAACACTCCTAAAGCGGCGGCGATCGCAGCGACGCTCACCGCGATTTCAGAGCCTGACCGCGGACCGATGCCCCGTGGGCCGGGGCGCATCGGCCCGCGGCGGGAGGCGCCGGAAGTCTCCTCTCCTCGTCCTCCGGCGTTCCGCTTGTAGTTCGCCCTGTCGTCAGCTGGCCGGCTCGGACATGGTGCAGCGTTCGTGTTGTAGTTTCTTACACCCGTTTCTACTTGCGAGCAACGCCTGCCTGGGTTCTCCGCACACGCTGTGAAGCGTTCGTCGTGTTGTGCGGCTCGCTGTTCCATACTCCAGTCATTACGCGGCCGGGGATGGCGGCGGATTGCGGAGACCGCGCAGTTTCACACGGATATGAGGAGTTCGACCGACCCCGATCGCCGCCGCCGTGCGGACAACGACCGCAAAGAGTCACAAACGCCCGGGCCACGACGGCGCCGGGTATTCGATCAGAGAAGTTTCAATATATTCAGAAACGGAGACTGCCCAAGAGCACCGGGCCGTCGTTCTCGCCGGGCACTTCAGACGCGCCGTAGCTGATCAGCATACGGAGATTTTCCGGCGCATCCTCGGGCATCGAGATGGAGAACCGCCCCTTGCCCGATTCGTCGATGTCGAATGCGCCCCCGGCGATCCGTTGATTGTCATCGGTCTCGAACCAGAACCGGTAGGTGCTGCCGTCTTCGGCCGGGCTCAGCGCGTGTGTGATGACATGGCAGACATTCTGCTCGCGATCCCAGAAGAGGCGTCCCCACGCATCGGGGTTCGTCTCTGCGCCTTCGAGCATCACCACCTCCAGGGCCGACGAGCGGACCACGCCCATGAACTCGTCGAACCCCCGGCTCGCACGCCGGAACTCCTCGCTGATCCGCTCAAGGCCCGTCGCCTGCCGCTCCAACTCGTCGATCCCGGAGTTGAGCGCGGCGATCTCTCGCCTGGTCTCGCTGATTCGGAGGCTCATGAACGCATAGGTGACGCCGAAGGCCAGCAGGGCGCAGGCCGCGGCGGCCACAACCGGGCGCCACCTGAAGACCCGGTCGGGCTTCGGTCCGTCCTCTGGCGCTCCGCCTCCGGCGCCCGACGGGCTGGACGCCTCGTCCTTCAGACGCCTGAGCAGCCGCTCCCTCACCGACGACCCCGGGGGGATGGGTTCGAGCAGCATCGGGAGATGGTGGAGGGTGGCTCGGGCCTCGGCCAGGGCCCCGATGCACCTGGGGCAGCCCCTGTTGAGGTGACGACGCATCTCTTCCGCTTCGGCCGGCTCGAGCGTGCCGGAGAGGTACGAGAGCACCTGGTCTTGGCATTGCGCACAGTTCACGAGGCATCGCCTCCATAGGCGCTACGGAGTGCATCCCGCATCCGGATGAGGCCTTGCCGGATTCTTGTCTTGATCGTGCCCAGAGGTTGCGAGAGAGCCTCGGAGATCTGGGAGTGGCTCAGGCCGTCGAAGAAAGCGAGCTCGATCGCTTCTCGCTGCTCCTCAGTGAGGGTTGCCATCGCCTCCCGGGTCCGCAGGCGTCGTTCGGTGTCCAGCGTGTCCGAGACCGGGCACCCCGGATTGTCCGGATGGGCCTCGGGGCCGCCCCCGTACCTCTGAACATCTTCAATACGGCTGCTCTTGACCCCCGCAGACCTGGCTCTCCGCCGATCCAGCGCGCGGCTCCTGGCGATCATGAACAGGTACCCGCGGACCGTCCCCTGCGACTCGTCGTAGCGATCGGCCTGACGCCAGATCTGCCAGAAAGTCTCGATGAGGGCCTCTTCGGCGTCCATGTGGTTGCCGAGAATGCGCAAGCAAATTGCAAACACAACCCCGTTGTACCGGTCATACAACTGCTCGAAACACCCTTGATCGCCGGCAGAAATCCCGACGATGAGGTCCAAATCGTCTCCTTCGGGACACCCGGTCTGCGGCTCGCTTTGCCTGCTGCCAGGACGCCCCTGTGGTGGGGGGGCAGGCCTGAGTCGCGGGGCCTGCTGGTTGTTGTCGGCTGGAACCAAAGCCGTGCCTCCGTTGTCTTCCCTCTCGTGCGACGCCGCTTCTTGTCCGCTCTCCGGTCCGCGCACCGGAGAAGCAATCAACAGGCGTTGGGGTCGAGTATACCTCGGGTTGCCCAGCTTAAAGCGGCGGCCCACCCCGCCCGTATAGGGTGTTTACCTTGGGATCTTCCGCACCGCGGCCGACCGCAGCCCCAGCGCCCTCCTTGTACACTGCTTGGAACCGGATCTGGCCGGCGGGAAGCAAAGGGCGTGATGGAATTTGTCAGAGCGGGAGTGCTGGGCGCCGTGGTGGGCGTGTTCGCGATGTTCCTCTTCGGGATCATCGCGTATCACCTCAGCGAGTTCGAAGTTGTCGATTTCCTGATCCTCGGAGTCGGCGTGGCCGTCGGGTTTGTGACAGGCTGGGCGGCCGGGCACGAGCGGGACCCGCTCGTCGGCGCCCTCGCGGCGGCGATCACCGGCGTCGCGGTGATCGGCGGCACGCTCATCGCCGCGAACATGGACGGGCAGGACGCGGACACCGAGTGGCGGGGCGAACACAGCCTCTTCACCTACGCCGACAACATGGCCTTCTGGGCGATGATGGAGGGGCGCGAGCTCGAGTGGCCTTTCGGCTGGAGCTACGCGACCGCGACGCAACTCTCGCAGCTCCCGCCCGAGATCCGCGAGCGCGCGGAGGAGGACTGGGCCTCGATGAGCATGGAAGAGCTCGCGATCCACGCGGAGTTTGCGGGCGTGCACGATGTCCGAGTGCTCGCGTCTCGCGCCGAGGAGGTCGAGCGCGTCTGGCGCGAGCGGGGCTACGAGCTCGAACCCGCCCCCGGCGATCCGGACAACCCGCACACGCCGGTCTGGGAACTGATGCCCGAAGAAGTGTGGAACGCGGCACTCGAAGAGTGGGCCGCGCTCGATGAGGAGCGGCGGATGGAGCGGCGCAGGCGCCAGCTCGCCGTCGTCGAGCAGATGCGAGGCGAGGAAGTGGGGCGGGCGAGGTCGGGCACCGTGTTCAGGCTGCTCGACGGGATGCTCGTGGTCTTTTCGATGACGCTGGCGTTCGGAGTTGCGGTCGGGAACTTCGACGAGGACTGAATCGGTCGGGGGCAAGCAAAGGGGCGTCATGGACTATGTCAGAGCGGGAGTATGGGGCGCCGTAGCCGGCGCGGTCAGTCTGGTCGTGTGCGGATTCCTCGCGTTCCACATCGATTGGGATATGAGAATTGCTGTATTCGGCTGGATCGGGATGGCCGTGGGCATCGCGACAGGGGTGGGCGCACGGCACAACCGCGACCCGCTGGTCGGGGCGCTTGCCGCGGCGATCACCGCCGTCGCGGCGATAGGGGCGACTTCGATCGTCGCGACGCTGGACGGGATGGACGCGGACACGCGGTGGCGGAGCGAACGCAGTTTCTTTACCTACGCGGACAACCTGGCCTTCTGGGCGATGATGGAGGGGCGCGAGGTGGAGTGGCCTTACGGCTGGAGTTATTCGACCGCGACGCACATCTCGCACCTCCCATGGGAGATCGTCGAGCCGGCCATGGAGGCGTGGGCGTCCAAGAACGCCGAGGAGCTCGCGCTCCACGACGAATTCTCTGGTGTGCACGATGTGCGCGTGCTCGCGATGCGAGCCGAAGAGTTCGAGCGTGCCTGGCGTGAGCGGGGCTACGAGGTCGAACCCGCCCCCGGCGACCCCGATGACCCGCAGACCCCGCCGTGGGAACTGTTCCCGGAAGAGGCGTGGAACGCGGCGATGGACGAGTGGGCCTCGCTCAGCGAAGAGCAGCAGACAGAGCGGCGAAGGCGCCAGCTCGCCGTCGTCGAGCAGATCCGGGGCGAAGAGGTCGGACGCGTGCGCTTGCGGACGGCCTCCGGGATGCTCAACGGTGTTTTCGTCGTATTGTCAATGACGCTGGCGTTCGGAGTTGCGGTCGGGAACTTCGACGAGGATTGAAGCGGCCCCGCGGCCGGGCCTGCGGGCTGGACGGGGCAGGCGGGCCACGGCAGGAAACTTTTTTTGCAAATCGGGCCGATTGGGGGTTGCGGCCGCCGGGACGGATCAGTAGTTTGGCTCAAGCCTGTCAGGCATGGGGCCGGCGGGGGACCATTGACGATCGGCTCGCGACGAGGCGACCGGGATGATTATCTGACAAAGCCATCTGGGGGCGTGAGCCATGGATTACATCAGGGCGGGTGTTGTCGGTGCGATCGTGGGGCTGCTGGGCGCGGGCGTGTGGGCGTTCGTGGCGTGGCAGTTCATGGTCGAGGCGACGATCATCGCGATCGGCATCGGCGGGGCCGTCGGGCACTCGATGGGCTACATCAGCGGGCGTTATGCAGACTTCGGTATCGGCGCCATGGCGATGCTGATCGCGATCGGCGCGATCTTCGTCGGCAAGGCCTTCACGGTCGAGCTCGACATTCTTGATACATCCCTGAGCGGACCGGAGGCCGAGGAGTACGCCTTTTTCACCTTCGCCGACAACGAGACCTTCTGGGCGATCACACGGGGTGAGAAACTCGACTGGCCCGAGGGTCACAACTACATGTCGGCGTCATACATCGACGAACTCCCCCAAGACATCGTGCGTCGGTGCGCCGAACGCTGGAACGCGATGAGCCAGCCTGAGCTCCGAGAGCTGGTCCGGCTCGCTCGCGTCCACGATGCGTGGATGATCGCGGACCGCGCCGAGGAGATCGCCGAGTCGTGGACCGCCCAGGGGCACCGCATCGAGCCCGCGATCGCCTCCAAAGACGACGAAGAAGCGATGATCTGGGACACGGTGCCCGCCGAAGCGTGGCAGGCCGCCGTCGATGAATGGCACTCGCTCGACGATGAACGCAAGAAGGCGCGCCGGGAACAACAGAACCGCAAGATGCACGCTGTGGTGCGCGGCATGCAGGCCGAGCGACGAGACGAGTGGCTCGATCAGGAGCACGAACTCGGCCCGTTCGACATCCTCTGCTTCATCCTCGCCAGCGGCTGGGCCTTCGGCGCCGGCATGGGCTGGATCGGCAGCGACGACTGAGCGATGACGCGCCGGCTCTCCCGCCGGCCGGCTCGGTCTCTGCGAGAGCCACAGCTTCCCGTTCTGCGCCCCCACGGGGGCGTTTTTTCGCGCCCGCCAGCAGCCTCCGGCACATACACTTCCCAGACGGGCCAAGGGGTGTTGGTGCGGACCGACCCCGCGGCAAGGGCACACCGGCGTGCCCCGATCTGTTGACGGCCCGCAACGAGCCGATGGAGCCAGCGATGAGCCAGACGACGATCACCGGACCCGGACTCACCGACGCCTCGGGCAAGCCGCGGGAGATCGACCCCCACGCCGTCACCATCTCGGGGATCGTTGTCGATCCGGTCTACGGCCCCTCTAGCCCGCCCGAATCGCTCAAGAACCACGACCGCGACATCGCCTCGCCCGGCGAGTTCCCCTACACCCGCGGGCTCTTCCCCGAGGGCTATCGGACCCGCCTCTGGACGATGCGTCAGTTCGCCGGCTTCGGCTCCGCCGACGACACCAACCGCCGGTTCAAGTACCTGCTGGGCGCAGCCAAGAGCTCGACCAAGGCCAACACCGGTCTCTCGACCGCCTTCGACCTTCCCACGCTGATGGGGCGCGACTCCGACGATCCGCTCTCGGTCGGCGAGGTCGGCAAGTGCGGCGTCGCCATCGACACCATCGAGGACATGCACCGCCTCTACGCGGACATCCCGATCGACCAGGTCACCGTCAGCCAGACGATCAACGGCCCCGCCGCCGTCATCTGGGCGATGTACCTCGCGATGGCCAAGCAGCGGGGGATCGACTGGTCGACGCTCGGCGGCACCCTCCAGAACGACATCCTCAAGGAGTTCCACTCCCAGAACGAGTTCATCTACCCGCCCGAGCCCTCGGTGAAGCTCGTGGCCGACACGATCGAGTTCCAGACGAAGTTCGTGCCCCGCTGGCACTCAGTCTCGATCTCGGGCTACCACATCCGCGAGGCGGGCTCGACGGGCCCGCAGGAGCTGGCGTTCACGCTGCGCGACGGGATGGAGTATGTCGAGGCGTGCCTGGTTCGCGGGCTGGATGTCGACGCGTTCGCCCCGCGCCTCAGCTTCTTCTTCAACAGCCACAACGAGTTCTTCGAGGAGATCGCCAAGCTCCGCGCCGCCAGGCGCATCTGGGCCCGGCGCATGCGCGATGTCTACGGCGCCAAGAACCCCAAGAGCTGGTACATGAAGACCCATGTCCAGACCGCAGGCTGCTCGCTCACCGAGCAGCAGCCCCTGAACAACATCGTCCGCGTCGCCTACCAGGCGATGGCCGCGGTCCTCGGCGGCTGCCAGTCCCTGCACACCGACTCGATGGACGAGACCCTCGGCCTGCCGACCGAGCAGGCCGTCACCGTCGCCCTGCGCACCCAGCAGATCCTCGCCCACGAGACGGGCGTCACCCGCACGGCCGACCCGCTGGGCGGCTCGTGGTTCATCGAGTCCCTCACCGACAAGGTCGAGGAAGACGCCCTGAAGCTCATCGACGAGATCGACGAGCTCGGCGGCGGCCTCTGGCAGGGCGCCGAAAACGGCAGGCCCACCGGCGGCTACGCCGGCGTCGTCCAGGGCATCCACAAGGGCTACTTCCGGCGCAAAATCGCCGAGGCGAGCTACCGCTTCGCCGAGGAGTGCGAGAACAAAGACCGCATCATCGTCGGCGTCAACGAGTACACCGACAACGACGAGAAGCGCCCGATCGACATCCTCCAGATCGGCCCGGAAGTCGAAGAAACCCAGCTCGACAGGCTGGCTGCGTTCAAGGCCAAGCGCGACAAGGACGGCGTCAAGAAGGCGCTCGACAAGATCCGCGAGGCCTGCCGCAAGAACGAGAATGTGATGCCGGCGCTGGTCGACGGCTCGCTTGCGGATTGCACGCTCGGCGAGATGGTGCAGGCGATGGCTGATATTTACGGGAGGTACGCGGGGGGGCCGGAGTGGTGAGCGGGTTCACGGTAATCGGCAAAGAGAGTTGGACTGATTTTCTTTCCGAGGATCTGACGCGATACAGCACCGTCAGTCATGCAGGAAGAAAAGCTTTCATTTTTAGGGGCCAGGCTTCGGCTGATTGGACGCTTGAGTCAACATTGACGAGATTCTGCCGCTCGAATAGCGACTCAGCGATTGATGAGGTGAATGGATTCTTGCTCTCATGCTTTGAGCGGCACGCGAAGTCTGTGACTGACATCGCGACCGTAGGGAACCACTCTCCGATGTCCGATCCGCTGGAGTGGAAACTGCTTGCAAGGCACCACGGCATTCCCAGCACAATACTGGACTGGACTTCATCGCCTTTCGTAGCCGCGTTCTTCGCCTTCTCAGATCCAATCCATCGAGCCCATGGGAGTTCTCCCGAAAAGGCGGCGATCTGGGTGTTTGACAGGAGTATCTTCGAAAAGAACCAGCCGGAGGCGGAGAAGCTCGGCGATGCAATCCGCGTGATTGACGCGATCGATGCGATCCGGATCAACAGGCGAGCGCTAGAACAGCGCTCGGTGTTTCTCGACATTCCGTCGGGATCCCAAATGGAAAGTCTCGTGCCGGAGACTCACCTCTGGAAGTACGAATTCCCGGTCTCCAACCGGATCGATGTGCTCGCGCAACTCGGGGAGATGGGCATCAGCAGTGCAAGCCTGTTCCGAGACTTGGCGGGCGCTTCCGAAGCCGCCATTGCCGACTATTTTGACTGGAGGCGATAGCAATGTCTTCCGAGAAATCGGCGTTCACAACCTCGACAGAGTTGGACGAACAAGACCGGCGATTGATCCGGGCCTACCTCGAAACAGGAATCCCTGTCGACGCGCTCGCCTACACCGATGCTTTCGATCATCTTGCAGATCGGCTCAATAAGGCGGGCGACAACCGTCCGAAGACAGAGCTGTTTCGCAGGCTGCTGGCTCTGCGGAAGTCGGGCCGGCTGCCGCGACTAGTTGGGCTGGAAGCCGCGGACGAATCCGGCGGGTAATTTCCAGATAAGACCGGACCGGAGCGCACAGTTTGACAGCGACCGCACGCAGATTCAGCCGAGTGCGCCGAGCGGCTCATGCCTGATACAACACTCGCCGACATCTTGATCAACGACCTCAGGCGCATGAACCCGTGGTGGGAGGGCAAGCCTCTGCCCAGTCTGCCCGACACGCGCCGTCACCTCGTCGGCACGATCCGGCGCAGGCTCGACCTCGGCCTCGCGCCGATCGTCGTCGTCCGCGGCCCGCGCCAGATCGGCAAGACCACCGCGCAGCTCCAGCTCATCGGCGACCTGCTCGGCGAGGGCGTCGATCCTCGGCGCATCCTCCGCGTGCAGTTCGACGAACTCCCCTCGATCGCGGAACTCAAACAGCCCGTGCTCGAAATCGTGGCCTGGTTCGAGCAGACGGTCCTCCGCGCGACGCTCAACGAGGCGGCGAGGGACGGCGCGCCCGCCGTGCTGCTATTCGATGAAGTGCAGAACCTCTCCCGCTGGGCCGAGCAGCTCAAGCATCTTGTCGACAGCTCGACGGTGCAGGCCGTCGTCACCGGCAGTTCGGCCCTCCGCATCGAGCACGGGCGCGACAGCCTCGCAGGACGCATCAACACGATCGACGCCGGCGTGCTCTCGCTGACTGAGATCGCAGACTTCCACGCCCTCGACCTCGGCGAGCCCTACCTCCACGACAACGGCGTCGAGCCCCTCATCGACCACGCCTTCTGGGCCGGGCTCGCCGAGCACGGGCGCGAGCGAACCGAGCCCCGCGATCAAGCCTTCCGCTGGTTTTCGCGGCGCGGCGGCTACCCCCTCGCGCACAAACGCGCCGAAGTCGAGTGGGGTCACATCGCCGACCAGCTCAACGAGACCGTCATCAAGCGGGTCATCCAGCACGATCTCCGCGTCGGGAAGAAAGGCCGCAAGCGAGATGCGACGCTTCTTGAGGAGCTCTTCCGACTCTGCTGCCGCTACGCGGGGCAATCGCCCGACACGCAGACGCTCGCGCGCGAGTTGCAGCGCGTCCTGAACGCCGATGTCGGCGGGCAGCGGGTCAAGGACTACATGCGGTTCCTCCACGAGACCCTGCTGGTCCGCCTGATCGATCCGCTCGAAATCCGGCTGAAGCGAGGGCGGGGCAGCCCGAAGATCTGCCTCGCCGATCATGCGCTGCGCGCCTCGTGGCTTCAGGAAGTCGTGCCGATCGACCCCGAGGGGCTCGCGGCGGCGCCGGACCTCACGCCGCTGGCGGGCCGACTCGCAGAGAGCGTCGCCGGCGCCGTGCTTTCGACAGTGCCGCAGATCGATCTGTCGTGGTTCCCCGAGCGATCGGGCGAGCCGGAGATCGACTTCGTAATGACGATCGGCACACGACGAATCCCGATCGAGATCAAGTACCAACGGAGGATCGACCCCCTCGGCGATACCGAGGGGCTGCGGACATTCATGGAGAAGGCGGCAAACAACGCGCCCTTTGGCCTGCTTGTCACTCAAGCCGATGACGAGATCCCCGCGCTTGATCCGAGGATCGTGCCGCTGCCGCTCTCGTCGCTCATGCTGCTGCGATAAGCTGCCGCTCTCACCCCATGCAAGACTTCAACCTCGCCGCCATCCCCGAAATCTGCCGCAGGTGGAAGATCGCCACGCTGTGGCTCTACGGCTCTGCGGCTCGCGGCGAGCTCAAGCCCGACAGCGACATCAATCTGCTCGTCGCCTTCCAGCCCGGGGTCGTGCCCGACCTCGACGAGCTCGACAAACTCGAAGAGGAGCTCTTCCCCGTCTTCGGGCGGCCGATCGACCTGCTCACCAAGGGGTCGATCCGGAACCCGTTCCTTCGCGCGTCGATCGAAAGAGACCTGAAAGTGCTGTATGCCGCCCCACATCCGGCCCCGTGACGCCAAGTTCCTCTGGGACATGCTCGAGGCGGCCCGCGAGGTGCAGCAGTTCATCGCCGGGCGGACATTCGACGAGTATGTGACCGACGCGATGCTCCGCCGGGCGGTCGAGCGTTCGATCGGCATCATCGGGGAGGGGACGCGCCGGGTCTCGAAGGCCTGCCGCAACAGCAACCCGGGCGTGCCCTGGGAGAAGTTCCGGCG
Source organism: Phycisphaerales bacterium (assembly GCA_050486265.1). Taxonomy (GTDB): domain Bacteria; phylum Planctomycetota; class Phycisphaerae; order Phycisphaerales; family UBA1924; genus SLFH01. Next base: position 344,335 of record JBJHCY010000002.1, on the reverse strand, counting down.
TCAGCGGAACCTGCTGGCCCACGAGTACGGGGAGATCGACGACGCGATCATGTGGAAGATCGCGACGGTGCATGTGCCGCGGCTGATCGAGAAGCTGCGGCCGCTGGTCCCCCGCCTCCCGGGGAGATCCGATCCGGGCCGGTAGGGCGTTCGTGGGAGCCTCCGGAGGACGGTCTGGGCCGGGCCGCAGGGCGTCCCGGGGCTTCTCTGGGGGGCCCGGGGCCGGATTCGGGCCGGTTTCGGAGGGGCCTTTGTCCGATTTCTGGAAAAGTTCGGATTAGACGGGGCCGGGTTTGGGTATACTTCTCCGCGATAGGAGCGCCGCTGTGGCGCTTGAGCACACGGCCTCGCCGATCTGCCCGAGAGTGATCAGCGCGGAACGATGGAAGAACTCTCGGGAAGTGATCGGATCGGTATGCGGATCTATGTTGGGAATCTCCCGTTCAGTATTGACGATGTCAGCCTGCGGGAGACATTCGAGCCGTTTGGTGCGGTGATTGACGCGAAGGTCATTTCTGACCGGGAGACCGGTCGTTCGCGCGGCTTCGGCTTCGTCACCATGAGCGACGAAGACGCGGAGAACGCGATCAACCAGATGAACGGCAAGGAGCTCGACGGCCGCGCCCTCGTCTGCAACGAGGCGCGTGAGCGTCAGGGCGGCGGCGGTGGAGGCTTCGGCGGCGGCGGTGGCCGCGGCGGCTTCGGCGGCGGTCGTGGTGGTGGCGGCGGCGGCGGTGGTCGCGGCGGCTTCGGCGGCGGGCGTGGTGGCGGCGGCGGCGGTGGCCGCGGCGGCTACGGCGGCGGCGGTCGCGACAGCGGCGGCGGCTGGTAAGCCATACCGGGCATCGCCCCGGACTCCTCTACAAATAGCACAGGCGTCGCCGATCGGCGGCGCCTTTTCTTTTGCGCCCGACCAGCCTGCCACATCCGCCCACGCTCAGCGCATCAGCCGCAGCAGCAACGCCAGCCCAGCCACATGCAGGAAGACGATCATCCAGAAGACCCGGCGGTAGCTCCGCTTGCGGCGTTTGTGCTTGAACAGCCGCTGCCCGATCAACGCCCCCGGCCAGCCGCCCAGGAGCTCCCAGCGGTGGAGCGTCCGCTCCGAGACCCGCCAGCGGCCGTTGCGGGCCGATCGTTTGTCGTGGGCGTACAGGGCGAGGGTCACGAGGCTCGCCGCCCCGTACCAAACGCCGATCACACCGAGGACGAACCACTGCATGGGCCGAGGATAGAACGCTTCTCCATGCCGGGGGCTGATCCGATAAACTGGTCCGGACCTGGGCGGGCGCCGGAGCGACCCGCCGCACGACGGGAGGACGCGACACGCAGAAGCCGTGCCGCGATTCCACGGAGAACACGCGATGAACCGGAAGATGGGCAGACTGACCGCGGGCCTGATGGTGGCCACGCTCGCTGTGAGCTTGGGCGCCTGCGGCAAGAAGGAACGCGAAGGCGAGCAGCGCGAGGGCCAGCAGGGCTCCCGCACCCAGGAGCGCCAGCGGACCACGACCGAGATCACGACGGCGACTCTCGCCGGCGAGTGGGGGTTCGACCCCGAAGAGATGCGGCAGGCCTTCCGCGATCAGATGGAGCAGGACCTGGCAGCGGTCGAGGACCCAGCGCAGCGCGAGCAGATGCAGGCCGAGATGCGGATGTTCGAGCAGATGATGATGGGCCCGATGGTCGAGGCGATCTCCGGAACGGTTGTAACCCTCAACGCCGACGGCACGATGACCGCGACGCTCATCAACCCCGAAGGAGACTCCGAAACCGCTTCGGGAGTCTGGACATTCGACGGCCGCGACATCACCCTCTCCGCCGGCGCCGACGGGGAACCGAGGGATGATCTGAAGGGGCGGGTCATCGACATCGACACTATTGAGGTGAACATCGAAGACATCGGAGATTCCGGCGTGATGGCCAGACTGCGCCGCCGGACCTGAGCCGGTCATCCGGCGAATTCCGGATTCGTTCCGCTTCGCAGCGCCCGCGGGGCGTCGGATACGCTGTCGGTTCCGCCCGGCCGATCACGAACCCGCGGGCTCTTCCAGCTGGTGCGCCGCAGGCTTTGTCTTGCTCAATCAATCACAACGGAGGATTCAGACATGAACAGAACCATGCTCACATTGGCCAGCGGCCTTCTCGGCGCGGGGCTCCTGTTCGGCGGGTGCGGCGGAGAGCGGGAGGGCGAGCAGCGCGAATCCCCGCGGACCACGACCGAGCTCACGATGGCGTCGCTTGCGGGCGACTGGGGCTTTGAGACCCAGGAGCTCCGCGAGGCGATCCGCGGCGGCGTCGAGGCCGAGTACCGGTTGCCCGGCATGCCCGCGGGCCAGACGCCGGAGATCGTGCCCGAAGACATCGAGATGATCGATCAGATGACCGAAGAGCTCGCCACGATCAGGCTGACCCTCCGTGCTGACGGCACGCTGACGATCGCCGGCGAGAGCGGGGCCGGAGGCGGCGAGTCCGACGAAGGCGCCTGGGAACTCCGCAACAGGAACATTCTCATCACGATCGATGATGGCGCCGAGAGAATCAGAGGACGCGTCATCGACACCGACACCATCGAGCTCGACCTCGAAGACCTCGCCGAACTCGAAGTGAGGGCGATGCTCCGCAGACGGTCCTGATCCCAAGACGCGGGCGCGCCAGCATGTACCCTGCCGGGTTACCCTCCGGCAGGGAGTGCTTTCAGAACGGAATTCATGTCATGGACAGTACATTCAGGCGGACGGTCTCGGTGCTGGCGGGTGTGCTTGTCGCGTTCGGTTTCGGCGCCTGCGCCGATCAGGAGCGGGCCGCAGAGACCCGCCACGCCGCGGAACCGGAGCTCCGCACCGACCTCACGATGGACGACCTCGCCGGCGAGTGGCGGTTCGATCCCGAGGAGGCCGAGTCCGCGATCGTCGAGCAGGTCGAGGCGAGCATCGCCGAGATCGAAGACCGCGAGGCCCGCAGGCGGACGCAGGCGATGCTGCAGGAGCTGACGCAGCCCGCCATCGATGCGCTGACTGCCGTCACGGTGACCCTGTATCCCGACGGCACGCTGCGTTCGACCAGCGTCGACGAGCAGGGCAGGCAGGAGGAACTCGAAGGCTCGTGGACGCTGGAGGGCGGTGTCGTGGTCTTCAGCGTCCGTACGCCCGATCGGTTCGACGGGGATGTGTCCGCGGCCCTCGTGATCGACGCGGAAACAATGGAGATCAATGTCGGCGAATCGGACGAGGAGCCGATGGTCCTGCTCCTCCGCAAGCGGTCCTGAACGGACGCTCTGGGTTACTTCCGCTACACCCCCCCCCCCGGGTTGTCCGGCCGATGATCGGGCGGTTTCTCGTTCCCGGGCGATCCGGACGGCTAGCATCCCGGCCCGGCCGGGCGTCGATCGCTTCGGCCTGTCTATCCACGCCCGCGGCGAGGAGTTCCGATGGCCAGCACGCTCGAAGGCGCCACAAGCGAGTTTGAGAAGAAAGACCGCTGCGAGGGGCTCGACCACCGCCCCCGTGTCCTCTTGGGCAAGATGGGCCTCGACGGGCACGACCGGGGCGTGAAGGTCATCGCCCGCGCTCTTCGCGACTCGGGCATCCATGTCATCTACTCCGGGCTCTGGCAGACGCCTTCGAGTCTGGCGATCTCCGCCCGCGACGAGGACTGCGATGTCATCGCCGCGAGCATGATGAGCAACTCGCACCTCGTGCTGGGGCCCAAGCTGCTCGAAGCCCTCGCCGGCGTGGGCCGGCCGGACCTGCCCGTGCACATGGGCGGGATCTTGCCCCAAGAAGACATCCCGGCGCTCAAGGAAGCCGGCATCGCCGCCTGCTTCACCACCGGCACCGGCCTCCTGCAGATCGTCGAGGCCGTCAAGAGCGCCGTGAAGCCCTACGCGGAAAAGGTCGAGTCCGGGCACCCCACGGCCCAACTCGCCCGCGACATTTCGTTGGCCCACGAGGAACGCCCCGTGCGCAAGGACGCCTCAAAGCGACGCCCCAAACGGGTCTTCGGATTCACCGGGGCGCCGGGGGCGGGCAAGAGCACGCTGGTCGCCGCCCTCGCGGCCGAGTTCACCCGCCGGGCCGAGGACGACCCTTCGCTCGGTCGTGTCGCGGTGCTGGCGTTCGACCCCAAGAGCCCGATCACCAGCGGCGCGCTCCTCGGCGATCGCCTGCGGGTCGACTTCAACCGGCTGGGCGAGAAGGTGTACTACCGGAGCCTGGCGATCCGCGGCGAGGACTACCACGCCGTCGGCGACATCGTGGATCTGATCGGCGGGGCGAACGAAGGCGAGGACGCCTACGACACGCTCTTCGTCGAGACGGTCGGCGCGGGGCAGAACGAGACGATGATCCGCGACCATGTCGACAGCACGGTGGTGGTGCTCACCCCGGGCATGGGCGACGCGGTGCAGATGGACAAGGCCGGCATGCTCGAGATCGCCGACATCTTCGTCTGCAACAAGGCCGACCACCCCGGCGAGCACGAGCTCGTCCGCGACCTGCGTGATGTCGCGGGCAAGCGGAAGATCGTCGAGACGATCGCGACGCACGGCCAGGGCGTGCCGGAACTGCTCGACCTGCTCCTGGCCTGAGCGGGACGGGGCGTCGGGATCCGAGCGATGGACCGGGCAGTGTGTATCGGCGTGGGGCCTCTCGGCCCCGGCCGCGGGGATTTGCGTTGACCGGGGCGAAGCCCGGCCCGCGAGAGAGCGTGCATGTCGGCGGACCGCAACGAACCACTTCAGAGTCCTGACCACAGCCCCGACCGGGGCTCTGCGCCGGGCGAGACCGGACGCGTCGCGGGCAACCCCTACCCCGAGTCGGGCGTGCGCATCCCGCCCCCGCCGGGGAGGACCAGGCCCGGGGGCCTGACCGAGGACGGGCGTCTGCGTTACGGGCGCCTCGCCGGCAAGACGATGAACGGGGCGATCCTGATCCTCTCGTGGCCGATCCTCATCGAGAGCCTGCTCAGTTCCTTGGTCGGCTTTGTCGACACCCGCCTCGCCTCGGGCCTCGGCGTCGCCGAGACCGACGCGATCGGGGCGGCCAGCTACATCACCTGGTTCTTCGGCCTCACCGTTATGGCCCTGGGCATCGGGGCGACGGCGGTCATCAGCCGCGCCGTCGGGCGGGGCAGGCTCGCGGTCGCCAACGCGGCGGTCGGGCAGACGATCCTGCTCCAGATCGCGACGGGGCTCATCGTCGCAGCGTGCGTGGTGGCGCTGGCGCCTTCGGTCGCCTCGGTGATGAACCTGACCGGAGACGCGCAGCGGGCGTTTGTGAGCTACCTGAGCATCGTCGCTGCGGGCATCCCGCTGATGGGGGTGCTGTACGGCTCGATCGCCTGCGTGCGCGGAGCGGGGGACTCGATCCGCCCGCTGCTGGTGATGATCGTCGTCAACATCGTGAACATCGGCGCCAGTTTCGCCCTCTCGGGGGTGGACATCGCGGCGACACGCTTCGAGGACGGCGAGCCGGTCACCAAGATCCTCATCGCCAACCCGTTCCCGACGGAATTGGGCGTCGTCGGCGTCGCGCTGGGCACGATCATCGCCCACTTCGTCGGCATGGTGCTGATGATCGGCGTGCTGGTCAACGGGGTGGGGGGCGTCCGCCTGATCGGGCGCCGGCTCAAGCTGCACACACACACCGCCCGCCGCCTCGTCCGCCTCGGCCTTCCGAACTTCATCGAGACGCTGGGCCTCTGGCTCGGCAACTTCGCGGTCGTGCTGATGGTCGGCTCGATGGGCGCTGGAGCGCTCGGAGCCCACATCATCGCGATCCGGGCCGAGGCGTTCAGCTTCCTCCCCGGATTTGCCATGGGGGCGGCCGCCGCGACGCTCGTCGGCCAGTACCTCGGCGCCGGCAGCGTCGCGATGGCGCGGGCCGCGGTCTGGCGCTGCGCCCTGATCGCCTGCGGGCTGATGGGGGCCTTCGGCGCCGCGTTCATCCTCTTCCCCGTCGCCATCGTCAGCATCTTTTCTGAGCAGCCCGAGCATCTGGCCACGGCGCCGAAGCTGCTGGTCATCTGCGGCGTCGTCCAGATCCCCTTCGCCCTCTCGATCGTCTTCCGCCAAGCGATGCGCGGAGCGGGCGATGTCCGCATGGCGATGACGCTGACCTGGGCGACTACCTACGGCGTGCGCCTGCCGCTGGCGTTCATCTTCTCCGGCGCAGATCTCGCCTTCACGCGCACGATCGATGGCGAGTTCGTGCGGACGGTGGTCCTCGCCAATCCGTTCCGCGACGAGCCGACGCTGACGGGCCTCTGGTACGCCCTGTGCGCCGAGTTGGTCGTTCGCGGCGCGGTCTACACCGCCCGGTTCCTCCAGGGCGGGTGGGCGCACAAGAAGGTGTGATGGGCGGGTGCGGTGCCGCTCGACGAGGCAAGTATTGTGTTCAAGGCGATAAAAAACACTGGCGGGCAAGCCGCCAGTGCCACAGGTTTATCTGTTGTCTTTGCGTCAGGCTTCGGGCTGCTCGTCGATAGCGGCCTCTTCGGGGTCGGCGTCGAGGTCGACATAGTTGAAGCGGCTGATGAGCGCCCGCTCGCTGAACGCGTCGGCGACGCCCCCGGTCAGCTCGACCGTCCGCTCCATCGACGCGCCACGCGCGACGACATCGCCGAAGGCCCGGAAGTCCTCGATCGTCAGCGGCTGCACCGCGTTGATCCGCACGATCGCCAGCGAGCGGCGGTTGTCGATCTGCAACGCAAAGACGCGCTCCGGCATCGGCTGCTCGGCGACGGGGCGTCCAGGGTCGAGGGCCAGGGCCCGACGGAAGATCGCCTCGCGGAGCTCGGCGGTGTCCAGCTCAGAGGCGCTCGACTGCCTGCGCGTGACACGCACGCTCCGGCGCAGGCGGGGCTTCGCGTCCTCGGGCGCCTGGTCCGCGTAGAGGTTCATGGCCTCTTCGAGCCCATCGTCGGAGGCGATCGAGACCGCCACGCTCCGCTCGGCCAGGAGCGCCTTGTAGCCCTCAAGGCTGAAGTGGTCGGCGAGCAGACGGTCGCGGACTTCCTCCCAACTCTCGGGCGGGGAGGTCGGGCGCGCCTCGGTCACGAGGAAGTAGCAGAGGTTGTCGGCCCCGTCGCGGGCGGGGGTGTCGACGACCGGCAGGCCGACCTGCATCGGCGGGTCGGAGGGGCCGGCGATCTCGCGGACGCGCATCACCACTTCGTTGAGGCGCACCGGCGTCGCCCCGATGAAGACCGCGAACCGGTTCAGCCCGTACTCCTGGGCCAGTTCGTTGCTGGTCCGCAGGCGACCGCCGGTGGAGCGGACCTGCGGCTCGGGGATGCGGACCTCGCGGGCGATCCGCGCCGCGAGGTCGGCGAAGCTCGGGGCGCTCCAGTCGGCGGGGAGGTCGTAGTAGTTTCCGGTAAGGGGCAGGCCGTCGCGGGCGCGGAAGACGGCGGTGCGGATGATCCGCTGCGCGTCGTTGACAGCGGCGTTGACGCGGCGTTCGAGCATGGCCTCGGCGAGCTCGGCCACGCGGCGCTCGTGCTGCTCGGGCGAGAGGTCAACACCCGCCATCGCGAGCTCGGTCTCGGCGTCGAGCTCGATGTCATCCCCGTCGCGCTGGGCGATGTGATCGCGGATCTGCGAGCGGTCGAGCACCATCCACTGCACCGCCGCACGGGGCGGCAGCGTGTAGCCGATACCGAACTCGCCCTCACCCGGGCTCGCGTCGCGGTAACGCTCGAAGAGGGCCTGAAGGACCTCCGCGTCGGGCGCGGTTGTGTCGGGCGTCGCGGCGCGTCCTGGGATGAACAGCACATCCGCCCCGACCTCTTCAAGCCTCGAGCGGGCCGAGGCGATCGCCGACGGACGGGAGGGCCGGTCGAGCGTCAGGTAGCTGTCGAGCATTCTGCTGACGCCCTGGGCCTTGGCCAGGGCTGCGTAGAACTCGTCCATCGACAGACGCATGCTCCCGGCCGACTGCATCGCCCGACGCATCACCAGCGATTCGGCCTCGGCCCGATATTCCGCGTCGGATCGTTCTGGCGGGGGCGGGGCGCCGGGCTCCTCGCCGAACATGCGCGCAAACTCGTACTCCTGGCGGGCCCGCTGGTCCTGCATGCGCAGCAGATCGGCGACCTGCTGGGTCAGCACATCGGCCAGCCAGAGCGCGCCGTCGCCGGACTCGCCGGCGTACCCGCCCGTCCGGACCGCGTGGGTGAGCAGCAGCCAGTGCGTGGTGCTGCGTCCGATGACGACTTCGGGGTTGACGGGCCGGAAGCCGAGGCTCCTGATCGGCACGCCCCCGATCGACTCGAAGAACCCGCGGAGGGCCTCACGCTCCGAGCTCGCCTGCTGGCGGTCGAGCATCGAGACATTCCGCCCGTCCATGGTGGCGGTGGTGCGGTTGAGGGACTGCTGGCCGATCCGCTCGACCGCCTCGGGCGCCAGGAAGGCGACCATGAGGAACGAGCCGAAGGCGACGAGCAGGATCTTGTTGTACTTCCGCAGAAACTTGAGCATGCCGACCCCCGGCTCACACCGGAAAAAGAAGCGGCCGGCCGAGATTGGCCGGCCGCGCGTGACGCACGATCTATCGCAATAAGCCTAGGCGTGAAGGGCGAGCCGGCCCCGGGGCCGGCGGCCGAAGATCAGCGGTAGAGCTCGACGATCAGGTTGGTGTTCACATCGAAGGGGATCTGATCGCGGGTCGGGTTGGCGACGATCCGGACCGTCAGCTCCGCCGGGTTCAGCTCCAGCCAGCCCGAGACCTCGACGCCGCCCATCGACTCCATGTTCTCGCGGACGAGCTTGTGGACCCGCTCGCGGAAGGTGATCACATCGCCCACCTTGATCTGATAGGACGGGCGGTCGACCTTCTGGCCGTTCACCCGGACATGCCCGTGGGCGACGATCTGGCGGGCGGCCCAGATGGTCCGGCCCAGGCCGCAGCGACGCACGACATTGTCCAGCCGGGACTCCAGGAGCTGCAGGAGCAGTTCGCCGGTGTTGCCCTGACGACGCTCGGCCTCGTCGAGGTAGCGCCGGAACTGCTTCTCCATGATGTTGTAGTGGTAGCGGAGCTTCTGCTTCTCGACGAGGCGGATGCCGTAGTCGCGCAGGCGACGGCCCCGGTACCCGTGGATGCCGGGCGGGGTGAGCTGGCGCTTGGCGGTGTGCTTGGGGATGTCCGCGATGGGCACGCCCACGCGACGCGACAGCTTGACCTTGGGGCCAAGGTACCTGGCCATGATCCGATTCCTTTCTTCCGTCCGCCGGCTCTGGGCCGGGGTGCCGCCTATTGCGGCGATCGTTCGGGGCGGAACCGCGTCTGCGGGGCCCAAAGTGACGATCCGGGCAATCCCGGAGAGGGCAATGGAAGGTCGATCGCCGGCCCCGGTCAAGCCCCTGCCCGCTGATCGAGGCGGATGGCGACACATAGGTACTCCCGCCCGGTTTCGAGCGCCCGCCCCGAGGTGTCTTCGCAGCACCTTCGCGCCGTGCTAAAGTCTGCCTCAGCGACCCCGCGGACCCACTCGCAGCGATTCTGTTGATCGGAGGCCGGTCGGTGCCTGACGACTCCCGGCGGCGGATCAGTCTTCCCCTTCTGCGGCCTGCGCCCAGGCCAGCCTCGGGCCCGGGGCCTCACCCGGACATGCGGGAAAAGTGCGCCGTCTTCGGCGTTTGGGGGGCTCCGGATCCGGTCCGGCTGACCTACTACGGCCTGTACGCCCAGCAGCACAGGGGGCAGGAGTCCGCGGGCATCGCGGTCGCCGACGCAGAGGGCGGCATCCACGGGCACAACGGGATGGGCCTGGTCGTCGAGGTCTTCGACCCGCGGACACTCGGCCAGCTCGCCCAGGGCAGCCCAGTGGGGGCGATCGGGCACAACCGCTACTCGACCGCCGGCGGCTCGCTCGCCTGCAACGCCCAGCCGATCATCCAGCGGTACGCAGACGGACAGGTGGCGGTGGGGCACAACGGGAATCTGATCAACGCCCAAGCCATGCGCGACCGCATGAGCGAGGCCGGGCATCTCTTCTCGACCACAAGCGACACCGAGGTGATGATCCACCTGCTCGCCTCGCCCGAGGCGCGCAAGAGCCCGGACCCGACGGCCTCGATGCTCCGGCGCCTCCAGGGCGCTTTCAGCGCCGTCCTGATGTTCGAGGACCGGATCGAGGCGGCCCGCGATCCGTGGGGCTGGAGGCCCCTGGTGCTCGGGCGCCTGCCCGGGGGCGAGCCGGTCGTCGCCAGCGAGACGGTGGCGCTGGATGTGATCGGCGCCGAGTTTGTCCGCGAGGTCGAGCCGGGCGAGATCGTTTCGCTCTCTGACGGGGGCGTCTCGTCGAGGCGCTTCGCCCAGCCCGCCGAGCGTGCGGCCCACTGCGTCTTCGAGCATGTCTACTTCGCCAGCCCGGCGAGCGAGGTCTTCGGGCAGAATGTCCAGCTCGCGCGCGAGACCATGGGCGAGAAGCTCGCGACCGAGGCCCCCGTCGAGGCCGACTATGTCGCCCCGATGCCCGACTCCGGACGCAGCGCCGCCAACGGCTACGCCCGCGCCAGCGGCATCCCGTACCGCGAAGTGATCGTCCCCAACCGCTATGTCGGCCGGACTTTCATCAAACCCACGCAGGACCAGCGCCGTGCCGCCGTCCGCCTGAAGCTCAATGTCATCCAGGAGATGGTGCGGGGCAAAAGGCTGGTGATCGTCGATGACTCGATCGTCCGAGGCACCACCACGCGCGAGAAGATGCAGCAGCTCCGAAACGCCGGGGCGAAGGAGATCCACCTGCGGATCTCGTGCCCGCCGATCCGCCACCCGTGCTACTTCGGCGTCGATTTCGCCACGCGCGACCAGCTCATCGCCAACGACCGCACGGTGGAAGAAATCCGCGACTACCTCGGCGTCGACTCGCTGCACTACCTCTCGCTCGACGGTCTTCTGAGCGTGATGGACCGCCCCGCCGAGCACTACTGCACCGCCTGCTACAGCGGCGACTACCGCCTCGACATCGACCACCCGATCACCGAGACCGAGGTCGTCAGCGAGCAGATGAAGATCTTTGATTAGGCGCGTCGGCGTGGGCGGCGGCGCAGCCCAGACCGAGAAAAGGGTGAATGCATGACCAGCGAACAGAACCGACCGATCGGAAGGCGTGAGGCCATGGCCGGAGCGGCGGCGCTCGGGCTCGGCGGTCTGGCGGCGGGCGCTTCGGCCAAGGGGATCGGCGCCGACGACGGGCGCCCGAGCCACCTCGCGGTGCTCTGGACGAGCGCCGACCCGGATGTCGCCCACCGTGTGGCGCTGATGTACACGCACGCCGCGAAACGCTCGGGCTGGTTCGAGCAGGTCCGCCTGATCGCGTGGGGCCCGAGCCAGCGGACGCTCGTGGGCGACAAGGACCTGCGGGCGAAGGTGAAGCAGATGCAGGACGACGGCGTGGTGCTGCAGGCGTGCGTCGTCTGCGCCGATTCGTTCGGCGTGGCGGACCAGCTCCGCGAGATCGGCTTCGAGGTGCTCGCGATGGGCTCGCCACTGACCCGGATGCTCAAGGACGCGGGGACCGAGGTCGTGTCGTTCTGAGGTCCGCGGGGTTTAGACCTCCGGCCGGTCCGACGCAACGATCTTCGCGATCAGCTTGATCGCGCCAAGGTGGTACGCGGCGTGCGGCGCGAGCGAGCAGACGCCCGTGAGCGTTTGCATGTCGTCGGGCACGCCCTGCTTGCTTTGCAGCGCCTTCTGCAGCGTCTCGAACTCGCGCCGGATGTCGGCTCGGAGGCGGTCCCACTCCGCTTGCGAGACCGTCTGCACGCGCCAGCTCTCCGACCAATTCTCGTTCCACGCCTCGCCCCGCGCGACGACGTTGGCGTTCGCGAGCGACCAGCGGAGGTGTTCGACATGCGCCGCGATCGATCGCCCGCCCTCGGTCGCGGGCGTTGACGCCTGCTTTGCGGTCAGCCCGTCGATCGTGCCGAACAGGCCGCCCTCCGGGCCGGGGTTGACGAACCAGGTCCACTGCTCGCTCGCGCCCTGATAGGCCTCGGCGAAAAGCGTTTCGGCGATGCGGATCGCGGTCTCGGCGGTGGAATGCACGGTTCGGCCCTCGTTTCTCCCGCCGGCCTCAGCGGGCGTTGCTACTGCACCAGCCCCTTGGTCAGGCGCATGAACACTGTTTCCAGGTTCACCGGCTCCTCGTCGAACTTGGTCAGGCGGTAGCCGTTGTTCACGAGGATGTTGGGCAGGTCGGTGTGGCTGTGGCCGGACGAATCGTCGAACGCCAGGCGGATCACATGGCGCAGGTTCCCGTCCGGGCCCGACTCGTCCGCCAGCGCGACCTTGCGCACGCCGGGCGTTCTCTGCAAGAGCTTCGCAGCATCCTCGGCCCGCTCGGCCACGCCGACATGAAGGATGTGCCCGACCTTCGCCTGGCGCACCGCCGCGGCGACGCTGCCCGAAAAGAGCAACTGACCGCGCTCGATGATCCCGACGACATTGCAGAGCTCGGCGAGCTCGTGCAGGATGTGCGACGAGATCAGGATGGTCTTGCCCATCCGCTTGAGCTCTTTGAGGAGCTCGCGGATCTCGATGCGGGCGCGGGGATCGAGGCCGCTGGCCGGCTCGTCCATCAGCAGGACCTTGGGGTCGTGCAGCAGGACGCGGGCGATCGAGAGGCGCTGCTGCATGCCGCGCGAGAGCGAATTGACCTCCGCCGTCGCCTTGTAGCCGAGCTCGGTGAGTTCGAGCACATCGGCGACGGCCTTCTTGCGCTGCTGGCCGTGGATCTCGTAGGCCGCGGCAAAGAACTCGAGGTACTCCGTCACCACCATGTCCTCGTACGCGCCCATGAAGTCGGGCACATAGCCGATCATGGGGCGGATCTGGCGGTTCTGAAAGCCGACGGTGTAGCCGGCGATCTCCGCCTTGCCCCGAGACGGCTTCAGCAAGGTCGCGAGGATCTTGATGGTGGTGGTCTTGCCGGCGCCGTTGGGGCCGATGAACCCGAAGCAGTCGCCCTCTTCGATGGAGAGGTTGAGGTTGTCCAGCGCGACGAGGTCGCCGTAGGTGCGGGTCAGGTTGGTCGTCTGGATCATCGGCATGGGCGTGTCGCCTCGGTGGTGGTTGCGGGGTCGGGCTTCAGGGCCGCGGCCAGGCCGGCGGGCGCCCGGCGAGCGGGTAGACCCACCGGACGATCGTTGTTCCAGAAAACTCCGCGCGGACAGGCGACTCGTCGCCCACGACAAGCGGGATCGGGCAGGGGCCGTCGATGTGCCCGATCACGATGATGCAGGGCTGCGTCGCCCACACGCTCATGTCCAGCCCGTGCAGCGACCAGCGCCGAGCGAGTTCCGGCCCGGCGAACTGCGTCGCCCGGTCGTAGCGGGGGGGCTCGATCAGGCCGAAGAACCCGCCGGCGGTCAGACGGCTGATGGGGTCGCCCCCCGGGCGTGCCGCCGTCGTCGCGCCGGGCAGGGTCGCGGCGACCCGCGGCGTGATCCCGTTGAGCCACGCCTGCAGCCCGTGGTCGAGCTCGTCCTCGGCGGTCGTGATGAACTGGGCGGCCAATTCTGAGAGGTCCAGCGGCGAATCGGGACGCCAGTCGCCGATGGCGAAAGCCAGGGCGTCGGCCGGGATGTCTTCTCGCTCGCGCCCGAGCGGGCCGACGGTGCGCTGGCCCCGCACCACGATCAGCCTCGCGTCTCTCAAAACACCCGGGAGCGAGTGCACCAGCCGCCCGGCCGGCAGCCCGCGAGCATCGAGCCACAGCGCCGGATCGGACGAGCCGTCGGGTCCGACCGTCGGGCGCGGCATCCCCCAGTCGCGGATCGGCTGCCCGGAGCGGTCGATCCGGAGCTGCTTGACGGTCGAACGAACGGGGAGCGAGGCCTCTTCGGGCCGTCGACCGTCGACGATGTAGTCCCGCGTGTCAGGAAAGCCGGTCGTCGAACCACGCTCGCGCGGCTGCCAAGCGCTCAGCAAGTTCGACGGTGCGTCAGCCGCGTCTGGGACCACACGGACGCGGGCTTCGCCGTAGCGGGGCACCAGCAGGCTCATCCACGACCGGGCCCGCTGTTCGCCCTGGTCGTAAACATGGTCGATGATGGTCAGGTGCGCGGCTTCGACATTCGCCGGGCGGATCGCCGCCGCCCCGGTCCAGGCGATCACCGTGAACACCCCCGCGGCGCCGACATACAGCAGCCACGCGTGCTGGGTCTTGTTGAGCTTGCGGAGCAAGGCGTAGCCGAGCGGCCCTGCGATCAGCCAGTAGAGCGCAAAGACGGCGAAGCCGAGCCCGAGCCCCGCCGCGGCCCGGCCCGTCTTGGCGATCTTGTCTGGGATGTCGCGGTCGAGCCAGAACTGCTGGCGGCTGGAAAAGCGGATGTCCTGCGTCGTTTGCAGCGCTGTCGCCTCCGCTTGGGACGAAACGATCCTCCCACGGCGCCCGAGGATCCGGTGCCAGAAGACATCCGCGTCGGGCTGAGGTCGGTCGAGCTCGAGCCCGATCACGCTGACCATGCCCATCCCGAAGAGACGGCGCGCCGCCAGCACGCGCCCGCTCGGATCGGCCAGGAGCGGGATCATCGCCGTCCGAGAGGCGTTCTCGATGGGCACGAACTCGTGCATCTGGAGCGATTCAGAGATGCTTGGCGTCACGGCCCGGGTCAGCATGGGCAGCAGGTCGCGGATCTCGCGCTCGCTGAGGTCTCTGCGGCGGAGTTCCGCGTCGGGCATCAGCCCGGCGATCGGGTTGCTCCTGGGGTCCTGCCAGAGCTGCGCATCGAGGGGGAGCAGGATCACCAGGTGACCGCCCCGCCTCACCCACTGCCTGATCGCAGACGCCCGCTCGGGGCCAAGTCGCGTCGGGTCCGCGTCGCTCGCCCAGACAAGGAACTCGAATGGCGCCAGGCCGATCCATGTGTCCGGCACGCTGTCGGGGCCGAACTGGACGGGGTCGATCCGCTCGTGGCCGAGGGGGGGCCAGTCGGTGCCGGGGGCCGCGAAGTTGTACTGGCGGACACCGGGCGCGCGAGTGCCGATGATGCCGAGCATCGCGGCCTGCTGGTTGACCGGGCGGGCGGCGGTGCGAGAGCCGGCCTCCGGGGCGATGGGGATGAAGCTGCGTCCGACGAGCAGCCGCCCGGGCTCGTGCGACCTCGGCCCGTTCTGCACCGGCTCGGCCTCGTAGGCCTGCACCGTCACTGCCTGCCCGGGCTCGAAGTCGTAGGGCAGGTACATCGAAATCCACGCGTCGCGTCCGGCCAGGCCGGGAGCGGCGATGACCGTTTCGTAGACCGGGGTGTCGCCGTCGGGGTCGAAGCCTCTGGCCCGGAGCATGATCTCGCGGGGCGAGGGCGAAGCATCGGAGACCCGCACCCGGAGCGTCACCCACCCGCCGGGCCTGAAGGCGTTGCCCACGCCGAACTCGACGAGATCGAGCGTGACGACCCCACCCCCCTGAGCCGGGGCCGGCGGGGCGAGGCACAGCAGGGGCAGGAGCGCCGAGAGCAGCCAGAGCGGGAGTCGCTTCACGCGTGCATGGTATGGGAGGCGTGAGGCTTCAGCGGCGGACCCATCGGCCCGATGCTCTGCCCGATGGCGGAGTTCTCCGAAGCGATCTGGGTCCTGCTGGGGTTCATCGCCCTGGTCTGTCTGTTCGGGGTGGGCCATGTCCTCGCCTCCTCGATCTTCTTTACGACCCGGACCCACCACCTCAAGCACGAGGTCGTCCGGCTCAGAGCCTATTACACCGCCCAGATGGAGGCGATCGCCCTCGGCGAAGACCCCGCGGAGATCCCCAAGGACCTGCCCGGCCTGATCGAGTACCTCCGCGAGCGCGAGGCGGAGATCATCGAGGTCGGCGAGGCGCCCGAAGAGGAATCCGAAGCCCAGGACGCGATCGAGGTCGGCGAGGCCGTCGAGCCCGAACCCGCCCGAGCCGCGGCCTGAGCCCGTCCCCCGATCGCTTCCATCCCCACCCGAACTCCTACGGCTTCTGCGCCGACCTGTTTCACAAACCTTCCACGCCCGTGCTGATGTACTTCACATCGGTGTACTCCTCGAGCGCCCACGCCCCGCCCTCGCGCCCGAAGCCGGAGAGCCCGACGCCGCCGAACGGCGCCTGGGCCGTCGAAACGCCCCCGTTGTTGACGCCGACGATCCCCGCCCGCATGGCCTCGGCGACGCGGACCGCGCGCGAGGCGTCACGCGTGTAGAAGTACGACGCCAGCCCGAACGGCGTGCTGTTGGCCAGCTCGATCGCCTCCGCCTCGGTCTGGAAAGACGCCGCGCCGCTCACCGGGCCGAAGGTCTCCTCCTTCGCCATCAGCATCGAGGGCTTCAGGCCAGAGAGCAGCGTCGGCTGATAGAACCGATCCGTAAGCGTGCGCCCGCCCGCCTGCGGCCTCGCCCGCTCGCCCCCGCACCGAACCTCCGCCCCCTGCTCGATCGCGTCGGCGACATGGCGTTCGACCTTCTCCATCGTGTCGTCGCTGATGAGCGGGCCGATCTTGACGCCCTCGGCGTCGCCCGGGCCGACCTTCAGCGCCCGGATCTTGCGTTCGAGCTTGCCCATCGCGTCTTCGTAGACCGAGGCGTGGATGTAGAGCCGGTTCGGGCAGATGCAGGTCTGCCCCGCGTTGCGGAACTTGCTGGCGACGAGGCCGTCGGCCGCGGCTTCAAGGTCCGCGTCGTCGAAAATCACAAACGGGGCGTGCCCGCCGAGCTCCAGCGAGAGGCGAGCGAGGTTCTCCGACGCGAGCTTCATCAGCAGCCGCCCGACGGGCGTCGAGCCGGTGAACGAGACCTTGCGCACGCGGCTGTCCGCAAAGACGGTCTCCGAAAACAGCTTCGCCTCGCAAGTTACAAGATTGAACACGCCCTCGGGCAGCCCCGCCTCGACACCCAGTTCGGCCATCGCGATCGCAGACAAGGGCGTCTGGTGCGCCGGCTTGGCGAGCATCGTGCAACCCGACGCCAGCGCCGGCCCGAGCTTGCGCGCGAGCATCGCCGAGGGAAAGTTCCAGGGCGTGATCGCGGCGCACACGCCCACCGGCTGGCGGATCGCGGTGATCCGCATGTCTGTTCTGGGCGAGGGAACCGCGGCCCCGCAGAGCGTCTCGGCGTGAGCCGCGGCGTCGGTCAGAAACGAGGCCGCGTACCTGATCTCGCCCTCCGCCTCGGCCAGCGGCTTGCCCTGCTCGGCGGTCATGAGCGAGGCGAGCCGCTCAACATCGCGCAGCATCAGCCCCGCCCAACGCCGCAGCAACGCCGCCCGCTCGATCGCGGGCGTCCGGCTCCAGCCGGGAAATGCCTTGGACGCCGCGTCGACAGCGCGGACGATCTCACCCTCGCCGACATCGGGGACCTCCGCGAGAGGCTGATCGTCGGCGGGGTTGAACACGGTGACAGCCTTGCCGGAGGCGGCCTTGACGAACTCGCCGTCGATGAGGTTGCCGGTCTGCATAAGGCCTCCTTTGGGAGTTGGAGCCTTACAGATCGTACTTCACCCGTCCCCTGTGTTCGCTGCGGCTGATCATGTCGCGGCTGTACAGCCCCGCGAGCACGAACTCGATGCAGCTCGCCCGCACGCCCGCGTCCTCGGCGGGGTTCACCTCGAAGGCCTTCTCCCACGCGGGCGGGACGCGTTTGAGCATCTCGGCGTAGTTGCCGCTGGGCATCATGTCGCCGACCTCGACGCTCACGCCCTCGCCGAAGATCTCGGCGATCTCGCCGAGCCCGTGCTCGGTGACATATTCCTTGAAGACATTGCCGATCGCCTCGGCCGCGATCGCAGACAGGACCTGCGTCTCGGTCATCCGCTGCGCGCCCATCATGTCCAGTTCGAGCTTGCCCAAGGCCGAGGCGACGAAGTGGGAGAGGTCGCTCACGCGGGGCACGGCCGGCTTCTCGCCGAGAAGAATCGCGCGCCGCCGCGCGTTGGCGACCATCGTCCGGTAGTTGCTGATGCTGAAGCGGGCCGAGACGCCCGACTGCTGGTCGATGTACTTGCTCTTTCGCGCGACGCGGGCCATCTCCTCGCAGATCTCCAGCATGAATCGCGGCACGATCACCGGGAACTCGCCCCCAAGGTCGAGCCCCGCCTCGCGCTGCATGATCTCGATGCCCGCGTCGCGTTCGGCGGGGTAGTGCGTCTGCACGGTCGCGCCGATGCGGTCCTTGAGCTGGGGGATCACCTTGCCCGAGCGGTTGTAGGTCGCGGGGTTGGCGCTGAAGAGCACCAGCACATCGAGGTCGAAGCGGATCGGGTAGCCCCGGATCTGCACATCGCGCTCTTCGAGGATGTTGAACAGGCCGACCTGCACCTGTTCGTCGAGGTCCGGCAGTTCGTTCATCGCGAAGATGCCGCGGTGCATGCGCGGGATCAGCCCGAAGTGCAGGGCTTCTTCGGCGGACATGCTCACGCCCGAGGCGAGCTTGGCGGGGTCGATCTCGCCGATCACATCGGCGAACTTGGTGCCCGGCGCCAGGCGTTCGGCGTAGCGGTCTTCCCGCCTCCACCAGGCGATCCGGACCTCGCGCGGGTCGCGCAGGAGCGCCGCCCGCCCGGCGCTGGTGATCGGGCGCTCGGGATCTTCGTGCACGGGGCAGCCGGGCAGGTCCAGGTAGGGCGTCTCCTCGTCGAGGAAGTTGACGAGCAGCCGCATCATGCGGCTCTTGCCCTGGCCCTTCTCGCCCAGAAACAGCATGTCGTGCCCGGCGAGCACGGCGTTGACCACTTCGGGGATCACCGTGTCCTCGTAGCCGACGATGCCCGGGAACAGCGGCTCGCCGGTCTCCTCGCTCCGCCGAAGGGCGCGGACCATGTTGGCCCGCAATTCGTCCTTGACGGGCCGGGAGACCCAGCCGCTCTGGCGGAGGTCGTGCAGCGTTGTCGGTCGTGGTTCGGGCATGGAGGTCCTCTGTTGGTGCCTGTCGAGGTTCGGCGTGAAGCTCGGTCCGGATGCCGCGGGGAGAATCAACGCTCCGCGAAGCCGTTGGTGATTGCGGCGACGCCGAGGAGCGCGTGGAGCACGCGGGCGCCGACATTGGCGTCCCACGCGTCGGCGGGGTCGCCCTCCCCCGGCGCGACCTCGACGAGGTCGAAACCGACGACCTTCCGCCCCGACTTCGCGAGCATCAGCAGCAGCGTGTTGATCTGCCCCCACGAAAGCCCGCCGGGCACGGGCGTGCCGGTGTGCGGGCAGAGCGCGGGGTCGAGCCCGTCGATGTCGAACGAGATGTAGACCTGCTCGGGCAGGTGATCGATCACGGCGGTTGCGATCGAGGCGAAGGGGCGACCCTCGTGCAGGGCCTGGGTCGTCTCGAAGTCGGTGATCGTCACGACGCGGTCGCCCTGCGAGCGCCCGAAGCGCATCTCTTCGGCGCTGTAATCGCGGATGCCGAACTGCACCAGTTTCGAGACGCCCTTGCACCGATCGAGCACATTCCACGCGATCGCGGCGTGCGAGTGCGTGAACCCCTGGAAGGCTTCGCGGAAGTCCATGTGCGCGTCGATCTGCAGCACGCCCATACCGGGGTGCCGCTCGGCGACCGCCTCGATCGCGCCCAGCGGCGTCGAGTGCTCGCCCCCGAGCACGACGGGGATGGCGCCCTCGTCGAGCGACCGAATTGCAAACCGGTGCGTGATGTCGCGGATCCGATCGCCCGCTCGGTTCACCTCCGCGAGAACATCGGATGCCGCATCGGGATACTCGCCCTGGGCGGAGATCGGGGCGGTCAGGCGGGTGGTCGACTCGTTGAGCGTTTCCAGGCCGGGGTCTTCGGCGAGCAGGGCGCTACACGCCTCCTGCCCGACCGAGAGCGGGCCGCTGGAGAGGTCGACCTGCGCCGAAGCCGCGGCGATCGCGGCCGGACCTTTCGCTGCGCCCTTGCGGTAGCTCGCCGTCGCGTCGTAGGGGATCGGCAGGATCCTGATCCTGGCCGAGGCGGGCGGGTCGACGCCGAAGATGGGTTGCAGGTCGGGCATGGCGTTCTCGCGGGCTCTGGTCTGGGCGGCCCCGCGGGCCGCGCCAAAGAGCGTAGAGCCGCTCCGGACCGCGTACGCTTGGATCCTGTGAAGTACGCGGTCATCATCCCCGACGGCGCGGCCGACCTCCCCCTGGACGAACTGGGCGGCAAGACCCCGTTCGAGGCCGCAGAGACACCCAACATCGACGCGCTCGCCCTGCGGGGCAAGGTCGGGACCGCCGCGACAACGCCCGAGGGCTTCGACGCCGGGAGCGATGTCTGCTCGATGTGCCTGCTCGGCTACGACCCCGAGCGGTTCCACACCGGGCGGGCGCCGTTGGAAGCCGCGGCGATCGGGCTGGACATGGGCGCCGGCGACTGGGTCTTCCGCGTCAACCTCGTCACCGTCGGCGAAGACGATCAGGCGGGCCTCATGCTCGATCATTCCGCCGGGGGGCTGAGCGACGCGGAAGGGCGCGAGCTGCTCGGATCGCTCGCCGAGTACTGGGCCGAGCGGGCGCCCGAGCTCATGGGCGAGATCGAGGTTGTCCACGGCAAGAGCTACCGGGGCTCCCTCGCCGACCGCTCCGGCCGCGCGTACGCGGGCCTGGCGACCACCCCGCCCCACGAGATCCCGGGCGAGGCGTGGGGGCGCGAGCTGCCCGACGGCGAGAACGCCGAGCCGATCGTGAAACTCATGGAGCTCTCCTCCGAGCACCTGTCCGTGCACCCGATCAACCGGGCCAGGAAGGAAGCGGGCAAGCGTCCCGCCAACATGGCGTGGATCTGGGGCCAGGGCACGCGCCCGCAGATGCCCTCGTTCAAAGGCCTCTACAACCTCCGCGGGGCGATGACGACGCCGGTCGACCTGCTCGCGGGGATCGCCAAGCTGATCGGGTGGGACCTGCTCGATGTGCCGGGCGTGACGAGCTATCACGACAACGACTACGAGGCGCAGGGCGCCGCGGCCCGCCGCGCGCTCGACCGGTACGACATCGTCTGCTGCCACATCGAAGCGCCCGACGAGGCCTCGCACCAGGGCGACTACGCGACCAAGGTCGCCTCGATCGAGGCGATCGACCGGCACATCGTCGGCCCGATCGTCGAGAAGCTCGAATCCTTCGGCGACCCCGAGCGCGACCCCGAAGCACGCGGCTGGCGGGCGCTGATCATGCCCGACCACTACACGCTGGTCTCGACGCGCCGCCACGACCCGACGCCCGTGCCGTTTGCGGTCGCAGGATCGTGGGTGCGGTCGGTTGTCAACCGGCGCCTGACCGAAGCCGAGGCCGAGGCGAGCGACCTGCATGTCGACCCAGGGCACGAACTGATGGAGTTTTTCCTGCGCGGCGGCCTCGCCGGCGTGCGCTGACCCGACAACACACCTGCGATCATGGCCGAACGACCCGAACACGAAGACTGGCGCGACGACGACGAGCCCGAGCAGGGCCCCTTCGAGATCGAACCCACTCACGATGAGCCCGATGGCTCGGAGTACGGCCTCGGACCCGTCGCCGCGGCAGGGGGCGCTGGGGCCCGTCCGCCCGTCGCCACCGCAATCGCCGGGGACGACGACGACCACGGCCCGGATCACCCGGATCCGAGCCTCTGGATGATCCAGCCCGGCTGGCCCAAGGAACTGCCCGCGCTCTACGCCGGGCTCGCGCTGGGCGCGATCGCGATGGTTGTCGCGGGGGTCAACGCCGAGCGGGCGGTCTTCGTCACGGCGATCCTCACGCTGCTGGTCACCTGGATGACCGCGGCGCTCGGCGTGGTCTCGCTGCACCTGACGGCATGGTTCACCGTTCGGACTTTCAACGAGCCGATGCGCGGCGCGACGCGGATGCTCTGCGTCTCGTCGCTGTTCGTGCTGCTGACCGTTTGCCGCTGGCCCCTGCCCGGACGGATCGCGGACTATCTGGTCGCGATCGCGGCGTACGCCGTGGCGCTGGTGCTGCTCTTCCGGCTGCCGAGGTACGAAACGCTGGTGTTGGGGTCGATCCACCTCGGGCTCTGGCTGGTGCTCCAGACCATCTTCGTGATGGTCAGACACACGGCGGCGGTGGTGTAGGTCCCGCGATCTCCGGGTGGCACGGCTCGCCGAGCCGTGTCTCCCTCGCCTCTCCCAACTCTGCTCTCCTGATCGCCTGCTCTCCTGCTCGACCCTCTCGCCCGGCAAAGCCGGGCGCCGTTTGTGCCTCCGCGCGCCAGCCCGTATGTTGACCCGCCCCGGCGGGCCGACCCGCCGGCCAACACGCGGAGCATCCATGGCTGACACACCCGGCACCACACCCCCGACCGGCAAGCCCCCCTCACCCGCCAAACGAGGCGGCGTCCTCGACGCGATCGAGAAGATCGGCAACCGATTGCCGGACCCGGCGATCCTGTTTCTGATCGGGGCGGTCATCGTCATGCTCGCCTCGGGCGTCGCCGACTGGACGGGCTGGGAGGTTGTCCGCAAGCAGCCCGTCGAGGTCGTCGACCCGCAAACCGGCGAGACCCGTCTCGAACTCGAAGTCGCCACCACCGAGACGCGCGTGCTCAACGAACAGACCGGCGAGATCGAGGTCGTCTCGACGCCGCAGGTCATCCGACCGGTCAACCTGCTCTCCAGCGACGGGCTGTACTGGGCGATCTCGTCGATGGTGACGAACTTCATGCAGTTCCCGCCCTTGGGCATCGTGCTGGTGGGGATGCTGGGCGTGGGGGTGGCCGAGCGGACGGGGCTGATCGGCGCCCTCCTGAAGGTCTTCATGGCGATCACGCCGGCGAAGCTGCTGACGCCCGCGACCGTCTTCATCGGGGTGATGAGCTCGGCGACGAGCGACGCGGGGTATGTCGTGCTCCCGCCCCTGGCGGCGCTGCTGTACATGTCGGTGGGGCGGAGCCCGCTGTCGGGCATCGCGGCTGTCTTTGCTGGCGTTTCTGCCGGCTTCAGCGCCAACCTCTTCCCGACCGGCCTCGACCCGATGCTCGCCGAGCTGACGCAGACGGGCACGGTGCTGATCGACGAAGGCTACCGCGTCAACCCGCTCTGCAATTGGTGGTTCATGATCGTCTCGACGGTGATGGCGACGCTGGTGGGGTGGTTTGTCACGGCCCGCTTCGTTGAGCCGCGCTTCGAGGGCAAACCCGCCGACGAGGGCGGCCCCCGCCCGCCCGACGCGGACATGGTCAGCAGCCAGAAGCTGACTCCGACCGAGAAGCGAGGCCTCGGCGTCACCGGCGTCGCCGCGGCGCTGCTCGCCACGCTCCTGCTTTCGATGGTGCTGGTCCCCGGCTTGCCCCTGCACGGGAAGGTCCCGCTGACGCCGGCCGAGACCGCCAACATCCATGCCTCGGCCCTCACCGGGGCGGGGTTGCCGACCGTCGACGCCGATGGCGTGGCCTCCACCCTCTCGGCGAATCTCGAAGGCGACCGGCCCGAACGCGAGGTCAAGGCCGCGATCGACGACGCCCTTCTGCTGCACACCACGCCAGTGACCGACGCCCAACGCGAAGCGATCGTCGGCCCGATGCTCCAGGACGAGCTCGACAACAAGTTCGACCGCTGGGTGCAGGTCATCGTCCCGCTGCTGTTTATCGCCTTCCTGATCCCCGGCGTCGTCTACGGCATCGTGGTGGGGGAGCTGCGAAACAGCAAGGACCTCGCCCGCCTCATGGTCGAGTCGATGGCGGCGATGGCGCCGATCATCGTCCTCGCCTTCTTCGCCGCCCAGTTCATCGAATACTTCAGGTACTCCAACCTGGGCACGATGCTCGCGCTCTCGGGCGGCGAGATGCTGGCGAGGGCCGGCCTGCCGACGCTGCTGCTGCTGGTGCTGTTCATCCTGCTGACCGCGGCGTTCAACATGTTCGTCGGCTCGATGAGCGCCAAGTACGCACTGTTCGCGCCGATCTTCGTGCCGATGCTCATGATCGTGGGCATCAGCCCCGAGCTGACGCAGGCGGCCTACCGCATCGGCGACTCGGTCACCAACATCATCACGCCGCTGAACTCGTACCTGGTCATCATCCTGGTCTTCATGCAGCGGTATGTCGCCAAGTCGGGCATGGGCACGCTGATCGCGATGATGCTGCCCTACTCGATCGCCTTCACGATCGCGTGGACCATCCTGCTGGCGATCTGGCTCTGGCTCGGCCTGCCCCTCGGCCCCGACGGTGGGCTGACCTACAGCCCGTCGTAAGCAGAAAGCGCGTCTCGGGCGTCGATTGTCAGCGTTAAATGCTCGCGTACACCGTCTTGCCGTGCACGAGCGTCCGCTTCAGCCAGCGGTCGTCCCACGCGTAGAGCAACGCCGCCAGCGGGTCGATCGAGGGCTCGTCCTCGCCGAGCTCAAGGTCGATGTCCGGCTCGATCAGCAGGAGGTCCGCCGAGCGTCCGCGTTCGATCTGCCCCGCGTCGTCGAAGCCGAGCACCGACGCGTTGCCCCCCGTGATCGACCACCACGCGTGCGAGGCGGGGGGCGCAAGGTCGCCCCGCAGGCGGGCTGTATCCAGCATCGCTCTGGCCACGCGCACCATCGACCGGTCCGGCCCCGCCCCGATGTCCGACCCCGGCGCGGGGCGGATCTTCGCCTCGACATTGCGGCGCAGGTCCATCATCCCCGCACCCAAAAACGCGTTGGCGGTGGGGCAGTGGGCGATCGCGGCGCCCGACGCCCCGATCGCTCTGCGTTCTTCATCGTCCAGCCAGATCCCGTGCCCCAAGACGCACCGCCGGCGCAGCAGCCCCGCCCGCCGGTACACCTCGGTGTACGAGAGCCCCTCGAAAAGCTCGCGCACCTTCGCGCACTCCTCGCGCGTCTCAGACAGATGCGTCTGCACAAACTGCCCCGTCGTATCGGCGACCTTCCCCGCCCCGGCCAGAAGCTCGGGCGTGCACGACACCGCAAACCGGGGCGAGACCGCCGGCCTCACCCGCCCGATCTGATCGTGCAACGCGGCTTCGTGCAAGAGCTGTGCCGCCGGACGCACCAACTCCTCCGGCGCGTTGCGGTCCATCAGCACCTGCCCGATGAGCGCCCGCACGCCGACCTCCGCCGCGGCCCGCATCGCGGCCTTGGTCGCCTCGAAGTGCACCGTCGCATACGCCGCAAACGCAGTAGTGCCGAACGAGCAGAGCGTCCGCACCGCAGCGTCGGTCGCGCTGGCCGCGAGATCCGCGTCGGCCCACGAAGCCTCGGCCGGAAAGACCACGCGATCGAGCCACTCGAGCAGCCCCATCCCGTCCGCCCCGATCACCGGGACCTGCGGCAGATGCAGATGCGCGTCAACAAACCCCGGGCAGACGATCGTCCCCTCGCCCCCCAAGTCCGCCATGAAGATCTCTTCACCCAGCTCGACCGAGCGGATCACCCCGTGCTCGACCGTCATGAAGCCGCGCTTCAGGCACACTCCCTGCTGCGGGTCGGGCAGCATCAACCAGCCGGCGACAATCATGGCCGGCGCCCCGCGCGCTCAGTCCGCGGCAGAATCAAACGGTCGCTGCATCCAGGCCTCGTACGCACGGCGCTGCTCCGAACTGGGGTTCCTGACCTTCCGGACCGACCAGCGGCCGGTCTCTTCCTCGCCAAGGGTAACCCGCAGCGTGTGCAGACGGTTCCAGCGGAAGAACTTGATCTCGACCTCATCGCCCGGGCTGTAGCCCCGGATGATCGATTCGGCGCTCCCGCCGCTGAACCGGCGCCCGTCGACGGAGACCACCTCGTCGTCCACAAGCAGGCCCGCCTCGGTCGCCGGCCCCTCCGACGAGACCCTTGTCACGCGGGCCGGGTGCCCGCCGGAAAAGTCCGCCCCCAGGAACGCCTCGGTCCGGGCGTTTCTCAGGTAGAGCTCCAGCCCGACGCGGCGGATCGCGTCCTCGACCTCGTATTCCTCCGTCCCGTGCACGAAACGCCGCCAGAACTCGCGCAGGTCAAGCCCGCTGAGCTCTTCCGCAGCTTCGCGGAAGTCGTCGTCGGTGAAGCCACCGCCCTCGAGCGGGAAACGCTCGTACATCGTCCGCATCAGCGTGTCGAGCGACTCGCGGTCGCCCGTAGCCTCGCGGATCTTCATGTCGAGCTTGAGGTTCACCAGCGCCCCGGAGCCGTAGAACGAGATCGTCGAGTTGTTCGAGTCCGGCGTCGGCCGGTTGAACTTGATCCACGCGTCGTAGCTCGACTCTGCGAGCGACTGCAGCATCCGCCCCGGCCTCGACCGGTGCCCGGCGGCCTGCGAGGCGATGCGATTCAGAAAAGTCTGCTCGTCGGTCAGGCCGATCCGCGCCAGCGTGAACCCGTCGTAGTAGCTCGTCGTGCCCTCGGCGACCCAGAACAGGTCGCTGTAGTTCTCCTTCTGATAGTTGTACGGGCTGATCCCCGCGGGCCGGAGCCTCTTGACATTCCATGTGTGGAACATCTCGTGGCTCGTCAGCCGCAGGAAGTTCTCGTACAGCCGCTCGTCGGTGAACGACTCGGGGCGCGCCCCCATGATCGTCGAGTTCCAGTGCTCCGTGCCCCCGCCCATCCCCGGCTGGCAGTGGATCATGAAGACATAGCGCTGGTACGGAATTTCGCCGAAAATCTCCGCCTGGTGGCGCGTGATCGCCTTGAAATCCGACGCCAGACGCTCCTCGTCCACCTCGCACTCGCCCCAGATCACAATCTCGTGCGGCACGCCGTCGAGGTCGAACTCGATCAGCTGGTGCTCGCCGATCTCGAACGGCGAATCAACGAGAATGTCAAAGTCCGGCGACACGAACGCGTCGGGCGTCGAAGGGCAGGGCTCAAGCCCCGTCGCGACGCGCCAGTGCTCGGGCTTCTCGATGTGCACACGCAGCGGCTCGTCGCGATACTCCGGGAGGTACAGGAACACCGCCGACCCGCTCAGGTACGCGTGCGTCGGGTCCACATGCGCCATCCGCAGGCGCAGTTCATTCGCGTACAGCACATACCCGACACGGACCTCGTCGGCGCCGTTGGTCTCGATCCGCCACGAGGCCTTGTCGGTCTTGCCCATCGTCAGCTTCTCGCCCGAGCCGTCGCGGGCGTGGATCGAGCGGATCCTGCCCGGGAAGTCCTCGATCGAGTAGCGGCCCGGACGCCAGACCGGCATCTGAACCTCGATCGCGTCCCGCCCGCCGAGTTGCCGGAGCACCATCTCGATTTCGACGGTCTGGGTCTGAGGACGGTCCAGCCTCACGGAGTACTCGACCTTGTAGCCCTCGGCCAACGCCGGCAGCGCAAGCAGGCAGAGGGCCAGAACCGCCGCCGAAAGCGACCTCGAGGAGCACCAAACGGGCATATCGACCTCCTGAAACACGGTACCGCGATCGGCCAGTGTACCGGCCCGTCCCCGCCCTCGCGGGCGCTGGCCGATCCGGATACGCTCACGCCATGGACTGGCTCAGAGAGCTTTCGGGTAGTGAAAAGGCCCTGATCGGGATGGTGCATGTCGGCGCGCTCCCGGGCACGCCCGCAGCCGCCATGTCCATGGCGAAGCTGATCGACCACGCCGTCCGAGACGCCGCCGCCCTCAAAGCCGCCGGTTTCGACGCCCTGATCGTCGAGAACATGCACGACACCCCGTATGTCCACGGGAGCGCGTTGGGGCCGGAGATCGTCGCCTCGATGGCCGTCATCGCCCGCGAGGTCCGCAGAGCAACGAATCTCCCCATGGGCGTGCAGATCCTCTCTGGGGGCGCCCGCCACGCGCTGGGCGTCGCCCACGCCTGCGGCGGCGAGTTCATCCGCTGCGAGAACTTCGTCTACGCCCACATCGCCGACGAGGGCCTCCTCGCCGAGGCCGAGGCCGGCTCGCTCCTCCGCGAGCGCCGGCGCATCGGCGCCGAGGCCGTCGCCATCGCCTGCGACATCAAGAAAAAGCACGCAAGCCACGCCCTGACCGCCGACCTGACGATCGGCGATGTCGCCCACGCCGCGGCCTTCTTCGGCGCCGACGCACTCATCGTCACCGGCGCATGGACCGGGCGCGAAGCGAACCCCGCCGACATCGCCGAGGCCAAGGCCGCCTCCGGCCTGCCCGTCCTCGTCGGCTCGGGCGTCACCCCGAAGAATGTCGGCGCGATGCTGGCGGACGCACAGGGCGTCATCGTCGGCTCGGCGATCAAGGCCGACGGCTCGTGGCGCAACCCCGTCGACCCCGAGCGGGCCGAGGCCCTCGTCAAAGCAGCACGCAAAGGCTGACGCCGACGCAAGCACTCGTCAGACTTTGTGCTCGGGCGGCACGCGCAGCGTGAGCGCCCCGCGCAGCGTCTCGATCTCCAGCACGCCCCCGTCGGGCGTGGGCATCGGCTCGCCGTCAACCTGCAGCAACGCCGGCGACTCCGCGAACGACACGCGCATCGACGAGCCCGCATCGAACACGCTCGAAGGCAGCCGCCGGTGCTGCCTCAGGCGGCAGGCGATCGCCCAACCCAGCGCCTTCGGAGCGTTCTTCGCAGGCAGCCAGACCATGTCGAGCCTCCCGTCGTCGGCACGCGCGTCCAGCGCCGGATCCAGCCCCGCCCCGTACCGCTTCAGGTTGGCGATCAGCAGGATCGCCCGCTTCTCGGGCCCCGCGGCGTCGCGCCCGTCGACGCGGACCGACGCACGCACCAGCCGGGGCGAGAACGCCTCCTTTACCACCGGCCCCGCGTACGAGAGTTTCGTGATCGTCCCCTCACGCTTGGCAGCAAGGCGGTGGATCACCCCCGCGTCCGGCCCCGCGCTGAGCATGATCGCAAACGGCCGGCCGTTGGCCGAGCCGAGATCGATCTTCAGATCCCGCCCCCGCTCGACCGCGCCGAGCAGCCGCTTCGGATCGGCGTTCATCGCGAACGAGCGGGCGATGAGGTTCTCGGTGCCCGCCGGCAGGTGGTAGAGGGGGACGCCCAGCTCGATCAGCCGGGGCAGCGCGTAATGGATCGACCCGTCTCCACCGGCGACCACCACCAGATCCGGGCTGCCGCCGGCGCCCTCGTCGGTGAACGCACGCGGCGCGAGCATCTCGACCTCGTGCCCCGCGCCCGTGAGCGTTCCCCTCGCCCGCTCGGCCCGGCGCAGCGCCCTGCCCGAGCCGGAGGCGGCGTTGGCGAGGATCAGGATCCGTTTCGATTCGGTGCGCATGAGCGTGTCGAGTCGGGGCCGGAGGGGGCGGAAATGCCGGAGTTGTGCGGAAACTTTCCGCTCAAGGGGTTGACGATCAAAATCCGATGGCCAAGATAGTCAACACGACCGGAGAACTTTTCGTGGCCCAGCTTCCGCAGATCAGCTCGATTCCCGCCCAGAGCATCCAGGTGCTCCCGGGGATCGTCTGCTTTTGCATGAAAGCCAAACTCCACGGGACCAAACTCCACGGGACCACGATCTCCGGCCTCGGGCGAAAAACCGCCTGAGAACACCCCCCAACGCGATCAAGCGAAGGGCCCGCCGGAGATCACCGGCGGGCTTTTTTCATTCACAGATCAGCCCGACACCCCGGCCGGAAGGCCGATTCCCAACGGAGAACCTGCCATGAGCGACACCCAGACCCAGACCCTCACCGCTGCCTGCCCCGAGTGCGGCGCCGTCATCAGCTTCGAACGCCAGCCCAGACGACACGAGATCGTCCAGTGCCCCGAGTGCGGCACCGAACTCGAAGTCGTCGCCACCGACCCGATCCGGCTCGATGTCGCCCCCGAGGTCGAAGAAGACTGGGGCGAGTAACGCCTCCGACCTGTGGCACTGGCGGCTCGCCCGCCAGTGTTCCCGGGTGGCACAGGTCTCAGACCTGTGCCCGCTCCGGCACTACCCAGGCTTGTGGCACAGGCGTCTCGCCTGTGGCCACAGGGCCTTCTGAACAAGTCAAAGCCAACCACTGGCGGGCGAGCCGCCAGTGCCACAGCGACCCCAGCCCGATCAGACCCACGAGAAAGCCCCCATGCGCGTCACACTCCTGCACTCCCGCATCCGCGTCGAAGAACGACTGCTGCTCGACGAGCTCGAACGCCGCGGGATCGATGTGCGGCCTCTCCACGCCGACGAGACCGTCATCGAGCTCACCAGCGATCGCGATCCGGGCCGCCCCGAGATCCTCCTCGACCGCTGCCTCAGCCACACCAAGGCCGCGGCCATCGTCAGAGCCTTCGAGGCCCAGGGCGTTGAATGCATCAACCCCTCGCGCGTCATCGAGACCTGCGGCGACAAGCTCCAGACCACCGCCGCACTCGCCCGCGCCGGCGTCCCCTCGCCCCGCACCCTCGCGGCGTTCAGCTACGAGGGCGCCGTCGAAGCCGCAGAACGCCTCGGCTACCCCCTCGTCCTCAAGCCGACCGTCGGCTCGTGGGGCCGCATGGTCTCGAAGATCAACGACCGCGACGCGCTCGACGCCGTGCTGGAGCACAAGGCCCACCTCGGCGGCGTGCAGCACGGGGTGATCTACCTCCAGGAACTCATCAACAAGCCCGGACGCGACATCCGCGCCTTCGTCGTCGGCGACGAGACCATCTGCGCCATCGTCCGCCATAGCGAGCACTGGATCACCAACACCGCCCGGGGCGGGCGGGCCGAGGCCTTCCCCGTCACCGACGAACTCAACGAGATCTGCGTCCGCGCCGCCCACGCCGTGGGCGGGGGCGTCGTCGCCATCGACCTGCTGGAAGACCCCGAGCGGGGCCTCCTGGTCAATGAGATCAATTCGACGATGGAGTTCAAGAACTCGATCGCGCCGACCGGGGTCGACATCCCCGCCCGGATCGTCGACTTCGTGCTCCAGCACGCCCACGCCGGTGTCTCGCGGGGGCTGGCATGAGCGTGCGTGTCGGCATCATCGGGGGCACGGGCTACACCGGAGGAGAGCTCGCTCGCCTGCTGGTCGGCCACCCGCGCGCCGAGATCGCGTGGGTGACCTCCCGCTCGCGGGCGGGGTGGCCCGTGTCGTCCCTGCACCCCAACCTGCGGGGCTTTACGGATCTCAAGTTCGTCGCCCCTGACGATGTTGACCCCGTCGATGTCGCCTTCCTCTGCCTCCCGCACGGGCAGACCGCCAGCGACATCGAGCGGTACACCCAACTCGCCGATCGCGTTGTCGACCTCTCGTCGGACTTCCGTCTCAGCGACGCGGCCCTCTACGAGCGGACTTATGGCGAGCCGCACCCCGCCCCCGCGTGGCTCGACCGCTTCGCGTACGGGCTGCCCGAGATCCACCGCGACAGAATCCGAGGCTCCAAGCTCATCAGCGGCGTCGGCTGCAACGCCACCGCCGTCAACCTCGCCCTGCTCCCCCTCGCCAGAGCCGGCGTGATCGAGCGCGTCGTGGCGGATGTCAAGGTCGGCTCGTCGGAGTCGGGCGCGGAGCCCTCCGGCTCGTCGCACCACCCCGAGCGGTCGCACGCCGTGCGCACCTTCGCGCCGACAACCCACCGCCACGAGGCGGAGATCCGCCAGGCCCTCGGGAACTTTGAACAGCACTTCGACCTGCACTTCACGGGCACCGCGATCGAGCTCGTCCGGGGCGTGCTGGCGACCTGCCATGTCTTCGTCAACCAGGACCTCACCGACCGCGACCTCTGGGGCCTGTACCGCGACGCCTACGCGTCCGAGCCGTTCGTCCGCGTTGTCAAGGAGCGCCGGGGGCTGTACCGCTTCCCCGAGCCCAAGATCGTCGCGGGGACGAACTTCGCCGATGTCAGCTTCATCGCCCAGGAGGGGACCCGCCGCGTCGTCGCGATGTGCGCGATCGACAACCTCGGCAAGGGCGCCGCCGGATCGGCCGTCCAATCCATGAACCTTTCGTGCGGGCTGGAAGAAACCGACGGCCTGCTGTTCCCCGGTCTTCACCCTGTTTAGAGCCAGGACCAAACCCGACGCCCATCCGGCAACAGGCACACACCCGTAGAAACACCACGCGGCGGCATGCAAAGCCCGCCGCAACACTCGGAACGGAACGAACCATGATCGTCATCAAGATCGGCGGCGCGGAAGGCATCGGACTCGAAGCGGTCTGCAACGACGCGGCCGAGCTCGTCCACGCCGGCGAGCGCGTCGTCCTCGTCCACGGCGGCTCGCACGAGACCAACACCCTCGCCGAGCAACTCGGCCACCCCGCCCAGTTCGTGACCTCCCCCTCGGGCCACACCAGCCGCAGAACCGACCGCAGGACCATGGAGATCTTCCAGATGGCCTGTTGCGGCAGGATCAACAAGCGTGTGGTGCAGATGCTCCAGGCCCGGGGCGTCAACGCCGTCGGCCTCTCGGGCATGGACGGCGGGCTCTGGCGGGGCCGGCGCAAGAAGGCGATCCGCATCATCGAAGACGGGCGGACCAGCGTTCTTCGTGACGATTACACGGGCACCGTCGATCAGGTCAACGCCGCCATGCTCAACCGGATGCTCAACATCGGGCTCACCCCCGTGCTCACGCCCCCCGGCCTGAGCGAAGAGCACGAGCCGATCAATGTCGACGCCGACCGCGCCGGCGCCAAGACCGCCGGCGCGATGCGGGCCGACACCTTCATCATGCTCTCCAATGTGCCCGGCCTGCTCCGCTCCTTCCCAGACGAAGCCTCGCTGATCCCCGAGCTTGCAAGAGCCGAGCTCGACGCGGCGATCGAACTCGCCCAGGGGCGGATGAAGAAGAAGGTCCTCGCCGCGGGCGAGGCCCTCGACATGGGCGTCGGCCGCGTGATCCTCGCCGACGCCAGAGCCGAACGACCGATACAGCGCGCCCTCTCGGGCGAAGGAACGGTGGTGTCATGACCACAGCGACAGCCAGACTCAACGCGGGCGTGCGCCCGCAGACAGCGACTACGCACGCAACGCCGGTCAACCCCGACCGCGATGCGATCGACCTCGTCCGTGACCTCGTCGCGGCGCCCAGCATCTCCGGGCACGAACAGGGCGCCGTCCGCCTGTTCGCCGAGCGGATGTCGCGCCTCGGCTACCGCGCCGCGGTCGACATCGCCGGCAACGCCGTGGGCGTGATCGGCTCGACCGACCCCGAAGCGCCCGAGATCGTCCTGCTCGGCCACATCGACACCGTGCCCGGACGCATCCCCGTCCGCGTCGATGAAGACGGCTTCCTGTGGGGTCGCGGCTCGGTCGACGCCAAGGGCCCGCTCGCGGCGTTCGCGATCGCCGGCGCGCGCGCAGCGCTGCCGAAGGGCGTCCGCTTGATCGTCGTGGGCGCAGTCGGCGAGGAAACACCCACCTCCCCCGGCGCCCGCTTCATCCGCGACCGCCACCGCCCCGTCGCCTGCATCATCGGCGAACCGAGCCACTGGGACCGCTACACCGTCGGCTACAAGGGACGGCTCCTTGTCGAAGCGACATTCGAGCAGAACGGCGGGCACTCGGCCGGGCCGCAGGGCGCGGTGGCCGAGCGGGCCGTCCGCTGGTGGAACCACCTCCGTGCCAACCTCGGGGAGTGGAACATCGGTCGCGAGGGCCTGTTCGACACCATCCAGGCCTCGCTGCAGCACATGGACACCTCGTCGGACGGTCTGGTCGATCGTGCGCGCGCCACCGTCGGCCTGCGCTTGCCGACCTGGGCCGACCCCGCGGCGGTCGAAGCCGACCTGCGCACCGTCAGCCCGGGCGTCGAGCTCCGGGTCTACGGGCACACGCCGGGCGTTCGGACGGGCCGCGCAAACGCGGTGTCGCGGGCGCTGGCGTCGGCGATCACCGACGAGGGCGGACGGGCCCGCGCCGTCGTGAAGACCGGCACCTCGGACATGAACACGGTCTTCCGGGCGTGGGGCTGCCCGATCGCGGCCTACGGCCCCGGCGACAGCACGCTGGACCACACACCCGAGGAACGCCTCGACCTGGCCGAGTACCTGAGGTCGATCAGGGTGCTCAGCGGGGCGATCGAGCGGATCGCCTGCGACTGCTCGGCCTGAGGGAGACTACTCCTCTTCGGGGTCCGGCTCGGAAGACGCGGAAGCGTGCCCGCCGGGCGAGGGCCGGTCGTGCCAGCCGTCGGCGTCGTGGCGGACGATCTTGCCCGTGGTGAGGTAGATCGTCTGCTCGGCCATGTTGGAGCAGTGGTCGGCGATGTGGGTGAGCCGGTCGGCGATGCCGCTGATGAAGAAGGCGAAGTCGATCGACATATCGCCGGCGAGGACCTTACCGCGGGCGTCGGCGATGATGGCGTCGCGGAAGCTCATCACGGCGTCGTCGGCCCGGAGGGCGAGGCGTGCGAGGTCGGGGTCGGCGCCGTGGAGGGCGGCGTTCACATCGCGCTGGATGCCGACGACGCTGTAGGCCATGACCCTGAGTGTGTCGGGCATCTTGCCGTCGCTGAAATTGTGCTTCTGGACATGCTCGGCCATCGCGACGCCGATGTCGGCGATGCGTTCGAGCTCGTTGTTGACCTTCACGATGGTCAGCAGGGTGCGGACCTGGCGCTCGCTGAGCGTCGCGTTGACCCGCGTGGCGTCGGACAGGATCCTGACGGCGGCGACCTCGATCTCGACATCGAAGCGGTCGATCTCGTCGTCGAGGTCGATGATGCGCTGGGCGGCGTCGGGGTCGCGGTCGAACGCGGTGGTGATGGCGGCCTCGACCAGGCCCCGCACACGCAGGCCCTGGGCGTTGATCTCGGCTTTGAGCTTGTCGAGGCGTCTGGTGAAGCCTTCGGGTGTGGTCGGCATCGTCGTCCTTCCGGCCGGGGCCGGCGCTGGCGTCGTGGAGACTAGCGTATCCTAACACGGCGTCGCCGGGCTCGGCCCGGCGCGTCGATCGCAGCAGGAACCCATCTACGGCGGGGGGGACCCCTCGCAGGAGCAGACGACATGGCCTTCACAATCGAGGTGGTCCACGCCAGACAGATTCTTGACAGCCGCGGCAACCCGACCGTCGAGGTCGAGGTCGCGCTCGAGTCCGGGGCGGTGGGGCGTGCGGCGGTGCCCTCGGGCGCCTCGACGGGCGAGCACGAAGCGGTCGAGCTGCGCGACACCGACGAGAAGGCCTACGGGGGCAAGGGGGTCACGCGGGCGGTCGAGCATGTGATCGACCGCATCGGCCCGGCGCTGGAGGGTTTCGACGCGCGCGAGCAGGAGGCGATCGACGCCGCGATGATCGAGCTCGACGGCACGGAGAACAAGTCCGACCTCGGGGCCAACGCGATCCTCGGCGTTTCGATCGCGGTGGCGAAAGCCGCGGCGGAGGCGTCGGGGCTGCCCCTGTACCGCTACCTCGGCGGTTCGAAGGCGAAGGTGCTGCCGGTGCCGATGCTGAACATCCTCAACGGGGGCAAGCACGCCGACAACACGGTGGACTTCCAGGAGTTCATGATCCAGCCTTGGGGCTTCGACGACTTCCACGAGGCGATGCGCGCGGGCGTCGAGATCTACCACACGCTGAGAAAAGTGCTCAAGGACCGGGGGCTCTCGACCTCCGTCGGCGACGAGGGCGGCTTTGCGCCCGACCTGAAAGACAACGAGGACGCGCTGAAGATCATCGAAGAGGCGACCGACAAGGCCGGCTACAAGTGGGGCGAGCAGATCTTCGTCGCGCTCGATCCGGCGACCAGCGAGCTCTGGAACGAGGCGGAGAAGGACGGCAAGCAGGGGTACAAGTTCTTCTCGTCTTCCGGAGAGACCGTCTCGTCGGACGATCTGATCGAGCTCTGGGCGGGCTGGTGCAAGAAGTACCCGATCCGCTCGATCGAGGACGGGCTCGCCGAGAACGACTGGGAGGGCTGGCGCAAGCT
The DNA here is from genome assembly GCA_050486265.1 of Phycisphaerales bacterium. Lineage (GTDB taxonomy): Bacteria > Planctomycetota > Phycisphaerae > Phycisphaerales > UBA1924 > SLFH01. Next base: position 308,739 of record JBJHCY010000002.1, on the reverse strand, counting down.
CAACGAACGCCTGGGCGAGAAGGTCCAGCTCGTCGGCGACGATCTGTTCGTGACCAACAAGAAGTTCGTGGAGCGCGGCGTGGCGGAGAAGGCGGCCAATTCCGTGCTCGTGAAGGTCAACCAGATCGGCACGCTGAGCGAGACCTTCGACACGGTGGACTACGCGATGCGCAACGGGTTCAGCTGCGTCTTGAGCCACCGCTCGGGCGAGACCGAGGACGCGACGATCGCGGATATCGCGGTGGCGACCAACTGCGGGCAGATCAAGACGGGCGCGCCGTGCCGAAGCGACCGCAACGCGAAGTACAACCAGCTCATCCGGATCGCGGAGGAACTGGGGGAGTCGGGTGTGTACGGGGCGGCGACCTGGAACCGGTGAATGCAAGCCACGGCTCGTGCTGTATCATGTCTTGAAGGAGCGCCCACATGACGATCCGGAAGGAAGCCGAGCTTGTGACGGAAGCGGTGGAGAAGGTGAAGCGAGGCTGGTCCTCGCAGCCGCGCATCGTCGGCATCGAATTCGAGATCGGCGAGGACCACACCGGTGATCCGTCCGTCGATGTGCTCGTGCTTCTCGCCGAGGAGACGCGCGACGAGGATTGGACATCCAAGAACCTGAATCCGATCACCGATCTGCTGCGGCAGGAGATCCGCGACCGCGACATCGACAGGATCGTCTATGTCCGCTTTCTCCGTCCGTCTGAGCGCAATCAGACCGGGCTCGCCGAGGACGCATGAGCTTCGAAGGGACGCATTCGGATGGCGCAACCGTTCGTAAGCGGCCTGCTTAGACAGGCCGAGGATCTGATCGACCAGGCGGGGCCCGGAAGGCCGAAGCAGGCGGATCTTCGCCGGGCCGTTTCCGCGGGCTACTACGCGGTGTTCCATCAGATCGTGAATGATGTGTGTGTCTTCGTCCTCGGCGTGTCGGGTTCGAAGGGTCCGGTCGGCGCCAGGCTCCGGCGGACCGTGCACCACAAGTCGGTCAAATCCGCTGCGTTGTGGTTCAGCTCCGCCGGACGGCCGCCCCCGGGCTGCACGACGCGTTGGCCGACCCGATCCCTGTGCAGTTGCGAGAACTGGCCGACAGGATCATCGTGCTTCAAGAGGCCCGCCACCGAGCCGACTACAACCTGACTGAGCCTGTCACGATGACCGAGGCCCGCTGGCTCGTCGCGGAAGCCCGGGAAGCGATCGATGCGTTGGCGTCGCTTCAGAGCTCTCCGGCGAAATCGGTGTTCCTGCTCGGCTGTCTGCTCGGCAAACGCCTCACCGATAACGAATGACCGTTCTGGGCTCATGCGGCCCCGCCCCCAGCGCCGGTACCATCCGCAGATGACCGACCCCGCCAACGCCGACCGGGTGATCCATTCCAAGACCCTCGCCAGCGGCAGCCGCTTCCGGTTTGTCGAGGTGACGGTCCGTGATCCTTCGGGCAACGACTCATCGCGGCAGTTTGTCGAGCACCCGGGGGCCGTGGCGATCGTGCCGCTGCTTGTTGAAGCAGGCGAGCCCGATCGGGTGGTTTTGATCCGGAACGGGCGCGTGCCGGTGGGCGAGACGCTCTGGGAGGTCCCGGCGGGTGGGTTGGAGCCGGGCGAGCCGCCGGAGACCACCGCATCGCGGGAATTGGTCGAGGAGACGGGCTACAAGGCCGATGTTCTGGAGCACATGGGACGCTTCTACACCAGCCCCGGCCTCACTGACGAACTCATGCATGTGTATTTCGCGACAGGGCTCGAGCTCGTGGGCCAGGAGCTCGAAGACGGGGAACGCATCACCGTTCACCCCGTCGAGATCCCCGAGGCCATGGCGATGATCGAGCGCGGCGAGATCATCGACGCAAAGACAATGCTGGCGCTGTACATGGCCCGCGAGCAGGGCCGCTTCGGCCGAGAGAGGGCGGGGCGGGCATGAGCAGGTGGGGCGCGCCAGGGGAACCCGACGATGCCGGTGGCTGGAAGGCCCGCCTCTCCCGCGCGTTCGGGGGCGGGAGCAACCCGTTCACCTGGGCGCTCCTCCTGTACTCGGCGTGGGGGATCCGCGTCCGGCTGCACCTGTTCTTCCTCGTGTATGTCACGGCGCAGGTGCTTGTCAGCGTGCTGTCGCAGGAGGGGATGGGCCCGGCGTACATGCTGCTGGCGATGGGCGCGCTCTTCGGTCTGGTGCTGCTGCACGAGTACGGGCACTGCTTTACCTGCCGCGCCGTGCGGGGCGAGGCTGACGAGATCATTCTTTGGCCGCTCGGCGGGCTTGCGATGTGCCGTCCGCCGCACGACTGGCGGGCGCACCTCTGGACGACGCTGGGCGGCCCGGCGGTCAATGTCGCGCTGCTCCCGGTGTTCGCGCTAGCGCTCTTGATCGCGACGGGGGGCAAGTGGGGGGCGGTGGTGTTCAACCCGTTCGCGCCGGGGGCGACGGCGGCGACGCTGACGACCGCCGGGGGTGATGCGGCGTTCTGGCTCACCGGACTCTGGTTGCTGCACTACATCAACTTCCTGCTGCTGGCGTTCAACATGCTGCTGCCGATGTACCCAATGGACGCGGGGCGGGTGGTGCAGGCCCTGATCTGGCGGAGCGCGGGGTACCAGAAGTCGATGGAAATCTCGACGACGCTGGGCCTCTTGGTCGCGGGTGTGCTGTTTGTCTTCGCGATGGTCGCGGGCCTGACCGTGCTGATGGCGATCGCCATCTTCGGGGGGTTCACCTGCTGGGCGGAGAAGCAGCGTCTGAAGTTCGAGGCGACGGCGGGGGGCGTCCCGGGGGTGGATCTCTCGGCGGCGTACGACCGCTACGACCCCAAGGAAGCCGCGCGAGACGCCGAGAAAGCCCGCAAAGCGCGTGAGAAGGAAGAGGCGGAATTCGCCGAGATCGACCGCATCCTCTCGAAGATCCGCGAGCAGGGCATGGGCAGCCTCACAAAGAAAGAGAAGCGGCTTCTCTCCAAGGAAACCGAGCGGAAACGGAACACCGGCTCGGGCTGAGTCCCCGCTTTACCCGACTCACGCCCCGACTCACGCCAACAACCGCCCCGTGCCGATGCTTGGCCGGGCCCGGGCGACCCGATACCCTCGGCGCTCACGACTGAGAACAACGGACCCCACGCATGGGCATCAGCGACAGAGACTACATCCAGCGGCAGTCCCGGCGCGGCGGCGGGCTCGGACCGGCGCCCGGCCGGCGCATGCTGAGCGTGAACCTCTGGCTGATCATCATCAATGTCGCCGTCTACATCCTCTCGGGGGTCTGGACCACGCCGGTGCAGTTCGTCTTCGAGCGGGCCGTGATCCAGGAGGCGTACGCCGACAGCGACGAGCTCGGCTTCGCCGACCCCAGGCAGCACGCCCGTCCGACCCCCGCGGGCACGGCTGTGGCGCCGATCGTGCACCGGCCGTCGGGACGCCAGGTCGGCGAGGCGCATTACCGCGTCATGGACCCGCTGCGGGGCTACGGCCACTTCTCCACCACCAAAGCCTTCCTCGAGATGCAGGTCTGGAGGCTCATCACCTTCCAGTTCCTCCACGATCGGGCGAGCATCTGGCACATCCTGTTCAACATGGTCGGCCTTGCCGTCTTCGGCGGGCTCGTCGAGCAGCACCTCGGCGGGAAGCGCTATCTCGCGTTCTATCTGATGTGCGGGATCTGCGGCGGGCTGGCGTACCTCGTGCTCAACCTCGGCGGGTACCTCTTCGGCGCCGTGCCGGGGCTGTTGCCCTACCACCCGTCAACGCCGCTGATCGGGGCGTCCGCGGGGGTGTTCGGCGTGATTCTGGCGTGCGCGCGCCTGGCGCCGCACGAGCGGGTGCAGTTGCTCTTCCCGCCGGTTTCGTTCAAGATCCGGACCTTCGCGTTTGTGTATGTGGGGATCGCGCTGTTGAACCTGTTTTTCGGCGGTCAGAACGCCGGGGGCGACGCGGCCCACCTCGGCGGGGCGCTCGCCGGCTGGTACTTCATCAAGCACAACCACCTGCTCCGCGACTTCTTCGATGTCTTCCAGGATTCACGCAAGCCCGAGCGGGGCAGGCCCGGCAAGCGAGGAGGCGGGGCCAAAGGCCGCGGCGGGGGGCAACCGCCCTCCGACCCGGGCGAGATCGACCGCATCCTCGACAAGGTCCGGGATCAGGGGATCGACAGCCTGACCGATCGCGAGCGCAAGACCCTGCAATCCGAGACTTCCCGCAGGCGGGGGCGATAGCGTTCCCGCCATGCCCGGCCCGCTTCGGTTTTCGATCTCGCACCGCTCCGCCTCGACGAGGGGGCGTGTCGGTGTGGTGGAGACGCAACACGGCTCGTTCGAGACACCCGCGTTCATGCCCGTCGGCACGCGGGGGAGCGTCAAGGGGCTGCTCCCCGAGCTTGTGCGTGCGACGGGCGCGCAGATCATCCTCAACAACACCTACCACCTGCTGCTGAGGCCGGGGCCGCAACTGGTCGCGCAGATGGGGGGCGCCCACCGATTCATGAACTGGCCCGGCCCGATCCTCACCGACTCGGGAGGGTTCCAGGCGTTCTCGATGGCGGACATCAACGCCCTCGACGAGGACGGCGTCTCGTTCAAGAGCATCGTCGACGGCTCGATTGTCCGCATGACGCCCGAGTCGGCGATCGACGCGCAGAACAAGATCGGCGCTGACATCATCATGGCCTTCGACGACTGCCCTCCCGCCAGAGACCCCGGCGAGGCCCCGCCGAACCTGATCCGCCAGAAGGGGACCGCGGGCGTCGCCCGTCTCGACGAGAGCGTGTACGCCCGGCGGGTCAGAGAGGCCAACGAGCGGACAGTCCGCTGGCTGGAACGCTGCGCCAATGCCCACGCCCGGCCTTCAGAGCAGGCGCTTTTCGGGATCGTCCAAGGCGGCACCGATCCAGACGAACGGGCTTGGTCGGCCGAGCGTATCTGTAATTTTGACCTCCCGGGCTTTGCGATCGGGGGGGTCGCGGTGGGGGAGAGCAGCGAGGACATCGCCCGCGTGGTCGCCCACACCGCCCCTCTTATGCCCGAAGACAAGCCCAGGTACCTCATGGGCGTGGGGTACGAGCGGGACATTGTCGCTGCGGTCCGCTCGGGCGTGGACATGTTCGACTGCGTGCTGCCCACCCGCAACGGACGGAACGCCAACGCCTTCACCCGGAACGGGCAGATCCGCCTCCGCAACGCCTCGCACAGGGCCGACCCCGCGCCGATCGAGGCGGGGTGCCCCTGCCCGGCCTGCGACCCGGCGTCGCACGGGTGGCAAACGCCCAACGGGGCCCCGTTCAGCCGTGCGTACATCCGGCACCTCTTCGCCTGCGGGGAGATGCTGGGCCCGATCCTGGTGAGCCTGCACAACCTGCACCACTTCCAGCGCCTGATGGTGGACATCCGGCGGGCGCTCCGGGAAGATGACTGGCGCGGCTTTGTAAATCGGTGGCCCGTGGCCGCCCCCGGGCTGGGACCGGGGTTCGAAGCCGGCGCCGAGGGCGCTCCGGGCGATCCGGGGGCCTTCTGACGACCCGAAAGGATGATGATGTCGCTTCCGCTGTCGATTTCCGGCCTGCCGGCCCCGTATATCGCCCAGACCCGCCAGGCGACCGAGCAGGGCGCGCCCGCCCAGCCCGGCGGAACGGTTCAGGACGGGACCGGAGCGCCCGCGGGACCGCCTCCCGGCGGCGGGATGGGGCCGCAGTTCTTCTGGATCCTCATCCTGTTTCTTGTATTCATGATCCTGCTAACGAGCATGTCGGGGCGGAAGCAGCGCAAGCGCCGGGCCGAGATGATCGGCGGGCTGGGGCGCAACGACAAGGTCCAGATGATCGGCGGCGAGATCGGCACCATCGTCGAGATGAAGGACGACGAGGTCGTCCTCGAAACCGGATCGAGCAAAATCCGATACTCCCGCCAGGCGGTGCAGCAGGTGCTCCGCTCGGCGAGCGGGGGGGGCGGGGCAACCCAGACCGCCGCCGAGCCGACGCTGACAGAGACCCGCTCCTGAGTCGTCGTCAGGAGCCGATCGCCGACCTACCGTAAAGGCCCGGTCCGTCCCGTCGGCGGCCGAGTTTCCCCGTGCTCCACCCCGACCCCGGCGTCCGCTCCGAATGAATGCGCTGATTAAAAAAGCCCTGCTCGTTCTTCTTGTCCTCACCATCTGCGGGGTGAGCATCTTCCCGCCCGATCAGAGGATCCGCCTCGGCAAGGATCTCCGTGGCGGCGTGACGCTGCTTTACGATGTCCAGCTCGAGCCGGGCGAGGACCCGGGCCAGGTCATCCCGCGGATGATCGATGTGCTCCGCGAGCGCGTCGACCCCAACGGCCTCTTCGAGATCTCGATCGTCCGCCAGGGGCGCGACCGCCTGGAGATCACGATGCCCCTCCCGGGGTCCGAGGCCAGACGCCTCAGATCGGTGTACGACGAGGAACTCGGGCGTCTGGCCGAGCGGTCGATTTCCGAAGCTCAGCTCGACCAGCTCGTCCGTGTCACTGATCCGCTGGAGCGGTCCGCCCGTTTGGGACGCCTCGCCCGCGACAACACCGAGCTCCGTGAGTTGCTGACAGGCCTTGTCGAGGCCTACGAACGCCAGAGCGACGCCTCGGCCGAACTCGAACAGATGCGCCAGGCGGGGCGTACCGGGGAGCCCGAGTACAACTCCCTCAGGCGGAGCGTCATCGACGCCCGCGTCGCCTACCGCACAGCCCGCTCGGCCGTGCTCGACGCCGTGCCCACCCCCGGCGAGGTCGAAGAAGCGCTGAACCGGTCCGACCGCCCGCTGCGGCTTGAGGGGCGCGACCGACGGACGACGGTCACACTCGACAGCCCGCGCCAGCAGGCGATCGATCGGCTGAAGGACCGTTACCCCGAGGCGGCCGAGCAGATCGAGCGCATCGTCGCCGCGTGGGACACCTACAACGAGAACCGAAGGGCGCTTGACGATCCGTCCGACCTCATCCGCCTGCTGCGGGCGTCGGGCGTGCTCACTTTCAGGATTACGGTCGATCCGACGAGCGAGGAGATCTCCCAGCAGCTCATCAGCGACCTGCGCCAGCGTTTGCAGGACGAGGGTCCCCAGCGGGCGCGGACCAACGACATGCGTTGGTTCCGCATCAACCGCATCGAGGGCTGGCTGAACTCGATCGAGGATTACGAGTTCCTCCAGCAGGATCCCGCGGGCCTCTTCGAGCGCCGCGGGTATGTCGTCGAGGAGTTCGACGGCGAGTACTGGATGCTCGCCTGGGACCGCCCGGGGTACCGCCTCATCCCCGACGCCGACGAGTCGGGCCGGTGGTCCGTCGCCGCGGCTTTCGCCACGACCGACCAACTCGGCCGCCCTGCGATCGGGTTCCGCATGGACCCCGGCGGGGCCAGGGCGCTCGGCTCGCTCACCGGCGACAACATCGGGCGCCAGATGGCGATCCTGCTCGACGACGAGGTCTACACGGCTCCGACGCTCCGCGCGAGGATCACCGTCAACGGCATCATCGAGGGCAGCTTCACGCGTGCTGACATCGACTATGTCGTCCGCGTGATGTCGGCCGGCTCGCTGCAGGCTCGCCTGTCTCCGAGCCCGATCAGCCAGACGACCGTGGGGCCCGAGCTCGGGCGTGACAACCTGATCGCCGGGCGGAACGCGGGCGTCATCTCGCTGATCGCCGTCGCGGTCTTCATGGTGCTGTACTACCTCAAGGCGGGACTTGTCGCGGTGGTGGCGCTGACCTGCAACGCGATCCTGATCCTGGGTGCGCTCTCGCTGAACAAGGCGGCGCTGACCCTGCCGGGCATCGCGGGCATCATCCTGACTTTCGGCATGGCGGTCGACGCCAATGTCATTATCTATGAACGCATCAGGGAGGAGCTGCGCGCCGGGCTCGACCTCAAGGCCGCGGTCCGCAGGGGATACCAGAAAGCCCTCTCGGCGATCGTCGACGGCAATGTGACGAACCTGATCGTCTGTATCGTGCTCGTCCTGCCGGGCGTGGCGACGCAGGAGGTCAAGGGGTTTGCGATCACGCTTGGCATCGGCGTCATCGCGACGATGTTCTCTGCGCTGGTCATCACCCGGCTGATCTTCCAGGTGCTCGTCGACCACATGGGGATGAAGAGCCTGAAGATGGCGCCGACCATCTTCCCCGTGATCGAGCGCACGCTCGAGCCGAGCATCCCGTGGATGCGCCTCCGCTGGGTCTTCGCGGGGATCTCGGCGATCTTCGTCTCCCTCGGCATCGCGATGATCGCGATCCAGGGCAGCGAGATGCTCGACACCGAGTTCGTCGGGGGCACGCAGGTCGAACTCCGCTTCATGGAGTCGCCCGACAACGGCGAACGCATCCAGCTCGGCAGGCCCGAGTTCCAGGAACGCATCAACGCCCTGCTTGAAAGAGTGCGGGCCGACGGCAACCCGGCGACCGATGAACTGCTCCGCCTCGATACCGCCAATGTGATCGCGCTGAATCCCGGGACCGACCAGACCGGTCGTGTCGTCTCCAGCCGCTACCAGGTCAAGACCACGATCGAGAACGAGGTCCTGCTCGTCGAAGAGCTGACCCGCGCGTTCGAGGACCTGCTGGATATCCAGCCGAGCATGTCGTTCACGGGCATCGAGGACGACCGCTTCAACATCCGCCCGATCACATCCACCGACGATGTGCTCGGGGAGTTCACCCCGGACCGCGATGTCGCGGGCTACCCGGCGATCGAGGCGCCCGAGTTCCGGGGCGGGGTCGCGATCCTGCTGGAGAACATCACGCCCGCGCCCTCGCTGGAGAACCTGCGCACCTCGCTCGACCAGGTCCGCCAGACCGACCCCGCCTTCCGCGACACGCTGATCCGAACCCGGACAATCCATGTACTCGAGGGGACCGAGGACGCCGTCACCGCCGCCCTCGTCCTGGTGCGCGACCCGAGGATCGCCTTCGGGGCCAACCCCGCGGCGTGGAGCGCCGAACTCGCACAGGTCGAGTGGGATCTCATCACCACCGCGCTGGGCAGGCAGACCACGCTCACGCAGGTCGAGAAGTTCTCCGCCAGCGTCGCGGAGACCTTCCGCAGCCGCGCCATCGCGGCGGTGCTGATCTCGTTCCTCCTGATCTCGATCTACATCTGGGTGCGGTTCGGCTCGGTGCGATACTCGTTGGCGGCGCTGACCTGCCTTGTGCACGATGTGCTCATCATCATCGGCATGATCGCGGTGGCGGAGATCCTCTACGAGAGCCCCGTCACGCAGGGCATCGCGCAGAGCCTGGGCATCCAGCCGTTCAAGATCAACCTGAACCTCGTCGCGGCGCTCCTGACGATCATCGGCTACTCGCTCAATGACTCGATCATCATCATGGACCGCATCCGCGAGAACCGCGGCAAGCTGCCCTACGCCAGCGCCAAGGTCGTCAACCTTTCGATCAACCAGACCATCAGCCGCACCGTCATCACCTCGGGCACCACGCTGATGGCGGTCCTGATCCTCTTCCTCTACGGCGGCGAGGGCGTGCGTGCGTTCAGCTACGCCCTGCTCATCGGCGTCGTCTTCGGCACCTATTCGTCGATCGCGGTCGCGGGCCCGCTGGTCTGGTCGCGCAAGCGTGACCGCTCGCTGCAGCGTGAGGCGGCGCTGGCGCCCGGCGGCCCGGCGTCGGCGCCCCAGTCGCCCGAGCGGCAGTAAGCCGGCGGCGAGTTCCCGCCGGAAAGGGCGTGAGCGATGAACCCCAGGCTGCGCAATCCGGGCGTCGGGCTCCTGGCCCTCGCGGTGCTCTGGGTTGCGCTCTACTGGGCGTCCGGCCCGGGCGCCTCGCGCGTGCCGGTCGACGAACTCGACGAATCCGGGGCTGTTCTGGTCCGCCAGAGCGAGCCGGATGCCCGGTCCGATTCGAGATCGGGGGGCGCAGGACCCGATCCCCGTAACGAAACACCCCCCGAAACACGCCGAGGGCCTGAGCCGCAAACGGTCACGCGTGAGCCGACACCTCCGCCCCCGGTGGGGGGCACGAGATCGCCCCATCGGGAGGCCGAGCCGGACCGCGCGCCGGCCCCGCCACCGGAGCCCGAATACGAGACCTACACCGTCCGCTCGGGCGACTCGCTCTCGGAGATCAGCCAGCGACTCTACGGGAGCGCCCGCCACTGGCGTTTTCTCTACGAGGCCAACCGCGACCGCATCCCCGACCCCGACCGTCTCCGCGTCGGGACGGAGCTGCGCGTGCCACCGCTCCCCGACGGGGGGTAGCTTCACGGCTACGCTTGGCGCGTGAATGTCAAACGCATCCTCGTCACCGGCGGCGCGGGCTTCCTGGGCTCGCACCTGTGCGACCGGCTGGTCGAGCAGGGGCACGATGTCATCTGCCTGGACAACTTCTTCACCAGCCAGAAGTCCAATGTCACCCACCTGCTCGGCCTGCCCAACTTCGAGCTCTTGCGCCACGATGTGACGCACCCGATCTGGCTCGAGGTCGACCAGATCTACAACCTCGCCTGCCCCGCAGCGCCCGGCCACTACCAGTACAACCCGATCAAGACGATGAAGACTTCGGTGATGGGGGCGATCAATGTGCTGGGCATGGCCAAACGATGCCGCGCACGCGTGCTGCAGGCCTCCACCAGCGAGATCTACGGCGACCCGGATGTGCACCCCCAGCCCGAGTCGTACCGGGGCAATGTCAACCCCATCGGCCCCCGGGCCTGCTACGACGAGGGCAAGAGAGCCGCGGAGACGCTCTTCTTCGATTACCACCGCGCCAACCGCGTGGATATCCGCGTGGTGCGGATCTTCAACACCTACGGCCCGCGCATGCACCCCTTCGACGGGCGCGTGGTCTCCAACTTCATCCGCCAGGTGCTCGAGGGCGAGCCGATCACGATGTTCGGCGACGGCTCGCAGACCCGCTCGTTCTGCTTCGTCGATGATCTCGTCGAGGGCCTGATCCGGATGATGAACCTCGAAGACGGGTTCATCGGCCCTGTGAACCTGGGCAACCCCGACGAGTTCACCATCCGCGAACTCGCCGAGCTCACCTGCGAGCTCTCGGGAACAAAGACCGACTTCGTCTTCAAGCCCCTGCCAGAGGACGACCCCAAGCAACGGCGCCCCGACATCACGCTGGCGGGCAAGCACCTGGGCTGGAAGCCCGAGATCCCGCTCCGCGAGGGGCTGCAGTCGACGATCGACTGGTTCAGAACGATCGACCCGGGCCAGTACCGGGCCCCGACGCCGAACTTCTGAGGCACCCTGTCAAAATCCTGTCGCGAAGGCGGGATCGCCCGGGACAGCCGGCCCGCTTCCCTGTATTCTGGGCCGATGCAGGAAGCACACCCACCAAGCAGGGTCGCGGCTCGTCTGGCGCCTTTCGGGACGACCATCTTCGCGGAGATGACGCGTCTGGCCGCTCGGCACAACGCCATCAACCTCTCCCAGGGTTTCCCGGATTTCGAGGGGCCGTCGTTCATCAAGGACGCCGCCGTCAAGGCGATCCGCGAGAAGCACAACCAGTACGCCAGGCCCACGGGCGAGCCCGAGCTCGTCGAGGCGCTGGCGGCGTGGTGGGGGCAGGAGACGGGCCGCGACCTCGACCCCGCCTCGGAGATCACGATCACCACGGGGTGCACCGAGGCGCTGGCCGCGTCGTTCCTGGGCCTGATCGAGCCGGGCGATGAGGTGATCCTGTTCGAGCCGTTCTACGACTCGTACCGGGCCTGCTGCGCGCTGGCGGGGGCCAAGCCCCGGTTCGTCGCCCTCCGCCCCCCGGGCCCCGACGCCGGGCCGACCGCCCAGTTCCGCTTCGACGAGGCGGAGCTCAGGGCGGCGTTCGGGCCGAGGACGAAGGCGATCCTCATCAACACGCCGCACAATCCCACGGGCAAGGTCTTCAGCCGCAAGGAGCTGGACCTGATCGCCTCGCTCTGCGTCGAGCACGACGCGATCGCGATCACCGACGAGGTGTACGAGCACCTTGTCTTCGAGCCCGACAAGTCGCACATCCGCATCGCGACGCTGCCGGGCATGGCCGAGCGGACGGTGACGCTCTCGAGCCTGGGCAAGACCTTCAGCCTCACGGGCTGGAAGATCGGCTGGGCGATCGCGCCGCCCCATCTCACCGCGGGCGTCCGCGCGGCGCACCAGTTCCTGACCTTCGCCGTGCCGACGCCGCTTCAGCACGCCGCGGCCGAAGCGATCCGCAACGGCGCCGATTCGATCGCCGATCTGGTGGCGCAGCTGGCGGGTTCGCGGGCGTTTCTCGCCGACACGCTGCGCGACGCGGGGCTGCGGGTGTACTGGCCCGCGGGCGGGTACTTCATCATGGCCGACCACTCGGCGCTGGGCTTCGAGAACGATGTCGAGTTCTGCCGACACCTGACAGAACAGGTCAAGGTCGCGGCGATCCCGCCGAGTTCGTTTTATTCGCGTGCGGAGCTCGGGCGTTCGCTGGTGCGTTTCGCCTTCTGCAAGAAGCTTTCGACCCTTGAAGAAGCGGCGCGCAGGTTGGGAACGCTCGGATCGACCAAGCGGGCGGGGGCCGCGGCCAGATGATCGCCGACGAACGCCGCAAGCTCGCGCTGCAGCTCCACCGGCGGACGCTCGACGCGATGGACCCCGGGCGCGCGACGCTGGACCAATGGCCGAAGGATCTGAGCGATATCGAACGCGTCTTCGTGCTCGCCGTGGGCAAGGCCTCGCCCTCCATGGCGCGTGCGGCCTGCAGGAAGCTCGGTAATCCCAAGGGCCTGCTGATCGGGCCCGAGCCGCTGCTGGCCGCGGCAGATCTGCCCCCGTCGCTCCGGCGGATCCCCGCCGACCATCCGACACCGACCGAGCGCAACCTCGACGCGTCCGACGCCGCCGAACACTCGCTCTCACGCCTGGGCGAGGGTGACACGCTGCTGCTCCTGCTCTCCGGGGGCGGGTCGGCGTACCTCGCGTCGCCGGCCAAGGGCGTGACGCTCGCCGACCTGGCGATCACGACCGAACGCCTGCTCCGAAGCGGGGCGACGATCGTCGAGCTCAACACCGTCCGCAAGCATGTCGAACGCCTCAAGGGCGGGCGGCTCGCCTCGATCGCGCATCCCGCCCGCGTCTGTGCGCTCGTGGTCTGCGATGTGATCGGCGACCGGCTCGACACGGTCTCCTCGGGCCCCGCCTACCCCGACCCGACGACCTTCGCCGAAGCGCTCGACATCGTCCAGCGCCGTCTCGGCGAGGCCTGCCCGGCGTCGGTGCTTCAACATCTGCAACTTGGCGCAGCGGGGGAACTGCCCGAGACGCCCAAGCCCGGCGACACGGTCTTCCAGCGCGTGTCGCACACGATCATCGCCAGCAACAGGCGGGCGGTCGAAGCGGCGTTCGCTGCGGCGAAAGACGCGGGTCTCATCGCCCACGCGATCGACGAGCCGTTGGCGGGGGAGGCGTCGGAGGCCGCCGCGGCGTTTGTCGGGCGTGCCGCGGAACTCGCGTCGCAGCAAGCCCGACCGGTCGCGCTCATCGCCGGGGGCGAAACGACGGTGACGGTGGGGGAGCGGGGGGGCAAGGGCGGGCGCAACCAGGAATTCGCCCTCGCCTGCGCCGCCGCGATGCCCAAGGGCGCTCGCGTCACCGTCGCCTCGCTGGGCACCGACGGGATCGACGGCCCGACCGACGCCGCGGGCGCGATCGTCGATGAGACCACGATCGAGCGGGCGGCCGCCGCCGGCTTCAACCCCGCCGCGACGCTCGATCGCCACGACAGCTACCCGCTGCTCGACGCGATCGGCGACCTCGTCCGCACCGGGCCCAGCGGCAACAACATCAACGACCTCGTGATCGCCATCGCCCTCCCGCCGGAGACCGCCCGATGACCGTCCCGTGGTGGAAGCAGCCCGGACGCCTCGATCGTGTGCGCTCGCGCGCGGTCGTGATCGGCGCGGGCGTCGCCGGGCTGTCGGCGGCGATGCACCTCGAACGGCGCGGCGTCCGCCCGATCGTGCTGGAGCGCGGGCGCGTCGCCTCGGGCGCGAGCGGACGCAACGCCGGGTTTCTGATGCGGGGCGTGGCCGAGTCGTACGCCGCGGCGTGCGACACGCTCGGACGCGACCTCGCCCGGCATGCGTGGCGTTTCACCGAGGACAACCTCCACGCGCTGCGCGAGCTCGGCGTCGCGCACACGCCCGGCTTCCGCGACCGCCCGTCTTGCCTGCTCGCCCTCGACGACGCCGAGGCGCACGACCTGGAACGCTCGGCAACGCTCATGGCCGAAGACGGCTTCGACGCCCCGTTCATCACCGGCGCCGACGACGACGCGTGGACGCACGCCTCGCCCCTCTGCGGTCTGGTGAACCCCACGGACGCCGTCTGCGATCCGCAGGAGGTCATGGCCCTGCTCGCCTCGAAGCTCGAAGGCGAGATCCGGACCGGCGCCGAAGTCGTCGCGATCAACGCCGCTCCCGACCGCGTCGAAATCGTCACGCACGACGCGGCCTTCGAGGCCGACCTCGTCCTGCTCTGCGTCAACGCCTGGGCGCGCACCCTCGCGCCGCAACTCTCGGAACTCGTCGAGCCCAACCGCGCCCAGATGCTCGCGCTCGACGCGCCGAACACCAAGCTCGACATGGCCTACTACGCCAACGCCGGCGGCGAATACATCCGCACGGGCGAGGGCGGCGTCGTGCTGGTAGGGGGGTGCCGCCGCTTCGACGCAGAGGCCGAACGCACCTTGGCGGATGAGACCACCGATCCGGTGCAGTCGGGGATCGAAGCGTTCGCCGAAAGGATTCTCGGACGCCGGTTCCCCGTCCTCCGCCGATGGTCCGGGCCGATGGGATTCTCGCCCGACGGACTCCCCATCGTCGGACGCCTCAGCGAGGTCGGCGGGCCGGACGCCCCCCTCCATTTCTGCGGCGGTTTCACGGGGCACGGCATGTCGATGGGCCACCTCACCGCCCGCGACGCCGTCGAGCACGCGCTGGACGATCGGCCCACCCCATGGGCGATCTCCCGCTTTTCCGGACGCAGCACGGGCTGAATCTCCTCGGCTTTCACCGTTCGCTTTGCTGCAAGCTCCGCGCAATCGCGGTACCCTTGCCTCCGGCGGGCGATGGGGGCCCGCCCCAGATCCGGAGCCTTGCTTCATGCGACCGATCGCCTGCCTCATCCTGCTCCTTGCCTGCGCCGACCTCGCCTCGGCGCAGCTGCGTGTGGCGACCTGGAACATCAGCTACTACAGCGGCGGCAGGATCAGCGACATCCACACCTCCGTCTACGCCGAGTTCGAGGGCCGCTCGATGCGCCCCGACATCATCGTGACCCAAGAGTTCTTCGGGACCGGCGCCGCGGTGAACGACTTCCTCTTTGCGCTCAACACCGCCCCCGGCTCGCCGGGCGACTGGGAGGCCGCGCCCTTCATGCAGAGCCGCGTGTCGAGCAACGCGGCCTTCTATCGCGCAAGCAAGATCGAGCTGCTCGGCTGGCATGTCGTCAGCGAGGGCAGCGTGCCCGGCCACCCGCGCGACATCAACCGCTTCGACTTCCGCCCCGTCGGGTACGAAGCCTCCGAGACGATCTTCGCCCTCTATGTCTCGCACATGAAAGCCGGCAGTTCGAGCACCGATCAGCAGCGCCGTCTCGACGAGGCGATCCAGATCCGCGCCGATGTCGAGACCCTGCCCGAGGGCTGGTCGTTCATGCTCGCCGGCGACTTCAACATCCAGTCGTCCCAGCAGGCAGCGTACCAGCACCTCACCGGCGCGTCGGTTGACCCGGCCGTCCGCTTCTACGACCCCATCAAGACGCCCGGTTCGTGGAACAACAACGGCGCGTACCGCTTCGTCCACACCCAGGACCCGATCGGCCCCGGCGGCATGGACGACCGCTACGACCAGATCCTCGTCTCCGGCTCGCTCATCAACCACGAGGGCCTGAGCTACATCGGCGACGCCTCAATCCCCTACAGCACCACGACCTGGGACGACCCGAACCACTCGTACCGCTCGTGGGGCAACGACGGCACCACCTACAAGCAGAACCTCCGCGTCGAGGGCAACGCGATGGTCGGCCCCGTCATCGCCCAGGCCCTGATCGACATGGCCGTGGGGGCGGGGCACCTGCCCGTCTACCTTGACCTGCGCGTGCCCGCCAAGATCGACGCCGACGGAACGATCGACTTCGGGCGTGTCGCCCTCGGCGCCCCAGCCGAGATCGACCTGACCGTCGCGCACGCGGGCGACCTCTCCCGCTGGACCGCCGCAGGCCTCGACGACCTGCGTTACGCGTTCGACGCGCCCTCGGGGATCATCGCCCCGAGCGACCCGTTCGTGCTCGCCCCCGGCGCAGCCGCAGAGCACACGATCGCCCTGGACACCTCCGAGCCCGGCGAGATCGACACAACGCTCCTGATCCTTTCCGGCGATCCGGACGCGCCCGCCCTGCCCGTCCGCGTCCTGGCGAGCATCGGCCCGGTCTGCATCGCCGACATGAACGGCGACGGCGTGGTCGACGCCGACGACTTCTTCCTGTTCCTGAGCCTCTTCGCGGCCGGCGACAGCAGGGCGGACATCAACGCCGACGGGATTATCGACGCCGACGATTTCTTCGCCTTCCTGACCGAGTTCGCCGCGGGCTGCTGAGTAAACCCTGCGGGTTCGGTTGCTTCCGGAGTCTCCGCGGCAGGCGAACGGGCGCGGGGCGCAGGAATCTGGGTGCAGGGGCGGCTTCGGCCTACGGCCGAGGCTCGGATTCAGGGCGTTGGAAAACGAAAGACATCCCGCGGCCGAAGGCCGCAACCTCCCCCAGCGCCCCGCGCCCCACACCCCGCGCCCCTCTCAGGATTTCATAGCCACTGCGGAGGTCGGCGCCTCCACGAACCAGATCTTGCGATTGACCTGAGCCGGCAGGGAGCCAACGACGCGAGCCTAAACTCGCCCCATGACCCAGGCCACACAGCTCCCGCTCATCTCCACCGTCCGCCGCGGCGTCGTCAAGCGCTGGTCGCAGACCCTCATCCCGACCACCCGCGAGGCCCCCGCCGACGCGGAAACCCCCAGCCACATCTTCCTCGTCCGCGCCGGGTTCATCAGGCGTGTCGGGGCGGGCATCTACGACTACCTGCCCATGGCCCAGCGGTCGCTGATGAAGATCGCCGACATCGTGCGTGAGGAGATGGAGGCCGCGGGTGCGTCGGAGATGCTCATGCCCGCCCTCGAACCGATCGAGCTCTTCGAGGGCACCAAGCGCAACATCGAGTACGGCGACCTGCTCTTCCAGCTCGAAGACCGCCACGGACGCAAAGTCGCCCTCGGCCCGACCCACGAGGAGGTCATCACCGAGCTCATGCGCCTGTCGGTGTCGAGCTACAAGCAGCTCCCGCTGAACCTGTATCAGATCCAGACCAAGTTCCGCGACGAGTTCCGCCCCCGCGCCGGCCTGCTCCGCTGCCGCGAGTTCATCATGAAGGACGCCTACTCGTTCCACACCGCGCTCGACGGCGGCGGCGGGCTCGACGACGCGTACCAGGCGATGTACCGCGCGTATGTCAATGTCTTTGCCCGCTGCGGGCTGCGCTTCACCGTCGTCGAGGCCGAGAGCGGGCCGATCGGCGGCTCGGCCAGCCACGAGTTCATGGTCGATGCGCCCACCGGCGAGGACACCATCCTCCGCTGCCCGGTTTCGGGCTACGCGGCCAATGTCGAAAAGTGCGAGATCGGCCCCCGCGACGCATCGTTCGAGGGCGATCCCGCCGGGCACATCGAAGAGGCCCACACGCCGAACATGCCCGGCATCCACGGCGTCGCCGAGCACCTCGGCGTCACGCCCGCGCAGATGCTCAAGACCATCGTCTTCCAGACCATCGACGAGGCCGAGCCGCGATGGATCCTCGCCTGCGTCCGGGGCGACCACGAGGTCAACGAGGGCAAGGTCCGCGACGCCTGCGGCGCAAAGATCGCCCTCGCCGACGAGAAGCTCGCCAAACAGGCCGGCTTCGCCATCGGGTATGTCAGCCCGAAGATCATCGACCGCGTGAAGCACACGACGCTGCTCGTCGATCCCGACGCCGCCCGCGGCGCTGTCGCCTGGGCCACCGGCGCCGACAAGCCCGATTTCCATGTCAGAAACTTCAACTGGCGCAGGGAGATGGGGGCCCTGCTCGAAGACAGCTCGCGCGTGCGTGTCGCCGACATCAGAAACGCCGAGGCCGGCGACCCCTCGCCCAAGGACGCCTCGGCGAAGCTCGAAGAAGGCCGCGGCATCGAGGTCGGCCACATCTTCAAGCTCGGCGACAAGTACTCCAAGGCCATGGGCTTCGAGGTCATGGGCGAAGACCAGAAGCGCACGCCCGTCATCATGGGCTGCTACGGCATCGGCGTCAGCCGCACGCTGGCCGCTTCGGTCGAGCAGAACCACGACGAGAACGGCATCGTCTGGCCCGCCCCGATCGCGCCGTACCACGCCCACATCGTCGTGATGAAACCCGACGACGCCGAGCAGGCCAAGGCGGCCCACCAGATCGCCGAGCGCCTCGCGGGCGCCGGCGTCGATGTCTTCATCGACGACCGCGCCGAACGCCCCGGCGTGAAGTTCAAGGACGCCGACCTGATCGGTCTGCCGATCCGCCTGACCATCGGCGACAAGGCGCTGGCCGAAGGGGCCGTGGAGTTCAAACGCCGCACCGACGAGGGCAAGGGCGAACTCGTCCCGCTCGACGCGGTGGTGGATCGCACCGTCGAAGCACTGAACGCGTCATGAATCTGATTGAGCTGCTTCGATGCCCTCTGTTCCGAATGCAGAATCCAGTTCCGGCGGTTCCGCGGTTTCCTCAAATGTGTCCACATTAATCCAGCGCCGCTGATGCCGAACAAAGCTGCCAGTCTTCGAGAACCCGATCCGACTCGCCGCGTCAAATGCCGGCGACTGGCGCAGCAGCGTGAAGAGCAGCAGGGCGCGATCCCTGTCAGTGCCCGTGTTGAACAGCAGCGTCTCGTCTGGCATCGCGATACGGTCCCTGCTGCCAAAGATCGACTCCCGCCCTCTGATTCGAGCGACGATCGCGATGGCGTCGGCGACGCTTGCGATTCCTTGCCCCAACTCCCTCGCCCGCCAGTCGCGCAACGCGGCTCGAAGGTATGCCTCCGGGAGGGGCACATTGAGGCTGCGGAACGAATACAGGGCTTGCTCGTAGATTGAGCCCGGGCGCTCCGCCGCGAGATCCGCCACCGCGGCTGTGTAACTCTCGGCCGACTCGTGCTCGGCCGGGTCTGGAAGAGGATCGCTCGATTCGATGAACTGGATGCGCTCTGGCTCGGGGTGCCTGAGCGGGTTGGACACAAACCCTCCGATGCGGCCGTAGATGCCGGTGATCCGCCCGCGCGGAATCTGCGAGGTGCGCGTCGCACAGTGACACATCCCCATGGCTGGGTTGAAGAAGAATGTCGTGTCCGTGCCCGACGCGACCACCTTCGCGAACTCGGAGAGTTCCGAGCGGTTGTTGATCCGCGTGCTGCTGAACCATTTGGTATTGTTGAGCAGGTGGCCGTCCTCAATGTCAAGGAAGACGAACATGTGCGCGCGGTTCCCGGCCACGATGATGTGGTCCAGAGGGAATCTTGCCCATACCGCCAGGGCCGCGGCCCAGAGCATGCCCAGGCCGATGCACTTGCCCGAGCGTTTCCCCTCCGGATTGATCGCGGCCATAGCATTCATGACCTCGACCGTCTCGTTCTTGAGCCGCGGGAACAGGCCCTGTTGGTAGTAGGGCTGGTTGACGATCTGCCCAAACTGTGATTCCGGGTTCTCGGCCAGGAGCTTGCGGAATGTCGCGTCGTACTCGGCCCGAACGCGCTGGACAAATCCCGGCGCGAAGCGCCGCTCCTCTTCCGCGAAATCAAGCAGCCCCCATACATCGCCGCCGGGCAGGTCCGGCATGATCGTAAAGGTGTAGCGGTGAAAGAACCGCTGGAGCTGGTCAAGCCGCGTCTTTGGACTCAGGAGCCGCCCATCCGCAGTGTGCGCGCGTTTTTCGTCACGCCAAGCCCACAGGGCAGGTGACATCAGGTTCGCCAGCAGAAAGGCCGGAACAAGCGTGCGGGCATGAGCATCGATCTCAAGCACAGTCAGGCTGACCGCATTCGAGAGCCGTTCGAGCCGCTCGCTCGTCGGGCGCGCTGTGTCCGCCGATGTCTGCGTCCTTGCTGAAACGGTCTTTGACCTGCCCATCTCCAGATTCTAGGGCCCGCCATGTATCCGCGCCAGCCGCAATCGGACGAGTCCGGAATGGAGAACAGGATGGTCGTCCGGTACCGTTTCACGGCCAGCACAATCTGCATTTCCTGACCCTAGCAGCGGATTCCCTGACGAAAAGTCCGATTGGCGTTCTGTCGACCCAACGCCTCACCCCCTTCCCCCCGTGACCACCGACCGCATCATCCCCGCCCACGCACCCGAGCACCTGGACACGGTCCGCGAGCTCTTCTGTGAGTATCAGGCGGACATCGGCCTCGACCTGTGCTTCCAGGGTTTCGAGCAGGAGCTCGCCACGCTCCCAGGCAAGTACGAGCCCCCCGCCGGAGGGTTGTTTCTGGCCACGGTCGAGAGCGAGGGCGGCCCGACCCCGGTCGGCTGCGTCGCCTTCCGCCCGCTCGATCTGCCCGGCCCCCGGGCCTGCGAGATGAAGCGGCTGTTTGTCCGCCCGCCCTTCAGGGGCCGCAGGCTCGGCGCCGCCCTCGTCGACCACATCGTCGCCCAGGCGACCAAGGCCGGCTACGCCCGCATGCTGCTGGACACCGACCCGCACCTGCGAAGCGCGATCAAGCTCTACCAAAGCCGCGGCTTCGTCCCGACCGCCCGCTACAACAACGACCCGCACCCCGAGACGATGTTCTTCACCCTCGACCTCTCGCCGGCCGCGATCCGCACGCCGAACCCGATCCCAGACCCCTCGCGGGGCGGTCCTGGAGGCTCGGAAGGCTGAATCTCGGGAACCGATTCAATTCTACATAACATGTATTATCGGGCCTTGGGCCTATCGCGGTCTTGTCGCGGATCTCCGGGGCCGGCCCGCGGGCACGGCGCGAAGCCGGCGGTCTTGAACGCCTGACAATCTCGCCCGCTCCGCGCTAACCTCGCCACAATGGACACGATCATCCTCGACGGCTCGCCGCTCACCATCGAACAGTTCGAATCCGTCGCAAGAGCCGGCGTCAGAGTCGCCCTCAGCGACGCCGCGGCCAAGACCATGGCCGAGACCCGCGCCGGCGTCGAGGAGATCCTCGGCGACGGGCGCGCGTACTACGGCATCAACACCGGCTTCGGATCCCTCGCCCGCACACGCATCGACTCGGACAAACTCCGCGACCTGCAGCAGAACCTGATCCGCTCCCACGCCGCGGGGGTCGGCGAGGACCTACCGGGCGACATCGTCCGGGGCATGATGCTGCTGCTCGCGGCTTCGCTGGCGCGGGGCGTTTCCGGGGCCCGGCCGGCCGTGGCCGAGGCGCTCATCAATCTGCTCAACGCCGGGGTGACCCCGCGCGTGCCTTCGGTCGGTTCGGTCGGGGCCTCGGGCGATCTGGCGCCTCTGGCCCATCTCTCCCTCGTGCTGACCGGCGAGGGCGAGGCGGAGGTCGGCGGCGCCGTGCTTCCCGGGGCCGAGGCCTTGGCCAAGGCCGGGCTCACCCCCCTGCAGCTTGAAGCCAAGGAAGGCCTCTCGCTGATCAACGGCACGCACCTCATGGCCGCCGAGGGCGCACTGCTGCTCTGCGACGCCGATCGCCTGCTCGACGCGGCGCTTGCAGCTTGTGCCATGTCGATCGACGCGATGAAGGGGACCGACCGCCACCTCGACCCGCGCGTGCACGACGCCCGACGCCAGCCGGGCCAGATCCGAGCCGCGTCGCGCCTGCGCGATCTGCTCGACGCCAGCGAGATTCTCCCCTCGCACGCGAGCAACGACCCGCGTGTGCAGGACGCGTACTCCCTGCGTTGCGCAGCGCCCGTGCTCGGCGCCGCGATGGACGCCCTGGGTTATGTCAAACTCGCGATCGAATGCGAGCTCGGCGCCGTCACCGACAACCCGCTCGTGTTCCGCTCGGGAAGCGGGCTGGATGTTGTTTCGGCCGGCAACTTCCACGGCATCCCGCTGGCGATCCCGCTCGACCTGCTCTCGATCGCGCTCTCGCACATCGCGGGCATCGCCGAGCGCCGGGTCTACCTGATGCTGGCCGCTCGCGACCCCGAGGCGGGCCTGAACCCCTACCTCGCGTCGCATCCGGGCCTGCAGTCGGGGCTGATGATCGCGCAGTACACCGCCGCGGCCTGCTGCAACGAGATGATCGGCCTGAGCACCCCCGCCAGCGTCGCCAACATCCCCACCAGCGCCGGCATCGAGGACTACAACAGCTTCGGCCCGAGAGCCGCGGCCAAAGCGCGCCGCTCGATCGAGCTCGCCCGCTCGGTCGTCGCGATCGAGCTGCTGTGCGCCGCCCAGGCGATCGAAAGCCACCGCCCGCTACGCTCGGGCGACGGCGTCGAACAGGCGCACACCGTCGTCCGCGGGATCGTCCCGCCCCTGGAGCACGACCGCCCGCCCTCGCCGGACATCCGCGCGATCGCGCAGAAGATCGCCGAGGGCGCATTTGCGCCGGGGTCTTGAACGGACATCCAAAGCGGTCGGTTCTGCGATAGAAAGTCCATGGCCGGAACATTCCTCACAGCCCGCTGGGTGAACCTTGCGCTGGTGCAGTACCGCGTCACGCGCGAGGTGCTGGCCCCCTACCTGCCCGAGGGTCTGGAGCTGGACCTCTACGACGGCTCGCCGTTTGTGAGCCTCGTCGCCTTCGACTTTCTCGATACAAAGGTCAAGGGCGTCCGCTGGCCCTGGCATGTCAACTTCCCCGAGGTGAACCTCCGCTACTATGTCCGCGACCCCGCGACGGGCGAGCGGGGCGTCTCGTTTGTGAGGGAACTCGTGCCGCGGGCGATGATCGCGTGGACGGCCCGGGCCCTGTACAACGAGCCGTACGCGCGGGCGCGGATGGCCAGCGAAACAACCGAGGACGACGCCTCGATCCGCATCGAGCACCGCTGGCGGTTCCGCGGCGTCGACCACGCCCTGACCGTCCGAGGCGCCAAGCCCCCCACGACCCCGCCGGAAGATTCGCTGGAACACTTCTTCAAAGAGCACTCACGCGGCTACGGGCGCAGCCGCTCGGGGCGGACGATCCGCTACGGCGTCGAGCACCCGGTCTGGAGCGTCTACACCGAGCCGCGGGCCGAGATCCGCGTCGATTTCGGCTCGCTCTACGGCGACACCTGGGCCCCGCTGACCGATCGTGAGCCGGATTCGGTGGTGTTTGCCGTCGGCTCAGAGGTCCGCGTCGAACCGCTGTCCAAACGCGATCAGTAGTGCGCGCCGAGCGACTCGAAAGGCCGCACTCCTTATCAAGCAAGAAACGCCCATCGCTCCTCCGGCGACGGGCGTTCTTGACTGCTTCTTGCGAGATTGTTTACGGGCAGCCGGCGGCGAAGGCGTTGAGGAAGGCGAAGAAATCGTCGGCGTCGATCACGCCGTCGTTGTTGAAGTCCGCCCGAGCGTCGCCGGCGGCGAACAACTGGAGGAAGAGGAAAAAGTCGTCGGCGTCGACCACGCCGTCGCCGTTGAGGTCGGGTCGGCAGGTGGGCGCGATCTCGATCGGCGTGTCCGGCTGCAGTTCGTACGCCCAGCGGAGGGGGTGCATCGTGTCGGTTATTGGGGGAATGCCGGAGAGATCGGGAAAGGGCGACTGAGACTGATACACTTCCCCGAGTTGGATCCAGCCGTAGTGCGTGTTGCCTTCGATCTCGATGCGTACTCCGAGGAACTCGGTCGAGCGGTAGTCAAAGAAGTCACTGTCGAGCCAGAGCATTTTGGCAACATAGCTGATGTTGGAACCGCTCGGCGGACCGAAATCCATGTCTGGACCGATGACATCACCGATCGATAATTGCGGCAACCCTGCAAAGGTAAAATCACCGGTACCGGTATACGGATACGGGTATGTTTCGGATGGTCCTCGAGACACACGAGAAGAGAACCCGCTGAACGAGTAGTCCGAGCTGGAATACTTACTCTTGGAACTCCAGCCCACCGACCGGCCGACAACCGTCTGGAAAGTGATCGGTTGGCTGGGCCCCTGTGTGATATCGAAGATGTTGCCGGGCAGATCGATCGTCTCTGCGCCCTTATACCACGCGAACTCTTCGTCGAAGTTCTCGAACATCACGACCTGCGCGCCGGCCGTTCCCACCAAGATCGCGCACGACGCTGCTGCCAAAGCGGTCTTCATCCCGATGCTCCTGTTGACTCGTCAGGAATCCCCGTCCTGAACCGAAGGTCTCGTCGCCAAACACCATTCCAGCGAGTGATCCGCCGGACCGAACACGAGCATACAGCAGGGCACGGGGCATGCCAAGCCCGTTCCGGGCGGAATTCCCGAAAAATGAGTCCTGCCTTCGGCGGAGGCAAAGACCCTATCCTCGCCCCTACCAGCCCCGCATCGGAATGTCTGCGCCCTGCTCATCGGCGCAGCGTTGGGCGTCCTCGTAGCCCGCGTCGGCGTGGCGGAAGACCCCCATCGCCGGGTCGTTGGTCAGGACGCGCTGCAGTCTCGCGCCCGCGGCTTCGGTGCCGTCGGCGACGATCACCTGGCCCGCGTGCTGGCTGAAGCCGATGCCGACCCCGCCGCCGTGATGGAACGAGACCCACGAGGCGCCGCCCGCGACATTGACCATCGCGTTGAGCATGGCCCAGTCGCTGATCGCGTCGGAGCCGTCCTTCATCGCCTCGGTCTCGCGGTTGGGGCTTGCGACCGAGCCGCAGTCGAGGTGGTCGCGCCCGATCACGATCGGGGCGCTGACCTCGCCCTCGGCGACCATCTTGTTGAACAGCAGCCCGGCCCTGTCGCGCTGGCCGAGGCCGAACCAGCAGATCCGCGCGGGCAGGCCCTGGAAGCCGAAGCGGGGCGAGCAGGAAGCGAAGTCGCCCTTGAGCAGCGCGTCGGGGTTGGCGTGGCACCCGAGGATCCACCGGTGAAGGCCCTCGTCCTCGGGGAAGAGTTCAAGCAGCGCCTTGTCGGTCTTGTAGATGTCGGTCGGGTCGCCCGAGAGGGCCACCCAGCGGAACGGGCCGCGACCGAGGCAGAACTGCGGGCGGATGTACGCCGGCACGAAGCCGGGGAAGCTGAACGCGTCCTTGAAGCCCTGATCGAGCGCGCGCTGGCGGATGTTGTTGCCGTAGTCGAAGGTGACGGCGCCGCGCCGCTGCAGCTCGACCATCGCGCGGACATGGCGCTCCATGCTGGCGAGGCTGAGCTCTTGGTAATGGTCCGGGCTGAGCCTGCGCATCAACTCGGCCTCCCCCACCGTCATCTCGACGGGGACATACCCCATCAGCGGGTCGTGGGCGGAGGTCTGATCGGTCAGGGCGTCGGGCGTGACGCCCCGCTCCAGCAGGCGTTCGAGCAACTCGATCGCGTTGCAGTCGACGCCGACGCTGATCGCCCGCTTCGCCTCGGCGAGCTCGATCGCCCGGTCGATCGCTCCGTCGACATCGTGGACCACCTCGTCGAGGTAGCGGTCGCGCTGGCGACGGATGAGGCGGTTGGTGTCGACATCGGCGATGAGGGCCGTGCCCCCGTTCATCGTGATCGCCAGGGGCTGGGCGCCGCCCATCCCGCCGCAGCCGGCCGTGACGCACAGACGCCCGGCGAGCGTGCCGCCGAACTCGATGTCGGCGAGTGCGGCGAAGGTCTCGTAGGTCCCCTGGAGAATGCCCTGCGTGCCGATGTAGATCCACGAACCCGCGGTCATCTGGCCGAACATCATGAGGCCGCGCTCGGCGAGGCGGTCGAAGTTCGCCTGCGTCGCCCAGTGCGGGACAAGGTTGCTGTTGGCGATGAGCACACGCGGCGCGTCCTCGAAGGTGCGCACCACGCCGACGGGCTTGCCGCTCTGCACGAGCAGCGTCTCGTTGGGCGCGAGTCGCTTGAGTGTTTCGATGATCGCGTCGAAGGAGGCCCAGTCGCGTGCGGCCTTGCCGCGCCCGCCGTAGACCACGAGCTGCTCGGGCGCCTCGGCGACCTCGGGGTCGAGGTTGTTCATGAGCATGCGGAGGGCGGCCTCGGCCTGCCACGAGCGGCAGGACAGCGCCGTGCCCCGAGGCGAGCGCACGGGCCCGCGTGTTGTTCCGCTCTCGCGTGTCTGGTGCTTGCTGCTGGATCCGGGCGTCATGATGCTGGCCATCTGGTTGACCTCTTCGCGTTTGCCGTCGTAACCGTTGTGCCCGCTCAACTCAAAGCTATCGCCCCAGACGCCCCGGCACAAGCCCCGGGCCGGAAAGAGTTTGCATCGGCCCGTCCCGGCGTCTTGTACACTGCCCCGCATGATTCCGCACTGCACCCCCGCCCCGTGGCCCCAAGGCATCCCCGCGTCCCGCATGGCGGCGTCGATCGCCCGCGGGGTCGACCCGTCCGAGGCGTCCGTCGCCCTGATCGGCCTGGCCGACGACGAGGGCGTGCGTCTGAACCATGGTCGTATCGGTGCACGGGACGGCCCGGACGCGTTCCGGCACGCGCTTTCGAGGCTCGGCGCCGCCGAGGCGGACGCGCCGGCGTGGCCCCGCGTCTTCGACGCCGGCAATATCGGGCCGGGCGCAGACCTGCAGGACACGCACGACCGCGTCACCGAGGCGGTGGCGGCCGTGCTCGAGCTCGGACTGCTGCCCGTCGCGATCGGGGGCGGGCACGACCTGACATTCCCGTTTGTGCGCGCCGTCGCCGACCGCCACGGCCCGATGACCGGGGTGTACTTCGACCCCCACCTCGATGTCCGCGACACGCCCGGATCGGGGATGTCTTTCCGCAGGCTCATCGAGACCGGCGCCGCGACGGGGCTGTTTGTCCACGGCTACGACCCGTTCGTCAACACACGCGAGGCCAAGCGGTGGTTCGTTTCCAACAACGGGCATGTGGAAGCGTTCGGGCCGGGCGACCCGTGGCCCGCGGGCGAGCGCTACTTCGTGAGCTTCGATCTGGACGCCGTCGACCAGGCCTTCGCGCCGGGCGTGAGCGCTCCAAACCCTTGCGGGATGAACTCCGGAGAGGCCGCGGCCTGGGCGCTCGCCGCCGGCAAGCATCCGCGCGTCATGTGTTTCGACATCATGGAGTTGTCGCCCCAGCACGACCAGCCCGCGGGCGACGGACGAACCGCGAGGCTGGCCGCGTACCTCTTCCTTTCGTTCCTGCGCGGGCTGACCGAACGCCCCCAAGCTTGAGCGTC
Organism: Phycisphaerales bacterium; assembly: GCA_050486265.1. GTDB lineage: Bacteria > Planctomycetota > Phycisphaerae > Phycisphaerales > UBA1924 > SLFH01. The sequence goes on along the minus strand of JBJHCY010000002.1, from coordinate 281,511 downwards.
CCTGCAACAATCCCTCCCGCATGACCGACCTCCTCATCCGACACGCACGCCTGTGGGATTCCACGCCGGAGTCCCCCCTCGTCTCGATCATGATCCGCGATGGATCGATCGAGTCCATCGACGCCGAGCGGAGTGGCGGGGAGATTGCGCACAAGGGTGGTGAGTCCGCGCAGACCTGCAGCACTGGCGGCTTGTCCGCCAGTGGTTCGGACACGGGAAACGCAGGTCGGAGACCTGCGCCACCGGAACCCGACACGGCTCGGCGAGCCGTGCCACCCCGCAAGCCAGAGCCGACACAGATCGACGCCGCGGGGCGGGTGGTGGCGCCCGCGTTTGTCGACTGCCACACGCACGCGTGCTGGGCGGGCGACCGGCTGGACGAGTGGGACCGCAAGCAGGCCGGCGCGTCGTACCTGGAGATCCTCGAATCGGGCGGGGGGATCATGTCGACGGTGCGCAGCGTGCGCCGCGCGACGCGCGGGGCGCTCGCCGAGGGGTTGCTCGCCCGGCTCGGCGTGATGCTGCGCGAAGGGACGGCGGCCGTCGAGGTCAAGTCCGGCTACGGGATGCGCACCGAGGACGAGCTGAAGATGCTTCGCGCGATCGCCGATGCGGGCGCAAAGTGGCCCGGAACGGTCGTCGCGACCGCCTGCATCGGGCACGCCAAGGACCCGGAACAGCCGGACTTTGTGCGCACGACGATCGACGAAACACTCCCCGCGGTGCACGCGGAGTTCCCGGGTGTCGCGATCGACGCGTACTGCGAACGGGGCGCGTGGTCGCTGGAGGAAACCATCGAGCTCCTGGACCGCGCGCTGGAACTCGGGCACCCGGTGCGTGTGCACGCCGACCAGTTCAACAGCCTCGGCGTGATCCCCTGGGCGGTGCGCAAAGAGATCCTCAGCGTCGACCACCTCGAAGCGAGCACGCCCGAGGACCTGCGCCTGCTCGCCGAGTCGAAGACCTACGGCGTGATGCTCCCCAGCTCGGGGCTGCATGTGGACCAGCGGTACGCAAACGGGCGGTCGTTTCTCGATCACGGCGGCCGGCTCGCCATCGCCAGCAACTGCAACCCCGGCAGCGCCCCCACCTCTTCGATCCCGCTGACGGTCGCGCTGGCCAACCGGTTCAACAGAATCACAGCGCACGAGGCGATCCGAGCGTGCACGGCCGGCGCGGCGGACCTGCTGGGGCTGGGCGATCGCGGCCGCATCGAGCCGGGATTGCGCGCTGATCTGATCGTGCTGCGCCACACCGACGCGCGGATGCTCGCCTACGAGTTCGGCGGGGATCCGGTCGAGTGCGTGGTGCTCGGGGGCGAGGTTGTCCGCCGGCCGGAGGGCTCCGGGTCGGACGCACGATCGCCGGCGCGGTAATCGGTCCAACGCACAACTTTCGGCCGCACAGGCCGCTCGATCGGGACGCCGAGCTTGCATGCGTCCCAGCGTGCGGCGCATTCGGGGCAACGGACGCGGGGGCGGTCATCGTCTTGCGGCTCGGCGTCGATCCCGGCGAGGCTGTAGAGGCAGCCGGGGCAGATGCGCCGTTCGATCAGCACCGCCCGCAGGCGGTCGAGGTACGACGAGGCCGCCCACATCGCCCCCCGGATCACGAGCAGGAACGAGCCGGCGATCGCCGCGGCGACCGGGGCGTGGACGATCAGCCCGAGGATGTCCATGCCGATCAGGAGCACGACCCCGATCAACGCGGCGAGGTAGAGCACGACGATCAGCACGACACCGATGAAAAAAGGCGAGCAGAGTGGCCCGAGCACGCGGGAGGCGATCGCGCATCGCTCGTCGGGCGGGAGCCTGCGGGCCGTGCCGAGGCCGAGGGGCATCAGTGTTCCTGCGGCCCTCGTGCGTTGGTCGGCGTCGTCGAGCATGGATCGGGGGCGGAAATCCGTGGTATCGGCGGTGTTTGTGCGCTGATTACCGTTCGGTCGTTGTCGTGAACGGATGCCCGGGGGGACGGGGCGGATACGATCGGCCCAGCATGGCCCGAGTCCCGTTTGTTCCAGAATCGGAGTACCCCAGAGCCTACGAGGCGGCCCAGTGCGTCGTGGAGACGCACCGGAGGCTGTCGGCGTGGCTCGAGCCGGGTCAGACCCTCGCGCAGATCGACCGCTTCGTCGGGCAGACGCTCGACGAGCTGGGGTGCAAGTCGTGCTTTCAGGGGTACTCGCCGGGTCGGATGCCGGCGTTCCCGAGCCACGCGTGCCTGAGCGTGAACGAGTGCATCGTCCACGGGACGGCGGGGTACTACGAGGCCCCGATGAAGCTCGGGGATGTGCTGAAGATCGATGTCGGGGTCTGGAAGCAGGGCTGGGTGGGTGACGCGGCGTGGACCTATGTCTTCGGCCCCCCCACCCCCGAGATCAAGCACCTGTGCGACGCGGGCAAGGACTCGATCCGCGAGGGGGTCAAAACGCTCCGCCCGGGCAACAGGTACCGGGCCTGGGCCGAGACGGTGCAGCGGATCGTCGAGCACGAGCGGGGCCTGCACCTGGTCCGCGGGCTGGGCGGGCACGGGTACAACAAAAAGCGGCTGCACTGCGAACCGTTCGTGGCCAATGTGGCGCCGAGCTTCCCGGGCGAGTGGCCCGATTCGGAACGGGAGATCAGGCCGGGGACGATCGTGGCCGTCGAGCCGATGATCGCGATCGGGACCAACAGGACGGTGCAGAAGTCGGGTCAGTGGCCGATTTTCACGGCCGACGGCTCGGCGAGCGTTCACTATGAGCACGATGTGCTCATCACCGAGGAAGGGCCCCGGCTGCTGACCGAGGGGCTCGAAGACATCCGGGATGTGATCGAGTGAGCGGGCGGATCGACCAGATCTTTTCGGAACTGCGTTCGCAAGGGCGGCGTGCGGTGATGCCGTTCGTCTGCGGGCAGCACCCGGCGCCGGGGGCGACGGGCGAGATTCTTCGGGCGATGGAGCGTGCGGGGGCGTCTGTCGTTGAGGTCGGTGTGCCGTTTTCTGACCCGATCGCCGACGGGCCGACGATCGCCGGCGCGATGCACCAGGCGCTGGAGGCGGGGGCGAGCCCCCGGGGGCTCTTGGAGGAGGTCGCCTCGGTGCGGGGCGAGCTCTCGATCGGGCTGGTGGCGATGGTGAGCGTCTCGATCGCCCACCGCCTGGGCGGGCCGGAGGGGTTTGTCGATCTGGCGGCCGACAGCGGGTTTGACGGGCTGATCGTGCCGGACTTGCCGCTGGAGGCCTCGGGCGGGTTCCTGAAGGCGTGCGAGCGGCGTGGGCTGTCGCTTTCGCTGCTTGTGGCCCCGACGACGCCGGAGGAGCGGGTGCGTGAGATTGCGGCGTCTTGCCGCGGGTTTGTGTACCTGCTGGCCCGGGCGGGGATCACGGGCGAGCGGGACGGGGCGGTGGATCTGTCGGGGCCGGTCGGGCGTGTGCGAGCGGTGACGGACCTGCCGATCGCGGCGGGGTTCGGGATCTCGTCGCCTGCCCAGGTGGCCGAGGCGGTTCGTCACGCCGACGCCGCGATCGTGGGCAGCGCCCTGGTCCGGCGGATCGGGGAGGCGTCGGACCCGGCCGGGGAGGCGGAGGGATTCGTGCGGTCGCTGGTCGAGGCGGCCGGAGCGGGTGCTCCGTGGGGGCCAACCGCATCTGCGGGGCCGGAAAGCTCGAAGAGCTAGAGTGCAAGAGGCGGGGGCTGCTGTCGTCTGCGGCTTGCTTGCGTGGGGGTCCCTGTCACAATGCTGTACCGGCGCGGAGAGGCTGCGCCGAGGTTTTCTTTTTCCCTAGCCCGACCGGACACAACCGGAGGGAGTCTTGGGCATGACCCAGATGGATACGAGACGCAACGCGATCGCCGCCGCCATTGAGTGGAGCGACATCAACACGAACAACCGCAACACGGAGTTGCCGGATGTGCAATCGTTCTTCGGCGAGGATGTGTTCAGCATCCGAACGATGCGTGAACGCCTGCCGAAGGCGGCGTTCAAGGCGATTCTGCAGACGATCGAGCAGGGGGCGAAGCTGGAGCCGCATATCGCCGACATCGTCTCGACGGCGATGAAGGACTGGGCGGTCGAGCGCGGCGCGACGCATTACACGCACTGGTTCCAGCCCCTGACGGGGGCGACTGCGGAGAAGCACGACTCCTTGATCAGCCCCGACGGCGAGGGCGGGATGATCTACGAGCTCTCCGGTGATTCCCTGGTGCAGGGCGAGCCGGACGCCTCGTCGTTCCCCTCGGGCGGCCTGCGCGCGACCTTCGAGGCCCGTGGTTACACCGCGTGGGACCCCTCCAGCCCGGCTTTCATCGCCCGGACGGACGCGACGGCGACGCTGTGCATCCCCACTGCGTTCGTCTCTTGGACCGGCGAGGCGCTGGACAAGAAGACCCCCCTGCTGCGCTCGATGGAGTCGCTGTCGAGGCAGACGGTCCGCTTGCTTCGGATCTTCGGCGACGAGCGAACCACGCATGTGATGAGCACCTTGGGGTGCGAGCAGGAGTACTTCCTGGTCGACACGAACCTGTACTACGCCAGGCCGGATCTTGTCAGCTGCGAGCGGACGCTCTTCGGGGCCCGGCCGCCGAAGGGGCAGCAGCTCGCCGACCACTACTTCGGGTCGATCCCGCCGCGTGTGCTGGCGTTTATGGCCGAGGTTGAGCACGAGCTGTACCGCGTGGGCGTTCCCGTGAAGACGCGCCACAACGAGGTCGCGCCGGGTCAGTACGAGATCGCGCCGATCTTCGAGGTCGCCAATGTGGCGGCCGACCACCAGATGCTGATGATGGAGACGATCCGTCGCGTGGCGCCGCGGTACGGCTTCAAGGCGATCCTGCACGAGAAGCCGTTCGCGGGCCACAACGGGTCGGGCAAGCACATGAACTGGTCGATGTCGACCGACGGGGGGACGAACCTGCTCGACCCCCGCGACGAGACGCACTCGAACATGCAGTTCCTGACATTGCTGTGCGCCGTGATCCGTGCGGTGGACATCCACGCGGACCTGCTCCGCGCGTCGGTGGCTTCGGCGAGCAACGACCACAGGCTGGGGGCCAACGAGGCGCCGCCGGCGATCATCTCGATCTTCCTGGGCGACATGCTCAGCGACATCGTCGCTCAGATCGAGAAGGGGGCGACCAGCCGCACGATCAAGTCGAGCACGCTGGACCTGGGCGCGACGACGCTTCCGATGATCCCGCGCGACACGGGCGACCGCAACCGGACGAGCCCGTTCGCGTTCACGGGCAACAAGTTCGAGTTCAGGGCGGTCGGCTCTTCGGGCACGGCTGCGTGGCCGGCGACGGTGCTGAACACGATCGTGGCCGAGTCGATCGAGTTCGTCGCGGGCGAGCTCGAGAAGGCCGCGGGCAAGGACCCGACGCCGACGAAGCTCGAGACAGCCGTCAAGAAGGTGCTCCAGCAGATCATCAAGGAGCACAAGCGTGTGATCTTCGACGGGGACAACTACTCCGAGGCGTGGCACAAGGAGGCGAAGAAGCGAGGGCTTCCGATCCTGACCAACTGCACCGAGGCGTTCCCCGTGCTGACCAGCCGCAAGTCGGTCGCGATGTTCAAGAAGCAGCGGGTGCTGACCAAGCCCGAGCTTGAGAGCCGCGCGAATATCTTCATGGAGAACTACGCCCTTCACTGCCTGATCGAGTCCGAGCAGATGGTGCTGATCGCCAAGACGATGATCCTTCCCGCGGCGTTGCGTCACCAGGCCCGGGTCGCCGAGACGGTGGCGCAGACCGAGGCGGCGGGCGTAGACGCGTCCGACACCCGGAAGCTGCTGACCTCGTTTGCGGACCTGACGGCCCGCTTCCGGCGGAAGCTGGAACAGCTCGACGAGGCGGACAACACGCGGATCGAGGATCCGACCGAGATGGCGAATTACATCAAGAACAAGATCCACCCGCTGATGGCCGAGTTGCGGACGCTGGGCGACGAACTCGAGACGCAGGTGGCGTCGGATCTGTGGCCGCTGCCGTCGTACAGGGAGCTGATGTTCCTGAAGTGAGCGGTGGGCTGCCGTCGGTCGCCGAGGTGGATCGGCGCAGATACAACACGGGGCGCAGGCGAAAGTCTGCGCCCCGCATTTGACCGTGGCCCCGTAGCTCAGCGGTTAGAGCAGACGACTCATAATCGTTTGGTCCTCGGTTCGAATCCGAGCGGGGCTATTGCGGAAGTGCTTTGTGCTGCGGAACTCAGCGTCTTCGCATCATCTCGCATGTGGGGGTTGGGACGATCTCCTGAAAATCCGATAAAAATCTGCGCTGACCGCTTGCACGCCCGTGCGGTTTCTGGCATGATGCCGATATGGTCGCCGTTCGCGCTAACGAGCTGTGATCGGAGAAGCCAGAAGGGGAATGGCGTGCATGGGTGAGGTTCTGTAATTATTTGCTGTAGATGACGGTGTCCGGATTTTCGGGCGGCGTTGTCGGCGAGTCCTCTTGCGGGATGTGAGTGGTTGAGCCTGAGGAGATGCAGGCCGGGCGGTGTCGTTGCCTCGTGGCGGCGGCGGGTCCGGCCGGATGACTGGGCCGCAGCGGCCCGCTTTGCCGCAGAGGAGTCTGTGATGAGCAAACTGTTGAAGCTGTCTTCGTTGTTCGCGGTTGTCGGCGCGAGTGTGGGTGTCGCCAACGCGCAGAACGAGTTCCTGATGTACGGGTGCGACGCGACCGTGCGCGGGGTCGGCATGGTCGAGGCGCGGATCCGTGCGGAGGGCGGGTTCTTCGCCGAGGACCGTGACCGGGTGGACTTCGGCGCGACGCACTCGCCCGGGCTGATCGATCCGTTCACATTCAACGGCGGGGGGCGCATGCTCGCGGAGGTGGCGCTGCGGTTCAATCAGGAGGGCTGCATCACGCGGGCGCGGAACTCGGTCTATGGAGAGACCTTCTATAACTTCACGGGCAACCTGTTCGATATGCGCTACAGGATCGGATCGGGCCAGGAGCACCGGCACGAGATCCACCGCGATCCGCTGTCGACCGGGATCGGCGGGGCTGTCGTTTCCGACACGGCGTTCTTCCAGGCGCCGCCGGCGACGATCGTCACCGAGATCCCGTTCGTGGTCGGCGGGGGCAACAACGGCGTGATGTCGGTCAGCGAGTTCCGTCTCGACCGGATCGACACGGGCCCGACGCAGGGGCTGACCTCGATGGTGTGGGAGGTGTACGCGGACCTGAACAGCAACTGCGTGATCGACCGGACGGATCGGCTGATCGCTTCGGGGTTCGCGTCCGTCGGTCCTAACGAGAGCTTCATCGACCGGCCGACGGGGTTCCGCGTGCCCCGTGGTTACTATGTGCTCCGCCTGACTTACGCCAGCTACGCGTCGATGCGCGTGGTTTCGGACGACTGCCGCGACCCGGTGCGCGACGATTCTGTCGTGCGTGACGGCGTGACGGTGCACTTCGACCTGAACTGACCACTCTCATCCCGTGGTCGGCGCGCTTTGCGGCGCGCCGGCCGCATTGCGGGAACGGGTAACGCTCGCGATCCCTTGGCCGGGTAGCATCCGCGCATGCCCGTTTCAGTATCGAGTCTCTTTGAGGCGATCGGAGCGCCGATCCGGGGCCGAGTTGTGTGGGGCGACCCTGTCTCCGCGTCCTCGCCCGGGGTTTACGCGGTCGCGGTGCGGAGCGATCCTGCGGACACCCGCGGCAAGCGCAGCGCTCGGTTCGACGAAGCGGCGCTGGAAGATTGGATCGCTTCTTGTCCGGCGATGCGGTTGCAGGATGAGAGGCCGACTCCGGAAACGCTTGGCGCATATCTCCGCGGCTTCTGGCTTGCCGATGAGCCGATTGTTTACATCGGCAAGGCGACCTGTCTGCGTCGTCGGTTGCGGCAGTTTTTCAGGCACAGGCTCGGGCGGCCGTCGCCGCACGCGGGCGGGCAGTGGTTGAAGACGCTTGAAGGTATCGGCGGGCTGCATGTCTTTTTCGCGGCGACGGACTCCGCGGACGAGGCGGCCGAGTTTGAGGCAAGGGCGCTGGAGTGGTTCGGGGAGCACGCCGGACGGGGCCGGAGAGGTGCCCCCGAGCCGGGGAAGCCTCCGATGCCGTTTGCGAATCTCCGGCATCCATCGGCGGGCCGGAAACAGCGCGGGCTGCGCGGTCAATCGAACAAGGCCAAAGTTCGCTGACCGGGGCCGGGCGGCGGGTTGGGTTCTGGGCCGTACGATCCGGCGGTTGTTGCGAGCTTGGCTTCGGCCTCCAGGGCCGGGCTGGAGGGGTGCCGCGTGGCGATGGAGCCGGAACAGACCGATCCGCTGACGGACGCTGGGGGCGATACCCCTGCTGAAGGTCGCACCGCTGGTACGCCCGATCCGCCGGAGCCATCGACGCCCCCCGTCGAGCCTTCGCCGGTCGAAATCGCGGTCGAGCTTGAGTACAGCGACCGGGTGAACTTTGCGATGCAGCAGCACGGGGTGCCGCTGGTTGATGCGGTGCTGGTGACTTCTCGGGAGGCCGGGCCTGTCGAGGAGGTGTCGGTCACGCTGCGGCTGGAGAACGGGGAGGCGCCGGCGTGGACGGGGCGGATTGATCGGCTCGATCCCGGGGCGACGGTGCGGATCTCGCCGGGGAATGACTTTGCGCTCTCGGCCCGGGCGATGGCGGGGCGGACGGAGGCGGAACGGAGCGAGATCATCGCCGAGGGGGTGTGCGGGATTGTTGGGGACGGGGCTGCTGCAGCGTCCGGGACTTTCGGGGCGAGGTTTCCGGTCGAGTTGCTGGCGTTCGACCAGTGGCCTGGGATCGGGCACTACCCGGAGCTGACGGGGGCGTTTGTGACGCCGAATCACCCGAAGGTCGCCGAGCTCTTGCGGGCGGCGAGGGCGTCGCTTCGGGAGCGGTCGGAGCACGAGGCGCTGGACGGGTATCAGTCCGGCAGCCGTCGAAGGGCGACGCAGATCGCCGAGGCGTGCTTCAACGCGCTGTTGGGCTCTGAGGTGGGGTACATCAACCCGCCGGCGAGTTTCGGTTCGGCGGGGCAGCGTGTGCGGCTGGCGGACCGGCTGACGCGCGAGGGGATGGGGACTTGTCTTGATCTGTCGCTCCTGCTCATGGGGATGTGGGAGCAGTGCGGCCTGCACCCCCTGCTGCTTTTGCCCGAGGGGCACGCGATGCCGGCGGTGTGGACGCACGAGGCGCATCTGCCCGAGGCGACGATCGACGAGCCTTCGCGGATCCGGAATTTGATCGAGCTCGGGGAGATCGTGGCGGTGGAGTCGACGGTCGCGACGCAGCGCGGCGGGGCGTTCGGGCTCGCGGTCGAGGCGGCCAAGCGTCGGATGGCCGAGCCGGGGGCGTCGTTCTGCGCGATCGATCTTCGATCGGCGCGTCGGCTGGGTGTTCGGCCTCTGCCGCTGCGGGCGGATGAGGAAGGGATCGACTTTGATGCGCTGCGCGTCGAGGTCGCGTCGCCGGTCGCGACTGGACGGCTTGACGCGGTGGAGCTCGCCGAACGGGCCGAGCGGCTGGGGAGCGCGAAAGCCGAGGCGGAGGCGGCCGAGACGGCGTCGGACCGCATCACGCGCTGGCAGACGAAGCTGCTGGATCTCTCGCTGCGCAACCGCCTGCTGAACTTCAAGGAGACGGGGCGGACGCTGCCTTTGAGCGTGCCGGATCTCGGTTTGCTTGAGGACAAGCTTGCCTCGGGCTCGCGGCTTTCGATCAGCAGCAAGCAAGGGCTGGACGAGGCGTATCTGCGTGAACAGCTCGAAGGCGGACGCGTGTACACGCCGACGGGCGACGCCGAGACGCAGAAGCGGCTGCTGACGGTCTACCGGACCGCGAAATCGAGCATCGAAGAGACCGGCGCGAACATGCTCTACCTGACGCTGGGCATGCTCAGGTGGTTCGAGACGGAGAGTTCTGAGCAGGCGAGGCTGGCGCCGTTGATCCTGCTGCCGGCGAGGCTGCACCGCTCGACGCAGGGGGCGGGGTACGCGTATTCGATCGAGCTGCTCGACGAGCCGGTGCGGGCGAATGTGACGCTGCTGGAGAAGCTGCGGACGGAGTACGGGCTCGACACGCGCGGGCTGGAGACGCTGCCCGAGGACGAGACGGGCGTTGATGTGGCGATGCTGCTGCGGAACTTCCGTTCGGCGATCCGGGATGTGAAGCGCTGGGAGGTCGTCGAGACGGCGCACCTGGGGCTGTTCAGCTTCAACAAGTTCCTGATGTGGCGGGATCTTCAGGAGAACATGGAGAAGCTGCGGGCGAACCGGCTCGTCGAGCACCTGGTCGAGCGTCCGGGCGAAGACTTCGATCCGAGCCCGTTCCCCGCGCCCGAGTCGCTTGATGACGAGGTCGCGCCCGAGGATTTGCTCTGCACGCGCGACGCGGACTCTTCGCAGTTCGCAGCGGTGCGCGCGGCGTCGGACGGCAGAACCTTTGTGCTCGAAGGCCCGCCGGGCACCGGCAAGAGCCAGACGATCGCGAACATGGTCGCCAACTCGCTGGCGCGCGGGATGCGGGTGCTGTTTGTCGCCGAGAAAATGGCGGCGCTGAGCGTGGTTCGCAAGCGGCTGGAGGAGGACGGGCTTGGGCCGTTCTGCCTGGAGTTGCACTCGGCGAAGGCTTCGAAGAAGGAGGTGCTCTCGCAGCTCGCCGAGGCGCTGGGGGCGACGGGCGGGTCTGCGCCGGCGGATTGGGCGAAGCTGTGCCGCGAGCTGGGGGCGACGCGGGCGCAGCTCAACGCGTATGTCCGGGAAATGCACAAGCCTCGGGAGACGGGCGAGAGCCTGTACCGCGTGCTTGGGCGGCTGAGCAATCTGGGCGACGGTCCGACGGTTCCCGCGCCGATGGACGACATTACGGCCGCGACTGCGGAAGACCTCGACGCGTGGCGGACGCTCGTCGTGGATATTCAGGCGAAGGGGCGTCCGGTTGATCCGGCGGGAGGCCACCCGCTGCGCGGGATCGGGCGCTCGGCGTGGAGCTTTTCGCTGCCGGATGAGGCTTCGGGCGCGCTCGGCGGGGCGGTCGGGGCGATGGAGGCGTTCGGGCGTGCCGCGTCGGCGTATCTCGACGCGATCGGCGCCGAGGGCGACGCGGCGGCGCTGCAGCGGACGACGGTCGAGACGCTTGTAAAGCTCGCCGAGCACCTGCGCTCGACGCCCGGGCCGGACCGGCGGCTGATCGCCGGGGCCGAAGCGCCGGAGCTGCGCCGGACGATGCTTGAGCTGTGCGTCAAGGGGCGCGAGCGGGACGCGATGCGGGCGGACCTGCTGGGGCGGTACCGCGAGGAGTTTTTGGAGTTGGATTTATTGCCGCAGATCGACGCGGCCAAGCGGGCGGGCGAGCGGCCGGCGGTGCTGCGGACGCTGGCGTCGATGAAGGTTCGGCGGGGTTTGCGGGTGTATTGCCTCGGGAAAGTTCCGAAGCTCGAGGCGTTGCTGGCGGATCTTGAAGAGGCGAGGTCGCTGGTGCGGCTGCAGGCGGAGCTTGCGGGGCGTGCGGACGCGGCGTCGCTCTTAGGAAGGCTGTGGAACAACACCGAGGCGGACTGGAACGAGATCGAGGCGGTGCTCGCGTGGTGCGAGCGGTTCTCGGAGTTGCTGGCCGCGGCTGCAACGGACGCGTCGGCGAAGGGGCTGACCGAGGCGCTGGTGATCGCGGCGACGGACCGGGACTCGGCGCGTCGCGCCGACGGCGCGGCGATCGACCTGCTCGAGGCGCAGCACGGGTGGGGCGATTCGTGGTCGCGGCTGCAGGGCGTGCTCGAGGCGGACGAGCGGGTGCTCGAAGACGAGGGGCCGGGGTGGCTCGCCTCGGCTTCGGGCGTGCTGCTGCGTTGGCGAGGGGCGCTCGGGGAACTGAATACATGGTGCGTGTGGCGTGCGGCGCGGGATGCCGCGGCTGGGCGCGGGCTGGGGCCGCTGGTCGAGCTCTATGAAAAGGGCGGTTGCGGGCTGGATGAGCTCGGGGGCGTCTTCGAGCGGAGTTTCGGGGCGGCGTGGTTTAACAAGACTGCCGATCGGGTTGAGGCGGTGCGTCGGTTCAACGCCTCGGCGCACGCCGATGCGATCGCCCGGTTCAGAGAACTCGACGCGCGGTGCATCCGGATGACGCGCGAGGTGGTCGCGGCGAAGCTGAAAGCGAAGTCGCCGGGTGTGAGCACGCAGGCGTCTGAGAAATCAGAGGTGGGGATCCTGCGCCGCGAGCTTGAGAAGCAGCGCCGGCACATGCCGACGCGCCGGCTGATCGAGGCGATCCCGAACCTGCTGCCGAGTTTGAAGCCGTGTTTTCTGATGAGCCCGCTGTCGGTGGCGCAGTTTCTGGACGCGAAGCTGCCGCCGTTTGATCTGGTGGTGTTCGACGAGGCGTCGCAGATCCCGGTGTGGGACGCGATCGGGGCGATCGCTCGGGGCAGGGAGGTTGTGGTGGTCGGGGATTCGAAGCAGCTCCCCCCCACCAACTTCTTCACCACGCTCGACGGAGGCGACGAGGAAGAGATCGAGGACCACGCGATCGACGACATGGAGTCGATCCTGAAGGAGTGCAACGCGTCGGGCGTGCCGGGGATGCGGCTCCGCTGGCACTACCGGAGCCGGCACGAGACGCTGATCGCGTTTTCCAATCACCACTACTACCAGAACGAGCTGCACACCTTCCCATCGCCCGACGAGCGGTCCGAGGATCTCGGCGTCAGTCTGCGGCTGGTCGAGGGCGGGATGTACGACCGGGGCGGGTCGCGGACGAACCGTGTCGAGGCGGAAGCGGTTGTCGGCGAGGTGGTGAGGATGCTTCGCAACCCGGCGTGCCGCGACTCGATCGGGATCGTGACCTTCAGCCAGGCGCAGCAGAACCTGATCGAGGACCTGCTGGATGAGAAGCGGCGCGAGCTGCCGGAGATCGAGCACCACTTCACCGCCGAGTCGCCCGAGCCGGTGTTCGTGAAGAACCTCGAGAATGTGCAGGGCGACGAGCGCGACGCGATCATTTTCTCGGTCGGGTACGGGCCGGACCAGGCTGGCAAGGTTTCGATGAACTTCGGCCCGCTCAACAAGGAGGGCGGGGAGCGGCGGCTGAATGTCGCGGTGACGCGGGCTCGGCGGCGGCTGATGGTCTTCGCGTCGATGCGGAGCGACCAGATCGACCTTCGCAGGACGCGGGCGCTGGGCGTGCGGCATTTCAAGACTTTCCTCGATTACGCCGAGCGCGGGCCGCGTGCGATCGCCGAGGCGGTGACGCTGAGCGGGACGCGCGAGTTCGACTCGGGCTTCGAGCACGCGGTCTGGAAGGCGCTGATCGAGAAGGGCTGGGAGGTCGACACGCAGGTCGGCTGCGCCGGGTATCGGATCGATCTGGCGGTGCGCCATCCCGAAAAGCCGGGGCGGTACTTGCTGGGCATCGAGTGCGACGGCGCGGCGTACCACAGCGCCAAGACCGCGCGCGACCGGGACCGCCTCCGCCAGAGCGTGCTCGAAGGGCTCGGCTGGCGGATCGAGCGGGTCTGGTCGACCGAGTGGCGGGTGAACCCCGGCGGCTGCCTTGCAAGGCTCCACAACGCGATCGAGGATGCGCTGCGATCGCCGGAAGCGGTGAAGGGGCCGCTGGCGGTCGAGGCGAGCGAGACTTCGACGATTGAGCAAGACGCGGACGACAAGGGGACCGCGCATGATGCATCCGTTGATCCGCAGGACGAGCCGGAGCGGTACGCGGGGCTTGCACCGGTGGCGGATAGCGAGGCGGCGCTACAGGAATCCGACCCGGCTGCAGATACGGAGACCATCACCGAAGCGAACGCGGAAGCAGAGGATCGTTCCGGTCTGCCGCCGGTCTACCGGCCGTTCGAAGGCGACGGCTCTGCGGGCGATTCGGACATCTACGACCCCGGCGCAAAGGGGACTGCAGTAGAGGTGATGCGCAGGATCGTCGAGGCGGAGTCGCCGGCTGTCGAGGCTCTGGCTGTGCGGCGGCTGGCGTCGGTGTTCGGCGTCGGGCGGATGAGCGGGCGGTTCAGGGAGCGCGCGGGGGAGATCGTGTCGTCGTGCATCCGGTCGGGCGGTTGTGTGCGGCGTGATGGCGTGCTGTGGGCGCCGGGCGCCGAGCCGGAGACTTGCCGCACGCTGCGGGTCGCGTCGGAGGATCCGCTTTCGAAGCGCGACCTCGATGAGATCTCGCTGGTCGAGCTCTCGAACGGCGCGGCGTATGTGCTGGGGGTGCAGTTCGGGATGCCGCGGGATGAGTTGGTTCGTGAGACGGCGAGGCTCTTCGGGATGCAGCGGGTGACTTCGCGAGTGGGCGAGCGGGTCGGGGAGGCGATCGACCTGGCGATCGAGCGGAGGCTCGCGTCGGCGATCGAGGACAGGCTTGTTCCCGGCGGGGACGCTTCCGGCGGCCGATAGTCTTCTGGGGAGTCGGAAACATGCAGGACCGGGCGGAGCGTGTGGGTTCGTTGTACGCTTGCAGCCCATGAGTTCGCCGCTCCCTCCCCCGGCAAAGCACGAACCGCTCGCCCGCCGCCTCGGGCCGATGGCGCTGTGGCTGCTGATGATCAACGGGATGATCGGGGCGGGGATCTTCGGGGCGCCGGCCGGGCTGGAGCGGCGGGCAGGTGAATTCGGGCCCTGGGTGTTTGCGTTGTGCGCCCTCTTGATCGCGCCGATCATGCTCTCGTTTGCGCGGCTGTCCAGCGCGTTCAGCGGGACGGGCGGGCCGGTGCTGTACGCCCGGGCGGCGTTCGGGCAGTTCGCCGGGTTTCAGGTCGGGTGGGCGTTCTACATCGCCCGGCTGACGGCGTTTGCGGCGAACCTGAACCTGCTCGTGGCGACGATCGGGTTCTTTGCGCCCGGGCCGGTCGGGCCTGGGGTGCGGGTCGGGCTGCTTCTTGGGATGAGCTCGCTGCTGGTCTGGATCAACCTTGTCGGCGTGAAGGCGGCGATGCGGTCGCTGGGCGTGCTGACGGTGCTGAAGCTGCTGCCGCTGGTGGCGTTGGCGGGGTACGGGCTGTTCCGGCTGGACACGGAGGTGTTCGCGGCGGCCGCGTCGCCCCCGCCGGCGATCGAACTCGGGGCTGCGGTGCTGCTTGCCATCTACGCGTATGTGGGGTTCGAGTCGGGGCTGGTGCCCGGGGGCGAGGCGCGGGATCCGAAGCGGGACATGCCGCGGGCGATCGTGCTGGCGTTGGTCGTCGCGGCGGCGGTGTATGTGCTTGTGCAGATCGCGACGCGGGCGCTGGTGCCGGACCTCGCCGATTCGGAGCGGCCGGTTGTCGACGCGGGCGGGGCGTTGCTCGGGCGCACGGGTGCGGTGATCGTGGTGCTGGCGATCATCGCGTCGGTGGGCGGGAACCTGCTGGGCTCGATGTTTTCAACGCCCCGGATCACCTACCGGCTTGCGCTGGATCGTCAATTGCCGCCGGTGTTGGCGGATGTGGATCCGAAGCACAACACGCCGTGGGTCTCGGTCGTGGTCTACGGGACGGCGGCGTTCCTGCTTGCCGTAACTGGGAGCTTTGTGTTTCTGGCGGTGCTGAGCGTGCTGACGCGGCTGCTGATCTACATGACCTGCATCGTGGGGATGCCGCGGATCGCTCGCCAAAGCGATGCGGAGTCGCTGCTGAAGCTGCCGGGCGGGCCGGTGATCCCCGTGCTGGGGCTCTTGGTCTGTGTCGGCCTGCTGACGCGGGTGAGCATCGCGTCGGTTCTGGCGACGGCGGCGCTGCTCTGCGCCGGCAGCGTGCTGTTCGCGATCGCGGTCGTGATGAACAGGCGGACTGCGGGGCGGACCCCTGACGGGCCCGCGTCGTGACCGCGCCGCTTTGCATCAGCCGGCCGGCGGAGCGGCTCGCACCACCCTGTGCACGAAGCCGAGCTTCTCGATCACCGGGGTCGCGAGGGCGAACGGGTATGCCGCCTCGTGCCCCATGCTCCGGCTCAGGCTGTTGAGCGCGACGGTGAGCGGCATCCATTGGCTGATGAGCGTCTGGAAGTCCGCGAATTCGTAGGGATCGACCGCGGGCTCGGCCGCGAGCACTTCCCCGCCCGTGTGACGCGGTTCGATCGCCAGCCCGTAGACCCAGGCCGTCTCCAGCGTGTCGACCATGTGCAGGTAGTGGCTCCAGGTCTCGGCCCAGTCCTCCCAGGGGTGGACGGAGGCGTAGGCGGAAACATGATGCTCCCGCCAGTCGGGTAACGGACCGGACTGGTAGTGTCGCTGCAAGGCCTGCGCGTAGTCGGCGCGTTCGTCGCCGAAAAGCTCGCGGAAGGGTGCGAGCCATCGGTCGGTGCGCACGAAACGATCCCAGAAGTAGTGGCCCGACTCATGACGGAAATGGCCGAGAATCGTCCGGTAGGGCTCGTTGAGCTCGGATCGGTTTCGCTCGCGAGCGACGGGATCCGCCTCGGCGATGTTCAGCGTGATCAACCCTCCGGCGTGGCCGGTCATCACCCGCCCGCCCCCCTGGTCCGGATCGGCGAGAAAATCGAACGCGAGCCCGGCGATGCCGCCCGGCCCCTCTTCAAACGGCAGGCCGAGGCGCAGCAGAGAGTAGATCAGGCGGCGCTTCTCCTGCTCCAAGCGTTGCCAGAGGCGCACATTCCCCGGCGCCGACAGGTCCGGGATGGTGCGGTTCAAGCGGCAGGAGACACAGAAGTGCGCTCCGTCACGACGGTTGACCAGCCAGTTGCAGCCTCTCGCCCGATGGCCGCACCGAAAGTAACGCTCCGGGCCCGCCGCGGCGTCGCCTTCGCTGCTCAATGCGACCATCGCGATGGTGTCGGGCATGAAGCCGAGCGATGCGGCGCACCCTTCGCATGCGTGGCTGTCGAAGTACACCGTCTGGCCGCAGGATGTACAAGCGAAGAGCCTCATGGGCCTCCCTCCCGGGAGCGACATGTATCGGCGCTTCCGAGCGCACAGCGTATCCGCGGCCGAACACCCCGGTGCGAGGTGAAGCAACTCGCGAGAGGCACGGAGGCAAACAGGGCTGTAAAGGCGGCAGCCTGTTCAGGGGCTCAGGATCCGCTTTGGCCGACGCGGCGTTCGAGCTGCGACTCGTAGAGATTCTGAGGCTCGATTTTCTCGGGTTCGATCGGCTCGAACCAGAGGCCGTTGGTTTCGGTGCTGGGCTCGGACTCGGAGCGAACGCCGACGATGTTGATCATGGGCGGGGCGAAGTTCCGCCCGGGGAGCGAGATGGGCCGCTCCGACCGGAGGTTCCAGAAGGTGGCGCGCGCGGCGGAGTGCCTCCCGAGCGCGGCGCCTCCGCCGCTCGCCCAGACACGCGAGCCGACCCCGACATCGATGTCGGTGAAGAGGTTCTCGTAGGGCCCGCGCCGGTGGTGGTCGAAGTTGACATCGACGCCGCGGCCCGAAGCGAAGACATTCCCGATGCTCCCTCGTGTGACGGTGATGTCGTGGATGTAGCGGACCCGGAAATCGAAGCCGGTGGTGAGATTGTCTGTGCCGGTGACGGTGATCGCGTGGTGACCCCGGTTGCCGAAGCGGTCGGGCTCTCGCTCGGACTCGAAGACGAGGCCGTCGATGGTCGAGAAGCAGCCGTTGAAGAAGACGCCGCTCTCTGCGTTGACGAAGCGGATGTCCCTGACCCAGCAGTGGGCGACCCCGCTCATGGCGATGCCGTTGTAGCCGAGTTCGGTGAAGTGGCCCCGGTACGGATCGTCCGGGAATTCGAGCGACATCGACTCGACCCCGACGCGGGTGACGGTTGGCTTGAACTCCAGCAGGCGCGGCTCCCACTGCGCCCGAACATCGAAGCGGAGCGGGCGGTCGAGCGTGAGGATCGAGGCCTCGGCGTCGACCTCCCGGACGCGGAAGACCTGCTCGGCCCGGATCTGGCGCCCGATGTTGTCGATCGGGCCGGGGTCGCCTGCGTAGAGATAGTGCGTGAGCGTGTTCTCTTCGTCGTCCCGCATCGAGAGCATGACTTCCGCGCCCGGCTCGAAGCGGTCGGGTTCGGCGACGGGGAGCACGATGTCGCCCCGGCGAGCGGGGCCCGCGGCGCCGAGGCTGCCGGAGTTCAGTCTGCCGCTGACGCGGATGAACCCGCCCGACCACGAGTAGTTGGAGGTCCTGCGTCCGCCGGTGTTCGTGGTCCAGTTCGGCTCGACATCGGTGAGGGATCGCGGGAAGAAGAGGGTGGTCTTGTCCTCACCCTCGCCCCGGAGCACGACGCCGGAGGTGCGGATGTCCAGCCGGTCGGTGATCGTGTATCGTCCGGCGGGGATGAGGACGACGGCGGCGTCCGCGCCCTCGGCGACGGCTCGCTCCGCGGCTGCGATGGCGCTCTTGAAGGCCTCGGTGTCGTCGTGCTCGGCCTGCCCTCGTGCGCCGAAGTCGCGGACATTGTGCGTGGGCGCAGGGGTCGGGATCTCCGCCTCGCCCCGCTTGTACCCGGCGAGCGACCAGTCGGGGAGGCGTGCGTCTGCGGTCCAGCGTTCGCCGCGCTCGCCCCAGAGTTCGGAGGTCTCCTGACCGAGGCAGACGGGGCTTGTTGCGAGCGAGAACGCGAGCAGCGAGCACGCGGCACGGGGGCAGCTCATGTTTCGTTGCATGGGCGGATGGTATCGGCGGGCGAATGGGCGGCACCGACTCGGATTGCGGATCTTCCGGACTTGATTTGACCCCGAACCTGCGATAACTTCGACGCATGCGAACCCCTATCTGCCTGACGATGTCGGTCGTGCTGCTTTTGGCGGCCGGGTGCCAGACGACGCAGCCCCAGACCACCGAGAACCCGCGGGGAGAGGCCATGACCAAGAGCGTGACGCCGTTTCTGATGTTCCAGGACGGACGGGCCGAGGAGGCGATCAACCGGTATGTCGAGGTCTTCGACGACGCGAGCGTCGTGTTCATGACCAAGTACGGGCCCGACAACCCGGTCGGTGCGCCGGAGGGCTCGATCCAGCAGGCCGTCTTCGAGATCTACGGCCAGCGGATCATGGTGACCGAGAGCCCGATCAAGCATCCGTTCGAGTTCACGCCCGCGGTCTCGCTGTTTGTCGATTTCGACTCGCGGGAGGAGCTCGACCGGGTGTTCGAGGCGCTGTCGGAGGGCGGCTTTGTGATGATGCCGCTGGACAACTACGGGTTTTCGGAGCGGTTCGCGTTCATCCAGGACCGGTTCGGGGTCTCGTGGCAGCTCAATCTGCCTTCGGACTGATCGAACGGTCCCCGCCGCGGCGGAGGCTTGCGAGGTCGTAGCCCGTCGGCTCCTGGAAGATGCGGAGGCCGAACTCGGGCGCGATCGCGAGGATGTGGTCGAAGATGTCCGACTGCACGCCCTCGTAGACGGTCCATCGCGTGTCTTTGACGAAGGTCCAGATCTGCAGGGGCAGGCCGTGCGGGCCTGGCTCGAGCTGGCGGACCATGGTCGTGTACTCGGGGTGCACCATCGGGTGGTTCTTGAGGTACTCGAGGATGTAGGCGCGGAAGGTGCCGATGTTGGTCAGGCAGCGGGCGTTGGCGATGATCTCCGCGTCTTCCTCGGCGCAGTGTTTGCGGTTGTACTCGTCGAGTTCTTCGATCTTCCCCGCGATGTAGTCGCGCAGGAGCCGGAAGCGGCTGAAACGCTTGACTTCGTCCTCGGTGAGGAAGCGGATGGTGGTCATGTCGATGTTGACGGGGCGGCTGATGCGCCGCCCGCCCTGGTCGAACATGCCCCGCCAGTTTTTGAACGAGTGGTCGAGGAACTTGTGTGTGGGGATCGCCGTGATCGTCTTGTCCCAGTTGCGGACCTGGACGACATTGAGCGAGATGTCGATGACATCGCCGTCGGCGTTGAACTGCGGCATCTCGATCCAGTCGCCGACGCGGACGAGGTCGTTGTTGACGAGCTGGATGCCGGCGACCAGCGAGAGCAGCGTGTCGCGGAAGATCAGCAGGATGACCGCCATCATCGCGCCAAGTCCGGTCAGGAAGACCCAGGGCGACTCGGCCATCAACGCGCTGACGATCAGGATGCCCGCGACGATGTAGATGACGAGCTTGGCGGCCTGGAGGTAGCCCTTGATCGGTCTGCCGCTGGCGATCGGGTATCGGTTATAGATGATGTTGACGACATTGAGCGTCGCGCCGATCGCCAGCGCGATGAGCAGGACGACGAGGGACTGGGCCAGGCGCTGGACCAGCTCGATCACGCTCGGCGCGAGGTGCGGCACCAGCGCGATCCCGCGCCCGATGATCACCACCGGCACGAGCGGAACGAGGCGGTAGAGGACCTTGTTGTCGACGGCGGTCTCGGCCCACCAGTTGGGCAAACGCTTCATCGCCCCGCCCAGAAGCCGGACGATGTAGCGCTTCGCGATCAGGTGGAAGAGCCATGCGACGCCGAGAAGCATCACAAGCGCCGTCAGCGTGCGGACCCACGGATCGTCGGGCAGCCAGTCGAACCACGAAGACATCACATGCTCGAGCGCGCGGTCGATCAGGTCCGGTGCGGCGTCTTGTTCGGGCTGATCGGGCGTGACTCCGCCCGCGGCGTCTGTGTGCTCGCCGGGGGCTTGTGCTGATTCTGTCGCCCGCGTGTTGTCTTCTGGGCCGTCTGTCTGCATCTCGGTCGAAGGCTCCCGCTGCGAGGGAGGGCCCGGTCGGGCCCGGGGTGGAATATAGCCGGACTTGGCGAGGCGGCATGCCGGAGCACGGGCGGCGGGCTCCGCGGTACACTGCCCCCCGCCAGCGCAACCCCGCTCCGGAGAGGAACGACACGCATGCAGGAGCCGACCACACCCGGCGTGCCCGAGGACCAGCCGCGATCGAGCGCGGGGGGCGAGCCTCAGCCGACATCGCAGCCGGCCTCCTACCGCGAGGTCACGCTGGCCGCGATCGTGCTCGGCCTGATCATCGGCGCCGTGATGAACGCGGCGATCACCTACGCGGGGCTGAAGATCGGCTTCACGATCGGCGGCTCGGCGATCGCGGCGGTGATCGGTTTCGGCCTGCTGCGGGGCGTGTTCCGCAAGGGGTCGATCCTCGAAACGAACATCGTGCAGACCATCGCCTCGGCGGTGAACACCCCCAACTCGGGGGTGATCTTCACGGTGCCGGTGCTGATCCTGCTGGGCTTCCAGCTCTCGTTCGGCCAGCTCGATTTCTGGCTGCTGACGCTGGCGTGCGTCTGCGGGGCGATTTTGGGCGGGGCGTTCATCATCCCGCTCCGCAAGCAGATGCTCGACATCGAGCGGCTGCGCTTCCCGTCGGCGACGGCGGTCGCGGCGATCCTCAAATCGCCCGGGGCTGGCCCTAGGAAGGCGGTGGTCTTGGCGGCGGGGATCCTCATCGCGATGCTGATCGGCCTGCCCGCCCAGTTGCCCCAACTGACGAGGCCGGCTCAGGTCGAGGACCTGCAGAACCTCGTCGAGCGGGAGCGGATCACCAGGGCGGATCTGCTGCTGACCGAGCTGATCGACGGCTGGATCTCCGAACAGGCCGCGCCCGAAGCCCTGGTCAACCACGGGCGCCTGCAGGCCGAACTGATCACGGCGACCGAGCAGAACCGCCCCGAGAAGCGGGCGGACCTGAGCCCCGAAGAGGTCGCGCAGCGGTCTGCGCGAGTGCGCGAGCTGCGCTACCAGACCGAGGATGCCGCGGCGATCGCCCTGGCGACGATCCGCAACCTGCTGGATCATCCGGTGGATCGTGCGCGGCTGACTTCGTATCCGCTCGAGCTCGCCTCGCGGGCGTATCTCGCGACGGAGGGACGCGCCCCTTGGTCGGACCTGCGCAGCACGAAGGCCGGCTGGGCGGCCGACCCGCTGTTCGGCTACGCCGACCTGCAGATCCGCATGCCGCGCCAGGTGGTCGAGGACGCCGAGCCGGTGGACTTTGCGTTTAGCGGGCCCGGCGTGACGAGCGAGGTGCTGACCGAGCGGGCCGATCTGGACCGCAACGGCATTCCCGATCTGCTGGTGACCGACGGCACGGTGGATGTCGGGCGGATCCTCGGCCTGCCCTTGCAGATCCAGTTGCTGTTCGCGATCGCGCCGTTTGCGATCGGCGCGGGGTACCTGACCGGGAAGGCGGGGCTGCTCGTTCTGGCGGGGGGCATCCTCGCGTATGTCGTGCTGAACCCGCTGGTGTACGCGATGGGGTGGATGCCCGAGACGGTGACCGAGTCTGGTGCGCCCGGGTACGGGTTCGGGAGCGTGAACCGGCCCCTGGGGATCGGGCTGCTGCTGGGCGGGGCGTTGATGGGCGTGCTCGCTTCGCTGCCGGCGATCCGCGAGGCGTTCAAGTCGATCGCGGCAGCGAGCAAGACCAAGATGGCCGCGGGCGGGAGCGACGAACTCGGGCTGAAGGTGCTTGTGGCGGCGGTGGCGGGCGCGCTGCTGTTCCTGTTCATCGCGGCCGACTTTACGAGCAACCAGCCGATCAACTCGGTCTGCCCGGTGACCGAACGCGCGATCCAGGTCCACGAGTTCACCACCGAGTACAACGGGTATGTGCTCTCGTTCGCCGACGCCGAGGCGCTCGAGACTTTCGAGCAGGCGAGCCCCGAGGATCGGCAGATCGTGACCCGCCCGCTGTCGGCCGACCGGCGTGGGCTGCTCTCGGGCCTGAACCCGCACCTCCGCGCCGCGATCATCGCGCTGATCGGGGCGCTGTGGATCTGGTTTGCGGGCATCATCATCGCCCAGTGCACGGGCATGACCGACTGGTCGCCGATCTCGGGCATGGCCCTGCTGACGGTGGTGCTCGTGCTGCTCTTGAGCGGTCCGGGCGGGGTGCTCGGCGCGGTGCTGATCGGGGCGGCTTTGTGCGTCGCGATCACCTGCGCCGCGGACATGATGGCCGACCTGAAGACGGGTTATCTCGTCGGCGCCAAACCGAAGAAGCAGCAGACGGTCGAGCTGATTTTTACGGGTATCGGTCCGATCATCACGATGAGCGTCCTGCTGATCATCGTGGTGGGCAACCAGGCGAAGTTCGGCGTGCCGATCGGCCCGGGCACCGACACTTCGGCGCCGCAGGCGCAGGCGTTGCAGGCGGTGATCACGGGTGTGCAGGGCGGGGCGATGCCGTACGCGCTGTACGGGTTCGGCGCCGTGCTGGGGGCGTTGCTGGGGCTCGGGGCGTTCTCGGGGCTGGGTGTGCTTGTCGGGCTGTCGATGTACCTGCCGTTCGCGTACATCGCGACCTACGGCGTCGGGTGCGTGATCAACATCGTGGTATCGAAGATCAAGGGCGCGCGATGGGCGGAGGAATGGGGCGTGCCGCTCGCCGCCGGGTTTATTGTCGGCGACGCCGTGCTCGCTCTCGGTGTCAACGCCATCGTCCTGCTCGGCGGCTAAGCCCGCAGCCTCGACCGCCGGGAGAAGTGCCGAATGAAGCTCATCGCGTTTCTGATCATCACGCTTTCGATCATCGCCGGTTCGGCGGCGAGTTCGACGGCGTATCTCGTGCCGCTCGCGTCGACCTCGGGCGAGACACTTTCCACGCTCCGCCTGACCTCCCCCTCCGGCGCGTACGACCCGAAGGAGGCCGACGACGAGTTTCTGCGTCGGCTGGCGGCGGTCCGGGTGCGGCTCGACGCCGAGCGTGCGGTCGAGGCCAACCCGCTCAAGCCCCCGGCGCCCCCACGCACGCCGGCGCCGGCGCCCGATGTCGAGACCGAGCCGACGGGCGAGCAGGTGCTCCGCGCGAGAGAGGCCGCGGCGCCGATCGGGCGTCCGGGCGATCTGCTGATCCCGGAGTTGGTCGAACTGCTTGAAGAGTCGGGCGTGCGTTATGTGAAGGTCGCCTCGTTCAACTTCCTGCGGTGGCCGCACTGGTGGCTGTTTGTGCTCTCGTGCGCGGGGCTGCTCGGCGGGGCATGGCTGGTGCGTCGTGCGCAGAAGCAGGCGCTCGCGGCCTCGGAAGCCGCCGAGACGAAGGCCATTGAGGAAGCGACCGACGCGGCCACCGTCTTCACCCGCCTCTCGGGGCGTCTGCACACGCTCGCCGAGGAGCTGGACAAAGCGGAGTCAGAGGAAGACAAGCTGCATTCGATCGTCCGCTACATCGGCGAGATCCAACGCGACGATGTGCCGACATTCGCGGCCGACCGCCCGGCGCTCGTCAACCGTCTCGGCCTTGCGGGCTACGCGGAACTGATGGACAGCTTCGCGGCGATGGAGCGCCAGCTCAACCGCGCCTGGTCGGCCGCGGCCGACGGCCATCTGCCCGAGTCGCTGAGCAGCCTCCGGAACGCGCAGCCGCTGCTGGCCGAGACGCTGCGGAAGCTCAAGCCCGCACGCTGATGCCCAAGAATCTGCCAGCCAGACGGATCGTCTACGGCTACTCCGTGGTGTTCGGCACGGTGTTGCTGAGCATCGGGCTGTGGCTGCTTGAGATGGCGCGGGCCGGGGAGATGCACACCAACCCGTGGATCTACCCGGCGAAGGTTGGCAGCCACGGCACCCTCATCCTGATGTGCTGGGCGTTCATCCTTGCGACGCGGTTCCGCCCGGTCGAGCACCTTTTCGGCGGGCTCGATCAGGTCTACAAGGCCCACCGTGTGATCGGCGAGACGGCTTTCTTCCTGATCTTCCTGCACCCGATCTTTCTGGCCGTCGCGCGGGCCGACTCGCTGTCGGGGTTCGCTCGCTACCTGTGGTTTTCTGACGACTGGGCCCGCAACACCGGGATACTGGCGCTCGCGGCCTTCGCGGTGCTGGTGGTGCTGTCGATCTACTGGAAGATCCCGTACCAGAAATGGAAGCGCACGCACGACCTGTTCGGGCTCGTGCTCGTGCTGGTGGCGGTGCACGCGCTGCTCGGACGCGGGGAGATGGTGAAGTACCCTGTGCTGACGGTCTGGTACGCGTCGTGGACCGCGGTCGGGCTTGCGGCGTACATCTACATCCGGGTGCTGTACCGCTTCATCGGGCCGCAGTACGACTTCGTGACGACGGAGGTCCAGAAGCGGAAGGCGGAGGTCACCGAGGTCTATCTGGAGCCCGCGGGCAGGCCGATGCACTTTGAGGCCGGACAGTTTTTGTATGTGTCGTTCGACTCCGACGCGGTGACGCGTGAGCCGCACCCGTTCAGCATTTCGAGCCCGCCCGAGGCGCCGACACTCCGGCTGTCGATCAAGAGGCTTGGCGACTGGACGGGCGATGTCCACCGCATCCGTCCCGGCGCACGCGCCCGCGTGTGGGGCCCCTACGGGCACTTCGGCAGGGTGCTGCGGGAAGAGCCGAATCTTCCGGCTGTGATGATCGGCGGCGGGATCGGCATCACACCGATGCTGAGCATCATCGGCTCGGAGGCCTTTGCTCAGCGGAAGGAGAAGAGCGTGGTGATCTACTCGACGCCGCGCGAGGCCAAGCAGGTCTACGCGAACGAGATCCTGTCGCGGGCGGACCAACTGCCCAACCTCCGCGCGGTGATGCACCTGTCGGACGAGGCCGGCTACATCGACCTCGACTATCTGCGCGAGACGCTCGAACGGCCGCTGCGGGACTATGTCTGGATGCTCTGCGGCCCGGTCGTGATGACGGATTCGATCGAAGCGCAGCTCAAATCCGACGGCGTGCGACCGAAACAGATCCTGATCGAAGCGTTCGACATCCGCTGAGTCTTGCCCGGCGCCGAGCCCTCCGGCTGCCCCGAATCGAGTTGCCCATCGGTTGTCGACCCGACGCTGCGGGGACACCCTGCGCAGCACCGTGCGCGCTACGCTTTCCGCATACCGCGAGTTCGCCATGTCCCGATCCAAAGCAGCCCGCTCGCAAGCCCGGACTGAACCGGGCCTCTGGGGCGCATTCAAGCAGACGACCAGAGAGTTCAGGGAGGACGATGTCCTGACGCTGTCGGGCGCGCTGGCTTTCTATGCCGCCCTCTCGTTCGCCCCGTTCGTCATCCTGCTCATGTGGGCGTCCAGTTACTTCGGCGAAGAGGTCCAGGAGCGGATCGTCACAGAGATTTCCGAGATCGTCGGTGCGACAAGCGGCGCGGCCATCGAGATGGTCATCCAGAACAGCGGCGCCAACCCCAGGGCGGGCACCGTGGCCGGGCTGATTTCGCTGGGTGTGCTGCTGTTCTCCGCGACGACCGTCTTCGCTCAGCTCCAGAAGTCTCTCAACCGCACCTGGGGCGTCAGTGTCGGCGCCACCGCCGGCTTTTGGAACTGGCTGCGCAAACGCGTCCTGTCGCTGGGCCTGATCATCGTCATCGCGTTTCTGCTCATCATCTCCATGGTGGCGGACATGGTCGTGGCCGTTGTCGTTGGCCCGATCATCGACCACGGCTGGGTTTGGCAGACACTCAGCGTCGCTGTTTCGCTCGGTATTTTCACGCTGCTTTTCGCGGTGATGTTCAAACTCTTGCCGGATGTCGAGGTCGCCTGGCAGGTCGTTTGGGTCGGGGCGGTCATCACCGCGATGCTGTTCACCGCCGGCAAGTTCCTGATCGGGCTGTACCTGGGCCGAGGCGGCGTGGGCTCGGCCTACGGGGCGGCGGGGTCCCTCATCGCGCTGCTCGTCTGGGTGTACTACACCTCGCTGGTGGTTCTCTACGGGGCGGAGGTGACCCATGTCTACGCCCTCCGCGCCGGCAAGCGGTTGATCCCCAAAGCGAAAGCGTCTTGACGCTGACCCCGCGACGGCGAGTGCCGCGAGAGCAACCGGCCGCTCCGGGCTCGGGATGTGCGTGGCTATCAGCGGTCGTGTCGTTTGATCGCCTCACGAACCCACTTGCGCCGAGACTGCACATCGAGGTCGCCCGCCCGGTCGATCAGTTGGAGGATTTCGTCGTCGACCGCGTACGACGCTTCCCACTCCTTCACCCGCCGCTCAACTTCATCGAGCACTTCCAATGCGGCCTTGAGCCAGGCGAGCTGTTCCCCGCGGCTCAGCGCCCCGAGGAACCTCGCCCTCGATCGTAGCGGGTCGTAGGTTACGGTCCTCACCTCATCGCCCATCGGCGGGCCGATCCATCGCTTGAGCACCTTGAGACCGGCCGGGGTGATGGCGTATGTCTTGTGTTTGCGCTGACCGGTCGCTTCCTGCTTGACGCTCAGGCAGCCGTAGTCATGGAGCCTGCGCATCAGCGGATAGATCGACCCGGCGCTGCCGCTCCACTGGGTGGAGGGCGAGTCGAGCATGCACTTCCGTACGACATACGGCGTGCACGGGCCGATCTGCCAGACCAGGCCGAGGACGAAGCACTCCAGCTCGCTGAGTTCTCTTGTTGTGGTCGTCACCGAAGCGGCCTCGAATCGTTCTCGCGGATCCCCGCAACTCTGCGGCAGGGCTCCTGTATAGTACGAGTCGTACTATACACTCCAGGAGACCCCAAATGAACCCCCGAGCCAAGCTCTGCCCGCTCGCCCTCATCGCTGTTATCCTTGGAGCCGCGGGCGCCACGCCCGCCCAAGGGCAAGGGGCGGCGACACAGACCGAACCGGACGCGTGGTCGTCCGACGAACTCGTTGCGACGGTCGGCTCCATCGCGTCGATCCTGCGTGCTGAGTATGTCTTTCCCGATCTCGGCGAACAGATGGCGGCGGACATTCTCAACCGCCTCGAGCGAGGCGAGTACAACGGGCCCGCCGACCACCGTGCGTTGGCGGAACAAATCACCGCC
This sequence comes from Phycisphaerales bacterium, assembly GCA_050486265.1. Lineage (GTDB taxonomy): Bacteria > Planctomycetota > Phycisphaerae > Phycisphaerales > UBA1924 > SLFH01. The sequence goes on along the minus strand of JBJHCY010000002.1, from coordinate 253,991 downwards.
GACCTGCGTGCCGTCAGCAGCGACCGACACCTGAGCGTGGTATTCTCGCCCCTGTCTCCCGGCGCCGCGGCCGCACCCTCTCCACGGAGCGCCGACGACATCCGCCGGGAGAACTACTATTTCCGCAAGGCCGAGCTGCTCCGGGGCAACATCGGCTACCTGCGCTTCGATCAGTTCATCGCGACCGACGAGGCGAAAGAGGTCGCCTCCGCCTCGCTGGCGTTTCTCGCCAATGCCGACGCTCTCATCATCGACCTCCGCCGCAACGGAGGCGGGAGCCCGGACATGATCCGGTACATCACCAGCTACTTCTTCGACGAGCCCACGCTGCTCAATGTCATGCTCGACCGCAACGGCGACATCGTCGGCGAGTACCGCACGCTGGAATCGGTGCCGGGCAGGCGGTTCCGCTCTGACCTTCCGATCTATGTGCTCACGAGCGGCTACACCTTCTCCGGCGCAGAAGAGTTCGCCTATAACCTCAAGCACCTTGACCGCGCAGTGCTCATCGGCGAAACAACCAGCGGCGGCGCACACCCAACGCGTCATCGGCGCGTCAACGACCATTTCATCATGGGCGTCCCGTTCCTCCGGGCCCGCAATCCGATCTCCGGGACCAATTGGGAAGGCGCAGGCGTCAAGCCGCACTTTGAAGTCAGTGCCGACGAAGCTCTCGATCTCGCAGCACTGCTGGCGCGAGAGGCCACGATTGGAGAGCAGCGGGTTCGGGTTGCGGGATGGCCCGGCACCACGGCCGGCGCCGCGGCCTCGGCCTTTTTCGATGCGTTCGGTGACAATGACGCGATGGCGCAGTTCTCCAATAGATTTCGCTCCGAGTCGGCACGCCAAGGGCGATCGGACGAGTCCTACGCGGCCTTCTGGCGAGAGTTCGCCGAGCGGGCGGCGCCCATCTCCTACATCTCGCGCGGCGATCGAGAACTGACCGTCATCGTACACCTCACGCGCCGCGACGGCCGCGAGGAAACCGCGGACTTCCGTTTCGAGTTCGAACCCGTTCCGCCGCACGGGCTCCGGGCGGTCAGCGTATCGACGGCGCCATAAACAACCCGGCCTTTGCTCCAGCGCTCGCCGCTTCGCGCGCGTAGCGGCCTCGTCTGGTAGTATTCGGCCATGGCCCCCCACCCGTTCGCCGACACCCTCACGCAGATCCGGGCCTGCGTCGAGCAGCCGTACGAGTCGGTCGCGATGACCCTGGCCGAGCACCCAGCCGAGACCCTCGGCGATCCCGCAAAGCCCGGGACCGCCGCTTGGCACCTGCGCCATACGGCCGAGATCTTCCGCCTGCACGCCCGCTGCGTCGTCGGGCCGGAAGCCGACGCGTGGCCGCCGATCCCCAAAGACCCGACACACGCCATCGCCATGCTCCGCACAGACCTCGACCGCTTCGAGGCGTGGGCCGCGGCCAACCTCCGTCCCGAAACGACGATCGACTACGGCGGCCCCCGGTCCGCGTCGGAGATGCTCGGCGTGATGCTCCGGCACATCGTCTGGCACGCGGCCGCGGCCCATTACTGGTGCCGGTGGAAACGGCCCTAGCCGCCCCAACCAGAGGCGTAGAACCCCTCCGTACTCTGCACCGCGGGCAACGCCTTTACTGGGCCGCTCTCGTCCCCGCATCGCTGCGCGTCGAGTGCGCCGTGAAGTTCGCCGACGCACCCGCATCGACAGCGGAGCCATGCGCCGAAGAACTCCCATCGCTTTTCTGAATTCGCGAATAACATCTCAACCCCTCTTCGTCGGATAGCATGCGGTGTGCGGAAGGCGGCGCACCCATGCCGACGCGTTCCGCGGAATGCGTCCGATGGCCCCGGAGTTTCTGATCGCCCGCAACGCCGACGACTCCCTCGGGCTTGGAGGAAGCGAATGTCGCTGCTCACGCTCTTGACGATCCTGCATGTCCTCGGCGCCGCCGTCGGCGTCGGCGCGGCGACGGTGAGCGATTCGCTCTTTCTCCGCAGCATGCGGAACCGCACGATCAGCTCAGACCAATTCTCCCTGCTCCACGCTTGTTCTCGCGTGGTGCTGGCGGGTCTCGTCGTCGTTGTGTTGTCGGGGTTGGTGCTGCTGCTGGAGGATGTGTCGCTTCTCTCAGAGCCGTACTTTCAGCTGAAAATGACGGCTGTTTTCGTGCTCATGCTCACAGGACTGGTGTTCCACCTCTGGACACTGCCGTTCCTCCGAAGCCGACGCGATACGGACATGAAGGCGGCCCTGCCCGGATGGCGGCTTTCGGTGTTCGCTTTCAAGGGGTCTTGTTCAGTCGTGTCGTGGTACGCCTCGATCATCATCGCCGTGGGCTCATGGGCCGAGCCCGGCTACGCCGTGCTGCTTTCGCTGTACATCGGCTCGATCGTGGCCGCGTCGCTCGGCGCCTACGGCGTTCTGCAGTGGCGGCTCAGGACGGCGACTCCGAAGCCGGACCACCAGCCCCAGCCGCGTCGCCTCGTCGGCGTCAGGTGGGACGCACTGCTGATCGCCCTCCTCCTGCTCGTGTTCGTGATCGTGCTTGCCGCAGCATTGCTGCGGCAGGGGTAACGGCGCGCGAACCTGAGGGCCTCGCGTCCCGTTCACTCGCTCGTCCGACACACCCGGGCCTCCGCCGCGACGGGTGGGCCGGACGAGGGCGTCGATACGCCGTCGAGTGCGATCGGGCGCTCGCCTGCGTCAGAACTGAAAGTGCATCTCGACAATCAGACGGCCGACGCTTCCGTCCTGACCGAAACCGGTTTCGTGCAGATAATGGACGCGGGTCTTCCATGCATGACCCCGATGGTAGATGTTGGCGCCGACGCCCCACTCCTCCATGCGGGTAACCGCCTCGTCAAAGTCAAGCCGCAGGTGGTCGTAGCGAGCGACGGCTTCGAGCCGCTCGGGGATGACGGCGTAGCCGGCGCTGACCATGTACCCCCCGCCGCTGTACGAACCGACCGCCGGATCATCGGGATCGACCCCGCGCAGGTAGCCGCTGGCGGCAAGCGAGAGCCCGCGCCACGCGTAGTGCACATCCGCGGTCCCGCTGATCCAGTCGGCACGCCGGTTGGCGCCGGGCGAGCGGCCCAGATCCCATGCGCGCGCCTCGTTCCTGCTGGCGCCCTGAAGGCCGACACCGAGAGAGAGATTGTGCTCTTTGGAGACAGCGAAGTCGGTCTCATCGCGCGGCACTTGGCCCAAGATCGCAAGGGTCGACCGTCCGGAGAACATGTTGCCGTCGCTGTCGCTGAGCCGAACATTGCGGCCGGCGCCGTCGAAAACGCCGAGGGCGTAGTTCCAGGTCCGGGCCTCGTTCTGGCCGTGCAGCATCACGCCGATGTCGTATCCGTTCGGGAAACCGAGTGTTTCAGAGGCGAGGCCGCGCTCGGCGAAGTGCTGGCGCGAGCCGCTGATGAAGCGATGCCATTGAAAGGGAACGGTGAACTGGCCGGCGCGGACCTGGACCTCCGGGCTGAAGGCGTAGTTGATGTAGCCATCACGGAGGTTGGCATCGCGGGCGAGTTCGGGCATGATGCGGAAGGCGAGGCGGTCGGTGAAGGCGTGGCCAGTGAGGTCGATACGAACACGACGCAGGAAGAAGCTGCTCAGATCTTCCTGCCGATCGCGGAATGTGTATTCAAAGCGCGGCTGGATGCGTCCGCCCACGCGGAGCGCGAAGTCGCCGTCCTCCGAACGCAGGAAATAGCCGCGGTCGTACCCGGTCCGGGGCCAGCCCACCAAGGGCCCCGGACGCGGCTCTTCAACCTCCCGCACCCCGATCTCGGCGGGCTCCTCGACGACCGGCTCAGGCGCCGGATCGGGAGGCTCATCCAGGCGTGAGCGCAGCTCGTCAAGCTCGGATTGGAGCTCGCGGATCTGGGCGGCGAGGTCCTCCCCCGGCGGCGCTTCGGACGGAGGAGCAACAACGGCGGAGAGGACCGCGGCAAAGATGACAGGCAGCATGGTGACCTCCGATCGAATGCCACATGTAGCCCGAGCTACACCCCGGGCACGCCGACCGTAGCATTGGCTACACTATCAGTCAAGCGCTGAGATCGCGATCGCGCGACCGGTCTCTCGGCACATTCCAACCCATCTTCAAACGCCGCCGGGGGGGGGATCGCGTGTCGGCCCGGACGGACCGACGCTCGGCGCGTCCGCGGACGCAACGAGTCTCGAAACTGAACAGGAACCGTCTTGCGACCACCGTGTCGGCCAGAGGGAGCTCGACGCCCAATCGAACGCTTCGAATCACCCGGCCTCGAAGGCTCGCTCCTGCACATCTAGGGCGAACGCCAGCACATGCTCGTCGCCAGCCTCTACGAGACGGCCGCGGATCGCACATGGCTCGGCCGCGCGCTCGAAAACCCGGATGTCACGGCGAGAGTGAAGGACGAAGCGCCTGAGTTCGCAGAGTCATTTGCAACCTCGGGCGGCCGAGCAATGACCGGCTACCGCGCGACAGACGCGAACGCATCCGGCGCGTATCGGCGGTGATTCGCTGCGAAGCCCACGACAACCACATTCGCAACCGGAGCCCGCCACGCCAACACCAGCCTTCGGCGCAGCCGGCGACCCCGAAGCCGGACCAGCAGCCCAGCCGCGTCGCCTCGTCGGCGTGAGGTGAGACGCACTGCTGATCGCTCTCCTGCTGCTCCTTGTGACCGTACTCATCGTCGCGCTACTGAACGCAACGCACAGATTCGTCCGAACGGGCAGGTCCTCTGGCTCTCTGCGTGCAGGGTACATCCTGCCCCCGCATTGCAAAGAAACAGGACCTGCGATTTTGGCGCAAGTCCTTGTCAGCAAAGGACATATCGCGCATGAGATCAGTACGCCCACATCGTCACCGCGACCGGCGGCACCTAACGCTCGCGGGTCCGAGGCCATGTGTTTCGACCCGGTGTGCGTGATGTGACTCCGCGTCGATCAGTCCACATGACGGGAAAGAAAGTCTCGGACGGTCTTTGCGATGTAGTCGCCGTCTTCCTCAAGCGCGAAGTGGCCGGTGTCGAGCACATGCAGTTCGGCGTTGGGGAGGTCCTTCAGATACGGATATGCGCCCTCGATGGGGAAGATGTAGTCGTTCTTGCCCCAGACGATGAGCGTGTTCGGCTGGCTCTCGCGGAAGTAGCGCTGCCATGCCGCGTAGAGCGGCACATTCGTTCGATAGTCGTAGAAGAGGTCGAGCTGGATCTCGTTGTTGCCGGGGCGGTCGAGCTTCGCCTGGTCGTAGAGCCATGTGTCGGGGCTGATCGCCTCGGTGTTCCGTACGCCGTGGGTGTATTGCCACTCGGTCGCCTCGACGGTCAGTAGGCTCCGCAACGCGTTGCGGTGTTCTTTGGTTCCCTCGGTCCAATACGCCTTGATCGGATCCCAGAACTCGCGGAGACCCTCTTCGTAGGCGTTGCCGTTCTGGATAATCAGGGCGTTGACCCGTTCGGGGGACGCCGCGGCGATGCGAAAGCCGATCGGTGCGCCGTAGTCCATCACATACAGCGAATATGTGTCGAGCTCGACCGCGTCGATGAACCCGGTGATGACCACAGCCAGGTTGGCGAAGGTGTACTCGAACTCATTCGGCGACGGCTCGGAGCTGTTGCCGTAGCCTGGGTAGTCGGGCGCGATGACATGGTAATCCGTCGCGAGTTGCGGGATCAGCTCGCGGAACATATGCGACGAGGTAGGGAAGCCGTGCAACAGCAGGACGGTCGGACGCGAGCGGTCGCCGGCCTCACGATAAAAGATAGACTGGCCGTTGACCTCGATCGTTCGGTAGCGGATGTCCGACGCGGGCGATTCTGGCGCCAGGACCTTCACTGATGACGGGGCAGCGCCCCGCTGGCTTGCGTCGGTGGCCGTGGCGAAGGCGGCCCCTGAGATCAGTAGGACGGAGGCGGACACGGCGGCAAGCCGGCTGGTGGACGATCGCGTGAGCAAGGCGGGCATGGCGTTCTCCTTGGAGAAACGGGGTTGAGTGCGGTTCGGCAGAGGGAACCCGCGTGCCCGACGGCTATTCCATGTATATACATATAATCTGAGAAATCGAGAACTTCACCCGCTCGTCGCCCGGCGAGCGGCCTGTACAACCCCTTCCGCGAGGTCCGTGCCCAAGCGCTTGCGGACCGCGCTCTGGGCGTCCTTCCAGTGCCCTAGCGCGATCCGGAGGGCCTTCTCGCCCTCCCGCGTCAGCTCGAGCGGGACCGCCCGGGCGTCCTCAGATTCGACGGAGCGGATCAGCCCGAGGTCCTGCAGGCGACCGAGCGTGCGCGAGAGTGTCGTCTGGTCAACCGCGAGCATCCGAGTCAGCTGGACGGCGGTGACGGGCTCGGCCCCGGCGACCGTCGCGAGCAGTGTGACCTGCTGGCTGCGCAGATCGACCGCTCTGAGACGCTGATCGAACTCGCTGGCGATCGCGCGATCGAGCATCCGTGCGTGCGTGGCGAGGCAACCCGCGAACTGCTGGGCGAGAGAGCTCCGAGATGGAGCGTGGTCGCTCATAACGCTGAAATCGTACGCCGACTTTGCTGCAAGCGGACGGACCGTCGCGATGACACGGGTCGCACCGACCCGTCGCCCGGCCAGATCATCTCCAGCCTTCTACAGGCCGGTCGTATGCTCGCACGCAAGTCGTCACGATTGTGCCGATGCCGGCCGACTGGTGATCATCCCCCACTGCAGACTTCGCATGGTCGAGCAGGAGCTTTCCGGCCCGAAGTAACAACAGCCCATCGCGACCTTCGCGGCCGGATCTCCGTCGAGTTCGACCGGATCGACGAGGTCATGTCCTCGGGCACGCTGGAGGAGCGCAGGGAGCTGATCGGCTGCTATGTGAGTGAAATAAGAGCCGATCCAGACCGGAAAACGGTCCGCATCGGCTTCTATCCGACTCTGCTGAGTCAAAGAATAGCGGGGGCCCGCTATGCCCGCCCCCGCAACCCCGCTGACAGCGACCGAGGGCTGATTCTGGCGTCCCTCCGGGCGGTGTTCTGGGAGCGCTTCGGGCAGGCGGCGTAGCTGGCGGCGGGAAAGCCGGCCGGGCCGCGGGCAAGAGCCGACAGGTCACGGGCGCTTAGTCCGCGCCACGGCGGGGCCGTCTATCGACCTTGCCGGGGTCCGGGAACCGGCTCGTGGGGGGTAGAGGGTGAGGCTTGGAGCGGGAGAGGGGCCGCGTCTCCCGCTCCATCAGCGAAGTCCGCCCGTGGGCGGGTTGGACTTGACGGGTTGTGACTTATAGGTTACACTTGGGTGGACGATGGAAATACGCCGCTACCTCACCGAGAAGGGCAAGGATGTCGTCGGCGAGTGGCTGGCGGGGCTCAAGGACGCCCGGGCGCGGGCGAAGGTGGCGACCCGCATCGCCCGGCTGGAGGCCGGGAACTTCGGAGACTGCAAGCCCGTGGGCGAAGGGGTCTGGGAACTTAGGGTCGATTGGGGGCCGGGCTACCGGGTGTACTACGCGATCGTCGGCGCCGAGGTCGTTCTGCTGCTGTGCGGGGGCGACAAGCGGAAACAGGCGGCGGACATTCGCAGGGCGGCGGAGTTCCTGAAGGATTACAGGCGAAGGACGACGGCATCATGAAGCACAAAGCCAGCATTTCGCACGAAGACGCGATTATCAGGGAACTCCGCGAAGATCCCGAGTACGCGGCCAAGTATCTCAAGGCGGCGCTGGAGGACAGCGACGAGCCGCGTGTGCTGCTCATCGCCCTGCGGCACATTGCCAAGGCGCAGGGCATAGCGGAGGTCGCCAAGCGGGCCAACATCGAGCGGGAGAGCCTCTACCGCGCCCTCTCGCCGAAGGGGAATCCGCGCTTCTCGACCATCATGGCGATCACCAAGGCGCTCGGACTGTCGCTGACGGTCGAGCCGGCAAGGGGTTGACGAGGTAGTCAGGCAATGATCCGAAGCGATGACGAGTATCGGGCGACGAGCCAGCGCGTGACGGCTGCCGAGAAGCGCATCCGGGAGCAGGAAGAGCGGTTGCGGAGCGCCGGCCTGGCCGACGCGGAGATCAAGCTGGTGATTGACCCGCTGAAGTCGTTTCACCAGCAGATGAAGGAAGAAATCGAGGATTACGTAAGCCGGTCGGCGTAGGCTGGCAATGCGGTCATTCCGGCGAAGTTCGACAACTTCGCGGCGTGCAGCAGCGTATGGTGGGTCGAGGTGACCGATGGACGAGAGAACGGCGGAACAGCTTGCAGTGATCGCCGGGGGCGAAGCGTGGCAGAGCGGCGGTGGCATCTGGCTGGTCACCGTCAACCGGGACGACGGCTCGCTCGTTGTCTTCTCGGGGGACGCAATCTGCGAGTACGAAAGTGACGAGGCATTCGACGCCGGGCGGGCGGCGAAGACGATCCTTCTCACCATCCCGGAGACGGAGGACCTGTACGTCATCGTGGACCTCAAGGGCAACGTCTTCTACCAAGACAATGCGCTGGAGCGTGGCTGGCGGTACGAAGAGGACGCCCTGCACGAGGCCCGGGCGCCCGAATCACGGGGCGAGGGACGATTCTCGGTGGTGAGGCAGAGCGAGCTGCCGGCGTGACGGCCAATGGATACGCGATCGCCTCTACCTGACCTGCCGCTGTTCGGTGGGAAGCGCTGCGCCTATTGCCCGGCCATCGCGACCACGAATGACCATGCTCCGCCACGATCCCTGTTGCGGCGGCCGCTGCCCTCGAATCTTCTGACGCTGCCAGCCTGCGCGGGGTGCAACACCGGCTTTTCCTTCGACGAGAATGTCGTTCGCGCACTTCTCACGCTCGTGAGCACCCATCCGGACCTCGTGGTTGAGCGCGGACCTCGCGGCCGCCTCACGCGCGCTATGCAACGCGATCGCAGGCTCCGCGGCATTCTGGAGCGAAGTCGGCAGCCGGATGGCAACTACGGTCTGACCGACGAAGTGCTGGTCAGCCTGCAGCGGGTCTTCTGCAAGACCGTTCAAGGACTTTTCTACGGTCTTTACGAACGGTTGGTGAATCCTGGCGAGCTCAGGCTGTTGCGAATCGAGAACAGTCGCTTCGTAAATGCCGAAACCGTCGCGGAAGAGCTGAGGCCATCCCCCCTAGTGGACATTACCGATGAACCCGCGATGGAGCTCACCGCGAGCAGCTGGCATTCCCGCGAGCCTGTAGTCATCCTCAAGCTGCAGCCAGCCGCAGGCGGTCCACCGGTTGATCGCGTGTTCAGGGTGAAGCGTGAGACACCCGTCGAGTGGATCGAGTTTCAGCCCCGGGTCTTCCGGTTCGCCTTCGTGAAGCAAGACGGCGCGGACGGCGCCTGTGTCTTTGAACTGTGGGAGACACTCATCGTCGCAATCGCGGCGCCTTGGCCGGACAGCCGTGGTCCGTTACGGCGTGGCCGGGCGAATCCGCTATCCCGAGAGCGTCGTTCCTGACGTGGACCTGACGTGCAAAGGTACGCCGGTTACTGAACCGGGCGCCGGGGCGGCTTGCCTCCACGTCGGGGGCCGGCCCTGGTGGGCCATGGACACTCCACGATCACCGTGAGGGCATCGTGAATCTTCAACATGGTCAGTAGCCTGGCGTTTGATCGCCGAAGGAACATGTACTCGAAGTACCCCGGTGCATACGCCCGCCAATCCGGCATGTTCGGAGGCTCGTACCCGTAGACCGCCAGGACCTGGCGTTCAAGTTCGCGGCCTGATGGCGTGACCTCCGCCCAGAACCCGTCATCGCGTCGATGCAACTCGGCCAGTGCCGAAGGGTTCATGTTCTTGGTGTGCTCAATCGTGAGGACATGGATGTCTCTCATGGGCACAAGTCGCCCGAATTCATGGAAGAGCAGCCCGACAGCGGTCTTGGTCACGATGCGTGCGATGGTGTCGATGACGGACTGATCGGGCCGGAGAATCCCGTCGGCGCCGAGTCGTGACGAGATGAACTCTCGAAGCGATGCGTCTCTCTCCATTGCCGAATGGAGCCATCCTCCGGGGGCGACAGCTTTCCGATCCGCTGCCGTAAAGGAGACGGTGCATACGACGGCGGCCATCCTGATCTCGTCCTGCGAAAACCCGGCGTTGCACGACGTACATGCGGGCAGGGTCATAGCTTGGACGCCCTCCGGGAATGGCGTCGGCAGGAGACAGCGCGGGGGCGTGTGATCGGATGTGTCAGCAGGTCCACCACAGTAAACGCACGGTTGACTGCGGAAGAGCGGCATCGATGGAAACCACTTCCGCGGGTCCATGTGCTGATCCTACAGCCCGCTCGTGGGGGGTAGAGGGTGAGGCTTGGAGCGGGAGAGGGGCCGCGTCTCCCGCTCCATCAGGACGGTTGCCGCCGAGTGATCGCGCGAGCGGATACGGTTACGACAGTTGTTCCGTGGCCGCCAGCTCGTGGCGAAGTGAATCGCGGATGGCGTGCTTGGCGGGCGTGGCGACAGCAACCACTCAGCGGGCACGCATTGCAGCGCGGATTGCGGATCGTGCATGTGCTTGCGGCAAGATCGAGCATCGCCCAGTTGATCGCACGCGCATTTGCGTGATGAACGACCTGTCGGCTTAGTGCTTGGAGCCACGGGTCGTACCGAATGTCAACCAGCTTGCGCGGTCCGAAGCACCTCTCCAAGACCCGGGCCATGTTCACGTCCAGCAACGGTTCCGGTTCGTCATGGCAAAAGAGCAGCACGGCGCCAGCTATGTATTGGCCGATTCCCGGTAACTCCTCGATCTCCCGCCGTTCGCGGGGAAACCGCCCCCTTCGCGTGTTCATCTCGGTCGCCAATGCTCGAAGGGAAGCGGCGCGCCGACGCCATAGGCCGATTGGTTCCAGGAAGGCGCGAAGCTCCCCGTCGGTTGCCGCTGCAAGTCGTCTCCAGCTCGGAAAGCGCCTGATGAATAGTGGGAAGAACTCGGCCACCGTCTCCGCACGCGTGCGCTGGAGAAGCACCTCCGAAACGATGCGGACGTAGTTCGATGCCGAATCGGCTCGCCACGGAAAGCTACGGCCATGTTTTCCGAACCAAGCGAGGAGTCGCTCCTGGACCTCCTCGGCTCGCCAGCGATGACGTGCAAGCCTGGCGTTGACGCTTGCCCTGGTCGGCGCTGTCATGTCGTGCCTTCACCCTGCGCCCGGTGAGCAAGAAGGTATTCACGCCCGTTCGCAGTCAGCTCCCGCCCCCGTGGTCCGTGCTGGATGAATCCAAGCCGCACGAGGAAGGGCTCCACGTCGTTGAGCACCCGATCCTTGTCAACCGTTCGCATCAGGTTCAAGATGTTCTGTTCGCCCACGGGGGTATTTGAACGCTCCAGGATGGACAGGTACTCGAAGTCCATGCGAGTGAGTCCGCGGTCGTCTATTTCTCGCGTGCGGCGCACGTCGTCGAGGTGGTCAAGCACTGGCTTTGGCTCTTCGGAAACCAAGATGGCAGTCTCCAGCGCCTCGGCTAACTGGATGGCGATGCGTGGGACGCAGCGCCCCAGCCGGGCAACGGCTTGGAAGACCTCGTCTGGCCAGTCATCTTGAGGCAGCTTCCATCGCAGAATGTGGGCCACCTCCTCTTCCGTGTACTCGCGCAGCTGGATTTCGTCGCACCGGCTGGCAAACGCCGCATCCACGTCCGAAACGCGCGTGGTTGCGAACAGAAAGGTAGCGCGCTCCACACGGGCCACGTGCTCCGAGAGGGCAACCGTGCGATCCGCCGCTTCGAGCATGGTCAAGAGTGCTTCCTGGACTGCACGTGGGACAAGGTGTACCTCGTCAATGAACACGATCAGCGGCGGGTACTCCAGGACCGGGAGCCCCATCTGTTGGCCCACCTGCGATGCAATGAGGTTGTGTGATGACAGTTCTCCGTTCACGAGCTCAAACAGCTTGTCACGCTTGGTTACGCCGCGCCCATCGAGCTTGACGAATGGCAAGGCCAGCGCCCGCGCCATGCGCCGCGCCAGCTCTGTTTTTCCAGTGCTGGGGAGGCCGGTGAACAAGTAGTTCTTCGCGAGGTGTGGGGGCTGCTCGATGAGCGCACGAAGGAGGTCATTGGACAGCCTCGCAACTGCGGGCTCATTGCCAATGAAGCCCTCGAAGGCTACCCGCACTCTCCGGCGTACGTCGGGGGGTACGCGCGATCTGTCACGTGGCGCGGGGGCCGCGGAGTCAGCCTCGATGCCCGCGTGATCATCCATTGGCCGCTCGGGCGGAGGAGTGACAGGCGCCTGGGCACCTACTGCCTCGGGCGAGGCCGTGGGCGTTGTCGCAGTAACGTGCGAAGGCGTCGAGTGTGCGTCCGCGGGACTATGGGCAGGTGCTGACGCGGGGGAGCCACAATCAGGAAAGGAGAAGTCGAGTTGTGCCACGGCAGCGTCTGCGTCAGGAGTGACCGCGGCCGCATTCGTTAGGAGTGAGCGGGCATCATCCTGCGAAACCACGATTGAGTCGCTCCTGCTATCGCCATCCAGATCTGCAGCGCGGGTTGATTGCGAGCCGTCAAAGACGATCAGCTTGCCCGCTTCCGAGACCGTGACACGTGCCCGGCCTTCGAGGATGTCCTGCATCACGGTCTGGTGAGAGTCGGCCCACTCGCGCGGTTCGTGGTTGTGCAACCACTGGGCGGCATAGATGCGAAACCCGAAGTCGAGGAATTGTGCGAGCAGCGCGCGGGCGCATGTTTCCCATAGCTGCGATGCTGGCGCTTCGACCCAGAGGGCGCGCATCAGCCTGCCAAGATTCTGGGCTTGTGCGAGGGCATCGCGCATCTCGGTGGCCGGCATGGGACTGCCGCGGTACTTGATTTCGACGGGCGTGATCTTGATCGACGAGGTTTGCTGATCGGACGGCAGCCTGATTGCCACGACGGCCAGGTCCGGGCGCTGGTCATTGCCTGGCACGCGCGGCAATGCCCTTCGGAGCTTGTGGAAAAGGGCCTCGTACGGGTCCACCGGCAATACGAAATGGATACAGCGTCCGCGCCACACTGGCAGTCGTGCTGGGCCAGCATGGGGGCGGAACGCGTCCTGCAACAAGCGGGTGGCAAGCAGGAGGCCAAGTTCGCCGCGAGACTGGCTACCCCCGCTGGCGAGGCGCTTGAGTATGGGGATGCCGTGCCTGGACACCTCTTCGAGTAGCCCAGGAACGCTCGGTATCGGGCTGGCCACGAGGGATGCGGCGCGCTCGACGGCATCGAGCATGGCGTCGTTCGGCTTGGCAACTAGATAGTAACCCAGGCTGCTTTCGCCCTCTCCGAGGACACCGGGCAGCTCGTAGTCCCAGAGGAATCCTTGCTGGCCAACGGTCCCGCGGACAATGCACGCGGGATCAATTTGGCTGGAAGTCAAGGATAGGAAGATGGCGTTCTGGAGGCGGCTCCCGACTGCGGCCTGGTTGGGCGTGAACCGAAAGTGCGTGCGCCCCGCGTCTGCATGGGTGAGCTCCTCGTACCGCTGCACGGCCGTGCACAAGACGCTAGGGAGATTTGTTCCGGCAACGCGCGTTGCGGCGACCCGGGACTCGTGGATGGAACGGGCCTCGTGGAAGTCCTCGCGAATTCGAGTGCGGAACAAGGCCGCCGGGGCAAGCGCAGAGCGCGTTGCGCCGGTAGCAGCCTCCCGGGAAAGAGACCCGAGTTGATCGATGATGGTCAAGTCGAGCCTGGGAACTTGGGCGTTGCCAGGGAGCTTGAACCACTTGACCCGCTCGGCCGTTGCCTCGGACAAATCTGCTAGCTGTTCGGGAGTCGGATCCCTCGCCCCGCGCGTGTCAAACACTTCAAGATAATGGCTGCCTACCGGGTTCGCATCTGTCTCGGAATGCTGCGTCCTGCTCCAGCTGAAGACGCCCTCGCCGCAGTCGCTGGATGTCTCTGCCTCGCCCACGATTCCGACCCGAAGCGTTGCGCGAGCAGGTAGAAGGCGATCCACCTCGCGAAGACTGTCCTGGGTTTGCTGCGACGTGAAGCCGCCGGTAATCGCCTGGACCTGCAGGCCGAGCTCGAAGAGCCGCTCCATTGCCTCGGTGCGTAGGTCGCCGGAACCAAGGAATGCGGTGTTGGCGAGGACGGCCCAATGCGGATGATCGCACGGGAGCGAAAAGAACGCGCGCGGACGTAGCTCGTTGCCGTTCCACAGGTACAACGCGGCAGAATCTGGGCATTGCGCCGGACTGAGGAGGCCAGCGCCGGGGCAAGGGTGGGACAGGGATTCGGAAAGCTGTTGCTGCGCCACGGCGTGCCATGCCAGGCGTAACGGGTGCAAGGGGGAAAGCAATGCTACGACCGGTTCGTCCGTTGCGACGTGACGCCCGGCCTGGGGGTTCCACTCGGCAAGATGCAGAGCCAGCACGTCAAGCCAGCACGCCGATGCGGGGTCACTGTCAAGCCAACCCTTGTACTGCTGGAGGTACTGCTGGATAGCAACAACCAGGTCGCTGGAGTTGATCTCGATCTCGGAGACACAGCGACTCTCCTGGTGCAGCGCCAGGCGGACTGCTTCGCGCACATCGAGCAGCCCTGCCGGGGGCGTCATCGCCGGCCGTGGGTCGATCTGCGGCATGGTGTTGCCAAGCGTCGCAGCACCAGTCCAATCGATAGTCCAACGGTGATCGCTGCCAGCCGTCCAACACGCCAGCACCGGCTTCCAGCTGTCGGGTGACTTCAGGTAGGAACCGAGTTCCAGCCGGTGCAGCACGTTGTCCGGCGCTCGCGGAACGCACTTTCTCCTGGTGCGATGTTCACGGACTAGGCCTTCGAGGCGCGAGCTTGCGACATCAGTGTCATCATCACTCACGCTAACTACGAGGGTCCACTCGCCGACCACTGTTCCGGATGCATCAAGCAACGAGACGGTAAACTCGTCGCTGTCTTCCACCTCGATTGTCGCGGATGTGCATGACGCGCCAGGTGTCACGCTGCATGTTTGGGCTTGTCCAGGACTCGTTCGCGGCGTAAGCGAGACCGTAGCCACAATGCTTGCATGGTACACGATCACTTCCGTGGTGCCGCCACGTGTTAACAACAGTTCCTGTGTCCATGTTCCGGTGCGGGCCGCGTGCAGCGGAATGCCGTTGCGCTCGGCGTCACGCGCGACGACGAGTCCCCCGCACTCGAAACTGTCCAGGCTGAGCACCGGGACTGATCCTGGACGAAAGTTTGGTGCTACTACCGTGTACTTGATGGGCTTTCGGTGAGGGGGTGGTGCTGAGTCTGTCGCACGCAGCGGATCGGCGGGAAGCGCAGGGAGATCCTGGGGTGGCGTTCGGGCAATCTTCCGCGTGAATGTTGGCGTGCCCGGGGTCGGCCCCGATGACACGGATGCCTGTAGCTCGACGGACGATGCGACAACGAATGGTCCTCGCCGAAGCGGACTTACTCCTGGCAGCGCGTTGGTACAAGCAAGCGCCAGCGGGTCTTGGCGAGGCGCCACGTTGAGTTCCGTGAGAATCTCGGAAAGAGTGCTGGCAGTGAGGGCGTCATACCATGAAGGCGTGGTGACCGGAACGTGGTAGTACCGGGTCGGTGCCGTCGGAAGTAGCGTGGGAGAGATCAGCTGGTCGGAAAGGTGATCATGCAAGGACTCCAATGCCTGCACGACACCGTGCTGTTGCGCCGCGCTCGTCACCTTCATCTGGTCGATCGCCTCGGCAAGCCCCTCGGAGGAGACGAAGACACCGAGCGTGGTCAATACCTTGTGCGCGTCGCGAAAGCCGAGGCCAGAACTTCCAATGACGGGGAGTCCGACGGCGCGGCACGCATCATCGACCGGATGGTTGCTCACGGCAGCGGAGAGCAGGCGATCTAGAACCTGCCACGTCATCGTGTCGCGCGCCGCGGGTTCGAGCTTTGTGGATTCGACTTGCACGAGGCGCATCAGCTCGCGAGCGACGGTGATGCCGAGGCCGAAGCGGTTGGCCACCTCGTTGACCAAGTGCACCTGGAGAACGTCTTCCGCCGCGCGTGACGGCAGGCCCACGTCGCCAATTGTCTCGGTCGTGTTCGCGAGTGACTCCGGCCGGTTGTCCCAAGAACCTCGCGTTGCGAGGATGAGCACGCGAGGTTGCGAATTCCGGATCGAGACAGCGTAGTCCCAGGAACATCGCTGGGATAGCGTGTTGCCGATCATCGTGGGCTCGGAACCCACGTGAAGGACAACGACGTCGAGACCGGGCGCGACTTGCCAATCGTGCTGTGCGTCCGCGGTCAGCAGCGAGAACAGCTCGGCGAGCGCCTCGCCTGATGGACCAACGATAACAGGCCGAATGTGACCATCTTGGTCGCGCGCGGCGGCCGCGGTGAAGTACCGCTCCATGTATGACTTCAAGCACTCGGCCAGGGCACGCATCGGGCTACCTCGCCTCCTCTACAGCGGTTTCACAAGTAGGCGGCCACCCGCCGCGTCAGGACTATCTACCACGAGGCCGAGTACCTCCAGGTCGCGGCCGGTCCTGCCATCAACAAGCTCGCCGCCGGGAACGCGCAGGCCGTAATCACCGAGATGGTGTCGGAAGTCGTCCAGGCTGACGGGAATGGTCGGATGTGCTGCGCAGCAGGCATGCACAAGGGCAATGAGCATGGCCGGTCCCGGTTGCACGGGCAACGGCTTCCGATCGCCTGCATAGGCAAGCAGGTAGGAAAGGTCGTAGCAGCGTTGGTCCGGGTCCTTGGCCTTGACTTGCCCAAGGCTGTGGCGAGCGAACTCGAAGAGGTTCTTGGTGTACCCAGACTTGCAGGTGGCAAGTGCCCGCAAGTCCTCCCGCTGGTCGAAGAGCGTGCCGACGTGCGTCCGTAGCCACTGCCCGGCGTTTGCCTGGTCAATGGCGTGCCGGTTGGCGTGGACGTGGCCGAGGAATTCGGCCAGGGCAACGGGCGCGCTTGTTCCCGGCTGCGATGAGTGCCCAATCGGCGACGTGGCTGGCCACGCGACGCCGGCATCTTCGAGGCAGCACAGGAGGATGTTCAGCCCGGTTCGTGCGTAGGCATACTGCTCTATCAATCGCTCGATAAGCGGTTCGCCGTCGGTTCCAACCTCGAGTAGGGGACGTTCCTCGTCGTGACACTCCCAGATCGCCATCTCCACGGCATCTGCCGTGGGAGTGGGATGTCCGGAGGCCGCAGAGAGCACGAACTCCCAAGCGACGATATTGGCGTTGCAGGTCCACAGGACATGCATGCCAAGGCCAAGTCGGAACAAGGCTTCCAAGAGGACTGTCCACTGCCGCCGCGTAAGGGCGTCCTTGACGGCCAGCAGGCTTGGCAGGTCTCTGCAAAAACGCTCGGCCGGGCACATGCGGCGTGGCTCCGCCGTTGAGCGGAGAGCCCGAAGATCACTGTCATCAAGTTCGACGTGCTCGAAAGGGGCGGTCGGAGCTGGCAGTGGCTCAACGTCGTCGAGGCCCCGTCGGAGGGAATCCTCGACGAAGCGAGCGAAAACGTCGTCGCTGGCCGAGACCTGCAAGGCCGCTCCGAGGTGTCGCAGCAGGGCTTCGCCATCCGCTTTCCCCCTACCGGCACCGATAGCTTGGAGCAGCAGGTTTGACGGGTTCCATCGACTTCTTGGTGTCTTGCCAAGGACCCCGGCAATTCGCGCGATCGTTGGTACGAGTGGCATCAACTGCCGTGACGCCGTTGGACTATACTGCCCGTGGCGCAGCGGGCTGGCAATTCCACCCTTGGCGGTCAACAGCCTATCCCATGTCTGCGGCCCCCCGACCTCGGCGGGCATCTTGCCCGCGGCGAGAGAAATGTTTCTTAGATCAATGCTGCTTTCCCCGACACCCAGGACTAGCCGGCGATAGGCGGCGGCAAGTAGCACCTCGCCCGTGGACCACTCGGGCGCGGTCGTGTACAGCATCGACCCGTCGTACGACGGGTGACGCATCTTGGTGGGTTCGTTCTCAAACTCGGAAAGTTGCATCAGAAGCCCTGGTCATTCCTGTGCCAGCGTTGGGACACCGCCTGGGGTTGACAGGACCAACTGGTGGCCTGTCTCCAGGACGATGGACGCTTGCCCATCTACGAACTTGTCATCGTCGCGGCACAGCTCGCCCGATGAACGATGCCGAATGCGGTCAAGTGCAGCCCGGACATTGGCCGGGAGACTCCCCCCGGCGCAGCCTTCCTTGCGAAGCTGTAGTGCCAGGTAGAAATCAAAGGTAAGAGGCACGTGGTACGCGGGCTGGGTGAAGGCGATGCAGGGCACGTCATGCCCGGGGGTCGAATCGGTCGCCACCGGCGCGGGGAGAACACGCATTCCCTGGACCGGCGCATGCAGACTGACGAGCGGGATTGATTCGGCCGTGGGTTGCCCGAGGATCTCCAGCATGTTGAAACGGGGGCCGGTATCACCGAGAAGCGGCTTGAGCGCGGCGCGAATGGTCGCAAGGCGTGCAGGGTCACGGAGCGAAGCCTCGTAGTCCGCAAGGTGCTCGGCCAGCGCGTGGTAGCACGATCGTACCCCCACGCTGCGCTTTGCAAAGATGGCTGCGAGCTTGCGTAGCAAGCAGACCGAGGCGGTCGCCAGCGCTGATTCGCGGCCGAGCAAGTTCCATTCCTCCTCTGCCTTGCCAAGTAAGTCGAATAGCAGCGCCTCGATCGCGGATGGCATGGAGGGTTGGGTCTTCGCGAATCCTTGTGCAACGGACTGGCAGAACGCGTCCTCGATCGCGCGGAGTGGGTGCGTCGGGTCAACTGGCGTGTAGTTCGCGGGATCAAGACGCCGGTAGTCATGGGCAAGCATTTCACGAATCGGCTTTGCGGAAGCGAGGGCACCTATCGCGGCAACGCCGTCCACAACGCTCTTGGTGATTGGCGGGACTTGTGCCGTGCTAGACCGGCGATCAAGTTGCTGCAGGTAAGCCCCGGCGGCTTGCTTGGTATATCCGGCCCTGAACATCGAGTTGGGGTAGAGCTGCGCAGCGAGGGCGAGCACGCCGGTAGGATCGGGCGGATTCGCCGAGGCGCGTGCGCGGTTTGCATGGACCCACTCGCAAGGATGTGCGGCCGGTTCAAAGTCGCTCCACTGGCCTACCAGTAGTTCCGCGACGAGGGAGAACGCGTCGCGGAAGTTCCATCGTTTGC
Organism: Phycisphaerales bacterium; assembly: GCA_050486265.1. Classification (GTDB taxonomy): domain Bacteria; phylum Planctomycetota; class Phycisphaerae; order Phycisphaerales; family UBA1924; genus SLFH01. The sequence goes on along the minus strand of JBJHCY010000002.1, from coordinate 234,971 downwards.
CCCGGGCGATCTCGCCGCGACGCAAGAGCTTTAAGAGGTTTTCCCGCGTCGTGTCGTCCCGCAACCATTCCGCGTTCTGGCGCAACGGGCACAGGTCCCGGGAGTCACAGTCTTGGCATGCGCCAGGAGTCTCCCAGCGATTGGCGTCCACTGCCTCGCGAATGACCTGCCAAAGCGGTGCATCATCGGCATCTCCTGCGAGCAAGCTCTCTACATCGAGCGGCCAGCATGCGAAGCGGTGGTCAGGTTCCAGCGGCCAACATGGCTTTCGACCCGCGAGCGTTTCAAGGCCTAGGCTGGCAGCCTGGATAACGCTGGCCAAGAGCCTGGTTACCTCGTTGTTCTCGCCGAAACTCCGCACGGCCTCGTTCATGCACCGGGCGAGCAGTCCCCTGTTTGCGCACGCTACGAAAACAGGCAAGGGTGGCCCGGGTGGGCACGTGAACAAGTCGGCGAGGTCGTCGGCCAGCTCCTTGGCGGCGTTGCCAGCGGCGGACTCGGTGGCTGTCGCATCCTGGACTACGATCAGCCGCCCCACCTTGCTGGCGAAGGCCTCAGAGCCGCCCTGCAGCGAGGTTGCATCAATCTCGACCTTGCGCGGTAGCAGGCCTGGGTGTGAAAACTGGGATCGCAGCGCTTCGACCAGAGCACCGTTGAGATCGAGACGAGAGTCGAGTTCAGAAAGGAAGTCCTGGACAGTCTCAGACTTTCCGTTGCCTGGCCCACCGACCAGGAAGATCCATCGAGGTTGAGACGTGCCATCTCCGGCGATTCTCTCGGCGAGCGTGCGGAGGCGCCGGACGAGCATCGTGTCGATCACCCGGCCGATCGGATTGGGCCTTGCCTGGAATGGAACATGCACCCCGCCGGAAGCGTGGCCATGCCATGACAGGAGATCGGTGACCCGGGGATTCAAGTTCGCCGGCATGTCGCCCCCGTTGGGTCAAGAGTCCGCTTGAGTTCAGCGAGGAGAAGGCCCACCACTTCGCCAAGGAATGGCGGAACAGCGTTGCCTACCTGCGTGTAGCGAGGGCATTCGCGGAGGCGGCGATCGCCTCCAGTCGTATACTTTCCCTTGAAGTCGTACCAATCCGGGAAAGACTGGAGACGGGCATACTCGCGAACGGTCAAGATGCGAGGCTCGGAATAGTGCAAGAAATCGTCAGGCAGCGTGGTCAGCGTGTGCGATGGCCGTTTCGGATGCAGCGGCACCACGCAGTGCTTCTTCAGCTCGAATCGCTCACGATCGGCGGCGGAGAGTTGGACGCCTTTCCGGCACGTGGACAGGATCGCCTTGAACCGGTCAGTTACCACTTCCCCATGCCGAGCCAAGCGGAGGCTGTTCGGCGCGGTGCCGTTGAGCGTGCCGTGCAGGAGGCGTTGATACGGGCTGAGCGGATACTTGTACTGGATCTGCTTGAACCCTGGCGAGTCGACGCACTCAATGATCTTCTTGCCGCGCTTTTCAAGGTCAGAAATCGCCTGCTTGACCGTGACCGGCTTGTCAACCGGCAGTCCCTTGCCGCGAAGAAACTTCTTCCGGCATTTCTCGAAGTCCTTGAACGGGTCGAGGTCAGGGTGCTTCTCAACGAGGTCGCATCGGATCGCGAGCATGATGTAGCGCGGGCGAAATTGCGGCACGCCGACATCTGTGCCGTGAACGAGCTTCGTGAACACCCTGTATCCCGCGGCTTCCAGGCTCCTCTTGATTCGCTCGGAGAACGGCTCGGCGACAGGCATGCTCGTCCGCGTGCCCTTCGATGGCCTCCGGAAGGCAACCGATATGCCCTTCACGTTCTCAAGTAGAAGGAACGGCGGCGCGAGCACCTCCACGAGCGCGACGTAGTGCTTGAAGAGCTCGTTGCGTGGATCGTTGCTCTTCCTGCGACCTGCCAGGGAGAACCCTTGGCACGGGGGGCCGCCGGCAAGCAGGTCAACACCTCCCCTCAGCGCGGTGAGTTCGTCGCGGTGCTGGTCGATGAAGTGGCTGATCTCGATGGGGTTCGTCTCAAGCCATGATGGCCACGCGTACCTGAACGGGCAGTTCGGGTGTCCATCGACCAGGTTGTGCTTGAGTGTCTCGAAGGCGAGCGAGTCTTGCTCGACGGCAAACAGGCCGTTCCAGCCAGCGGACATCAACCCGAGCGAAAGCCCGCCGCACCCCGCGAATAGGTCCACGAAGTTCCCGGGCACACGCTTCTTCGTTCCCGACCGTGGTGGCACCTGTCTCATGTGCGCCTCCCTTGGTCGGAAGGTCTACGCCTGCCGGGCGCACGCCTGCCCGGCTGCTTGTCCATCCACGCATTGATTTCGTTCTGCTTGAACTTCCAGAGGCGCCCGACCTTGAACCCCGGAAGGTCATCCCGATTGATGAGCTTGTACACGGTGTCGCGCTTGACACCGAGAATCGCCGCCACGTCGTCAACCGAAAGCAGCGGTTCGATCATGGGCGCACCGCCTGAAGCGGGGTGTCCAGCATGGCAGTCTGGTCCAGGGTGGTTTGATCCATCGCAGCCGATTCTATTGGACAAGCGTAGGCGGTGTCGAGCAGAAAGTGTTCGGGTCCTTCACGACGCCGGATTTCACGCAGCCCACAGGCAAGAAATGCACCCCGACGACCGGATCGCCGGGACGCTGGCGGGGATCAGACCGCTTCCCCCGGCTCGGTGGCGCCATGCAGGGCCGCGATGATCTCGGCGGCGGCCTTCTGGATGCGGTCGAGGGAGGCGGCCAGCGTCTCGGCCTTGCCGTCGAAGAGCTGGATGTAGTCGCTGGCGGCGGTACCGGTCTCCAGGCCGATCGCCTGGCCGACGACGAAGGCGACCGCCTCGGCCTCCGTCTCGCGGACGGTCTTGCTCGCCGGGCGGTCCTCGCCGCGGTGGAGCAGCTCGTGGGCCAGCTCATGGGCGAGGACGGAGAACTCGACGGCCGGTTCCAAGTCGGGGCGGATGCTGATGCGGCCGCCGCGGGAGACGCCGAGCGCGTCGTGCGGCACGTCGATATGGTCGAGCGCGATGCCGCGCTCGGCGACGAGCGCCTTGAGACGGTCGGTGTGGTGACGCGGGTCGCCGTTCACGCGCGCCGGCTCGGGCAGCGGCTCGCCGTCGGTCTGCGACACGTCGAAGACGTAGACGCCGCGGAAGCGCAGTACAGGCTTGGACTCCTGGGTGCCGTCGCTGTCCTGCTCGTCGCGCTTGCGGATGAGCATCGGCGCGATGATGACGATGCCCTTCTCGCCCTTCTTGACGAAGCGGCCCATCTGCCGCCAGGTGTGGAAGCCGGCGACGTGTGTGGCGTCGGGCTTCTGCGAGAGGATCATCAGCACGTTCCCGAAGCTGTATTTGTGGAACTTGGCCAGCATGGCGAGGTAGCGCGTGAGTGCTTCGCTCTTGCCCTTGGCGAGCGCATCGGCGAGTTGTTCGAGGGCCTGGTCGGCGATCTTCTTTGCTTGTTCGGCTTTCATGGTTCTGCTCCTTGTCGGGCCCCGCGACGTGCGGTCCCTTCGCCAGGCACGAGGGACCACGTCGGGGGTGACAAGGAGCGAGCGGCGCGACGGCCGGCGTCACGCCGGAGAGTCCCGCATCAGCGGAGCAGGCCGAATGACGGAGCGCACCCGCAGGGCGCGCCAGCGGCGACGGCGTGAGGCGTGCAAAACTCGGAGGCGGGAAGCGAAGCGGTGACGGCGGGGAGCGCCGCGGGCGAAAGCCGGGAATCAAGCGCCGACCTGGGGGTCTACACTCGACGGCAGACGATCCTCGTGGGCTCACTTGGCGGACATGCCCGCCGTGCGGCTCACGGACTTTTCCCCTGGAGGACCGCCGCATGACGTGGGCTTGGTCGCTTCCGCTGTTGACACTCCCTCAAACCTGGAACCAAGCCCTGCGGGTTCCGCGAGTCAGGATGAGACTTACTCGGGCCATCGTCCCGACGCATCGTGACTGGGGCGACGCGCACGAGACCATTGACGGTCTGCTTGCGTGCCGGCCGCGCCCGGCCGAAATTGTCGTTGTGGATGACAACACGGAACGGAACCCACCGCGTTGGACGAGACGCCGGGGGATAACGCTCGTTGAATACGACGCAAATCGTGGCCCCTCGTACGCGCGGAACGCCGGCGCGCTGCATCACACCGGTACGCCGGTCGAGTGGTTGTACTTCACGGATACGGGCTGCGCTCGCGATCCGGAGTTCTTCGCGGTCTTGCAGGATGCGATGATGCGCGCGCCGCGCTCGACCGTCGCATGTGCCGGTCCGGTACATGGTGTAATCAAGTCGCCGACCGATTCCCGCATCAACCACTACATGACCATCGAGGGCATCCTGAACCCACCGATGGACGCCAGCGGTCCGCAAGCCATCGTGACCGCCAACGCGCTCGTGCATGCTGGGTCCTTTGCAGCGTGCGGCGGGTTCGACTGTTCATACCCGTTCGCGGCCGGCGAGGATCTTGATCTCGGTGTGCGGCTTCGTTCCCTTGGTCCTATCGCATGGGCGTCTGAGGCCGTGGTTTATCACTGCTTCAAAGAGTGCGAGAGCGACTTCCGATCTCGCTTCGAGCGATACGGTCGTGGCTCGGCGCACCTGGAGCATCGGCTTCTGTTGCCGTCGATTCGCCCAAGCAAGATGACGGCACGTGATCCGGCGCTGCAGCGACTCGCCGATGTGCAGGTGTCAGCGATGATTCAGGGGTACGACTGGCACAAGAACATCCTGAACGGGGTATGAAGCCACGGCGAGGTCGGGTCTGGATCGGCCCCGGCCGAGGGCCGGAATCCGCTCTTCGGCCCGCCCCGTTCTCCGCGTAGAATAGCCGTGCCGGGGCCAGAAGGTGGCCCCGGCGACAATCTGAACGACGCGCGAGCGTCAAGCCGCTGCTCTCGGGAAAACCGCCAAGTTTCAGTTGGAGAGGCAGTGCCTTGAAGGCCGCGCCCCGCAAAGGGGCGTCGGCCAGGGCACGTTCTCCATGCCCCTTGGCGGGGGCTCCCGAGGCGTCCTTGGTTCGGCGCTCCTTTTTCATCGGGACGTTGCCCATGCCTCGCCGAGCACGCGCCGCACGCAAGGCGCTGCCCATCCAACCCGAGCCACAACCGGCGCTCACGCCGCCGGTCATCGACGCCGCCATCTGGCGGCGGGTGGTCGCGTCCGCCGGGTTGTCGGAGCGGCAGGCGGAGGTCGTCGCGCTCATCATGCAGGGACTCGGCGACAAGCAGATCGGGCCAAAGCTCGGCATCCGCTACGGCACTGTACGGATGCACCGTGAGCGCGCGCTCGATCGCCTGGGACTTGACGGCGCCAATCGCGCCGAAGTGACGAGCCGCGTCTTCGCGCTGGCGTGGGAACTGCTGATGGACGAGCCGTGCCCGCACTGCGGCTGTCGGCGAGATCACCGACAGCGAAAATGCCGTCTTTTATCGGAAGATTGAGCGTTTAGGCTTGCGGTGGAGCCAGAGCGCGCGCTCGCCGCTCACAAACAGGATTCACGATCAAGGGAACGGGATCAGTCGCCCATGCGTTACCACACCACTTTGCCAGGATTTGTTGTCGTCGTCATCGCCATGCTCGCCCCCCTCGCCTCCGCCGACATCATCGAGGTCGGCGGGGCGGCCGTGCTTGCGGAGCCGCCCGCCAACATCGCGCTCAACCAGTGGGAGAGCGACACCGAAATCCGCGGCTTCTTCGAGCGGCAGACCGTGCTGTTCTCGGACCTGGCCCTGGACCACGTCAACACGGGTCTCGTCGATCACGAGTCGCTGCTCGTGCCGGGCCTCGTCGCCGCCGGGACGGCGGTGCAGAGCTACCTGCTCCACGCCGACTCGGTGGCGGGCTTCGATGCCCTGCTCTCCGGCTACGTCGTCTTCGACCAGCCCATTCTCGGCGTGCTCATCACCACCGCGTCAATGAACGGGACGGACGGCATCCTCGGCCGGCCGGGCGTGACCTACGGCAACAGCCCCGGAAGGCGGCTGGAACTGCCGCCCGGCTCGCTCGACACCTTCGAGATCTCCGGGGACCGGACGCGGCTCGACTTCACGCTGAAGTTCGGTCTGGCCTACGACGAGATTCGCATCGTCACTGCCGTGCCCGAACCGGGCTCGCTCGCCCTGCTCTCCCTGGTCGGGTTCGCCGGCCTGCGACGACGGAGGGAGGCGCGGCGATGAGCGGCAGACCATCTGCGAGTCGGGACGTGCACACGAGCGAGGCGGAATTGCAGGCGCAGTTGTACGAGCCGCGCAGGAAGGGCCGGCTGCTGCATTTCCTCGGCTGGGTGAACGACGTTGGTCCGGTACTGATGCCAGCCATCGGCGTCATCGTGGGGCTGGTCATTGCCGCTTGGCTGATCAGCGACGCCGGCGGCCTGCCCGCCGTGTCGAAGGCGATCACGCGGCATCGCTTGGCGGGAACGTGGCACGTCAACGGCAGCTTCGCCGACTGGCGGTTCGGGTCGGACGGCAGCTTCCTGGAGGACGCCGTCCTCGATACGCGCGGCCAGTACACGTTGCTCGACGGCGGGCGTATCCGCATCCGCACCGAGGGTGTGCTTGGCAGCACGATGGAGTTCAAGTACACGTTCGACGATGAGGGGCTGCTGCTGAAGGGGCATAACGGTACGCCGTTCAGCTTCCGGCTGAGGCGGCAGAACTGATGCTACCGAACACGGTCGGCTGTCTGCATCGGCGATATTCCGCGAGAAATCACCTCTGAATGGTCAAAGAGCCTCTTCGGGCGGTGACATGGCCTCGGAGTCGATTCCTCGCTTCTACGGGCGTCTATCGAGGCCGGGAACGATGCCACAGGCTCGAACCCCTTCCTGAATGCCACACAGGCCTCTCCGCGACGTGAAACGGTTGCGGTCTACTCAGCCGGAGCAACACTCCCGTCTACCGGCGGTGCATTAGGGCTGCGGCTGCTGCGGTTTGCGTGGCGTTATCCACAGGCGGCGCCGTTCTTTCGATGAGGCGTACGGGCCGCCGACTCGACCAGCGCTGTCGGGGCGCGCTCGTCGTCGGCCACGCTGCTTTGTATTGAAGTATAAGAAAGGCCACAGGCGCAACCCTTTGATTCTGCTCGATCCAAACCGTCACGATCTGTCGGGCGGCCGTCACAACTGGTCGGTGCACCGTCAGAAAGCCCTTGCGCTTCTGTCGGTCATCTGCCAGTGTGTTGTCTGACTACAGACAAAAATGGAGGGCGAAAATGACGGATGATCGACAGGGTACGGCGCTGGTCGCGGGAGGCGCGGCAACTGCCGGAGGCGCGAACCAGATCAGCACGAAGCGGGGCTTCCCGGTTTACCGCACCAACCCGAGCGTGCCCGCGTCCAACGGCATGACGACGCGTACCAAGCGCTTCCATGTGCCCGGCGGCAAGGGCTCGGTGATCGTGGACCACAGCAGCGGCGAGATCAAGGGCATCGGCGGCATGGGCTTCTGGTGGGAGGAGGAAGTCGATAGCAGCCGATTCGTCAAGCTCTTCCTCGACGGCATCAAGCAGGCGGCCGGCCTGTCGAAGACGGGCATGCAGGTCTTCGAGCTGGTCTACCACCAGATGCGGGCCAATCCCGGTTCGGACGAGATCAAGCTCAACCAGTACCTTGCCAAGGACCACGGCATCAACGACCGCACGTACCAGCGCGGCGTGCGTGAGTTGCTCGAAAAGGAGTTCCTCTACCGCAGCCCGTCCGACGGCGTGTTCTTCGTCAACATTCGCTTCATGTTCAACGGCGACCGGCTGGCCTTCGTGCGCTCGTACCATCTCAAGGGTTCGAGCCGGCAGCAGGAACTGCAACTGGAGGCGGCGCCGTCCCTCCCCTCGCCTCCGCCGGCGCAACTCGAAGCGCCCGCTTCGTCCGGCGTCGATGCGCTTGAACCGGCCGGCGTTGATGCCGGCGCAGACTCCGGGAGCGATACGGGCGGAAGCGCTCAGGGAATGTAGCCGTTCGAGCGCAGCCACGGCTCGATGGCCTGCTCCAGTATGTCCTGCAACGTGTTCGGCTCGACGCCCTTCAACTGCCGCTCCAGCGAGGCGCGCTTGAGCGCCTTGGCGTAGTCGTCGCGGATGCGCGTGCTGAGCGAGACGCGGTTGATGGCCGGCGCTTGCGGCGTCGCTGCCTCGGACTTCACGACGGCCGGCGCTGTCGCTGCGGCTTTCCCTTCGTACACGAACTCGCGGGCCACCACGGTGTCCACCTTCGGCGTGGCCTTGAGTCCCTCGGCGAGTGAGCGTCGTTCGGCCATGCGTCCCCTCCCCTCCGCTATGTCGCAACGGCCTGGCGCTTGCGTGCGGCCGGGCGCGACGACGCGACCGCATCGGGCAGCAGTTCCCGGAAGAGTCGGTCCACCTCGACGGCGGCTTCCCTGGCGCGCGAGCCCATGTGCCACACGACGGCCGCCTGGCCGGGGGCGTCGGCGTAGATCTGGCGGAGTGTCATGAAGGTCGGCGTGATCGGCAGCTTGAGCAGCGCCGCGGCCTCCCGCATGTCCTGCGTGAGCCGGTAGTTCTTCCCGACCATGCTGAGCACGATCGTCGCCTTCGGCGGGCCGACGCGAATCTTCTGCGCCTGGCGGAGCACCTTTGTTGCGGCGTCCAGCGCGCGAATCTCCAGCATCGACGCCTTACACGGCACGATGGCCCGGTCGGCCACGAGCAGCAGCGCCCGGCTCGTCTCGGCGAGACTTCCCGGCCCGTCGGCGACGACGTAGTCGGTTTCCTGGGCCAGTTGCGGCAGCTCGTTGATGATGGTGTCCGGGTCGCGCATGCACAGCGTCTTGACCTGCGGTGCCGCCTCGCGAATCCACTGCGACGACGATTGCTGCGTGTCGCAGTCGGCCAGCGTCACCCGGTGGCCCTGCTTGTCGAGCCAAGCGGCCAGGTGGACGGCGAGCGTCGATTTCCCGACCCCGCCCTTGGAGTTCGCCACGGCGATAATCATGCCTGATGGCTAGCACGATTGCATGCCCGATGGCAAGCATTATTTGCAGCCGGCAGTCTGGCATGCCTTCAGGCACGCATGCCGGACGGCAAGAGCGCCCGCACTCATGCCTGCATGACTGTCAGCCGTCAAGCCGTCACGTCATCCGGCCTTCATGCCTGCAAGCCTGCCGACAGGACGGAGAGCAAGCCGTCATGCCGTCGCGCCTGCATGCACGCCGTCAGGACCGTAAGCCAGCCTGCAAGCATGACAGCCTGCCAGCCAGCACGCTTTCACGGTGAAAGAAGTCCTAAGCACTGCTTAGGGGGGACGTCTGGTGACGAAATGCTCTGCGACAGAGACTCAGCGCGCGTCTTGGGCGGAATGCCCAGTCAGTCGTTCAACTGTGTTCAATCTGCCGTATACGGCCGTCGTCGTCGGGTCCTCACCGGCGGCTGGGACCCGACACGACGGGCGGCGGGCACGTCAGGTTCAACCCATCCATCTGCCGGTATGGTCCCGAGTCCGAGGGTTCCTCTTCTTCGGCTTCCCGCGCATGGGACGTGACAGGCGATGCCCCGCCTGGCGCGGACCATGCTCCGGTGCGTTGCGGATTCAGGGAGCAGAGAGGCAGCTCCAGTGTCGCGCATGAATGACTGAACAGCGGGAACGGCGCCCGCTGTCCAGCGTTGTGATGATGGGCGGGACGACGCCCTCAGTGTTCGGAGGGCAGGTAGAGCGTCCAGTAGCGGCCGTCGAAGCCGGCCCACACGTCCACGTGGTCGAGCGGGAAGTCGGTCCACGGGATGTGGCGGGTGACGAAGGGAGGAACTCCGTCGTCGGCGCGGGCCGTCAGCGTTGCCGAGCGGTCCTCGCGGACTTCGAGCCGCCAGAAGTGCAGGCTGAGGACGCGCTCGTCGGACCTGCCCGCCCTGGCAACATCGCCCCCGGCGATCGCCAGCGCAATCTCGTCGATGAGCCAGTACGCACCGCCGCGACTGGCAAGGTAGCGCACGCCCGGCGTGTAGATGACGCCGCGGGCGAGCGGGTGCCGGAAGCGTTCAAGGTCGCCGGTGAACTGGCGGAGGTCGGCATGGGTGAGCGGTGTGTCCATCGGTTGAGTCTCCTTTCGTGGCTGGTTGACCGATGCACACCGGAGGGCGGCCGTGGAAAGCCGCCGCGTCAAGGGGATGGTGCGGGCAGGAGCGAAGCGACAACACGGTCCCCTTGAGGCCAAAGGCCGCACGCGGGGGCGGCGGACGCCAGGATGTGCATCAACAGGTCAACCCCACGGAAAGGAGCCGAGGGAGACACGGCAGCGGGCCGTGGCGAGCAAGCGGGATGCGATCGCGTCGAGCCGGTCCCGCTGTGACGAATGCCCACGTCATCCGGGCTGGCGATGCCCAGACTGGCGCGCGGTTCGTGGCGGCTGTGAGCGGTTACTTGCGGAGCGATTCGGCGACGTGGTCGAGGCGGACGGTCATGCGCTCGGTGGCCTCCCGGAGAATGGCGCCCATGAATGCGACGTACTCCTCGTCGTCGGCAATCCCGCCCTCCTGCGCATGTTGCAGCAGGCGCAGCACCGCCTCGAAGATGCGGCGGGCCGGCTGCGGGAGGGACGCGGCACGCTTCTGTGTGGCGGCGGAATAACGCCGCATCCAGCGGTCACCAAGCGGCACAGCGCCGGACTCCGCTTCGGCCAGCACGCTGTCGAGGATGTCCTGGGCGAGCACGATGCGGTCGGCGACCGAGAGCTTCCAGTAGTCGAAGTCGTCGGGCGGGTTGGTCATGGTTCCTCCGTGACAAGGTTGCATGTCGAGGATGCACAAAGTGCGTGCGCATGTAAACCGGAAAGTGAACCGGTGAGCGTGTCAGAAGAGGGTGGGCTGGCGGAGCCGGGCTTCGACCTGGGCGCGCATGTCGGCAAGCTCCGCCCGAACGCTTTCCGGCTCGGAAGGGAAGGGGGCGTGCCAGGAACGAAGCAGGAGTTCCAGCGCCGCCGTTCGGCCAGCGTCCAGCGTGGCGAAGCCCTCGGCGTGGATGCTGACGGGGAAGGCGAATCCGCCGTGGGCGTAGTGCATCTCGACGCCGATGCGGTACAGCCCGTCGTCGCAGAGTGCGATTCGGATGGCGGCGTAGCCGCGGCCATGCGTGGCCACGACTTCGCGCAGTCCCGCGTCGAGGACGCCGCACTCGTTGGGCTTACTCGGCTGCATGGCAACGCTCCTTCCACGCCGCCTCGATGCGCTTGCACGCGTAGTCGAAGTAGACCGGGTCGCGCTCAATGCCGACGAATCGTTTGCCGGCCAGAATCGCCGCGACGCCGGTGGTGCCGGAGCCCATGAACGGGTCGAGCACTGAATCAGCGGAAATCGAGTCGCAGAACCAGCGCACCTGCTCCAGCGGGCGCGGGCACGGCACGGGGTTGTCACCGATGCTCTCCGTCCACGGCCGCAGGTCGGCGACGTGCCAGTCGCGCGGAAGTTCATCCTTGAGCAGCGACTTGCCGCTCCAGAAGATGACCGGGTCCCAGCTCAGGCAGCGTTGCCGTCCCTTCTCGGGATAGACCTTGCAGGCGGCGATGATGCGCCAGCCCTTGGGGAAGTAGCGGTGCCAGCGCTCGGCGGTGAGCGGACTCTGCCATGCGAAGCAAGGCCCGTTGCCGGTAATGCGGAGGAGTTCGGGCACAAGCCGTTCCATCAGCGCATCGTACTTCTCAGGCGCGTCGTCGTAGCTGCGGTACTGAAAACCGATGCCGTAAGGCGGGTCGGTCACGACGGCTCCGATGCCGGAGAGCGTTGGCAGCACCTCGAAGCAGTCGGCGCGGTAGAGCGTGGCGTTGCCGATGACTCGCTTCTCGACGGGCGCGGAAGCGACCTTGGCGGAGGCCGTGCGTGTTCTACGGCCGAGCCGGGCGGCGAAGAACGGGTTGATGAGGGCGACGGCGGTCATGGCGTCACCTCCTCGCGCAGCTCGCACTCGAAGTGGTAGCACGCCTGCGTGATGATGCTGCCGGTGTCGAAGCCCTGCCGCTTCGCGTAGTGCAGCAGGTCGGCGATGAGGTCGTAGATGGCGGTCTCCAGGTCGCCGCGGTCCATCGTGTCGGGATGGTCGCCGCCGTAGGTGCGGGCGGTGAAGGCGGCAAGCGCCTCCCTGGCCCAATCGGCGCGGTCGGCGTTGGTCGGTTCGTGTGTCATGGGAAGTCTCCTTTCGATAGAGAAAGGGCGGGCCTTGCGGCCCGCCCGGTTGCGGATGGGTCAGTCCTTCTTGTCGCTCGCGACGCGGAGCGTGATGCGGCCGTCGAGCGGCACGCATTCGAGCTGGATGTTGAAGCCCTTGCCGTCGTTGTGCGGCCAGGCGGACCCGATGCGGGTCCAGAAGCCCTTCTTGCCCTCGCGGTCGCGCACCTGGTAGGCGATGTGCGTGGGAGCCTTGGAAGCGTTGTTGTTCGTGTCGGACATGTGAGTCTCCTTTTCTTGAGGTTTCCGGCCGCGCCCATCGCGGCCTGATGGCACGCGGAAACCAGCCGCTCCAGGCCGGGGCGGAGCGCACCGGTCACAGCGGAAAACGGGAGGGACCCGCGTCTGCAACGCAGTGAAGATGTTGGGAGGAACCGGTTTTCCGCTTGACCGGACCGGCGGCGGCTGTAGCGATGCCGTCAATCAGGCCGTGTTGGGCGCAGGAGACCGGGGAAAAGCAGAGACGAGCCCGGCACGTCAACGCCCGGGCGACAACACACACAGCCGGACAGGAAGCAGGAGAGGGCGTCTTGGCGCCGGCCTGCATCATGCCTGGCTGCGCGCGCAAGGGCGATTCAACACCGGCGTCCGTGCCGCGGCCGGGATAGTCCGCGCGCGAATGGATGACCCATCGGCAACAGGGCGGCAGGCGCGCCCTGGTGATGGCGATCCGGAAACAGTGACTGACGACCTCGGTACGGCGCTCGAAGAGGCCACGATGGGCTGTGCACGCCCTGCCGCCGCTCACGACTGGTCAGGCTGCTGAGAGGCGATTGCGTTCCGCAAGCATCGCGCGGCGCAGCGCGGCAAGCTGCGGGGCGTAGGAGGGCACGGCGGCCCGGTCCCACATTTCGCCGGGGTCGGCGGCAAGATCGTAAAGGCACTCCTCGGACTCCGAGACAGTGAAGTAGTGCACGTACTTGAAACCGTCCGTCCGGTACGCTTCGGAAAAGACAGTGTGCCTGTGTAACCGCGGAGACTCGAAGTAGACCCCGCGGCGGCCGCGAGCGTCCACGGCGGAGGGCTTCGTCAGCAGGTCCGTGCCCTGCATCCCCGGAGGTGGCGTGATGCCCGCCAGTCCGAGCACCGTCGGGGCGATATCGACATTGAGGGCGAAGGCCGAGGACGCCTGGGGGCGGAATCCCGCAGCGCGGTTGGGCGCCGGCCGGATCAGAAGCGGAACGCGAATCGACTCCTCGTACAGCAGGCTCTTGCCGACGAGCCCATGCTCGCCGCAGAGATGCCCGTTGTCAGACGTGAACACGACCGCCGTGCCGTCTGATGCGCCCTGGCGGTCGAGCGCGTCCAGCACGGCGCCAACGGACTCGTCCAGGCCGGTCAGCAACTGGTAGTAGCGGCGCATGTAGCGGTGGTACTGTTCGTTGCTGAACATCATCTGCTCGTACTTCTTCATGTGACGCGCGTGCGCCCGGACGAGCCGGGGCAGCGTGACCGGCGCGAGAGCGGGATTCGACGGGTCCGTCGGGCTGCGGGGAATGTCGGTGTTGCGGTAGAGCGCGCTGTGGCGGCTCTGCGGTATGAGGGGCCAGTGGGCGGCCTTGTAGGAGACGATAAGCAGAAAGGGCTGCCCGGGCGGGCGCTGCTCCAGGAAGGAGATGGCCTGCCTCGTCTGGATGTCGGTCAGATGCCCCTCGCGGTGCAGGTAGGCGTTCTGACCCGCGTACCCCATCCAGTTGTCGAATCGCCCGTCCGGCACTTCCCCGATATGCCACTTGCCGACGAAGCCGGTGTGGTACCCGGCCGCGCGCATGAGCACGGGGAACATGCCGTCCAGGTGCTCGGGCCTGAGCGACTGGCCGAAGTCGTACACGCCGTGCCGGAGCGCGTACATGCCGGTCATCAGGGTGGCGCGGGCGCTGCAGCAGATCGGGGTGGTGACGAAGCAGTGGGTGAAGTGCATGCTCTGCCGGGCCAGCGCATCCAGGCGAGGGGTTTGAATCACCGGATTGCCGGCAAAGCCGGCGGCGTCGTAGCGCATGTCGTCGGCGATGAACAGGATGATGTTTGGGCGCGCCGGGGCCGGCGCCGCGGCCCTGGCGATGCGGAGGGGGCCGAGGGACATCGCGGCAACGGCCGACACGCCGGCAGCCGCAGCCGCGCGGGTGAACGCCCGCCGGGTGATGCCGTTCCTTCGGCGTCGGCTCCCGGGCCTATTCATGCGTCGTCGCTCTGCATGTGACTTCCGAGAATGGCACAAGCGACGGCGAATGTAAACCGGAACCAAGGTGCGCGCCGGCTGCCGCGCACCGGTGATACGCGCGGGGGTGCAGGCCGCAATGGACACGTGACCATCCTGTCGCAGCGCGGTCAGCGGCGATTGTGCCTGGTTTATCAGGCGGATACGGAACGCGCGCGACGTTCACATAAATGTCATACACGGCTGCGCTCATTCATGCTAAGCCTTGAGTAGGGAACAGGTTACGGGGGGAGAAATGGGAACAGCTGGAGAAATTGACGAGAACGGCATGACGCCGCTTCACAGGGCGGCATTGGTGGGCGACCTCAAGGCGGTACGGTCGCTGCTCGCCGCGGGCGCCCGGGTGAACGACCGGGTAGAGGACGGTAGCTCGGAGGAGGCATCGGTTCTGCAAGGAGATACCGCTCTTGGTCTGGCCGCGGCGGGTGGTTTCTCGGCGGTCGTCGAGGCGCTGCTGGATGCGGGAGCGGACGTAAACGCGGCCAACGGCATCGGTCAGACGGCCCTGCATAACGCGGTCTGGGAGGGCAAGCGGGACGTGGTGAAGCTGTTGCTGAACCGCGGCGCACGAACCGATATTCAGAGCGTGGACGGCACACCGCTCTTCTGCGCCGCGGTGAACGGTGATGCGGAGGCCGCCGCGCTGCTCCTCGCCGCCGGGGCCGAGCCGGATGCACGAAACAGCAACGGGAACACGCCGTTGCACGGAGCGGCCGAGAGCGGCAACGTCGAGATCATCCGGTCCCTGCTGGCGCGTGGCGCGGACGTGAATGCGAGTTCAGATCGCGGCTCGACGCCGCTGTCGATGGCCACAATGCAGGGGCACGCCGAGGCGTGCCGCGTGCTGCTCGAGGCGGGCGCGCGCCGGCCGCCGGACCTGCTGGAGCGCGCCGTGCAGGGCGGCGACGTGGAGACGCTGAAGGTGTGCCTGTCTCCGGGTGCGCGGACTGGGCAGGCGGCCCATCCTGTCATCGGCGACACGCTGCTGCACCTGGCCGCCGAACGGGCGCACCCGGAGATGTGCGAGTTCCTGATGAAGGGCGGCGCACAGGTGGCGCGGCACGATCCGAACTCGAGCGACAAGGGTGGCCGGACGCCGCTGCACGCGCTGGCCGAAACCGGGGATTTTTTCGACGTGGTCGGAACCAGGCTGAGCCGCCGGAGACGTGGCAAGACGCCCGGCGAGGACACGTGGCGGACGCTGCACGCGCTCCTGAAGGGCGGCGCCGACCCGGCCAGGAAAGACGCGCTGGACCGCACCCCGCTCCACGTCGCGGCGGAGAGCGGTAATGAGCTCGTGGTCAAGGGCCTGTTGACGTTCCGGCCGGAAGCCGCGCGTGACCAGGTTCGTGCGCGGGATCGGTTCGGGCGAACGCCGCTTCATCTGCTTGCGGCCTCAGGTCGCTATCCTGTCCTTTACCCCATCGTGGACCTGTTTCTTGAGGCAGGCGCGGACATCAACGCGAGGGACAATGACGGCCAGACACCATTGCACAAGGCGGTGAGCTGCGAGGAACCAAGCCTGGACTTCATCCGCACGCTGCTGCAGCGCGGCGCGGACGCGAAGGCCACGGACAACGCCGGGAAGACGCCGGAAGACGTGGCGCGTGAAGGCGAGAACCCGATGGCGCGGATCATCCTCGCCAAGGCGATGCAGTCCAAGGGACGAGGGCGGTAGCTGCCGGTTGTCTCGGAGCGGGACGGGGGCCGGCGCCGTGAAACGCGCCCCGTGAAAGAAATCAACCCCCGCGCGAACAAGTTCTTGACGATGGCGAATGACGCGGTAGGAACTATCGCGTCACCATGCTTCGCATCACCCAGAACAACTCGCCGGACCGGGCCAAGAGCTACTACTCGACCTCCGACTACTACTCGGAGGGGCAGGAACTCGTCGGCGCCTGGAAAGGCAAGGGGGCGGCGCGTCTCGGGCTGTCCGGCAACGTCGGGCGCGAGGACTGGGACGCGCTGTGCGACAACCGACATCCACTGAGCGGCGAGACGCTGACGCCGCGCACGAAGCGCGAGCGGCGCGTCGGCTACGACTTCAACTTCCACGTGCCGAAGTCGGTCTCGATACTGTACGGCCTCACGCGCGACGGGCGCATCCTGGACGCCTTCCGCGAGTCGGTCGAGGCGACGATGGAGGACATCGAAGCCGAGATGCAGACGCGCGTGCGCGCGGGCGGGCGCAACGAGGACCGCACGACCGGCAACATGGTCTGGGGCGAGTTCGTTCACTTCACGGCGCGGCCGGTCGAGGGCGTGCCCGACCCCCACCTGCACGCGCACTGCTTCGTGTTCAACACGACCTGGGACGACCACGAATCCCGCTGGAAGGCGGGCCAGTTCGCCGCGCTCAAGCGCGATGCGCCGTTCTTCGAGGCGGTGTTCCACGCGCGCGTGGCCCGGCGGCTGGAGGAACTGGGTCTGCCGACGCAGCGCACGAAGCAGGGCTGGGAGCTGGCCGGCGTGCCGCAGTCGGCCATCGAGAAGTTCTCGCGGCGGACGGCGCTGATTGAAGAGAAGGCCCGCGAAGCGGGCATCACCAACCCGGAAGCCAAGGGCGAACTGGGCGCGAAGACGCGCGAGAGGAAGCAGAAGGACCTGACGCTCGACGAGCTGCGGGGCGAGTGGATGTCGCGCATGACGGCCGACGAACTGGCGGCCCTCGAAGGCGTGAAGGCCCGGCTCGGCATGGAGGGCCTGCCGGAGGACGGCCGGGCGGCCCGCGAGGCGGCGCTGCACGCCGTCGGCCACTGCTTCGAGCGCAGCGCCGTCGTGCCGGAGCGCACACTGCTGGCGGAAGCCATGAAACGGGCGGTGGGCAAGGCCTCGCCGGAGTCGGTGGCCGGCAGCCTGGCGGCGGAGCACCTAGTCGTGGCGGAACGCGAGGGACGCCGGCTCGCTACGACGCGCAGCGTCCTGGAGGAAGAGACGCGGATGCTCGCCTTCGCGCGGAGCGGCCGAGGGACGTGCCGCCCGCTAGGCACCCCACGCTACGCGCTCAAGCGAGACTGGCTGAACGCGGACCAGCGGCGGGCGGTGCGGCACGTGCTCGACTCGAACGACCGCGTCATCCTGGTGCGCGGCGCCGCCGGCACGGGCAAGACGACCATGATGAAGGAGGCCGTCGAGGGCATCGAGGCCGGCGGCAAGCGGGTCTTCGTGTTCGCTCCCTCAGCCGACGCCAGCCGCGGCGTGCTGCGTGAAGTCGAGGGCTTTGCCGACGCGGACACGGTGGCGCGGCTGCTGGTGGATGAGCGGTTGCAGGCCCGGATAGCCGGACAGGTCATCTGGATCGACGAGGCAGGACTGCTCGGCTCGCGCATGATGGGCCGGGTGTTCGACTTGGCCGACCGGCTGGGGGCTCGCGTCATTCTCTCTGGTGATAGAAGGCAGCACGGCAGCGTCGAACGCGGCGCGGCCCTGCGGCTGCTCGAAGAGGAAGCCGGGCTGGTCCCGGCGGAGATTCGGGAGATTCAGCGGCAGCACGGCGACTACCGGGAAGCCGTGCGGGCGCTCTCGGAAGGCCGGACGGAGGACGGCTTCCGCGAGCTGGACCGGCTGGGCTGGATACGCGAGGTCGGCGAGACGGATCGCTACAAGGCGTTGGCCGATGACTACGTGGCGACGGTGGAAGAGGGGAAAACGGCACTGGTCGTCTCGCCCACGCACCTGGAGGGCGAATGGATCACCGACGAAATCCGCGCCCGGCTCAAGCAGGCGGGGAAGCTGGGCGAGGGCGAGCGCACCTTGCTGGCGCTGGAGAGTGCCAACCTGACGGGGGCGGAGAAGGCCGACCCGCTCAACTACTCGCCGGGCGACGTGTTGGTCTATCACCAGAACGCGAAGGGACACCGCAAGGGAGAGCGTGTCCTCGTCGGCGACGAGCCGCTGCCGCTCGACCAGTCGGATCGCTTCCAGCTCTACCGGCCGTCGGTATTGCCGATTGCCCCCGGAGACGTGCTGCGCATCACGCGCAACGGGACCACGGCCGACGGCCGGCACCGGCTCAACAACGGCGCGCTCTACGCGGTGCGCGGTTTCGACGCCGGCGGGAACATCGTGCTCGCCAACGGCTGGACCGTCTCAAAGGACTACGGCCACCTGGCACACGGCTACGTCGTGACCAGCCATGCTTCCCAGGGCAAGACGGTGGACCGCGTGTTCATCGGTCAGTCATCCGACTCACTGCCGGCGTCGTCACGCGAGCAGTTCTACGTCTCGGTCTCGCGAGGGCGCGAGACCGCGACCGTCTACACGGACGACAAGGAAGCCCTGCTGGACGCGGTGAGCCGGTCGGATGACCGCCTCACGGCGACGGAGTTCGTCGCGGGGCACGACCTGCGCGAACGGGCAACCACGATTCAGCGGCTGGAGCGGCTGGCCGTTCCCGACACCGCGCGCGTCATGCACCAAGAACAGGAGCGGATGATCCATGAGCGATAGCGCCGTGCTGCAACGCTACGTGACGGGCCGCGACTCCCGCCTCGGCATTGCCGCCGAGCACGCGGAGGCGGACGCCTGCGACGACCTCGGCGCCTTCGGCTGGCTGCGCGGCATCCGCGACCGCGCCGTCATGCTGGAGTTGCGCCGCAAGGACGGCAGCATCGTCGCCATCGGCTACGGCTGGCTGGAGCGTGTCGCCTTCGACCCGTCGGAGGGCATCACCCTCTCGGCGGCCGGCCAGAAGATCCGCATCAAGGGGCGCAACCTCAACGCGGAGACTCGCCCCGCTGTCAGGCTCTTCGAGGGCATCGCCCGGCACCGCGTGCCGTGGGTGAGGGAGGCCGACCGGGCCGCGACCATGGAAGCGGAAGCGAGGGCGACGATCATCGATTCCATTGAGTGGTGAAGGAACAGACGTGGGCTGTTGAAACAAGGCTTGCGCGGCGGGCGGCCGGATGGTACGGTCGCGAGATGCGCAGTGGGTTCACGCTCGTCGAGATCACCACGGTCCTCGTCATCATCGCGCTGATCGTGGGAGGCATTCTCATCGGAAGGGACATCGTGGCGGCGGCCGGTCTTCGAGCCACGCTCGGGCAGATCGAGAGCTACAACGCGGCCGTTCAGGCGTTCCGCCAGAAGTATGGCGGGTATCCCGGCGATCTGTCGCGCATCGAGGCGAGCGTGTACGGATTGTTCACATTCGACGCGGGTCTCAACCTCGGCAACGGCAACGGCGTGTTCGATCTTGCCGACCCCGGCTCTCCGAATCGGCAGTTCAGCGGGGAGGCGCCGGCCTTCTGGCGGCACCTGTCCGAGGCGGGGCTCATCGAAGGCGCATACGGCACCGCGGGCAACGGCGAAGTGGAGACGGACGGCACGCTGGCCGGGCCGGTGACCGACATCGCACAGTCCATTCCACCCGCGCGCCTGGGGCGGGGGAACTTCATCACCGCCTACTCCTCGTCCGGCGCCAACTACTACGAGATCAACGCGGTTACGAGGATCAGCGCCCTCGGCTCCCACCAGGTCACGCGACCGGGCCTCGTCCCGTCCGAGGCGCACATGATCGATGACAAGATTGACGACGGGCTTGCGGGGTCGGGGACGGTCGTGGCACGTGGCCGCGTCGGGCTCAGCGGCGCCCTGGACCAGCCCCCCGACACGGCGCCGTCCGCATCACCCTGCGTGGTAGATCTCTCGGCGACGCCCGTCGTCTACTCGCTTTCCTACCGAGAACCCAGTTGCGCTCTCCGCATCGAAATGGCGCGGCATTGACGGGGCGGGCTTCTCTCGGCTGTCAGCGGCTTCGGCCGCGGCCATGTCCCCGGCGTTGGTCCTCGGCCGCGTGCTTGCGGTTCAGGTCGCGGAGCAGGGGCTGGAGCACCTGCATGACCGACGCGGCGGCCATCACGCCCATGCACACCATCGCGACCTTGTTGAAGACGACCGCGTCGGAGGCCGGCGCGCTGCGGGCCATCTGCTGGGCGGTGTTGGCGAGGTGGAGCGGGTTGGGTGCGGACATGGTGTGTTGGTTTATTGACGTGTCCGACCATAGCGCATCGCAGGCCGCTTGTGAATGACAATTCTGTTACAGTTGCGTGGCTGAGTGTTCGCCGTGCAGCAGTCCGGGACGTTCACACAGCGCACCTTCCACCGCGCGTGGGGGCCATCCGATGGCGGCGCGAGCGCCGACTACAATCACTCTCGCGGTGGAAGGTCGAGGGTCGAGTCAGTCACTCATCTGGTTGTCTGCTGCACGCCTCCTGTCAGAATAGGGTGTACCCCATCCTGATGTCAGACAGTTCAGGACGGTTCTGTCAGATTGGAGTCGCTGCAGCTATTTGTTGACAGGTGCGGCGCGATGTCATAGACGTTGCCTGACAGTTCATGGAGGGCAGGTGTCGGGGAAGGGGCAACGGATCGGGTACGTTCGGGTGAGTACCCTCGATCAGAACGCGGAGCGGCAACTCGAAGGCGTCCAACTGGACCGCCTGTTCACGGACCGCGCCTCAGGCAAGGACACCGACCGGCCGCAGCTCAAGGCGCTGCTCGCCTACGCCCGCGAGGGCGACACCATCGTCATCCACAGCATGGACCGTCTCGCCCGCAACGTGGACGACCTGCGCCGCATCGTCCAGGAGCAGACCCGCCGCGGCATCCGCGTGCAGTTCATCAAGGAGAACCTGCTCTTCACCGGCGAGGATTCGCCGATGGCGAACCTCATGCTCACCGTTCTCGGGGCGGTGGGCCAGTTCGAGCGCGAACTCATCCGGGAGCGGCAGCGCGAGGGCATCGCGCTCGCCAAGCAGCGCGGCGTCTACCGCGGCCGCAAGCGGGCGCTGTCGCCGGAGCGCATCGCGGAACTCCGCGCCCGCGTTGCCGGCGGGGAGAAGAAGGCACGGCTCGCCCGCGAGTTCGGCATCAGCCGCGAGACGCTCTACCAGTACCTGAGAGCTGCACCAGCGACGGAGGCGACATGCTCGACCTCCTGACGATCGCCCTGGAGGCGCACAGCGACGAACGGAACCATCACCGGCGCTACGAAGTCGCCGTCGGCCGGGATCTGCTCGGCCACTGGGTCGTGACCGTCCGCTACGGCCGAGTGGGGCAGCCGCTTCGCAAGATCCAGTATGGCAGCCCGGACCCTGAGCAGGCCCGAACAATCGTCCACGAGCGACTGCGGCGACGGCTCTCCGCGCCGCGGCGGATCGGATGTGGGTACAGGATGGTCGGCTTTGCGGTGGCGAGCGGAGTCGATGCGAAGGCATGGTGTCCGGGCGGCATGCAGGCGGCGATGCTCGCCTGAAGCGTCTCCGGGTCATGCCTGGGACGTGCTGGCTGAAGTCAGGATTCACTTGACGCTGATGGGAAAGAGTGTTTTCACGGAAGAGTACGTTCATAAGTCCACTGTCGGAGGAACATGTCAGAAGCCGACGATTCGCTGATCGCCGCGTTTCAGGAAGGCGACGACAATGCAATCAAGCTCGCCATCGGACAAGGGGCGAACCCCAATACCATCATTGATGGCTATCCAGTGCTGCACGTCGCGGCCATCAGTGGCGACCCCGCTCTCGTCGATGCGCTCCTGAAGGCCGGCGCCGATCCGAATGCGCGCGATGCGCAGTACGGTCGGACGGCGCTGGCATACCTCGCCTGGCTCGGCAGTTCGCCAGAGCACGAAGCGGCGGTGCATCGCCTTGTGCAGGCGGGCGCGGACCTGAATGCACCGGACCGCAAGGAGCATCTGCCGCTCGATCTGGCGGTGGGATTCTCGAACCGCCGCATGTCGCGATTGCTTTACGGCCTGAACGCGCAGTGCAGCGCCGCATCCCGCGTTGCCCTGCGCCGTCTTCTCGACGAGCCGAATCGCGGACCACAGCGCTGAGGCGAGAACTCCGACGGGCCTACTCAGGCGGCGGTCCATCGCAGATCTCGCTGAAGAATCTGAATAGCGCACCTTTGACGAACATGTCCATCCGTTTCGTAAACAGCGGCACACGCTGCTCCAGCAACTCGGCGCCGGTGCGGGCCATCGTGCGGCCGGTTGCCTTGAAGCCCGTGTCAAGGAGTCGATCTCGGTTCGTCGGCGTGCCGGCGAAGGAGAGCAGCCGCAATTCGGTGCCCGCCGGAAGCTCCCGGCACCTGGAGAGCGCCGCCAACTGGATGCCCAGCGCCATGAGCAGTCCGCGCGTGGGATTCGCGTCGGCCGGGCGATCGGAGTCAGGGCGTTCGGCGCATGCCTCGATCAACAGGTTGGCGCTCGGGCTGGTCAGATCCTCGGGAGTCATGTCATACGACGCCCGCTTCCCGTCGAGGATCTCCTGGTACGCCGCGTCGTTCAGGGAGAGAACGATGCTCATCCCGACGCGCCTGGACTTGTCGCGCGCGTATATGACCGTCCACGGGTTGAAGCGCTGCCAAGCGACGGCCAGCATCTGGTACTTGGCGAGAGGCAAGCGGATGTGTGCAGTGGCGATCGCTTCGGCATCTTCCTCACTCAGCTCGGTGTCGCGGGTCTCATGCAGGGACGCTCCCTTCGCGGCGCGCGTGACGGGACGGTTGCGGTCCGCTGATGCGTCGCTGAGGAAGCCGCCCGGTGCAATGGACCGTCCCAAGCGAACGTACATCCAGCGCACGGCCTCGTGGACATCGTCATCGGTACGATTGTCACACGCTTGGACGAAGCGGTCGATCAACGTGTCCATGAACATGAAGTCACCAACCGCGGATGCGCCGCGGCGAAGGTAGTCGATCGTCGCCGAGCGGGCGGGCGGCTCCGTCGTTGGCGGACCGGCGATGTGAGCAAGCAGGGCATCCGGCGTCGCCTGGGTCAAGCTATGGATGCCGCGCTCACGGAGGAAGTCCGCCAGCACACTGCGCGCGTGCCGCATTGTGTTACTGAGCGACTTGGGGTTGGGAGGGGCAAGCAGCATCGCCAGAAACCCGGTTACGAACTTCTCGCCGACCACTGCGCCGCGTCTTGCAGCGGAGTAGTCGTCCTTCTTGAGGCCGCTGTAGTGGGCTTCAAACCAGGGGTAGACATCACCTTTGTGGGAAGGCCATCCGCCGCGCTTGTCCATGTAAAGCCGGAAGTCCTCTGAGAACCCGCGATACCGCTGGTGCATGGATCAACGCTCCGTCCGGCCGGCGGACGACGGACCGCTCGGCAACGAGAAGATAGCCCCCGGCAGGGCTTCTTCAAGAAAAACCGCCTTCCCCTTTTTCCCCCTTGGCGGGGGCGTCGAGGGCCGCGCTGGGTCTCGTCGCGCTCACCGGGGCCATTGTCTTCAGACGCCTCTGAAATGGCCGGTATCCCCCTTGTCCCCCGCGTTGGTTTTCCGAGTGCCGCACGGAAAAACAGGTCGTATTCATAGAGCAGAAACACGCGACTCCCGCGAGACGGCCCGCCGGCGGGAGGCACGCGGCGGATGCCGGGCGGGTCAGAAGGAGTGCCGCGATGCGCAAGCTCGCCATCGTGCTGGGTTGCCTGCTTTACGTCGTCTCGCCAATCGATCTGGCCCCGGACTTCCTGCCGGTCATAGGACAACTGGATGACCTGGGCGTCATCGCGCTGACCGTGCAGGCACTCCTTCGGAAGGAAGAGCGAGCAGGGAGAGCATGACCATGCGGGAACACGTCATTCAACAGGTCCCGACGGGCAAGCCCGTGTCGCCCGGCAACGTGCGGGCGCGGCTTGACGAGGAAGAGCAGGTGTCGCTGGCGCAGAGCATTGCGCAGAACGGCATCCTCGTGCCGCTGCTCGGCCACTACGAAGGCGACGCCATGATCGTGGACGACGGGCACCGCCGCCTCGATGCCGCACGGCGCGCCGGTATTGCGACCGTGCCGATGCTGATCGCCGAAATGGCCCCGACGCCGGCGGAGCGGGTGACGCTGCAACTGTTGGCCAACACGCAGCGCCAGGGCCTGAAGGTCACGGAGCACGCCCGCGCCCTGCACGAGCTGATGCAGGCGACGGGCTGGTCGGCGGCGGAGGTGTCGGTGCGGCTGGGACGGCCGTCGCCCGGCACCATTTCCAAGCTGCTGTCGCTGCTCGTGCTGCCGCGGGACGTGCAGGACCTGATCGACGCGGCGCGGATTCCAATGTCGAGCGCATACGCAATCTGTACCGTCCCGGACGCGGCGGAGCGCGAGCGGCTGATCCAGGCCGTGCTCGAAGGCCGGTTGACGCGCGACCGGCTGGTCGCAGAGACGAAGGCCGTAAAGTCGGGCCGGCCCGCTCCCCGAACGAGCAAGCGGCAGCGGGTTTCGCGCGAGCGCGTCGTCATCAAGCTGGGCGAGGGCCGGTCGGTCGCGGTCTCCGCGCCGACGCTCACCGTCGATGCGGTTGTCAACTGGTTCATGGACCTTGCCGAGCAGCTCAGGCACGCCGGCGCCGACGGTCGGCCGCTGGCGGAAGTCGCCAGGAGCATCTCGGGCAACGGCAAGTAGGAGATTCATCATGGAACTCATCGGAGTCTTCACGCTGTTCATCATCGCCACGTTGTGGAAGGCGGACGAGGACGCCAAGCGGAAGGCGGGCAAGTAGCCATGCTCGGACTCTTCAGAAGACGCAGGCGCGCCGTGCGCGAGCCGTCCGACCTGCTCGCTCTGCCGCTGCTCCACTGGTCGCGCGACGACGCCTGGACGCTACGCGACGCGGTGGAGGGCACGCTCATCTTGGGAGCGACCGGCTCTGGCAAGACGAGCGGCTCCGGACGGCTCATCGCCCGCACGATGCTCTCGTGCGGCTTCGGCGGCCTGGTGCTCACCGCGAAGGCGGACGAGCGCGGCCTGTGGGAGGGCTACTGCCGCGATACGAATCGCCTGGATGATCTCATGGTCGTCGGGGCAGACGGCACGCATCGCTTCAACTTTCTAGCGCATGAACTGACCCGGCAGGGAGCGGGCGCGGGATTGACCGAGAACATCGTCATGCTGTTCGAGAACGTCATGGAGATCAAGGATCGCAACCGCCGGACGGGCGGCGCGAGCGACGACGGGAGCTTCTGGCGGGATCGCGGCTTGATGGGCCTGCGCTGCGCCGTGGACATTCTCGCGCTGGCGACCGGGAGCGTATCGGTGCCGGAACTGGTCAAGGTGTTCCTGACGGCGCCCACGTCGCCGGCGCAGGTCTGCGACCCGAAGTTCCAGGAATCATCGGCCTGCTTCCGCTATATCAAGGCGGCGGACGCCAAGTCGAAGACGCCGCGTCAGCAGCATGATTTCGGGGTGGCGTGCGACCATTTCTTACTGGAGTGGGTTGCCCTGGCGGAGCGTACAAGGAGCACCATTCAGGCGACGGTCCTGGGATGGCTCGACCCGTGCAACCGCGGCCTGCTTCGCGAGATGTTCTGCACGGACACAACGTTGACGCCGGAGGCGGTGCAGGACGGCAAGATCATCCTCATCGACCTGCCGGTCAAGGAGTTCGGGGAAGTCGGGCAGTTCGCGCAGGTGCTGTGGAAGTATTGCACGCAGAAGCAACTCGAACGGCGGAACGTGCAGGAGAATCCCCGGCCCGCGTTCATCTGGGCCGACGAGGCGCAGCACTTCCTCACCAGCTACGACTTCCAGTTCCAGGCAACCTGTCGATCGTCGTGGGTGGCGACCGTGCTGCTCAGCCAGAACTACAGCAACTTCGTGGCCGCCCTCGGCGGCAACGAGAAGGGCCGCGTCGAGACCGACTCGCTGCTGGCCAACCTCAACACAAAGGTCTTTCACGGCAACAGTGACCCGGTGACGAACGAGTGGGCGTCGCGCCTGATCGGCCGCACGTTGCAGTGCCGGGCGAGCGGCAATCACTCGCACGCGGCGGACGACCAGGTGAGCGCGCTGCTCGGCCTCGACTGGGTGCGCGAGAACGGCACGACGAGCGGCGGCTTCTCGGAGGTCATGGAGGCGGAGGTCGAGCCGCGCGAGTTCACGCGGCTGCGCACGGGCGGGCCTCCTTCGTGGATCGTGGACGGCATCGTGTTTCAGAACGGAAAGGTGTTCAACGCATCGGGTCGCAGCTGGCTCCCGGTGCAGTTCAACCAGAGGGCATAACGCCAGCGTGAAGTGAACGGCAGGGAAAGGCGGCGCGGACCGCCCGGGCGGTCACTGCGCGCACGCGGAAAGGAGATTCGATCATGTGGCAACGGCAGGAACCGGAACCGGTCGTCTCGAAGAAGGACTTCAACAACTTCCTGGGCGTGATGACGTTCGTTACGCGGGCGCTCGCCGTCACGGTCGAGGTCTTCCTCCGCCGCTCGGATTCATTTGGGGAACGGTTCTTCGGAGTTCAAGCTGCGGCCGGCGCCGCGTGCATCCTCTTCTGGCCCGTCTTCTGGGAAGGCCACAGCGCCGAGCCGATGCTCGTCTTCCTGGCGCTCTACTGGCTGGCGCTGCTTACGGCGCGGATTCGCACGAAGGCGCGCATCCGGCGTGGCGGCCCGCAGCCGCACACGCTCTACAACGGAACGCCGACGCTTGCGAAGGTCTGGAAGCGCAGCTCGGAGCACCGCATCAAGACGGTCATCGAGCCGGTCTACATGGCCTGCTTCGCCCTGTGCCTGGCGACCATCAGCGTGCCGCTCGCGGCGTACCTGGCGCTGGCCGGCATGTGCGCCGCCGCCTCGTCCGGCATGAGCGGCGCGCTCCAGCATCGACGCTCGATGGACCTGCACGACGCCTTCCTGGAGCAATCGGACGTAGCCCGGTCATTCCGCCGCATGCGCGACGGACGGTAACGCACTCATTCACAGGAGAACACAGTCATGGCACGCGAAGAGTCAACGCAGAAGATCGGCGCCGGGCACGCCTCGGCCATGTTCCGCCAGGGTTTGGCGGAGCTTCGGGCAGCGGCGTTTCACCCCGAGTCGAACGTGGCGCAGCCGACCGTGTACGGCATTTACGGCACGAAGACGCCCGGCGAAGTGATGCAGGAACGCCAAGGCGAGTCGCGCGACCCCGACGAGCAGCCGTCCATCCTCGAAGAGCGCCTCAAGCAGGCGGAGCAGCAGCGCGACGCGGACAAGGGCCGCGCACCCGAACCGCCGCAGCAGGAACGAGAGTGAACGAGGAAGGGAGCCGCTCATGGACGTGGTCGTTGTCATCATCGTTTCGGCCGTGCTGCGGTTGATCTGGTCGGCCTGGCGGCGCGGCGGGGATACCGGGCCGAGAGTCGCGTGGAAAGAGACGGTGCATATCTCGCTTCCGCCCGCCATCGCCCGGCGTGAGGTCGTCCGCTACCTCACTGCGCGTGGTTGCACATTCGTGAACAGCGAAGGCGAATGCGATGCCTTTCGGCGCGGGGAGTACGTCCGGCGCCTGCGCGGTCCCGGCGATGCGCCCTGGCTCACGCTGCCGGTGATCATCGTGGCGGTGTGCGCCGAAGAGGACGGGCGGCCGCTGCTCCACATGCACTTCAGCCTGCTGCCCATCGTGTCCGCGTCGGCGTCCGGGTTCAGGTACTTTCAGGAGCAGGCGAGAGCCGAGTTCGCAGAGGTCGTGGGATACCTGGAGCAGGTCGCGCGCGAGCAAGCGCAGCGGCGGGGGGGACAGAAGCGCCGCCGGCGCCCCAATCATCGCTGGTATCCGGGGGACGAAGAGGGGCAGCGCGAACAGGAATCGCCGGCATCCGCCCACGCGCTCGACGCCGACCTCGCCCTGCTCGGCCTCAAGCGCGGCGCAAGCCTGGAGGAGGTGCAGAAGGCGTATCGGATTGCCTGCCGCAAATACCACCCCGACCGTCTGACCGGCCAGAACGTCGAGCCTCACCTGGTCGAACTCGCGGTCCAGCGGTTCAAGGAAGTCGCCGCGGCATACCAACGGCTCAGGGAGAGCTACGCGCAGGCGCAACGCGCCTGATGGCCGGATGTCGGAGTGCCGAGTGCTGATGCATGGTCCATCTCGGCTTGCTGTCGTCGCCCGCCGCGCGGAAAATGCGGCGGAAGGCGCATCCGCTCTTGAGCCGGACCGTATAGTGATACGGGACCGCGCCGCCGCCCGGCTGTGGCTGGTCCGCGTCATCGCGGCACGGGCGGTGGAGCTCTACCGCGAGCGCGGCAGGCGGTCGAATCCCGGCGAGGACGGCGAGGATGGTCACGACAATGCGGCATTCAGCGAGGAACGGTCGGAACGGGGAGGGTAGCGGCGACAGCCGCAAGTATGACGCCCTCTACGCCCGGTACTCCAGCCACGCCCAGGACGACGGCACGAGCATCGCCGTGCAGATCGAGTCGTGCGAGCGCGCGGCCGGCAGGCCGCTCAAGCACTTCATCGACCAGGCAAAAACCGGCCGCACAACCGGCGGACGGACGGAACTGCTGAGGCTCATGGAGGAAGCCGAAGCCGGGCGCATCGGCAAGCTCTACGTCTACAAGTACGACCGGCTCGGCCGGGCGGCGGAGACGCACGTGCTCGTCGAGGATCTCGAGCAGCACGGCGTCGAAGTGGTAAGCGTCACCGAAGGGACGAACGCGCTGGCCCGCGGCGTGCAGCTCGTCGTCGCTGCCGACTACAGCCGCGTGCTGGCCGAACGGACGCGGGCGGGACTCGTGCAGCGCCATCGCGAGGGCTGCTGGACGGGCGGCCCGCCGCCCTACGGTTACCGCATCGTAGCCTGCGAGGACGGAAAGAAACGGCTCGCCGTCCACGAACAGGAAACCGAGACGGTGCGATTCATCTTCGAGACGTACCTCGCCGAGTCGATCGGTCTCAAGGAAGTCGCCCGCCGGGTGAGGGCGCGCGGTGTGCCGACGCGCCTCGGCGGGCCGTGGGGATTCGGCACCATCCGCAGCATCCTAACCAACGCCATGCTCATCGGCGAAGTGCGCTACCTGCGGCGCTGCTTCAAGCTCGACCGTAGCACCGGGAGGCGCGTACCGCGCTGGACGGACGAGGATCGCCACGTCGTCAACCGAGACGAGTCGCTGCGCATCATCGACGATGAGACGTTCGAGCGGGCGCAGGCGCAACTCGCAGCAAACCGCGTCAACCGCCCGCGCGAGGCAAAGGAAGTGCGTCCCTTCACTCGCCACCTGTTCTGTGCCGGCTGCGGCAACGTCTTCTACGCGCGCAAGAGTGCAAACTCCAAGGGCGCGTACCGCTACTACGCCTGCGGGCACCGGCAGTCGCACGGGCCGGAGGCGTGTGACAACCGGGCGTCGCTGCGCGAGGACAAGCTCTTGGAGCGCGTCCAGGCGGCGATGAGCGCCGTGTTCGACGACATGGACGGCGTGTTGGACGAAGTCGCGGCAATGGCGGGCGAGGCGCTGGAGGCGAACCGAAGCGAGACGACGCGCCTCAAGGGCGAGATTGCGGAAGCGGACAAGTTCGTCGCCAACCTGACGCGGGTACTGGTCGATCCCGACATCGAGGCCGGCGCGAAGAAGGCGGTCGCCCGGCAACTCGCCGAGCAGGAAGGCAAGCGGGAGGAACTGCGCCAGGCATTGGAGGCCGTGGCGGTGCAGGCCGCTCTCGACATGGACGACCTGATGGCCGACTGCCGGCAGGCGTTCCTGGAGGCCAAGGCCAACTTCGCCGGGCTGATGACGCCGGCCCAGGTCAACCGCTTCATCGCGGAAGTAGTGGGACCGATGACCGTCCTGCCGGACGGCCGCGTCGTCCAAAAAGAAACCGCCGCAACCGATGAAGTTGCGGCGGCCGGAATAGCGGGGGTGGGATTCGAACCCACGACCTCCGGGTTATGAGCCCGACGAGCTACCAGGCTGCTCTACCCCGCAATCGGACACAGTTGTAGGCCGTTCCTCGACGAGGGTCAACGGCAGACTCGCTGCGGGCTTCGCCGAACGCCTGGATTCGGCCTTCTCTGGGAGCCCCTGCTCAGCTCGGACCTTGCAGCGACGACCGCGGATGCTGCACTGTCCACTGGCTGCCCGTGGGCTGCCCGTCCGGAGGGCCCGCGTGCAGAGACGGCACGGCCTCAGCCGCCCAGCTGGCGTCGGACGCGCTGAGCGTCGTTCGAGCGGCCGGCTCGTTCGAGCCATTGCGCGTACCTTTGCCCTGACTGGGCCCAATTGCTCTGGGACGCGAACGGGCTGGTATTGCTCGAGCTTGGGCGGCGAGAAGACCGGTGCACACGCTCCCAGACTTCGGCGACCTCGGACGCGGGACGACCCGCGGAAACGAGCATTTTTTCGAGTTCGTTCGCCGCGTAGATCGCCCACCGGCCCTCGTTTGCGAACTCGGTGATCACGCCCTGGTACATCCTCCAAGCCTGATTCTGGTTCCCCTGCCTGCTGAGGATGCGTCCCTGCTCCAGGCGGATTCCGGCGGCGAGGTCGAGCCGCCGCCCGAACATGTTCGCGCTGGACTCCAGCAGGTCGTACCGGGTCTTGTGGTCCTGCTCGGTCGAGATCATGATCATGATCGTGTCGTAGAGGAAGTCGGGATGCTCGCGGCCGCAGAGTCGCGACGCGATCCCCGCCCAACGCGACTTGTGCGCGTAGCCGAATCCGCTCGAGAAGCACATCTCGTGGATCTGGCGCCAAGCCGGCAGATAGGCCGGGCAGAGCCGCAGAGCCGTCTCGGTCAGTTCCAGGCGCGCGTCGAGCCCCGGCGTTCTAACGGGTTGGGCCGCGTCGTTCCACGGCGCCCCGCCCGACATCACCCTGCGGTCGAGTTGCGGTCCGGCGATCTCATCGCTGAGCAACGCCGCGGCGTCGGTCAGTGCGCCGGCGTGACGGCGCCTGATCTCGGGAACAGAGGCGAAGTCCGCCAGCAGCGACAGATATCCATCGGAGATCACGCCGCCCGCCACGGGGTCCAAGATGCGGCCCCGAACACCCTTGTACTCGTCGTAGCGACCGTTGTCGAAGTTCCACGCGATCTGGCGTCCCCGCTGTTCGAGGAAGCCGACCCACGCGTGGGCGGTCTGCGAGCCGCGCCCGCTTGTGAACACCGCGGGGACCCCGATCGACTTGCCGACCGTGCAGGCGAAGTAGGCCTGGTCGGCGCAGATCCCGCCGTGGGTTCTGATGTTCGGCAGATTCCAGCCTGCTTCATTGACTCGCTTCGCTACGCCGCGCCTGTAGTGCTCCATGTCGTAGCGGATATCGAAGAAGCGCCTCCCGACCTGCCGGTCGCCCTGGTGACGGCTGAGCGCCCACTCCATCTCTTCGATGCTCGCTGCGACATCGACGACGAACGCGAGCAGTTCCGGCGGCATGTCCCGCACGCCGAACAACATCCGCCGCTCGTTACGGACAAAGTACCGAAACACCGCCACCGGTCCCGGCGAAACGCCCGTGTTCTCGTTGACGCGCATCCTGACGGGCGTCCGGTGGACAACACAGACCGCCGCGGCGAGGTTGGCGTAGGTCTCGATCCGATCCTCGTTATCCTCTCGGAGCATCCGCAGCACGCGGTAGATGTTTCTGATGTCAGCGGACCGGTCGCCCAGGGATTCAACGCCCCATCCGAGGCCCCCCGGCGCTTCACGCACCATGGTGCTCTCCAGCGGCATCAGGTAGACCAACGCCTCCGCGAACCGCGGGCTCCGCCTGAGAAACCGGAGCGTATCGACCCGGATCGTCGGGTCGGCGACAGCGAGAGTCTCCACGATCCGCAGAGCGACGGCGGCCTTCCGGAACGCTTCGGCTTCTGATGCCGGCGCGTAGATCACCAACGCAGACAGGATTGTGTTCAGTTCCGCGCCCGCCGCCTCAAAGTCGCGGGACTCTTCGACGCGGTTGAGAACCGCCTCGACCTCTTTCTCGGTCCACGCCAAGACCGGTGACTGACGCGCCTGCGCATCGGCCGTGCCGGCCAGCGCTCCGATCGCCAAGACAAACAAAGCCGCCAAATAGCCGACAAGATTATCTCTTTTAAAGAGCAACGCTCTAGCACAAACACTATGCATCACATACCCCGCCCTTGCCCCTCGTCTGCAGATCAGGACTCCAGCCGCATCGGAATCCGGTTGCGCAAGTTACCTCCTCCCGCCGGCCGGAGCAAGGCCGTCAGCAGAAGTTCATGGCGGACCAAGTCGGAAGGAGATTTTGTTCTGTGTTGAAACAAATGTTTTCCGCCGAGGGTTTACCTCGCTCAGACACGGTGGCTCATGATGAGCCCATAAGGTCTGTGTAAAGGAGCACCAGATGCCACCCAAACTCCTCGGCATCCACCATGTCACCGCACTCGCCAAGGACCCCACAAAGAACATCCGCTTCTACCGCGATGTCCTCGGCATGCGATTCATCAAGAACACCGTCAACTTCGACGACCCCGGCACCTACCACTTCTACTTCGCCGACCGCGTCGGGACGCCCGGCTCGGTCTTCACCACCTTCCCCCACCCCCACGCCGGGCTCGGGCGCAAGGGCGCCGGCGAGGTCTCGACGACCATGCTCGCGATCCCCGAGGGTTCGGCTTCGTTCTGGAAGGCCCGGCTCGCAGAGCACGGCGTCAAGGACATCCGTGAGACCGGCGGCGGTGATCGGCCCGCGACCATCGAGTTCGAGGACCACGACTCCATGGCCCTCGCGCTCGTCGAGCGCGCCGACGGCAACGCCCCGCTGGACTTCGAGTTCTGGGAGGACGGCCCGGTCTCGCGGGATCACGCCATCCGCAGGATCGACGGCGTGCGCCTGCGCGTGCGTGACACCGCCCCCAGCCGCGAGCTGCTCACCGACGCGATGGGCTTCGAAGTCGAGTCCGAAGAAGACGGCCGCCTGAGCCTTACACTCGGCGAGGGCGGATCGTCGCAGCGGCTGGAGCTTGTCGCCGACCCCGATGCGCCGCGGGCGCGGATGGGCGCAGGCTCGATCCACCATGTCGCGTGGCGCGTCGCCGACGACAGCGACCACCTCGCCATGCAGCGCCGTCTCATGGACGCCGGTGTCGGCGTCACCGAGGTCAAAGAACGCTACTACTTCCGTTCGATCTACTTCCGCGAGCCCGGCGGCGTCATCTTCGAGATCGCCACCGACGGCCCCGGCTTCACCATCGACGAAGACGAGGCCTCGCTCGGCAGCTCGCTCCGTCTGCCCCCGATGTACGAGGGCAACCGCAAGATCATCGAGCAGGCGCTCCCGGAGGTGAAGGTGTGAGCGGCGCAGAAGTCTTCAAGCTGGATGTGCCGGGCTTCGACACCAAGGTCGATGTCCTCTCCGTCGGACCCGCAGACGCCCCGGGCGTGCTCATCGGCGTGCACGGGCGCGGCGGGCGAGCCGACGACTTTGCATCGGTGACCGATCGTGTTGCGCCCGACGGGGTGCGGGTGCTGCTCCCCCAGGCGCCGGAGCAGACCTGGTACCCAAGGTCGTTCATGGCGCCTGTCGCCGACAACCAGCCCGAACTCGACCGGGCGCTGGCGACGCTCGCGGCGCTCGCCGAGATGGTGAGGGGATCGGGCGTCGCAAACGATCGCATCGGATGGATCGGGTTCTCGCAGGGCGCGTGCCTGACCCTTGAACACCTCGCCCGCAACCCCGCCCGCTACGCCGGCGTCGTCGGTCTCTGCGGCGGGCTCATCGGCCCGGAAGAAACCGACTTCGACCACGCCGGCAACTTAGAAAGCACCCCGGTCTATCTGGGCGGCGTCGATCCCGACCCGCATGTGCCCTGGTCGCGGATCGAAACGACGGCGGAGGTCTTCAAACGCCTCGGCGCAGCGGTGACGCTCGAACGGACGCCGGGCGCACCGCACACGGTGCTCCCGCGGCATGCCGAGAAAGCCGCCTCGATCTTCGCGGCGTTGGACGCCGGCTCGTGACCGCCATGACCATCTTCCGCCTCACGAAGATCGTCGAGGATAAGCGGGGCGTCTCGGCGTTCCTGGACGCCGAGATCCCGCTGACCGACGCCGGCCCGATCGGCTTGCTCTCGGAACTGATGCGGGCGGAGGGCGCGGTCTTCCGTGTCTCGCCCGGCCCGTTCGAGCACGACTGGCACCCGGCCCCGGCCCGCCAGTTGATCGTGCTGCTCGACGGGGAGATCGAGATCGAGGTCGGCACGGGTGAACGCCGCCGGTTCAGAGGCGGGGATGTCGTCCTCGCCGAAGACACGCGGGGCCGGGGTCACCGGACCGTGACACTGAGCGATGGGCCGCGACGGTCGCTGTTCGTCCCCCTGCGATCCTGAACGCCTTCTCCGACCCCCGGGCGAAGGCCCGGAGCTGGCCCGATTCGGGCCGGTTTGAAGGCGGCGTGAATTTCTCACGCCGCCTCTTGACGCGGGCTTGGCCAGTAATGATAATGCGATATCATTCGCATCATCGCCGTGGGCCCGTCCACGGGCGAGGCAGAGAGAGCAAGCAGAGAGAAAGGGAAAGACCCCATGAACCAGACCTTCAAGATCGTTTCCGCGGCCGCGATCGCCTTCGGCGTCGCCGGCTCCGCCCACGCCGTGGTCAACACCCACATCGGGATCGATGTCGTCGACGGCCGGCTGTCGACCCAGGGCTGGGTCAGCGGCGCCGGCTACACCGGCGAGCTCCGCGTCTTCGTCCAGACGCTCGACCCGACGCTCTTCTTCAACGACGCCCCGGGCACCAACAGCCCGGGCGGCACCTTCGCCACCCCGGGCGCCATCGGCTTCAACTTTCTCGACGCCCTGCGTGTCTGGAACCCCGGCACGGAGCAGTTCGACGCCGCGGCCGAGAGCTTCACCATCGCCTTCGGCCTCACGCAGTCGGCCACGACGGGCGCCGGCTTCGTGCCGGGCTTTGCGACGGCGGTCCGCGACGAGAACAGCCACCCGACCAACCAGGCCCAGTGGGGTCGCCACCACACCCACCACGACTTCATCCTCAACGGCGCGGGCGGCGCAGATCCCGCCGACGGGATCTACATGCTCAACCTCGAGCTCTTCTACGAGGCCGGCGCCGGCAACACCACCACCTACGCCGACTCCGATCCGTTCTGGCTGCTCTTCGGCCTGAACGCCTCGCCCGCCGAACTCGAAACGGTCCGCGACTGGGTGCAGGTCAATGTGGTCCCCGCCCCGGGCGCGATGGCGCTCCTCGCCGGCGCGGGGCTCTTGGGCCTGCGTCGCCGGCGCGCCTGAGGCCGACGCGTCAAAGACACACTCCCGTTCACGCCCCGCCCTCGTGCGGGGTTTCTCATGCGCCTCAGCTCGGCGTGTAGTACGTCGATGCGCCGGGGCCGACGGGCATCCCCAGGATGAAGACCCAGAAGTAGAACAGCGCCACCCACCCGATAATGAAGAAGATCGAGTACGGCAGCATCGTCGAGATCAGCGTCCCGATGCCGAGCTTGCGGTCGTAACGGCAGGCGAACGCGAAGATGATGCCGAAGTAGCTCATCATCGGGGTGATGATGTTCGTCGTCGAGTCGCCGATGCGGTACGCCGCCTGGATCACCTCGGGGCTGTAGCCGACCAGCATCAGCATCGGCACGAAGATCGGCGCCGTCACCGCCCACTGCGCGCTGGCGCTGCCGAGCATCAGGTTGACAAAGCAACACATCAGGATGAACGGGATGAAGACCAGCGGGTTGTCCAGACGCATCGCCCGGATCGCGTCGGCCCCCACCACCGCCAGGATCGAGCCGAGGTTCGTCCACGCGAAGTAATTGACGAACTGCGCCGCGAAGAAGACCAGCACGATGTACAGCCCCATCGAGCCCATCGCGGTCGCCATCCCGTCGATCACATCGCGATCGCTCCGGATCGTGCCGACGACACGCCCGTAGGCGATCCCCGGCACGATGAAGAAGATGAAGATCATCGCGACGATGCCGCGGGTGAACGGCGATCGGAGGAGCTGGCCCGAGACCGGGTCGCGCAGCACGCCGTAGCCGGGGATCATGAACAACGCGTCGTTGACGCGGCCTTTGAACCCGTCCTTGTGGGGGATGATGAGCGTGACCGACGCGGGGCGTTCGTTCGGCCGGCCTTCGAGCAGGCCCAGACCGATCTTCTTGAAAGGGATCTTGTCCTCGCCGATGCGTTCGCCATCGGGCGTCGAGACAACCATCGAGCCCGGAGGCCTGGCGGCCCACTCGAGCACCGCCCTCGCGTGGCGTTCGGCCTCTTGACGCAGCTTCTGCGACGACCACTCGTCTTTGGCCTCCGCGAGCGTCGTGCCCTCGGGCAGCAGGTACTCGTCGGCGAACTGCGGGCCCGCGAAGTAGGCGAAGAGCAGGCACATGCCGAGGGCCGCGACACCCGCGTGCTTCATGCCCCGCTTCTCCTCGGGCTTGAGCGGCTCCATCGACATGATCTGATCGATGCCCTCCTCGGCCCGAGAGTCGTCGTAGCGCCCGAGCTTTGGCTCGACGATCGCCGTGGTCACCCAGGTCCCGATCCCGGTGATGAAGAAGACGCTGATGACCATGAAGTACCAGTTGACCGTCGGGGGCACCTCGTAGCCGGGGTCGATCATCCGCGCCGCTTCCTCGGTGATGCCCGCGAGCAGCGGGTCGATCGTCCCGATCAGGAAATTGGCGCTGTACCCGCCCGAGACGCCCGCGAACGCGGCCGCGAGCCCCGCCATCGGATGACGCCCGAGCGAATGGAAGATCACCGCGCCCATCGGCACGATGACGACATACCCCATCTCCGAGGCGGTGTTCGAGAGCACGCCCGCGAGCACCAGCGACGCGGTCACGAGGTTCTTCGGTGCGCCCAGCACGATCGAGCGCACGGCGGCGGTCAGCAGCCCGCTCTTCTCCGCGACACCTACGCCCAGCAGAGCGACCAGCACCGTGCCGAGCGGCACGAAGCCCACAAAGTTGCTCACAAGGTTCTGGATGATCATCCGGAACCCGTCGCCGTTCATGAGCGAGACGGCGCGGATCATGCCGTCTTCGGCTCGTCCGCTGGCCCCCGCTGGCCTCGGGTCGGCCACAGCGATGTTCAGCAGGTCGCCGGTGATCCCGCTCAGCAGGATCACGCCCAACGCGAAAAGCGCAAACAGCGTGACCGGGTGGGGCAGCAGGTTGCCGAGCCACTCGACCACCGCGAGAAACTTGGCGAACCATCCGCCCTGCTTGCCGGGGTCTTCAGAACCTCCGGGATCCGGGTTCGGGCCTTCGCCGCCCGGCGTCTCGGGCTTCGAGGGGCCGGCCGGCGGGGTGCCGGGATCGCCTGCGGGCTCGGGGCGGTCGCCCGGGCCCGGCGTGCTGCTGCTGGGCGTGTCGCTCATGGGGCCCACGCTAGCGGAGACGCGGCCTGCCGACAACACAA
Source organism: Phycisphaerales bacterium (assembly GCA_050486265.1). Lineage (GTDB taxonomy): Bacteria > Planctomycetota > Phycisphaerae > Phycisphaerales > UBA1924 > SLFH01. The sequence continues at coordinate 197,503 of JBJHCY010000002.1, read as the reverse complement.
CAGGCCCCGGCCCCCGCCTGCCTCGGCGACCGGGCCCCACACGAATCAGGGCGACAGGATTCGAACCTGCGACCTCGTGGTCCCAAACCACGCGCTCTACCAAGCTGAGCTACGCCCTGGCGGAGCGAACTGTACCCGGCCTCCCGCCCGGAAGAGGCGAACGACGGCGCAAAAGAACGCGGCCGACTCGCAAGATGCGACGCCGGCCGCGTGGCGTGGGGCAGGTTCTAGCGCCCGGCTCGCGGACGCTCAGTTCGGGATCGGCACCTCTCGGAGGAGGACGATCCGGGGCTTGTCGCCCGGGCGGACAACATTCGACCGATCGACCACCATCACGAAGCGGCGGGCGACAGAGGGCGTCAGCGGGTCGGTGTCGCTCAGGTTCTCGACATCCGAACGCCGGTACCCGTGCAGGAGGAACCAGACAGCGAAGTAGTCGCTGCGGACGCCGGTCGGGTTCATCGCCGCGTTGGCGAGCAGGAGTTGGGACTGGAAGCCGCCCGCCATCGCGCTGACGCCGTCGATCTGCGGCAGCGAGCCGACGCCGTGGAGCGTGACCGGCTGGTTGGCCGCGGCGAGGCGGTCGATGGAGTTGCGGCTCTGGACCTGATCGCCTGGGGTGTAGGGCTGGGCCGGATTGGCGCGGTTCCGAAGGCGGAGGGCGCCCAACTCGCCGGGCGTCCGAAGGCCCCGGGCCTCGCGGAGGCCGGGGATCTGCGCCGTTGCGAGGCGCCCGAAGCCATCCTCATTGTACTCGGAGAAGTCGACGAAATAGTCGTCGAGGTTGCCGGCGACGCCCGCGTCGAGCCTCGGGAGCAGGCGGGTCTTGTCGCGATAGGCGGCGAGCGTAGTGGCGATGTCCGTGCGGCTGTCGTGCACCTGCGTCCACCACCAAGCGTTCTGTTGCGGCAACGAGCCGATGTAACGGTCGCGGCTGGGGCTGAGCATCGGGATGGTGCGCAGCACCGCACGCGACGCGGTGTTGACATTGATCGTGCCGGGGATGACCTCTCCGGCGCCGGTGTACCCCGGAACGGCGCTGACCGACTCGGGGATCATCAGCGCCATCGGGACACCGAGGCCGAAGACCACATCCCCGTTCGCCCGCGTCGGGCCGAACACCGGCTCGCCCTTGTCGCGCGGCGCGCTGCTGACGAACGGGACAAAGTCGTCGAGCACAAGCTGACCGCGGTCGAGGAATACCGGCGGGCGGGCGAAGCCCGCGACGAGCTGATCGGTGCTGGCAGGCTGCGGGCGTGCCCGTCCGGCGTCTCGATAAAGATCCGCGGCCGGGTGGTCGGTCCGGAGACCGTCGGCGTAGCCGGCGCTCAGGGCCAAGGCCTCAGAGAGCGTGACCCAGCGGTCGCCGTCGTTGAAGCTCGGGTTGTTCAGCGTCGCGGCGCTGAAGTCGGGCGTGTACGACGCACCGACCGCCAAGGGCAGCAGCAGATCCGCCGGACGCCGGAGGTCGCCCAGACGCCCCGCGCTGAACTCGATGCGGACCTCGCTGGCCGGCCGATTGTCAGGAGGCGGCGTGCTGCCGATGGGGTTGGTGGTCTTGTCGCTCGCGTCGGTCCTGAACTGCGAAGCACGGAGGAAGCGGTTGTTGATCTGCTCGACACCGGGGACCGGTACGCTCTCACCATCGAACAAAACCGTGCCGAGAAAGGACTGCGCATCGGCTTCGGCGCCATTCCCGAAGGTGAGGAAAGTGGTCTGGCGAGTCGAACTCCGTTGCGTTGGGTTCGGAAAGTCCGAAGCACTGAGACCGCCGTTGCTGATCGCAAGCACGCTGCCGTGCGGATCTTGAACATTCAGAGAGCCGTCCGGATCTTCGAAGCAGTACGCGGGCCACGCGCCGGCGGGCACATTGGGATCGCTCGGACGGCGCCAGACGCCGTAGTTCATAAAGGTCAGACCGCGGTTGTAATTCGGCACACCCTGGAAACTCGTGGACTGCTGCCGGTCGAAGACGCCCCAAGCCTCACGGACTCGTTCGCCTACGGCGCCGGCAGGCCTGGTCGTCGAGCCGTTATCGGTGAGGTTCACGGCCGGACTGTTCAACCGGACCGTGCCGGGGAGAGTGAACCGATCGGCGAGGTAGTCGTTCGCCCTGAGATTCACACCGACGGCGCCGGGAACATCGGTGTGGGCGACGACCTCGCCGTCTTCGTCCCGTTCCTCGGCGACTCTGGCTCGCCACAGCCGCACCTCGTCGAGCGGGGCGCCGGCCACACCCGCGAACAAGTCGAAGAAGCCCGTGAAAGTTGAACTCTGCTGATAAGTGGAAGGCTGAGGATTGCCGGGATCGCCGGGGAAGGTCAGCATCGGTTGCGCCGGGTCCCCTTGGATCGGCTCGCAGATCACGAGGTTCATCCGCCCGCCGCTGGTGCCCGCGGCGAGGTTCTGGCGGAGGAATCGCCCGATCACACCGACACCCGCGGGGATCGAATCGTCCTGCGTCCGCATGCGGCCCTGGATCGACTCCAGTGTCCCGTTGAGGATCACAAAGGTTCTCGACTGCCCCGCAGGAATTGTGATGGGCTCAGAACTCTTGATGTCCGCCGAGCGGGAGAGGTCCGGCAGGATCGGGTCGCCGCCGCCCGAATCGATCATGCGGAACCCGTCGAGGTCGAAGAACCGCCCCGCGATCTCGAAGTAGTACGCCGAACCGCCCGGCGTGATCCGTTCCTGCGTGATGTTGATGGATGTGTCGAACGGGTTGTGCAGTTGGATCGCGATGAAGCTGAAGACCGCGTCCGGATTGCCGCTGCGCCAGCCCGAGTCGATCGTGACCTCGTACTGCTCCAGCGGCGGGGGCGGTTGGATCCCCTGCCAGTCTTCGCGCCGCAGGAAATCTGCATCCTCACTCCAGGGCCGAGGCGAGTCTGTGTACACATAATAAGTCGCGACCTCGGTGATGAACGGCTGCGGCGAGACGCCGTAGACATTCACTGCGCGGGCCGTGATGTCCTGGTTTGCGCCCTGCGCGAGTCGTTCCTCGCCGGCGTCGAACAGGTTCAGAACCGCGTTGAGGCCGTCACCGGGCGAGCTGGCGGTCCACGCCGCCCAGGGGAAGCTGCGGTTGGGCAGGGGGCTGCCGACGACACCCGCGAGCTCGCTCTGGAAGGTCCCGTCGAGCAGCAGCGTTACGGCCGCGGGCCCGCCGAGCGTCCCGCCCCCCCAGAGGTTTGTCGCCATGTGCGCCGCGGTGCGGAGCGCCAGCTCCGGCCCGCGGAAGCCGTAGTGCAGCGTGTGCTGCTGGCTCTGACCGGGGTTCCACGACCCCGCGACCGCCGAGGCGTAGGGCATCAACGCGTCGGCGTAGATCTGGAACATCGCCCGTGCGGCGTTCATCGAAGCGACGCTCGAAGGCATACGCACCTTCGCGTCCCGCTCCGGACGCAGCGAGAGCTCGCGCTGCGTCAGCTCGCCCTGCGGCGAGAGCTCCAGCACCGTCGAGCGGAGCGGGCGGTGGCCGCTCATCGTCGTGACCCAGCGGCGCACATTCGCCGCGAACAGGAGCTGCGCGTCGCGCTGTTCGCCGCTGCGTTCCAGACGCGTGGTGCGCAGCGAGCGGAGCGGGCCGAAGCTATCAGACGCCAGCGACCGGCCATCGAACAGGCTTTCGAGCGTCGTCTGCGCCGATGAGTCGTTCAGGCCCTCGTAGGTGAGCAGACCCGAGAGATCCGAGAGCCCGAAGAGGATCGGCATGCTCCAGGCCGGAGTGCCTTCAGAGATCCTTCCCGACCCGACCAGCCGGCCGTAATCGACATACGACCTGAAGCGCCCGAGCGGTGTCTGCGTCCACTCGCCGCCCTGCGGGCTGACGAACCAGACATCCGACGCGTCCTTGACTCGCGCGTCACTAAGCAGCGGGCCGAAGTAGTCGCTGTTGAAGAAGGCGCTGAGGTCGTCGCCCTGGCCGATCACATCCACCGGCGGCTTGTCGCCCGTGAAACGCGAGATCGCGACGAGGTTGTACGCCGCCGCGCCGACCCGACCCCGCACATCGTTGCCCGGGGCGCTGGGCGACTCGGTGTAGCCCGAGTAATCGCCGGGGAGGCCCTGCTGCTGGGGCTGGGGCAGGCCTCGATAGCCCAGACCCTCCGAACCCGGTGCGCTGCCGGGCTGGCGTGTGTCCTCGTACGCGTCCTCCATCCGGAGCAGGCGGAGCAGGTCGACATCGGAGGGGGTGATGCCCGCAAACGCGCTGAGCGAGCCGCCGACCTCCGGCGCCATCACGAAGTCGCCGGCGGTGTTGACATTCACCCGTCCCGACAGGTCGACGATCCTGGCCGCGACAAACCAACGGAAAGAAGGGTCGCCGGTGATGAGGTTCGAGGGGGCGGACGGATCGGTCGCGTCGACGAGGTGCGTCCAGCGAGAGTCGATCACGCCGTCGCCGCTGGCGTCGGCGTACTGGTAAAGCAGGAAGTTCGGGTCGTCCCACGCCGGCGTGAGCGAGTCGACGCGTCTGGCGGTGTTCACCTGGTTGGTGAACCAGTCGAACGGGCGGTTGGTGTCGGCCGCGTCGCCCGTCAGCGGGCGGGTCGAGCCCAAGGTCTGGGCGTTGGCCTGCGGCTGCAGCAGACCGGAGCTGATGCCGTTGTCCTGCGTCGTCGGCGGCGCGTCGAAGTCCTCACGCAGCTTGAACAGGTTGACGGCCCGCCCGTCGGGGGCGATGTTGCTCATCGCCGGCCAGTCAAGGCGGCGGATCCACTCTGATTCCCGAGCCGCGTTGGGCAGGCCCGGGAAGCTCCGCTCCTCGCCCAGGAGATCGACAGGCTCGGGCGAGGCGAGGAACGGGTCGGCGCCGACGGGCGTCACCGACTGCGCCGTGGGCGGCGCGGTCGGCAGCACGGGAACCGAGCCCGACGGACGGAAGCGCAGGAGGTCGCGTTGGCCCGCGGGGGGCGCGCTGCGCACATTCGGATCGATCGACGGGTAGTCCCATGTCTCGCGCCGGAAGCCCCATTCGGGCGTCCCGCCGTCGCCAAGCCGCTCGGGCGAGGGGTACACCGAGAAGACATCCTCGGCCAGGATCGACGCGATGTAGTCGGCCACCTGGCGCGGGACATCGTCCGTCGCCGCGCGCGTCACAAAGGCGCGTCCGGCCCTGCGGTCGCTCTTGCCGATCGCTGCGTAGAAGACCGCGAGCACGGTCATCAGCGCGATCGTCCCGAGCACGAGCACGAGGATCGAGCCCCGCCGGCGACGCATCGTCGCGAGGATTCCCACGCCCCCGCTCTGCTGTTGTTCGCCACTGCGCATCACGATCTCCTGCTGCTGTTGTCCCGTCCCGCGCGGGCGCCGGACGCCCGGTCCGAACTCAGTTCCCGAGGTCGAAGACGAACTGGTAGGTCTGCTCGAAGGTTGGGTCTTCAGGGTCCGCCAGTGTCATCGTGATCCGGACCAGCTTCGGCCAGGGCCACTCGACGGTCTCCCGCGGCTGCACCGCCGCCGCCTCCGCACGCGCGATCGGATCGGCGATGTTGGCGAGCTGCTGCGGCGTGCGGAAGTTGCCCTGGCTCTGCGGGTCGTAGGTCGGGTCGGTCCCGGGCGCGAAATAGGCGTAGACCGGGCCGCTCGCCACGATCGGATCGATCCCGTGGATAAGCCCTTCCTGCACCGCGCGGATCCGGGCCGCTCCCTGGATCGTCCCGCCCGCGTAAGTCCGGTTCGCGATCGCCCGGAGCGTCGGGCTGCGGTCCGCCGGACGATCGGCGTTGGTGAAGAACTGACCGGTCACATTGTCGATGACCAGCGGGCGGACCGTGTCGGGGTCGAAGGAGATGTCGCTGCGGTACAGTCTGATGAACGGCTGGTCGGAGCCCGGCGTGAAAGTGCCGGAGTTGTTGTTGTCCACGAAGTCCGCCGAGCCGTACCAGATCAGCTCGCCGCGATTGGGCGAATCGGGGTCGTGCTCGATCTGGCCGAAAGACCACTCGACGATGAACTCGCTGCACGCGGCCGAACGAGGGCGCGACGGCGCCCGCACCCGGTCGCCGGAAGCGGTGCGGGGACGGAAGCCGACCGCCCGCGCCCCTACGAAGTTGTTGTTCACCAGCGCGATCTGGTCGTTGGGTCGGTCGGCGCGCTGGAACTCGTTGGTGTACTCGCGGAACAGGTTGGGGGGCGAGAAGGCCGTCCGCATCCGCACGCCGCCCAGCGCCGCGAGCTGGTTCGGCCCAAACTCCGCGTCCTCGCCGTCGCTGTCGGCGGGCATGAGCTGACGCATCCACGCCTGCATGGTCGAGACCAGACCCGTGAGCTCCGCCTGGGTCTGGGGCAGGGGTGTGCCCCCGCCCGGCGCGTTGCGGCGCGGGCGGACGCCGATGGGATCGTTGACGAACTCCGCGTCGTAGGGGCCGACGGGGTTGAACGCGCCCGCGCCGGGGCCGATCCCGGTGTGCATCGCGCGGACATACGCCATCGCGTCGGCGAGATCCATCGTCGCGATGTCGACCAGGCCGCTGGCGGCGATCATCCGCGCCGAGCGCGCCCCGGCGCCCTGGTGACGCAGGGTCGGCTCCGGCGAGCCGGTGTAATCGATCGCCTCCCCGAGCAGGGCGTTGGGGTAGCGGAAAAGCGTCGGCATCGCCGGCTGGAACCCGACCTGACGCGAGCCGTCACGCAGACGGGCGTTGTTGGCGAGGTTGCCCGTAAAGCCCGGAAACGCGTCGGGGATCTCGACGAGGTTCGCCGAGGGCGGGATCAGGACGGTGACATGGCGGAGCAGCGCCCACTCGGCCGCAAGCTCGTTCACGCCGCCGGGCTGGCCGAGGTAGCCCATCACCTCCGGATCGTCGTGGAGGTTGAAGCCCTCGCCGACACCGAAGTTGAAGTCCGGCTCTTCCAGAAGCTCGCGCTGCTGCGCGTTCAGGCGGGGCGAGCTCAGATCAAGAAGCGAGCCGTGCCCGTAGTAGATCCGCGCGCTCGTGCCCGACCGGTTCGCCAGCGTCGAGAGCGGCGACCTGGCCGTCGAGAAGTTCCCGTTAGCAAAGAAGACAATCTCGTCGACCCGCCTCGGGCGGCGCTCGGCCATCGGCTGGTCGAGGTACAGGGGCACCAGCAGCGGCTCGGGCGCGCCCGGGGAGCTGTAAAGCGGCCGGTCGTACGCGTAGGCGTGCCGGATCACCAGTGCGCCCTCACGCGTGATCGCCCGGAAGTCGGCCCGCATCTGGTGCTCGACCGAAGCAGCGATGCGGTTGAGCTTGCTCACCCGTTGGCCGACGCTGACCGTCGCGCCCGCCGAAGAGAAGAGCGTCGCGAGGGCGAGCGTGATCAGCACCGCTGCGCTGATGCCCGCCAGAAGCTCCAGCAGTGTGAACGCCAGACGCCTTCGAGACGAGGGCTTGGCCGGGGGATGTGCGTGGAGTCGATTGTTCATGGCTTCACCGTCACGATCCGGACCGCCGAGGGCGTCTGCGGGATGAACACGATCTCTCCGAGATCGCGCGAACTGCTCACCGTCCCGGAAACCGGCGGGTCGACGATCAGGACATCTCCGCGCGCCCGATCCACGCCGCGCACGGTGTACACCACGCCGAGACGATCGACAAACTTCTGACCCGGTCGCGAGATCTGCAGCCAGTTCACACCGTCTCTGCCCCCGCCCACGCGGACCGGCACCCGGTCCCGCGGCAGCTGCGACCCGACGCCCGGCGCGCCGGGCGGCGCATAGTTCGCGTTCGGATCAACATCGAGGCTCACGATGTGCGCGTAATCACCGAACCCGTCGCCGGTCGGCCGGCCGGCCTCGGGGCCTGTCGGGATAACCGCCGAGGCCACCCTTCTGCGGTCGGCGGGCACGCCCGGTTCGGCGAGCCGGTCGTACAGCGTGATCAGCCGCCCGCCCCGGCGTTCGTCGGGCAGGTTCAGCAGGCGGGCGTCGATCGGGCGCACGAAGATCGCGACCTGCACCGGGTCCAGCACGCTGGGCTGCACCTGCCCCGACGCGCTAAAGCGTGTCGGAACCCGGCGGGCGACAAAGTCCCACACCAGGCGAGGGCGTCCGGCGTTGTACGAGTTCGAGCGCGGCCAGAGCCGGTCGCCGATGCGGACGAGCATCTCCTCGCCGTCGTCGCTGACAGTGACGAGAATGTCGCCGAAATCGACCCCCAGGATCTCGCCGGTGCTGGCGAGGAAGCTGTTGTTCTCGTCGATCAGAACCCACTCGCCGTCGCGCGACCAGTTGAGGTCGCGTCGCCAGGCGTCGAAGCCTCGGGGGAGGTCGATCCCGTCGTTCTGGCCCTGCCCCGGGCGGGGCGGGAGGACGGCCCGGAAACCGAGGGTCTCGTGGGAGCGCAGCCAGCTCTCGGCCGCGGAGGCCGCCTCGACCCCGCGCGTCTCATCGACCGCGATGCGCTGCTCGCGCACCACGACCGGGAAGACAGCAGCCAAGCCCAGCAGGCCCAGCGAGAGCACGAGGACCGCGATCAGGATCTCCACAAGGGTGAAGCCGCGACGGGCGCGGAGGGTGTTGGAGCGTGCGTGTGTCATCAACCGCCCTCCTCCGGCGGAAGCACCGGGATCACATCGCCGTTGTAACGGTCGACGACGAAGACGCTCGCGCCCTCGCCCTGCGAGAGCAGGTCGTTGAGCCCCTCGACGATCTGGGTGGGGATCGCGGGCGCCGGCCCGCCCCCCCGCTGCCAGTCGTCGTAGAAGCTCCCGCTGACCGAGCCGATCCGGGCGTTCTCCAGGCCCGCCCCGCGCATCAGGCCGACCATCCGCGACGCGTCGTAGAGCGCAAAGCGGGAGACGGGCCGAGCGAGCACGGTGTCGGGCGAGCGGTCGCCGATCAACCGTTCGCGGTTCGCGTCGCTGACAGACGAGGCGAGGGCCTCCTTGACCAGCGCGATGTGATCGACACGACGATCCGGGCGGAAGCGGTCATCGTCCCAAGGGCCGGTGCCACGGAACGCGGTGCCCGGCGCAGGGTCATAGAAGAGCGCCGGCCGGTTGTCGCCGGAGGCGAGGCGTCCGGTGCCGGACTCGAAACGAACAAAGAAACTCTGACGCTTGCGCCCCTCGCGATCCGCGTCGCTGGCGCCCGTGACCGTTCTGTCGTAGAAGCCGCTCTCGGGGAACATCCAGTGGCTCATGTTCCGCCGGTAGCGCCCCACGCTGTACCACCCGTAGTCCTGCGTGTCGTCCTGCCCGATGATCTGGCCCGCAGTCACGAACCCGTGCACGAAGAAGTTCGCCGGGAGGCGGATCGGCTCGCTCGACGGATCGGCGACGAAGACCTCGATCTCACGAGGCATACCCACCTGCTGCAGCAGGTCGTCGCCCGCCACGCCGGTCGGGATGCGGTGAACGCCGACACGACGGCAGGCCACGATCGTCACCCGCCCGCCGGGCTCGTAGAGGAACAGCGCCGCGCCGTCTCCCCCGTCGACAGACTGCAGCGCCACATCCTTCGCGTTGGCGATCGCCACCCGGAGCTTGGTGTCCGCGAGCGACTCGGACGAGCCCCTGAGCATCGCGTTGAACCCCGGGACAGCGAAGGCCGCCAAGAGGATCAGGATCACCACGACCCCGAGGATCTCGATCAGCGTGTACCCCGGGCGTGCGCCGGAGGTGTGATAGACGCTCGTGCTGCGCATCATCGGCCCCCCAGGATCACAATGTTGTCTCGCCAGACCCGCTCGCGGACCTCCGCGTCGGAGACGGTCGAGGGTGCGTTGGTCAGCCGGCGCAGGTCGCTCATGTTCTCGGTGCCGAACAGGCCGTCACGCCCAGCCCCAACGATCGCCCAGCTCGAACCCATCAATTCCGCGAGCTCCGCCTCACGCCGCGACTCGCGGTCGTCGGCGGGCCACGAAGTCCGGCCGTTGTCGTCCCATGTCCTCGGGTTCCGCAGCACCAGCGGCACATTGGTGAAATCCGCCCGACGGTCCTCGGGACCAATATTCGAGAAGTTGCGCCAGCGGTAGAACCGCCACGCCCGGCCGTTGGAGTCGACGATCGCGATCACATCCTCGTCGGGGTCGCCCGTGGGCGAGCCGGCCGCGTGCTCGCCGAACTCGAGCTCGTCGATGTATCCGCGTTGCAGCGCTCCGCTCCGCGGGGTAAAGAACGCCTGGTACTCGCGCCCCCTCGCGTCGAACCCGCCGTCGGCACGCGGCGCACGCATCGCCGGCCCGCGCACCCCGTCGATCGGGTCGCCCTCGCCGTCGTCCATGTCGGCGGCGCCGCCGAGGTAGTAAGCCAGCGAGACCTTGCTGTACCGCTTGTCGCTCACGCCCGCCCCGACACTGATCGTGTTGCTGTGCCAAGCCTCGCCCGGGGCGGTGCGCCCCGCGAAGCGGAACTGACCGGAATCCTCTCGCACCGCGATGCGGTTCCGGTCGCCGACCGTGACAATCGGCCCCTCGTTCGCCGGCGCCAAGGGCCGCCCGTCGATCACCAGGGGAGGCAGGAAGCCGAACTCGTTGGCGAACTGCGTCGCCCCCACGCGCATCGAGTTGGCCGTCGCGGTATCGGCAGCGGTCCGCGCCACACGGAGCGCGCCGGCGATCCCCACCACCAAGATCGAGGCCAGCACACCGACGACGACGATCGTCACCAGCAGCTCGATCAGGGTGAAGCCGGGTCGGCCGGCCCATCGCCGCAGAATGTCTAAGTTCGCCTTGGCCATGGCAGCCCTCCCTTGTCGGGCCTCAGACCGCCCCGCCCTGCAGCGAGTTGATCATCTCCACCAGCGGCAGGAACATCGCCACGACGATCGTGCCGACCATGCCGCCCAGCACCACCACCATCAGAGGCTCGAGCAGCGACACCAGACCGGCGACCGCGACATCGACCTCTTCGTCGTAGTTGTCGGCGATCTTCATGAGCATCACATCGAGCTCACCGGTCTCCTCGCCCACATCGACCATGTTCACCACGATCGCGTCGCAGACCTTGCTCTCACGCAGCGGCTCGGCGAACGACTCGCCTTCCTGGATCGAGTCGTGCACCTTGCCCAGCGCCTTCTCGAACACATAGTTCCCGCAGGTCTCTTTCGTGATCGTCACCGCTTCGAGAATGGGCACGCCCGCCGCGATCAGCGTGCCCAGCGTCCGGCTGAACCTCGCCGTGACCGTCTTCTTGACCAGGTTGCCGAAGATCGGGAGCTTGAGGATCATCCAGTCCGTCGCAGCCTTGCCCGGCCCGGCCGCCCGGATCAGCTTCCAGAACACGAACGCGAACGGGATGCCCAGCAGGATGAACACCGCGCCGGGAATCTGCTGGCCCGGGTTCGTCCCCGCCACCCAGCGGCTGGTCTCGATCAGCCAGACCGTCAGCGCCGGCAACGCCACGCCGAAGTCCGTGAAGATCTCCTCGAACCTCGGGATGATGAAGATCATGATGCCCGTCAGGATCAGGATCGCCACCGAGATCACCGCGATGGGGTAGACCATCGCGCCCTTGATCTGTCGCTTCAGCTTCTCGGCCTTCTCCATGAACTCGGCGAGCCGCTGAAGGATGACATCCAGCACGCCGCCGATCTCGCCCGCGTTGACCATCTTCACATAGAGCTTGTTGAACGCTTTGGGGTTCTTGCTCATCGCTTCAGACAAGCTCGAACCGCCCGAGACCTCCTCGCACACATTGATCAGGCAGGTCTTCAGCGGGCCGGGCTTGGCCTGGTCCTCGAGGATCTGCAGCGAGCGGAGCAGCGGCAGACCCGCGTCCTGCAGGGTCGAGAGCTGGCGGGTGAACATCGTCAGCTGCTTGGGCTTGACCCGCCCGATCGAGAGCCCCCCGCCCTTCTTCTTCGCGCTCGACGCGCCGGCGCCGGGCACGCCCTTCTGGGCCTCGGCCTGCTTCTTGACCTTCTGCTGGCGGACCTCCGTCGGGTACAGGCCCTGGGCCCGGATCCGTGCGACCGCCTCGTTCGGGTCCGTCGCTTCGATCGAGCCCTTGCGGTTCTTCCCGGTCGCGTCCATCGCTTCGTATGTGAATGTCGCCATGCCTGCGTTCCTCGTTTGCCCGCCCGGCCCGCTCGGACGCGGGTTGTCATCCGTGGTCTATCCCGCGGCCCGCCGTGGGCCGCCCCTCCCGCCCCTCGACCGTCCCCGCTCGCACCCCTACTCGTCCAGAATCGTCTCGCGCACCACCTCGTCGACCGAGGTCAGACCCTCGTAGAGCGCCATGATGCCCGACTCGCGGAGCGTCCGCATCCCGCGACGACGCGCATGCTCGCGCAACGCCGCGGTGCTCGCTTCCTTCATCACCATCTCCCGCATCTCGTCGTCCATCTGCATCAACTCGAAGATCGCCATGCGCCCCTTGTACCCCGAGTTGTGGTTCGACTCGTGGGGCAGGCCGCGGAAAAACTTCCGCCCCCGCATCTCCTCACGCGTGACCTGCAGCTCCATCAACTCCTCGTCGGTCGGCTCGTACTCCTCCCTGTGGTTCTGGTCGACCTTGCGCACCAGGCGCTGGGCGACCACGCCCTCGATCGTCGCCGTCAGAAGGAACGGCTCCATCCCGAGGTCCACCAGGCGGATGATCGAGCTCGGCGCGTCGTTGGTGTGCAGCGTGCTGAGCACCAGGTGGCCCGTCAGCGACGCCTGCACCGCGATCTGCGCCGTCTCGAGGTCGCGGATCTCGCCGACCAGGATGATGTCCGGGTCCTGACGAAGGAAGCTCCGCAGGCAGCGGGCGAATGTCAGCCCCACATCCTCGTTGACCTGGCACTGGCACAGCCCGTCGATGTCGTACTCGACAGGGTCCTCGGCCGTCAGGATCTTCGTCTCGATCCGGTTCAATTCAGCGAGCGCCGCGTAGAGCGTCGTCGTCTTGCCCGAGCCCGTCGGCCCCGTCACGACCACGATGCCGTTGGGCTTCTTGATCAGACCCCGGAAGGTCTCCAACTCGTCGTCGCGGAAGCCGATCCGGTCCAGGTCCAGCTCGACATTCGAGCGGTCCAGCACACGCATCACGCACGACTCGCCGAAAATCGTCGGCAAGACCGCCACACGGAGGTCGACCGGACGCCCCCCCACCGCCAGCTCGATACGCCCGTCCTGAGGCAGACGCCGCTCGGCGATGTCCAGATTCGACATGACCTTGATGCGGCTGATGATCGCGGCGCCCAACGCCTTGGGCGGGGGCACCATCTCGTACAGAATCCCGTCGATGCGATACCGCATCTTGAACTCTTCTTCGAACGGCTCGAAGTGGATGTCAGAGGCCTTGTCCTTGATCGCCTGCAGGAGCACCATGTTCAGGAGCTTGATGACCTGATTGTCCTCGGCGGCCTCCATGACAGCGTCCAGGTCGATCGAATCGGCGCTCCTGCCCACCATCGACTTGAACTTCTCGTCCTTGGCGATGTCGCTGACGAGGTCCACCACCGACGAGGACTTGGAGTAGTGCTTCTCGATCAGGGCGTCGATCGCCTCAGCCTTGCTGACCACCGCCTCGACCTCGAACCCCATCAGCAGCCGCAGGTCGTCCACCGCCCGGAAATTGTCCGCGTTCTTCAACGCCACCTTCAGTTTCCGGCTCTTGGCGTCGTACTCGATCGGCACGACCTGATAGGCCTGGGCGCTCTCGGCGGGGATCGCGTCGACCACCTCCGCCGACAGGTCCGCGCCGCTCAGGTCGAGGAACTCCATCCCCGCCTGGCCCGCCAAGGCCGCGGTCACATCCTCTTGGGAGCAATACCCCAGCTCGACGAGGATCTGCCCGATCTGCTTCTTTCGGGTCTTCTGCACCTCAAGGGCCTCGTGCACCTGCTCGCGTGTCACCTTGCCCATCTTGGTCAGCACGCGACCGAGCTTGCGACCCTTCAATTCACTGGGGGGAACCTGCGTCACAAAACCACCTCACACGGCGTGCAAGCCACGCCTCTATCAGATTCGACAATCTTGCCCATCCGGTTCAAAGCACAAAGCCCACAAAACCGGACTTTCGAAGATACGACTCGTTGCTTTGCACTAAAAAACGGGCCCTGAGGCCCGTTCAAATTCCAATCATGTTTACTCGGCCGCGCCGAGATCATCGTCGTCAAGCTCAGGCCGACCCTCGATCGTCCGCCCGATCCGGTGCACCCGCTCCTTCAGATCCGCCGCGTTCTTGGCCTTGTCAACCATCTCCTCCGCGGCGATCTTGCCCTCGGTGTACAGCTGCCACAGGTGGTCGTCCAAGAGCTGCATACCGAACTTCTTGCCGGTCTGGATCATCGAATCGATGCGATAGCTTTTGTTGTCACGAATAAGATTGCTGATGGCCGGCGTGACGACGAGGAACTCGTACGCCGCGACCATCCCCGCCTGGTCGATCCGGGTCAGGAGCGCCTGGCTGAGCACCGCGATCAGGGCGGTCGAGAGCTGCACGCGGATCTGGTTCTGCTGGCTCACCGGGAAGGCGTCGACCAGACGGTCGATCGTCTTGGCGGCGCCGGTGGTGTGCAGGGTGCCGAAGACGAGGTGGCCCGTCTCGGCCGCACGCACGGCGGCCTCGATCGTCTCAAGGTCTCGCATCTCACCGACAAGGATGTTATCGGGGTCCTGGCGGAGGGCCCGCCGAAGGGCCTCAGAGAAGCTCGGCACATCGTTGCCGACCTCACGCTGGTTCACCACCGACTTCTTGTGGTGGTGGTAGTACTCGATCGGATCCTCCATCGTGATGATGTGGTGATCCATGTTGATGTTGATGTAGTCGATCATCGTCGCCAGCGAGGTCGTCTTGCCCGAGCCCGTCGGGCCCGTGACCAGGAACATCCCGCGGGGTCGCCGGATCAACTCCTTGGTCATCGCCGGCAGACCGATCTGCTCGAAGGTCAGCAGCTTGTTGGGGATCTGCCTGAGCACGATCGCCAGATCGCCCCTCTGGCGGAAGACCGAGACGCGGAAGCGGGCGGCTTCGCCGTAGGCGAAGCCGAAGTCCGTGCCGCCCTCCTCCTGCAGCTCCTGCTGGTTCCGCTCGGGGGTGATCGACTTCATGAGGCCGACCATCGAGTCGGAGTCGAGCACCTTGGTCTGGAGGTTGCGCAGCCGTCCGTGAAGACGGATGGTGGGCTGTCGCCCAACGGTCAGGTGAAGGTCGCTCGCGCCCGTCTTCACGACGGTGTCGAGCAGGCGGTCGATCTGCATCGTCGACATCGGTCAGCTCCATCGGCCCCCGGCGCGGGGGGAGAACATCACTCGGTTTCGTCGTCGGCCTGCGCCATGCGGGCGATCTCTTCGGGCGTCGTCTTGCCCGCGAGCACCTTCAGGCGCCCGTCGTCCACCAGCGTCCGCATCCCGGACTGGATCGCGGCACGCCGGATCTTGGCGACCGGCGCCTTGTTGAAGGCCAGGTCGCGCAGCTCCGCGTTCATCTGCATCAGCTCGAAGATCGCGCGACGCCCGCGGTACCCGTTGGGCGCATCTTGCGTCGCCACCGGCTTGTACACCTTGCCCAACGCCTGCTCCATCTTCAGGCCGATCAAGCGAAGGATCTTCGGGTCGAGGTCTTCCTTCTCGGCCAGCACCTTCGTCGGGTCGTGCAGCGTCCGGATCAGCCGCTGGGCCATCACCGCCTGGATCGACGAGGCGACCAGGAACGGCTTGATGCCCATGTCGATCAGGCGCGTGATCGCCGACGGCGCGTCGTTGGTGTGCAGCGTGCTGAAGACGAGGTGGCCCGTCAACGCCGCCTGGATCGCGATCTCGCCGACCTCCTTGTCGCGGATCTCACCGACGAGGATCACATTGGGCGCCTGGCGAAGCATCGACCGGAGGATGATCGGGAAGGTCAGCCCGATCGACTCACGCACCTGGCACTGGTTGATGCCCTCGAAGTTGTACTCGACCGGGTCCTCGGCGGTGATGATCTTGCGGTCGGGACGGTTGAGCACATCGAGCGCCGTGTACAGCGTGGTCGTCTTGCCAGAACCGGTCGGCCCGGTCACGAGGAAGATCCCGTTGGGACGCCGGATGATCCGGTTGAAAATCGCCAGGTTGTCGGGCTCGAAGCCCAGGTTCTCGAGGCCCACCCGCGCCGACTCGGGGCGCAGAATACGGAGCACCACCGACTCGCCGTGGTACGCCGGGCACGACGACACGCGGAAGTCGATCTGGCTGTCGTCGACATTGATCTTGATTCGCCCGTCCTGCGGCAGGCGCTTCTCGGCGATGTTCACGCCCGCCATCAGCTTCGAGCGGCTGAGCAGCGCGTTCTGCATGCGCTTGGGCAGGTTGTCTCGCTCGATGCACACGCCGTCGATGCGGTATCGCAGCCGCACGCGGTCGGCCATCGGCTCGATGTGGATGTCGCTGGCCCGCATCTTGACCGCCTCGACGAGGATGCGGTTGGTCAGGCGGACGATCGGCGCATCCTCGCGCGTCACATCGATCGAGCGGTCCAGCGACCGGTCCACCGAACGGTCGATCGTCCGGTCGATCGAGCCGGTCACCAGCGACTCGCCCTCCGAGACCATCTTGGGCATCGACTTGAGCCCGCCCTCGATGAACGAACGGATCTGGCTCTCGGCCGCGAGGCGGGGCTCGATCTCGACGCCGTAGCGGAACCGGAGCATGTCGAGCAGCTCGAGGTTCATCGGGTCGTGGATGACCACCTGCATCCGGTTGCCGCTCTTGGACATCGGCAGGATGGCGTGCTTCTTGATCAGTTCCTGATCGATCAGTTTCATGTCGACCTTGTCGGACATCCCGGGCGCCGACAGGTCGACGAACTCCATCCCGAACTGGTTGGCCAACGCCTTGGCAACCTGCTCCTGCTTGGCGAAGCCGGCCTCGACGATCGTCTCGCCGAGCCGCTTGCCCGAGCCCTTGGCCAACTGCATTGCCTGCTCGGCCTGCTGTGGGGTGATCACCCCCCAGCCGACCAAGATCTCTCCGAGCTTCTTACGCGATCTTGCCATGTTCTTCAGGTCCGCAAGCCGTCTGGTGCGCCGTCTCTCAACGCCGCGCCCTCGAAGGCGCCGACCGCCCCGGAACTTCCCGCACGCAGCGGCAACCCGGCGACCAGCGCCTATCAATGTCCTTCCCGAATCGCAGCTGGCCGACGCCGGCCCCTGCGCCCGGGCATGGTACACCCTCGCACGCTCCACCGCAGGGAGCACCAACACCCGCCCGCAAAGCCCCCGACCAGGAACCCAGCGTGCACACCCCAGAGCCAAGTCCGCGACGGCCGGCGCCCCGCCTGCTCATCAGTGCCGGGCCGACACAGGAACCCATCGACGCTGTTCGGTTCATCGGCAACCGTTCCTCCGGCAAGCTGGGCATCCGTCTGGCCGAGCAGGCCGCCCATCGCGGCTGGAAAGTCACACTGGCCCTCGGGCCGGTCTGCTCTGAACCACAAGATCCGTCCGTCGAGGTCGTCCGGTTCCGAACCACCGCCGACCTGGAAGCCATCCTCACCGAGCGATGGCCCCACGCGGATGTGCTCGTGATGGCCGCCGCCGTCGCGGACTACCGCCCCAAAGCCGATCCAGAGGACCTGAAGAGCAAAAAGAGGCGGTCCGCCGAGGGCATGACCATCGACCTCGAAGCAACCCCCGACCTCCTGGCCGCCTGTGCCGCCACCCGCCGTCCGGGCCAGCGACTGGTCGGCTTTGCACTGGAACCCAGAGAGCAGATGGCAAGATCCGCAATCGAGAAGCTCGGCCGCAAGGGCGTCGATGTGATCGTCGCCAATCCGCTCGAAACGATGGACGCCCCGAACATCGAGGCGACGGCGTACAGCACCCCTGACCTCGGCTTCAACAATGGGCGTGCGACAGGTGGACCCATAACCAAAGATCGTTTCGCCGATTGGTTGCTCGACCTTATCGCCCAGCTTCCCGACTCGGCCCAGACCAACTCTCCCAGCGAGCCTCCCCATGCCCGGTCCTGACCGACCACGCCGAAACGCCGGCCCCAGAGACAACAGACCTTCCGGCCCCAGACGCGGGCCGGGCGGGGCGCACGGATTTGCGAGCCGCCCGCGGCCCGGCATCGGGGGCGACCGTCGCCCTGGGCCGCCCGGCGTCCGCGTCGTCTATGAAGATGATGCGCTGATGGTTGTCGAGAAGCCCGCCGGCATGCCCATCGCCCTGAGGCCGGGCGACCGCAAGGGCAAGAGACCCGTCACGCTGATCGATCGGCTGAAGGTGGACGCCCGACGCGCCGCACGCGCGGGGCACGGATCGAGGCACGCGCCCAAACTGCGGGCGATCAACCCGCTCGACCCTGCGTGCTGCGGGCTGGTGGTCCTGGCCAAGACCGATGATGCAGCCGCCGGCCTCACCGAGCAGTTTCACTCCTCACGCCCCCACCGCATCGCGACAGCAGTCGTGCGGGGCAGCCCTTCGCAGGACATGTTCACGATCAAGAGCCGGCTCGTGACCGGCCGCGACGGTTCTGTCCGCAGCTTCGACGAGCAGGACCTGCCCATCGGGCGAGACGGGCGCGAGGCGATCGCGCATGTGCGCGTGCAAGAACGGGCCGGCGAGTTGACGCTGCTCCGCGTTCGCATGGAGACGGATCGCCCCGGGCAGGCGATCGCGCAGTTCCGTCAGGTCGGGCTGCCGCTGGTCGGCGATCCAGGGCCCAGGGCTCGCCCTCTGGACGGCCCGGTGCGGATGATGCTGCATCTGGGCGAGATCGCCTTCCGGCATCCGGTGACGCACGAGCAGGTGAAGTTCACCACACCCCCGCCGCCGGTGTTCAGGCTCCGGATCGAGGACGCCGCGGCTGCGCCGCACCGTCCGCGGCAGCCGACGCCCGAGCCAGAAAGACAGCCCGAGAGCCGGTCCGAGGCCGGACAGGCCGATGCCCCGGCGCTGCGCCCGCTGCCTCCATCGCCCGCGCAATCCCCGGTCAGCGATACCGAAGAGGAGCAGAGCGGCTCGTTCGAGGTCCCGCCGACGATGCTGCGTCCTGTCAAGCCGCGTCCGATCGACCCGGTCGAGCCTCCCCCCGCGAGATCTGCGCCTCAGACCGAAGCGGGATCACCTCCATCGGCCGCCGAGACAGCTGCACTCCCGACGCCGCCACCTCAGCAGCGAGAGGCCCCGAAGCGCGACCCGGAGCCCGCGCGGCCTGCTCGCGTGGAGGAGAAGGGCTCGGGCTCGTGGGAGCATGTCGCGGGGTGGTACGACGATTTGCTCGAACGGCGCGGCAGCGACCACCACACCACCGTTGTGCTTCCCGGTGTGCTGCGCCTGCTCGACCCGCAGAACGACCAACGAATCCTCGATGTCGCCTGCGGGCAGGGCCTGCTTGCGCGCGAGCTGACGCAGGCGGGGGCGTCGGTGATCGGCGTCGACGCGTCGCCCTCGCTGATCGAAGCCGCAAGGAAGCGAGTGCCGCAGGGCGCGGAGTTCTTCGTCGCCGATGCGCGAGAGCTGGGGCGACTCAAGACCGAGCAGGAGCTTGATACCTGCGACAGCGCGGCGTGCGTGCTGGCCGCGATGAACTTCGATCCGATCGAGCCCGCCTTCGGGGCGATCGCGTCGATGCTCAGGCCCGGCGGACGGTTCGTGCTTGTGATCCTCCACCCCGCCTTCCGCATCCCGGGACGCACTGCCTGGGTCTGGAGAACCGAGCCGGACGGCTCGACCGTCCAGAGCCGGCATGTCGACGCCTACCTCTCCCCGACGAGCCATCCGATCACGATGAACCCCGGCGAGGTCGCCCGCGGCAAGCGCCCTGTCAACACCTGGACCCACCACCGCCCCCTGAGCGCGTACATCAACGCGTTGGGCGAGGCGGGGCTGCTGGTCGATCGGGTGGAGGAGTGGGCGAGCGAACGCCGCAGCGAGCCCGGCCCCAGGGCCGAGGCGGAGAACCGGGCGAGGGCGGAGATCCCGATGTTCGCGGCGATCCGTGCGGTGCGGGTTGAGGGGTGATGCCGCCCGAGCGAGACTCGCAGAACGGCCCCACGGCGGATACACTGGGGGGCGTCGCGGGCGTAACTCAATGGTAGAGTGTCAGCCTTCCAAGCTGAATGTTGCCGGTTCGAGTCCGGTCGCCCGCTTTCGGTCAGCACTCCGTGCCACGCGTCACATTCAGAGACCGCTCCATTGCCGGTCGAATTGAGCGCCCGATGCAGCGTGCATGATCCGCGTCAGCCTGGGTGGGCAGACGCATGCGCGACCGATTCTGCGCCGACGAACTCTGGCGACGCGTCGAGGCGCTGATCGCCGAGCACGACCCGAGCCAGAAGCTCGGCAGGCGACGGACCGAACCCGACAGACCGCGGGACAAACGACTCCAGATACCATGCCTCGCGGCGTGGTCCTGCTACCGCTCGAAGCCGGCATGGCACAGATCTGAGGGCGGGCGAACTCCGCTGAGTCGTCGAGCGTTCGCTGAGCTTGCAGCACCGAATGACTCGACCTCGGACACGCCGGGAACGGCGCGGCAAAGTCTACGAGCCCCCCCGCGTGACCCTCGCGGTCGCGCTCATCTGTCAGAGACAACTGGTGACACGCGGGCTGTCAAACGAGGTCATCGTTGCCCGCAACCTTACGAAGCGAGAAAAGCAGAACGCCGCCGACTGCTCTCCGGCGGCGTTCGGGTTGTGGCGCCGCGAGTGAGCCGCGGCGGTGTGGTTAGGGTGGTGGTGAGCGATCAGTTGCTGCGACCGCTGTAGTCGAACCACCAGCGTCCGTACCAGCCGCCGGCGTTGCGGACCTCGGGCACGACCTGCTGGGCGAGTTGCCAGCCGGTGCTGCCCGGGCCAAACCACGGGTGGTAGCTGTAGAGCGACGCACGGACATAGCGTTCTTTGTTGGCGAACTCGGCGTGCCCGTCGAGGAATCCGAGCGTGAGCCCTCGGGCGCCGTGGTTGTTCGTGGCTTCGTCGGGCCAGTTGTTCCATGTATCTCCGTCGTTGGGGTCGTCGTCGCCGTCGAGTAGGATGTAGGTGGTCGATGGGTTGCGGACATTGTTGCGTGTCATGAGGACTCCGCCGGGACGGTCGAAACTGGGCGTGCGGTTGGAGGTGAAGGTCCGCCCGTCGACATGTGTGCCGTAGCCCATCACGGCGAAGACCTCGAAGCTGTGGCCCCTTCGTCCGTTGGGAACGGCTTGTCCTGTGCCGTCGTCGTGGCGGTTTCGGGCGTTGCGGGTCAGGTCGGTGTAGTCGGCTTGGGAGACGGTGACAAAGCCCTGGCCGGGCACGAATCTGGAGACTTCTTCCCATCCGATCTCGACGCGGTTGACGGTGTGCGGGCAGAGTGAGATCGAGGTGTTCTTCAACAGTTCTTCACGCCAGAGGTAGCTCAGATCGTCGTCGCCGATGTCGGCGACGGCGGTGAACCAGCCGTTCCTGTTTCGCTGCGAGTACATGTCCATCGCGATCATCATCTGCCTGACATTGCTGCTGCACTTCAGGTCACGGGCGGCGACCCGGCTGCCTCCCAAGGCGGGCAAGAGGATGCCGATCAGCACGGCGATGATGGCGATCACGATCAGCAGCTCGATGAGTGTGAATGCTCGGCGTCCTGCGGTCATTGGGTTTCTCCCGGGCGTGTCTGGAACTCGGTCATATGCTGAAAGCGCCGCACTCGACCGCGGCGCCGGCTGATTCGGGAACAGGCCGCGCCCGGCGGTTGGCCGGGCGGGCCCTCGGACAGAAGGAGTCGGACTCAGCAGCCTGCGGCGAAGGCTGAGAGGAAGGCGAAGAAATCGTCGGCGTCGATCACGCCGTCGTTGTTGAAATCGGCTCGGCTGTCGCCCTGTGCAAAGAGGCTGAGGAAGAGGAAGAAGTCGTCGGCGTCGACGACGCCGTCGGCGTTGAGGTCGGGCGGGCAGGTCGGGCCCGTTCCGCCGCCCAGGCCCTCATGGGGCACGAAGACGAACGAGAAGGGACCGTCCTTGCGGTCAAGCACATCAGCCATCTCGAGCTGCTGGATGATGAAGTCGTCGCCGTCCTCCTCGTAGCTGAGCCAGTGGTTCAGGGGGGCGTCGGCGGGTCCGAAGAATGGCGGGAAGTTGTCGAGCTGGATGCGGGCGTTGGCCTCCATCAGGATGACGCCCTGGTCCGGCGAGACGCCGGGAATGCTGAGGCGGTAGAGCCCCTCGGACTCACGGACGAGGGTGTAGTTGCCGGCGGAGAGGTCGGTCTCGGCGTTGCCCGAGGCGTCGAAGCCGGTGACTCGGGCGCCGACCAGGTCGGGGGTGTTGATCGGGAGATAGACGAAGTTCCAGCGGTTGCGGATGAACGACTGCGGCCCGCCGAACTGCGTGCTGCCCGAGCGACGGACGCCGACGCGCCATGTGCCGTCGGGCATCGCGACCGAGCTGACGATGCGGTCGGCGTTGTTGCCGCCGGTGGTGATGAGCAGGCCGCCGGTATTGCTGTTGGCGCCGTCGATGAAGAGGTTGTACAGGCCGTCGCCGTCGTTGGGATCGGGCGTGGGAACGACGGTGCTGAAGAGCGTTGCGCCCGGGGTGACGCCTTCGGTGAAGCCGTCTGCGTTGATGTTTCCGGCGATCCAGGGCCCGCCGAGGTAGGGGAAGAAGGCGACGGAGATGTCGATGTTGGCTTCGGCGCCGGTGAGGGCGCGGGCGGTGTTGACACCGGTGTTTCCGACGATGTAGCCGCTGAACTGGCCTAGATTGACGGTCTCTGCGGTGACGACATCGCCGCCGGTGCGGTTGCCGCGGACGCTGACGGGCATGACGCCGAAGCCTCGGTGGACGGGGAGGCCGCCGATGGCGAAGGAGACATCGGCGCGGTTGGGGGGCGAGACATTGACCATCTCTGCGGCGCCTGTCCCGGTGCTCAGGACGGTCCAGATGGAGTCCTCGTCAGAGTCGCTGCCGTCGACGGACTTGACGGCGACATCGACGCGGGCCGAGGCGGCGACATAGGGATAGTCCGGGGCGTCGGCGGGGATCGGGCCGACGGAGAAGAACTCGTAGCGGTTGGGGCCGGAGGGGTGGTCCTGGGCGACTTCCCACAGACCCATCTTGCCGTTGGGGAAGTCGCCGTCGACATCGAATTCGAGCTGGCCGTTGACCCAGACCTTGATGTTGGTGGGGGTGTAATCGATGACGAAGTCGAGGCCGTCTCCGGGATTGCCGATGAATCCCATGTTCTCACCGCGGGCGATCTCGGTCACGCCGCCGGGGGCGAACGGGGGAACATCGTTCTCGGGCAGATCCACGCCTCCCCAGAGCTCGTCGGCGGTCGGCGTTCCCCGGACACGCATCAGGCGGAGGCCGGCGAAGGAGTCGGTGCCGGGCGTGATGTCGTGGAAGGTTCCGGCGGCGTCTGCAGGGTCACTCCAGGTGAACGACTGGGTGATCCGCTTCCAGTCGATGATGAGGTAGTCGGCATCGGGGTTCAGGTTGTCGCTTGCGGTGTAGCCGAGGACGATGCCGAAGAGGTCGTCGTCGCCGCCGCCGACGAGTCGGCCGCTGATCCGGGTGTTGTGGATGTCCGGCCCGCCATAAAGGATCGAGGGGGAGCAGTTGACCAGTTCGGACGCGATGCGTCCGTCGGGGCTGATCTCCCAGACGGCCGCGGGGAAGGCGCCGCCCCCGACTTGCGGGTAGACCCATTCGGTGAACTCAAAGAAATTGATGGGGGTCTCGGCGTTGGCGACGCCTGCTGCGAGGCCCGCGGCGACGGCGAGCGTGACGGTCTTTCGGAGGCTGCGCTGCATTCTCGGATCTCCTCGGCTGCTGGCAATGAGCCTGGTCCACGAGCGTCGAGTGGCCGGGACGCCCCGGAACCAACCTCGACTGGTATATAGATACCCACTCGTTCCGTTCGGAGTGTCAGCGCTGCGCAACAGTCGCGCGAAGATCGAAGGCGTTCGGGAGGGGGCGCTGCTTGCAGAAACCGATCAGCGGCCTTGCATCGAGACATCGAAGCGGACGGCGTCGCCCCGCCACCGCGCCTCGGCGTACTCGCATGGTCTCCCGGTTGATTCGTCCGCGTTGAGGTTGCGGCAGAGCAGCACCGGGATGGTGGGAGGCAGAAAGAGCGTGGCGATATCTTCGGGGGACGCCGGCTCGGCGTACACCTCGCTGCGGATCCGTTTGAGGCGGACACCGAACTCGGTTTCCAGGAGTGCGTGCAGCGACCCGCCGCGGTAACCGCGGATGACGGGTTCGAAAGGCTCGGCCGGGATCCAGTGCCGGACCCGGACCACCGGCAAGTCGTCGATGTAACGCAGCGTATCGATACGAACGACACGGGCGCCGACCGGAAGATCCAGAGCTTCAGCCGCAGTTTCAGGGGCGTTTTCGACCGCCTTTGCGACCAGTTCGCTCTTGGGCGAGCGGCCGATCGACTGCACCGTCTCGGTGAAGCGACGCCCGGCGCTCAAGCGGTAATTCACGCGGGTGTTGAGCACGACCGCCCGTTGGCCTTTGCGTCGTGCGATCATGCCTTCTGCCGCGAGGGCCTCGATTGCTCGTCTGAGTGTCAGGCGGTGGACCCCGAAGCTGTCGGCGAGTTCCTGCTCGGCGGGGAGACGGTCGCCCGGCTGGTGCTCTCGCCGGATGCGTTCGCGCAGAATCGCGGCGACCTGCTCGTAGAGCGGCTCGCCGTTGGGTTCGGGGCGGGTGGTGGCTCGTCGCTTGGCCAAGGCGACCATGGTATGCGGGGCCGGTCGTCGGGCCTCCGATTGAGCGCGGCGCGCAGGCGGCATGAAGAACGCGCAAAGTCGGCGTCGTGAGACCGTTCCGGCCAGCAGGCCCCTTGATGTCTATATACCATGCCGCACCACCCCGGCCCCTGAACGCGCGTTCGGACCGGCCCGAGGGGGGCCGGAGGCCCGCAAGCGATCATGCAAGCACAACGCCCAGCGGCGACGATCTTCGACTTCGACGACACGCTCTGCCCCACCGGCCCGCTGTGGGCCGGCGCGATCCGCTCGGTCTGCCGCGCCGTGGCGATCCCGTTTGAACTGCTCTGCGAGACCTGGCGGGGTCGGTCGCCCGAGGGGGTCGCGGGGCTGATCGCCGCGCTCCAGCACGCCAACCGACAACCCCGCTGGTCGGAGGCGATGCTCGAACGCATGCTCAGAGACAGTCTCGCCGAGCGATTCGCAGCCGCCAGGCTGAGGCAGTGTCCGGGCGCCCGCGAAGCGTTGGCCGCCGCCGCCCTGCTCGGCCCGGTCGCGGTCGCCTCCGGATGCCCGCAGCCGATACTTTCTGAAGCGCTGCGGGCGTTGAGCCTCAGCGAGCTTGTCGGTTTCGTGCTCAGCAGCGATCAGGTCGGCCGCGCCAAGCCGGAGCCGGATGTGCTGCTCGAAGCCGCGGGATGCATGGGTGTTGAGCCGGGCTCGTGCATCGTCGTTGAAGACAGCGCCGTCGGCGCCGAGGCGGCGGCCAGGGCCCAGATGCGATGCCTGCTGGTGCCTTCTGCGGAAACTGCGCGAGCACACGGCGCGACCGTTCTGGCGGATCTCTTTGAGGTCGCTCGTGAACTGCGATCGCTCGCCGCGAGGGCGGACATTGCCCCGGCCTCCGGCGCCCCGATCTTTGACCCAGGAGTCTGAGAGATGCAGCAGAGTTCTAATCGCCGCGCGTGCTTCGTCGTTGCTTGGTTGATGCTCTCCACGGCCCTTGTCAACAGCGCAGCCGCCGACCGCCTCAAGGCGGTTGTCCTCGAGCAGCGCGACCAGTTCACCCGCCTCGACGGCGCCGCTGTCGCCCTGGAACGGGCGGGGTTCAGCGTCGTCATTCAGAGCTTCGGCGAGGCGGTCGATACCGACACCGACTTGATCATGATCGGGACTTTCGCCAGTGAATCCGGAGAGTACAAAGCCTGGGTTCAGCGCAACGAGTCGGCCATGCGCCGGTTCATCTCCGGCGGAGGCACCCTGCTCCAAATGACGCAGGCCGATCAGACAGAAGAGATCCCGCCTTTCCTGCCCGTCCACCTCGAAGCGGTTCGCGACGACCTCGACAGTCACCCCGTGCTCGTGCTCGAAGCGGATCACGCCCTGACCCGCCGCCTCCCGATGCGCGAGATCGAAGCCATGCCGCCGCAGCTCATCCTGCCCCGGCACGCCAACAGAACCGGAAGCTGGGAGACCTTCAACCGCCAGAAGGGATTCCGGGTGCTCCTTGCCCTCGCCGAGAGCGCAAGGCCGGTCCTGATGGTCGGCCAACTGGGGAGGGGACGGATCATCCTGACATCGTTGTACTTCGACAAGATCCGCAACGCGGAGGATGAAATCACAGCACCGGAGGCGTTCATGGCCGCGACCGACGGCTTCTACACAGGGCTCTACGCCTATGTCGCGGCCGTCCGAGCGGGGCGGGCGGCGGACATCGAGCCGACGCCCGAGTTTGTTCCGCCCGCTCCGTTCGAGTTCGTGCCGGGGTCGATGACAATCGCCGTGATCCCGGACACGCAACTTTATTCGGAGCGGTTCCCCCACCACTTCTACACCATGACGGACTGGATCGTCGCCAACAGGGAGGAGCACAACATCAAGGCCGTGCTGCATGTCGGAGACATCGTCAACCGCAACACAGTCGTCGAATGGGAGCGGGCCCAAGACGCCCTCGAACGCCTGCACGGCCATGTCGCCGTCGCGCTCGCTCCGGGCAACCACGACTACGGCAACGGCGGGCGCGCGGATGTACGCACCACGCTCATGAGCGACTACATCACCTACGAAAAGTGGGCGACAAACCCAGGATTCGGCGGTGTGTTCGAAGAAGGACGGATGGAGAACCACTACTCCACCTTCGAGCACAACGGCGTCAAGTATGTCGCGATCGCGTTGGAGTGGTCGCCGCGCGACGCCGTGCTCGAATGGGCGAGCGGCGTGCTCGAAGAGCACGCGGACCATGTCGGCATGGTCACGCTGCACGCCTACATGTACTCGGACAACACAAGATATGACTGGAAAACGCGCGGACGCGAGCAGAATTGGAACCCCTACGCCTACGGCACCGCAAACGACCCGGGCGGCGTGAACGATGGCGAGGATATCTGGCAGAAGCTCGTCCGCAAGCACCCCAACATGGCCTTCGTGTTCTCGGGGCATGTCCTGCACAGCGGAGTCGGCAAGCTGAGCAGCGAGGGCGACCACGGCAACACAGTTCACCAGTTGCTCGGCAACCACCAGATGCGGCGCGAGGGCGGCGACGGATGGTTCAGGTTGGTGCAGATTCTGCCGGACAACAAGACCGTCCGCGTCACCACCTACTCCTCCACGCACGATCAATGGAACACCGAGCCGGGCCACCAGTTCGAGCTCCAGATGGACGCAAGGCCCGCCGCGCCGGCCCGCTGAACACACACAGAGACAGGCCCGTCATGCGATTCAACCTAACAACCATCGTGCTCATGCTCGTGATGCTCGGGTGTGCCGTTCGCCCCGGTGCGGCGCAGCCCCTGCGGGCGCTCGTGATCGAGCACGCCGACGCTCGGACGGGCCGGATCGGCGCGGCGCTCTCGCTGCAGCAGGCAGGGTTTCAGACCGAGAGCGTGAACCTCTCTGCCAACTTCGACCCCGGCAACGCTTCGGTGCTCTTCATCGGCTCGTTCGCGACGGAGATCCCCGGCTACACCGAGTGGATCGGCTTCAATCTGCCGCAGGTCGCGAGCTTCGTGCGCCAGGGCGGTGTCGTCGTACAGATGGCCCAGGCGCGTGCTGTTGAACAGACGCCGCCATTCCTGATCGACTCCCGTTCGGCGGGGCGCACCGCCAACAACTCGAGCGTGGTCCGGATCACCCAGCCCGCCCACCCGCTCTTGACCTGGATGCCCCGCTCGATCGTCGATGGCGAGCTGCGCCTGCTCGTGCCCGAAAACGCCGGGATCCCCGCTGCTTTCAACGCGTTCGAGCAGCCCTCCCGCGTCGGCGTGCTCGCCTCGCTCGATCCCTGCGGGGATGAGCCGGTCATTCTTGAGGCCCAGATCGGCGAGGGCAGGGTCGTCGCGACCGCGATGTCGCTGGACAAGGTGTACACCGTCTCGGGCCAGTCGAGCGGGACCTTGCAGTTCCGCCAGGCGTCGCTGGCCTGGTTTCTGGCGCTCCGCGAGTACGCGTCCGATGCCGCCGCGGGTGACCTCCCGGCGGTCGTGCTCGACGGGCCTTGCCCGAACCCGGAACCGCTGCCCTTTGTCGAGGGTTCGGCGACCATCGTCGTCATGCCCGACACCCAGTTGTACGCCCAGAGCTACCCGGCGCTCTTCAACGCTCAGGCGCAGTGGGTGCTCGATAACCTCGCCGACCGCAACATCATCGGCGTGCTCCACGAGGGCGACATCACCAACCGGAACACCCCGGTCCAATGGGACAACGCCCGGACCGCCCTTGGACGCCTCGTCGGCGTGGTCCCCCTCGTGCTCGCCCCGGGCAACCACGACTACGGCAACAACGGATCCGCAGACATCCGGACCACCCTGATGAACAGTTACTTCCCGGTCTCGGAGGTCGCCAATCTGCCCAGCTTCGGCGGCACCTACGAGCCCGGGCGCATCGAGAACAGCTACCACCTCTTCGAGGCGAACGGACAGAAGTATGTCGCGATCGCGCTGGAGTGGTCGCCGCGCGATCCCGTCGTCGCCTGGGCCGGGCAGGTGCTCGCCCAGCATCCCGACCGCGTAGGCATAATCGTCACACACGCCTACATGTACTCCGACAACACCCGGTACGACTGGCAGACCTTCGGTTCGTCGCAGCGCTGGTCTCCCTACGCCTACGGCACCGCGAGCGATCCGCTCGGCGTCAACGACGGCGAAGACATCTGGCAGGCCATCGGGCGCCGGCACAAGAACCTCGGCCTCGTCTTCTCGGGCCATGTCCTCAACGACGGGGCGGGACGCCTCAGCAGCCGCGGCGACCACGGCAACACCGTCCACCAGATGCTCGCCAACTACCAGTTCCTCGCCAATGGCGGCAACGGCTGGTTCCGCCTCATCGAGATCCTGCCCGACAACAAGACCATCCAGGTCAAGACCTACTCCCCGACACTGAACCAGTACATGGTCGGACCCCAGCAGCAGTTCATCCTTGAACTCGATGTCATTCTCGACTGAGGCGGATCGAGCCCGCAGGTCTCATCGCATAAAGCCCGTGTTCAGAATCATTGACGAAAGCGCAAATGCTGACAGCATGTCTCTCAATCACGGCTTATCGACCGCACCGACCGGATAGGCTCGCGCAGCGGGACGACCGGGGAACGCCGGCCATGACCGATGTGCAGCTGGAACAGATCCACCGTTGGAACACGCCCTGCTGGCTCAGGCGTGCGGCGGCGTGCGTCCTGCTCGCGGTACTGGCGGTCTTCACCCAAGCTTGCACCGTCGAGGCATGCCCGGGGGGACGCGACGGCAGCGACTCCTGCCCGCTCCGCGTCATGCTCATCCCCGCCGACGGGGGTACCGCCAGCGGCACACTCGCCGATTTCCAGCCGCTCTTCGACGCCGTGAGCAGCAAGACAGGCCTCAAGTTCGACATCCGGGTCGGCGACTCGTACGCCGCGGTGATCGAGTCGATGTCGACGGGCCGCGTCGAGCTCGCGTTCTTCGGGCCGATGTCCTTCATGCAGGCCCGGCGCCGGGGCGCAGCGGAGCTGCTTGCGGTCGCCGAAACCGACGGGCTCTCGCTCTACCACGCGGGCATCTTTGTCCGAGCCGACTCAGACCTTCACACCCTCGAAGACCTCAAGGGCAGGTCCATCGCCCTCGGCGACCTTCAGAGCGCCAGCAGCTTCATCGTGCCCGTCGCCGAGATGATCGTCAACGGGCTGGACCCGGCGGCGGACCTCGGCCGCGTCGTGCTGGCGGGCAACCACGCCAACGCGCTTGCGGCGGTCGAGGCCGGGCGTGCGGACGCCGCGGGCGCTTCGCTGCTCAGCCACGCCAAGGGCGTTGAGGAGGGCGGGATCGCGCCGGGGGGGCTCCGGGTGCTCCACCGGAGCGCCGGCATCCCCTACCCGCCGATCGCGATGCACACCCGACTCGATGAAGCCGTGAAGACCAAGCTTCGCGAAGCTTTCGCCTCACTCCACGAAGACCCGTCCATCGGACCCCGCGGGCTCCGGGGCTACGCGGGTCAGCCCGTTGATCGCTTTATCACCGACTTCCCGGTCGAGGCCTTCGATGAACTGCTCGATCGGCTGAGCGTCGTCACCCCCGAGGTCAATCAGGCGATGCTCCGCAAGGCGGGGCAGCGTTGAGCCGGACGCACGACATTCTCGTCTTCGATCGTGTGTCGTCGGGGTATCCGGGCACGCCCGGCGTGCTAAATAAAGTCTCGTTCAGCGTGCCCGAGGGGGAGTTCTGCGTCGTGCTCGGCCCGAGCGGGGCGGGCAAGAGCACCATGCTCCGGCTCATCGTCGGCATGGCGCCGCAGACCGGCGGGCGGGTGGAGTTCGACGGTCAAGGCGTAGGGCCGAGATCAATGCGGATGGTCCGCACTCGTGTCGGCTTTGTCCATCAGAAGTTCGATCTCGTGCCCCGCCTGAGCGTGATCGACAATGTGCTCAGCGGCGCGGCCGCCCGCCAGGGGCTATGGCGGGCGCTGCTCAAATGGCACACGCGCGATCTCCGGCGCAAGGCCTGCCGCCTGCTCGCATCGGTCGGGCTGGAAGAGTCGCAGTTGTACCGGCGTGCTTCGTCGCTGTCTGGAGGGCAGCAGCAACGCGTCGCTATCGCACGGGCGTTCATCCTTGACCCAAGACTTGTCCTCGCGGACGAACCCGTGGCGAGCCTCGATCCGGAGACCAGCCGCGCCGTTCTCTCGCTGCTCCGGTCGAGGGCCGCCGCGGGCAACTGCGCCGTGCTCTGCAGCCTGCACCAAGTCGAGCTTGTCCGAGAGTTCGCCGACCGCGTGATCGCGGTGCGGAGCGGCAACATCGTCTTCGACGGTTCTGCGTCATCGCTCGACGACGACACCGTCCGCTCGCTCTACGGCGGCGCCTCCCTCTCTGAGCCCAAGCAGGACCGCCCCGCAAGACGAGAGGCCGACCCGCACGCCGCCGAAGCCCTGACCGGAGCCGCGACATGACGCGGGCCGAGACGACCCGGATGTCCGCGGACCAGCAGCGGGCCAATGACCCGGAACTCTGGAAGCTCCGCCGTCCGCTGGGCGTCAGCACCGTCGCGTTTGTGCTGCTCGCGCTGGCGCTGTTGAGCTTTTCAGGCCAGAGACTCGATCTGCACGAGGGGGTGGTTTCGGCTGGCGAGGGCGTCGCCGACGCCGTCGGCCTGCGCGAGACCTCGGAGTTCGGGCGGGGCTTCAGGGCGTTCTTCGACCGGAGTCTCCCGCCCGTCATCTCCGACCGCGTGGAACTCGCGCTGAGCGGCCACGACCCAGAGAGCCTTCCGATGCTCGCCCGCATCGAGAGCGAGCCCCGGCGCCGGTACGACCCCGCTTCCGGCACGCTGGTCGAGGGCGAGAGCGTCGATGTGGTCGTATACCCGCTCGGCTATCTCGGGCTGGTGTTCCAGAAGATGCTCGAAACCATCGAGATCGGGATCTGGGGCACGCTCGTTGCTGTCGTGCTGGCCTTGCCGCTGGCCTTGTGCGCCGCCCGCGGCCTTTCTCCACACCCCGTTCTTTACCATCTTGCCCGCGGCCTTTGCTCGCTCTCGCGGGCGATGCCGGACATCATCCTCGCGATGCTGTTCGTGCTCCTGCTCGGGTTTGGACCTGTTGCGGGTGTGATGGCTCTGGGCATCCACACCGCCGGTTTCCTGGGCAAGTTTTTCGCCGACGACATCGAGAACGCCGACAGGGGCCCGCAGGACGCGATCGCCGCGACCGGCGCACGACGGATCGCCGTGCTCCGCTACGCGGTTTTGCCGCAGATCCTGCCGCAGGCCGTAGCGTATGTGCAGTACATCCTCGAACGGAATGTCCGAGCGGCGACTGTGCTCGGCATCGTCGGGGCAGGCGGCATCGGCGTCGAGCTCAAGGGCAAGTGGGACCAGAGCATGTACGGCCATGTCACGACCATCCTGCTCGCGATCTTCGTCACCGTGGTCGTGCTCGAAGCGTTCGCCCAGCGCCTCCGGCGCAGGCTTGTTTGACAAGCAACCGATGCACGCGACCGTCAGCCAACGCACGGGAGCCCCGACACGAATCAACGGCGCGATACTCGTTCTGCCCGACCGAACCATCGAGCGAGGCTCGCTGCTGATCGAAGACGGCCGGATCGCGGAGATATCCGAAGGCGACGAGGCGCTCCGCCGGAACGCGAGCGGTGTCCGCGATATCGACGCACGCGGGTGCGTACTCATGCCGGGACTTGTCGATCTGCACTGCGACGCGATCGAAGGCCAGGCCGAACCAAGACCGGGCGTACTGCTCCCGTTCGATCTTGCGATACGAGCGATGGACACGCGCCTCGCCGCGGCGGGTGTCACCACCTGCTTTCACGCGATCTCCTTTGCTGGCAAGCTGCTCGGGCTCCGCAACATCGATACAGCGACACGACTTGCAGATGCGATCGCGGATTTCGGTTGCGAGGGCTCGGTCGACCACCTCGTCCACGCCCGCATCGAGCTCACCGCCCCCGACGCCCCCTCGGCGACGGAGTCGCTGCTCAAACGGGGACGATGCTCGATGCTCTCGCTCATGGACCACACACCGGGGCAGGGGCAGTTCCGAACCATCCAGTCGCTGATCGACTACCTCACCCGATCGTACGACATGGACGAGGCCGAGGTCCTCGCAGTGATCGACGAGCACGAGCGTGTCGGCGCCCGCAACCTTCTCCGGATCATCCGGCTCGCACGCGGAGCGATTGAGTCGGGGATCCCCGTCGCCAGCCACGACGACGACTCTGTCGAACGCTATAGAGTGGGCCTCCGCCTGGGTGTGAGCATCTGTGAGTTCCCTATGAACAGCGCCGTAGCGGCGGAGGCGACTCGTTCCGGCCTGGCCTGCGTGGTCGGCGCGCCGAATGTCCTCCGCGGGGGAAGCCACGGCGCAGGCCCGAGCGCCGAAGCGCTGATCCTGGAAGGGCACGCGAACTGCCTCAGCAGCGACTACGCACCGGAGACACTTCTGCCCGCTGTGTTCAAGCTGGCCGAGCGCTTGCCGCTCCACGAAGCGGCGGCGTTCGCCACATCCAACCCGGCCGCTGCGGCGGGGCTTCCAGAACGAGGGAGCATTCAGATCGGTCATCGTGCCGATCTCATCCTCGTTCAACCCGCTCGCGACCGCACGGCTCCTAAACCACTCAGGGTCTGGGCGCACACTGCAACAGCGAAGTAATGTTCAGGCGTGATGCTTCGGAGCATACACACCAAGTGCAAAGACAACTCAACGCGGTCCGGAGATCGCTAGCAGACGACATGGAAGAGGACCTCGGTGGCCCGCAGGGCTCATCGATCGTTCTCCAGACCGCAGGCTCTGGAACCTACCGGTTCGACGGGCAGTCCGCACCCGCCGTTTTCGAGATAGAACAGGCTGGTCGGGATAAGGGGCCCTGCTGACCGGTATACGCCACGGCCGCACGGCGCCTCCAAATCGGCTCAATCGAAACGCTCGCGGAGACGCCGGATCTCGGCCTCGGTCCATCCCGCTGGCTCGGTGAGAGCGAGCCATGCGTCGATGTAGTCCGTGGCGGCGTAAGTGTGACCGAAACCGGGCGGCGCGTTTCCGACGATCATGTCCGCGGCGAGCTGGAACATGGTGACCACCGGGTACCAACGCAGCTTGGGCGACACATCCGGTCCGCGAGGCTCGCGCATCCATGAGGGCTCACGCCAGGCGGTGTCGCTGCTGAAGAAGGTGATCGGATCGCTCGCGTACTGAAGGATGAGAATCCGGAAGTCGCCCCACCGGCTCCCGGGGATGTCCGGGCCTTCGGTCTGGTTCATAAAGCGGACCACCGCCCCGTTGCGGAACTTCGGGAGCCAGCGGGGCGTTCCCTCGTCGCGGTCTCTGGTGACGCTTGCCCATGTCTGGTTCCGGAACGGGGGGCCGCTCCAGAGAATGCCGTCGAACGGATCGTCGATAATGTCGAACAGATCGAAGGAGAGGTCGGAGTTCATCGAGCCGAGGCTGAGCCCGAAGAGGTACAGACGCGGGCGGCTGTCGGCGGGCAGCGTGCGCCAGTGGCCGTAGATCTCGGTGAAGAGAGCCCGGGCGGTCTGCACGCCGTACTCGGCCTGGGTCAGCAGCACGAGCGGGCTATTTAGATACGAATACTGCACGGCGACCGCGGCGGTGTCGCCCCGGTGCAGAAACTCGAAGGTGTCTTGAGCGCCGGGGTCGACCCAGCCTGTGCCCGTCGGCGTGACGAGCAGGAGCACCGATCGCTCGAACCCACCGGCTCGGATCAGCTCTTGCAACGCGAGCCGGGCCCGCTGCTCGGGTGTTTCGGCGGCGTTGAGACCGACATAGACACGGACCGGTGCTGGTGTGTCATGCCCGAAAAACGCGCCGAGTTCCTCGGTGTCCGGCCCTCCGGCGACGAACGCTCTGCCGGTGCGGCCGAGATCCTCCCAGCGGACCAGCGACTCCTCGCTGCCGGTCCTGGCGGGGTCGGTCGGCACGGGCAGGTCCGAGTCGACAAGGGCGTCGAGCTGCTGGAATGACCCGTCGGCGACGCGGAGAAGGGTGGAGATCAGCACACCATCGATGACCGACCAGAAGATCCAGGCGGTCACGACCACCCCGATGATGTGCGAGACACGGGCGGGGATGTACCGACGCAGGAAAAGCGAGAGTCGCCGGAACACCCACCAAAAGAGACGCGTCAGACCGAGGACCAGCAGAAAGACTGTGCTCGAGATCAACCCCAGCAGGATGGGCAGCCCGCGGTCGACCGGCTCCATACCCATGATGGCGCGGACCGAGTTCTGCCAATTGGCGGCCTGCCACAGGTAGATCGCCGCAACGAACAGGCACAGACCGAAGGCGACGCGCTGGATGAAGCGGGTCGTGCGCGGGCGTGTGGTGGGCAGATGCAGGTTGATCCAGAGCCAGTGGCCCGCGGTGCCGATGGCGTACCCGGCCGCGAACGAAAGGCCCGAGAGCAAGCCCTGCACGGCCGAAGGCCGCGGCACAAGCGAGGGGGTGAGCGAGAAGGCGAAGAAGACCG
Source organism: Phycisphaerales bacterium (assembly GCA_050486265.1). Lineage (GTDB taxonomy): Bacteria > Planctomycetota > Phycisphaerae > Phycisphaerales > UBA1924 > SLFH01. The sequence goes on along the minus strand of JBJHCY010000002.1, from coordinate 162,527 downwards.
TCCCAAGCAGCACGCCGGGGATCCCCAGACGGAAGGTCAGCATCGAGAGCAGGCGCGGACGACTGGAAGTTTCGGCATGAGGCGGCTCGCCGGTTTCCGGTGCTTGGTGTGCTGACGGTGCCGCCATCGCGAATCATCCCTCCTTCGGTAGAAACGATCGGACCCCGTGATCCAAGGGACCGGGCGACGCCAAGTCTATTGGCCTGGGGGGTCGACCTCTCGGGAGCCCGCGAGCGAACGCTGGAACCTCCGGTCTGCGGATCTCCGGGGGATCTCCGGGCGCATGGCCACCCGGTCACAGCCGGTGTAACGCCCCGCACTGAAGCCAACCGCCGGAGATCACGATAATCTGACAGCACCCCGGGGTCTCCCCCATAGGCGCGAGCCCCCCCTCGTTGCTCAATGCGGTAAGATCGTCGAACACCACGCCCTGGCTGTTGTGTCCCCGCAGCCCGGCCGAAGGGGCATCACATGGGCATCATTGACCGAATCCTCGCCAAGTTCCGCAAACCCGACGACGGCAGCGGCGAGGAGCAGGCTGTCATCATCGAGATACCGAACGCCGGCGATGTCAGCGGTGTGCCCGCAATCTCAGACCTTGAAGACGAGCTCGAGGAGGCGATCGAAGACACCGGCCTCGGCGAGCTCGACGGCAACGAGTTCGGTCCGGACGAGGTGCGGATCTTTTTCTACGGCCCCGACGCCGACCGTCTCGCCGCGGCGTTTGTTCCGGTGCTGCGCAGGTATCAGTTCCCCGCCGGGACGATCATCGAGAAGCAGTACGACCTGGACGCCGACGACAGGGTGCGTGTGCCGCTGCAAGAGCTGATCGGACGCGGTGAGTGAACGGCCCGCCCCGCGAGGGCGGCGGATTGGGGCACGGTTCGGCACTCTCGCTTGCTCCCACGCACCGCAAGCGGTTCACGCAGCGCGTCGCCGGCGCATCAGCTAGAGTTTCATGGCGGTTCGCGTTGGGCCAGCGCCCCTGCTGGTCACGCGGGCCCGCCCGAGATGTTCTTCTGCACGGAGCCGCACGATGCCCGTTTCAGCATTCGCCGCCAAGTCAGCCGAATCCCCCCTTGGCCCGCTCTCGATCGAGCGTCGCGAGCCGCTGGAACAGGATGTCGAGATCGACATCCTCTACTGCGGCGTCTGCCACAGCGACCTGCACATCGCCCGCAACGAATGGGGCGGCACCACCTACCCCGTCGTCCCCGGGCACGAGATCCTCGGGAAGGTCACGCGTGTCGGCTCGAAGGTCTCGCGCTTCAAGGTGGGAGACCTGGCCGCGGTCGGGTGCATGGTCGATTCCTGCCGCTCATGCGAGAACTGCAAGGAGGGTCTGGAGCAGTTCTGCCGCAAGGGATGCGTGTTCACCTACAACAGCGAGGACAAGCACTCGGGCGGGATGACCTACGGCGGGTACTCGACAAAGGTCGTCGTTGACGAGGCGTTCACGCTCAACGTGCCGAAGAACCTCGATCCCGCCCGGGCCGCACCGCTGCTGTGCGCCGGGATCACGACCTATTCGCCCCTGCGCCGATGGGGCGCGGGCAAGGGCCGCAAGGTCGGGGTTGTCGGGCTGGGCGGGCTCGGACACATGGGCGTGAAGTTCGCGCACGCGATGGGCGCCCACACCGTGCTGTTCACCACCTCCGAAGGCAAGGTCGCCGACGCCAAGAAGCTCGGCGCCGACGAAGTGGTGATCTCGAAGAACGAAGACCAGATGGCCGCACACGCCGGCAGCTTCGACATGGTCCTCAACACCGTCTCGGCGGACCACGATCTGAACGCGTACCTGAACCTGCTGAAACTCGACGGCACGCTGGTCATGGTCGGCGTCCCCCCCAACCCGCAGCCGGTCGCGATCTTCGGGCTGATGATGCCGCGTCGCCAGATCGCCGGCTCGCTCATCGGCGGGATCGCCGAGACGCAGGAGATGCTGGATTTCTGCGGCGAGCACAAGATCGAGTGCGACATCGAGCTCATCAAGATGCAGCAGATCAACGAGGCCTACGAGCGCATGCTCAAGAGCGATGTGAAGTACCGCTTCGTCATCGACATGGCGTCGCTGAAGGGCTGACGCTCAGCCCAGCCACTTGTCTTCAAACGCCATGCCCGGGAGCATGCCCGCCGCGTCGCCCCGCTCGATCAGGCCCGCGACGGGATACGCGCAGTAGTCAAGGCTGTAGGCGCCCGCGGGGCGGTGGTTGCCGCTATGCCCGAGCCCGCCGAAGGGGAGCTTGCTGCTGGCGCCGGCTGTGCCCGTGTTGATGTTGATGCAGCCCGCCCTCGCCTCGTGCATGAACCGCTCGGCGGCGCTTTGATCGGCAGTGAAGATGCTCGCGGCGAGGCCGAAGTTGGTCGCGTTCGCCTGGGCGAGCATTTCGTCGAAGCTGTCAGAGACGCTGATCCGGAGCAGGGGGCCGAAGACCTCCTCGTCGCGCCCCGGTCCCTCGGCGAGCGCAAAGCGGTCGACCTTCATCACGCCCGGCGAGAGGTAGAAGCCCTCGCCGTGCTCATCGATCGACCGGGCCTGCAGGCGGAGTTCCGCCCCCGCTTCCGCGGCTTCGTGCTGGAAACGCAGCACGCTCTCGCGGGCCTCGGCCGAGATGATCGGGCCCATGAACACCTGGTGCGACGCGTCCGGCTTGCCGATCACCAGCAAACTCGCGGCCTTGCAGACCGCCCCGATGAACCGGTCGGCGACCGACTCGTGCACAACCACGCGGCGCGTGCAGGTGCAGCGCTGGCCGGTGGTGACGAACGCGGCGCGGACGCACTCGATCGCGGCCTGGCGCAGATCGGCGTCGGGCATGACCAGAGCCGCGTTGTTGCCCCCCATCTCGAGCGCCACGATCCGTCCGGGGCGGTCGAGGTTGGCTTCGAGGATCCGCCGACCGACGGGCCACGAGCCGGTGAAGAGCACGCCGTCGATCCCGTCGTGCGACACGAGCTTTGAGGCCGGCCCTGCCCCGCCCTGCACAAGGTTGACCACGCCGAGGGGCGCGCCCTCTGCGGCCAGCGCCTCGCGGTACATCGACGCGAGCAACTGCCCCACCGCCGGCGCCTTGTCGCTGGGCTTGAACACGATCGTGTTGCCCATCGCGAGCGCGGGGATGATGTGCCCGTTGGGCAGATGAGCAGGGAAGTTGAACGGGCCGATGACGCCCATCACGCCGTGGGGACGGAACCAGCAGCGCCCGACGCGCGTCTCGGTCGCCGGGACCTCGTAGCCGCTCACGCGGGCCATCCCCGCGTTGGGCACGCTCGTGTCCAGCGTGATGTCGACCTTCGAGGCGAGCAGGCCCGCCTCCGCCTTGGCGTCCCAGAGCACCTTGCCCGTCTCGCGGCTGATGAGCGAGGCGAGCTCGTCGACGCGGGCCGACGCGATCGCCTTGAACCGCTGCAGCACCTTCACGCGACGATCGAACGACCAGCGCGACCAGACGCCGAAGGCCTCGCGAGCCGCGAGCACGGCCCCGTTCGCGTGCGACTCCTGCGGCGAGGCGCTGTAGACAACTTCAGAAGGCGCAGCGGGGTTGATCGAGACGAGAGCATCGCCCGGGATAGGGATCTCGCGGTCACCGATGAAATCGAACGGGGCGGTCATGAGCCCGACTCCGCGCCCGGCGCCGCCGACACCTTGCGTTTGCGAGGGGCGACCGGTGAGGGTTTCTTGGGCGAGGGTTTCGGCCCGCCTGTCCGCTTGCCCCCGATCTTCGCGGCGACATCGACCGGGCCGAGCCCGTCGGTCGGCGTCACCCCGACCTCGTCGCCCGGCGAGGCGCGGAGCGCCTTGAGGGCGGACTTGCCGATGCGGAGGCCGCCGTCGGAAGCGAGGCTGAACGCGTCCTCGATCGCGAGAAACTCGCCGTCGGTGTCGAGCACGCTGACGATGCCGCGCCGGTTCAGGCGGGCCTTGGGCATCGCATCGCCGAGCTTCAGTCGGACGGTCTCGCGGACGGGGGTGATCTCGTCGGTGACCGCGTGCAGATGGGGCCCGCCGTCGAACGGATCGACGAAGTTGTTGTACCTGAAGCCGAGCCTTTCGAGCATCCGACGGGCCGGCACGGTCTCGGCGCCGACCTTGCCGACCGAGTCCCGCGCGTGCGGGGGCAGCAGCGTCAGGTAGATGTCGTCGTGCGGCAGCAGCGACGCGATGAACTCGCGCGAGATCTGGCAGTGGCGGTCCGCCTCGTCGTAGCTGAGCGGGATGAACCGACGCCCGAAGTACTCCCAGAAGGTGTTGCGCCCGTCGGAGGTGATCTCGGCCATCATCTCGGCGAGCAGATGCCCCGCGAACGCCTGCCGCTGCAGGCCGATGAAGTGGAAGCGGATCAGCGACAGGAACCGCCCCAGCTTGAGCTTGTGACCCCTGAACGAAGGCTGAAGGATCAGCCCGCCCAGCTCCGTCGGGCCCGCGTCGTCAGAGTGCAGACGAGCGACGGTGTGCGTCGTGCCGGTGTGGATGTCCTGTGCGAAGAACTCGCGTTTCTCGAGCTTCAGCGTGTAGTTGGGCCGGCCCTCCCCGCCCATCTTGGCGACGAGCTGGCTCGTGCCGATCATCCCGCCCGACTCTGTGTCCTCCATCGCGAACATGAACAGGTCCGACGCGTGGATGTTCGACGCCAGCCCGCCGGACTTGCTTCGCGCAAGGTCTCCGTAGCGGCACTCCCCCGCCGCCGCACGCACGAAACAGTTGCGCGAGTGGGTGATCTTCTCGGTGATGATCTGCTGATCGGGCGGGAGATTGATGAAATGCACCATCCGCGCGAGCTTGAGCAGCGTCCCCACATCCTCGATCTTGGCGCGACGGATCACGAACATCTTGCACCGTCTTTCTGTTGACTCACCCGGGCGTGCGTGGAAGGCGAAGGAAGGTCGAAGCTCAGCGGGAGGCGACACGCGTAAGCGCCGCCTCGATCCGCTCGAAGACCCGGGGCCAGTCCTCAAGCTTCATCACCCCCAGCGGCGGCAGCATCCGCAGGTGGAACGGCCCGTGCCCGCAGTAGAACAGCACCACGCCCTCCTCGAAGCACGCCTTGCACGAAGCCTGGATCTTGGCGCGATCGCCCCCGAACGGCGTGAACCGCATCATCCCGCCGAGCCCCGCGGGGTTCTCCGGATAGAACGGCACCTTCGGGAACCACTCCGGGTGCTTGTCCATCATCGCCCTGGTCAGGCGCCGGAACGCGTCGTGGTGCCTGGCGATCAGGCCGGTGTCGCCGTAGTAGTCCCCGTCGCGGAGCATCTCGATCACGCGGGTCCCGACGGCAAAATCGCTGGTGGCGCCGGTGAAGGTGCCGCTGAGCAGGCCGGGCTTGGGCGCGTACTCGTCGGTGTACAGCGTGGCGCACGCCTGGGTCATCTTGCCGACGCAGAAGACATCGACATAATCGCCCAGGTCGTAATGCTCGTACGCAAACATCCGCGGCAGACGCCCGAACGACTGGATCTCGTCGTCCCAGATCGCGATGCCCTTGGCCCTGCAGATCTCCATCAACTCGACGAAAAACTCCCGCGGCGCCGTGTTGAACCCGCCCTCGCCCTGCACCAGCTCGAAGATGAAACAGGCGTGCATGCCCGGGTAGCGGTCGATGTACTGCTCCAAACGCCAGCAGGCGTGGTCGATGAACGCCTTCTTGCCGCCGAGCTTCTCGGCCGCCTCCTCGTTCCAGAAGGGCATGTAGTCGACCTGGGTCGTCAGCGGGATGCCTTGGCGCCCGCCGGCCGAATCGCCGATCTGGCACATCGTCACGCTGCGTCCCATGAAGCAGTTGCGGAACGCGAGCACGCGCGACGCCGGCGCGTTCTTCTGGTAGCAGACCTTGATCGCGCTCTCGTTGGCCATCGCGCCCGAGGTCGTGATGAACGCCTGCGACAGGCGCGAGTGCTTCCTCGCCTCGGCCAGCAGCGTCTCGGCGAAGCGGTACGCCTCGAAGCCCGACTGCAGATTCCCGTGCTTGGTCGTGTCTTCAACCGACGACTCGAGCTGCGCCCGGACGATCTCCGGGTGCGAGTGCCCGAAGAAATGCACGCCGATCCCCGAGATCATGTCCCACTTGACAGACCCGTCGGCGAGCTCGACCAACGCCCCGGCGCCCAGACCCGAGCCGATGTAGGGGTAGAGCAGGTCGCGCCCCTTCGTCGCGGCCGCACGCTTCATCAGCGCCTCGTAGCTCTCGGTCGCGCCCTCACGCGCCGGTCGCACATCGGTGATCTGCGCCGACCGCTCCGCCACCCGCTCGACGATCGTGTCGATGGCCGAGGCGATGGCGGGGTCGGCCTTCAACTCAGAACCGAGGCTGTGAGACGCGGAAGCGGATGCGGGCATCTGGGGGCTCCAAAGAAGATCAGAAGGTGCGAGCGATCACGGATTCCAACCAGCGGCAACCGGCCCGAGACCGGTCGCCGCGACACCGAAGCGTATGGGGGCGTTTATCGGGCGGCTCAGCGGGGCCGATCCAGCCCGATCCGCCCGGAAGCCAGCCTCGACAGCAGCACCGCCAGAAGCTGGCACCGCTCGACCAGGCTCGCCAGCTCGATCCACTCCTCGGTCGTGTGCAGCCCCCCGCCCCGCACCCCCAGGGTGTCGATCGTGGGCAGCCCGGCGTCCTGCAGGGTGTTCCCGTCGCAGACCCCCCCGGTCTTGGCGAAGGGGAGCGACTGGCCCAGGTCTTCCGCAGCCGCCCTCGCCGCCAGCGCCAGACGCTCGGTCTCGGGAATCAGCGGCTTGGCGGGGCGATTAAAACTCCGGCGGACGATCGTCGCCGGCATCGCGTTCTCGCCCGTGCCGATCGCGTCGAGCATCGCCCCGACCTCCTCGCCGATCTCGGGCGTGGGGTAGCGGGCGTTGCCCCAGGCTTTGGCCAGCGGGGGGACGACATTCGGTGGGGTGGTGCATTCCAATGGTCCGACATTGACGATCCGGCCGGAATCCGGGTCGGCGATCTCTGACACTTGGACGATCGCCCGTCCGAGGGCCGTGACCGCGGAGACCCCGTCGACAAACGCCCGCCCGACATGGGCCGACCTGCCGCGGCACTCGATCATGAACTGCCCGCTCCCCATCCGCTCGATCGCCAGCTCGCCCCCGGGCAGGGCCGGCTCGATGGCGATCCCGAAATCATGCCGCGCGGCCTCGGCCCGCAGCGCCGGCTCGGAGTGGTAGGTCCCCGTCTCCTCGTCGGCGTTCATGAGGAACGACCACGCCGCGTCGATCCCCGCTTCCTCCAGCGCCTCCAGCGCCGCGACGGCGATCACCAGCCCGCCCTTCATGTCCACGCAGCCCGGCCCGGTCGCCGTCTTGTTGTCGGAAGCGACCGTGAGCGCCCGGAAAGGGCTATTGACCCCGTGCACCGTGTCCAGATGCCCGGCGATCAGCACGCGGGGCATGCCCTCCCTGGCTCTGCGGCAGACGGCCGTCGGCGGGATCGGCCCGTCGGGGTCGGTCCCCCTGAGCCAGTCGGGCTTGGGGACGCCGGGGACGAGTTCGGTCTGCGCCCCGAGGCGTTCGAGCCGCTCGACAAACCGCTGGCGGGTCTCGTCGATCGCGTCGCCCCCCGGCCCCGTCGGCAGGCCGACATGCAGCGCGAGGTCGGCGAGCAGGGCGTCGCGCCGCCGCTCGATCAGGTCGCAGAGTTGGCGTTCCTTGGCGTCGAGCCCCATCGCCGCTCCTTTCGCTGTCGGCCTTCCAGCGTGGAGCGTAGCACGAGCGCAAGGCAAGACCCCGGCGCCTCTGCGACGGGGTCTTGCCCGGAGAATTCAGCGATGAACAAGGTCGCTGTGTGTGGTTCAGCGGCGTCGGCGGACCGCGGCCAGGCCGGCAAGGCCGAGCAGGGCGGCCGTGCCCGGGGCGGGGATCGCATCGACATACACCGACACGCCGAAGGTCTCGGCGGCGACAGAGCCCAGCGCGAAGGCCGAGACATTCGTATTGGCGATCAGCTCAAGACCCGGAATGTCCTGCAGCACGGCGTTGGTGACCGCATCGACAACCCGGATGTCGTAGAAGCCGGGCGCGAGCTCGAAGTAGCCCGTCACATCCTCGAACTCGACATCGGTCAGGAAGTTCGCGCCATTGACGAGGATGTTCACCGCGCCCGCGTCGGGCACGAAATGGCCGAGGCGGAGCTGGGCGACCGACGGATTCGTGGTGCGGTTGTCCTCAAGGATCACCGGGCGGACATTCGCCAGGAAATCGATCGCAATCACGCTGACAGGGATGTTCTCGTCGATCGAGGCGAACGCGTCGATGGCGACCAGCGACGGATCGGCCTCTGGCGTCACCTTGAAGGTGTAATCGCCGCTGGGCACGGCGAGGTAGCCGCTGTCCTCGCGGAACGCCAGCGAAGGAATCACCGGCGAGCCGACGACCGGGCTGCCGACTGTGTTGCCGCCATCGACAAACACGCTGACCGGCGGGGTGTCGGGCGAGCCGTGAATCACGCGGACATTCGCCAGCGCGCCGCCGGCGAGGGCGAGCACGCAACCTGCTGCGACATACTTCTGCATCTGCATCTCCTTCTCCACATGCCGAGCCGCCTCCGCGGCCGGCCGCCCGTGCTTCGGGCTGACCCATCCTCCCGCTGATTCAGAGCGCATTGATCGCGCCGAAAACACTTCGTCGCGTCTTGAATTCGCTCCGAACTCGCGGCCGGAACGCACGGTGAGAAACAGTTCTCACCTCCGGCAAACAGTGCTTCGGCCCACGCGTCGGCCGGTTGCACCCGTCCGTGATTTCTTCATATTCAGATCATCGAAGCGTGCGCCGACAGCAACAGAAGCGTGATCGCGCCGCAGATCAGAATGAGAATCTTCACGATGCGCACCTGCCGATCGATGGGCAGCACGCGCGCCCGAAGCCCGACGATGCGATCCAGTTTTCGCTGTCTGACTCGGATGGAACCGTGACGCCACGACCTGCGCTCGGGCGCGATCCCGTTGCCGATCGCGACACGCTCGAGCGCGCCGACCATCGCGCCGACAGCCTCTTCACTGATGCGGATATCCGAATCCGACGCGCCCTTCGCCGTCGAGAGGCCGCTCATGTGCTGCGCCGCGAACGCGTCGGCCTGCCACTCGAACCTACGGCTAATCACGCCGAAAACCGAGATGCCCGCGATCAGCCCCAGCCCGATCGCGCCCGCCCCGCGCCAATCGTCCATCGCGATCGGCCCCCACACATGCATCACCACGATCGAAACAACAACGGACACGCCGGTGAGCAGCACCACCGCCGCCCCCGCCAGCCACGGAATGTGCCGACGCCGGATGTGCCCCACCTCGTGCGCCGCGACCGCCTCGATCTGACGCTCGTCGAGCTGATCGACGAGCGCGTCGCTCAGCAGCACTGCGCGCACGCCCGGGAACAGCCCCGTCACCGCGGCGTTCAGCACCGTGCCGTGCGTCCGCCAGATCAAGAGCCTGCCCAGCGCAACGCCTTGACGCTCGCCCAGACTCCGGATCCGGGCCCGGATCGCGCCGTCACCCAGCGGCGTCGTGTCCCAGATCAGCCTCAGCAGCACCGGGGCGAACGCGAAAATGACCAGCAGCCCCGCGAGCGTCGCGCCGAGGCGTACGAGTTCGTCCTGCAGCCACACCGCGAGCTGGCCTTCGCCAGCGGAAAGCTTCTCGAGCGTCTCGATCCACGACGCCGCGAACATCAAAGGCACGAGGATCAGCAGCACCTGGTGACGCATCGCATCGAGCACGAAGACCCATCGCGAAGGCCCGGGCGCAACGGGCAGACCCTCGTCGAGCCGGCGCAGCAGCGTCGCCTCACGCAGCCGCCGCTCGACGGGCTCGATCGACCACCACGAGCACGCCCACGCGGCAAACATCGGCAGCATCGCCAGGAGCTCGTCGAGCAGCACCGGGTCCCCCACCACCGATCGCACCGCTTCGAGCCAGCCGAACACCACCACCGAACCTGCGAGCCACAAAGTCGCCAGCGTGCGCGACCTCGCGGCCGAGCGCATCGCACGCACCACATCGATCCCGCGCCCCGTCCGATCGATCCGCCTGCGGCGTAGGCGCACCATCAGGTCCGTCCACACGACAAGCAGCGAAAACCCGCCGAGCGTCAGGCCGAGGCTCGGCCAGAAGCCGACCTCCATCGCGACCGGACGCATCGCCGGCACATCGCGGAGATGCAAGGAGACATACGCGGCGATGATCAGCAGGTGGGTCATGCGCAGGAACGCCCGGGCGGTGCGTCAATCATCGAGCAGCCCAAGGTCCACCACCGCCCCGTGCGGGAAGTAGATATCGGCGTTCAACCGGCCTCGGTCCACCGAGGTGAACACCATGCAGGTCCGCCCCGAGCGTGCGGCGTACACCAGGTCCTCACGCCCCGGACCCGCGTACGCCGCCTGCGAAGGCTGCTGCACATGCATGTGGTAGTGCACCAACGAACGGGCGGAGTTCGAAAGCATCTCCTCCGACGCGACAAACGCCCGATCCCCCAGTCGCTCGCTCGGGCGCGGCACATAGAGCTGCGCCCGGAACCCGTCGCCCGAACTGTCCAGCGTGCCGCCGTACTCCGTCGTTGTGTCGGCCCGGTCGGCCTCGGCCTGGCGGTACAGCTCGCGGCGCACGCCCGGATCCTTCAGCGCTTCGTCGGCGATCAGGATCGCCAGCAGATCGCCCCAGAGCAGCCGATCGCGCCAATCGCTCAGGCGTTCACGGTTCGGCCCGTCGGTGTGGATGCGTGTCGCCGTGCGCACATACACCTGGCGCCCGCGCAGCCTGCTCTCAAGCTCGGCGTACAGCGCCGAACGCCCATTCGAGAGCCACTCCGGTCTGTGCTGTTTCGCCCAGCGGACCGGCTCGATGTGACGCATCGCAAAGCCCCGACGCTGCTCGTCAGACAGCGACGCATGCGCCGTCTCGGCGTCCTGCCACCACCGGCGCTGGCGGGTGTCACCGGCCCGCATCGTCTCCGCCCAGCGGATCTCCATCCCCGTCTCGGGCAAGACCCCGAATGTCCCGACCATCGCCGAGACCGCCTCGACCATCGGATCGGCATCGGCCGGGATCTCCGCGAGCATCGTCCGACGCTGCGATCCGCCCGGATCGAGCCTCGCCAGCAGGTCCCAAGCCTCCGTCCGGAACCGCCGGCGCAGGTCGACGCCCCGCATCGCTTCCTCGTCGTCGGGGTGCACCGTCGGCCTGAGAAACTGCACGAAGACGATCTGCTCTAGCGAACGGTTGGGGTGCAGACGCAGCAGAGCCTTCGCCTCGGCCCGCTCCCGTTCTGCGCCCTCCGCACGCGACCTCGACATCGTGCGCATCAGCGTCGTCGTCAGATCAGTCCAATCCCGATCGGCGATCACACCCGAGGCCGCCTCGATCACCTCCCGCTCCGACTCGTGCGGCAAGCTCAACCGAAACAACGCCTTGGCGTGCTCGGAAACCTCAGGGTCGGGGTCTCGCCCGATCGTCTCGGCGATCGCCAGGCGGAGCGGCGCCGGCGTCGTCGGCCGCCAGTACACCTGCCGCAGCGCGTCCGCCTCGCGGGGTTTCTGCTCCGGCTCCAGGCTGTCCCAGTACACACGCACCGCCTCGGCGCGTCGCGTCGGGGGCTGCAGCGTGTCGTTGATCAGCCGCGCCGGCTCGCCCGACACACGCCCCGACGATCCACCCGAACATCCCGCCTGCACCAACCCCAGAAGGCCGGCGAGCAGAACAACCGTCGTGCGCACGGAGAACATCGGTGGTGGTTGATGCATCCGGCGAGTCTAGAAATCGCCCGAAGCCCGCGCCGCCCCTGACGCCAGATCGAGCAGCGATCAATCCGCCGGTGTGTTGTCCGGGGATTAGAAGGATTCTAAACTGGACGGAAGCAGGAGCAGCCATGGCCACGCCACCGACCACCCCCGACGACGAGACGCGCGCCAAAGCGGCGAAGGTGATCGAGTTGATGCGCCCGGCCATCCAGGCCGACGGGGGCGACATCGAGTTCGTCGACCTCCTGCCCGACGGGGTCGTCCGCATCCGCCTCCACGGCGCTTGCGTCGGGTGTCCGTCCAGCGACATCACCCTCCAGACCGGTGTCGAGCGGAACCTGCGGGCCCATGTGCCCGGTGTCACCGGCGTCGAAGCCATCGATTGACAAACACGCCGCCGCCATGTTACCATTATGATCGGGTCTCGCCAGAGATCTCGGACGCTCGTCGCATCATCCCCGCGGATGGGTGCGAAAAGTGTTCCGAAAGTCCGCCGCTTCGGGTATAGTCCGAGTCGGTGGGGTTTGGTGGTGCGGGCAGGTGGGCCCGTTTTCGTTCATGCCGGTCAAGGACGGGAGGCGAAGCAGATGTTGGTCATCACAAGGCGAGAGGGCGAGGAGGTCGTCATCGGCGACCCGCGGAACCCCATCGGGGTTGTGCGGATCGCTTCGGTGCGCGGCGAGCGCGTCCGTGTCGCGTTCGACTTCCCCCGCAATGTCGAGATCCACCGGCGTGAAGTCGCCGACCAGATCACCTCCTCACCCGAGGATGTGGTCGGAAGGATCAAGCCCGAGGCCGCGGCGCACTGATTTGGCCGGCCTTCGGGCTGCCCTCGCCGGCCTGCGCCGGTGCGATGAAGTCGCCGGCGTCGGGCGCGCAAAAGAGCGGGCCTCATCGGCCCGCAATGCTTCACACAGCACTTTGAGAGAGGCCCCGACCGTACCGCTGCCGGGCGGTCGGGCGCGCGCTCACTCCGGCTTGCCGCCGGACATGTCGTAGACCCACTGGTCGCCCGCCCGCTCGAAGCTCTGCACCTCGCCCTGCTTGAAGAACAGCGAGAGCTCGCGCTCGGCGGCCTCAGGGCTGTCGGACCCGTGGATCAGGTTGAACGAGTTCGACACGCCGAAATCGCCCCGGATCGTCCCGGGCTCGGCCTTGGAGCCGAAGGTGGCGCCCATCATCTTGCGGCTGATCGCGATGGCGTCGTTGCCCCGGATCGCCAGGACGAGCACGGGCGAACTGGTCATGAACGAGACCAGGCCCTTGTAGAACGGGCGCTCCTTGTGGGCCTCGTAGTGGGTCGCGGCCAGATCCTGGGAGATCTGCATCATCTTGGCGCCCACGACCTGCAGGCCCTTGTCCTCGAACCGGGAGATGATGCGTCCCATCAGGCCCCGCTGCACGGCGTCGGGCTTGAGGATGATCAGCGTGGTTTCCATGGCTTGCTCCGCCTCTCTGTCTTGTCTGTTCAAACGCGATTTGGGGTCGAGAGGATAGCGCCGCCCCGCCCGTCCGTCGCGGGCGCGGGGCCCCGTCGACGCCGCCGGGACAAAGAAAACGGGCGACCAGGAGGCCGCCCGCGAGGAATCTGTGGAACGCACAAGCGATCAGGCCCGGCGACGGCGAACCGCGACGAGCCCGAGCCCGGCGAGCCCCAGCCCGGCGGCGCCGGGGAGGGGGATGACGACGGTCTCGATCACCTCGCCGGTGAAACGGACCTCGGAGAATGAACCGTCGAAGTAATCACCGATCCGGAAGGTGCCGGTGGCAGCAATCGTCCCGCCGTTGGCGGAAACGGTCGAGGTCGGAGCGATGCGGAACTCCACCTCACCGGTCAGACCCGTCAGGGCGCTGAGGTCGACATCGCTGTTGGTGAAATTTGTTCCGCTCTGGGTGAAGCTGAAGAGCGAGGAAGCAAAGTTGTCGCCGCTGTAGAACAGGCCGAGTTCGCCCGGCCCGGTGCCCGACGAACGGGTGCCCATGAAGAACCGGTCAAGGTTGACGGCAAAGCCGGCGTCAACCGTGAATCCGAACGAGAAGTACGAGTCCGTGCCGTTCGTCCAGCCGTTCGCGCTGAACGAGTTCGCGGCGCCGAACGGGTTCACACCGCTGCGAGTCATGTCCAGACCCGTCACACCGGCAACCGGCGAGTTTGCTGGCTGGACCGCCTGATTGCCCGGCTGGCCAAAAGTCGTGTAACTGGTGATGATCGTCGAGGCGCCGGAGAACGACGAAAGCGACGCCAGACCGACCGCTGCTGCGCTGATATGCATGAAATCTCTCCTTACGGATGCTGTTTGCAGCTCTCTCTGAGCGTGGATTCAGAGCATAACGAACCAGCCGCCGCGCGGTGTCAACGACAGATGAAGATTGCGCGGCCGCGCAATAGAGAAACAAACAACGGGCGGCCCGAAAGCCGCCCGCTGCTTCTGTGTGTCAACGGATTGTGTCGCTCGCGATCAGGCGCGGCGACGACGGGCCGCGACCAGGCCGGCCAGACCCAGGAGGGCGGCCGAAGCGGGTGCGGGGACGACCTCGCCGGTGAACTGCACCGGGAAGAAGTCATTGCCGTCGAAGAACTCGCTGATGCGGAAGGTGCCGTTGGGCGAGATATTGGGGTCGCCGTTGGCGCGGATATCAGCGATCGGGCTGATGCGGAACTCGACGGTGCCGTCGAGGTTGGTCAGCGCACTCAGATCGATCGTGCTGTTGAGGAAGCTGGTGCCGCTCTGGCTGAAGGTGTGGAGGTTGGTGCTGAAGTTGTCGCCGCTGTAGAACAGGCCGAGCTCGCCCGGGCCGGTGTTCGACGAACGGGTGGCGATGATCAGCTCATCGAGGTTGACGACGAAGCCCGCGTCAACGCTGAACCCGAACGAGAAGTACGAGGTGCTGTCGGGCGTCCAGCCGCTGGCGCTGATCGAGTTGCCCGCAGCGGTCGGGTTCAGGTTCGCGCTGCGGGTCAGGTCCAGCCCCGACACATTCGCGGCCGAGGTGGTCGCCGGCGTGAAAGCCTGGTCGCCCGGCTCCTGGAAGAGCGTGTAGCTGGTGATGACGGTGGCGTTGGCGGCGCCGGCGAAGGCGACGGCCGCGACGATCGCTGCGGTCTTGCTCATGATCTGTCTCTCCTGTGACCTCTGGGGTCTCTCTCGAACGGTCCTGAACTCTCTCGCGTCCTTTGCGCGGTCCGAGCCGGTTCTCCAAACCGGCCAGACAGCCGCCACCGGGATGGTGTGTCTTGCGTATATCCCGATGACGCCGACAGCATAAGCACCAGCAGGGAATCAAGAAACCGGTTCAAGGCGTTCACCCCCCCGAAAGTCGTGAAGATTCCGTTCACGCCCACGCAAGGCCGGTTTCCGGCTGGGTGTGACCGACAGAGGCGGTCGCCGGACCGGCGCGGACAAGACCGATAACTCTTTCACGCCGCGAACCCCGCACGCGACAGGGCGTCATCAAGCGCGGACCAGGAATCGACGGCTCGCCCCCGCGCCGCTACGCTGGCGGCTCATGATGTTGGCGGCGCCCTAGGCCGCCCACCACGGAGGGTCATCATGGCCAAATCGTCGGGCAAGCCCCGCACGGACCGCAAACCGAAGGGCTCGCCCGCACCGGCCAAGCGCCCGGGACGCGTCACCGCCGAGACCATGGCCGCCAAGCAGCGCGAGATCTCCGTCTCGGAGTTCTTCGCCAAGAACCGGCACCTGCTCGGCTTCGACAACCCCCGCAAGGCCCTGCTCACCACCGTCAAGGAAGCCGTCGACAACGCCCTGGACGCGTGCGAGGAAGCCGGCATCCTGCCGGACATCACCGTCCAGATCGAGCACCTGCCCAAGGCCGGGCCCGACCGCTTCCGGGTCACCGTCACCGACAACGGGCCCGGCATCGTCCGGCGCCAAGTCGAGAACATCTTCGGCAAGCTGCTCTACGGCTCCAAATTCCACCGCCTGAAGATGAGCCGCGGTCAGCAGGGGATCGGCATCTCCGCCGCGGGGATGTACGGGCTCATGACCACCGGCCGCCCGATGGTGATCACGACCAAGCCCCACAAGTCCAAGCCCGCTCACCACATCGAGCTGGCGATGGACACGACCAAAAACAAGCCCGAGGTCACGATCGACATCGAGACCGACGACTTCCCCACGACCAGCAGCGGCACCGGCACCCGCGTCTCCCTCGAACTCGAAGCCCGCTACATCAAGGGCAAGACCTCCGTCGACGCGTATCTCGAACAGACCGCGATCGCCAACCCCCACGCCCAGATCACCTTCCTCCCCCCCGCCAAGTCCGCCATCGAGGAGGAGGCCCCGACCCTCAAGCCCGAGGCCCCGCCCGATGACGCGGAGGTCACCAAGGCCCTCATCGAGTCCAAGGCCGACAGCGAGGGCCCGCTGCGGACCATCGAGCTCGACGACCGCCTGATCTTCCCCCGAGGCGTCGGCGAGCTCCCGCACGAAACGGTCGAGATCAAGCCCCACCCCTACGGCGTCGAGCTCGGCACCTTCCTCCGCATGCTCAAGCAGACGAGCGAGACGCAGCTCGGCGGGTTTCTGAAGAAAGAGTTCTGCCGCGTGACGCCGAGCGTCGCCTCGCAGGTCTACAAGGCCGCGGGCGTGACGGGGCAGAGCTGGGTCAGCCGCATCGACCACGCGACGGCGGAGAAGATCTACAAAAACCTCCAAGCCTCCAAGCTCCGCGCGCCCCCCACCGACTGCCTGAGCCCCATCGGCGTGCGCACGCTGCTGGCGGGTTTGCTCAAGGGCGTGAAGGCGGAGTTTTACGCCGCCAGCACACGATCCCCGGCCGTGTACCGGGGCATGCCCTTCCAGATCGAAGCGGCCGTCGCGTTCGGGGGCGAGCTCGCGGCCGACGAGCCGGCGCGGGTGATCCGCTTCGCCAACCGCGTACCGCTGCTCTACCAGCAGTCGGCCTGCTGCTCGTTCAAGAGCGTGGTGGAGACGAGCTGGCGCGGCTACGGCCTCGCGCAGCCCCGCAACGGCGCCCCGGTCGGCCCGCTGGTGGTGATGATCCACATGGCCAGCGTCTGGGTCCCCTTCACCAGCGAGAGCAAGGAAGCGATCGCCGACTACGACGAGATCCGCAAGGAGATGAAGCTCGCCCTGCAGGAGTGCGGGCGCAAGCTCGGCACCTACATCCGACGCCGCAAGGCGATGCGCAGGGAGGGCGAGCGGCGTGATGTCTTCGAGCGCTACATCGGCGAGATCGCCAAGGCCTGCAACGCCATCACCGGCGCCGACGCCAAGGCCCTCTACGACGCCCTGCAGCGCCAGGCCCAGCGCCGCACAGAGCTCGCCGACGCCATCCTCGACGAGGACGGCAAGATCATCGGCAGAAAGAGCGAACAGCTCGCCGGCAGCAACGGACGCCTCGACAAAGACGACGGCGTGATCATCCTCGGCGCCCCCAGCGACGCCCACGCCGCGGCCGCCCCACCCGAGCCGGCGATCGAAGCCAAGCCCGCCAAGCGATCCAAGAAACCCGGCAAGCCGGGCGCGAAGGCGGGCGGCAAGAAGACCGTCAAGAAAAAGACACGGGCGAAACCTTCGGGCAGTGGGTTGTTTGGAGAATGACCATGTCACAAGCCGGACTGCCGAGGGGCTTCCCCCCTAGCAACCTGCCGTTCAACACTTCTCGAGTGCCCGCCCTCACTCAGCGATACCACGAGATCAATTGTAAGTCGAGCAAGACCGATTCAGTCCTTGATGAAGTTATCGCGAGGGTGAAAGAACAGGGTTACCTCGATGCCGAAGGCGGCAAAGTGCTTGGCGCATGGAAGTATTCCGCTGGACTTGGCAACAAGATTGCGTCGAATGGCGACGAGGTGCTTAGGGAATCCACCCGAAAGGCGCTATCGACTTCACAGCCCATTCTAGCCCTCAAGCACCTGCTTCCACTCTATGGGTTCGGTGTTCCAACTGCCTCGGCCTTCTTGCATTTGTTTCACTCAGACACATACCCACTCCTTGACGACTATGCCTTGCTAGCTCTCGGGGTCGACACTAAATCGCCGCCCGGAAAGTCGCTGTACGAGTCTGTTGATAGTTGCAAAAAGCTGTATCTGGCATATGTCGAGTCATTCAGGCGATGGGTTGCCGAGTACGAGATTTCCAGTCGGGATCTCGACCGCTGCCTGTGGGTGATCGGGCATGACAAGCGCAAAGGGCTGAATTCCTGATGGCCAAGAAAAAAACATCCCGCCCCGCCTCCGGCAAGAAGAAAGTGGCCCGCAAGGGCTCGGCCGACAAGCCCGCCGGCAAGTCAGCCGGCGCGCCCCGCGAGCGCGACACGCGGACCGCCGCGGCTATTACGCGGCTCGCCGAATCGATCGTCACCTCCGCCATGGCCGGGCGCGAGCCCCGCGTCCATGTGCCGACGCGCTCGAAGGCCAACACCAAGTGGAACAAGTCCCGCGGCATCCTCCAGATGGGCCCCGATCAGCAGGAACGCCAGCTCTTCAATGTCGGTCAGGCACGCAAGTTCATGCAGACCATGCTCCACTCCCAGAGCATCAACGAACTCATCGAGCAGGACAAGACCCTCAGCCTCCGCGGCATGTTCTACAAGAGCCTCCACACCATCCAGGGCACCGGCGCCAAGGGCAAGGGCGAAAAAACCTTCGACGACCAGACCGAGTCCGACGGCATTCTCGAAGACCTCGAAGTCACCCTCGGCAGCCTCCGCGAAGAGCTGCACATCTTCGCCAAGAAGCGCGGCACGATGATCGGCAACATCACCGTCATCGACGCGGGCGACGAGATCGACTGCCGCAAAATGGGCACCGGCGGGTACGCCATCCCCAGCATCTGCGAGCCCGATGTGATCCAGTTCAAGGACATCGACGCCGAGTTCGTCCTGCATGTCGAGAAGGACACGGTCTGGCAGCGCTTCAACGAGGACAAGTTCTGGAAGGAATACAACTGCATCCTCACCGAGGGCTCGGGCCAGCCCCCGCGGGGCGTCCGCCGCATGCTCCACCGCCTCAACAAGGAGCACGGCCTGCCGATCATCTGCCTGCTCGACTGCGACCCGTGGGGGCACTACATCTACAGCGTCATCAAGCAGGGCTCGATCTCCCTCGCCTTCGAGTCCGAACGCCTCGCCATCCCCGACGCGAAGTTCCTCGGCATCCGCTCGAAGGACTACGAGGCCTGCGGCCTGACCGACGATGTGCAGATCGAGCTCAACGAGCGCGACATCGCCCGCGCCAGGCAGATCGCCGCCTACCCGTGGTTCGAGGGCAACAAGGGCTGGCAGCGCGAGATCAAAAAGATGCTCGACAACGGCTTCAAGATGGAGGTCGAGTCGATGATCACCAAGGGCATCAGCTTTATCACCGAGGAGTATGTGCCCGAGCGCCTCGCGGCTCAGGACTGGCTCTCGTGAGCGAGGCCGCGGCGGACGAACCCCGCGGAACCCGCTCGATCGCAACCGACAACGACACCGCCGCCGGCATGTACCGGCGGCGGTTGATCTCGCTCTGCTTGTCTGCCAGGCCCGGACCCGACCCTTCGCTTTGTTCAGAACTCGGCGTCAAGGCCGCGGCGCTTGCTTGCCCGCTCTCCGACCGGCATCGCCGGGCCCCACACCCCTCGCTATGCAAAGTGCGCGAACGCCTTGTTGGCGTCGGCCATGCGGTGGGTCTGGTCGCGGGTGGTCATCGCCTTGCCCTCGCCCCTGGCGGCGTTGTAGATCTCTTCGGCCAGGCTGGCGGCGATCGGGCGTCCGCGTTCGGAGCGGGAGGCCTGGATGATCCAGCGGAACGCCAGCGACTGCTGACGCTTGCGGTTCACCTGCATCGGCACCTGGTAGTTGGCGCCGCCGATGCGCTTGGAACGCACCTCGACCGCCGGCTTGACATTGTTGATCGCCATCTGGAAGACCTCGATCGCCTCCTGCGGGGCGTTCGGGTCCGTCTCGGTCTTGAGCTTTTCCTGGATGATGTCCAGGCAGTCGTACATCACGCGCTGGGCGACGGACTTCTTGCCGTCGTACATGATGCAGTTGATGAACTTCGCCAAGACCTTGTCGTTGTAACGCGGGTCTGGGCGGAGCTGCTCTTCGCTCTTGGTGATGCGGCCTGCCATGGGCTGGCTTCCTTTCGGCTCATCCGCCGGCCGAGGCCGGCACTGTTCACCGCCCCGCTTGATGGAAGACCGGGGCGATTACTTGCCGGGCGACCACATCGGCCGCCCTGAAATGCTGGATTGTCTTACTTGCCGGAGCGCTTGGCGCCGTACTTGGAGCGGGCCTGCTTGCGATCGTCGACGCCGAGGCAGTCGCGGGTGCCCCGCACGATGTGGTAGCGGACACCGGGGAGGTCGCGGACACGACCGCCCCGGACGAGGACGATCGAGTGCTCCTGCAGGTTGTGTCCCTCGCCGCCGATGTAGGCCGTCACTTCCTTGCCGTTGGACAGGCGGACACGGGCGACCTTGCGGAGCGCGGAGTTGGGCTTCTTCGGCGTGACGGTGCGGACATTCAGGCAGACGCCGCGGCGTTGGGGGCACGCTTCGAGGTCGCGGACCTTGGACTTGGCCTTGGGCGTACGCCTCGGGTTGCGGATGAGCTGATTGATCGTCGGCATGTACTGTCCTGCTCCGTCCCCGGCGCAACCACGCCGCGGGTATTTCTGTAAGGGGACAATGGTACCCGCCAACAGGGGCCCGGCAAGCCCCCGAGCGAACAAGCCACTCCAAGATCGCCAGTCCGCTACCCTCCGACCATGCCGACCGACCAGCCCCACGAACGGCCCAACGCCGACCTCACCATCGACCGCTTCCAGGAACTCATCCGCCAGCGCTACTACGCCACCGACAGCGCCCGCGGCACCCCCGGCACATTCATGTGGCTCATCGAGGAGGTCGGCGAGCTCGCCACAAGCCTCCACGAGTGCGGCCCCGGCCAGACCCCCACCCCCGAACAACGCAAGAACCTCGAAGAAGAGTTCGCAGATGTCCTCGCCTGGCTGATGACCCTCGCCAACATCAACGGCGTCCGAATGGCCGACGCCCTGGTCAAGTACACCGACCCCGAGCGGGTGAAGGGGACGAAGGACTGAGGGGGGTGTAGGGCGTGGGTTGTGGGGTGTGGGGTCACTTGCCTTCGGCAGTGCGGGTAGCGGGCAGCAACCGTGGCCCGGGAGTCTCGCCCGGGCGAACATCGCGCAACGGGGCTTCACTGAGAGACACTCCGAAAGAAAGACCCGACCCTTCGCTTCGCTCAGGGATCGGCGTCAAGGTTCCGGGCGACTTTGCACAGCTCGCCTGATCGCCTGCTCTCCTGCTCGACCTTCTCGCCCGCCGCGGGCGGGCGGC
Organism: Phycisphaerales bacterium; assembly: GCA_050486265.1. Taxonomy (GTDB): domain Bacteria; phylum Planctomycetota; class Phycisphaerae; order Phycisphaerales; family UBA1924; genus SLFH01. The sequence goes on along the minus strand of JBJHCY010000002.1, from coordinate 141,463 downwards.
CCTTACTCCCTGTTCTTCCCCGGCTTCCAGAGCACATCCGTGCTCCCGAAGTCGTTCGCCACGCGGCAGAGCACAAACAGCAGATCGCTCAGCCGGTTGAGGTAGCGGATCGCTTCGTCGTGGGCCGCCTCCGCCCCCCCGCCCTCACGGAACAGGACCGCGTGACGCTCGGCCCTCCGGACGACGGTCCGGGCGAGGTGCAACGCCGCGGCGATCGGCGAGCCCCCGGGCAGCACGAAGCTCTGGAGCGGTTCGAGCTTCTCGTTGTAAAGGTCGATCGCCTCCTCCAGCCTCTTGGTCTGGCCCTCGACGATGCGGAGGGGCGGGTGGGAAGTGTCGTCGTTGGGGTCGGGGGTGATCGGCGTCGCCAAGTCCGCCCCGAGGTCGAACAGGTCGTGCTGGATCGAGCGCAAGAGGTCCGCGATCGCGCGGTCGGTCGGGGCCGTGGCGGTCGGGCGGCAGGCCTCGACGATCGCCAGGCCGATCGCGGCGTTCGCCTCGTCGACGGCGCCGTACGCCTCGACCCTCGGACAGGCTTTCGACACCCTCCCGCCGGTCACCAGGCCGGTTGTGCCGTCGTCGCCGGTGCGGGTGTATATCTTGTTGAGCTTGACCATCAACGCCGTCCTTTCGAGAAGGGCAGGAGAGAGACAGGCACGGATGCCGACCCCCGCCGACAGTACAGCCCAGACAACCGCGACGCCACAGGGGGCCCTTCCGGGAGACCACCCCGCCCAAGACGACCGCGGCATGCTCTTTCGATGGTCGCCCCGCGCCCCCGGGGCCCCTGCGCCGGGCCTCTCACTGCTCGACCGGGTGCTCGCGGCCAGAGGGGTCGTCGGTGAAATGGCCGCGGGGGCCTACCTCCACCCTAGCCTCGGCCACCTCCACGATCCCTCGCTGATGCCCGGCCTCGACCGGGCCGCCGAACGCATCCTCGCGGCCATGGAACGGGGCGAACGCATCGCGATCTACGGCGACTACGACGCCGACGGCGCCACCGCGACCGCCATCCTCTACCACACGATGACGGCGATCCGCCCCGAGGCGGCACCCAGTTTCGAGGGCAGGGCCGAGGGCGGGGGGCAGATCGTCTGCTATGTCCCCCACCGCCTCGACGAGGGCTACGGGCTGCACGAAGAGGCGATCGCCTCGCTCGCCGAGAGCGGCTGCACGCTGATCGTTTCGGTGGATTGCGGGATCACGGCCGTCGGGCCGGCGAAGGCGGCGCGAAGACTCGGCGTCGACCTGATCATCACCGACCACCACAACCCGCCGGCGGACGAGGGGGACCTGCCCGACGCCTTCGCGATCGTTCATCCCCGCGCCCCCGGCTCGGCGTACCCGTTCGAAGGCCTCTGCGGCGCAGGTGTCGCGTACAAGCTCGCCTGGCGGATGTGCACGATGAAGTCCGGCGCAGCCAAGGTCGAGCCCGGGCTCCGGGCGCTGCTGATCGAGCTCTTGGCCCTCGCTGCGCTCGGATCGGTCGCGGATGTGGTGCCGCTCACCGACGAGAACCGGGCGATCGCCAAGTTCGGGCTCGGCCGGATCAAGGAATCGCCTTTGGGCGGGCTCAAGGCGCTGGTCGATGCGTGCGATCTGGGCAGCGAGAAGGTGCGCTGCGAGGATGTCGCCTTCCGCCTGGCGCCGAGGATCAACGCCTGCGGGCGCCTCGGGCACGCGCGCGACACCGTCGAACTGCTGACCACGGCCAGCGGCGAGCGGGCGGCGGAGCTCGCGGCGCAACTCGCCCGCCAGAACGACCAGCGGCGTCGCGTCGAGAAAACAATCTTCGAGCAGGCCTGCGAACTCGCCGAGGCCTCCGGCATGACCGGCGACGACAGGCGCGCGATCGTCCTCGCCCATGAAGACTGGCACCCCGGCGTGGTCGGCATCGTCTGTTCCAGGCTGGTCGAGCGCTTCGCCCGCCCGGTGATCCTCATGCAGCGGGCGGCCGAGCTCACCGCGGGCTCGGGACGATCGATCGACGGCTTCAGCCTCCACGCGGCGCTGACCGACTGCGCCGATCTCCTGGCCGGCTACGGCGGGCACGACATGGCCGCGGGACTCCGCCTCAGGACCGGCGACCTCGAAGCCTTTACCGATCGCTTCATCGAGCGCACCAACGCCCAGCTCGCGCCGCGCGACCTCGTGCGCGCCACCCGCTACGACACCGACGCGACGCTCGGCGAGCTGACGATCGACTCGATCACCGAACTGGCGCGCATGGAGCCGTTCGGCCGCGACAACCCCTCGGTGCAGGTGCGCCTCCGCGGACTGCGGATGAGCGCGCCGCCCCGCTACTTCGGATCCGCCGGCGACCACGCCCGCCTGACGGTGACCGACGGCAGACAGACCGTCCAGCTCCTTGGCTGGCGCTGGGCCGAGCGTCTGCAAGGGATGAGCCCCGGCGCGAGGATCGAAGCGATCGTCACGCCGGGGCTCAACCGGTGGAACGGGATGTGCCGCGTCGAGCCCCTGCTGGTGGACCTGAGGCCCGCCTGAAGGGCTTCTCGCGGGGAAGGCTCAGTCGTTGCCGTCGGTCGGGACCGTGGCGACGGGGCTGGACGAGCCGCCGCGGGCCAGCGCCCGCACGGTCTGATTGTTGGGGTCGATCGCCAGCGCGTTGCGGAATGCCTCGCGGGCGTGGACCGTGCGACCGAGGTCCTGGAGGATCATGCCCCGCATGGTGTGGGCGTTGATGTTCCCGGGCTCGGCGTTGATCGCCCTGTCGACGCTGCGGAGCGCGTCCTCGTTCCGGTCCTGCAGACGGAGCGAGACGCCCATGAGCATGTGCCCGTCGGCCCGATTGGGCGCGATCGCGATCGCACGCTGGGCGCACCTGCGGAGCAGACGCTCGTCGCGCATCGCGACGCTCACTCGCCCGAGCTTGATCCAGGCCTCGACATCGTTGGCGCCGCCGTTGTCGTTGGTCAGCTCGATGAGCAACTGACGCGCCTCGCTGAAGCGGTCGAGCTCGATGAGGCAGTTGGCGCGAAGGTGCTTGAGGTCGCGCCGGTCCTTGTAGTCGGTGCGGCTGAGCAGGCGGGAGAGGTTGCCCTCCGCGTCGTTGAAGCGGCCCGAGCGGATCTGCGCGTCGACCAGGTCCTCGACAATCGCCAACTCGTCGGGAGCCAACAGGCGAGCCTCGTTGAAGAGCACCGCTGCGCCTTCGAAGTCGCCCTGCAGCATCGCGATCTGTCCGAGCGTGTGACGCACGCCGGGGTTGTGCTCGAACTGCGAGCCCGCCCCGTAAAGGAACGCCTCCGCGTCGTCGTAGCGCCCGAGGTCGACGAACACCTCGGCCGCGGCGATGTGGTAGCCGGCGTTGGTGCTGTCCAGGCGGGCCGCGGTCACGAAGCTGTCCAGCGCCCGCTCACGCTGGGTCAGACGCTCGAAGACGATCCCCTCGTAGTACCAGGCCTCGGCGAATTCGTTGTTGACGGCCTTGGCCATCTCCATCGCCTCGAGGGCGGGGCCCAGCTGAGCCTGCTCCATCAGGATCCGGCCGCGGAGCACATGCGAGCGGGCGACATTCGGGTTCAGCGCCAGCGACTGCTCGACCTTGGTCCTGGCCTTGGAGAGGTCGCCGGCGAGGAAGGCCTGGTGGGCCATCTGGAACTCGGTGCCGGCCTTCATCGCGTCGGCCTTGGCCTTCGCGGTGCTGACATGCTCCTTGTTCCGGTTGCTCTGCGTGCAGCCCGTCAGCAGGCCGGCCGAGCAGACCAGGGAAACCAGCAGCATCCTTGCGTTCTTGCGGGGCATGGGTCTTTGTCTCCGGTTGGAGGTTGCGTGTCGTTCAGTTCACCGGCGTGATATCGGGCCGAAAAAGGCCCGGGTTGAGCACCCGGGCCCCGGCTTTCGGTCCTTCGGCTTCAGTCATTGCCCCCGCTCTCGGGAACGCCGGTGATCTCGGTCCCCGAGTCCCGCATCTCGCGGTACGCACGGAGCGCCGCCCGACGGAAGCTGTTGGCCAACTCGCGGTCGAAGATATTGAAGAAGGTGAAGGTGTCCGGATCGATCGAGCTCGCGTTGCGGTCGAAGCTCTCCTCGGCGGCGGTGTCCGCGTCGGCGAGCTGCGTGGGCGACTCGCTCGACGGGGTCTGCGCCTCGGTCGGCTGCGCCCCGCGCCCCGTCATCGTCAGGTACTGATCGATGAAGTCCTCGTTGCTCCGCGTCGTCGAGGTCCGGCGGGGCTGGGCCCGACGCTCCTCGGCACGCTCACGCTCGTAACGCTCGGCCGCATCGCGGGCCATCTCGCGGAAGTTCTCGGGCAGCTCGCGGCTCACCTCGCCGGCGTCGGCCGTCTCCGCCGGCGCGACAGACGCGTCGGAAGAGGGCGCGTCGTCCTCGGTCGAGACCAAGAACTCACGCGACGGCGGCAGGTGAAGCTCGTCGCCAACCCACGAGAAGTCCGCGGGGCCGAACCGCTGCGACGGCGGAACGGGGTAGGTCTCCTCGCCCTCGTCGGTCAGCGGGGTCAGGGGCGGGTCGATCGACTCGGCCTTGCCGGTCGAGGTCTTGGCGACGACGCCGGCGACCTTCTCGGTCTGCTCGTCTGAGGCGACCTCGAACCCGTCGGCCTCGTCGCTGAAGCCGTAGGTGGTCGCACGCTGCGAGGCCTCCTCGTGGATGATCTCGTTGAGCAGGCTCCGGGTCGGCCAATGTGTCTGCTCGTTCATCAGGCGGGTGCGGAGCCCGATCGCCTCGGGTTGATTCGGATGCAGGGAGAGCGAACGCTGCACCCGGTTGAGCGCCTGCTCGGTCCGGCCCTGCGAGGCCAGACGCTCCGCCTCGATCAGAAGCTGCGACGACTGACGCTCGCGGCTCCAGGGCAAGAGACCCTCTCTGGCGCCGGCGCGGGAGTTGTGCACCAATTCCTTCGCACGCTCGCCCTGCTCGAGCAGGATCTGATCGTTCAGGATCGTCGGCGTGATCATGAAGATGATCTCCGCGCGGTCCGTCGAGTCGCTGTGGCCCCTGAACGCTGCGCCGACCAGCGGCAGGTCGCCAACGAACGGCACCTGGCGACGGGTCGAGGCGGTGCGCTCGGTGAACAGGCCGCCGAGCACGATCGTCTGCCCGTCTCGCACCAAGACATTCGTCACGAGCTGGCTGGTGTCCTCGTCTGGGATGGTCAGCGTCCGGCCCGAGGAGTCGCTGACGGTCCGGATGATCGGCTGGCTCACCTTCGGACGCAGCTCCATCCGGATGAAGCCCTCGTTGGTCACGAAGGGGCGGAAGTACAGCTGCGTGCCCGTGTCGAGGAACTCGACGGTCTGGCTCGTCGCGGTGTCGGTCGTGGTCGTGCTGAGGTAGCCAACGCGACGCCCGACCTGCACACTGGCGGGCTGGCGGTTGAGCGTCAGCACCTTCGGGTTGCTGATGATCGTCGTGTCGCCCACCTCGTCGAGCAGACGCATGAACACGGCGAACGAGTCGTTGACGACGCCGACCTTGAAGCCAGCGTTGCCGAGGGTGTTGCCGACCGTGCTGCCGATGGCCACGCCGCGCCCGTCGTCGGGGATGGCGCCGCCGCCGCCGCCGCCGTCACCGTCGCCGTTGCTGACCCCGGCGCCGCCGGTGATCAGGCCGTCGACGACGCTGAGCGGGCCGCCGATGTCGGTGAAGTCGATGAAGTCAAGGCCGCCGAGGATCGAGAAATCGATACCGAAAGCGTTGGCCTCGCTGATCGAGCTCTGCAGGATCGTCGCCTCGACGAGCACCTGCGCGGGGCGGGTGTCCAGCGAGGAGAGCAGCTCCCTGACCACCTCGATGTTGTCCTCGAAGTCGTTGATGACCAGGCGGGCCTCGGAGGCGTAGTTGTCCTTGCCCGTCGGCAACTCGCTCCCCATCGAAAAGTCCGGCGTCGCGCCGATCGTCGTGATCGTGCCGCCGTCAGAGAGCAGCGGCGAGACGAACTGGGCCGCGTCCACAGCGTTGAGATAGTTCAGGGCGATCACGCGGCTCACGCGACGCATCCGCGCCGCCTCGCGGGCCTGGATCTCCTCGATCGGCATCACGAAGATCGTGTTCCCTTCTTCGTAGTACCCAAACCCGTTGTACAGCAGGATCGCGTCCAGCGCCTCGCCGAAGGTGACCGAGTACAGGTTCGCGGTCACGCGTCCCGAGACATTCTGGGTCGCCACGATGCTCCGCTGGCTCTGCATCGAGAGCATCTGCAGCACCGTCGTCAGGTCTTCGTCCCGGACCGTGAGGTTCACCAGGTCGAACTCGCTGACAAAGACGTCGTTCGAGTCCGCAGCGTCCTCGACCCCGCTCTGGGCGAGCGCGATCGGGGCGCCGGCGAACAGCGCGAGGGCTGCGGCGCCCTGCGCCACACGCCGCGGAAACTGGCCATCGGCAAAGAGGCGTCGCTTGAGGTTCATCACCGTTGCTCCAGGGGTCGGCCGCCAGGTTCATTGGCGGCAATCTTGGGGGTGCCGGTCGCGAACACCGATCGCGGGCCGGTTGCAACGGGTTTGTCGTCGATTCTGTATGGCGACTTTGGACGCGTTGCTCTGCACACGACGATTCCGTCGCGCACAGCGGTCGGTCTGCGACAACCACCCGCAGATCCCGGGGGCCCGCTACCCGCGGCCGCGCCCCTAAGACAGCCACCCGCTTCCGGGCGCAGACCCCCGCCGCAACCCCCGCCCAGAACGCGTGCGGGCCGTCGCACGCAGCAGAAACGACAGAGCGCTCGGTCTTGAAAATCAGCCCCGTCCCCGCGCGCTTTCGAGTCCCTCTCGAACCTGCTCAAAGCGCCAGCGCAGCGCCTCGGCCGACCCGGCCTCCATCCCCTCGATCAGGGCCCCCGCCGCCTCGATCGAACGCCACGCCGCCTCCGGCCTCCCCAGCCCGAGCTGCGCCTGGGCGAGAGCGATCTGCGCCCGGGCCAGACGCACGCCCACGCCCATCCCCCCGGTGTTCTGCCCGTCGATCGTGATGACCACACGGGCGAGCGCCTCGGCCTGCTCGTCGTCGCCCGCGTCGAGGTGGGCGTCGATCAGCCCCAGCCTCGCCCACTGCGCCGAATCCAGAAATCGGGGGCCCGCGTCGGACCACAGCCCCACCGCCCGCCGGTACTCCCTCGCCGCGTCGTCGTACTTCGCCTGGTTGCGGTACGCGCGGGCGAGAGCGACGCGGACGACCGCCTCGGCGGCGGGAAACTCAGAAACCCTGCCCGATCGACGCGCGAGATAGTCCTCGACCGCCTCGACGACCGTCGGCGGGTTCAGCGTGCCGGCGCGGGGCTGGTTGCCCTCCTCGAGGATGTCCACCAGGATCTCGCGGATGGCGTTGGCGGTTTGCCGCTGCTCGTCGAGGGCTTCGTTGGCCTCCTGAAGCTCCGCCCGCTCACGCTCGAGGATCACCCGCTGCTCCTCGGCGACAGCGAAGTTCGTCTGGGCCCGGCGCCAGAGCACCGTCGAGACCATCGCGAACGCCAGCAGCACAACGCCCAGGAGCATCAGCGAAACCGAGGGCGCCGGGTTGCGCCGGACAAACATCACCAACCGTCGCGTCGCCCCGGCGCGTCGAGCCGAGACCGGCTCACGGCGCAGGTACCGGTCGATGTCGTCGGCGAGCTCCGACGCCTGCTGGTACCGCTCGTCGCGGTCGATCGCGATCGCCTTGCTCACGATCGCCCGAAGATCCGCGTGCAGACCGGGCACGACCTCGCCGATCGGCGTGCGCGGCTCCTCGCGCACGATCCGCGCCGACTCGATCGGCGTCTGCTCGTCGGGGTTGAACCGCAGCGGCCTTTTGTCGGCCAGCATCTCGTACAGCAGCACGCCCAGCGCGTAGACATCCGCGCGCGTGTCGATGTCGGCACGGTCGACATCGCACTGCTCGGGGCTCATGTACTCCCAGGTCCCCGCGACGAACCCGACCCGCTCGGTCGGATCGACCGTTCCGGCGAGCTGGTTGTCCATCGTCGAGGCGATCCCGAAGTCCAGCACCTTCGGCCGGTCTTCGTCGTCGACGAGGATGTTCGCCGGCTTGATGTCACGGTGGATCACCGCACGCTGGTGCGCATGATGGATCGCGCGGCAGACCGTCGAGAAAAGCTGCAGCCGCTGGCGCAGCGGCATGCCCCGCGCCGCGTCGGTGATCGAGCGTCCCCGGTGCACCAGCTCCATCACGAAGTACGGGATCTCGCCGTCGGGCGCGTGGTGGACGCCGACCTCGTAGATCTGCGCGACCGCCTCGTGCTTGAGGCGTGCGAGCACCCGCATCTCGAGCTGGAATCGCTTCGAGTCGCCCTCGCTGAGCCCCCTTCGCATGACCTTCAGCGCCACGCGCCGGTTCGGCCCCTCCTGCACCGCCTCGTACACGACCGACATCCCGCCCTTGGCGATCCTCCGGCGGATCACGCACGAGCCGACGCGGTCGCCGGGCTTGAACGGCTCGTCGCTGATCACGGCCGAAGCGACGGGAAGCAGCGGCGACTCGTCCTCGGGCTCGGGGTTGGCCTCGTCGGCCGCAACGAGCTTGCGGAGTTCCGCTGCAATCTCCGGATCGGCGCGGCAGTGCTCATCGAGCACGCGGCGGCGCTCGTCGCCCTCGGCCGATACGACAGCCTCGAACGCGTCGGCCAGTCGATCGGCGCGGTCTGAGGGCATGGCTCAGGGCCCGTCCTCTTTTTCAGGCTCGGGCTCGGGGTCCTCGCTTGCGACATTGTGGCCCATTTCCTCGAGCGCCACCAGAAGCTTGGCCCGCGCGAGGCGCCAGTACTTCTTGACCGTCCGCGGGGCCATGCCGGTGACCTCGGCCGCCTCGTCGACCTTCATCCCCATCAGGAAACGCAGCCGCACCACTTCGGCGAACTCGGGCTTCTCCGCCTCGAGCACATCGAGCGCCTTGAACACATCGGCGAGCATCGCCTCGTCGAACGGCTCGGGATCGGAGAGCTCGCCCTCGGCGATCGTCAGCGGGATCCGCGCACGCCCCCCGCCTCGCTTGAGCCGGTTGCGCCCGCGCGCCTCGTCGACCAGGTACTGCTGCATCGCGCGCGCCACCGCCCCGAAGTAATGCCGCCGGTTGTCCCACTTCTGCGGCTTGTCGCTCTGCAGACGCAGGAAGACCGCGCTGACAACCTCCGTCGGCTCGATGTCGTCGCTCTTTCGGCGCACGAGAGCCGCGGCCTGACGACGCACATCCGCGTACAGGATCGACCAGAGCTTCTCCTGCGAGTCGCGGTCTCCCGCGCTGGCGTCGTTGATCAGGTTGGTCAGCTCGGGCTGCTGCGAGGGGTCCATCAGCGGGTTCCTCGGAAGACGCGCGGCGCCGGTTCGCGCACCACGCCGATATCGGACCGCACCTGCATCCCGTCGAACCGGATCAGGCGGCAGGCCTCGTACGCCTTCGACCGCGCCGCCTCCAGCGTTTCGCCCAAGCCCGTCACGCCGAGCACACGCCCGCCGGCGGTGACGATCGTGCCGTCAGCCTGACGCTTCGTGCCGGCGTGGTCGATCACGACGCCCTCGATCTTCTCGGCCGCGGCGATCCCGGTGATCGGGACGCCCGTCTTGGGCTTCTCGGGATATCCCCCGCTGGCGAGCACGACGCAGCACGCGTGCCTGGGATCCCACGAAAATTCCGCCCGGTCCAGATGCCCCTGCGCCGTCAGTTTCAGAAGCCTGACCAGATCGCCCCGGAACCGCGCCATCAACGGCTGGCACTCGGGGTCGCCGAAGCGCACATTGAATTCGAGCACTTTCGGCCCCGCGTGGGTGAGCATCAGCCCGGCGTACAGCACGCCCCGGTAGGCGATGTCCTCGCGCGTCAACGCGTCGACGGTCGGGACCAGGATCTCGCGCTCGATCCGCGCCAGCATCCGGTCGTCGAGGTCGGCCGTCGGGCAGAAAGCGCCCATGCCGCCCGTGTTCGGCCCGGTGTCGCCCTCGCCCAGCCTCTTATGGTCGCGGCAGGGCGGCAGCACCATGATGTTCCGCCCGTCGACCAGCGCCAGCACCGAGACCTCCGGGCCTTCGAGCTTCTCCTCGATCACCACCGACCGCCCCGCATCCCCGTGGATCCGGTCGATCATGAACGCGACGATCGCCTTGGACGCCTCCTCGGTATCCCTGGCGACCACCACGCCCTTGCCCTTGGCCAGCCCCGCCGCCTTGACCACCGGCGCCTGGTCGCGCGAGCGCACATACGAGAGCGCCGCTTCGGGGTCGGTGAAGGTCCGCGACTCGGCGGTCGGGATCGCGGCCGCACGCATGAGCTGCTTCGCCCACGCCTTGTCGGCCTCCAGCCTCGCCCCGTCGCGGGTGGGGCCGAAGACCAGGCGACCCGGGGCGGCCAGCTTGTCGGCGATCCCATCGGCCAGCGGGTCTTCCGGGCCCACGACCACCAGCCCGATGTCGTGCTTCTCGCACCACTGCACGAGGCGGTACGCCTCGCGGACCTCCGTCGGCTCGTTGCAAGGCTGGGCGAGCTGCGCGATGCCGGGATTGGACGAGTGCGTCGCGTAGAGCGTGCCGAGCGAGGGTGAGGCGAAGAGCGCGCGGGCCAGCGCGTGCTCCCGTCCGCCGCCGCCGATCAGCAGCACATTGGTCTTGGCGCCGTGAGATGAAGCGTCTTGGTGTTGGGCCATCGTCGCGATGATACGGCCCCCCGCCCCGCCGCCGAAGCCGGGGGCCGGCGATCACCCCCCGTTCAAACACCCCCACGGGCCCGGAGGACGGTCGGGCAGTGCCTTGCTCTGGGTCTCTGTGCGCACAAGCGTGAACCCGCGCGCCTCGTAGTTGGCCCTCGCGGCGGGGTGATCCAGCGACGAAGTGTGCACGACCACACGCCCGGTCTTTTCCGCCCACGCCCGCCGCAGGCACTCGGTCAGCAGCCACCCCCCGAGCCCCCGCCCGACAAAGCCCGGCAGCAGGCCGAAGTACTCGATGCTCGTCTCATGCTCCCCGCCCTCACCCCGCCGGCGTTCAAGCTCGAAGTACCCGCAGGGGGTCCCCCGCATCGACGCGACCCAGGTCTCATGCCCCTCCCGCCCGATCACCTCCAGCCACCGCTCGGGCGACCACCCCAGCCGGTCGACCCACCACCACCCGTGCCCCACCGCCGCGTACAGGTACCGGTTCAGATGGGGGCAGGGCTCCTCCGCCCGCACGAGCGTGAGCCCCTCCGGCGCCGCCCGCCCCGGTCGCAACAGCGACCGATCCGTCATCTCGTAGAAATAGGTTGTCTCTTCGATCCGCACGCGTCGCTCCCCGAGCCTCAGTGCCCCGCCGGCCTCCCGCCCTTGCGCGGATCGCTCGCGGCGTGCTTGCGTCCGTCCTCATCGACATAGATCGCCTGCACCACGCCGACCGTCGGCGTCTCGCCGACAGAATGCCCGAACCGGCGCATCGCCCGGCGCAGCGCCCGCGTCTCGGGCGAGGGCTCGAAGAGCAGGCGGTCGGGCGTCCACTGATGGTGCACGCGCGGGGCCGTCACGCCGTGCTCGGGCGGCATCCCGAACAGCAGCGTGTTCAGCACCACCTGCGCCGTCCCGCTGATGATCCTGGGCCCCCCGCTCGCCCCCGCGACCATCACCACCCGCCCATCGCGAAGCACGATCGTCGGCGACATGCTGCTCAAGGGCCGCTTGCCCGGCTCGGGAAGGTTGCGGTCCGATTGGCGCAGCCCGAACGCGTTGGGCGCGCCGGGCACGGTCGTGAAATCGTCCATCTCGTTGTTCATCAGGAAGCCGAACTCCGGCACCGCGACCAGCGACCCGCCGATCAGGTTGATCGTCTCGGTGCACGCGACCGCCATCCCGCTCGCATCGACCACAGACAGATGGCTCGTCCCCCCGCCCGCGCTCTCTTCGGCGTTTTCCGGCGTGACGGACCCGTATGCGAACGGATCGTCCAGCGTCCGCTCGGGGTCGACGCGCGACGCGAGCTCTGCGATGTACGCCGGCGAGGTCAGCCGCGCGACGGGCACCTCGACGAACGCGTCGTCGGCGAGCCACTCGGCCCGGTCCGCGAACGCGTGCTTCATCGCCTCGGCCAGCAGATGCGTGTACGCCGGCGAAACGCGCGACGGCAGCTCCAGACCGTCCAGCGTCCGCTCCAAGATCCCGAAGATCTGGATCATCGCGATCCCCCCGCTCGACGGCGGCGGCATCGTCAGCAGCTCGTGCCCCATAAACCGCCCGCGCAAGGGCTCGCCCGTCCGCACCCGGTACGACGCCAGATCCTCCCGCGTGATCGGCCCGCCCCCATCCTCCATCACGCCGACGATCGCTTCGGCGATCTCGCCCCGGTAGAACGCCCCCGCACCCCGCTCGGCGATAAGGCGCAGGGCCCGCGCCTTCTCCGGGTTCCGCACGCGGTCGCCGATCTTTACGCCCCCGCTCCTGTACAGCGTCTCCCACAGGTCACCCATCATCGCGAGGCGAGCGGGGTTATCTTCGATCTTGCCCCGGATGTTCTCCATCGCTTCGAGGTGGTTCGCGTCGGCGATGAAGCCATCTTCCGCCGCGCGGATCGCGGGAGCGAGCACCGCTTTCCGATCAAGCGTTCCGAAGTGCTCGAGCGCATACAGCAGCCCCGCGACCGTCCCGGGCACGCCCGAGGCGTGCACGCCGAAGGTGCTCGCGTCGTCGACATCAAGCCCCGTGTAGTACTCCGGCCCGACGGCGCCCGGCGCGACCTCGCGATAGTTGATCACCACGCGCTCTTCGGCCCCGCGTTCATCGGCGGGGATGAAGATCACCATGAACCCCCCGCCGCCGATCCCGCACGAATGCGGACGAACGACCGACAGGCAGAAGCTCGCCGCCACCGCCGCGTCCACGGCATTGCCCCCCCGGCGCAGCATCTCCGCCCCGGCCTCCGACGCGAGATGGTGGTCGGCCGCGACGGCCCCGTTCGGAAAACTCGCGGCGTGCTTTGGCTGGGCACGAGTCACATTTGCGTGGGTCATGTCCCTCGCGCAGCCCGCGGGAAAGACACACAATGCCGCGACGGCCCCCACCAGAGCCGGAGCCCACGACAATCTCTTTCGTGCGATCATGCGTGGAGCGTATCGCCCTCGGCCGCAGGCCGAAACCACCCCTGCGCCCAGCTCCCTGCGCCCCGCGCCCCCCTCAACCCCTGCGCCCCTTGAACGACGCCCGCAGCGAGATCAACTCCCCCACGCCCTCACGGGTCAGGATGCCGACCGGCGAGCCGTTCTCCTCGACCAACGCCGCGCCCTTTTCCGCCTGCTGCAGCCGGTCGACGGCGTCGACCAGCGGCTCGTCGGGCGAAACCCTGAGGAAATCCCGATCGGCGTAGTCGGTCACGGGCGCATTCTCTTCGCCCGCCTCGGCCGCCTTGTGGATGTGCTCGCGCGTCAGCATCGCGATCACCTCCTCCCCCTCCATCACAGGAAAGGCGCTCTGGCGCGAGGTCACCAGCGCCTCGATCGCGTCGGAGATTCTCGCCCCCGGCTCGATCACCAAGTAGTCGGGCATCATCGCCCGCGAAACCTTCAGACTCTCGATCGCGCTCCTGCTGATCGCCATCTGCGCCTCGGCTGAGGCCCCGAAGAAGACGAACACGCCGATGATAATGAGAAACGGGTTGTGCTCGAGCAGCCCGAAGATCGCAAACCCGATCGCCAGCGTCTGCGCCAGCCTCGCCGAGGCCCGCGTCGCCCGCTCGTAGCCGAACTTCATCGCCAGCAACGCGCGAAGCACCCGCCCGCCGTCCATCGGCATCGCGGGGATCATGTTGAACACCACGAGGATCACATTGATCCACATCAGCTTGTCGAAGTACGCCCCGCCCGCCTGCAGCAGCGCCTCGTCCTGACGCACATGGCCCCGCACCAGCAGCAGCCCCACAAAGAGCACCCCCGCGATCACCACATTGACCATGGGCCCCGCGACCGCGACGACGAGTTCCTGCGAGGGCTTGCGAGGCATCCTCTCCAGGCTCGCGATCCCGCCGATCACCATCAGCGTGATGCTCCGCGTCCCGATCCCGTACCGCCTCGCCGCCAACGCGTGCCCGCACTCGTGCAGCACCACGCACGCGAAGATCGAGAGCACCAGCGCCACGCCCTCGGCGATCTGCCAGAGCGTCGCCCCCTGCGCCGCGTGCAGGTAGATCACAAAGCCGATCAGCAGCCAGAACGACCAGTGGACAAAGACACCGATCCCAAAGAGCCTGCCGATCCGGACCGCACCGCCCACACGCCGCTCGGGGCGCGCCCGTTGCTCTGACTGTCCGCCCGGCGCCATTGAAACACCTTCCGGTCCGCTGGTTCCGCCCGGCGCGCACGCCGCACGCCACGCTCTCTGACAGCGTACGCGCCGACAACCCCCAACCGCCGCCGGCGATTCCCTACGGCGGGGTGATCGCATTTCCCGTCAGTTGGATGGGTCGCTTGCCGCTGAGGTTGTGGGAACAGGGGCGCTGGGAGTAGGGTGCGGGGCGCTGGCGGGGAAGCGGCCTTCGGACGCGGGTTTTCTTTGTTCTGCGACGCCCCGGACCCAAGCCCCAAACCCAGCCTCGGCCGAAGGCCGAAGCCATCCCTGCGCCCAGCGCCCCGCGCCCGCTTCATCTCACATCCACGCGAAGACCCTCGCATCAAGAACAAAACAGACAGACCCGCGGAACAATGCGACGCTCGATTCCCTACAGCCCCGCCCGCGATCCGCTCGGCCGGTACCTCGCCGCCGTCTGCTCGGAAAGATCGCGCACCCGCGAGGCGAGCGCCTCGGGCTTCACCACGCGGCAGTGCGGCCCCATCGACAGCACCCACCACACGATCTCGTCAAGCCCCGCCACGGTGCAACGGAAGGTCACGCGCCCGTCGTCGTGCTCCTCGACCGTCTGCGTCTTGTGCCACAGCGTGTCGGCGACCGTCTCGGCGAACGAGGCGTCGAAGACGATCTCGACCTCGTGCTCCGGCTCGCCCGGGATCATCCGCCAGGCGTTGCCGATGTGTGTGTCGAGGCTGAAATCCTTCGGGATCTCGTAGAGCCGCTCGGTCGGCTTGGCCTGCGTGAACCGCGAGAGTTTCAGCGTCCGCACCCCGCCCCGACCGGCGTGAAACCCCACCGCGTACCACGCGCGAACCGAGAAAAACAGAGCGTACGGCTCGAAGTCGAACGCCTCGCCCTCGCCCGAACCGCTCAGCGACTCGTAGCGGCAGACCAGCGCCTTCCTCGCCCCAAGCGCCTCCTGCAAACGCTCGAACACATCGGCGTACCCGTCCGATGGGCTCGACGCGCCCGTCCGAACGCTCAGCGAGCCGTCGAGCTTCTCGACCTCCTCGCGCACATCCGGCGGCATCGCGGCCCGGACCTTCTGCATCGCCCGCCACGCAGGGCCCGTAAACGCGATCTGCTCCGACCCCGCCACATGCTCGCAGAGCACCGAGAGCGCCAGCGCCTCGTCCCGCGAAAGCTGCACCGGGGGGAGGAAGAAGTCCGGGTCGACCCGGTACTCCTTGCTCGCGTTGTCGAACCGGATCGGGATCCCAGTCGCCCGCAGATCCGAGAGGTCGCGGAAGATCGTCCGCTCCTTGACGCCGCAGGCCTCGGCGAGTTTCGTCGGCGTCCATCTTGACCCACCCTGAATCAGGGTGAGCAGCTTGAGGAGTCTGAGCAGTCGTGTCTGTTTCATGGATGCCCCGTGTTCGGTCCGAAATCTACCGACAACCGGCCCGGGCCGCCACCCTTCCCTCCGCTGACACCCACCCGGCGCTCAACCGCCACTTACCCTTGCGGCTCGTCCCGACGCCATGGAAAACGAACCACGCCCACTGACCCGCCGTGTGAGAAGGCCCGCCGACCCGGGGTTGGGGCTGTATGTCATCGGCACGGCGCTGGCGACCCTGGGCGTCGGGATGACTGCGATCCAGCTCGGCTTCAGGGAACCCCCGCTGCACCCCGCCCTGCCGCAGGTGGTCCAGGCGCTGGCCGCGGCGGCGCTGGTGGTGCTGATCCGGCGAAGGGCGAAAATGCTGCCCGACGAGCCGACCCGCGTGCTCGATCTCGGCCTGGGCGTGATCGTCGTCGCGGGGATCATTGTCGGCGCCTTCTTCGGGCCCGCCTCGCTCGCGGCCCACGGCGCGACCGCCCTGCTGCTGCTCCGCGAGCTCTGGAGGCTCAACGCCTACCTTTCCAGCCGGCTGGTGAATCCATCGCTGCTCTTCCCGCTCTCCTTTATCTTCCTCATCGCCAGCGGCACGCTGCTGATCAAGCTCCCCGTCGCCACGCCCGAAGACAACCCGATCAACTGGATCGACGCGCTGTTCACCATGACCTCGGCCGTCTGCGTCACCGGGCTGACGGTGCGCGAGACGCTCGGCGACTTCACGCCCGTCGGACACACGATCATCGGGGTCTTCATCCAGCTCGGCGGCCTCGGGCTGATCATCTTCGGCTCGACGCTCGCCCTGCTGCTCGGCGGGCGCCTCTCGTTCCGCCAGAACATCACACTCTCGGGCGCGATGGAGCAGTACCCCGCCCACAAGATCACCTCGTTCATCCGCTTCATCGTCATCGCGACGATCATCATCGAACTGGCCGTCGCCGCGGCGATGTACCCCCTCTGGCGATCGGTCGACGGCTCGGAGATCCCGCCGCTGCAGCGCGTGGGCCTGAGCCTCTTCCACTCCGTCAGCGCCTTCTGCAACGCCGGCTTCGACCTGACCGGCGACAGCATGGTCCCCTACCGGACCGCCATCAAGGCCCAGCTCCTCGTGCTCACCCTCGTCGTGCTGGGCAGCACCGGGTACTTCGTGCTGCAGGACATCGGGCGGGTCGTCTGGCCTCCCGCGCGCAAGCGGGCCATGCGCAAGGGCCACAAGCCGCCGAGGCTCACGCTCCACTCCAAGCTGGTGATCTCGACCACGCTGATCGTGTATGTCGCGGGGTTTGTCGCGATCTTTGCGGCCCAGATCGCCTACGCGGGACCGGCCCAACTCGGCCAGACCGTCGCCGACGCGCACTTCATGTCCCTCGCGGCGCGGACCAGCGGGTTCAACACCGTCCCGATGGAGGAGCTCGCGCCGGGCAGCCGCTTCACGCTGATGGTGCTGATGCTCATCGGGGGCTCGCCGGGTTCTGCCGCCGGCGGGATCAAGACCGTCGCCGTCGCCCTGCTCGCCCTTTCGGTCATCGCCACGCTCCGCCAGCGCAGCGAGACCGAGGCGTTCGGCAGAGCGGTCCCCGACGCCTTGGTGAAAAAGGCCGCGACGATCGCCTTCAGCCTCATCGGCCTGATCGTGCTGGCGACGCTGATCCTGTGCATCCTCGAACCCTTCGACTTCGAGCGGATCTTCTTCGAGTGCATCAGCGCGGGGACGACCACCGGCCTCTCGCTCGGCATCACCGAGGAACTGACCCCGGCGAGCAAGGTCGTGCTGACTTTCACCATGTTCCTCGGGCGTGTCGGCGCGCTCGCCCTCTTCGCGGCCCTCCTGCAGGGCAAGGCCCACAGGGGCCGGTACTCGTACCCTCACGAAACGGTCTCGCTCGGCTGAGCGGGTCGGAGACGAACCCATGCCTTCCATCGCCGTCATCGGTCTCGGACGATTCGGCACCCGCCTCGTCCGCAACCTCGCCAACGCGGGGCAGGATGTCATCGCGATCGACCGCGACCGCGACCGCATCGAGCAGATCGCCGAGTACGCCGCCCTCGCATTGGCCATGGACGGGACCGACGAGGCGGCGCTGCGGTCCAAGGGCGTGCAGAAGTGCGACGCGGCGGTCATCGGCATCGGCGCCGACTTCGAGGCGACCGTCCTGGCCACCGTCACCCTCAAACAGCTCGGCGTGCAGCGGGTCATCGCCCGAGCCCGCACCCGCATCAGCGCCCGCGTGCTCCGCCGCGTCGGGGCCGACGCCGTCGTCATGCCCGAAGACGAGGCGGCCGACCGCTGGGCCAACCGCCTCATCGGCCCCTCGGTGCTCAACCAGATCGAGTTCCACGAGGGGTACTCGATCGTCGAGATCAGGGCCCCGGAGGACTGGGTCGGCAAAAGCCTCGCCCAGCTCGAGGTCCGGGCCCGCTACGGCCTCCATGTCGTCGCCTGCAAGCGCGACCGCCCCGCCCAGGGCGGCGGCGCTTCCGAACTCCGCATCGAGGTCCCGGGCCCCACCGAGCCCATCGACGCCGACGATGTCCTCGTCCTCATGGGCAAGGACGAAGACATCGCCAAGCTGCCCAGCGTGAAGTAGGCCCGGCGCGGGAACGCCAGGCGTGGTCAGGGCGGTCGCACTGAAGGGCGCGGGCTGCTGGGCGAGGAGATCGCTTCGGCCGACGCGAGGTGCGGCGTGCCGGAACGCAAAGACAACCCGCGGCCGAAGGCCGCTTCCACCCCCAGCGCCCCACACCCCGCGACCTTCAGCGCAATCACCCTGCGGGTGTGGTACCATCTGCACGACATGCCGCAGCGCGTGCGCATCACGGATGTTTCCCCAAGGGACGGGCTCCAGAACGAGCCCGGCATCGTGCAGACCGCCGACAAGGCGGCGCTCGTCATGGCGTTGACAAGAACCGGCGTCGACGAGATCGAGGCGTCGAGCTTCGTCTCGCCCAAGTGGGTCCCCCAACTCGGCGACGCCCCGCTCCTCTTCGATCTGCTCGGTCAGGAAGAATCCCTCCACAGCGCGGGCGCCCCCATGATCTCCGCCCTCGTGCCCAACGAGAAGGGCGTGCAGGGCGCCATCGACGCCAACGAGGTCGCGGGCTGGCGTCTGATCTCCAAGGTCTCGGTCTTCACCGCCGCCAGCGAGACCTTCTGCAAGAAAAACACCAACGCCACCATCGACGAGACGCTCGAACGCTTCATCCCGGTCCTGCAGCTTGCCGGGGCGGGCGCCATGCGTGTGCGGGCCTACCTCTCCTGCGCGATCGCCTGCCCCTTCGAAGGCCCGATCGCCCCCGCCAAAGCCGCCGAGGTCGCCTCCAGGCTCGTCGCCCTCGGCGTCGACGAACTCGATGTCGCCGACACCCTCGGCGTCGCGACGCCCGAGCAGATCACCCAGATGCTCGACGCCGTCCTCGAAGCCGTCGGCGAGCACTACCTCGAACACCTCACCCTCCACCTGCACGACACGCAAGGACGCGCCGCCGACTGCGTCCGCGCCGCCCTCGACCGGGGCGTTCGCTCCTTCGACAGCGCCGTCGCCGGCCTGGGGGGCTGCCCCTTCGCCTCGACAGCCGACAAGCGCGCCCCGGGCAACATCGACACCGGACTGCTCGTCAGGACCATCCGCGACGCGGGCTACCTGCCCGGCCTCGCAACCGACATCGACGAAGACGCCCTCGCCGACGCGACCCGCCTCGCCGCAACCATGACCGGCGCCGGAACCAACAGACAGGCCGGAAAGCACGCCGGGGGACGCCAGGCGTGAGCCCACCCCCCGAACTGACCTCCGCCAGAGACGGCCCGGTCCTGACCATCCGGCTCTACCGCCCCCAGCGCCGCAACGCCATGACCCCGCGGATGCTCGCCGACCTGGCCCGCGCCATCGACGACGCCGCGGCCGCCCCCGATCCTCCACTCGCCCTCCTCCTCCTCGGCGAGGGCAAGGTCTTCTGCGCCGGCTTCGACCTCGACCTCTGCGCCGCCGACCCCGATGGCGGGACCATGCGGGCCCTGCTCACCGGCCTGTCGGAAACGATCCGCGCCCTCCGGGCCGCCCCCTTCCCCAGCGTCATCGGCGTGCAGGGTGCGGCGATCGCCGGGGGCTGCGCCCTCCTGGGCGGGGCCGATTTCGTCGTCGCCGACAACGCCGCCCGCTTCGGCTACCCCGTGCTGAAGCTGGGGGTTTCGCCAGCGGTCACGGCGCCGTTCCTCACAGAATCCGTCGGAACAGGCTCTTGCCGGCGCCATCTGCTCGAGCCCGAGCTCTTCGACGCCGAGCACGCCCTCGGCCTCGGACTGGTCGACGATCTGGTCGACGATCCGGCATCGGTCGAGCCCGCGTCCCTGGCCGCCGCCCAGCGGCTCGCGGCCCTCCCCCCCGATGCGGCGTCTGCGACGCGTCGCTGGCTCGATCGGATCACAGGGTCCGCAAGCCTCCGCAAACCCGCCCTGCGGGCCTCTTTGTCGCTGGCTGGCGGGGCCGAGGAGCGGTCCCGCATCGCCGGGCTCAAAAAACGCTAAGGTATCGCCGCGACGCCGGGCTCAGGGCTCGGCGGAGGGTGTCTTTTCGGGCTGAGGAACCAACGGTGGACGAAAATCGGATATACTGCCCAAAGCCCGCCTGCGACCCCCGCGAGGGTCGCGTGAGTGCGTCCAAGGTGAGCGGCCCGGCCGGGCCCGCCGACGCACGCCAGCCACAACCGCTGACCCGGGCCGGACGACCCGTGCCCAACGAGACGGAGTGTGTGTGATGCCGACGAACCGCAGGAATGTTCGGTCTGGTCGTTCGGACTTTGTGCCCGGCGGCGGCTTCGAGGCCCTCGAACCCCGCGTGCTGCTCTCGTTTTCGCCCATGGGCCCCTTCCCGCCCGACCCCGGCGGCGCTAACGGTTCCGCCAACGCCTCGCACATCGTCGAGTTCGAGTGGCGCGGGTTCGATGTCCGTGCCGTCGAGAACCAATGGATCGCCTCGTTCACCGAGATGATGGGCCACGAGCTCGCAGAGACCAAGGCCCTCGCCGTTGCGGCCGAGCTCGGACTCTCTGTCGAGAGCGTCCGATCGATCGCACGAGGGCACAACGCCGTCATCAACATCTCAGGGCAGATGCCGACCCCCGCGGCGGTAGACGCGGTCGTCGCCCAGCACGACTGGCTGCTGGAGTTCTACCCCGACTTCGCCAGGCGCGCCCCGCAGAATGTGCCCAACGATCCGCGCTTCAGCGACCAGTGGCACCACCAGAACATCGGCCAGGTCGTCCCGCCCCCCAGCGGGCCGACAGGCGTCGTCGGCGCTGACATCAACAGCATCGCCGCATGGGCGACCACCACCGGCTCAGAAGATGTCGTCGTCGCGGTCATCGACACCGGCATCGACCTGAACCACCCAGACCTCCGCGACAACATCTGGGTCAACCCCCTCGAAATCGCCGACGGCACCGACACCAGCGGCAACGGCTTCATCGACGACATCAACGGCTGGGACTTCGGCGCCAACGGCGGCATCGGCAACAACAACCCCCAAGACCTCGAAGGCCACGGCACCGGCGTCGCGGGCATGATCGGCGCCGTCGGCAACAACGGCCTCGGCGTCACAGGCGTCGCCTGGAATGTCAAGCTCATGGCGATCAAGATCGCCGACAACGACGGCAGCCTCCTCGAATCCGCCATCCTCGGCGCGCACGACTATGTCACCATGATGCGCGGGCGCGGCATCAACATCGTCGCGAGCAACAACAGCTACGGCGCCTACGGATCAGACTTCTTCGCCGACTTCGAGGACGGAATCGCCAGCGAACGCGCCGCCATCGAGCGATACATCAACGCGGGCGGCATCTTCATCGCCGCCGCAGGCAACGACTCGATCGACAACGACTCGATCTTCGCCGCCTTCCCGGCCTCGTACAACATCCCCGGCATCATCTCCGTCGCAGCCACGAACAACCAAGACCAACTCGCCAGCTTCAGCAACTTCGGCGCCGAACGCGTCCAGGTCGCCGCGCCGGGCGAGGACATCTTCACCACACGAGCCTCCAACCTCCCGGGCACAGCGCTCTACGAGTACACCAGCGGCACCTCATTCGCGGCGCCGATCGTCGCCGGCGTCGTGGCGCTCATCCGCTCGGTACGCCCGGACATCTCGGCCGACCGCGTCCGCGAGCTGCTCATCGAGACCTCCCGCCCCGTCGAGAACCTCACCGGCCGCGTGACGGCGGGCGGCGTCGTCAATGTCGCGGCCGCACTCGAGGCCCTCTTCGTCGAGGGCCCCGAAGCCATCGCGATCAGCCCAGGCCCGCTGACGACCCAACTCGACCGCGAGACCGGCCAGGCGATCGACACCATCACCGTCCGGTTCAGCAACGACATCGACGCGGGCGTCCTCGAAGATGTCATCAGCTCCTCCGGCTTCGCCGGCGCCGTCTCGCTCTTCCGCGCAGGGCAGGACGGCCAACTCGGCACCGGCGACGACCAGCCCATCGGCATCACCTCGATCGAGCTCAACCCCGACGACCCCCGCCAGGTCACCATCGGCCTCAACCTCAACCCGTTCACGCCGCGCCGACTCCCCGTCGACCAGTACCGCCTCACCCTCCTCCCGGCCGCTTTCAAGGACACCGCGGGCAACTTCCTCAACGGCGACGAGTTCGGAGGCGACGAAAAGGTCTACAACTTCCGCGTCCTCGGCGCCACCTCCAGCTTCGAGCCCAACGACACCCTCGCAAACGCGACGCTCGTCCCGTTCACCGTCTCGGGCGAAGCCTTCATCCAGGGCCTGGTCATCGGCGACGGCAGCTCCGGCACTCGCGATGTCGACATCTTCCGACTCGAGCTCGAAAGAGCCGGCCAGATCCGCGCCGAGGTCTTCGCACAACGCAGACTCGGCGGATCGAACCTCGATTCCTACCTCCGCCTCTTCGACGCCAACGGCAACGAAATCGCCGCCAACGACCAGTTCGAGGGCTCCGATTCACTCATCAACTACTTCGTCACCACCAACGGCACCTTCTACCTCGCCGTCAGCGCCTTCCCCAACATTGATTACAACCCCAACACCGCCGCCAGCGGCGTGCAGTCGCAGAGCACCGGCGTCTACGACCTCTCCATCGGCGTCGACCTCGTCTTCGAGGACCGACGCACCTTCACCAGAGACCACTCCGACGACCCGCTCCGCATCCCCCAGGGCGACGGCGTCACCCAGCCCCCCACCGGCACAACCATCTCGACCCTCACCGTCGACGAGACGAGGCCGATCCTCGACCTCAATGTCCGCGTCAACATCCAGCACAGTTTCGTCAGCGACATGCGCCTCACGCTCATCGCGCCCGACGGAACCTCGGTGCTGCTCTTCGACAGGCGCGGAGGCAACGGCCAAGACCTCGCGGGCACAGTCTTCAACGACGAGGCCGCCGTCGAGATCGCCAACGGCGTCGCCCCGTTCGACCGCGCAGGAGGCTACAAGCCCGAGAACTCGCTCAACGCCTTCAACGGCAAGAGCGCCGCGGGCAACTGGGTCCTCCGCGTCGACGATGTCAAGGCCGGCGACAACGGCTTCCTCCTCGACTGGGGTCTCGAGTTCACCCTCGAAAACCAGGTCTCGGGGCCCTTCGAGCCGAACGACACCCTCAGCAACGCCGCGGATATCCAGGGCCCGCTCCGCAACTCCGGCGGCGTCACCATCAACGCCCGCATCGGCGACGGCGGATTCGGCGTCCTCGACCGCGACCTCTACCGCTTCGAGGCCCTCAGAGGCGAGACCCTCCGCGCGGTCCTCACCAGCGCCGGAACCCTCAATTCCGCCATGCGCCTGTTCAACAGCAACGGCGAGGAGCTCTTCAGCGTCACCAGTGCCGACTCGCTCAACTCGCGCATCGATCGGTTCGTCTTCACCGAGAGCGGCACCTACTTCCTCGCAGTCTCCGAAGCCGCCAACCTCCAGTACGACCCCAACGCGGTCACCAGCGGCACGCCGAGCGTCACCATCGGCGACTACACGCTCGCAGTCACCCTCGCGCGGGGTGTCTCCGACCCAGCACGCGCCCTCGCGGGGGATCAACTCGCCATCGGCGCCAACGCCGACGGGACCTTCCGCTTCACCCAGGGCGGCGCCACCACAGGCCTCCGCTACAACGGCCTCGACTTCCTCCTGCCCCTGGGCACCCAGACCACCGGCAATCCCATCCACTTCTACGGCGCCCGCGCCGACGGCGGCACCTTCCGCAACGACGGCCCCGCCGGAGAGACCGGCATCCCCGTCACCCTCACCGACCAGTCCGACGCGTTCAACAGCAGAATCATCGGCGACGGCGTCTTCAGAGGCCTCGACTTCACCCGTTCAATCGCGTTCGGACACAGCGACGCATTCCTCGCGATCGATGTCACCCTCCGCAACAACGGCACCGCCACGGTCCCGGCAGTCTCATGGATGGAGGCGTTCAACCCCCTCCACGGCCTCGGCCTCACCGGCGGCAGCGCCAACACCCTCAACGATGTCCTCAACGACGGCTCGGGCTTCCTCCCCTTCGCCAGCGCATCGGTCATCGCGGGCGGCTTCAATCAGGGCCTGTCCATCGCACTGGCAGCCCCCGCCAACGACTCGCGCGCCATCGCGACCTTCTTCAGCCCGACCGAGATCATGCGCGACCCGTCGTTCCTGCTCAACCGCCCGATCAACGACCCCACCCCGGGCACCAGCGACATCGGCGCCATCCTCGGCGCATCGGGAAGCAACCAGGCGATGGGCCTCGCCTTCGACCTCGGCGATGTCGAGGCCGGGCAGGCCGTCAACATGCGGTACTTCGTCTTCCTCGGCGACTCGCTCGCCGATGTCCGCGCCATCTACGAAGACCTCAACATGGGCGTCGGCACCGGCCACCTGGCCGTCAACCGCGCCTCCCCGGCTGTCGAGCCCCTCCAGATCGATCCCGACGGGCGAAGCATCGCCGACACAGCACCCACCTTCCCCTACCGCCTCTTCTACCCCGAGGGATTCGCCGGCCCCGCAACCAGCACCTTCATCCCCATCAGCAACCCCAACACCGAGCCCGTCCGCGTCGTCGTCATCGCACGCTACGAGGCCGGCTTCGTCACAGACGCCCAGGGCAACCCCGTCCGCGATGTCGTCCTCGCAGACCAACTCCTCCAGCCCGGCGCCCGCGGCGGCATCACCGTCACCACGCCCGAGATGTTCGCCAACGACACGATCCTCGTCGAGAAGAACACGCCCTACGCAGTCGAGATCCGCTCGGAGCTCCCCGTCGCCGCGACCTTCAGCCACTACGACGAGTTCTTCTTCGCCGGAGGCCAGTCCGGCGGACTCGGCGAATCCTTCCTCTCCCGCGTCAGCAACGACTGGATCTTCGGCGATGTCACAAAGGGCCCCGGCGTCCGCGACTTCATGCTCTTCCAGAACCCCACCGCGCAGCCCGTCAAGGTCACCGCGACAGCCCTCGGAGAGGGCGGCCAACGCTTCGAGCTCACACTCACGCTCCAGCCATACGCCCGCGGCGGCATCGACATCCGCAACGCAAGCAACTTCACAAACATCAACACAGGCCAGTTCAACCAGCAACTCCCCGACGGCAACTACGGCTTCCTGATCGAGGCCGAAGGCCCCGTCGTCGCCTCGCTCAGCCACTACGACGCAAACAACCGCGCAACCTCCGGCGTTGCCGGAACCCCCGGGCGAGGCTCGACCACCGGCATCATCCCAGAGGGCCAGATCGGCCTCGAAGGCGACAGCGAGAAGCTCGGCCTCACCAACCCCAACTCCACCGCCGCAACAGTCCTCCTCAAGTTCCAGTTCCAGAGCGGAACCAGCTACCGCACGACCGTCAACATCCCCGCCTTCGGCCGCCAGACGATCGATGTCGGATCGCTGCCCAACTTCCCCGCCGACGAGCCCTACGGCGTCTCCTTCGAGTCCGCAACCCCCGTCGCCATCTCACTGCTCACCCAGGCGCGGGGCGACGAGTTCGCCGCCGCTTACGGCGCCGCGGCGCACACCTTCTGGGGCTTCGGCGAGGGCTTCCGCCCCGGCCAGCAGCAGCAGAACAACAACCCCGTCTTCGAGTTCCTCCGCCTCTTCAACCCGACAGACCAGACCGCAACGGTCGAGATCGCACTGGTCTACACCGACGGCACCTCCGATGTCTTCCGCCGCTCCATCGAGGGCAACCGCGTCCGCGAGTTCAACATCACCGACGAGCTCGTCCTCCCAGAGCGCGGCGCCGGACGCCTCTTCTTCAGCATCACCGTCAAGTCTTCCGTCCCGATCGTCGCCTACATGTCCCACTTCGACTCGTTCTTCCCCGGCGGCTTCGGCACGCTCGGCACGCCCCTCGGCCTGCCCATCCCGATCCCCGCCAGCGAGTAAGCACCAGACACCTCGCACCCGAATCACCCCACCCGCCCCGGCCCGCGCCGGGGCGGTTTTCATTCCGCACCCGCCGTCCGCCCCGTACGATGAACCGATGAGCAACCTCGCCACACTCACCGAGAACGGGCCCGTCGCAACCCTGACGATCAACCGCCCCGACGCCCGCAACGCGCTCTCGATCGAACTCCTCGCGGCGCTCCACGACCGCCTCGACGAGATCGAGCGATCCCCCGCCCCCGTCACCGTGCTCACCGGCGAGGGCCGAGCCTTCTGCGCCGGCATGGACCTCAAGCAGGTCCTCGCAGGGTACGACACCGCCTACGAACTCCTCTCTTCCCTCGGCGCACTCACGCTCAGACTCCGTTCGCTCCCCTCGGTCCTCGTCGCGAAGGTCAACGGCGCCGCCATCGGAGGCGGGTGCGGGCTCGTCTGCGTCTGCGACATCGCGCTGACCCACGAGAACGCCAAGCTCGGTTTCCCCGAGGTCGAGCTCGGGCTCTGCCCCGCCGTCGTCGCGCCGTGGGTGGTCAGAAAGGTCGGCGCAGGGCGTGCCCGGCGCGTGCTCCTGCTGGGCGGTGTGATGGACGGCGCCCGCGCCGCAGAGGCCGGCCTCGTCGACATCCTCACCCCGACTGCAGACGACCTCGACGAAGAGACAACCGCACTCGCCGAACGCCTCGCCTCGGGCGGCCCCGAAGCGATGACCGCGACCAAGCGCCTGCTCAACACCATCGACGGCTCCGACGACCGCGACCTGATCACCGAGGGCGCACGCCTCTCCGCCCGGATGGTCTCCCAGCCCGAAGCCCAGGCCCGCCTGAAGGCCCGCTTCGGCTGACATCGCTCGCCGTCGCCGATCCGACCGCGGACTGATACGATCCACGCAACACAGATACATCGCAAACACACCTCAAAGTATTGAATACAGACCGAGGAGATTCCCATGACAACCGAACCGCTGCGAACAGAGATCGATCCGGCGGGGGGCGGGTGCGCCGTGGTCTACCTCGACCAGCCCGACTCCCCGGTCGTCACGCTCGACCTCCGCCTCATCCGGCGCCTCGAGACCACGCTCTCGGGCCTGCCCGAAGGCCTCGCCGGCGTCGTCCTCGCCTCAGCGAACGAGCGGGTCTTCGTCGCCGGAGCGGACCTCAAGTCCATCTCCGGCCTCGACGACGCCTCGCTCGATCGCTACCTCGCCTACGGCTCGAAGGTCTTCGCGATGCTCGCCTCGATGCCCTGCCCGACCGCCGCGGCCATCAACGGCGCCGCCCTCGGAGGCGGGCTGGAGATCGCGATGCACTGCGACGGGCTCGTCGCCGCCCCCTCGCCCTCGGGCAAGCCCTACCCCGTCGGCCTGCCCGAGGCGGGCCTCTCGATCTGCCCGGGCTGGGGCGGGACAAACCTCCTCCCGGCGAGAATGGACGCCGCCGATGCGATCACCCGGACCGCAACAGGCAAACCCATGACCTTCCCCGAGGCGGTCGAAGCCACGCTCTTCGACACCGTCGTCGAAAAACCCGAGAACCTCATCGCCACCGCCCGCGAGTGGGCGCTCGCCCAGCCCAAGCCGGAACGCGACAACGCCCCGACCCGCTGGATCGGACGCGACGACATGAAAGCAGGCGTCCGCAAGGCACTCGAAAGCGTCCGCCCAGAGCTTTCGGGAGACCCCGCACAAGCCGTGCTCGAAGCGGTCGCACAGGGCCTCGAGGACGGGTGGGAGGCGGCGCTGGCCTCAGAACGCGCGAGTCTGATCCGCCTGCGCAACGAACCGGCGGGGAGGGAGGCGATCGCAGCCTTCTTCGCAAAGTCCGGCGCCAAGCAGGCCGCGAAGGAAGCCTCGGGCAAGCAGGCCTAGGCTCGGCTCCGGCCGACACCACACAGCACCCGATCCGATCGCGGACACGGGGCGAAGCGGTTTCTCACAAGAAGGCATCGCCGCTAAGGTGGTGCAGCGGGTGAACACAATCCAGCGTCCACGAACGGCCCCGAGCCGGAGGCGGACGAACGCGGAAGGAGCGATTCCGATGGCGGACCTGAAGAACCTCAAAGGCGTTTCCGAGAAGGACCGCCGTCTGCTGGAAGACGCCGAGACCCTCCTCGGCGCAGAGCCCACCAACATGGGCGGCGTCAAGAACATGTTCTGGGGCCGATTCCGCGAAGACCTCTACTTCCCCTACCCCGACATGACCCAGGAGCGGGCGCAGGAGACCGCAGAGTGCGACCAACTCCTCGCCAAGCTCGAGGAGTATCTCCGCAACGAGCACCCCGCCACGCTCATCGACCAGGAGCAGGAGATACCCGACTGGGTCATCCGCAAGCTCTTCGAGCTCGGCGTCCTGGGCATGACCATCTCCAAGGACCACGGCGGCCTTGGCATGGGCATCACCAGCTACAACCGCGTGCTCGAGCTGATCGGCAAGTACTGCGGCTCCACCGCCGTCGTCGTCAGCGCCCACCAGTCCATCGGCTGCAAAGCCATCATGCTCTTCGGCACAGAAGAGCAGAAATCCCGCTGGCTGCCCAAGCTCGCGTCAGAGTGGCTCAGCGCCTTCTGCCTCTCAGAGCCCAATGTCGGCTGCGACGCCGGCGGGCAGGAGACCTATTGCGAACTCTCAGACGACGGCGAGCACTACATCCTCAACGGCGAGAAGAAGTGGGCCACCAGCGGCGCGCTCTCGAGCATCTTCACCGTCATGGCCAAACAGAAAATGGAAGACGGCAAGGAGCGTGTCTCCGCGCTCGTCTGCTCCCCAGACATGGAGGGCGTGGACATCTTCCAGAAGAACCGCTCCAAGTGCGGCATCCGCGGCACATGGCAGGCACGCATCCGCTTCAAGGATGTACGCGTGCCCAAGGCCAACCTCCTCCACAAGGAGGGCAAGGGCCTCAATGTCGCCCTCACCTGCCTCAACTACGGGCGATGCACACTCTCGGCCGGCATGCTCGGCGGCGCGAAGAGAGCGGCAGAGCAGGGCGCAAAGTGGGCCCAGACCCGCTACCAGTTCCAGCGCCCCTTGAGCGACTTCGAGCTCGTCCGCTCCAAAATCGCCAACATGGCCGCACTCAACTACGCCATGGAATCCGTCCTCTACGCCACCACGGGATTCCTCGACCGCGGCGACGAGGACATCATGCTCGAAACCGCGATCTGCAAGGTCTTCTGCTCAGAGATGGGCTGGCGCGTCGTCAACGACGCGATACAGATCATGGGCGGCGAGTCCTACATGACAGAGAACGAGATCGAACGGATCTTCCGCGACAGCCGCATCAACATCATCGTCGAGGGCGCAAACGAGGTCATGCAGTCCTTCGTCTTCGGCTACGGCGGCAAGCAGCTCGCCGAGAAAATGGTCGGCGTCAAGGACGCCGTCGGCTGGGACAAGGACGAAGGCCTCGGCCAGAACCTCAAGCGCATCAGCGCCGGCATGCGCAGCAAGACCATCCGCAAGGCCGCGATCCCCCTCGGCCTCGAGATCTTCCTCCGCGTCCGCCCCAAGCCGCCGAAAATCACCAAGGTCGATCCCTCGCTCCGCAAGGTCGCCGCGAGGCTCGCCCGCTATGTCCGCGACCACGCCCACGAGTTCAAGCGCACCAGCGCCCGCTACGAAGAGAAGCTGCTCGCCCGCCAGGCCGTCCAGGCCCGCCTCGCCGACAGCGCGATCTACCTCCACGCCTGGGCCTGCACCCTCTCCAGGCTCGACGCCCAGCTCAAGGCCGGCGCCGAAGGGCCCGAGTTCGAGCGTGACCGCGCCGCCGCAGAGCACTTCTTCGCCATCGCCGAGACAGAGATCGACAAGCTCTTCAGCGAGCTCTACCGCAACACCGACGAGACCATGCTCAAGGCCGCCGACAAGGCCATCGCCTTCAACGAAACCCTCCCCAACGACCTGTTCATCATCCCGGAGCGTTCCCCCGTCGCAAAGGGCGAAGGACGAGAGCCTCGCAATGAGGGCGTCAAGCAGTTCCCAGGGGGCAGCGCCGTAGAAGCACAACGAAGCCCCGACGCCTGAGCCCACTCGCCCGAGCAGGCCCAGACGGCCGGGGGGGGGCCAGACGACGGACGCCAAGGCGCCCGCGCGATACCAGACCACGCGGGCCGACCTACACTGGGCGCGATGCGGGACCGACGATGTCGGTCCGCGCCCTCCAGACACGGAGCGATCCATGCCGAAGAAAACCGTCTACAAGGCGACGATCGAGCACCTCCAGATCCTCGACGAGGACGGCAAGCTCGACGCCTCGCTCGCCAAGAACACACTGACCGACGAGGAGGTCGCCCACCTCTTCGAGCAAATGGTCATCTGGCGACACTTCGACGAGGTCGCCTTCAAGCTCCAGCGCTCCGGCCGCATGGGCACCTACCCGCAGAACAAGGGCCAGGAGGCCGCCGCCCTCGGCTCAGGCTTCGCCGCAAAGAAGGGCACTGACTTCCTCGTCCCCTGCTACCGCGAGAACGCGGCGCTCTTCCTCCACGGCCTGCCCCCGCACATGATCCTCCTCCACTGGATGGGCGACGAGCGCGGCAACCAGATCCCCGACAATGTCAACTGCACGCCGATCTCCATCCCCATCGGCACGCAGATGCTCCACGCCGCCGGAATCGCATGGGCCTACAAAATCCGCAAGGAGCCGCGCTGCGTCGTCACCTACTTCGGCGACGGCGCCACCAGCGAGGGCGACTTCCACGAGGCGATGAACTTCGCCTCCACACTCGAAGTCCCCTGCATCTTCTTCTGCCAGAACAACCAGTGGGCAATCTCCGTCCCGCGCGAAGTGCAGATGGCCTCAGAAACCGTCGCGCAGAAAGCCCTCGCCTACGGCATGCCGGGCGTCCAGGTCGACGGCAACGACATGTTCGCCGTCTTCAAGGCGACCCGCGACGCGCTCGACCGCGCCCGCAAAGGCGGCGGGCCGACCTTCATCGAGGCGGTCACCTACCGCCTCGCCGACCACACCACCGCCGACGACGCCAAGCGCTA
This sequence comes from Phycisphaerales bacterium, assembly GCA_050486265.1. GTDB lineage: Bacteria > Planctomycetota > Phycisphaerae > Phycisphaerales > UBA1924 > SLFH01. Next base: position 110,506 of record JBJHCY010000002.1, on the reverse strand, counting down.
CCGCGATGTCAAGGAAGTCGAGGCCTGGACGAAGAAAGACCCGATCATCCGCCACCGCAAGTTCCTGGAGTCCAAGGGCCTCTGGTCGGACAAGAAGCACGCGGAGGTCGAGGCCAAGGCCAAGAAAATCGTCGACGAGATCATCAAGACCGCCGAGGGGATCGAGAAGCCTTCCCCCGCCGACATCTTCAACTACACCTTCGCCGAGATCCCAGAGCAACTCAGGATCCAGCGCGACACCATGCGGACCAACTCGCTCGGCCAGGACCCCTCGCAGACCGGCCTGAAGCCCGAGCACGCGCACACCCGCTGATCGACCCCCAGCCCACGCGGAGGCGACCATGCTCGTGCAGATCACCGACCACAAAGGCAACGAGGTCTGGATCAACCCGGTCCATGTGAAGATGGTCCGCCAGAAAAAACCCGGCGTCGTCGAACTCTTCATGGCCGTCACCGCAAACTGGGGCGCCCCCACCATGCGGGCCGCCGGCGAGCTCCACGAGATCATCGACCGACTCAACGCCGCGATGCCCGCCGACCTCGGCCCCTACACACCGGCACTCGACGAGCAGCAGTCCGACGACGACTTCAGCGGCGGGGCTGGCGCCGCCTTCATCGGCTGACAGAGACACCAGGAACACCCGGGCAAGCAGGCCCGAGCAACCGAAACCGGAGCACCACCGAGATGCCCGAACTCAACCTCGTCCAAGCGATCAACCAAGCCCTCGCCCAGGAGATGGAACGCGACGAACGCGTCGTCGTCCTCGGCGAGGATGTCGGCCTCAACGGCGGCGTCTTCCGCGTCACCGAGGGCCTGCAAGCCAAGTTCGGGCGCGAGCGCGTCGTCGACACGCCGCTGGCAGAATCGGGCATCATCGGCTCATCCATCGGGCTTGCGATGGCGGGCATGCGCCCCGTCCCCGAGATCCAGTTCGAGGGCTTCCTCGGCCCGGCCTACGACCAACTCGTCAACCACGCCGCACGCTTCCGCACCAGGACCCGCGGCTCGATCACCATCCCGATGACCGTCCGCGTGCCCGTGGGCGGGGGCATCCACGCCCCCGAGCTGCACTCGGACTCGCCCGAGGCGATCTACTCGCACAGCCCGGGCCTGAAAGTGCTGATGCCCTCGACGCCCTACGACGCCAAGGGCATGCTGCTGGCCGCCATCCGCGACCCCGACCCCTGCATCTTCTTCGAGCCCAAGCGCGTCTACCGCTCCTTCAAAGAAGAAGTCCCCGAAGGCGACTACGAGGTGCCCATCGGCCAGGCCAAGGTCGTCTCCGAAGGCGACGACATCACCGTCGTCACCTGGGGCGCGACCGTCTTCCAGTGCCTCGCCGCCATGGACGAACTGCCCGACGATGTCTCCGTCGAGCTCATCGACCTCCGCACCATCTACCCCATGGACACCGACACGATCGTCGAGAGCGTCCGCAAGACCGGGCGCTGCGTGGTGGTGCACGAAGCGCCGCGCACGGCCGGCATGGGCGCAGAGATCGCCACCGTCATCCAGGAGGCCTGCTTCCTGCACCTCGAAGCCCCGGTGCAGCGCGTCACCGGCTTCGACACCGTGATGCCCTACTACAAGCTCGAGCTGGACTACCTGCCCGAGTCGCCCCGGATCGTCGAGGCCGTGCGCGAGTGCCTCGCGTACTGAGCCCGGCCCGCCGGAACCGAGCGGACGCGGAAGAATCGCACCAACACCGGGGGCAGCGCCATCGGAGCCTCCCCCAAGACAGACACGAGGACAACGATGGCCGGCAAAGTCTCTTCTGACCCCAATGTCTTCCTCCTGCCCGACATCGGCGAAGGCCTCCAGGAGGCCGAGGTCATCAAGTGGCTCGTCTCTGAAGGCGACGAGGTCGAAGAAAACCAGGCCCTCGCAGAGGTCCAGACCGACAAGGCCCTCACCGAGATCCCGAGCCCGCGCGCAGGCAAGATCGCCAAGCTCCACGGCGCCGACGGCGAGGTCATGAAAGTCGGCGAGCCGTTCGTCACCTATGTCGGCGGGGGCGGCGCTTCGGCCGAGCCCAAGGCCCCGCCCGCCAAGAAGCCCGTGCAGGAATCCGAGCCGCAGGAAGAACGCGAGGACGCGGGCACCGTCGTCGGCCAGATGTCCGGCGAGCTCGCCGGCGTCAGCCGCGCCGGGGGCAAGGCCCTCGCGACACCCGCCGTGCGCCGTCTCGCCCGAGACCTCGGCGTCGACATCGACAGCGTCAAGGGCACCGGCATCGGCGGCCGCGTCACCAAGCGCGATGTCGAAGCCGCCAAGGCCGGAGGCGGCGCAAGCAAGCCCGCAAGCGGAACGGCCGCCCAATCGCCAGCCCAGTCACCCGCCCAACCGACCGAACGCGGCACGACCCGGCGCCCGATGCCCCAGCAGCCCGCCCGCCCCCAGCCGCAGGCGTATCCGCAGCAGCCGCAGGCCTACCCCCAAAGCTATCCCCAGCCCCAGTACCCGCAGCAGGCGTACCCGCAGGGCTATCCCCAGCAGTACCCACAGCAGTACCCACAGCAGCCGATGATGCCCGGGTACGCGCCGTACCCCATGCCGTACATGATGCCGATGCCCTGGGGCTACATGCCGCCGATGCCCATGCCCCACATGCACCAGATGCCCGGGCACCCGGGCATGCAGGGCGCAGGGATCCCCGCGGCGCCGGGCTTTACGCCCTTCCAGTCCGGGCGTCCCGTGCCGCCGCCGGCGCAGGTCTCGTCGGTCGAGCCCGGCTCGGGCACAGCGAGCGTGCCGTTCAAGGGCGTGCGACGCGTGATCGCCGGCAAGCTCCGCCAGTCCGTCGACACCGCCGTGCACTTCACCGTGATGGACGAGGCGGATGTCACGGCCCTCGACGACCTCCGGCGTCGCCTGACAGCAGAGACGGGGCAGAAGCTCAGCTTCCTGCCCTTCATCGCCTCGGCCGTCTGCCGCGCGCTCGCCGGCCCGTTCGGCGCGCTCAACGCGCGTGTCGACGACGAGCGCGACGAGATCGTCCAGCACGAGGCGGTCCACCTGGGCATCGCGACCGACACCGACAGCGGACTGATGGTCCCCGTGCTCCGCGACGCCGACCGTGCCGATGTCTTCTCGCTCTCTGACAGGATCGCCTCGCTCGCGGCCTCCGCCCGCGACCGCTCCATCCCGCGCGAAGAACTCACCGGCTCGACCTTCACCATCAGCAATGTCGGCAGCCACGCCGGACGCTTTGCAACACCGGTGATCAACTACCCCGAAGTCGGCATCATCGCCGTCGGCAAGGCCTACGACGGCGTCGTCGTCCGCGACGGCCAACCAATGGTCGCCAAACTCATGCCCCTCAGCCTCGCCTGCGACCACCGCGTCGTCGACGGGGCGACGGCGGCGCTTTGCCTCGCGGAGATCGTGCGCCTGCTGCAGGAGCCGGAGCAGTTGGTGTGATCGAGTGAGGGCCATGAGAACGAGGGCAGTGAATGCCCAAGCCAAGCCGAACTGCCACACCCGTCTCGGAAGTCTGCCCGACTCGCCTCGGTGAGCCTGAGATCTGAAATCTCAAATCTCAAATTTGAGATTCCAGATCCCGCCTCCGCAGCGGCACATCGACCCACCTCATCATCATCCGTCCCCGGACGGATCCCTCCCGCCCTCCTCCCTCTCCCTCCTCGCCTCCTCAACAATCCGCCGCAGCTTCTCATCAAACGCAGCAACCCGCTTCCTCCGGTCCCACGCCTCGCGCGTGGCGTCGTTGAGGTGCCGCTGCCCCTTGATATCGCTGTTCTGCAGGCTGTTCAGCCAGCCCCGGAGCTGTCGCGAAACAGCCTCGGCCATCGCCGCGAGCTCCGCAAGGCGGCCGTGCATGTGCGCATGCCGCCCCGACCCGCGCATCACCGTGAGCATCGAACGCACCTCCCCCGCCGACCCTCTCGCGTAGTACAGAAACGCGATCAGCTCCGGCGTCGATCCCCGCTCGAACCCCTCGGCGATGTTGTTCGAAGCCGACAGCGCCGCCCGCAGCAACTGGTCGCGCAGATCCCCGTGCCGATCGAGCGAAGCGTCACCCGCCGCCTCCTCGACCGCGACATACAACCTCGCGGCGTCCTTCCAAACCGGCAGATCCTCGAATCGGTCGTACTTCACGCAGCAAGAATACCGCCCCGCCCCAATTCCGAACACCGACCGCCCACCGCGATGTTCTGAAATCCGCCCTTCCGGATCTCCAGCAATCCGAGTATCTTGTAGCGCAGTACGCCGCGCTCGGTGCGGCGAAGGTCAAACCGCCCGATGCAACCCAAAGGGACAGCCATGACACGGACACTCGCGATCGCTCTGGCCGCCGGCGGCATGCTCCTGCCCTGCTCGACACCCTCCTTCGCCGACGACGCCGGAGAGAAAGCCGTGCAGGTGCTGAAGGACATGGCGAGCAATCTGGAGTCCTCTCCCCGCCTCAGCTTCGACTACAGCATCGAGTGGCGGACCACCGCCGAGGGGATGCTGGTGGTCTACACGGTCGATCTCCAAGCGTCGCGTGAGTTGCCCGGCAAGTACGCGCTCCGCCGCACCGGAGGCACGCGATCGGCGGACTTCTACAGCGACGGCGAGCACCGTTACATCTATGTCCGCCCGACCAACAGATTCGTGAAAGAGCCCGCCGACACCGAAGATATCAGGCTGTTCAGCGAGGACCCGTCGGCCCTCGGCGGCTTCGCCGACATGATGGTCCCGCCCGGGCTGCTCGCCATTCTCTCGCACGAGCCGCACCGCTCGATCCAGCGGATCATCGGCGACGCGGAGTACATCGGCCTGGAAGAAGTCAACGGGACCCAAGCCCACCGCATCCGCACCTCGCTCGCCGGACGCAGGCTCGAGGTCTGGGTCGATTCCGGCGACTCGCCCTGGCTGCTGCGGACCGAGCACGAGCAGGAGCCCGACGAGACATACACAGCCTGGTACCCGGACATCGCCACGACAGCAATCACCGATTTCTCCGCATGGAAGCGCATCGACAGCTTCCCCGACGACGCGTTCGCCTTCACGCCCCCCGAGGGCGCAGAATCCGCAAGGAGCATTGTCTCGGCCTTCTGGGGCGATTTCGACTTCGATTTCGACGAAGACTTCGACGCCATGGCCGACGACCGCGACGAGTTCGCCCACCTCATCGGCACTCGCGCTCCCGACTTCGCGCTGCACCGCTTCGAAGGCGGCGAGATCCGACTCTCCGACGCCATCAAGGACCACAAAGCCGTCGTCATCGACTTCTGGGCCTCCTGGTGCCCGCCATGCGTCGCCGGCCTCCCCGTACTCAAGGAACTGACCGACGCGCATGGCGACGATGTCGCCTTCATCGCAATCAATGTACGCGAAGACGAAGCCGCTATCAGGCGCTTCCTCGACCGCCAGGGCCTCGAACTCACCGTCGCCATGGACGCCGACGGCTCGGTCTCTCGCGAGTACAGCGTCTCTGGCATCCCCCAGACCGTCATCATCGGCGCCGACGGCAAGGTCCGAAGCGTGCATGTCGGCTTCGCCATGCACATGAAAGACGACATCCGCCGAGACATCGACGACGCCGTCGAAGGCAGACCTCTCGAGCAGACCGCCCCCGCCCAGCCCGTTTCGCGATCGGAGAATCTCCGCGAAGTCTGGGCCTTGCAGGGCCGATGGGGAGGCGCCGCTGCCGACAACAACGCGGGCGAGGTTTACGCCATCAACCGCCGCGGCGTCACACGCGTCAGCCCCACCGGCGAGCCGCTCGGCGAGACCCAACTCGTCAGCGAAGGGCAAACCCTCCGCGTCGCCCGTTTCAACGACGCCGAAGCCCGGAACATCGTCACCTTCAGGCAGTGGGGCGTCGCTCCAGTCGTGTTCGGCGCCGACGGCGCTGTCAGATTCCGAGTGCCGGATCTCACAGGCGTCAACGATGTCATCGCCGCAGACATCACCGGCAACGGCGTTGACGAACTGCTGGTGGGTTACAACGGCAACGGAGGCCTCAGGCTCTTCGACCACGATGGCAACCAGCTCTGGCGGACCCGAGGCATCGGCAATGTCTGGACCGTCACCGCAGCCGACATCAAGGGTGACGGCATCCGCCGCCCCGTCTCCACTTCCGCCGGGGGAACGGTGCATATCTTCGACGAGAGCGGCAATCAGACCAACCTGCTGCGCCCCCCGCTCTACGCCCAATTCGTCCACGCCATACCCACCGGCGCTAACGACGACCTGCTGCTGCTCGGCTCGGCCCCCGACGCCATCCTCCGGCCGATGGCCGCTCGCATCGCCACAGACGGCGAAGTTCGCTGGACGACGCGACTCGAACTGAATGAACAGCACATCCGCAAGTCATCGGTCAGCCCCTGCGGATCGCTCGCCGCAGCCGTAACCGCCGACGGACACCTGTTCGTCTTCGACCTTGCGGACGGGGAAACAGTCGCGACCATCCAGACCGTGTTCGGGGCGGAGTTCGACTGGCTGGCCCGAGACGGAGCCTCGCCGTTGCTCGTTATCGCCTCAGAGCGTGGGCTCCGGGCCTACGAGGTCGTCAGGGAAGACCCCGCGGACTGACCATCCGCCGCGACACCCCCGTACCATGGCCCGATGCCCCAAGACACCCGCTACCGCGTCACACTCCTCAGAGCAGGCCGCCTCCTCCTCGACGGCGGCGGCATGTTCGGCGTCATCCCCAAAGTCGTCTGGACACGCCAGGTCCAGCCCGACGACAAGAACCGCATCGAGATCGCCCACAACTGCCTCCTCCTCCAGCGCGTCGGCGATGGCGACGGTCCCAAACTCGTCCTCATCGAGGCCGGCACCGGCGACAAGCTCGACGCCAAGATGCAGTCCATCTTCGGCCTCGACGCCGTAACCGTCGAAACCGCCCTCGTGGGCGCCGGACATCGGCCCGAAGACATCGAAGCGGTCGTCATCAGCCACCTGCACTTCGACCACGCCGGCGGGCTCACACGCCGCTGCCGCGAGGGCGAGACCCCGGACTGGACAGCCTCCGGCGACGAAGCCTCCGGCGACGACCCCCGCGTCAAACTCACCTTCCCCAACGCCGAGGTCATCGTCCAAGAGACCGAGTGGCGGACCGCCCTCGCCAACGACGCGGTCATGACCCGCACCTACTACCGCGACCACCTCCTCCCGCTCCAGATCCCTCTGCCCGATGGCCGCCCCCGCCTCCGCCAGGTCGAGTCCCCCGCCCCCTTCCCCGCAGGTGTCATCCCCCACCGCGACGCCCTCCCCGAAACCACGCTCCCCGAGCGCGAGACCACCGTCCTCCCGGGCGTCAGCGTCTTCCTTGTCCCGGGACACACCTGGGGCCAGCAGGCCGTCAAGTTCACCGACGAGGACGGCAGGACCATCGTCTTCACGCCCGATGTCCTCCCGACCGCCTGGCACGCCGGGCAGGCGTTCAGCCTCTCCTACGACATCGAGCCCTACACAAGCATGCTCACCAAACATTGGCTGCTCAAAGAAGCCGCCGAACGCGGCTGGGTCCTCGCCCTCGACCACGAGCCCGGCGATCCTTTCCGCCGCGTCGAGCCCGACGCCAAGGGCTGGTACCGCCTCATCGAACCCTGACCGCGGCCCCCCGCCAGAGCCGCCACCACGGCGCGGATACCATCCTTCGTGCGTGATTCGACCACGACAGCGGATGTCGAGACAACCCCTGACGACGCCTGCGCCTCAGGCGCACCAGAGCGCGCCCAAGGCGATCCGCGCCCCGAATCGCAGCCCAAGCCCGAACCGGCCGCCAAACGCGACCCAAAGCCCTCCAAACGGTCCCTCATCGACCGCTTCGAGGCGTTCATGAGCCGCCTCTCGACCAAGAACAACTTCTGGCACCGCATCTGCTCGCTCTTCTGGCTCCCCTACGCCTTCCGCAGCGGCATCCGCATGAAGCGGGTCGACGAGAAGACCTTCACCGCCGTCCTCCCCTTCAAGAAGTTCAACCGCAACTTCTACAACGCAATGGCAGGCGCCGCACTCCTCGGCAACTCCGAGATCGCCGGCGGCATGTATGTCTTCGGCGCCTGCGGCGGCGAGTACACCGTCGTCTGCAAGCACCTCGACTACAAATTCCTCCGCCCCTGCTTCGGCCCCGCCATCTACCGCATCAAACCCCTCGACGACATCGACGCCCTCGTCGCCCAGGGCGGCGAGTTCAATGTCACCCTCCGCATGGATGTCGTCCAGCAACTCCCCCTCACCGAAAAACCCGTCAACGAGAAGGGCGAACCCCAGACCCTCCTCCCCCGCCTGAAAGACAAGCGCGTCGGCCGCGTCACCGTCACCTTCCATGTCACGCCCAAAGAGCACCTCAAGCAGAAGGGCCGCTGGCAGAAGGGCCGCACCTTCGACCCCAAAGACGCCCAACGCATCGAGCAGGCCCGCGCCGCCGAGCCCGACCCGTAAACACGGCGCGTAAACTCGGCCCGTGCCCGACCCCGAACCCAACCCCGCCGACATCACACGCACCGCCCTCCTCTGGTCGGTCTTCCTCGCAGCCTCGTGGACATGGTGCATCGGCATGTTTCTGCCGGTCCTGATGGTCCGCGACTACGGCGCCCTCGGCTTCCTCGTCTTCGCCATCCCCAACTGCCTCGGCGCCGCGGCCGTCGGCTGGCTCGCACGCCCCTCGCCCGAGTGGGCCGCACGCCACGCCGGAGCGCTCCGCGCCTTCAGCTTCGTGACCATGGCCTTCCAGGCCTACTTCGCCGGGTGGATGCTCTCCGGCTTCGGCCCCTCCACAGCCGCGATGCTCGCACCGATGCTGCTGCTGGTCACAATCGCCGCGGCATGGCCCTCGCGCGACGCCTCGGCACGCATCATCGCCCTCGGCGTCTACGCCCTCTCGATCATCGTCCTGCTCCGCCTGCAGCTCGGTGGCGGCCTCAACTGGACCGCTCCATGGCTCGCGGGCGACGATCCGGCGCGCACGCTGCTCACCGGCCTCCTGCCGATCGCCCCCGTCGTCGTCTTCGGCTTCCTCGCCTGCCCCTGGATGGACCGGACGCTGCTCCGCGCCCGCTTTTCCACACAAGGCGCGCAGCGCCGGCTCGCCTTCACCGTCGGCTACCTCGTCCTCTTCCCGGCGATGATCCTGCTCACCTTCGCCTCGCGCGACATCGCCTCGCTCTGGGGCGCCTACGCCTCGCTCGCGCTGGCGACCGCACTCGCCCTGCATGTCTCCGCCCAACTCGGCCTGACCATCGGCCTGCACGGGCGCGAGGTCGTGCCGCAACAAGCCGGCTCTTTCCCGATCCGCCGACTGACGATGGTGCTCGCCATCCTCGGCGCGTTCGGCGCGCTGGGCATGGTCGCCCCGTCGCTCCCAGACCGCTTCGACATTCCCGCCGGCGAGCTGCTCTACCGCGTCTTCATCTCCTTCTACGGCCTCGTCTTCCCCGCCTACGCATGGCTCTGCATGGTCCCCACGCGCGACGGCCGCGACGGGCCGACACGCAAGAAAGTCCGCGTCTGGTCCTTCGCCGTCGGCGTCGCGATCCCGCTCTACTTCGTCGGCTATATCCAGCGTGTCGAGCTGCTGCTGATCCCCGGCCTGCTCATCATCCTCGGCGCACGCCTCGCCCTCCCCGGCGGCCCAGGATTGCCGCCCCGCCGCAAGCCCATCTAAACAAACCGCGCGCCGTGCCACGCAGCGAAGCCGAAACCGGAAAGCAGATTCACGCTGCCGCGCTCAACCTGTGGCGCCGGCGGCTGGTCCGCCAGTGTCTCTCCTGTCAGCGAGTCTTCCGTGCCACCGACCTCGGCTTCGCGAGGTCGGTGCTCCCATGATCGCCCAATGCGAGCCACAACTGCACAAATGCGCAAAGCCAACCTACCGACCCGATCGCTCCAACAGTTCAAGCACAACCGACGCCGCCTCGCGCACCATCTCCGCCTCGCCCGCATCCCCCGCGATTTCGGCGACTCTCGCCCGAAGCTCGGGCAGGTCATGCTCCGCAATCGCATTCCCCGCCGCGATCACCGCGTTCCGCTTCATCATGTCCAGCCTCGCCCGCTTCATCGCGCTGGATGTAAACGCCTCGCGCCTCGCGTCCTCGTCCCAGCCCAGCACCTCCAGCAGGTCGAACGAATCCCGCTCGGAAAGATACTCGGGGTTCACCTTCCCGCCGTTACGCTCGAGCCACCGCTTCGGCCTCGCCGAGTTGTGGGGGCAGACCTCCTGGCAGATGTCGCAGCCGAAGATCCACTCGCCCATCCCGCGGTAAAAGCCCGGGTCGATCGGCCCGCGCCGCTCGATCGTCAGATAGCTGATGCAGCGGCTCGCGTCGACGCTGTAAGGCGTGATCGCGTCCGTAGGGCAGGCGTCGATGCAGCGCGTGCAGGTGCCGCAGTGATCCCGCGCCGGCTTCTGCTCCGGCGGCGCCTCCAGCTCCAGCGTGGTCAGCACGCCGCCGAGCAACAGGTACGACCCAACCCGCGGGTTGATCACCAGCGTGTGCTTGGCGACCCAGCCGATCCCGGCGCGCGACGCCAGCTCCCGCTCCATGACAGGCGCCGTGTCGACGAACGCTCTGAACGACGCGCCCGGGTGCGCCGCGCTCAACCGGTCGCACAGCGTGTGCAGCCGCTTCTTGATCGTCTTGTGGTAGTCCCGACCCCGCGCGTAGCGGGCGATCCGCCCCCGACCCGGCTCAAGCGGCGGATCCTCCGCCCCCCCACGCTGGGCGTACTGGTCCGCCACCATCACAACAGACCTCGCCCCGTCCAGCAGCCCCGCCGGATCGGTGCGAAGATCGAAGTGCTCTTCGAGATACGCCATCGAACCGTGACGACCAGCATCGAGCCACGCCCGGAGCTCCGCGCCGTAATCCGAAGGCGAAGCCTCACAGACCCCCACGCGCGCAAAGCCCAGGCGTCGAGCCTGCGCCGTCACCGTTCGGGCCAGTTCCTGCGCCGGCCGGGCCATCGTCGTTCCCTTGCCGCTGCGGGCGTGGGCTCACGCCACGGCGTGCGTCGCCTCCGGCTCGCGATGGCGCGCCAGCACATCGGCGAACAGCCGGGGCAGAGGCTCCAGCGCCGTCTCGGGCGAGATCGCGTCGGGCATCCAGAGCCGGTCGTGCTCGTAGACAACCCAGCCCCGGAAATCACGCGAGGCGAGCAGATCGAGCGTGCCGGCCACATCCTGATCGCCATCGCCGGCGATCGCGGGCGCCCCGTCCTTGAAGTCCTTGATCTTGACGATCTGCAGCTTCTCGCCCAACAGATCCATCGCCGTCTCCAGCGACTCCCCCGCCGCCCTGCCCACCGGAACCGAGTACGAGACCGCGAGCAGCCCGTCGAGGTCGGCAGCACGGACCAGCGGCTTCAGATCCGCCGCCGTCCTGAACGAGCCGCCGTTCTCGATCAGCAGCCGCACGCCTGTCTTGGCGCACCCGTCCACCGCCATGTACAGCCGGGGGACGATCCGCTTCGACGCGGTCGCCACGCTCTCCTTGCCGTGCGTCTGGAAGGCGAACACCCGCACGAACGGGCAGTCCATCGCCGACGCCTGACGCACAAACCGCTTGCTCTTGCGCGCCTGCACCGCCTGGTCCTTGAGCACACGCCCGATCACCGGCGGACGGATCGGCTCGTCGAAGCTCAGCGAGGTCGCGATCGACAGCGGCGTCAGCCCCAGACCCGAAAAAAGCCTGTCGATCTTCCGAGGCTCGGTCAGCATCGGATCGCACGCGATCTCCGTGCTCCCCGGGCCGAAACTCCGGAACTCAACCCCGTCGAACTGCATCTCGCGGGCCTTGGAGGCAACCGTCTCGATCGTCCAGTCCGGGCACGCCGATGTGCTGAAAGCGATCCGCATCCGGGTCATTCCCCATCGTCACGCAGGTCTCAAGCAGGGCTCACGCAGGGCTGTGGCCGTCCGATTTCAACGATAGGCGCACCCGCCGCTCGCACGGCCCTCAGCCGGATCCAAACCGGGCCCCCGCCCGCTCCCGACCCCACCACGAACCCCTTGTCGCATGGCCTCCCGAGGGGCTTGTTCAGGGGCCCCAGACCCCGCGACCCAAAGGCCCGCAAGGCTCGGATGGTCCGGATATCAACCGCGCAATTCACGCCATCCCCGCCGAACCTACGGACCGCCCAATCACTTTCACCGGATCGCTGGCCCGGACCGGAGATCGAATCCGATGCTTGGGGACATGAGAGAGCAACCCGTTCTCCGACTCGCCAGGCCCGCAATCGCGGGCCTCATCCTCCTCGCCCTCGGCGGGACACTCGGCGCCTGCGCCGCCGGGAACCCCGCCAGGGACAACTACTACACCGCACGGAACACCGTGCTCACCGCCAACGCCGGCGACGGCAGCCTCGCCGTCCTGCGGGCCGACCACCGGACCCACCTCGAAACCCGTTTCGCCGACGCGAGCGACACTTCCGGGCGCTGAAGGCCCATACGCTCTTTCCGTGAGCCCCAAGCCTCCGGAGAGCGTCAATGGCCAAGCGTGAGTTCGAATCCGGCATCCACACAGACCTCCGCGAGAAGCTGACCTACTCGGGCTACCTCGCCCTCGAGAAGGTCCTCAACGCGCAGCACCCGCTCTCCGACCCGCCCCACCACGACGAGATGCTCTTCATCATCCAGCACCAGACCTCTGAGCTCTGGCTGAAGCTGATGATCCACGAGCTCGAAGCCGCAATCCGCTGGATCCAGGGCGACGACCTCGAACCCTGCTTCAAGGTCCTCGCACGCGTCAAGCACATCCAGACCCAACTCACCAACCAGTGGAGCGTCCTCGCCACGCTCACGCCCAGCGAATACCTCCAGTTCCGAGATGTCCTCGGACCCGCCAGCGGCTTCCAGAGCCCGCAGTACCGCCTCGTCGAGTTCCTCCTGGGCAACAAGGACGCCCAGATGCTCCGCCTCCACAAGCACGACCCCGCCTGGCACGACCGGCTCGAACACGCCCTCAACGCCCCGGGCATCTACGACGAGTTCCTCCGCTACCTCACACGGCGCGGGCTGCAGATGCCAAAGAGCGCCCTGGACAGAGATGTCACCCAACCGCACACCGTCAACGAGGAAGTCGTCGAGATCCTCAAACGCGTCTACCGCGACCCCAAACGCCACTGGGACGCCTACGAGATGTGCGAAAAGCTCGTCGACATCGACGAACAGTTCGGACTCTGGCGATACCGACACATGACCACCGTCGAACGCATCATCGGCGGAAAGACCGGCACCGGAGGCTCCAGCGGCGTCACCTTCCTCCGCCAGCTCATCACCCACCGCTTCTTCCCAGACCTCTGGGAAGTCAGAACCAGACTCTAGAAAGACCCCCGCACCCTCGACGCCGACCTCTGAGCACAGCGAAGAGTCGGGTCCGAATGTCTGCCTCTGTCACGCTCGTTCTTCCGCCGCCTCCATCGGCAAACGGATCGCAAAGTCCGTCCCTCGCCCCGGCTCCGAATAGAGCTCCAGCGTCCCCCCGTGCGCCTCAACGATCCGGCGCGTCGTCGGCAAGCCGAGCCCCGTCCCCCCCTTCTTCGTCGAGAAGTACGGCTCGAAGATCTTCGCACGAGTCTCCTCGTCCATCCCCGGCCCGGTGTCGATCACATGGATCACCGCCGAGCCCTCGCGGTCCCGACCGCCAGACGCCTCGCGCCTTGTCTTGAGGATCAGTTCGGGCGTACCATTGTTAGCGTTTTGACCGGTCATCGCCTGCACCGCGTTGAGCATCAGGTTCAGCACCGCCTGCTTGAGCTGGGGCACATCAACGCTCGCCCGCAGACCGCCCGGCTCAAGATCCGCACGAAGCCGCACACCCTGACGCTCGGCCTGGGGATGGAAAAAATCGACCAGCTCGTCCACCAACAGGTTCACATCCGCCGCCTCGCGGCTCAGCCTGACCTCCCCCGCATACCGCAGGAAGTCCGCCAGAATCGCGCTGAGCCGGTCGGTCTCCCGGTACAGCGTCCCGACCCGACGCGTCAGACGCGACTTCTCGTCGGGCTCGATCGGCAGATCCTCGATCGCCTCAGCGAGGATCTGCGCATTGAGCGTGATGGTCGAGAGCGGATTGCGGATCTCGTGGGCCAGCCCGCCGGTCATGGCGCCGAGCTCCGCCAGGCGTTCGCTCGCTCGCGCACGCCGCTCGGCGGTCCGCACACGCTCGATCGCGGCGCGCAGAAGCACAAACCCGGCGACCGCCGCCGCCAAAGCACCGATCACAAACCCCAGAACCCAGCCGGTCAACGCCCGTGCTCCTCCGCCGACGCCGGAGGAGCAAAAAGGTCAGCGTCGCGGCGTTCTGGCGTAGTTGCGTCTCGGAACAACCTGAACCTCGGCCTCGATCTCGCGGCTGACCCGCGTCGCCTTCCAGCCCTTGTCGGTGCGTTCGGCATCGTACTCGACACTCGTCCCGTCCTTGAGCACCCGAAAGCCGTCGCCGTCGATCACACTGTAATGGACGAAGATGTCCTGGCCGTCGGGCCCGACCAAGAAGCCGAAGCCCTTGCGAGGGTCGAACCATTTCACCTCGCCACGAGATTCCGTCAGCCGGTCCGGTGTTCGGTCAGTCATGACCGCCCCTTTCCGAGAACGCCGGCGATAGAGCCGGCCAGCGCCGACGCCTCAGGCAGACTTCGGACCGGCCCGCCCTCACGAGACGCCGGGCTTTGCTATGCGCGCCGCAGACGCGCAACCCCACGATGTGACGCCCGACCAACGCAACGGACAGGCGATTCCCCAGACTACCAGAGAACCCCCGGGGGGGTCAACAAAAGAACGCAGGAAGCCGGGGCTCCTGCGTTCCTTTACGCCCTGTGCCCCGTTATGGGGGTGCTGGCTGGCGGGGGTGCCGGGCGATCAGGCCTCGGCGGTTTCCTCTTCGGCGTCGGCGCCCTCGGCGTCGTCGCCCGCCATGGCGGCCTTGCGGCTGAGCTTGATGCGGCCCTGATCGTCGACGAGGATCACCTTCACGCGAACGATGTCGCCGACCTTGACCACATCGGTCACGCTCTTGACATAGCCCTCGGCGAGCTCGGAGATGTGGCACATGCCGTCGGTGCCCGGGGCGAGCTCGACGAAGGCGCCGAAGTCCTTGGTGCTGACGACGCGTCCTTCGTAGACGGTGCCGACCTTGATCTCCTCGCAGATGGCCTCGATCTCGGCGCGGGCCTGCATGATCGTCTGGCCGTTGGGCGAGGCGAGCATGACGGTGCCGTCGTCCTCGACATCGATGTTGATGCCGTACTTGTCCTGGAGGGCGCGGATGGTCTTGCCGCCCGGGCCGATGAGCTTGCCGATCTTGTCGGGGTCGATGCGGATGGTGACCAGGCGGGGCGCGTAGGGGCTGATGTCCGCACGCGGGGCCTCGATGACCTTCTCCATCTGATCGATGATGTCGAGGCGACCTTCCTTGGCCTGCTGGAAGATGGTCTCGATCTGGCCGAGGTTCAGGCCGCGGGCCTTGAGGTCCAGCTGGATGCCGGTGATGCCCTCGCGCGTGCCGGAGACTTTGAAGTCCATGTCGCCGAAGAAGTCTTCCTCGCCCAGGATGTCGGTGACGAAGAGCTCGTTCTCGCCCTCGTCGTCGGTGAAGCGTCCGACGGAGATGCCGGCGCAGGTGGCGACGATGGGGACGCCGGCGTCCATGAGCGCGAGGCACCCGCCGCAGACCGAGGCCATCGACGAGGAGCCGTTGGACTCGGTGATGTCGCTGACGAGGCGGATGGTGTAGGGGAACTCCTCGGGGTCGGGGAGCACGCCCATAAGGGAGCGTTCTGCCAGTGCGCCGTGGCCGATCTCGCGTCGGCCCGGGCCCATGATGCGTCCGGCCTCGCCGGTGCAGAAGGGCGGGAAGTTGTAGTGGAGGACGAACTTCTTGGAGTACTCGGGGACGAGGCCGTCGACGATCTGCTCGTCCTTGGAGGTGCCGAGCGTGCAGGAGATGAGCGACTGGGTCTCGCCGCGCTGGAAGAAGGCCGAGCCGTGTGTGCGGGCGAAGATGCCGGTCTGCATCTCGAGCGGGCGGATCTCCTTGGCCTTTCGTCCGTCGGCGCGGATGCCCTGCTCGACGATGAGGCGCCGGGTGATCTTCTTCTCGAGGGTGCGGAAGGCCTCCTTGGCCTGGGCGCGTCTGGTCTTGCTCTCCTCGAACTGGGCGACGGTCCCGGTCTCGTTGATCTTGAAGTGCTCGTCGAGCACCTTGGTGCGCAGGGCGTCGACTGCGGCGTGGCGCTCGGCCTTGGACTTGATCTGGCGGGCCTTGACCATCTCGGCCTCGGCGGCCTTCTTGACCTCGGCGACGACATCGTCGGGCGGGAGGTTGAGGGGGTTCTTGATGGTCTTCTCGACGCCGACCTTGGCGTGCAGTTCCTCGATCAGTTCGAGGGTCGCCTTGACGCCCTCGTAGCCGAACTCGATGGCCTTGAGCATCTCGTCTTCGGGGAGCTCGGCGGCGCCGACCTCGATCATGTTGATCCCGTCCTTGTGCCCGCTGAGCACGAGGTCGAGGTCGGAGTACTCCATCTGCGTGACGGTCGGGTTGAGGACGAAGACGGGGCCGTCGTCGGTGTGGACGCGTCCGACGCGGACGGTGGCGATCGGTCCCTCGAAGGGCGCGTCGGAGATGTGCAGGGCGGCGGAGGCGCCGTTGGAGGCCAGGATGTCGGTGTCGTTCTCCTGGTCGTGGCTCATGACCCAGCACTGGATCTGGACTTCGTCGATGAAGCCGTCGGGGAAGAGCGGACGGATCGGTCGGTCGATCATCCGCATGGTGAGGACTTCCTTGTCGTTGGGCGGTCCCTCACGCTTCTTGAATCCACCGGGGAACTTGCCGGCGGCGGTGGTCTTCTCGCGGTAGTCGACCTGGAGGGGGAAGAAGTCGAGGCCGGGGCGGGGGTCGGCCCGCATGCAGGAGCAGAGGACGGTGCTCTCGCCGTAGGAGATGATGACGGCGGAGGTCGCGAGCTTGGCGACCTTGCCGGTGGCGATGGACATAACTCGTCCGCCGATTTCTTTCTCGACGACGGTTTTCCCGAGGAGTTCGCTGGTTTTGATCACTTCTTCGGCCTCTTTCTGCGGGGTCGGGCCCGATGCCCGTCCGCGGACCTGGCGCGGTTGCCGTGGCGTAACGCTCGCACGGCTGCTGACAGGTCGAACCACACTGAGTTGCCGGATCGGTGAGAGCCCCGCGAATGCCAGAGAGGCAAAGGGCAAGTCGCAGGAAGAAGCCGGGCCGCCGTTGGCTCGATGAGCTTCGGGATTGGCCCGTGACTGCGGCTTGCCTACTGCCACCCGGCGGGGCGGCCGACCGGCCGGCCGTCACCTTGACGGCCGTTGGTACGAAAAAAACCCGCCGGCTTTGGGGCCGACGGGCTCGTGGTTTACTTGCGGAGACCGAGGCGCTGGATGGTGTCGAGGTAGCGCTCGCGGTCTGTGCGTGCGAGGTACCGGAGGAGGCTGTTCCTCTTGGAAACCATGGCGACGAGGCCGCGGCGGTTGTGGAAGTCCTGTTTGTTTGAGCGCATGTGCTCTGCGACCTCCTGGATCCTTGCGGTGAGGAGGGCGATCTGGACTTCGGGTGAGCCTGTGTCGGACTCGTCGCGACGGAAGTCGCTGATGATCCGGGCCTTCTTTTCAGCTGCGATCATGGTCGTCTTTGGTTCCTGTCTGGGTATCGGGCTACACACCCGGCGCAGCCCCTCGTCGAGTCGGAATGGTAGCCCAGGGAGCCGTCTGGATCAATGGGGATTGGGGGGTGTGGGATGGGGAAGGGTGCAGGGCTTGGGGCGTAGGGCGTGGGAGAGGAGGGGTAGAAGGGATAGATGTGTTCGGGGGTGAGGCACCGTTGTGGGGTCAGGTGGGTTGGGGGGCGGGTCTTGGGGCTTTGGGGTCGATGGTCCAGCGGATGGCGCCGCTCGTGAAGACGGTCGCGAAGCTGTAGGCGGCGACCTGCCAGAACCAGACGCTGGTGAAGAGGAAGCCGACGCCGAAGGCGAACAGCCCGGCGAAGGAGAGGAGGCCGGCGGCGAGGACCACAAGCCATGCCCTCCAGAAGTCGGTCCCTGCGCTGAGGACGCGCTTGGCCGCCTCGATGGGCTGGAAGATGACGCGGACGCGGAAGTCGCGGCAGTATTCGGTCATGTAGCCCGGGACGAGGGCGGTCCCGACGAGCCAAAGGAGGACGCCGAGGGCGAGCAGCGGCGTCTTGGTTCCCGGCAGCACCGGTTCGGCGATGGGTGCGAGGGCGAAGCATGCCGCGGCGGGGAGGTGGTAGAGGACCATGCCGAGCAGGGTCCAGAGGCCGTGGCGGGTGACGGCCCGGAGGTCTGCCCACGCGGGGAAGGGGTTTTGGGCGTGGATCATCTTGTGGGTGTAGAGGATGCGGTGGCCGAGGTTTGCGATCCAGCCCCAGACGGGGATGAGGAGGAAGAGGGCGCCGATGATGAGGTCGCGTCGAGCTTCCGGCGTTGCGAGGGGGAATCGGAACGCGTCTTTGAAGGTCGGCGCCGCCATGGTCGGTGGGGTCCCCCTCGGGTGGGTGCGGGCGAGTGTACTTCGGAGCGCCGGGATGCGATGGGTCGTTTTGAGGCGGGCGGTGCGGGCCTGGCGGGGTTGGGCCGGGCGGGGGACTGGGCGGGGGCCTGCGCGGGGCTGGAGGTGGGTTTGGGGGTTGGGACGGGGGTGATGAGGGGCTGGGCCGGTGAGGGCGGTCGCCGGGAAGGACGCCGAGGACGGTGAGGAGTGTGTTGACGGCGAGGCGGAGTTCGCGTGCGTAGGCCGCGTTGATCGGCTCGCAGCGGATGAGGTAGCAGAGGCGCTCGAAAGCGAGGGCCTTTGCGGTGGTGTCGGTGTGTGGTGTGCGTGCGTCGCGGATTTCGGCGATGACGGCGAGCGCGGCGCGGAAGTCGGGTCGTTTGGAGATTGCCGCGATCTGGCGGAGCGTGAGCTGGTGTGCGCGGCAGAGGTCGAGCTCGGAGAACCCGGGCTTCGCCCAGTCTTCGAGGAGTGCGTTGGTGAGTTCTGAGAGTTGTTCTTCGGAGAATGCCGCGAGCGGGTCTGTGTTCGCCTGTTGCATGGGGCGAAGGTAACGCGGGGATTTGGGGGATCAAGGGGGTGAGGGGGTATGTGCGGGAGTTTGCGCACAGAGGTGGGTGGTGCGGGGCGCGGGGCGCGGGGCGCGGGGCGCGGGGCGCGGGATTGTATTTTTGAGTGCGGGATGGATGGAGTCATGCACTCTGTGGATGTGAGATGCCCTTGCGCGAGTGTTCCTCCGCTCCTTCGGAGCGGTGTCGGCTTTGTGCTGCTGACCACGGGTTGCGCTCGGCTTTGCCTCGCTCCACCCGTGGCTACAACCTTGCCGCTCCTTTGGAGCGGCCGGAAGCAGCGGGGATTTCGGAGCGCTTGGCGACCTTGGGATTGGTGGTCGGTTCAGTTGTAGCGTTTGATGACGCGGCTGATGGGGCGTGGTGCTGATGGGCGGGATGGAGGGTCTTTGGGTTTGCCGGCGTTTTGTGCGAGGGTTTGGATGATGCGCTCGACGCGGGCGGGGTCGCGGATGTTGTAGAGGCCGCGGGGTTGGACGCCTTGTGCTTTGATGTCTCGGATTTCTGATTCTTCGCCGATGAGGATGTCGCCTCGGGACCCGGGCCTGTCGATGCGGGTGAGGTGCACGAGGAATTCCGGTCGGTAGGAACTGGTCTGGCGTTCGCGGCTGCCGCTGATGGTGATGACGCGGCGGTCGGTGACGGCGTAGACGGTGTTGCTCGATCTGAGGCGTTCGCCGAGCGGGGAGAAGAACAGGTACACGCCGACACCGAGAAAGATCGCGAAGAAGGCGCCGAACATCAGCAGCGCGGCTTGGTCGGGGCCGCCGCCGGCGCCGCCTTTGAGCAGAGCGACCGCAAAGATCCCGATACATACGACCAGGAGGATCCCGAAGAGGCAGGCGGCGAGCGATTCGGACGAGAACCATCGCGGCGCCGGGACGCCCCGCCACACGACGGTTTCCCCGGGCTTGAGCTCGGCGTGCAGACGCTGGGCGAGGTGCTCGGGGATCGCTTCGAGCTGGCTCTGCAGATCGGACGGCGCCTCGGCGTGCGCCGACGGGTTGTCCTGCGCAAGCGTGTTGATCGCGTTGAACAGTTCTTCGACCTCGGTCGCGTTCTTGATGTTGAGGAAGCCGTACTCCCGGGTGTTGTCGCCGTCGACCTCGTAGTTGGTGGCTTCGACACCGAGGACAAGGTCGGACCTGCCCAGGTAGTTGTCGCGGCGTATCCATCTGATGCCGCCGGCGGGAAAGGCTCGGATTTGCTGTGACGGCCAGCCCTCGAAGATGATCGCTCGCCGGTCTGTCACGGCGTAGACCGTGTTCCTGCCCAGCACCCAGGCGACGAAAGGAATGGACACAAAGCCCAGGCCGATCAGCATGAAAAACACGATGCCCGCGACATGTTCCCAGTCTCCCGGCGAGGACGGGCTTTGGGAGTGCTCCCACACGGCGTAGCTCATCATCAGAACAGTCATCACGCCCAAGGTGAATGGTGCGGTTGTACGGGTGGTAAACACCCGCGGCATGGCCCGCGCAAGCCAGAGCGTCTCTTCGCCGGGTTCGAGCGTTTCGGCGAGGGTGCGGCGCATCCGCCGCGGGAGGGAGTCGGGCGTGTTCATCGCGGGGCGCCCTCGTTGTCGGCGGCGTCGACGAGATCGACGAGCATGCGCTCGACTTCTGCTGGGTCGTGGATGTTTTTGAAGCCGATGGTCTTGACGATCTTTTTGCTGTCTGAGTGAACAACCGTTCTCTTCTCGAACACCACATCGCCGAGGCCGCTGCGGCGTTCGACGCGGGAGAGGCGGCGGAGCTTCCGCGGGGGGAAGATGAGGTTCTTTTTCAGGAAGCCGCCCTCGAAGATGACGGCTCGGCGGTCGGTGATCAGGTAGGCGGCGCCGAGGGCGGCGTACCGGGCGTACAGCGGGGCGCAGAGCATCGCGAAGCCGATCAGCACGAACGGGGCGACGAAGAACCCCGCCCAGTCGGCGCTGCCGAGGCTGAGGTCGGGCGGGCTGAAGTCCCAGACGATCAGGGCGAAGGTGCAGGAGAGCGCGGTCCACGGGATCGCGAAGACGAAGATGCTCCGGGCCTCGGGCGTGAAGCACCTCGGGACGGGCCGGCCGACCCAGACGACACGCTCGCCGGCTTCGAGCACCTTTCGGGCGCGATGCCTGAGCTTGTACGGCAGGGAATCGACATGCTGCATCGGGGTCCCCCTGGGGCGTTGATGCCGCGTCCGGGTCTACGGGGGAGTTTACCAGACGGTGCGCCCGAGCGGAAGAGAGTCCGGGCGGGGCGTCGATGGGCGGGAGGGGGCTGATTACACTGGCGGAGATCCCCCACTGCTTTGCGAGGGTGCTCACGCGTGGCCGATGCACAGACAACCCGGTTTTCGGACGACCCGGAGCGACGGTCGTTCGTCTCGCGCGGCGGGGAGAAGCTGGACCATGCGCTGCGGGTGTTCGGCGTCGACCCGGAGGGGTTGGTGTGCGCGGATCTGGGTTGCTCGACTGGCGGGTTTACCGATGCGCTGCTGCAGCGCGGGGCGTCGAAGGTTTTTGCGGTCGATACGGCGTACGGCGAGCTGGCGTGGAAGCTGCGGAACGATCCTCGCGTGGTGGTGATGGAGCGGACGAACGCGCTGCATGCCGAGCCGCCGGAGAAGGTGGATCTGGTGGTGATCGATCTGGGGTGGACGAGGCAGTCGAAGGCGTTGCCGACGGCGGCGGCGTGGTTGAAGGATGGCGGGCGGATCATCACGCTGGTGAAGCCGCACTATGAGCTGGAGACCGAGGAGCTCGATCGTGTTGCGCCCGGGCGGGTGCTGCCCGAGGAGGAGGCGGAGCGCGTCGCGATGGCGGTGATCGAGTCGCTGAAAGGACAGGGGTGGCGGATCGAGGGTGTGACGAAGAGCCCGATTCTCGGCGGGGCTGGGAAGAAGTCGCGGGGGAAGGGGAATGCGGAGTGGCTTTTGTTGGTGAGGGGCGCGGGCTCTGCGGGCGAGAGCGGGTGAGAGGTGAGCAGGGGAGCAGGTGAGGGGATTGGCGATGGATCAGTACGAGAGCGGACGACCGAGCGTGATGCCGGACGAGAGAGCCGTCGACTACCTCATCGAGGAGGTCGCCGGCGGCTTGTCCGTGACGCTGGGGTTTCCTCCGGAAGGGGAGCTCGACGCGACACTGGTGGGGTGCGAGTTGCTCCTGCATCATCCGAACCCCGCGGGCGTCATCCCCGATGACATCTTGGAGATCGAGTCGTGGGATCAGAGCGGGGTCGCCGTGGTGAGCGATGTCTGGAGCGAGTTTTCGCGCGATGTGTACAGCGACAGAGTCAAGATTATCGCAAGTGTCTGCGGGATTCGGAGCTGGCTGTTCTGCTGGGATCCCGGTGGCGATCGATTCGACTTGGAGTGCGTCTACAAGAACCATGCGCAAGATGCTTCGGATACAGACATCGGGTCTCGGATCTGGCGTTGGTGCAGCGCGGTTGTGACGCTCGGCGACAGCTTGATGGCTTCGCGGGTGGAAGTGCCCGGGCAGCGGGGTCCGGAGCCGATTGTGCTTTGGCGCAGGCAAACCGACGGCGAGCGGTAGAGCTTGCGTGATTGGGCCGGAAGCGGGGCGCTTTGCCGTTGATTCCTCCGCTCCTTCGGAGCGGGATGTTTTTTTCTTGCAATCCACGAGTTGCGCTCGGCTGCGCCTCGCTCCACTCGTGGCAAAGATCTTCGGCTCCTTCGGAGCCGGGGAGGGCGCCCGCTCTGCGGGCGAGAGCGGGTGAGGGGTGAGCAGGCGCGAGGGCTGGTAGGTCACGGCTCGGCGAGCCGTGCCACGAGATTGGGTAGTGCACAGGTCGGAGACCTGTGCCACCTGAGAGCGAGATGACAGAAGAACACTGGCGGACAAGCCGCCAGTGCCACAGGTGTGAGACAGCTCTCAAGACTCGGACTTGACCCAGCCCTTTTTGGCGGTTGGGACGGCTTTGCCGAGCATGGGCCAGAGGCGTTCGAGGAGTTCTCGTGTGCCGCGGCCTGTGGCGCCGCTGAGGCCGACGATTTCTGCGCCTTTGCCGTCGTTGGTGACTTTGGCGCGGAGGGTTTGGATCGCTTCTTGGCGTTCCTCGTCTGTTGCGAAGAGGTCGAGCTTGTTGAGGGCGATGATCTCGGGCTTGGCGGCGAGCTTTTCCGAGTGGCCGGCGAGTTCTTCGCGGACCATGCGGTAGTTGTCGGCGGGGTCGCTTCCGTCCTGCGGCATGGCGTCGAGCAGGTGGACGATGACGCGCGTGCGTTCGATGTGGCGGAGGAAGTCGTGGCCGAGGCCGGCGCCTTCTGCGGCGCCCTCGATCAGGCCGGGGATGTCGGCGAGGACGATGCGCCGGACGGGGTCGAGTTCGGCGATGCCGAGTTGGGGGCTGAGGGTGGTGAAGGGGTAGTCGGCGACGCGGGGCGTGGCGCGGGTGAGGGCGCGGAGGAGGGTGCTCTTGCCGGCGTTGGGGGTGCCGACGATGCCGACATCGGCGATGAGCTTGAGCTCGAGTCGGAGGTTGAAGCGTTCGCCGGGCTCACCGGGGGTGGACTGGCGGGGCGTCTGGTTGGTGGCGGACTTGAAGCGTTCGTTGCCGAAGCCGCCGCGGCCGCCCTTGGCGAGGATGACGGTTTCGTCGGGCTGCATGTCGTGCATGAGCTCGCCGGTGTCGGCGTTGTAGACGAGTGTGCCCGGGGGGACCTTGACGACGCGGTCTTCGCCCCTGGCGCCGTACTGCTGTTTGCCGCGGCCGTGCTCGCCCCGGTCTGCGGCGATCTCGTGGACGCCCCGGAACTCCATGAGTGTGTTGAGTCCGGTGTCGGCGTGGAAGAGGATGTCGCCGCCGTCGCCGCCGTCGCCGCCGTTGGGGCCGCCCTTTGGGATGCCTTTGCCTCGGTAGAAGGAGACGCAGCCGTCGCCGCCGTCGCCGGCTTTGATGATGATGGAGACTTCGTCGACGAACATGGAGGTGATGGTAGGTGGACGCCCGCGTTGCGGGCGAGAGCGGGAGAGGGTCGAGCAGGTGAGCAGGGCGGCCGGCGTTGCCGGCCGAGAGCGGGAGAGAGTCGAGCAGGAGAGCAGGTGAGCCGGAGGAGGGTTAGATGGGGTAGACACTGGCTGCGAGCCGCCAGTGCTGCGGATCTGGGAATGGGATGACAGGAAAACACTGGCGGGGCGCCCGCTCTGCGGGCGAGAGCAGGAGAGGGTCGAGAGGCGAGCAGGAGAGCCGGAGGGGAGGTAGAAGGGAGAGGGGTGCTGCGTGTCTGGGGGTGGGATGACAGAAAAACACTGGCGGGGCGCCCGCTCTGCGGGCGAGAGCAGGAGAGGCTCGAGAGGCGAGCAGGAGAGCCGGAGGGGGGGTAGAAGAAAGAGTGGTGCTGCGTGTCTGGGGGTGGGATGACAGAAAAACACTGGCGGGCGAGCCGCCAGTGCCACAGGTCATTGCTGGTCTGGAGTCTGGTTCAGGCGGCTCTGGCGTAGCCGCTGTGGCCGAGGTGGCCGATGAGGCGTTCGTGGTCGCCGGTGCGGGCGTAGCGGGTGAATGCGACGGCCATGCGGACCGGGCCGGGGAGGTCTTCGTCGTTGACCCAGATGACATTGCCGATGGCGAAGATGCTGCGTCCGGGGCCGATGTCGCCTGAGTCGGGGTCGCCGAGTCCGGGCAGGGCGATCTCGACGGCGACGGGGGTGCCGGGCTCGATGGGGTCGTCGAGCTCGAAGCGGACGCCGCCCTCAGAGACATCGTAGATGTGGCCCGCGTAGCGGAAGTCGGGGTCGTCGAGGCGCCGGACGCGGAGGCGGCTGTACATCGGGGGGAGGACAAAGCGCTCGTGGCGTCGGCGGTTGATCGCGGGTCCGGTCTGCTGCATCGCGGGTCTCCCAATCGCGGCGACGGTGCGCCTGTGCGGGGTGTATCGGTCGGGGGACCCGGTGTGTTGAGTTTCGGGACGCTTGATCGGGCGGGATTCGACTGCGCCCGCCGCAACAGGGTGGGCTGTCAGCCCTTGCAGCAGTCGGGGCCCGCGTCGAGGCATCGGCAGTCGCGCTCGTCCCTGGGGTGGACGATGACCTGGACGCTGAGGCGTCCGGGCTCGATGCCGAGGCGGGCGGCGAGTTCTCTGGCGAGGTCGCCCGATAACCGGGGGACGAGCTTGTGCGAGAGGTCGGGCGGTACATCGACCAGGCGTCCGTCGGGGAGGGCGGCGTGTGCGTGGTCGGAGAGGTCTGCGTCGTAGCGGCAGGGTCCCTTGCCGTCGGGGGCGGGGATCTTGCGGATCAGGCCTGCGCATGAGAAGGCTTCGAGTGTGTTGTAGACGGTGGCGAGGCTGAGGGCGGACTCGGGTTGAGTGTCGTGCTGGGCCTCGGGATCGGGGGTGAGGGCCTGGAAGAGTTCGTCGGCGGTCGGGTGGGCGTTGGAGGAGGCGAGGGCCTGATAGACCAGCTCTCGCTGTCGGGTGCAGCGGAGGCCGTGGTCTTTGAATGTGCTCCGGACATCGAGCACGGGGCGTCTCCGCGGGGGATGGAGGGGTGCGGGTTTGCGTTGGGCGGCCCTGCGATAGGAGTATTGACAGTCGGGGTTGGCGGGGCCAGTGCGGGGAGCGGGCGGGCGTTCGGCGCTACGATGGCGCATCGGGTCGTAGGGTGTGCGGAACGCACGCCTTGCGGCCCCACCCCTCGACCCCACGCCCCACACGATGGAGGTTCCATGTCCCAGGCGACGACGAGCGAGCCGGCCGCCGGCAAGAGGCCGAGCGACGGTCTTTCCGACGAGACGCTGCTGAAGTGGCTTTACGACATGCAGCTGATCCGCGAGTTCGAGACGCGGACGATGCAGGCGTACCAGCAGGCGAAGATCGGGGGGTTCTGCCACATCTACAGCGGGCAGGAGGCCTGCGCCGTGGGGACGATGAACTCCGTCGAGGACGACGACCCGATCGTGACTGCGTACCGGGACCACGGGCACGCGTTGGCGCGGGGGATGGACCCGAAGGCGTGCATGGCCGAGATGTTCGGCAAGATCACGGGGTGCGCCAAGGGCAAGGGCGGGTCGATGCACATGTTCGACAAGCCCAACCATCTTTACGGCGGTCACGGGATCGTCGGGGCGCAGACGCCCTTGGGGGCGGGGCTTGCGTTCGCGACCAAGTACGAGCGCGAGGTGCTGGGGCTGACCGACAAGAAGCGTGTCTGCCTGTGCTATCTCGGCGACGGGGCGCTGAACCAGGGGGCGTTCCACGAGGCGCAGAACCTCGCGGGGCTGTTCTCGCTGCCGGTGATCTACATCGTTGAGAACAACGGGTACTCGATGGGGACCTCGATCGCGCGCGGCACGACGATGCCCGACCAGTTGACGCTGAAGGCGAAGGGGTACGGGATCGAGGGGCTGGAGATCGACGGGATGTCGGTGCTGGATGTGTACGACAAGTTCAAGCCGTTCGCGGACGCGTGCCGCGAGGAGCAGCGGCCGGGCTTTGTGGACCTGAAGACCTACCGGTACCAGGGCCACTCGATGTCGGACCCGCAGAAGTACCGGACGAAGGACGAGGTCGAGGAGTTCAAGGAGCGGGACTCGATCGCGAACCTGGCCGACCACCTGATGAGCAAGCGGGAGTGCCTGACCGAGGACGAGTGGTCGGAGATGCAGAAGGAGATCCGCGAGCGCGTGAAGGACGCGGTGAAATTCGCCGAGGAGTCCGACGCGCCCGGTGTCGAGGAAGAGCTGTACAGCGATGTGCTGGTCAAGCCGGTGAAGGACATGAGCCCGATCGGGAAGTACACCGAGGGGTCGAAGAACCCGCTGCTGTAGTTGAAGCTCGTGCGCCTGCTTTGCGGGCGAGAGGCAGTGCTGCGGATCTTGGGAGCGGATGACAGAGACACACTGGCGGACAAGCCGCCAGCGCCACGGGTCAGTCGCGTGATGACAGTTGCGTCCGGGCTTGGCTCGCTGGGGCTCTTTGAACCCGAGGTGGGGAGCAACGCATGGACATCATCTGGTTTCTGTTGATCGGGCTGGCGGCGGGTTTTCTCGCCGGCGTGCTGACGAAGGGGAGCGGGTTCGGGATCGTCGGGAACCTGATCGTCGGGGTGCTCGGGGCGATTCTGGGCGGGTTTCTGTTCCGTCTGGTGGGCCTCTCGGCAGACAACATCATCGGCTCGCTGATTACGGCGACGGTCGGTGCGATCGTGCTGCTGTTCCTGCTGAGCTTTGTGGCGGCCCGCAAGCCCGCGAAATGATCCGGGCCTGCCGCCCAAAGACGCGTGTATGAGCAACAAAGCGCCAGCGCGACCGACGAGGGCCCGGGTGCCGGGCGGGTACCGGGTGATGGTGTTCTGCGTGTCGGTGCTGCTGGGATTGCCGGTGGCGCTTGCGGTGCTGTGGCTGGCGGGTGTCGAGGATGTGCTGTGGCGTGTGGTGCTCGGGCTGGTGGTGACGCTGCTTGCCGGTCGTGTGCTGGCGTGGTTGACGGTGCCGCCCCCGAACATGGACGACCGACGCTACGGGCCGGAGCGGTACAAGGAGGGCTTTACGCCGATCGAGGCGGGCTCGCCCCGCCCGTTTGCGGGGCTTGTCGTGCTCTGCGTGCTGTTCGCGGTCGTGGCGCTGGCCTGCGCACTTTTAATGAAGGCCGGCGTCGGCGGTCAGGCGATCGCTGTGCTGCTTGCCGGGCTTGCGATCTTCGCCGGTCTGGACCTGATGGCGCTTGCGATGACGGCCGGTGGGCGTGGCCCGCGGAAAGTGCGTAAAAGCGGCGCAACGCGTTGAGCGGGCTGATGCGGCGATCGCTCGGATGAACGCGGTGAGACTCGGTCGCGTATGATCCGTGTGTTCGATATCGCTGATCCCCGACCCATCCTCCTCCTTCAACAAGAGAAGCAGACCCTTGCATCAAGCCCATCCGAGCCGCAGCGTCGCAGCCGCGGAAGAACTGCACGATCGCCCGTCGCTGAGCGTGCGTGTCGCGAGTTTTCTGGCGATCACCGTCCCGTTTGCGGGCCTCATCGCGGCGATCGTGCTGCTGTGGGGTGTGGGGTTCTCGTGGCTGTACCTGGGGCTTTTGCTGGGTGGGTACCTGCTGACGGGGCTGGGGATCACGGTCGGGTACCACCGGCTGTTTACGCACAAGTCGTTCCGGACCAACACCCCGACGAAGGTGGTGCTGGGGGTGCTGGGTTCGATGGCGGTCGAGGGGCCGATCATCGAGTGGTGCGCGACCCACCGCCGGCACCACCAGCACAGCGACCGTCCGGGCGACCCCCACTCCCCGCACGAGCACGGCGAGGGCGTGATCGCGGTTTTGAAGGGATTTCTGCACGCGCACTTCGGGTGGTTTTTCAGCCGGCGCCTGCGTGATCTGGACCGTTATGTGCCGGACCTTGCGGCGGACCGTGCGACACGGGTGACGAGCCGTCTGTTCCCGCTGTGGGCGCTCCTTGGTCTGTTGATCCCGGCGGGGATCGCGTTTGCGGTGACGGGGACCTGGACTGGCGCGCTCTTGGGCTTCATCTGGGGCGGGCTCGTGCGGATCTTCCTTGTGCACCATGTGACCTGGAGCGTGAACTCGGTGTGCCATCTGTGGGGCGCGAGGCCGTTTTCGAGCCACGACCACAGCCGCAACAATCTGCTGTTCGGCGTGCTTGCGTTCGGTGAGGGGTGGCACAACAACCACCACGCCTTCCCGACCTCGGCCCGTCACGGGCTGCGTTGGTGGCAGGTCGACACGAGCTACGCGCTGATCCGTCTGATGGGTCTGGTGGGGCTCGCGAAGGACATCAAGGTGCCGAGCGCTGAGCGGATCGAGGCGAAGCGGGCGGGGCGGTAGGCGGGGGGATGCCTCGGCTGGGGTGGGCTGAGGCCTGCGGCGCCGGACTCCGACCTGCGCTCTGCATTCGTTCCCATTTTGTGCTCGACCATCTCGCCCGCGGAGCGTGCGCGGATCTTGGCCACGGGTGAGTCGATCAAGACGCGGAGCGTCGATGATCGGCGAACCCGTGGGCAGTTTTCCTCTTGGCCTCCGCTCTGAAGGAGCGGAGGAACCAGACCCTCCGCCGTCCCTTCAGGACGGCCTCCCTTCCGCCGATGCCCACGAGTTCAGCTCGGCTTGCGCCTCGCTTCACTCGTGGCAAGGTTCATCCGCTCCTTCGGAGCG
The DNA here is from genome assembly GCA_050486265.1 of Phycisphaerales bacterium. Classification (GTDB taxonomy): domain Bacteria; phylum Planctomycetota; class Phycisphaerae; order Phycisphaerales; family UBA1924; genus SLFH01. The sequence continues at coordinate 81,336 of JBJHCY010000002.1, read as the reverse complement.
GCAGAACATGAAAGCCTGGGTGTTCTCGCCCCCTTTGCTTGCGAAGCCGGGGTTTGATCGAGCGAGCTGTGGCACTGGCGGGCGAGCCGCCGGCGCCACGGGTGTACCTTCGCAAACGCATCGGATGCACCGACCTTCTTTGGAGGTCGGTGGCACGCGCGGATCAGTACTGGCCGGTGTTGATCTCGCGTCCGCCGAAGTCGATGCCTTCGAGGCCGCCTCGTGTCCAGCGGTACCAGACAAAGACGGAGTCGGAGGGCCTGCCGCTGAGGGTTCTGGGCTCGAAGTTCATGGGCAGGTAGTTCATGCGTCCGGGGATGGCGGATCTGCGCTGCGACGGCGCCCAGCCGGGGTTGGAGTCCATCGTTCGGCGGTGCATGACCGATCCGTCGAACATGGCGACCGAGGGCCTTGCCTGGGGGTATGCGTAGAAGAGTGGTTGCTTGGCGAAGAAGTCGTAGAAGGCGAAGGTGAGGACCTTCATGGCGGGGAACTTGACTTCGTCCATTTTTCGTTTGCCGAAGTCTGCGGCGACGGTGGCGCCGGGCATGAGGAAGAGGTTGTGGTCGCTGGTGAACTGCTCGATGGTTCGCCCGCCGCGGTTGCCGCCGCGCCAGTGGTCGCTGCCGTGGGCGTCGGGGGCGTAGCTTGCGGGGACGATCTGGTAGGTGGACGAGAGGGGCCATATCCGGTTGAAGCCCGCGTCGGGTCCGGCGTTTGGGTATGCGGCGACGAGGCTGCGCATGTCGTCGCCTGCGAGGATGTCCGACCAGTATTTCTGCCACTGGAGGAGGTTGCGGTCGCCGGGGGAGGCGGCGATCTTGACGGGGAGGGATGCGCCGAGATAGTCGAGCATGACGAGGTGGCTGTAGCGCCGGTGGACGAAGCGGGTGCGGATGGGCGGGAGGGTGTCCATGCCGGTCCGTCTGCGGATGATGTCGACGGCCTGGAAGTAGTGCGCCATCTGCGGCGAGGTCGGGTTGCGGAGGTCGGGGTAGCGGGTGTGGCCCCGGATGAGCGAGGACTGGTTGGGGTGCTTCTCCCACGAGAAGGAGGCGATGCGGTTGTCGAACTCGCTGGCGTAGTTGAGGAAGCCGGTGCCGATCTGGCGGAGGTTGGAGATGTCGAGCATCTTGCGGGCCGTGCGGCGCGCCTCGCCGAGAGCGGGGAGCAGGAGGCCCATCAGCAGGGCGATGACAGCGATGACGACGAGGAGCTCGATGAGCGTGAACGCGCCGCGTGCTGCGGGCTTACAGCTGGCGGCTGGCGGCTGGCGGCTGGCGGCTGGCGCATGCAATCTTAGATCCCACGGGATGGTTCTCCGGGCTGCCGCACGGAACCGGGCGGCGGTTCTGCCCCCATCGGACAGCGTTGTCCTTCGGAGGCAGATTATCGGGAAGCTGGTGCGGGCTCAAGGCCTTTGGCGCTGTCGTTGGCGGGGGCGAGGGGGGAGCACCTAGACTAGGCGTCGGCGCCCAGCGCCATGGCCGCCCAATTCCTTTCAAGAGCCGAACATGACGACGACACTCGACCCCGTTGACCTTCCCGAGATCGACTTCGACCACGCGCCTTCGCGCGACGGCGACCGGGTGATCCAGTTCCGCGAGGCGCTCCGCGAGGCGATGAGCGAGGAGATGCGGCGCGACAAGCGCGTCTTCCTGATGGGCGAGGAGGTCGCCGAGTACAACGGGGCGTACAAGGTGAGCCAGGGCATGCTCGACGAGTTCGGCGCCGAGCGGATCATCGACACGCCGATCAGCGAGAACGGGTTTGCGGGGCTCGGGGCGGCGGCGGCGATGTACGGGCTGCGGCCGATCATCGAGTTCATGTCGTGGTCGTTCTCGCTGGTCGCGGCGGACCAGATCCTGAACAATGTGCCGAAGATGCTGTACATGTCCGGCGGCCAGTGGGGTTGCCCGATCGTGTTCCGGGGCAACGACGGGGCGGGCGGGCAGCTGGGGTCGACGCACTCCTGGTGTGTCGAGGGGCTGTACTCGAATGTGCCGGGCGTGAAGATCGTCATCCCGTCGAACCCGTACGACGCCAAGGGCCTGCTCAAGACGGCGATCCGCGACGATGACCCCGTCTTCTTCCTCGAGAGCGAGCGGATGCTCGGCGACAAGGCGCATGTGCCCGAGGAGGAGTACTACATCCCCTTCGGCAAGGCGAGGCTCGTCCGCGAGGGCGACGCGTGCACGCTGGTCAGCTTCGGGCGGCCCGTGCACTTCTGCGTGGAGGCGGCCGAGCGGCTGGCCGAGGACGGGATCGAGGTCGATGTGCTGGACATGCGGACGATCCGCCCGCTGGACATCGACAGCGTGATCGAGAGCGTGAAGAAGACCAACCGGATTGTGGTGGTCGATCAGTGCTGGCCGTTCGCGTCGGTGGCGAGCGAGGTGGTGACGCAGGTGATCGAGCGTGCGTTCGACTGGCTGGACCACCAGCCGCTGCGTGTGAACACCGAGGATGTGCCGACGCCCTACGCGAAGAATCTTGAGGCGGCGTACCTGCCGAATCCGGACCGGATCGTGGCCGCGGTGAAGAAGGCCGTCGACGCCTGAGAATCGGGAGCGCGATGGAGACGGGCCGCCCTTCATCTCGGACGATCGATCGCCGCAGGGTGTACGGGCTTGCGCTGCGCGGGCCAGCAAAAGAGGACGCGTCGTGATCGGCGGTGTGCTGAAAAAGCTCGTTGCAGGGCGACCAACGGAGGTCAAGGCTGGCGAACCTACGCGGGCCAAGCCTTTGTTCCGAATGGCGTGGCTCGCCGACGAGAAGCACGGCGTGGTGTACTGCCCGATTCCAAAGAACGCCTGCTCGACGATCAAGTACTGGTTGACGACGAGCGCGGAGGGCGCGCGTCCGGATCTGCCGCGGGGTGTGATCCATCCGTATTCGCGCAAGCGTTTGGCGCTGGAGCGGTTTTCGGAGGATGAAGCCGCGGCGATCGTGGAGCGGTCGGTCTCGTTCATCGTGCTTCGCGATCCGGCGGCGAGGCTGGTGTCGGCGTTTGCGAGCAAGCTCTGCCAGCACGAGCCGGGGGGGATGGAGGTCCACGCCAAAAGGATCATCGAGGCGTGCGTCGTCGCCGAGGGGGGCGAGGTCGAGTACGACACGACGATGACCTTCTGGTCGGGCGGGAGGGCGAAGGAGGTCCCGGCGAGCAGCGGGATCGACTATGAGGCCGGCGTCTCGCTGCGGCGTGTGGTGTCGATGCTCGAGCGGACGCCCGATGCGGAGATCGACCCGCACTTCCGGGCGCAGGCGTGGTTTGCCGCGGGGTTTTCGTTCGACATCGTCGGGACGCTGGAGACCGTCGGCGAGACGCTCGCGGAGGTTGCGAGACGATCGGGGATCGAGACGCCCCCGCCGAAGTCGAGGCCCGCGAAGTCGGCGGCGCCGAGCGGGGGGGGCGTGTGCTACGCCGACGAGCCGAGCGGGTCGCTGCGTCGTCGCGGGGTGCGTCCGACCGTGTCGAACATGCTCGACGCAGACCTGAAGGCCCGGATCGGGTCGCGGTTTGCGGATGATTACGCGATGCTGGCCCGGGCGCAGCAGGCCGCCGACAATCGTTACGATCGAGGTGAGGCATGATCCATCAAGAACAGCCGAACGATCCTCAAGACGGTCCGCGGATTGTCTCGACCGAAGGAGTCTGCGGCGGACGGCCGCGGGTCCGGGGCACGCGTGTTCGCGTGATCGATGTCTTGGACATGCTTGGCGCCGGCATGGATCGTGATGAGATCCTGCGTGACTATCCGTACCTGACGAAAGAAGACATCGAAGCCTGCGTGCAATCCGATCGCTGAACCGCCGATTTGGATCCTTACCTGTAACCCACAGAAACTTCCGCCCCCGTTCACCCCCCCGACACACGCTTCGCTCCGCACGGAGATTCAAGACCATGGCCATCAAAGTCACCATGCCCCGCCTTTCGGACACGATGGAGGCCGGCACCGTCGTCAAGTGGAATGTCAAGGAGGGGGACACGGTCTCGGTGGGCGATGTGCTCGCCGACATCGAGACCGACAAGGCGACGATGGAGCTCGAAGCCTTCGACGACGGCGTCGTCGCCAAGCTCTCGGCCAAGGAGGGCGAGCAGGTCTCGGTGGGCGACCTGATCCTTGTGCTGGCCGAAGAGGGCGAGGACCCCGACGAAGCGGCCAAGGGCGGGGGCGAGGCTTCTTCGGGTAAGACCGAGAGCAAGTCCGAGGCCAAGGCGTCCAAGGCCGAGGGATCGGGCGACGAGGAAGACGAGGACGGCAACGGCGGCTCGACCGCGACCAAGACGAGCGAGAAGAAAGACACCGAGAAAAAGGACACCGAGAAGAAAGAGAGCGAGAAGAAGGGCACGAGCGCCCCCGCGTCTTCGGGCTCTTCGGGCGGCGCCGGCTCGTCCAACGGCAGCACCGGAGGCCGCATCTTCGCCTCGCCCCTGGCCCGCAAGATCGCCGAGGAGAAGGGCGTCGACCTCTCGGCGATCGAGGGGAGCGGGCCCTCGGGCCGGATCGTGCGGAAGGATGTCGAAGCCGCGGCCGAGAGCGGCGCGGGCAAGGCCGAGTCCAAGGCGCGAGACACCGGGCGCGCCGCCCCCGAGCCGCTGCCGCCGTTGGGCGCGACGCTGGAGGCGAAGACTGTCCCGCTGAGCAACATGCGCTCGACGATCGCCAAGCGGCTTGTCGAGTCCAAGCAGTCGATCCCCCACTACCAGGTCACTGTCGAGGTCGACATGGACGCGCTGCTGGCGCTGCGCGAGCAGCTCAACACGCAGCTTGAATCCCAGGGCGTCAAGCTGAGCGTCAACGACTTCCTCGTCCGCGCGTGCGCCCTTGCGATGCACCAGCACCCGTTCGTCAACGCGTCGTGGGGCAAGGACGGCAAGAGCATCGAGATCAACGCCGAGGTGAATGTCGGCGTCGCGATCGCGCTGCCGATCAAGGAGGATCTGACGGGCGGCGGGCTTGTCGTCGCGACGCTGCGCAACGCCGACCGCATCGGCCTGCGCCAGGTCTCGACCGAGACGCGGCGCCTGGCCAAGAAGGCCCGCGAGAAGGGGCTGAGCACCGACGAACTGACCGGCTCGACCTTCACCATCTCGAACCTGGGCATGTTCGGCGTCGATCACTTCACTGCGATCATCAACCCGCCGAACACGGCGATCCTTGCGGTCGGGCGTGCTGCAGAGCGCCCCGTCGTCCGCGACGGGCAGATCGTTGTCGGGCATGTGATGGCGATGACGATGTCCAGCGACCACCGCGTGATCGACGGGGCGATGGCGGCCCAGTACCTCCAGACCGTCAAGGAACTGCTGGAGGCGCCGGCGACATTGCTGGTGTAAGGGTGTCGGGCGTGGGGCTTGGGGCGTGGGGGCGCGAGCCGAAGGCTCGCGGGAGAGGTGAGGGTAGAGAGGCGAGCAGGCGACCGGGAGTGGCCTGCGGGCTTCCTACAATCCCCCATGCGTGGTGAGAACGCGGACATCCGGCCTCGGGCGGACGCACGGCGTCCGGCTGCGCCCGACTCCCCGATGATCGTCTGGCCGGGCTTCGCGTCGGGCCAGCCGCAGAACGAGCCGCCGGCCCAACGCGGCCTGCAACGGGGGCCGGATTCCGGACCGAACGGCGCGCCCGCCGCCGCTCGGCGGCTTTGCGTCGCCGACGATGCGGATCCCGAGTTCATCGACGACGAAGACGAGCAGCGTCAGGCCGCACGCCGGGTGCTGTTTGCGATGCTGCTGGCGATGATCGCGACACCGGCGATTTTGCTGCTGCTCGTCTGGGCGAAGATCGAGATGTCGCCGATGCTGGTGGTGCTGATCGTGGGCGCGGTTGTGGGCGGTGCGATCTTCGGAGCGTCGCCTTCGCAGAGGCCGCGGGCGAGGAAGCCGCTGGACGAAGGCCGCCCGATCGGCTGCTGCGGGCCTCGGCCGCTGCGGAGTTTCCGGGATCGTCGGGGGTGAGGCCCGAGACGCTTGTCGTGATGGTGGATTGGTCGGCGTCCTCGACCCGTGGACCGAAGCGTCCTTCGCCGGATCGGTGCTGGCTTGCCTACGCGTTCGCCGGTGAGGCTGCCGCGGAGCGTCCGCCGCCCGAATACTTCAGGACACGGCTGGACTGCGAGGCCCGCGTGGTCTCGCTCTTGCGATCGCACGACGGGCCCGCGTTGGTCGGCTTCGACTTCCCGATCGGTTACCCGCGGACCAGCGATGGGTCTCCGGTGCTTCCGGAAGGCCGCGCCCTCTGCTCGTTGCTCGATGAACTGGTCGAAGACGGCAAGGACGGCCGCAACAACCGATTCGAAGTTGCCGCGGAACTGAACCGACGGATCCGCGCGACAACAGGTGCGGGGGAGGGACCTTTCTGGGGCCATCCCGTAAAGAGAAAGTACGATGGGCTTACTTTCCGCAAGACCCGAGCGACCGGCGTTGAGGAGTACCGCGAGGTCGAGCGTCTGCTGCGGGCGAGGAAGCGGAACATCCAGTCGGCATGGAAGCTGATGGGCGCCGGCGCTGTCGGCTCGCAGGCGCTGCTCGGGTTGGGCACGGTGCACCGGCTGCTGACGCACCCTTCCTTCGGCGACAGAACCCGGTTATGGCCTTTCGAACAACGCGCCGGGACCGACGAGATCGTGATCGCCGAGATCTGGCCCTCGCTCGCGGCGATCGATCATGTCGAGCACGAGATCAAGGACGCGAGGCAGGTCGTTGCGCTTCGGGATGAGCTGATCGAGCGGCTCGGGCGGGATCGGGCGATGCTGGATGCGAAGGGCGGCGAGGGTTGGATCATGGGTGTTGAGCCCGAGATCAAGTGAGTCCTTCACCCTTTCAGGGCGAGTTCACTCTTGATGCTTTCCACGGGTTGCGCTCGGCCTTGCGGCCTTGCTCCACCCGTGGCTACAACCTGGCGCCCCTTTCAGGGGCTTTCGGAGGCGCGGGGTGGTGATGCGGGTTGTTTGCTGCGTCGGTGACAAAAGAATACTCGGTTTTTCTGCGACGATGACAGCGAAGACCTGGGCTTTGCGGCGTCGGTGACAGCAGAACACTGGGTCTTGCGGCGTTGATGACAGAAAAACACTGGCGGGCGAGCCGCCAGTGCCACAGGTCTTTTGCGATTCGTTACGCGTCTTTGCCCGTCCGCGCCTTGCGACGCCGCTGCAGCTCCGCGTCGATGAACTGTTGGATGTCGCCGTCCATGACCGCCTGCGGGTTGCCGACTTCGTGGTTGGTGCGGTGGTCTTTGACGCGGTTGTCGTAGAAGACATAGCTGCGGATCTGCGCGCCCCAGCCGCGGTGCTCGAGTTTGCCTCCCGCGGCTTCGGCGATCTCGGCCTCGCGCCGTTCGTCCTCGATCTGTTCGAGCTTGGCCTGCAGGAGCGACATCGCCTGGCGCTTGTTCTGCAGCTGGTCACGGTGCGTGCTGGCGACGACCATGATGCCCGTGGGCTTGTGCACGAGGCGGATCGCGGAGGCGACCTTGTTGACATTCTGCCCGCCGGGGCCGCTGGAGCGGGCGAAGGCGGTGATTTCGAGGTCCTTGTCGGGGATCTCGACCTTGGTCTCGTCGAACTCGGGCGTGACATCGACGGTCGCGAAGCTGGTCTGGCGTTTGCCCTGGGCGTTGAAGGGGCTGACGCGGGCGAGGCGGTGCGTGCCGCGCTCGCAGTTGAGGTAGCCGAAGGCGTACGGGCCCTTGACATGCAGCGTTACATGGTCGATGCCGACCTCGGTGCCGAAGGTCTTGGAGAGTTCTTCGAGCTTCCAGCCCATCTGCTCGCAGTAGTAGATGTACATGCGGAGCAGCATTTCGGCCCAGTCGTTGGCCTCGGTGCCGCCGTCGCCGGCGGAGATGGTCAGGAAGCAGTTGCGGTGGTCGTGCCTGCCCGAGAGCAGCGACTGCAGCTCGACCTGGTCCATCTTTTTGGAGAGCTCGTAGAGGGCCTGGTCGGCCTCCTGGAGCATGCCCTCGTCGCCCTCCTCGCGTGCGAGTTCGTAGGCGACCTTGGCGTCTTCGAGCTTTTCCTCGACCGCGCCGACCGGGCCGATCTGGGCCTTGATGAGCTTGAGCTCGCCGACGATTTCCTGGGCCTTGTCCTGGTCGTCCCAGAAGTCGGGGGACCCCATGCGGTCTTCCAGCGCCTTGAGGCGTTGGGCCTTCTTGTCGTAGTTAAAGAGAGTCGCGGATGGTCAAGATCCGCGCCTCAAGATCGTCGATCACGGGCTGGTGGGTTTCGAAGTGCATGGCTTCTCCTGAACGGGGAGTGTAGACGGGGGAGAGTGGGTGGGCGGAGGGTGTTGGGCGCGGGGCGCAGGGCGCTGGGCGCGGGGTGCGGGGTGAAGCCGCGGCACTTTTTTCCGGCAAAGCGCCGAAACCGCCCCGCCGCGGCGTTGAGAGGGTGGGACGAGCCCCCGACTTGCACCGCACACCCCACGCCCCCAACCCGGAGACCCGCCATGCCCGCACGCAGACCGCTCCGCCTCGGCGCCGCGTTGATCGCCGCCTCCCTCGTGCTCACCCCGGCCCCCGCCCTCGCCCTGCAGAGCGCCGGCGGCGGCGCGGCTCAGGCCGAGACGGACAAGACCGCCGACATCGACTTTCCCGGCGGCACGGTCGCGGAGTACATCGAGACCCTCCGCCGCGCCTTCGACGGCGAGCCTCGCAATGTGCTGATGGACGAGCAGACGGCAAGCAGGGAACTCGGCAACGCGCGAATGCGTGCAATGACACTTGAAGGCGCGCTTCGGCTCATGAGCGACATCTTCCCGGACAGGGGCGTCCGATCATCGATCAGGGTCTCCGAGCGACCGGGCTACCTCGTCGTCGAGCATGTCATGAGCCCCTTTGTCTCGGAAGATGTACCGTCCAACCAGACCCGCGTCTTCTCGATCCGAGGCATCATCTCGCCCGCCACCGACGAAGACCCTGCCGCACTGCGCACCGAGGACATCCTGACCGCGGTCGAGTTGGTCATCATGGCGTCCAGCCCCAGGGCCGAGCCGGAGATCCGCTTCCACCCCGAGACAGGCATGCTCATCGTGGCTGCGCCGAGGACATCGCTTAGCGTCGTCACCGAGGCGATCGACCTGATGACCCGAGACACGCAGACCCTGCGGGAACAAGCCGCCGCAGTGCGCCAAGCCGGCCCCGAAGGCCGCCTCGAAGCTGTGCTCCAAGGCGAAATCGTCGATCCGGAACTCCGCCTCATCGAGCTCAAGGGTGTTCTGCAGACGGCGGAACTCAAGCTCGAACAGGCCGAGCTGCGCGTCGAGCAGGCCGAAGCGGAGCTCAAGAAGAACCAGATGATCTATGAGAACGAGGAGGGGTTCGTCTACGAAGAAGTCAGGGAGAGCGAGTTCAAGCTCCGCAACCGCCAGCTCGAAGCCCGCATGGCCGCGGCCGAGGTCGAGCGGATCCGCCGCCTCGTCGAGCACACCGAGAAGGCCGCGGATCCTGAGAAGCGCCGTCGAGAGATCAGAGACCTCCAGCGCAGCATCGCCGAAAGAGCCGGTGAGATCGAGAGATTGATCATCGAAATGGCCCAGACCACTTCAGCCACAGATTACGGCGAGTTGGCCCGCCAGCGACGCCTCTACGAGTTGCAACTTCGAGAGCAGCAGGCACGCCTCGATGAACTCATCCGCCCCCGCCGCGATTGACCCGCGACGCCCATCCGGTTCTACTGCCCGTGTGCCCCGCGCCCTCTCCATCACCCGCCCCATGCCGGACGAGACGGCCATCCTTACCACAGCCGCGGCGTCCGGCGACGACGGGGCGTTCGCGGCGCTCTACCGCGCGTGGTTCGACCACGCCCTCGCCCTAGCCTACCGCCTCACGGGGCGCGACGAGTCGTTCTGCCTCGATGTGGTGCAGGACGCGATGCTCAAGGCGGCCAGGAGCGTGCCGCCCGGGCTCGACGAGGACGCCTTCCGGCGCTGGCTCACCCGCGTGGTGCACACCTGCGCCCTTGACCGTTTGCGAGCGGAACGCCGCAGGGTTCAGCGAGAGCGTTCGGCGACAAGGCGAGATCGGCACGAACCGGATCACGCCCCCGATGCGGAACTCGACGAGCGGATCGCCGAACTCAGGAAGGCTCTCGCCCGACTCGGGCCCGCCGATCGCTCGTTGCTGCTTGTCCGCTTTGCACGGGGCGCGACGCTGGATCAGGCCGCGAGGGCGAACGGCATCTCCGGCGGCGCCGCCCACGGCAGGATCCGGCGCCTCCTCAAACGGCTCCGGGGCGAACTCGACCCCTCCGCCCCGCGGCGCTCGGCCGACCGCGAGGAATAGACCGAAGGAAGTGTGCGATGTCCAGACAACCCCTCTCTGAACAAGGCGTGCAGCGGCGCGAGCGGATGCTCGACGAGCTCCGCCCGATCGTTCGGCGTCGCCCCCGCGTCGCCCGCGTGCGGGCCGGGGTGGCGGCGGGCGTGCTCGGGGCGGTTGCGATCGGTGTGGTCTGGCAGATCGGCCAATTGCAGGGCCCATTGCAGGGCCAACACCCGGCCGGCGGGAACCTGCGCGGCGGCGAAGGCGTGCCGACACAGATCGCCGACTCGACGCCGAGCGTCTCGCCCGAGACGACGGATGCGCCCGCGACCGCCGAGACGACGCCGTCAACGCCCGACCAGACGGGTCGCTCGCGGATCATCATCGTCCGGTCGGATCCGTCGGTGCTCGGGCGGGTGAAGATCCCGGCGCGGGAGCCGACGCTCGCCCGCATCATCGGCGACGACGACCTGGCGCGTGAGCTCGGCCCGCGCGGGATCGGCGTCGTCCGCACCGCCGACGGCGTCTTCCTCACCGGCGACCCGACCGAACGCCCCGGGCGCTCGCGGCTCGACACCGAGAGCAGCATCGAAACCATCGAGTAAGGGCCGCGGTCGAGCGACCGTATACTCGGGTCCGTGCTCGAACTGCTGTCCATCCTCCAGTCCGATCCGTCGCAGACGCATGCGATCCGGCGCGTCGCGACCCTGCTGCTGATCCTCGCTGTCATCGGCGTGGTGCTGGTGACCTGCGTGGCGATGGTCTTCGTGTTGCGGCGCCGACGCAAGCGAGGGGCCGAGACCCGGCGCGAGCGGTCGCCCACCGAACGCGTCGACGCCTGGGCCGAGGCCGGGCGCAGAGCCCCGCTCCCCGCCGATGACGAAGACGAGGATGAAGGCGACGAGGACAACGACGAGGGCAACACCGGTCCAAGCGGAAAAACGCGATGAACGATCCATCAGCGCCGAAGCAGAACACCTCGCGTCCGGTCGCGATGGTGACTGGCGGGGCGAAACGGGTCGGGCGTGCGATCGCGATCGAGTTCGCGTCGCACGGGTTCGACCTGGTGGTGACCTACCGAAGCAGCCGCGACGAAGCCGAGTCGCTGGCGGCGTTCGTGGCCGAGTCGCACGCGCCCGCTTCGGTCAGCCTCCGCAGGCTCGATCTGGCGGATCTTGAAGGCGTGCGAGCGTTCGGTCGCGAGTACGCCGCGTCTGGCGCGAGACTGGATGTGTTGGTGCACAACGCGTCGTTGTACTTTCCGACGCCGCTGGAAGGGCTGAAGTCCGAAGACGCCGAGGCGCTCTACCGCGTCAACGCCCTCGCCCCCCTGCTGCTGACTTCCGAGCTCGCGCCGCTGCTGCGCAAGTGCGCGAGGCCGGGCGGCGGGTGCGTGGTCGCGATGAGCGATATCCACGCGATCGGGCGGCCCCGCAAGGACTTTTCGGCGTACTCGATGTCGAAGGCCGCGCTGTCGGAGATGGTGCGTTCGCTCGCCCGCGATCTTGCGCCCGAGGCGCGGGCCGTCGGGGTCGCGCCGGGGGTGGTGCAGTGGCCCGAGCAGGGCTACGAGTCGGACGCCGCGGCGCAGGAGGCGTACCTGCGTCGCGTGCCGCTGGGGCGGTCAGGCACGCCCGAGGACGCCGCGAAGACGGTGCGCTGGCTGGCGTGCGAGGCGACCTACATCACCGGCCAGATCATCAGTCTCGACGGCGGACGCTCGATCGCGTGACGAAAGAACAAGAGATCTGTGGCACTGGCGGCTTGTCCGCCAGTGTTTCATGTCATGGATGCATGCGGTAGCCAAAGTCTCCGACCTGTGTCCTCCCCCTTCTCCGGCCTGTTGGAGTCAATGAACTCCAACCACTGGCGGACAAGCCGCCAGTGCCACAGATCCTTTGCGCACTTTTTCACGCAATCCCGAAAAACCGCTCGGTGTTCTCGTTCAATCGTTGATGGAATTCTTCGAACGCTTCGCCGCGGACTTCGGCGAGTTTTTCTGCCGTATCACGCACCCAGGCGATGCGGCAGGGCCTCTTGCCCCGGTGCGGCGCGGGAGACAGAAACGGCGCGTCCGTCTCGACCATGATGCGGTCGGGGGGCACGAGCTTGGCCGCCTCGCGGACCTCCGGCGCGTTGGGGTAGGTCACCACGCCGGTGAACGAGACCATCGCGCCGAAGTCCAGGCACTTGCGCACATCTTCGGGCCCGCCCGTGAAGCAGTGGAAGACGAACCGATCGCCCGCGAACCCGGTGCCCCTGAGGATCGGGATCAGGTCGTCGAACGCCTCGCGGCAGTGCAGCACGATCGGCAGGTCGATCCCCTCAGCCCGCCAGCTCTCCAGATGCCGGAGCTGCTCCTCCAGGACCCGGTGCTGCTCCTCCAGGACCCGGTGCTGCACCTCGCGGGCCGGGCGGTCGTAGTGGTTGTCCAGCCCGAGCTCGCCCCAGGCGACGCACTCGGCCCGCTCGGCGACCCGGCGGAGGTTTTCCCACTCGTGGGGCCCCTTGTCGGCGTAGAGAGGGTGGACGCCGGCGGTGCACCAGACCCGCTCGTGGGCCTCGGCGATCGCCAGCGCCTCCAGGCAGTCGCGGGTGGTCGTGGAGATTGTGATCGCTCCGGTCACCCCCCGGCCCGAGGCCTCGGCGAGCAGGGTGTCGATGTCTGTGCGCAAATCCGCGAAGGTCAGGTGGCAATGGGTGTCGATCACGCATCGAGGGTACGCGGCACGGGTAGACTCGGTCACTGGGCAGGAGGCGCGACGATGACTCGGCAGGATGGAACCGGCGGAACAGTGACGGACGGGATCTGCCCAAATGTAGCGGAAGACTTCATCCGCTCCAACTGCCCCGTAGGGGCAGCGGGTTGTAGCCACGGGTGGAGCCGATCCCGACGCGGAGCGTCGCGGTCGGCGCAACCCGTGGAAAAGTCGCGCAAGGATGTCTTCGCCCTGAAGGGGCGAAGGACGATCCAGCAGCCAAATCCTCTGAGGCGACCCGTCCCCGGAGACTTCCTCCGCCCCTTCAGGGCGGGCTCTCTTTTTCATCACCTTCCACTTCATCACCTTCCACGGGTTCCGCTCGGCCTCCGGCCTTCGCTCCACCCGTGGCTACAGGCCGGCGCCCCTTCGGGGCTTTCGGACAGCCGAAACACCGAGAGCGCGCACTGCAAGACCGGACGCACAACAAAGTTCCAACTCGCGTTCTTGTTCCTCCTCTCCCTCCTCGCCGCCCCGGCGCTCGGGGTTGACCCTGTCGATCGCTGGTACATCGTGACGCTCGGCGGCGAGCGGTCCGGGTATGTGCACGAAACCATCAAGGCCGACGGCGACGGCAACACCGTTTCGAGCTACAAGCTCGTCCTCGAGATCCGGCGCGACCAACAGCGCCTGACCATCGAGCAGGCCTCGTCGTTCGTCGAGACGCCCGGGGGCGAGCCCGTCTCGATGCGGTCTTCGCAGTCGCTCGGCGCCGAGCCGGTGGTGCTCGAAGCCTCGTTCAAGCCCGACGGGGTCGAACTCGTGACACGCTCGGGCGGGCGGGAGGTCCGCGACTCGCGACCGCAGATCGAAGGGCGCTGGCTCCCCCCCGCCGCCGCGGCGGAGTATGTCCGACAGCGACTCGAAGCGGGCGCCGAAGAGATCGTGGTCCGCACGATCGATCCCGCGGGCGGCCTCGTCCCCGTCACCATCACGCGTTCGAACATCACCAAGACCGAAGTCGAGGTGATCGGCAAGCGCGTGCCCGCGTTCAGAACCACCGTCAGGCACAGCGCCCTGCCCGGGATCGAAACCACCGAGTATCTCGACGCTTCGGGGCGTGCCGTCCGTTCGGCGATCAACCTCGGCCCGATGTCTTTGGAGATCCTCGCCTCAGAACGCGAGATCGCCCTGGCCGAGCTCGATCCGCCCGAGCTCATGCAGCGCACCTTCGTGCGGCCGGACCGGCTGATCGAGCGACCGCGTGCCGCGACTGCCGCCTCGTTCGTGCTCAGCGTCCCCGATGGCGGGATGCCCGAGCTTCCGGCTTCGGGAGCGCAGACCGTCGAGCCTCTGGAAGACGGGCGGGTGCGCGTGCATGTGCGGACCGGGCGCACCACCCCGGCCCCCGAGGCCGACGACCCCGCCCATCTCTCGGCCAGTACGATGCTCGATCTGACCGACCCGGAACTCATCGCGCTGCACCGGCGCGCGACCCGCAACCTCAACGAAAAACAAACCGACGACCCCGCCGCCCGGGCCGAGGCCCTCCGCCGGTTCGTCTACCGCTATATCACCGACAAGTCGCTGGGCGTCGGCTTTGCGACCGCCTCGGAGGTCGCCCGCACGCGCCACGGCGACTGCACCGAACACTCGGCGCTCCTGGCCGCTTTGCTCCGCCTCGACGGGACGCCTTCGCGCGTCGTCAGCGGGCTGATCTACGCCGACAGCTTCGCGGGCTCCGACGACATCTTCGGGTTCCACATGTGGGTGCAGGCGGCGATCGAGGTCGAGGGCGAGCGTCGCTGGCTCGACCTCGACCCGGCGCTGCCGGAACGCGCGATCTTCGACGCGACGCACATCGCCTTGGCGACCTCGACCCTGCGCGACGACGAACCAACAAACTCGATGGTCGCCCTTGTGCCGCTGATGGGGCGGCTGGAGATCGAAGTCGAGACAGTGGAGCACGCCGGCCGTGGACGCTGAACCGCTCGAACTCCCCCGATTGCCCCGCCCCTCGCCGAACGCGCACAAGGGCGACTCCGGGCGCATCGCCGTCTTCGGCGGGCGCTGCGGCGAGGCCTGGATGCCCGGCGCGCCCGCCCTGGTCGCCCGCGGCGCGTTCCGCTCTGGCGCGGGGCTGGTCCGTCTCTGCACGCCCGCGCCCGTCCTGCCCGGGGCGGTGCAGATCGAGCCCTCGGCCACAGGCGTTCCCCTTCCGACCGACGGCTCGGGCTCGCTGATTCCGCACGAAACGGCCGAACTCTTCGACCAGATCGTCGAGACCTGCGACGCGATCGCCGTCGGGCCCGGGCTCGGAACCGACGAGGGCGCGATCGCCCTCAGCCTGCGAGCGGTGCAGCAGGAGCACGCGCCGGTCGTCGTCGACGCCGACGCGATCAACTGCCTCGCCCTCGTGCCCGAACTGCACCGCGACTTCCGCGCCCGCGCCGTGCTGACCCCCCACCCCGGCGAGTTTTCCCGCCTCGCTCAATCGCTGCGGCTGGGCGTCAAGCCGGAGGACGAATCTTCCAGACGCGAAGCCGCCGAGCGCCTGGCCCAGCGTCTCGGCTGCATCGTGGTGCTGAAAGGGCGGGGCACGGTCGTCAGCGACGGCGTGCGCACATGGGTCTGCGCCCGCGGGCATCCGTGCCTGGCGACGGCCGGCACGGGCGATGTGCTGACGGGCGTGATCGCCGCGCTGGCGGGCCGGTTTCTGCATGCGCCGCCGATGCCGGGCCTGCCCGAGCACCTCCGCGCCAAGATGCCGCCCGACCCCGACCGTCCTCTGGATCTGTTCGACATCGCGCGCGTCGGGGTCGAGGCGCACGGCGCGGCCGGCGAACTGTGGGCCAAGCGTCACGGCGTCGAGAGCGGGATGCTCGCGCGCGAACTCGCCGACCTCCTGCCCGAAACGCTCGACGAACTCGGCCGCAAGGACTGACCGTGCCCGATGCAGCCCAGACGGTTCAGTCCAGGCGGCGCGGCGCGATGCTGGTGACGAGGCGGACGAAGGGCGCACGGATCTCGCCGACCATGCTGTCGGCCTGCGCATCGTCGGGGCGGAGGGTCAGGTCGATGGTGGCGCGGGTGAGCCTCGGGCCGACATCGTATTCGAGGGTGAACATCGCGTCCTCGACACGCCGGACGAGCGTGCGCGTGCTCGTCTCGATGAGCGTCGAGCCCTCGTACTGCTCGACGGTCGCCTGGAGCTCGAACGGCCCGGTCGGGCCCGTTGCGTCGACGCGTTCGATGCGCCAGACCTGGCGCACATTGCTGAAGGGGTCGGGGATGAGCTCGAACTCGATCGCGGTCGACTCGATGCGCGGGTCGATGATCGGGTTGACCGGGAAGGGGCCGAAATTTTCGCCGGTGCGGATGAGGGCGGTGAGGCGCTGCATGACGAGGCGCCCGACGACATGCGTCGAGACGGACTCGGTCGTGACCTTGTAGCTTCTGAAGCTCGCGTCCAGAGCGACCATCGTCGCGGTCAGCAGCGTGGCGCTGATGGTGAGGGCCACGAGCATCTCGATCAGGCTGAAGCCTCTCCGCGCCCGGCGCGGTCTGGATGTGCGTCGGAGCTGATTCACTGCGTGCCCTCCCTGTAGCTGAGCGGGATCGGGCGGACGCTCAGCGGGAGCATGATGCCGTTGGGCATGCTCATGAGCGGGTCGAAGCGGATGGTGATGCGTCCGTAGCCGTGGAAGGGGACGGGAGTGGAGCCGGCGGGCTGGTCGTCGAACGGGCCGACATCGGCGAGACCGTCTCCGGTGGTGTCGTAGCCGACGATTCTGACGCCGCCGACCTTGGGCAGGGTGCGTGGGTCGAGGGACTCTTCGTCGCCGTCCTCGGGGCCGAAGTAGCCGATGGTGCAGTTGAAGAGGCCGGGGTTGCCGATGGGGTTGCCGAAGACATCGACCAGGGGCGGCTCGCCGTAGCGGGGCTGGAAGGTCAGGAGGATGGCGCCCTCGATGTTGGCGTTGCCCCTGACATCGAGGATGCCTGCGACGATGACGCCGCGGAGCTGGACATTCTGCTCGGGCGGGCTGTTGAATGCGCCCACATCGACGGAGTAGTGCGGGAGCATCATGGAGCTCTTGACGATCTCCTGCAGCGCGTCGAAGGTGGGGTTGAGGTCTGGGTCGTTCGGATGCTCGGGGTGTTCGTTGGCGAAGCGGGTCTTGCCGGTGAACTGGATCTTGTTGCGGACATGGGTGAAGGCCTGCGGCTTGTCGCTGACGATCGAGCCGACGAACAGGCAGTCGTGGAAGCGGATGTTGTTGGAGAAGTCCTTGGTGTTGACGATGCGCTTGCCGTCGATGACCAGCGGGTCGGGCAGGCGGTCGTACTCGCCGGGCGCGTAGGTGTCGATCTCGGACTGAAGGATGTCGCCTTTATCGAGCGCCGGGCGAGCGAGGAGGATGTTCTCCTCGGGCGGGATCGCGCTTGGCGGCAGCATGGGGGGCGCGTCGTCCGCGGTCTCGCCGGGGTTGACGCCGTAGATGTCGCGGTTGAAGGCTGGCACGGGTCTTCCGAGACCGGTGTCGAAGCCCATGCGCCCGTAGAGGGACCAGTGCGGGTGTGTGTTGTCGGTCTGGGTTCGGACCCAGGTGACGCCGATGAACTCGCAGTTGACGAAGAGTGCGTTGAGCCCCTTGGGGATCTGCGTGTTTCTGAAGACCATGTTCTCGAAGACGGGGCGGTAGTACCAGTCGACGAAGACCGGCGCGTTGAAGGGCATCTTTTCGAAGTAGGCTTCGGAGTAGTTGTCGGGGAGACCGTCCTCGGTGGTGTCCGGGTCGAGACGGATGTAGCGGGGCGAGGCGGAGCCCTGGGGTTTGGCCTCGACATAGGTCTCAAGGTCTGAGACTGCAACGCCCAGGTTGTCGGCGACTTGTTCCCAGAAGTCCGGGCCGTTCGCCTCGGCCTTGAGGCCGAGTTCTGAGTCGATGAAGGTGTCGGCGGAGACGCGCGGGAGTTCGTCCTCGCCTGCCGCGAACACCAGCGGCGGGTTGCCCGGGGCTGGTCGGATTGCGCCTCGGATGGAGTTGCGCCAGTCCCCGTGCTCGTTGTTCCACTGCGCCTGGGTGACGCCGATCTTCACCGAGCCCTGCAGCTTGACATAGCGGTCGAGGCGGTCAAGCACGCCGTCGCGGTAGCCGAGGACCTGGTCTCTGACGGTGCCGTCTGCGGCGGTGTCGAAGTGCGGTTCGTTGACGGGGTCCCACCAGCCTGAGTTTGCGAGGTCGTCGAATCCCCAGACGCCGTTGCGGTTGCGGTCGGGGTTGAACGAATCGATCAGGATCGCGAGGTCTTTGTCGATCTCCGATCCGTCGGAGGCGATGAATTCTGACGCGAGGTGGGAGTTCGGCGTTCCGGCGCGGAGGAGGTCTGAGAGCGCGACCATGCCGTCTTCGTTCTGGTCGAAGTGGTTGATGAAGATATCGAACTCTCCGACATAGCCGTCGCCAGTGGCGTCCGCGAAGGGGGCGTGCTCAGGCGAGCCGCCGTAATCGCCGCCGTGCTTGTCGGGGATGCCGAGGCGTTCGACCGGGTGCGCGACGCGGAGCCTGTTGTCGCCGTCGACATCGTACTCGGCGACGCCGGCGTAGAAGTCGTCGAGCTTCTGGTCGAGCACGGGGTCGAGGCCGTAGAAATCGCTCTTCATGAGCAGGGGCTGCGCGTTGGGGAAGTTGATGTCGTCGAACCAGATGCCGAGGTCGCCGGTGACGCTGACATTCTTGCCGATCATGACGCGGTTGGGGCTGACGATGGCGTGCTGGACCTGCTTGGTGATGCGGTAGTCCTTGGAGACGACGCGGGTGAGGGCCTGGCCCTGGCGCCGGTAGCCGAAGTCGTAGCCGATCGAGATGATTCGGACATCGGTGCCGTTGGCGCGCGGAGCGTAGATGACCTGGAAGCCCGCGGTCGTGGGCTCGCCGTTGGCGTAGTTGACATGATCGAGGCCGATGACGGGGGTGACGACCCAGCCGTCGAGCTTGAACTCGGCCGGGTCGGTGCCCGCGGGGGCGGAGGTGATGACCGGGGCGGAGACACCGTCGTGGAGGATGATGTTCTGGTCTGCGGCGTGGATGAGCGCGATGGCCTCGGCGACGCCCGCGGGGCTTGCGGCCTCGGGGTGGCCGCTGGGCGGGGGGAGGACCTCGATATCTCCGAGGCCGCTGGTGTCGCCCATCCAGAGCTTCCATACATTCGCCGCGTCCATCTCGCTGGAGCTGACGACGAAGCGTTGAGCGGACTCTGCGAGGCGTTGAGCGCCCATAGCGAGTCCGGTCTCTGCCGCGCCCATGGCGCGCATCACATGGAGGTGTGTGCCCGCGGCGCGCGTGTTGCCCTGGCTTGCGACGGCCATGGCGGCGACGAGCGAGCCGAAGAGCACGAGGAACATCATGGAGAGGACCGAGACGACGCCGCGCCTCGTCCATCGCTTGCGCGGGACAGGGTTGCGGCGGGCGCCAGCCTCCCGGCCGGCGGATCTGTGATCGCGGCGATGGGTCATGGCTTGGTCGGCTCCTTGCTTGTTCACGGGACGATCCAGCTGACGCGGACGATTTCCTCGGCCTGCGCGGCGCCCGGCTCTCTGTATGAGACCACGATGGTGACGCGGAGGGGGAACTCGTCGACGGCGCGACCGGGGCTCGTGCCCGAGGCGGGCTCGAAGTAGTTCGGAGACAGCGAGAGGGAGGTGTCGAACGGGTGGACCTTGTCGACAAGGACGAGCTGCGACCAGCCCCGCATGGGGACGGGGTTCCCGTCGGCGTCGCGGACGACGGCGCCGTCGGGGTCGATCTCGAAGATGACCTCGCCGAAGCCGTTGATGGGGCCGGGCATGTCGCCGTCGTCTCCGAAGCGGATGCCGGCGAAGTCGTCGATGTCGTTGAAGTCGAGTGCGGTGACCTCGCCGGGCTCGGGGCCCCAACCGACGAGCGTGGAGCCGACGAGCTCGAGTCCGGTGACGGGGTCGTGGCGTCGCAGGGGCCTTGTGAGTTCGCGGACCTCGTTGGCGAGGTAGGTCGCGGTGGCGGCCTGGCTGGACCAGCGGTTGGCCATCATGAAGGACTGCTGCGCGTCGACGACGGCGACGACGCCGACGCCGATGATGATGACCGCGAGGGCGGTCTCGAGGAGGGTGAATCCCCGAGGCCGGTTCCTGCGCCGTCGCCCGGCTCGTTGGCTGGCGGGGAGCATGTCGGACCTCCTGACACCCATCAAGGATGCGATTCAGCTGACGATCTGGCTCATCTTGAAGATGGGCAGGATGATCGCCATGGCGATGAAGCCGACGATTGATCCCATCACAATGATCATGATGGGTTCGATAAGTCCGGTGGCGGCCTTGATGTTCTCTTTGAGCTGCTTGGCGTAGTAGACGCTGATCTGGTCGAGGACCTCGCCGAGCTTTCCGGACTCCTCACCCGCGGAGATCATCTGGCAGACGGCCTTGGGCAGGAGGGTGTCCTTGAGGAGGGGCTGGGCGATCTTCTTGCCCTGCTTGACATTCGCGTGCACGCGGACCCACATGGACTTGAAGAGGCGGTTGCCCGAGATCTCACCGGTGATGACCAGCGTGTCGAGCATCGGCACGCCGGCGTTGATGAGCTGGCCCATGGTCTGGAGCGAGCGGCTGATGTAGAGCGAGCGGAACATGTTCTTGACCACCGGGATGGTGAGCTTCATGCGGTCGGCCCAGTAGCCCCCGACCTCGGTCTTGAGGGCGACGAAGAGGAGGATGAACGCCCCGACGGCGCCGCCGGCGATGAGCTGCCACTGGGCGATCAGGGTTTTGGAGAGGTTCATGAGGAAGGTCGTCGTCCAGGGCAGGATGTCCTCCTTGCCCTCGAAGACCTGGTAGAACTTGGGCAGCACGAAGGTCAGCAGGAAGATCGTCACGCCGACGGCGAGCACGCCGATGACGGCGGGGTAGATCGAGGCGCCGACGACCATCTTGCGGGTCTCGATCTGCTGGCCGATGTAGGCCGCGATGCGGTCGAGCATGTCGGCGAAGGAGCCGGACATCTCAGAGGCGCGGACCATGTTGATGTAGAGCGGCCCGAAGAGCTTGGGGTGCTTGGCGAGGGCCTCGGAGAACTGCTTGCCGCTCTCGACATCCTCTTTCAGCCCGAGGATGACCTTCTTGAAGGTCGCGTGTGTGGTCTGGTCGGCGATGCCGTCGAGGGCGGCGCGGAGGTTGATGCCGGCGCGGACCATGACGGCGAGCTGCGTGGTGAAGTCGAGGACATGCTTCTGTGTGGGCTTTGCGGAGTTCGCCCGTTTGATCAGCTCGATGACGGCCGAGCCCGAGCCGGTGTCCCCGACGGGGGCGACGCTCATGACATGGGCGCCCTGGTTGCGCAGGATGGCGGCGGCGGTCGCGGCGCTGTCGGCCGCGACGATGCCCCCGCGGACAACGCCCTCGGCGGAACGGACCTGGTAGCGATAGTTCGGCATCGTTGCTCCGCTTGCTCACGCTCGGCCCGGCACGCAGCCCCCGGGCCTTCGGGCGATCAGGCCGCCAGTTGCTTGTCGAGCTTGTCGGGGTAGACGGCCTGTGCGATGGCGTCTTCCTTGCTGATCAAGCCGTTGAAGTACAGCTCGGCGATGGAGGTGTCCAGGCTGCACATGCCGATGGATCTGTTCGTCTCGATGACATTGGGGATCTCGTAGGTGCGGCCCTCGCGGATCAGGTTGCGCACCGCAGAGGTGCAGAGCAGGGTCTCGACGGCCGGCACCATGCCCGGGCGGTCCTGCCTCGCAAACAGCGTCTGCGAGACGACCGCCTGCAGCGTGCCCGAGAGCATCGCGCGGATCTGGTTCTGCTGGTTGGCCGGGTACATGTCGATGATTCGCTCGACCGTCTGCGAGGCGTTGACGGTGTGGAGCGTCGAGAGGACGAGGTGGCCTGTCTCGGCGGCGGAGATGGCGAGAGCCGTCGTTTCGAGGTCTCGCATTTCGCCGACGAGGATGATGTCCGGGTCCTGACGCAGGGCGTGCTTGAGGCCGCTGGCGAAGGTGGGCATGTCCTGCCCGAGCTCGCGCTGCTCGATGAGACACTGCTCGGACTCGAACTTGTATTCGACGGGGTCTTCGAGGGTGATGATGTGCTTGCTGTAGCGCTGGTTCATGGCCTGGATCATGGCCGCCAGCGTTGTGGACTTACCCGAGCCGGTGTCGCCGGTGACGAGCACGAGGCCCCGGGGGAGGTAGGTGAGGCGCGCGATGACCTCGGGGAGGTTCAGGGCCGCCAGGGGCGGGACCTTGGTCTTGATCATTCTGAGCGCCATACCGATGGCGCCCTTCTGCATGTGGGCGTTGACGCGGTAGCGCGCCATCTCGGGGACCTCGTAGGAGAAGTCCGCGTCCTTGTTCTTGTGGAAGATGTCCTGGGTCTCTGGGGGCGCCATCTGTTCGAGCATCGACGCCGCGTCGTCGGGCGTGATCTCGTCGAAGTCCATGGGCGTCATCACCTGGTGCACCCGCATGAAGGGCGGGTGTCCCGCGATGAGGTGCACATCGGACGCGTCCGCCTCGAACGCGGCGTTGAGAATGTCGTGCAGGTCGATCGCCATGGCGCCTCCGTGGTGGCCGCCCGGTCCGGGCGGTGTCGGAAGTCAGCATCGACGCTTGCAAGCCCCGGGTTGACGGGGGCGGGGCGGCAAACCGGGCGGAACACGCGGCCTGCGCCGACGCGCCCGCGCAGACCGCACAGACAGAACCGTCCCAGAACCCCGCGCTACCCGCGGCCGGCCTGGTCCCTCGCCGCGACCGCCAGCTCGTCGGCACGCTCGTTCTCGGGGTGGCCGGCGTGCCCCCTGACCCAGTGGAACACCAACTCGTGGACCTGCGAGAGCTCGTCGAGCTCCCGCCAGAGGTCTTCGTTCTTGACGGGCTTCTTCGAGGCGGTCTTCCACCCCCGGGCCTTCCAGCTCGCCAGCCACTCCCGAAGCCCGTTGAGGACATACTGCGAGTCGGAGTACAGCTCGACCTTCGAGGGCCGGGTCAGGCGTTTGAGCCCGTGGATGACCGCCAGCAGCTCCATCCTGTTGTTGGTGGTGCGTCGCTCACCCCCCGAGCCCTCGATCTCCTTGCCCGTCGAGGGGTGCTTGAGGATGTACGCCCACCCCCCGGGCCCGGGGTTGCCCGAGCACGCGCCGTCGGTGTAGAGCTCGACGACGGTGCTGGGACCCTCCGCGTTCAGAGAGGGCTTGGGGTTCGGCGGGGTCTCAGAGGCCATGGGGGCGATGGTACCGCCCGGAGACCGGGCGTCTTGCCGCCCGCGTCGGATCCGAACCGGAAGCCGAGGTACGATCGCTCCATGACCACCGCCGCGACGCTTGTTGTCAGATTCGAGGTCCGCCCGAGGCCCGGCGCGGGCGACCCGCGAGGCGACGATCTGGTGCGGCGTGCCGCCGATGTCGGCGTCGCGCTCTCCGGCGCCCGGTCCGCCCGCGTGTACCTCATCGAGGGCGATCTGACCGACGCGCAGATCGAGACGGTCCGCACCCGTCTGCTGACCGACCCGGTCGTCGAGGTGTCGGAGGTCGGCGCCGCCGAGCCCGAGCCCGACGAGGCGACCGTCGAGGTCCACCCCCTCCCGGGCGTAATGGACCCCGCGGCCCAGTCCGTCCGCGACGCGATCCTCGCCCTGATCGGGGCCGAGGTCCGCGTCTCGACCGGCTGGCGCTACGACCTCGCGGGCGTCTCGGGCGAGCAGGCCGAAGCCCTCGCCCGCAGGCTCGTCGCCAACCCGGTCGTCAACGCGATCCACGCCGAGCCCTACCGCCCCGAAGCCCTGCCCAGCGGCACCCCCGCAGAGTTCCGCGTCACGCGGGTGCCGATCCGCGACCTCGACGACGCGGGTCTTGAGAAGCTCAGCCGCGAAGGACACCTCTTCCTCGACCTCGCCGAGATGCGGGCGATCCGCGACCACTACGCCGCTCAGGGGCGCGAGCCGACGGACATCGAGCTGGAAACCCTCGCCCAGACCTGGTCTGAGCACTGCGTCCACAAGACGCTCAAGAGCACCATCAGCTACACCGGCCCCATCGAGGGCGACGCCATCGACTGGTCGGCAAGACCCGGCCACGAGAAGTCCGGCGCGACCGAGGTCACCGTCCGCAACCTGCTCAAATCCACCGTCGCCGCGGCGACGCACGAGCTCATCGCCGAGGGCATCGACTGGACGCTCTCGGTCTTCGTCGACAACGCGGGCATCATCCGCTTTGACGACCAGACCGCCGTCTGCGTCAAGGTCGAGACGCACAACCATCCCTCGGCCCTGGAACCCTACGGCGGCGCCGCGACAGGCATCGGCGGCTGCATCCGCGACATCATCGGGACCGGCCTCGCCGCCCGCCCGATCGCCAGCACCGATGTCTTCTGCGTCGCCCATCCCGACACCGACGACATCCCCGCCGGCTGCATCCCGCCCAAGCGCGTGCTGACCGAGGTCGTCGCGGGCGTGCGCGACTACGGCAACCGCATGGGCATCCCCACCGTGAACGGCGCCGTCCTCTTCGACAACCGCTACATCGGCAACCCGCTCGTCTTCTGCGGCTGCGTCGGCGTCATGCCCGCAAACCTCATCGAGGGCTGGGCCAAGCCGGGCGACCTCATCGTCGCCCTCGGCGGCAGGACCGGGCGCGACGGCATCCACGGCGCGACCTTCTCATCGGCGGAGCTGACCGACACCCACGCGGACGAGTTCGCCCACGCCGTGCAGATCGGCAACGCGATCGAAGAAAAGCGCGTGCTCGACGCGATCCTGCGCGCCCGCGACGAGTCGGGCGGGCCGCTCTTCTCGGCCATCACCGACTGCGGGGCGGGCGGGTTTTCGTCGGCCGTCGGCGAGATGGGCGAGAAGCTCGGCGCGAGGGTCACGCTCGACTCGGCGCCGCTGAAGTACGGCGGGCTGACCTACACCGAGATCTGGATCAGCGAGGCGCAGGAACGCATGGTGCTCGCTGTGCCGGCCGAAAACCTCGACCATCTCCGCGAGATCTGCGACGAGGAACATGTCGAGCTTGCGGTGCTCGGCGAGTTCGGCACACCCGACCGCGAGCTCGTGCTGACCTTCAGAGGCGAAGAGGTCGGACGCCTGCCGATGGAGTTCCTCCACGAAGGCCTCCCGACCCCGACGCGGAGCGCGAGCTGGTCGCCGGCGCCGACGCCCAAGCCGAACGCAAAGAGCTCGCCGGAGGCCAACTGCGCCCTTCTGCAGCTCCTCGCCCACCCCGACATCGCCAGCAAACACTTCATCATCCGCCAGTACGACCACGATGTGCAGGGCAACACTGTCGTCAAGCCGCTGATGGGCGCACGCGCCATCGGCCCCGCGGACTCCAGCGTCATCGAGCCAAACCCGGGCACGGGGCGCGGGCTTGCGATCGGCTGCGGCGTCCAGACCGGCGTCGGCGACCCGAAGATCGGAGGCGACCCCTACCAGATGGCCCTGGGCGCGATCGACGAGTGCGTCCGCAACCTCGTCTGCGTCGGCGCCGACCCCGACCGCATCGCCATCCTCGACAACTTCTGCTGGCCGAGCTGCAAGAAGCCTGAGAACCTCGGCTCGCTCGTGCGTGCCGCCGAGGGCTGCTACGACGGCGCCAAGGCGTACCGCACGCCCTTCGTCTCGGGCAAGGACTCGCTGAACAACCAGTTCACCACCGAGGACGGACGCACGATCGAGATCCCCCCCACCCTGCTCATCACGGGCATCGGCGTCGTGCCCGACCTCGAACACTGCGTCACCTCCGACGCCAAGCGTCCGGGCAACACGCTGATCGTTGTCGGCCAGGGCGAGACGCCCCCGGCCGCGATGGGCGGGTCGCGGTACCAGTCGCTCTTCGGGCTGACCGATCGCGACGACGCCTCGCCCCCCCGGGTTGATCTGGAGGCCGGGCCGAAGACGGCGCGGGCCGTCGCGGCGCTCATCCGCGCGGGGCTTGTCGAGAGCGCGCACGACATCTCCGACGGCGGGCTGATCGTGGCGGTCGCCGAACTGCTGATCGGGGGGTACAAGCCCGCCGCCCCGCTGGGCGCGGAGCTGAGCCTCCCTGGGCACGACGCAGCGCCGCTGTCGGCGGCGTTCGGCGAGTCGCCCTCGCGCTACCTGCTCGAGGTCTCGGCGGGACGCCTGCCCGAGATCGAGAAGCTTTTGGGATCCACGCCGTGGGTCCACATCGGCGCGATCGACGAGAGCGGGCGCCTCGGCTGGGCCGAGGCGGGGCTGGATCTCGATGTTGAAGAACTCACCCATGCGTGGCGCGGGACGCTGAACTGGTAACACGGAGCTGCGAATGAACCCAGTCAACAAGGCCTTTTTCGACGGCCTGATCGATTACGCGGGCCTCTACCCCCCGGCGAAGCTGCCGATTGACAAGGCCGTCGAACGCTTCGCTCGCGACATCCGCTCGGAGTATTCGTGGGTGCTGGCCCACTTCATCTGCCCCGTCTCACGCCTCTCAGAGTTCATCGAGCACGCGCGGGTGATGCTGCCGGGCACATGGGCGACCAGCGGCTACCGCGAGATGGCCGACGACAGCGAGCCGTGGCGCATCAGCGCCATCATCGACGGCGAGCTGGACGCCTGCCTCGACGCGGTTGTGGCGTTCAACGAGCACCACAGCAAGGAAGACAACGGGCTGGCGCAGATCGACTCGGTCGAGATGCGGGTCGCCTCGCCCGACGAGATCGACCGGGCGATCGAAGAGATCCCGGAGGAAGTGCACCCGTACTTCGAGTTTCCGATCTCGGGCGACTGCCGCGGGTTCGTCGCGGCGCTGGCGGGCGACGAGGCGTCGGCGAAGATCCGGTGCGGGGGCGTGACGCCCGACCTGATCCCGCCCGCCGAAGACATCGCGCGGTTCCTGCACGCGGCCAGGGCCGGGGGCGTCCGTTTCAAGGCGACCGCGGGGCTGCACCACCCGATCCGCGCCGAGCACCCGCTGACCTACGAAAAGGACTCCGTGCGGGGGCTGATGCACGGGTACCTGAACCTCTTCATGGCCGCGGCGTTCGTCCGCTGGGGCAAGGCCGACCTCCAAACCACCGAGCGGATCCTCGAAGAACGCGACCCCACCGAGTTCCGTTTCAGCGAAGAGGGCGTGCGATACAAGAACCTGAGCCTGACGCCGGGCGAGGTCGTCAAGGCGAGAGAGGGCTTTGCCGTCGGCTACGGCTCCTGCTCGTTCGACGAGCCGGTCGGCGACGCGAAGAAGCTCGGGTTGCTGTAGCCGGAGCGAATGCCGCACAGACCGTGTAAAATCCTGTCATGGCAGATCCAAACAGCGACATCCCGCAATTGGTGACCAACCGGCTCGGGATCGATCTGGCGTCGCTCGCGGAGTTGTCGCGCGAGTTCGGCGTCGGTCGCCTGTCGTTCTTCGGGTCGATCCTGCGGGACGACTGGGCTGATTCGAGCGATGTCGATGTGCTTGTCGAATTCAAGTCCGGCGTTGAAGACGACTTCGTCTGCATGGAACTCGCCGAGCGGCTGGCGAAGCTGACCGGTCGGGATGTCCAGGTGCTGACGCCGGGCACGGTCCATCCGTACTACCGCGATGAGATTCTCGGCGCCGCCCGGAGCGTGTATGTCGCGGCGTGATGTCGCAACCCAGCTCATGCACATGCTCGACAACGCCCGCTGGGCCGTCCGAGCGACGAAGGGCCGGGCACGCACCGACCTCGACAGCGACCCTTTGCTCCGACCCGCGTTGGAGCGCTTCATCGCGGTGTTCGGTGAGGCGGCGTTCAACCTGCCCCGCGAGTTCCGCGACGATCACCCGCAGATCGAGTGGACAAAGATCATCGGCACCCGCCACAGGCTTGTGCACGCCTATCAGGCGATCAACCCGGACACGATCTGGCGTGTGGCGACCGAGAAGCTCCCCGAGATCATCCCATGGATCGAGAGCGAGCTCCAATCGCGGGGGGTCGACCCCGACTCGCTGCTCTCGGGCGATACCCTCTGACACCGTCAGGCAGACCACCAGCAGCCAAGCACATCCACACGGGAGAACCCCATGCCCTACCCCATCGATGACACGCACGACCCGAAGCTCAAGTCATGGGTCGAGTCGGCCAATGACCCTTCGTCCGACTTTCCCGTCCAGAACCTCCCCTTCTGCGTCGCCGACAGGGCCGAGGGGCCGGGCGAGACCGACCCGCGCATCTGCGTCGCGATCGGCGATCAGCTCTTGGATCTCTTGGAAGTCTCCAGCGCCGGCCTGCTCGGCGCCGACGACGGCGACATCGCCATGGCGCTCCAGTTCGAGACGCTCGACGACCTCGCGGCCCTGCCGACCGATGACCGGCGCCGCCTGCGCATGCGCCTCGTCGAACTGCTGAGCAACAAGTCCGACGACCTGCGATCCGACGATGAGCTCGTCGGGGTCGCGCTCTTTCCGCGCGAGGGCGCCGAGTTCCTGCTCCCCTTCGAGGTCCGCGACTACACCGACTTCTACGCGTCGGTGTTTCACGCCACCAATGTCGGCAGCATGTTCAGGCCCGACAACCCGCTCCTGCCCAACTACAAGTGGATCCCCGTCGGCTACCACGGGCGTGCGAGCTCGATCGTGGTTTCCGGAACGCCCGTGCGTCGCCCGATGGGCCAGCTCCTGCCCGGCGCGACGATCGACGACGGACCGCCCGCGTTCGGCCCGTGCAAGCTGCTCGACTACGAGCTCGAAGTCGGGTTCTATGTCGGGCGCGGCAACGAGATGGGGCGCTCGATCCCGATCGACAAGGCCGAGGAGCACATCTTCGGGCTCTGCCTCGTTAACGACTGGTCGGCGAGGGACATCCAGAAGTGGGAGTACCAGCCGCTCGGCCCGTTCCTCGCCAAGAGCTTCGCCACCAGCGTCAGCCCGTTCGTCGTCCCGCTCGAAGCGCTCACGCCCTACCGCTGCGGCGCCCTGGAGCGCTCAGCGGACGACCCCAAGCCCCTCCCCCACCTCACCAGCGACATGGACCGAGACGCGGGCGGGATCGACCTGAAGCTCGAAGTCCTGCTCGCCAGCGCCGAGATGCGCAAGAAGGGGATCGACCCGATCCGCCTCAGCAGCGGCAACCTCAAGGACATGTACTGGACCATCGCGCAGATGCTTGCTCACCACTCGAGCAACGGGTGCAACATGAGGCCCGGCGACCTGCTCGCTTCGGGCACGGTCTCGGGCCCCAAGCGTGAAAGCCGCGGCTGCCTGCTGGAGCTCACCTGGGACGGCGATCCCTTTGCGAACCCGCCGGTCAGCAAACCCGGCAGCGCCCGCACGGCGCTGAAGCTGCCCACAGGCGAAGAACGCAGGTTCCTCGCCGACGGCGACGAGGTGATCCTGCGGGGCTATTGCGAGCGTGACGGCTTCCGGCGCGTCGGTTTCGGCGAGTGCCGGGGCGTGGTGCTGCCCGCGGAGGATTGACCGGCCGGGACATTGGCGGGGGCGGGCGCCGGGTCCCGCACGCTCGGCTCGACCTCGCCGGGCCCGATGCGGAAGAACCCTCCGAGGATGCTCGCGCCCTCGCGGATCTCCAGCGAGGGGGCGGTCAGGTCGCCCTTCCACTGCGCGCCCGAGTGGAGCGTGACACGCCTCCCGCTCTTGGCGTTGGCGTGGACGATGCCCTCGACCTCGATCCCCTCGGCGGCGATGATGCGGTCCGCCTGCACGAGCCCGCGCTTGCGGACGGTGATCGAGCCGCAGGTCTCCAGGCGCGACATCTGCTCCATGTTTTTGACGACGATGCTTTCGAGCTGGATGCCCTTGAAGCATCCGGGGCACGAGCAGGTCATCGCCTTGGCGGGGACCTCGAACGATCTCCCGCAGTGGTAACACCGGACCGGTCGGGGGCCCTTCTGCTTGGCCATGCGGCGTCTTCCGGGGGCGGCTGCGCCCCCATACCCAAGCCGAAGCCGGGTTTACTTCTTCGCGGCGGCGGTCGCCCGGCCCGCGGTCTTGCGGCCCGAGTCGTCGTCGTCCTTGGACTCGGTGCGTCCGGCGTCGGGCTTGGTCTCGGCGACCGAGGCGGCGCTGCCGTTGGACGAGGCCTTGGGGCTCCCGCCGATCTTGCAGTGGCCTGTGAAGCTGGCGCCCTCTGCGACGATGAGCTTGGCGGCTTCGAGGTCGCCCTCGAGCCTCGCGTTGGCGCTGAGTTCGAGGCGCTCGGAGGCCTTGACATTGCCCTGCACCAGCCCGTCGACGGTGACCTTGGCGGCGTCGATGGACGCTCGGCAGTTGGCGCCGGCGGCGACATGCAGGTCGCCCTTGGCGACGACCGAGCCCTCGATCGTCCCCATGATCTTCGCCGAGGACGCGAAGGTCACTTCACCCTTGATCTGCGCGTCGGCGCCGATCACCGTCTCGTTGTTGCTCGAGGCCATCAGAGAAGACTCCTGCTCTCCCGAATTGTTCAGAATCCACGGACCATCGCCGGACAAGTCGATCGGCCCGGGGCGGCAAGCGTAGCGAACCTGCGCCCGCCCGACCTGCCCGAGCATCCGCCGCCGAGCCCCGGAGGTCAACCGCGGTAATCCGGGCAATCTGCCCATGGCCTGCGGCGAGCGCAACCGACAGGTTGTCCCCTTCGAGCGACAAGACGCCCGCCGCCGAACTCCGCGCGGCGCTCACTCCGCCCGGAACAGGGCGATGCACGCGGTCTGGGTGTGCAGAAAGCCCAGCCCGGCGATCGGGCCGATCTCGCCGGCGGCGAAGAAACCCGCCGTAGGCAGGATCGGTGTTCCCGCATCGATCGGTTGGCCGCCCCGGGCCGCCCGCTCCCCAGGCTCGACGGTCTGGAAGGCCCGGGCGACGGCCATGGCGTCGTGGTGCGGGCGTCCGAAGAGGGCCGAGCCTCTGGCGTTGCAGGTGCAGACCAGAGCCCCCGCCGGCTGGTCGTGCAGCCGCTGGGCGTCCATCAGGAGCAGCAGGTCGCTGGAGGCGGTCTCACGGTCTCTGAGGTGCAGGCGGACGGTCTGGCCTGTGCGGAGGCGGTCGTCGACGGCGACGGCGCCGGAGCGTTTGTCGATGCCGACGATGTGGCGGATGAGGTAATCGCCGCGTCCGAAGCGGGGCTTGCGTTCGTCGACCACCCGGCCGAGGAGGAGCCCGCCAGCGAGGAGTTTTCGGTCGGCCTGTTCGAGGTCTTCGACGGCTTCTTCGATGCGCTCCATCGCGGGGCGTCCGCCGAGTTCCTGGATGAGGTTCGGACGGGCCTTCGTGATGACGAAGTTTGGGCCGAACGGTTTGCAGCCCTGGCTGACCACGGCGTCGATGCGGACCGGGCCGCGGAACGAGACGCCGACGACGCCGGAATTGAAGACGCGGTCGTTGAGCATCATGGCGTTGGCGCCGGGCTCGTCGCCGGCGGAGGCCATGCCGCCGATGAGTGGCGACTCGCGGAGGTCGACGCCGGCCTTGGCTCTTGCGTCGTTGATGCGGGCGAGGAGGCCGCCGACGGGGACGCTGAAGGCATCGGCGAAGAGGATGACGCCCTTCTGACCGGGGCCGGCGTGGATGACCTTGGCGAGCTTTTCGGGGTCGTCGGAGGCGTCGAGGACTTCGGGGCCGGCGAAAGGTTCGAGCTCGACACCCGGCATGGAGGCGACGAGGACAGCGACGCCCGGCCCGTCATCAAACTCGCGGTCTCCGGCGAGCACGCCGACGCCGCTGACCCCCAGGAGGCATCGGGCCCCGGTCGCCTCGCGGACGACTTTGTTGACCGAGGCCGCCTCTTGGACATGGGGCGTGGAGATGAAGACCATCGCGAGGTCAGCGGGCTTGGCGAGGCGCTGCATCGCTGAGGAAGCGGCGCTGGATGCAGCGGTCGCGGCGTCGTCCGCGGCTGAAAGGCCGTGGGCGAAGGCGATCTGACCGGAAGCGTCGTTGGTCGGGGCCATGGGTGGGTGGTGCGCCCCGGCGCAGGAGTCAGTCCGCGGCGGGGTCTGGGAGGCGCTCGATCCGGTCGACCCTGATGATGCGAGCGCCCGACCTCCGGGTCGTCTCCGCGCTGCCGTGGATACCCACGACCCGGCCGACGAGCGTATGCGCCCGATCGACCTCGGCGGGGTCGATGTAGCCCAGGATCCGGTCCAGTCCTGTGACAGAGCGGAGGGCGAAGAGGCGGGGCAGCCCCTCACCGTTGTAGACGGGGGAGGCGGCGAGCCGGCCGACGAAGTCGTGGCGGCCTGAGGAGACGGCTTCGCGGAATCGCTGGACGGCGGCCTGCGTGTCGGCGGCTTCGGCGTCGGGATCGGTGAGGGAGGCGAGGCGGTCGCGCATCTGGATGCGGAGGTTGATCATCGCGATGCGGTCGCGGAGCTGCTCGCGGAGTCGTTCGGTGAAGGGGGACTCCTCGGTGGCGTCCAGAGCGGCCTGGTACTCGCCGAGGAGGGCTTCGAGCTCGGCGGCGCCGCCCTCGCCGGCGCGGAGGCGTTGGTAGGCGGCGTCGAGCTGCTGGAGGGTGGCGGTCTGGGGCGCTCGGAGACGGGCCCGCTCGCCCTGATCGATCACGACCGGCGTCCGGTCTGCCCGAGACTCGTCGGTGGTCACGGTGTCGCGGTCGGTCTCGCGCTGCATGTCCCGGCGTTCGGAATCCGGCGTGCGTTCTGTCGTTTGTTCTGTTGTGCGCTCGGGGGTGGCGAGCGTGCCGGTCTGCTCGCCCGTGGTGGTCTGCGGGGCGTCGGTGACATGGTCGCTGCGGATGTAGACGCCGGCGGTGTCGGGCGGGACGACGCGGAAGGCGGCGGGGCGGCCGTTGTCGTCGCGGACGACCTCGATGAGGCGGAGGTGCTCGCCGGAAGGGAGCGGCTCGTCGAGCACGGACCGCCAGCTCATGCGGAAGCCGCCGGCCTGGTTGGGGGCCCTCAGCCGCGAGGGCGCGGTCAGGCGGACGCGGCCCTGGTCCTCTTCGAGGCCGGCCTCGGAGGCGGGCACGAAGACGCCGACGCGGCTGGGGTAGCGGACGCGGTACCACCCGTCTCCCTCGCCGATGACGGTGAGCTGGGCGCCTTCGCGGAGGAGGGCGACGGGGTAGAACCTTTCGAGCTCGCCGCTGCGCAGGGCCGCCTCCGAAACGCTCACGACGACCCGGCGGGGCTCGACCACGCGGATCGCGGGGCCTTCGGAGTCTTCGGCGGCGTTGGCGTGGAGACCGGCGCAGAGTGTCAGGGTGCAGAGCGCGGCGCAGATCGCGTTGGAATGGAGTCGACGGCGACGCATGGGTGCCTCCTGCCGGGTGCGTAAGCCCGAGTGGGATCAGCGTGTGATCTCTTGCGGGCCCTCCGGACCCGCTTCGGGCTAGTCTAGATCGGCTCGGCGGGTTCCGTCGTGGGCGCTGGCCTGTCGTTTGAGCGGTCGTGCGGCGCGTCGGGCTCGGCACGCGCTCGGGCGGGGAGGGGTGGCTATCGTTCGTCCCCCCGTAGGCCGGTGTTTGCCGGCTGTCCGACCCCCGAGCGGCACAAAGACCTATCCCACGCATGGAATCAGTAAAACGCCATTGGTCCGTCTCCCTCCGCCGCGCCGGTCTTTTGGCCTTGGTGGCGGGCGGGCTCTGGGGATGCGCCAAGCCCCTGCCTCCTGACGGGCACGCCGAATCGCTCCGGCGGAGCGTGATCGAGGGCGTGCGGAACGATCTCGCCCCGCTGACCCGCCGGCCCGAGAAGGTCGAGTCGACGCGGGCGGTCGGGCTGAGCGGGTACCCCGAGTGGCTAGTGGAGGACATCCGCAACCGGATGCCCGAGCTTTCCCGGATGGCGGGCCCCGAGGCGTACGACCTGACGGAGTTGGGTCTGCCCGAGATGACCAACCTGCTGGGCGACCCTGTCGAGACGGTCGCGCTCTCCCTTCAGGACGCGATCCGGGTGGCGGTGCAGAACAACCTGGAGCTGGAGTTCGCCCGGCTGACGCCCTCGGTGACCGAGGCGCAGCTTGTGCAGGCGGAGGCCGCGTTCGACTGGACGCTGTTTGCGACGGCGCAGTGGGGGTCGACGGAGACGCCGACGATCTCGCGTTCGGCGCAGCAGACGATCGGCGGCGAGTTCCAGCAGCGCGACGCGCTGACGACGCAAGCGGGCGTGCGGAGGGCGCTGATCACCGGCGGGCAGATCGAGTTCCGCCAGGACCTTGAGTACTTCGACCAGACCGAGTCGGCGCTGACCCTCTCGCCGAACCCGGGGTGGCAGATGACGCTGGCGTTCCAGTACGACCAGCCGCTGCTTCGCGGATTCGGTTCTGATGTGGCCCTGTCGCAGATCCGGCTGTCGCGCAACGCCGAGCGGGAGGCGGTGGCGAGATTCAAGGGCGAGATGCTGCGGACGGTGCTTGAGGTCGAGCGGGCGTACTGGCAGCTCGTGCAGGCGCACTGGGATCTGTTGATCCTGCAGCGCCAGACCGAGCGTGGCGAGCAGCTTTTCAATCAGGTGTCGGCCCGGCGTGCGATCGATGCGACGCCCCCGCAGATCACGGCGGCGGCGTCGAATGTCGAGGACCGCAAGGGCAATGTGATCCGTGCGAAGAATGTGCTTCGTCGTCGGAGCGACCGCCTGAAGGCGCTGCTCAACGACCCGAACATCCCGGTGACGAGCGAGCTTTTGCTGGTTCCGACCGACGGGGCGATGGACGCGCCGATCCGGTACAACCTCGGTGAAGCGGTGGCCTCGGCGGTGCGTCACAGGCCCGAGATCGATCAGGCGATCGTGTCGATCGACAACACGACGATCCAGCGCGTGGTGGCGGACAACGCGAGGCTGCCCCAGCTCGATCTGCGTGTGCTGCTCCGACTGAACGCTCTTGAGAGCGGGCTCGGCAGCGCGTATTCCAGCGCGTTCGATCGCGACTTTGTCGACGCGATCGTGGGCGTGTTCTTCGAGCAGCCGATCGGCAACCGCTCCGCCGAGGCTCTGCTGCGTCAGCGGACTCTGGAGCGTCAGCAGGCGGTGGTCTCGCTGCGGAACACGGTGCAGCAGATCGCGCTTGAGATCAAGAACACGCTGGACAATGCGTCGACGAACTTTTCGCTGATCGAGCAGAGCCGTATCGCGCGGGTCTCGGCCAGCGAGGCGCTGCGTGCTTTGCAGGCGGAGAAGGAGACGGTGGGCGGGTTCACGATCGAACGCCTCGAGGTCGAGTTCAATCGCCAGGACCAGCTCGCCAACGCCGAGCGGGCGGAGGTTCAAGCGATGATCGACTACCAGATCTCACTCGCGGAGTTGTACGCCTCGATGGGCACCCTGCTGGAGCGCAACCGCATCAGGTTCGAGGTGCGCGACCCGGAAGGGATCGACCCGAACTTCCTCGGACGCTGAATGAGCGCCGGACCGGAACAGATCGCCGAAGCGGTCAGACGCCTGAACGGTGGCGGCCTCGTCGCCTTCCCGACCGAGACGGTGTACGGGCTGGGGGCGGACGCGCTGAGCGCCGCGGCGGTCGAGCGCGTGTACGAGCTGAAAGGGCGTCCGGCGGGCAACCCGCTGATCGTGCATGTCTCGGGGCCGGAGATGGCGCGTCGCGCGACGGGCGTGTGGCCGGACTCGGCGCAGCGGTTGGCCGAGGCGTTCTGGCCGGGCCCGCTCTCGATCGTGCTGCCCAAAGACGAGCGTTTGCCCGATCGGGTGACGGGCGGGGGCTCGACGGTGGCGGTACGCTGCCCGGACCACCCGCTGACCCTGGCGTTGATCGACGCCTTCGGCGGCCCGCTGGTCGGCCCGAGCGCCAACCGGTCCGGCATGATCTCCCCCACCGACGCGACGCATGTGCGCGCCTCGTTTTCCGAGGACGAGGTGTTCGTGCTCGACGGCGGGCCCTGCCCTCGCGGGATCGAATCGACCGTGCTGCGGCTGGAGGGCGACGGCTACCGCGAGGCGACGGTGCTGCGACCTGGCGTGGTCGGCGCCGAGGCGATCGCCAGCGTGCTCGACGGTCCGGTCCGGAACGCAGACATCGAGAGCGACGAGATCCACAGCGTGGCGGAGTCTCCGGGGCTGATGGGGCGCCACTACGCGCCGAGGGCGCGCGCTGTGCTGGTGGATCGCGAGCAGCTCGTGAGCGCCGAAGCGGGCGAGGCGATCGTCGCGATCGACTTCGACGAGGCGCCGGAGGGGGTGTTCGTGGTGGCGATGCCTTCGAACGCGTCGGCGTACGCCGCGAGGCTGTACGCGGCCGTCCGCGAAGCGGATGAAGCCAATCCGAGCCGGATCCTGATCGAGCGGCCTCCCCTTCGCGGACCGGACGCCTCGTCGGAGGCGGTCTGGCGTGCGGTGCACGACCGGCTTCGCCGGGCGACCGCGCCCGCGTGAGGGTCCGCTTTGGGGTCCGGGAACCGCTGCGCCGCTGATCCTGGCCCGCGGTCGGTGCCCTGCGGCGGCTATGGTATCCACCCGGCGGCCGAGCCCGAACCGGCACGCAACACACCGTCTTTGATGCACAGGAAGGACCAGAAACACCCATGGCCGAGAAGACACGAATCGCGCTGGCCCCCGGCGACGGCATCGGCCCTGAGATCATGGACGCGGCGCTGTCGATCTTCCGTGCCGCGGGCGTGGACGAGCATGTCGAGTTCGTCGCGGTGGAGATGGGCGAGTCGGTGTTCGACCGCGATACGCGCGGGATGACCGACGAGGCGATCCGGACGATCGAGGAGACAGGGATCGTCTACAAGGGTCCGATGGGCACGCCCAAGGGGGGCGGGGGCAAGTCGATCAATGTGTCGCTGCGGAAGATGTACGGCGCGTTCGCGAACATCCGGCACTTCCAGTCGCTGCCGGGTGTCGAGACGGTGTATTCGCGAGCGGGCGTGCCCGTGGACTTTTATGTGATCCGCGAGAACATCGAGGACACCTACGGCGGCATCGAGCACAGGCTGACGCGGGATGTGGTCGAGTGCAAGAGGCTCATCTCGGCGCCCGGCTGCGACCAGGTGCACCGCGCGGCTTTCGAGCTGGCCGACCGCCTCGGGATCCGATCGATCCACTGCGGGCACAAGGCCAACATCATGAAGATGACCGACGGCCTGTTCCTCGATCGTTTCCGGGAGGTCGCGGCGGAGTACCCGGGCATCGAGCACGGTGATGTGATCATCGACGCGTTGTGCATGAACCTTGTGCTGAGGCCCCAGACATTCAAGATGGTCGTGCTGCCCAACCTGCAGGGCGACATCGTGTCGGACCTCGCGGCGGGGCTCGTCGGCGGGCTGGGCTTTGCGCCGTCGGCCAACATCGGAAAGCATGTCTCGATCTTCGAGGCGGTGCACGGGACGGCGCCGGACATCGCGGGCAGGGGCGTCGCCAACCCGACGAGCCTGCTGCTCTCGGGCATCATGATGCTGCGGCACATCGGGATGCTGCGCCAGGCGGCGCTGATCGAGAACGCGTTGCTGTCGACACTCGAGAGCGGCGTGCGGACCGGCGACTTCGGCGACCGGTCGACCGAGGCGGTCGGGACGCGGGGGTTCGCCGACGCGATCGCGTCGAACCTGGGGCGCAAGCCCGAGTCGCGCGCGGTCGTCGACCCGGACTCGCTCCCCGCGGCGCCCTCGCTTGATCGCCCGCAGCCGCCCCGGACGAACACGATGCTCGGCGTGTTTGCTGATGCCCGGGTGGAGCATGTCGGCGCGGATGTCTATGTCGAGAGCGACCTGGAGCCGCAGAAGCTCGCCGAGGAGTTGGAGGCGGCGGTCGAGGGCACGCCGTTCCGCCTGACGATGATGTCCAACCGAGGAACGCAGGTGTGGCCGACGGGGTCGACCTTCACCGAGTGCGTGGACCACTACCGGGCGAGGTTCCTGCTCCGCGAGGGACAGGCGTCGGTGCGTGTCGAGTGCGCCGACTGTCTGAACCTTGCAGTGCGGATCGCCGACAAGGCGGTCGTGGTGGAGTGTCAGCCGCTGAAGGCCTACGACGGGGAGCGTGGCTACAGCCTTGCGCAGGGTCAGTAACCGCGTGGACATCGTCGAGCCTGATGCGGGGTGTCTCGACGCGTGGGCGGAACTGCGCTTGGCGCTCTGGCCCGGCGAGCCGCTCGATGAGCTTCGGCAGGAGGCGGCGGAGTTTCTGACCTCGGGCGCGCTCGACGGGCGTGTGCACGGGGTGTTTCTCGCGTTCACGCCAGCTGGGGACTCGGAGCGTGCGCCTTTGGGGCTGATCGAGGTCGGGCTGGCGGGTGCGCCGGAAGAGCGCCGGGCTCATATCGAGGCGTGGTTTGTTCAGCCGCGGGCGCGGAGGCGGGGCGTCGGGCGGATGTTGATGGATCGGGCGGAGCGTTGGGCGCGAGAGCGTGGCTGCCGCGTGCTGAGCAGCGACACCACGCCGGAGTATCCCGCTTCGCCTGCGGCGCACGCGGCGCTGGGGTTTGCGGCTCGGCCTGGCGAGGGCGTGGCGATGCTGTTCGAGAAGGCGCTGTAGCGCACATCGAGCGGATCAGCCCTTCTGCGGCGCGTCTTCTTCGTCTTCCTCTGGGCGGGTCATGCGGTGGATGTTGCCGCCCCGGTCGACGAGCACTTCGTCCGCCTCGTAGAGGAAGAGGCCGTGGTCGATGACGCCGGGGATGTCGTTGAGTGCGGCGCCGATGCGTTCGAGGTCGGCGTCGTCTTCGAGGGTGACATCGAGGATGAGGTTGCCGTTGTCTGTGATGAAGAGGTCGCCGTTCATGTCGCGCCGGCAGACGCCGATGAGGCCCATCGCGCGCAGCTCGGAGCGGATCGCGGTGAGGCCGAAGGCGAGCACGGCGATGGCGAGGGTGTTGTTGCGGCCGAGGCGGTCGACGAGCTTGCTGTCGTCGATCATGTAGACGACGCGGTCTGCGGCCCAGGCGACGATGCGTTCGCGGGTCATGGCGCCGCCGCTGCCCTTGAGCACGCGGAGCTCTTTGTCGACCTCGTCGGCGCCGTCGAAGAGGTAGTCGATCTTCTCGACGAGCGCGAAGTCGACGAGTTCGAGCCCGAGCTCCTTTGCGAGGGCTTCGGAGCCGTTGCTGGTGGGCACGCACCGGACCTTGAGGTTCTCGTTCTTGACGCGGTCGGCGAGGGCGTGGATGCCGCGCTTGGCGGCGCGTCCGGTGCCGAGGCCGACGAGCATGCCCGATTCGATTTCTCTGACGGCGGCTTCCGCCAGCGCGTCCGCGGTTCTGGCCTCACTACTCAAAGCGGATCCCCTGGGCGAGCTCGAACGCCCCGCTGAAGTTCACGGTGCAGGTCTGACGGCGCATGTACGCCTTCCACGCGTCGGAGCCGGACTCTCGTCCGCCGCCGGTGTCTTTCTCTCCGCCGAACGCGCCGCCGATCTCGGCGCCGCTGGTGCTCGTGTTGACATAGGCGAGCCCGCAGTCGCTGCCGGTGCCGTCGGGCGACAGGAAGCGTTCGGCGGCGCGGGCCGAGCCGGTGCAGATGGCGCTGGAAAGGCCTTGGTCGACCCCGTTGTTGATCGCGATCGCCTCGTCGAGTTCGTTGAAGGTGAAGACATACAGGATCGGCGCGAAGGTCTCTTCGTGCGAGATCGGCAGGTCGTTGTTCCTGGGCGCCCGGATGATCGTCGGCTTGACGAAGCAGCCCTTGATGCCCGGCACG
This sequence comes from Phycisphaerales bacterium, assembly GCA_050486265.1. Lineage (GTDB taxonomy): Bacteria > Planctomycetota > Phycisphaerae > Phycisphaerales > UBA1924 > SLFH01. The sequence goes on along the minus strand of JBJHCY010000002.1, from coordinate 41,816 downwards.
CTCGCCCGCTCGCCCCCGCAGATCAACTCGCCGCCTTGCGAGGTCGCGGTCTTGACGGCCTGCTCGAATGCGACCGCCGCGTCTTCGTGGATCAGCGGGCCCATCAGCACGCCCTCGGCGAGCGGGTCGCCGATCTTCACCGACGCGTACGCCTTGGCGAGGCGGGCGACGAACGCACCGGCGATCTTCTCGTGCACGATCAGGCGGCGGGTCGTGGTGCAGCGTTGGCCCGCGGTGCCGACGGCGCCGAAGAGCACCGCCCGGAGCGCCAGGTCGAGGTCCGCGTCTTCGTCGACGATCATCGCGTTGTTGCCGCCCAGCTCGAGCAGCGTCCGCCCCAGCCGCTCGCCGACGAGCGAGGCGACGCGCCGGCCCATGCGGCACGACCCGGTCGCGGAGATCAGCGGCAGGCGGCGGTCTTTGACCATCGGCTCGCCGACAACATCATCGGTTCCGATGACGAGCCCGAAGATGTCCGGCGCGCTGTTGCGCTCGCAGACGCGCCGGGCGATCTCGTGGGTGGCGAGCGCCGTCAGCGGGGCGAGGAGGCTCGGCTTCCAGAGGATCGAGTCGCCGCAGACCGCCGCGAGCATCCCGTTCCATCCCCACACGGCGTGCGGGAAGTTGAAAGCTGTGATGACGCCGACGGGCCCGAGGGGGAGCCACTGCTCGCGCATCGCGTGCCCGGGGCGTTCGCTGGGCATGGTGATGCCGTGGAGCTGGCGGGAGAGGCCGACGGCGAAGTCGGCGATGTCGATGGTTTCCTGCACCTCGCCGAGCCCCTCGGAGCGGATCTTGCCGACTTCGAGGGCGATGAGCTCGCCCAGAGGCGACTTGTATTTGCGGAGTTCGTCGGCGACTTCGCGGACGAGTTGGCCCCGGACCGGCGCCGGCACGCGCCGCCACTTGTCGAACGCTTCGGCGGCTCCTGAAACCGCCCGCTCAAGCCCCTCGGCGTCGTCGAGCTTCACGCCCGCGATCGGCTCGCCCGTCGCCGGGTTCAGGCTCAGGACAACGCCGGGCCCGGGTTCGACGCCCGCGGGCTCGACCAGCCGTGCGTGGCCCTGCAGACCGAGTTGTTCGAGCAACGGATGCATGGGGGACAAACTCTAGACATGCAAGGCCGGATCCGCGGACGGTTCTCTGCCGGAGGCCGCCGGGCGCTGCGGCTCAACGCTCCGGGGCGGGTAAATCACGCAGGAAGCCGATAAGCCGCTCCAGATCGGGCGAGACCGCGTCGCGGACATACGCCCCGCTGACGGCTGTGCCGACCGCCAGCGACTGCTCGAGGTCCAGCCCGAGGGCCTGGGCGAAAGCGAAGCCGCCGTTGAAGTGGTCGCCCGCCCCGGTCGAGAGGCGGGGCGAGGCGGTGAAGGGGCCCTCGAACCACGCGTCGTGTTCGGCGTTGGCGGCGGCGGCACCCTCACGGGGATGGACGACGACGCAGGCCAGACCGAGTTCCTGCCGGATCGCCCCGGCCCCGCGCCGCATCACCGAACCGAGCGGGTAGTTGTGCGCATCGTCGAAGGCGTCGAGGCCGAGCACGCGCGCGATCCGCTCCGCCTCGGCCCTGTTGAGCCCGAGCGTGACGCGGACCAACTTGTTCAGTTTGCCCAGTTCCTCAAGCGCCGAGCGGATGTCGCCGTCGGTGCGTTTGGCGGGGTCGGAGAGATCGACGAACAGGCGCCGGTCCGGATCGGCCTCGATCTTCGGCAGCACATGCTCGCGGAGGCCTTCCCAGATCCCCTGGACGCCGCCGCAGAGCGTCCAGTTCACGATGCCCAGCAGCTTGGCGTTCTCGACGCGCCGGCGCAGTTCGTCCTCGCCGACGCGTTCGACCAGGCGCTCCCAGGTCACGGCCTGCACCGCCTGGGGCTTGCCGAGCATGATCTTGCCGTCGTCGAACTCCAGGGCGTCGGTGTGCCCGGGCGAGCCGACGGGGATCACCTCGCGGCAGCGCTCGGCAAACGGCGCAAAGACCTCGGCGATCTTGTCCGATCCGTCATCCTCCCCCACCGCGCCGATGAAGGTCACGGGCATCCCGAGGCGCCCGAGCGCCCCGGCCATCAGCGGGCCGTTGCCCCCGAAGCGTTCTTCGTGGACGAAGAGCTCGATGTTGGTGCTCTTGCCCGCGGCCCCGCCGCAGCGGGCGGCGAACTCCGGGATCGTCGCGATGCGCTGGAAGTCCTCGTCGGCCATCGACCGCCGGCTGCCGACGACATGGATGATCGCGTCGACAAACCCGTCGAACCCGACGAGTGCGGGGAAGCGGTCGAGCCCGCCCTTTCTGGCGGCTTCGAGCTTGTCTGCCGCGGAGCCGGCCACGCTTGTGCGTTCGTCGCTGGTCATGCTTCTCCTGACGCTCTCCGGAAGCTTTGGGCGCGGCCCGCGCCGGTCGGACGCTACGGTAGGGGCTGGTCGTCGGAGGACGCCAATGCGCCGGATCGTCATCGCCACGGGCAACCCGAAGAAGGTCGTAGAACTCCGCGCGATCCTCGCCGAAGCGATGGGCGGGGGCGGGCCGGAGGTGCTCGGCCTGGCCGACCTGCCGGACGCCGACCCTCTGACGGAACCCGAGGAGCGCCACGACGAGCGAGGCTCGTTCGAGGGCAACGCGGCGCTCAAGGCGATCGGGTACGCCGCCCAGACCGGGCTCTTCTGCCTCGCCGACGACTCGGGGCTGGAGGTCGACGCGTTGGGCGGCAGGCCGGGGGTCATCAGCAGCCACTTTGCGACCGGCGGGGTCGAGACCGGCCTGAGCCGCGAGGAACGAGACAGGACCAACAACGAAAAGCTGCTGCGCGACCTCGCGGGCGTGCCGATCGAGCGGCGGACGGCCCGGTTCGTTTGCGCGATGGCGCTGGCGGCGCCGGGCGACCCGCCGCGCGTCGTCCTGACCTCGCGGGGCGAGTTCGAGGGGCGGATCGGCCTGCCCGAATCCGAGGCGGGCGGGCGGAAGGAACTCGTCGTGCCGCGGGGGGAAGGGGGATTCGGCTACGACCCCCTGCTGCTGCTTCCTGCGCCGGAGACCCGAACGAGCGCGGAGCTCTCGCCCGAGGAAAAGAACCGACTGAGCCATCGGGGCAAGGCGGCGAGGCAGATGGTCGAGCGGATCAGGGCGATGTTGGCGGAAGACGGTCAGACAGCCTGACCACGCGAGGCGACGGTCACGATCGTGCAGCCCGGGTTCGGACGCTCGGGCTGGGGATGCAGCGTCATCGATTGAACGACGAACCCCGCCTCGGCCAGTTCGGCGAGAAGTTCGTTTCGCCGGACCCAGTACCTCGTGCGGAAGCGGTCGACCCGCGAATCCGGATCGACGCCGAGAGCCGCCAAATCCGGCTCGCCCTCGGCGGACATCGTTTCGGAGAACAGCAGGCCGCCGGGGCAAAGGACGCGATGCGCCTCGCGCAGGAAACGGCGGCGGTCGCCCGGCTCGATGAGGCAGTGCAGGGTGTGGTTGTCGATCGCCAAGTCGAACGCCTCGGAGGGGACCTCGGGCATCGAGAGGCAGTCGGCGACGAGGAACTCGGCCCGGGCCGCGTGGGGCGATTCGGCCGCGGCGTTCGCCCGGGCGAGCTCGATAGCGGTCGGTGAGAAGTCGACGCCGAGGACGCGGCAGCCGGCCAGGGCGACTCGGATGGAGGCCTGGCCTCCGCCGCAGCCGAGGTCGATGGCGCGGTAGGTTGTGAGGGAGCGCGCGGCGAGGAAGTCGTCGAGCGCGTCGTAGGAGCCGTGGGCGGCATCGGGGTGCAGGTCGTCCCACCCTCGACCGCCGGCGTCTTTGATGCGGCGGTAGGCGGGCTCGTGGTCGTAGTAGGTGCGGCGCATCGGGCGGGACTCGGGGAGGGTCTGTCGGGATTCCGGGAGTCGCGGAATGGTGTTACTCTATCGATCGGATGTTTGACGGCACGGTTCGAGCTGAATCTGGTTTGGAGGCGGTGTTGGGTCCGCGCTGCGGGTCACGAGTTTTTCCTTCGCCCCTTCAGGGCGAGGGTTGTTTTTTCCGCTTTCCACGGGTTGCGCTCCGCCCAACGCTGCGCGTTGTGCTGCGCTCCACCCGTGGCTACAACCCAGCGCCCCTCCGGGGCTGGGACCGGTCGTCGGATCCTGCTGCATTGCACGGACCCTTCGGAATTCAAACCGATCGAGCGCCCGCGACACGAGCAATCACATGAGCCCCACCATTCTTCCCGATCCCAGGCGCACGCCCCGCTTCGCCGGGGTTTCGACCTTTTGCCGCTACCCGACGCTGGAGGAAGCGCAGAAGACAAGCTCGCCCGTCGACTGGGCGCTCTACGGCGTGCCGTTCGATTCGGGCGTGACCTACCGGCCCGGGGCCCGCTTCGGGCCTCGCGCCGTCCGCGACGCGTCGCAGTATGTCAAACGCTTCTCGATGCATTACGGCCTGGACCTGTGCGACGCGCTGAGCCTCGCCGATGCGGGCGACGCGCCGGTGAACCCCTACAACTGCAAGGCCCACCTCGACGGCGTCTGCGAGTTCGCCTCCACGCTCGCCGACCCGGCGCACACCAAGCTGCTGGCGATCGGAGGCGACCACTCCCTCGCTTATGCGAACATCAAGGCGACCTGGCTGCGGCGGGGCAAGCCCGGGGGCGGGCTGGCGATGCTCCACTTCGACAGCCACCTCGACACCGTCGATTCCACGCTCGGCGAAAAGTGGTCGCACGCCTCGCCGTTCATCCGCCTGATCGAGGAAGGGTGCGTTGACCCGAAGTCGACGCTCTCGGTCGGGATCAAGGGGCCGCTGAACACCGGCGCCGACCTCGGCTTCGCCAGGGAGCACGGGATCCGGATCGTCACCCGCGAACGCTTCGCGCGCGACGGGTTCGCCTCGATCGATCCGTTCCTGGCCGAGCTCGGGGACCGCGAGGTCTATATCTCGTTCGACATCGACTGCCTCGACCCCGCCGACGCGCCGGGCACCGGCACGCCCGCGATGGGCGGCTTCAGCGCGACCGAGGCGCTGGGGATGCTGCGGCGATGCGCGGGGGTCAATGTCGCCGGGGGCGATGTGGTCGAGGTGCTACCGGATCGGGATCTGGGCGACAACACGGCGCTGCTCGCGGGGCATGTCGCCTTCGAGATCCTGTGTCTGGACGCGGTCCGGCGACGGGGGTGAGGTTACTCGCCGGGGATGTACGAGATCGTGCCCTCCCACGGGCTGCTGGCGGTCGCGTAGAGGCGCTTGGGGATGCGTCCTGCGAGGTAGCTCTGGCGACCGGCGGTGCAGGCGTGGCGCATCGCGCAGGCCATCATCACCGGGTCTTTGGCGTGGGCGATCGCGGTGTTGAGGAGCACGCCGTCGGCGCCGATCTCCATCGCGACCGAGACATCGCTGGCGGCGCCGACGCCCGCGTCGACGATCACGGGGTAGCCCGCGTCGCCCTCCTTGAGCAGTTCGAGGCAGAGCAGGATGTTGTTGCGGTTCAAGACGCCTTGGCCCGAGCCGATGGGGCTGCCGGCGGGCATGACGCTGGTCGCGCCCGCCTCCTTGATCTTCATCGCCGAGGCGGGGTCGTCGCTGGTGTAGGCGAGGACTTTGAAGCCGTCGGCGACGAGTTCTTTGGTCGCCTCGATGGTGCCGACGGGGTCTGGGAGGAGGGTCTTCTTGTCGTGGAGGACCTCGACCTTGACCCAGCCCGCGCCGGGGTTGTTGAGCTGCTCGAGGATCTCTCGCCCGAGGCGTGAGACGCGGATCGCGTCTTCGGCGCTGAAGCACCCGGCGGTGTTGGGCAGGATGGTGTAGCGGTCGGTGTCGATGAACTCAAGGAGGCTGCGGCCTTCCTTGTTGATCAGGCGCTCCCTGCGGACCGCGACCGTGACGACCTCGGCGCCGGAGGCGTCCAGGGCCTTCTGCATGGTCTCGTAGGTCTCGTACTTGCCGGTGCCGACGATCAGTCGGCTGGTCCAGGTGCGCCCGGCGAGGGCGAGGGGATCGAGGCCGGGCTCGGTCGAGGTCGGTGCGGCGTTGGTCATGGCTGAGGATAGGGGGCGCGTCGAGGGACCCGCCCTCAGCCGCCGCCGACGAGGGTCACGAGCTCGACCGTGTCGCCGTCGGCGAGCTCTTTGGCGTCGTGGTCCTTCTTGCGGACCAGGGCCTTGTTCACCTCCGCGGCGCAGGGGCGGCCGGCGAGGCCGAGGCGTTCGATCAGGTCGGCGAGGGTGGTTCCCCGCTCGATTTCGTGCGGCTCGGCGTTGACGGTGATGCGGATGGTCGGCATGGCTTCTGCTCGCGTTCGCCGGGCGGGGGCATCCCGACGCCGGCGGAGGACGAAAAATCCTGTGCCCGCTGAAAGACCGGCCCCGTCGGCCCCAAAGAGCGGGATTGGACCTGCTTCAAAAGGCCCCGGGGGACCCTATGCGACCGAAGAGAGCACGGAACCCGCTGATGACCAAGCCGCTGTCGCCGATCCTGGCTGTCGCCCTCGGGCTATGCGTCTCGCTGTTGAGCGGGTGCGACCGGGGGGACAACTTCACCTGGAGCCAGGAGACGCCCGACGATGTGATCGAGTCGGCCCGGAAGATGGTCGTCGAGGGCCGGGCGGATTTGCTCAGCGAGCTCATCTGGGCCGAGGACGAGAGCCAGCGCGAGCTGCTGACGGGCATCGGCAGCGTGATGCGGAGCCTGCAGTTGCTGTCTGAGGCGGTCGCCCGCCAGTTCCCCGTCGAGATCGCCGCGATCCGCGATGAGGCCGAGCAGGCCCGGGCCGAGGGCGAGACCTCGGATCTGGCGATGCGTCTGCTCTCGGGCCAGCGCCGCCAGCGCGGGGGGACGCCCTCCCGCTTTTCGCGCAGCGACGACCCGGTGAACGACCTCACCCAGGCGCTCCTTACTGATCCTTATGGGTGGGTCAGCCGCAGCACCGAGCGGGTCTCGACGCAGCCCTACAGCCAGCGGGGCGTGCGTGTGCTGCTGGACAACAAACCGATGTTCGGCTTCATGACCCTGACCATGGAGCGGATGGAGGACGGCAAGTGGTACATCAGCCTGCCGACCTTCCTGCCGCCGGTGCGCAACGCGCTGCCTCGGGATGAGAACGAGCAGGAGGTGCTGCTCGCGGTGCTCGCGGTCTTCCGCAACGCGATGGACGATCTGCGCCGGGATGTCGAGACCGGGCGGGTGCGGAGCCTCGACCACGCGGCCGAAGAGCTGGGCAAAAAAGTCGCGCTCCCGGCGATCCTCGCGTACACGGCGTACACGCAGGTGATCCGCCAGCGGGAACGCGGGGGTTCGTCGTAAGGCGGTTCGGCCCGTTCAGCGCCGACGGAGCCCGACAGACTGTTCATCGCCGCTTTGCGTGTTGCGGAGCGTGATGCGTCGGCCGGGCTGGTCGATCTCGACGAGCCTCCATCCCCGGACGGGCTCTTCGCCCAGGACCGTCGGCCTGCCGTTGATGATCGCGACCGGGCGTCTGCCGCCCATGATGCCGCCGAGCTCGATGACGACGCGCTCCTGAGCCTGGCGTTCGGGCTCGGGCTCGGGCGTGACCGGCTCTACCGGTTCGGGCTCGGGAAGATTGATGCCGATACGGGCCGCCATCGAGCGGATCGAATCGAGCGACTGTTCGAGCATCGGGCTGGGGACGGTGACGGGATCGCCCACCGACGCCGCGGCTTCGCGAGCGAGCCGCTGCTGCTCGCTCGGGCTCTGGGCCCTTCCGGCGCTGACCGGTCCTCGGGCGGTGTAGCTTTGGGAGGCGCCGGCGGAGCCGGGCGGCGGCTTGGACGGCAGCAGGATGAGCACGACCGACGCGATCGCCGGCGTGAGCACGCAGACGCCCAGCAGGGGCCCCGGGATGCGCACGCGTGACTTCATGGCGAACCTCCTGCGTCGCTGGCCTGCCCTTCGGCGCCGCCGACATGCCTTGTTTCCAGCGTCGCCCTGACCGTGCCGCCGCGTTGTTCTGACGGGGTGACCTCGACACGGTCGACCACCGACGCGCCCATGCGCTGCTCGATTTCTCGGATGAAGTCGACCACCTGGTCGTACCCCCCCTCGACCGCCGCGCCTCGCTGCACGACCTGTCCCCTCCGCGACGCCGACCGCGTCTCGCCGAGGTGCACGCCTGTGCGCTCGGCCGCGGCATGCAGCCCGCCCCGCGATCCGCCGGCGAGCGTGTTCTGGAGCCGCGCCCGCTCGGCTTCCGCCTCGGCGACAAGGCGCCCGGGGTCTTTGCCCCCGGTCTCTTCGGCGAGCAGACGGGCGATGCGTTCGCGCTGGCTCTGGAACTCGGCGCGGACGGCTTCGAGGCGTTCAGCCGCGGGCCGAGCCAGCACCATCCACGCGACGCCTCCGGCCGCGACCGCGACGCAGATGTCGATCACCAGCCGTTTTGGAAAGAGGGTTCGCATCACCGGTCCCCCTCCGCCATCGCGAGGCTTCCGAGCGTGTGCTTGCGCAGGCGCATCGCGAACCGGATGATGCCGTCGTCGGCCGAGCGGTCGATCTCGATTTCTGCGGAGGCGATCAGCGGGCTGAGGCCGTTGTTGAACCCCTCGACCAGGCCCGCGAGGCCGAGCCGCCCGCGATCGGGGTGCACGAGCACACCCTCTGCGATCGCCTCGCCCGGGGTCTCGCCGGTGCGGACCGAGGTGTATCGCACGGCGCCCGGCGTTCGCCCGCCGAGTTCCTCCAGCAGCCCGGCCCAGGAGAACCGCGTGCTTGTTTGGGCGTCGAGCAGCCTGCGCATCTCGTTAATCTCGCCGGTGTACTGCGCCGCCCGGTCGAGCAGCGTCGATCGGTGCTCCAGCTTGGCGAGTTCGGGGGCGAGCTCGTGCAACTCGCCGGCGTAGGCGAGTGCGCGGGCGTCGAGCCGATCGGCGTAGAGCGAGCAGAGGCCCGCGGCGACACTCGCGCCGGCGAAGCAGGCGACGCGGGCCCGCCAGACCTGACGCTTGGATTCCTCCGAGGCGGTCAGCAGCCCGAGCTCGCGGTGGCGCCTGGACGCGATCGCCAGCATCGAGCCCTGCCCGCCCGGTTCGGCGGGGTCGAAGGCGACCGCGTCGGGCACGACCTCGACCTCGCAGCCGCGGGGCACGCCCAGATACTCCGCCAGCCCCGCGAGGGCGGCGCCGGAGCCATCGAGGTGCACGGGCATCGGCCCCTGCTCGCCGGAGGCCTCCAGCACGCTCTTGAACAGTTCGGCGTAGCGCTGCGCGACCGGCTCGGCGAGCAGGCGTGCGGGGCGGCCGATGCGATCGCCGAGATCGGCCTGTGCCGAAGCCGTTCCGGGCGCGCCGCATTCGAAGAGGTGCGCGCGGAACTGGTTTCGGAGCATGGGCCTGTCTGCGGGACGGGTGTTCTCGGGGACCATCGCGTCGGCGAGGTCGTGCCAACCGAACGCCGCGGATTCGGCCGCGAGGATCACACCGCCCTTGGCGATGGCGACGCCGGACTGGAACTCGTCGAGGAAGGCGACGCCGACAGGGGCGTCCGCCTCACGCGAGAGGACCGAGGCCCGCTCGCTCGCCCGCGCCAGGGCGAGGGCGTTGGCGTTGACGACGCCGATGCAACGGCAGTTGCAGCTCTCAAGAAACGCCGCGATCTTCGCGAGCCGTGGCTCGGCGTCGGCGAAGACGAGGCTGGCCCGACCCGAGGCGCCCGCCCTGCCGACGGCCCGGACGCCGGCCGCGTCGGTCGGGTAGTCGAGCCCGTGGGCGATCATGAAGGGTTCGGCGAGCTGGGAGAAGGCGGTCTTGTCGCTGGTGACGATCTCGGCCGGCGCACTTTGATGGTGCAGGACGATCGCTGGCCTGCGTCTGGCTCTGCCGAGGCGGCCGAGGGCCTCGGCCAGGGGCTCGGCGAGGGGTTCGAGGTTCTGCTCCCATGCGCCTCCGGCGAGGTCGTCTGGGAGGTCGGCCGCGTCGGACCGGAGCACCCGGCCACCCGCGACGATGGCGACGCGGAGGCACGAGGGCCCGATCTGGATGGCGACATGGCTCGCGTTCCGCCAGAGCATGGGGTGCGGGCTCCCGTTGGGTCTGGGCAAGGGGTCCGCTCGGCGCATCGGCCGGAGGGGGGACCGGCTTTGGGCCCGACCCCGACGGGGCCGGTTTCCGGACCTGCGAGCGTCGAGGATGCTCCGGCTGGGGGTGATGGGCGAGGCCGGTGTTGTCTGGGGGGCGGCCGGATCTATACTTGATCCCGGGCGTGGATCGGCGTCCGGGGGTTGTTATTGCCCGTGGGTGGCCCGCGGGCTCGCCAGATCAGATTGATGGCGGGGGCGAAGGCCCTGTTCGCCGAACCAGAAGCGCCCTTTGGCGCGGGTCGTTCCATCGACGGAATCCGATCCCGTCCCGTGCCGGTGTCGCTGCCAGCGGAAAGAGACCAGTCCGATGTCCGAGTCACTCGTCAAGGACCTGATCGAATCGGGAATTCACTTCGGTCAGCGCGCCAGCAACTGGTCGCCGAAGATGAAGCCGTTCATCTACGGCAAGCGTAACGGCATCCACATCATCGACATCAAGGAGACGGTCAAGGGCCTGCTCCTGGCCAAGAAGTTCGTGTCGACGACCGTCGCTGACGGGAAGGATGTTTGCTTCGTCGGCACCAAGCGCCAGGCGAAGAATGTGATCGAGGAGCATGTGCCGGGCGTGAAGATGCACTATGTCACCGAGCGTTGGCTCGGCGGCACGCTGACGAACTTCCGCACGATCCGCAGCCGCCTGAAGCGGCTGGAAGAGCTCGAGCACATCGAGACCGAGACGAACTTCGCCGGCTACTCCAAGAAGATGGAGAGCCAGCTCCGGCGTGAGCTCCGCAAGATCAAGCGCAACCTCGACGGCATCCGCGGGATGGAGAAGCTCCCGGGCGTGATGGTCGTGATCGATGTCCGGCGCGAGACGACGGCCCTGAACGAGGCCCGCAAGCTGGGCATCCCGACGGTCTGCCTGATCGACACCGACGGCGACCCGGACATGGCCGACATCGCCATCCCCGGCAACGACGACTCGATGCGTTCGATCGATGTGATCATCCGCGAGCTTTGCAAGTCGATCGCCGAGGGGCGCCAGCAGCGGACGGAGCGTTCGGGCGGCGAGGCGGAGCAGGAGGCCGAGGGCGAGGACCGCCCGCGCCGCAGCCGCAGGGCGCAGTACCGCGCCGACGACGCGACGCAGAGCGAGGACGGGGCCGAGGGCGACGCGCCTGCGCCCGGCAAGACGCCGATCGCCAACCGGGCAGAGTGAATTCGGCGCCGCGAGGCGTCCCGACGACACAGGCACTTTCAGATGAACCCCGGCGTAGGGGGCGACGCCTCCGCCGCCCGACCCGAGCAGGGAGATGCGACCGATGGCCGAGATCAGCGCCAAGGATGTGATGAAGCTCCGCAACGAGACGGGGCTGCCGATGATGGCCTGCAAGAAAGCGCTGGGCGAGACCGGCGGCGATTTCGAGGCGGCCAAGGATCTGCTCCGCAAACAGCTCAAGGGCAAGATGGACACGCGGACCGACCGGGCCGCGGGCGAGGGCCGGATCGCGATCGCCATCGACGGCTCCCGGGCCGCCATCGTCGAGCTGCGGGCCGAGACCGACTTTACCGCAAAGAACGACAAGTTCGTCGCGGCGGCCGAGAAGGCGGCGCAGGTCGCACTGAGCGGCGAGCCCGGCCCTGTGGGCCCGACCGAAGAGATCACCTCGGCGGTGGATGATGTCCGCATCTCGACGGGCGAGAACGCTTCGTATGCGCGGGGGCTGAAGCTCGAAGGCGGCTCGTTCGGCCAGTATGTGCACCACGACGGCAAGACCGGCGTGCTGCTGCAAGTCGAGGGCGACGCCGACGCCGAGACGCTGCGTCAGGTCTGCATGCACATCACCGCGGCGGTCCCGCGTCCGATGGGCGTCACCCCCGACGACATCCCCAGCGAGATCGTCGAGAAGGAGCGCAAGTTCCGGATCGAGCAGGCGATGGAGAGCGGCAAGCCCAAGGAGATCGCCGAGAAGATGGTCGAGGGCGGGATGCGGAAGTTCTTCGCCGAGGTCGCCCTGCTCGAGCAGGACTATGTGATCGACCCGAGCAAGAAGATCAAGGATGTGCTCGGCGGGGCGAAGGTCAAGAGCTTCGTCCGCTGGGCGGTGGGCGAAGAGGCCTGAGCCTCCGCTCATCAACGGATCCACGAAAGGCCGGGCCGAGCCCGGCCTTTTTCATTGCCCCCACCGAAACGGGCGGCGACCACGAACCCCTCTGCCGGAACTGGTGAGCCCCCCCGCTTCGCGCCGATCAATCCCGGTCCGTCGCGACTGCGGCGTGCACGCCGCCCGCCGAGCAGAGCCCGTGATGCCCGAACACGACGATCCTTCGCAACTGCCCCCGACCGGTGAAGCCGCGAGCGCTTCGAAAGGAGGCGGCTCGCCAGGCGGTGAACTGCCGCGACCGGATCGGGGCTGGTCGTTTTCCAAGGGCGACCGCGTCGGCCCGTACACGCTGCGCGATCCGTTGGGCCGTGGCGGGTTCGGCGAGGTCTGGCGGGCCGAGCGGCGGTCGCCGAACATGACCGTTGCGGTCAAGGCGGTCCGGCGCGACCGGGTGGACGCGAACAGCCTCGCCCGGTTCTCGGCCGAGTGCCAGGCGCTGGCGATGCTCGACCACCCGTGCATCGCGCGGATCCACGAGGCGGGGGTGACCGAGAGCGGCTCGCCCTACCTCGCGATGGAGTACATCCACGGCGTGCCGCTGCGGGAGTTCTGCGACCGCGAGATGCTCGGGATCGATGAGCGACTCGCTCTTGTCGCGAAACTGTGCGACGCTGTGCATCATGCGCACACGCAGGGGATCATCCACCGCGATCTGAAGCCCGACAACATCCTGGTGAGCATCCACGGGGGAGGCGAGCCGACGCCCAAGGTCGTGGACTTCGGGATCGCCAAGGCGGTGAACAAAAATGTCCGCCTGAGCGATGTGACGATCACGCAGGATCTGCACACAACGATCGGCACGCCGATGTACATGAGCCCCGAGCAGCTCGAGAGCACGCAGACGGGTGTGGACACGCGGACGGACATCTTCGCGCTGGGGGTGGTGCTGTACGAACTGCTGGCGGGCGTGCTGCCGATGACGCCCGGGGACGGCTCACGCGGCGGGCTCGACGAGCTTCTGCGTTTCGCGCGGGAGGAACGCCCCGATCCGGGCCCTCGCTTCGCCTCGCTGAGCGAGCAGGAGCGTGCGACGATCGCGCTGCGCCGGGGGCGGATGCGTCCGCAGGCGCTCGAGAAGCTGCTGCGCTCGCGTCTGCGCCACCTGCCGATGAAGGCGATGCGTCCGGAGCGGAACAAGCGGTTTTCGTCGGCCGCGGCGATGGCGCAGGACATCCGGCACTACCTCGCCGGCGAGAGCTTCGCCGAGGCGGCGGCGGAGGGACGGCTGGAGCGGCTCGGGCGGAGCGTTCGGCGCAACAAGCTCGCGTACGCGTCGGGCGTGATGATCGTGCTGCTGCTTTCCGGGTGGACCGCGACGGCGACGGTGGCGCTGCAGCGCGCCCTGAAGGCCGAAGAAATCGCGTCGCGCGAGGCGGCCCGCGCGACGGAAGCGGAAGAACGGGCCGTGGCCCGCGCCGACGAACTGGCGCTTGCGGCGGAGTTTCAGCGTTCGCAGCTCGGGGCTATCGAGCCCTCGGTGATGGGCGCGCAGATCCGTGAGGACCTTCTCGCCGAGGCCGGAGATCGCTGGCGGAGGGCGGGGCTCGACGAGAACGAGATCGCCGAGCGAACTGCGTCGATCGCCGCGCTGCTCGGTAGTGTGAACATGACCAACATCGCGCTGCGGACGCTGGAACGCAACCTGTTCGATCAGACGCTCAGCGCGATCGACGAGCGGTTTGCGTCGCAGCCGGTGCTTCGGGCGCAGCTGCTCCAGAGCGCGTCGAAGTCGCTGCGCGAACTCGGGCTGCACGAGCGGGCGATCCCGCCGCAGCGCGAGGCGAGGTCGGTGTTCGTGGAGGCGCTCGGCGAGGATGATCTCTCTTCGATCGTGGCGGGCGTGGAGCTTGCGCGGGCGCTGCGCGATGCGGGCGAGATCGTCGAGGCGGAGGCGCTCATCCTGCGCGTGCTCCAGAGCGCCGAGCGTGCGCTCGGGCCGGACGATCCGGCGACGCTCGCGGCGATCGGCGTGCTTGCGCACCTGCGGTCCGACGCGGGGGATCTGCAGGCGGCGCTCGTCGGGCACCGCCGGGCGATGGAGGGGTGGCGGCGGATCGGAAGCGAACTCGATCCTGCGGCGCTGACTGCCGCGGCGAACTACGGGGCGGCGTTGCGTGCCCTCGGTCGGGCCGACGAGGCCGAGCCCTACTACCGGCTCGTGCTTGAGGGGCGGCGCCGCACGCTCGGCGAGGATGCGCCCGACACCCTGGCGGCGATGAACAACGCGGGCGTGCTGCTGCTGGAATCGCTCGATCGGCCCGAAGACGCCGCCCCACTGCTCCTTCAGGCGCTGGAGGGGCGCCGGCGCGTGCTGGGCGACTTGCACCCGGGCACGATCGCGACGATGACCAATGTCGGCGTGCTGCGACTGCGTCAGGGAAGGAACGGCGAGGCCCGACGCGTCCTGGAAGAAGCCCACGCAACCGCGGTCCGTGTGCTCGGCGTGTCGCATCCGTCGGCCTTGAGCGCGGCGACCAATCTCGCGGGACTCCGGCGCGACGCGGGCGATCTGGCCGGCGCGGAGGCGTTGTTGCGCGATGCGGCGGAGGCGGCCGGCTTGTCTCTGGGCGAACGCCACGCGACCACGCTGCGCCTGAAGCACGATCTCGCCGATGTGCTGGCCCGGTCGGGCGGGTTGGCCCAGGCGGGGCGGCTGTTCGCCGAGGTGCTCGAGGGTCGGCGCGAGACGCACGGCCTCGACCACCCGCACACCAGCGCGACGGCGAAGGCGCTCGGGGATGTGCGCGCCGCGATGGGCGATGCGTCGGGCGCCGAAGCGATCTATCGGGAGTTGCTCGAAACCCATACCCGCCGTGGCGAGGCGGAGCGGCGGCAGGCGTGGGCGGCGGCATCTGCTCTGGCGAGCGTGCTGCAGCGGCAGGGCCGGCGCGCCGATGCTTTGCCCGTCTTGGAGCGAGCCGCGGAACTTGCCGAGGCGGAGTTCGGGCGCGTTCATCCCAACACGCTGACGGCGGTGCACAGCCTCGGCGCGGCGCTTCTAGAGGAAGGCCGGTTCGAAGACGCCGCAACGATGCTCGGACCGAGGGTGTCCGACGCGCGCGAGGCTTGGGCGGGGCGGGACGGGCCGCGCCTCGGGGTTTACCTCCTTCGTCTCGGGGCGGCGCTGCTGAGCACCGGGAGAGCGAGAGAGGCCGAGCCGGTGCTGCTTGAGGCGCATGCTCTGCTTGCCGGGGCGCTGGGCGAGGAGCACGGGTACCCGCGTCAGGCCGCGGCGATGCTGGCGAACCTGTACGAGACCCTGCACAACGCCGAACCCGGAGCAGGGCACGACGCGTCGGCCGCCCGTTGGAGGGGGCTGGAGGCCGGTGGGTGACCGTGTTCCTACGGAGCGGGGATGAACCTCCGGGGAACGAATGACCGATAGCCAACCGGTTTCTGAGCGATGACATGCCCGAAGGCGACCGGAGCGACGCACGCTCGGGGCCCGGGCCCTGCAACAGGTGAATCCGAAGATGGCCGCGATCCAGATCGAGATCCAGACGGGGTACGCCAGCCCGTGGTCCGGGCAGTTCGAGCAGGAGCGGGTGACGATCGGGCGGGGGCCCGGCTCGGATGTGCGGCTGCACCCGACGAAGGACACCGCCTGCGCCAGAGAGGTCCACGCGACCATCGAACGGTCGTCCGATTCGCCCAGCGGGTGGGCGCTGACCGCCGATCACCAGAGCGGCGTGGCGATCCTCGGCGCCGGCGGGAAGACGCTCAAGCGGCTCGCGTCCGGCGAGTCGCACCCGATCGATATCGAGGTGCAGTTCGAGCTCGGCGAGGGCGGGCCCCGCCTGGGCGCGACCGCGGTCGGGCAGGAGCTGCCGGCGACCGAAGCGAGGCCGACGGGCGGGCGGGCGCCGCTGCCGGTCGGGCGCGTGTCGGGGGATGTGATCCAGCGGGCGAACCGCGCGCCGAAGCTGATCGGCGCGGTGCTGGTGCTGCTGCTCTTGGTCGGCGGCGGGCTCGGCTACTGGATCTTCGCGGTGCGCGGGCAGGGGCAGGTGATCGCGCAGCAGACCTCCGAGGAGATCCAGCGGCGGACCGAGGAACTCCAGCAGCGCACAGAGGAACTCCGCGCCGCGATCGCGGCCGATACGGAGCTCACCGAGGCGCAGCTCGCCGCGCTGCGCGAGTCGGTCACCGAGCTCCGCGAGCAGCCGAGCGACCGCATGGCGCAGGTGCTCGTCGAGGCGTCGTCATCGGTCTGGCTGACGGGCGTGATCAACCCTGAGACCGGCGGGTTTACCGCTGGGGGCACGGCTTGGACGGTTTCTGAGAACCAGCTCGCCACCAACGCGCATGTCGCCGAGGCGCTCGACATACTGACCCGCCGCATCGAGGGCGCGGTGCCGGTGGCGCTGCGCGAAGGTCGGCGCGACCAGATGGTCACGCTTTCGTCCGAGATGCTCCTGCACCCGGGGTACAAGCGGTGGGGCGAGATCCTCTCTCGCCAGCTTCTGGGCGACGCGTCGGGTCGGCTGGAGCAGTTCAGATTCATCAACCCGTGCGATGTCGCGATCCTGAAGCCGGAGGAGCCGGGGACGGATCTCGGCGCTCCTCTGAAGATCGCTTCGGGCGTTGAGTCGAAGTCGCTTGTGGGCGACACGGTCGGGTATGTCGGATTCCCCAGCGAGAACATCGCGGGGCTGCCATCGCAGCAGCGTGTGTCGGGGCGGATCTCCAACCAGACCGACTTTATCTTCCAGCCCGCGGATCTCCGCGACAACATGCTGCTGCACTACAGCGCCGTCACGACCGGCGGGGCCAGCGGCAGCCCGCTCTTCAACGAAGACGGGGAGGTCGTCGGCCTCGTCTCGGCGGGCAGCGTCATCGGCCTGGGCGGGTACCGCATTCCCGTCGGCATCAACTACGCCCAGCGTGTCGATTTTCTGACCGAGCTGCTCGATGGCGTCGCGGAGGAACGCCAGAACGAACGCCACGAGCGGTGGTCGGCGTCGCTGCGGTCGGCGCTCGTCCCGCCCTCGCAGTTGCTCGAACGCATTACTCGGGATCAGACCAGGGGCGCCGAGGGCGCGACATGGACCGACCGTGAGTTCGAGCTGACACGGAGCGGCGTCGAGCACGGGCACAGCGTCTCCATCCGCATCGAGCCGGGTTTCCGCTACGCCTTTATCGCGATCTCGGAGGACTGGACCGACATCCGAAGCACGCTGCTCGCCGGCGCCTTGATCCTTGCGCGGGAAACGAGCCCGAACTACTACAGCGTCATCACCGCCAACCCGCCGGTCGTCCCCTACGACGCGACGCTGACGGTTTACACGCCGCACGATCTCGGCGACAGGCGATCGAAGATCAGGTTCCGGATCGTTCAGTCGCCGGTCGACCCGCCGGCGCAGCCGGCCGCAGAGGGTCAATGACGATCTTACGATGAAATCCGCATGCTTTCGGCTTCTACCGTGCCCGGTTCCTCTCGCAGCAGATCTCGCTTGAAGGCGCGGCGGGCCGTTATGACCACGCTCGGCGTCTGGATGACGGCCGCGGTGATGTGGCTGGCGGGCTGCACGGTCGCACCACTTGTCACGCAGGTGAAGCCGAACGGGGTGTCACCGCTTCGATCGTCCGGAGCGGCCCGTGAAATCAGTGTCGCAGCGGATGACGGAACGGTCCTCCGCGGCTTGCTTGTAGAGAGCGAAGTCCCGAACGGCTTTGTGGTCCTCCACCTCCTGCCCTCTCGGACCTCGATCGACGCCGGCCTGCCGGTCGGCATCGGCAGACTGGGCCCCGAGCCGATGATCGAGGCGTTCGCGGCGCAAGGCTTCGCTTCGCTTGCATTCGATTACCGCGGCGTCGGGGCTTCGGACGGCAGGGCGGATGCGTCGCTGCTCTTGGACGATGGCGCGGCGATCTGGCGTCGCGCTGTCGAACTCGCCGACGGGTGCGAGGGCCGCGTGATCATCAGGGCCTGTTCGCTAGGGGCCTTGGTAGCGACAGACTTGCTCGCCCAAGGCGCAAAGCCCGCGGGCGTGATCCTGTTCGCGCCCGTGAGCAGCAAGACTGTTGTGCGGCACGCCGCACGCCATCACCGCGGCCCCGTCTTCGTACCGCTCTCGACGGTCTTCGTTCGCTCGCCGCAGACCCCGCCGCTCGAAGCGGTGCTCGCGTCCACATCGGTCCCCGTGCTCGCACTGTTGGCGGCGGATGATCCCTACCTGCCGCGGCGTGAAGCCGAACAGCTCAGGGCCGTGCTGGATCGCTCCGTCCACACCGCGCGACTCCTGCCTCTCGACCACCAGACGCTTGTGCTTCGAGCCTGGGGGCTGGTCATCGAGTCGAGCGAAGAAGGCTTCGCCGGTCAGATCACGCACCAACTGCTCGAAGATGAACAAGCGTTTCTAAACTCGTTGCGTGCTTGGAACAGAGCTCCGAAAGGCCCGTGAACCGCTACGGTTCCTCCGTGAGGGGCCGACTCCTGCCCGCCGTCCCCGAATCGTGCCGTACGCCGCCCGGCATCGACATCGCTGAGCGTGGCCGTCGTTCCGGAGGCTCCAGGCCAGCGTATCTCGACTGTCTCGACCGGTTCGTCGCCGATCGCAAAGTGCATCGCTCTCGTGTGCCGCTTGCCCTGACGCCCGCCGGGGCCGGGGACCGCTTTGGTCTGGGTGACGCGTCGGCCTTCGATCACCGCCGAGACGCGGACGACCGCGCCGATCGCCGGCCGATTGACGCCCCGGACCGGATCGCCCTCAAGACGGTTCGAGAGTGAGCGCCGACCGAGCGTATCGGGCGCGTGGTTTTCGAACAGACGCAGCCGAGGCGCCAAAGAACTGACAAAGACGGATGCGGCGGTGACGGCTGAGCGACTGAAGTGCGTGGCGGCAGAGCACCACCGAAGACCACCTCGACCAGCCGGAGCAGAAAAGCCGCCTGCCGGACTCGAACCGGCGACCTGCGGTTTACAAAACCGCCGACCAACCCCTCTGGCGGCCCGGGAGGGCCGATTTCTGAGGGGCGCGCAACAGATGCGCAACATTCGGGTGATCTTCGCCGCGTGATCGACGCATGGGCCGACCTACCCGAGCGCTTGCGGCGGGCGGTGCTGGCGTTGATCCAGAGTGCAGAGGAGCATGAGTGATCGAAGCCGCGGGTTGTCGCGACGCCTGAGCGGGTTTCAGTGCCCCACTGCCCCCGGACGACCCATGCCGCCGACAGCGCCGACGCCGGCACCTGCCCGCTTCACATCTGAGGGGGGCCGGTAGTGTCGTTGCTCGACGGTCTTGCCAGCCCGGTTCAGACCCGAAGCAACGAACGACCGACTGTGAAGCCCTCCGATGGGAATTACCCGCCGCTGCCCTGAAGAAGCCCTCTCGGGCGAGATCGGACTCCCAGGCGGATCAGGAGCGAGCCCTGCCCGACTGCATCCACAGAAGCCGCCTGCCACCCGCGGCCAGCGGATCTCGTCTGATCGGTGACTCACACACCAAAAGAAACGATCGATTCGCAGCATGGAGCCTTCGGAAAGGACAATTTCCCAGTGACCCGCCACACCGGCACATTCCGAATGGGCACAACCCTCGACGAAACCGTCCGGGCGTTTGTGCCGCACCCGCTCCCGCCGGCTGATCCGCCGCTCGCGATCGAGGGGGAGTTGGCGCTCGATCCGGGCGGACGCGGAAGGCCTGATCCGACGGGCGGCGTTGCACCTTCCAAGACCAACACGCTCCGCGAACAGAACGGGTTGATGAACACCGACTGACCGTCAATAACCCAAGTGCGGCCAGCGGTGAGCGGGGCGGCTGAGAGGTTGCCGTTCATGACCTGAGCCGCGCAGCCTTCGCGACACGGCGATGAAACCGTGGAGGCCCAAGCCCGCGTGGGCATCAACGCTTACACAACACGAACTTGCCGAGATTGGAGCGAGCGGCGTCCTGCGTCTCTGTTGCAACGCGGGCGTGTCGGACGCGGTCGTGAGCCGCCCGGGTCACGGGGGCGACCGGCTTCCTCTGGGGTGGAATAACCGGCACGGAATAGACATCGGCGGACGGCCATTGCCCGGGTAGACTCAGCCATGCGGGCGGAAGAATTCGAACAACTCGCGATGGCGGAGTTCGACGCGGTGTACCGCTTCGCTCGCTTCCTCACCAGGGACGCTGACAAAGCGGACGATCTCGTCCAGGAAGTCTACGCGAGGGCGTTTCGGCCCGAGACGGTTGAGAAGTTTCAGGAGAAGGGCGCGGGGATCCGGGCTTGGCTGATGACGATCGCAAGGAACAGCTTTTACGGCTCCATCGCCCACGAGAACGCGGGTGACCGCGCGCTCGATCGGTACACCGAGCTCGGGCTGCACGGCCATGAGGAGGCCCCGAGCCCGGCCGAGGTCGAAGGCTTTGATTTCGGCGCAGCGGCTCACAAGCTGCACAGCGCGTTGGCCGGGCTGAACCCGGATTTGCGGGATGTCTTGTGGCTCTGGGCCGTCGAGGGGCTGAAGTACCGAGAGATCGCCGAGTCGCTCGGCGTGCCGCTCGGGACGGTGATGAGCAGGCTGCACCGGGCCAGGGCGCAGACCGGCAAGGCGCTGCGGGGCGATCCGGCGATCGCCGGTCAGCTCGAACGGGCGGGGTTCATCGAGGCTTCGGGGGAAGGGGAACGAAAGAAGGTTCGGGAGTGAGTATGTTCAGCGGCTCTCGTGACAACCAGGATCCCGGCGGCGAGCGGTCGGGCGTCTCCAGGCGGAGCGAACTCCTCCGGGCCGCCGCGGACGGCGAACTCACCCCTCAGGAAGCGGTCGAACTGGAAGCGCACCTCCGGGAGAACCCCGAGGACCGCGCCGTGATCGAGTTCGAGCGCGAGCTCCGCGGAGCGATCGCGCGAGCCGCGGTGATGGAGCCGCCCGCGGGGTTGCGGGAGCGGGTGCTGGCGTCTCGGGCCGCCTCCACGACAGAGACGCGTGGCTCGGATCCCGGCAGGAAAGCCGGCGGTGTTCCCGGCGGACCGCTCCCGATCACCGGCCCGTCGAGGCGGGGTGTGCCGTTGTTGCGATATGCGTTGGCGGCAGGACTGGTCATGGCCGCGGCCGGCACGGTTGTGGTGGTCAACTCGAACATCGGCGGTTCGACGCCGGTGCAGCAGATGACGGCGTCGCAGCGGCTCTCGCTGGTCTCGTTTCTGTCGACGCAGCACGAAGAGTGCGAGCTGCACGCCGATCTGGTCGGCACTCGCTTCAGCCTTTCGAGTCTCGACGATGTTCCGGCCCGGTTCGCTTCGGTGCTGGGGCGGAGGCCGGACCTCGGGCGCCTTGAGGCGAGCGGTCTGAGCCTGCTCGGGGCGGGGCCGTGCGCTGTGCCCGGCCGCGGGCGTTCGGTGCGGCTTGTGCTCGACGCATCGGCGGCGGATCCCGACATGCAACCCCTGGTCAGCATCTACATCCAGCAAGACACCGGCGAGCTGGGCATCGAGGAAGGCCGGGCGTATCGGCTCTCGCGCGGCGTGCGGGACGACGGCCCCGCCGATACGGATGTCTTTGTCTGGCGCAGCGGCGGCCTGCTCTACTTCTTCGCCTCGACTTCGCAGCCGGCGATCGAGGTCGCCCGTTCGGCGCTGGGGGCGCCCGAGCCGCTCGGCTCGATCTGAACGCACTTCTGATCCGGGTTTCCGTTCGAGCACGCGCGTGCCCGCCATGCGGCGAGGCGCGACGCGGGGATCCCCATCGCCCTGCCGAGCACGCAGAGCCTGTTGACCGCGGTGACCTTGAGTACGCCTGCGCCCTGCCACCTGCGGGCGGAGGTGACGGCGGTTTGCTGCACGATGCGGACACGGCCGCGCTTCGCGGTTCGGCGTACGAAGTCGAGGTCTTCCATGATCGGGGCGTCGCCGAAGCCGCCGAGCTCGCGGAAGGTGTCGGAACGGACGAAGAGCGCCTGATCGCCGTAGGGGGACCTGAACAACGCGCAGCGGAGCCTCACGCCGGCTTCGATCAGTCGGAACGGGGCGCCGCGTGCATCGAGCGCAAAGCGGAACGCACCGATCGCGACGCGTGGGTCTTTGAGGGCCTGCTGGACTGTTCGGGCGAAGCCCTCGGGGAGCTCGGTGTCCGCGTGGAGGAACAGGAGGTATTGGCCGCGGGCGATCCTCGCGCCCGCGTCCATCTGGCGTCCGCGCCCCCTGGGGGCGATGACGACTCTGGCGCCGTGTCCGGCGGCGATCTCGCGCGTCGCGTCGTCGCTCTGGCCGTCGGCGACGATCGCCTCGGCGTCGGCCTTGATGATGCGGTCGATCAGCGGTCCGATGCGCGACGCCTCGTTGAGCGCCGGGATGATGACCGAGAGCGAAGGGGCGGGCCCGCTGGGCTCCAAGGAACGGCGGACTCTGCGCCAGACGCCGATGTCTTCCGGATCGTCGACATCGCTGAGCACGCCCAGGAGCCGGGTCCGGAGGCCGAGGTCGGCGGCTCTGGTCAGGGTTTCGCCGAGGACTCCGCCCGTCCCCCACGCGACGCCCCGGAAGAGCCCGATTGTGGGTCGCCTCAGGCCGACGAGGTAGTACCCGCCGTCTGCGGCCGGCCCGAGCACGAGGTCGTTGCGTTCCAGGGCGTCAAAGGCGTCTTCGAGGAGGCCGGAGGAGAGCTCCGGACAGTCGGCGCCGACGATGATCGCTCGGTCCGCTTCTGAGAGCATGGCGACGAAGGCGTTGTGCATGCGTTCGCCGAGATCGCCGCCTGTCTGCTCGCGGCACGGGGTGCTCGGCGCGAAGCGGTCGGCGAAGTCGCGGGTCTGTGCGCCGGTCTGCCAGACGGTCACGCCGACGGGCCTGCTCGACGCCAGTTCGGCGACGGTCTTCAGCGTGTGGCGGAGCATCTGCTCGTGCAGCTCTGCGGCGCCCTCTGCGCCCAGCGCGGGGATGAGGCGGGTCTTGGCCTTCCCGGGTGTGGGATACTTGGCGAAGACGCCGACGGCCTCGCGCTGATTGAAGCTTGGGCGGCCGTTCATGTACTCCCTCGCGACAGCGCCGAGTATGCCTTTTCCGGCGCGGAAGACCCCGGAGACGGTCCCGGAGATCTTGGAGCTTCCGCCCGCTCGAAGAGCGTAGTCGACGGGCGTCTCTGCGGCGTTGAGCCGGGCCTTGCAGGCCCTGATCTGCATCTGGACCGTCCATCCGAACGCGGCGTCGTCCATGGCCATCGATTCGAGCGCGCGTGCGCGGACGGCGCGGAAGGGCCCGAGGTCGGTGTAGCGCACACCCCACAGCGTCCGGATGCATAGGGTCGCGATTCGGTTGCCCACGCGTTGGGGCGGGGTCATGGAACCCGGGGCGGCCTCGCCCAGCACGCGCGAGCCGATGACCATGTCCATCCGGCCCGAAACGATGGGGTCGACCAGCCGGTCCATCTGCTCGGGCGTGTCGCTGCCGTCGGCGTCGAGGAAGACGAGGATGTCGGCGCGGGGCCTGTCGGTGCGGTCGCGGCGCAGCGCTTCGGCGATGCCCGAGAGGCAGGCTCGGCCGTAGCCGGGGACCGGCTCGTAGACGACCTCGGCCCCGGCGGCGAAGGCGACGCTCGCCGTGGTGTCGGTCGAGCCGTTGTCGACGACGATGATCCTGTCTACCCAGTCGGGCACACGGGCGATCACGCGGGCGATGGTCGTCTCTTCGTCGAGCGCGGGGATGATGACTGCGACATGCAGGCCGTCACGCATGCTCGGTCTCCTTTCCTGGGCGTGATCTCCCGCGGGTTCGGATCAGGGCGATCGCCAGCAGCGTCCACACCGGCGCGTGCTGGATCCAGTGCATGAATGGGACTTGATCCTGCGCGTAGTACAGCGGCAGCAGCGCCGTGTAGAGCAGCAGCGGCTTGAAGGGGGACAGCGTCAGCAGGGGCAGCAGCCAGAGCCAGTACCACGGGAACTGTGTCGGGCTGAGCAGGAAAACCGCCGCCACGACGATCAGGGACAGCCTCGCCGCTTCCGCGGCGCCGCCCCGGGCTCTCCACGAGCACCATACGACGACGCCCGCAACCAGCGAGACCGAGACGATTCGCATGATCGTGTGCGACCGCCACGGCTCGTGTCCGGTGAGAGACAGCACACGCTCGGTCGCCCAGATGCCGGCGCGGAAGAAGCCGTCGTTGTTCTGCCACCCCTTGCCGTAGGCGACGAACCCGCTGTCTGCGCCGTGCTCTACGAGGAGGACGGGGCTCCACAGCAGAAGCAAAAGCACGGCGCAGATCGCGCCGGACGCGACGAGCCGGCGCGCCGGGGTCGCCAAGGGCCTGAGCAGGACCGGCGCGAGCAGGATCGGCCAGACTTTGACCGCCGAAGCGGCGACACAGCACGCGGCGCCGAGAGTGTGCCGCTTGGACGCCACCGCCAGGAGCGCGAGGGCGATCAGCGGCAGCAGGAGGATGTCCATGTGCACCGATGAATAGACCTCGCGGAGCAAGAGCGGGTTCCAGGCGTACCAGACTATCTGAGCTTTCGGCAGTCCGAGCACGCCGAGCAGCTTCAGCAGCAACAGCAAGGCGCAGAGGTCTGCAAGCAGGAAGACCGCGCGGAGACCGGCGACCTCGAACGGATCGATCAGGTGGGCCGCGGCGAAGGCCGCCTGGGCGACAGGCGGGTAGATGGTGGTCAGGTGCGGGTGGTTGACGCGTTGGAGCGTCCCTTCGGCGCGCCGGGCGAGGTCGCCGAGCGGGTCGCTCTCTTCATGCGCCGCGAGCTTGGCGTCGTTGGGCGTGTGGAGGTAGGGGTTGACACCGGCGACCGTCACGGCGCCGTCCCACATGTAGCGGTAGAAGTCCGTTTCGAGCATCGGCGGCGCGATCCCGACGATGAGGCGGGCCCCGATGAAAACGACGAGGATCCGCCAAAGCGGCGTGGCGGCCCGCGCACGCTGCGCCTTGGCCGCCGCGACCAGGTAGAAGGCGCCGGCGAGGACCGAACCGCCCGCGAGCCAGAGCAGGGCCTCGTCGGCCCCGAGCCGCCGGTCGGCCAGCGCCCACGAGAGGACCGCGAGCATCGCGGCGTAGCCGATGAGCGCGCCCTCGCCGAGCAGGCGCCAAGCGGCGCCGGGATCGGAAGGCCCGCGCCCGGACCCGCCGGAGTTGTTGCTCAGCGCCTCCACGCCATGATCCGCTCGAACAACCACTTGACGCGTGGCGTGAGGCGCTGGCGGTTGTAGGCGTCGGCGGCCTTCTTGATCGCTTCGGCCTGGGTCGGGTAGGGATGGATGACGCCGGCGAGTTTGCGAAGTCCGAGCTTGTTGGTCATCGCGGCGGTGATCTCCGAGATCGTCTCGCCGGCGTGGGAGGCGACGAGCGTCGCCCCGAGGATCTCGTCGGACCCTCTGCGCAGCAGGACCTTCAGCACGCCCCCGTCGCCGTCGAGGATCGCGCGGTCGACCTCGGAGAGCTCGACGGTGACGGTCTCGGTGGCGACGCCCGCCTTGTCGGCGTCCTCCTTGTACATGCCGACATGCGCGATCTCGGGGTCGGTGTAGGTGCACCACGGCATCACGAGCTTGTCTGCACGGGAGCGCCCGAAGAAGAGGGCGTTCTGGATCACGATCCGCGCCATCGCGTCGGCCGCGTGCGTGAACTTGTACTGTGAGCAGACATCGCCGGCGGCGAAGATCCGCTTGTTGCTGGTGCGCAGCCTGGCGTCGACCTCGACGCCGGCGCGCTCGTCGAACCTGACCCCGGCCGCATCGAGCCCGAGGCCCTGCACATTCGGGGCTCGGCCGACGCCGACGAGCACGCGGTCGACCTCGATTGTCTCGCGGCTCCCACGGCTCTCGAGGGTCAGGCGGACAGCGTCTTCAATCTTCTGTGCGCGGGATACCTTCGATTCCAGCACGAACTCGACCCCGTCGCGCTGCATGCGGTCGATGACGAATTGTGCGGCGTCGCGGTCCTCACGGGGGAGGATCTGGGGGGCCATCTCGATCACCGTCACCCTTGATCCGAGTCGCGCGAATGTCTGGGCGAGCTCGCACCCGATCGGGCCCGAGCCGATTACGGCGAGTCGTCGCGGGAGTTCGGTGAGCGAGAAAACGGTTTCGTTGGTCAGGTAGCCTGCATCGTCGAGGCCTTCGATCGGCGGCGAGACGGGGCGGGCGCCGGTTGCGATACAGGCTCTGGAGAACTCCAGGCGAGCGCCGTCGACCTCGATCGCGTCGGGCGCGACAAACCGGCCCTCGCCGAGGAAGACATCGATGCCCAGTGAGCTGAACCGCTCCGCCGAGTCGTGCGGGGCGATGCCTGCCCGGAGGCGACGCATCCGCTCCATCACCCGACCGAAGTCCGGGCGGATCTCGCCATCGATGTCGACGCCGAGGTCCGCGGTGTGGCGGGCGTCGGCCGCGGCTCTGGCCGAGCGGATGATCGCCTTGCTGGGGACGCACCCGTGGTTGAGGCAGTCGCCGCCGAGGAGGCCTCGCTCGATCAGCGCGACCTTCGCGCCCAGCCCGGCGGCGCCGGCGGCGGTGACGAGCCCGGCGCTGCCCCCGCCGATGACGACCATGTTGTAGCGGCCGTCTGGCTTTGGGTTGTTCCAGTCCGACGGGTGCACCTCGTCGCGCAGACGGGTGTTGTGCTCGTCCATCGGCAGGATCTGGTGGGCGACGCTGTCTTTGTCCATGTGCATGTCTCCGACTCCCTTGCGCGCGCGGCCTACTTGCTTCTGTCGCCGGCGAGGTGGGTGTAGTCGAGGCTGTTGAGCTTCCAGCTGTAATCGAGGAAGCGGACGCGCGGCTCGCGCCCCGCGTTGATGAGACGGACGACCTCGGGGCAGAACTGGGCGGCGTAGGCCGTCACCGACGGCGCCTGCTGCTCATAGTCGCCCGCGTACCACTGGTAGAGCTGCGTGAGGTGCAGCTCGTTGCGTTCCTTGTCGAGAACGAACCACCGGTCGTGCGAGTGAACATACTCGGACTGGTCGGCGAGCTGCGCTTCGAGCTTCTCGCCCGTGTACGCCTCGTTCCGAAGCGGGGGACAACCCACCGCGGCGCAGACGAGGACGAAATGGATCCGAGGCTCGGCGAAGTTGGGGCGGATGATCTCGTGCTCGATCTGGTTGAGGCTGTGCAGCTTGCCGCCGATATCCCATCTCTTGTGGTCCCACCGCTGAGAACGGGGAATGTCCCGGATCGAGTCGACCGGCATGTAGTCCAGGATCAGGCGGAGTGTGAACGCGTTGTAGGCGTTGATGAGGAGCGCCAGACGCTCGTCGCGGTCCAGCGCGTCGGGGTCGGCCTCGGCGAGCTGGTCGATGTACTTGTCGAGGTCGGAGGGGTCGTCGGCGATCGCCCGGTAGTCGATGAAGCCGCCCTCGTAGACATGGGCCGAAAGGACGCGGTCGAAGACTGAATGGTCGAAGACTTCTCCCGAGCCGGCGTCGGCGAAGGACTCCTGCATCGTGACCGCGGGCGGGCCGAAGAGCCCGCGGAGCCAGTTGCGGTTCGTCTCCGCGCAAGCCGCGAGGATGGCCACCCCGACTGCCGCGGCGCCGACTTTGAGCACCGGCCTGGGGCGTTTGCGTCTCTTGGCGGGCGCTTCTTCGATCGCGCCCTGTTCTGGTTCGCTCAAGGGTGTCTCCTTCAGGGCCTTGCGGGCGAGCTTGGTGATGTACACGGTAACGGCGACGGTCGCGAGCAGGCCCACGCCGAGCAGCACCCATTCCCAGACGCTCTCGGTCTCTCCCGCCGCGGCCCGACCGCCGGCGAACCCGAGGTAGACATAGAGAAAAGTCCCGGGCAGCATGGCGGCCCACGACGCGGCGACATACGGCCAGAAGCGCACCGGCGTCAGCCCGAAGAGGTAGTTTCCAAGCGAGAAGAGGACCGCCGGCGAGAGACGCAGCAGCGCCACCACCTTCCAACCGCCCTCGGCGATCGCGCGGTCGATGGCGCCGAAGATCCTCTTGCGTTGCGCCACCTCGCGGACCTTCTCGCGTGCGATGTACCTGCCGATCAGGAAGGCCGCGCCCGCGGCGGTGGTCGAGGCGACCGAGACGGTGACCATGCCTATGCCCAGCCCGAAGAGCGCGCCGGCCGCGAGCGTCAGCGCGGAACCTGGCACAAACAGCAGCGCGCCGAGCAGGTACGCCGCGCCGAACGCCACGGGCCCCCAGATCCCCATGGTGGCGACCTGCCGCTGCACGAGGTCGACAGCCTGGGCGGTGGGCAGCGCGCGGAGGATAACGATGACGCCGACGATAATCACTGCCCACGAAAGCAGCCGTACAGCCCGTCGCCCCGGGTCCGGAAGGTTGATCCGTCCGAGGCGGTCCCCTGAACGCTGCGTCGTCGCGGCGTCCACGCCGATTGCATCCGATCCCGTCGTGTGCTTGCTCATCTTTGCAGGCAATGGGCGAGGGGCCGGGCGTATTCCGAGCAGCGAGGAACGCTGGCGGCCGGACTGCTGTTTTCTATCGGGCGCACAAACGGCCCCGGGCGTGAGCCCGGGAACCGTTGGGAGAGAGGAGGCAACCGGAACTGTGGCAAGCGCAGGGCGTGTGGTGTTAAGTCAGCGAGCCGCCGCAGGAAGACCCGCAGCCGGCGGTGCACGCGAAACAGTGCTCGCCGGTGGCGATCGTGCGTCCGCCGAGCGCGTCAACGGAGAAATCTTTGATGTGGCGCGGTGCGTCGCCCGCCGTGCCCATTTTCAAGGCGTAGTTAAAATCGCAATCGCTGAGCGTGCCGTCGTGGCTGACATGGATCTGGTGGCGACACATCAGGCCATCGACAGTCGCCGGGTTGAAGCTGTTGCGCAGCAATTCGTGGTAGGCCTCGGCTTTGCCCGACCGCTGCAGATCGTGCAGGAACCGTCCGATCGGCATGTTGGTGATGGTGTAGAGCCGGGTGAACCGCAGGCCGAACTGTCGGTCGAGCTCGCGCCGGTAGTCCGTTTCGAGGCTTTCCTGGGGCGGGGGTAGCGAGCCGCCGAGCGGGTTGTACACGAGGTCGAGGGGGAGATTCGGCTCGATGCCGTAGCCGACGCCGTTGAGCCTGCGGATCACTTCGATGCTGTCCTCGTAGACATGGCGTCCGCGTTGCCTGTCGACATTGGTCTGGAGGTAGCATGGCAGAGAGGCGACGAGGTGGACGGCGTTGTCTCTGTAGAACTCGGGGAGGTCGGTGTAGCCGTCTTCGAGCATGATGGTGAGGTTGGTTCTGGCGATGACCTCGTGCCCCTGGGCCCGCGCTCGGCGGACGAACCAGCGGAAATCCGGGTGCATCTCTGGCGCGCCGCCGGTGATGTCGATCGTCTCGGCCTGCGAAGCCTCGGCCGCCTTCAGGATCAGTTCGAGCGTCTCCCGGGTCATCGCCTCGGTCCGCTTCGGTCCTGATTCGACATGGCAGTGGCGGCAGGCGAGGTTGCACTTCAGACCGATATTCACCTGGATCACGCGGATCGACGAGGCCTTTAGACTCTCGCCTGTAGAAGCCTCGACGGCCCTGTCGAACGCGTTGGCGCCCCGGACGGTCAGTGTGACGCTATCAGTCATGGCTGCACCTGCTGTTGTTTGAGGCCAAATCATCCCTGGGCCCCTCCGATGTACATGGAAGTGAGTTCTTCCGCCGGCGTCTCGAAGACGCGGCGCGTCGGCCCGAATTCGACGAGGCTGTCGTCTCTGCCCCGGCCGAGCTGCCAGAAGACCGCCGTGAAGTCCGCGATGCGTCGGGCCTGCGCCAGGTTGTGCGTGACGATCACCGTGGTGTAGCGGCCCCGGAGACGGGCCACCGCCTGCTCGACCACATCGGTCGCCATCGGGTCGAGCGCGCTGCACGGCTCGTCAAGGAGCACGACCTCCGGCTCAAGCGCCAGGCAGCGGGCGAGGCACAGACGCTGCTGCTGCCCGCCCGAGAGCGAGAGGGCGGGCTTGTGCAGGCGTTCGGCGACCTCGTCCCAGAGCCCCACGGTGCGGAGGGCCCGTTCGGCTCGCCGCCTCCGCTCGGCCTTGGGGCGCACGCCGTGGTCCTTCAGCGGCGCCTCGATGTTGGCGACGATCGAAACCGGCAGGGGGTTGGGGCGTTGGAAGATCATGCCCACGCGGCGGCGCAGGGTTCGCAGTCGCCGCCGGCCGCAGCTTGTTTCGGCCCCGTCGATACGGACCGAACCCGACACACGGCACGCCGGCACGCTCTCGGTCATGCGGTTGAGCGAAGCAAGGAAGCTCGACTTGCCGCAGCCCGACGGCCCGACGATCGCCGTCACGCAGCCTCGATAGATCGGCATCGAGGCGAGGCGGACCGCCGGAACGCCTGTGTAGGAAACCTCCAGCCCCTCGATCTCGATGTGCGTCTCGGGGACGCAGCACGCGGGGATCCGCTCCATCGGCGGCCACGGGATCAGCCCGGGCGTTTCGCTCGCGGGGGTCGGCGCGGTGTCTCGTGTCATCTCAAAGCCCCCTTCTGAAGTCGGCGCGCCGTCCGGCCAGCGCCGCGCCACCGGCCGCCACCAGCAGCAGCGCCGCGACGAGCACCAGCGCCGAGGCGTAGGCGTTCGCGTCGCCCCCCGGAACATTCATCGCCAGGTCGTAGATGTGCACCGAGAGCACGCGCCCGGGATCGCCGAGCGATCCGGGCGTCCGCATCACATAGCCCGCGGTGAACAGCAGCGCCGCGGTCTCGCTCAGCGCCCTCGCCAGCGAGAGCATCGTCGCGGCGATGACGCCCGGCATCGCCGCCGGGAGAACGGCGCGCCGGAGCGTCGCCCAGCGGCTCAGGGCCAGGCCGTCGGCCGCCTGACGAACCGAGAGAGGAACCGCTCTGAGCGACTGCTCTGAAAGACGGATCATCAGCGGCAGCACCATGCACGCCAGCGTAAGCCCCCCGGCGAGCACCGAAGGGCCGAGCCCGAGCGCCACGCAGAAGAACGCGTAGCCGAACAGCCCGAAGACGATCGAGGGCACACCCGCGAGCACATCCAGGCTGACGCGCACCGCGGCGCCCTTCCGTCCGCTTGTGCTTGAGAACTCCGAGAGCCAGACCGACGCGAGCAGGCCGGCCGGGGCGGTCACCGCGACGCAGACCGCCATGGCCATCGCCGTCGAGACGATCATCGGGCGCACGCCGCCGGCCCGTCCGCCGTCGGAGGGCGAGCCGAACAGGAAGCCCGGCGTCAGGCTCCCCATGCCCCGCACGAGCAGATCGCCGAGGACCCAGAGCCCCGCGCCCGCCACGACCGCCAGCGACCCCCAGCACGCCGCGACGAACAACCCGGCGAGCAGCGCGCCGGGGTCGCGGGCCTTCGCCCTCAGCGTGAGTTCAGGCATGGGCGGCGCCTCCGATCCGGCGCGAGACCAGCACGAGCACGAGCACCACGCCTGTCAGCAGGAGGCCGCTGGCGAAGAGCGCCGAACGGTGGTCGCCCATCGCGTACCCCATCTCCAGCGCGATGTTGGCCGTCAGTGTCCGGACAGGGTCGAAGACCGAGGTCGGGAAGCCCGGCACATTGCCCGAAACCATGACGACGACCATCGTCTCGCCGACCGCGCGCATCGCGCCCAGCAGCACGCCCACGACCGCCCCCGCTTTGGCGATCGGCCACAACGCGAGGCGGAAGGTCGCAAGGCCCGAGAGCCCGCAGCCCCGCGCCGCGTTCAGCGTCGAGTCCGGCGCGGCACCGAGCGCGGCGCCAGTCGCGATCGCGATCGTCGGCACGATCATCAGGGCGAGCACGATCGAGGCCGCCAGAACGCTCGGCCCGGGCGGCCGGACGCTCGCGACGATCGGCGCCAGCACCGTCAGCCCCCAGAGCCCGAGCACGACCGAGGGCAGCCCGGCCATCACGCCGATGAGCAGCGCGAATCCGCGCCGCACGCCCCGCGGCGCAAGGCATCCGGCGCACACCGCCGCGAGCACGCCGACCGGAGCCGCGATCAGCACCGCCCCCACCGTGACCGCCAGGCTGCCGACAACCGCCGGCGCCAGCGAGAACGAGCCCGAGGCGTCATGGGTCGGCAGCCAGGCCCCGTCGGTCGCCATCCGCAGCGCACCGATGTTGCCGAGCGCCGGCAGCGAGCCGACAAGCACGAACCCCGCGACCAGCAGGAGCAGCGAGGCGGCGGCGAACGCAGCGCCCCTCGCCCCCGCGGCGAGCGCGATGTCATTCATCCGCCTGAACAAAGGAAAATCCGTCGATGTAGCGGGCGGCCCGCGCCGACCTGGTGAATTCGATGAACCGATCGGCCTCCGGCGAGACGGCGCCATGCGTTACGAGCAGCAGATCCCTGGCGATCGGGTGTTCCCCGGAGCGCAAGCTCTTGGTCGTCGCTTCGATCCCGTCGATCGGGACCGTCCGGACGGGCTCGCCCCCTTCGGCGCTGCGTTCGACGGCGCCGATCGAGATGTACCCGACCGCGCCCCGAGAGCCCGCGATGGTCTTGATGCCCTGGGCGTTGTCACCGATGACGGCGCTCGGCCGGATCTCCCCCGGCGCAAGCCGGAAGTGTTCGAGGAACACCTCCTGGGTCGAACGCCCGTCCGCCTTGTGCACGACGACGATCGCACGGTCCTCGCCGCCGATCTCGCTCCAGTTACTCACTCGCCCGGTGAAGATCGACCGGACCTGCTCGGCGCTCAGGCCTGCGATCGGGTTCGATGCGTGGACGACCACTGCGACGCCGTCGCGGGCGATCGTGCGCCCGTCGAGGTCGTTCTCGCCTTCGCCGAGCGACCGAGAAACCATGCCGATGTCGGCGAGGCCCCTTCGGACATCGGCGATCCCGCGCGACGACCCGCCCGTCTCGACATCGATGCGGACGCCGGGATGCTCCCGCTCGTACACCGAGGCGAGCTTGGCGACGAGCGGCGCGATCGTGCTCGACCCTGTGATCCGGACGACCTCCTGCCCGGAGGAGCCCGTCCGCTTCGTGCCGGAACCGGTCATCCCCGACCGCTCGCACGCTCCGATCGCGACGACCGCCGCAGACAGCAGGGCCGTCATTATCGCTCGACGAACAGAGAAGCCCGCGCGATACCGGTCCGCGCTCAGCAGCATCCGTTGCACGCTCCTGGGTTGGCGTCACGGTCCGGACCGCCGCGAACACGAGAGGGGCCGGCGCCGTTCTTGGTCTCAGAAGGCGAGCGCGGCGTTGTCCTTGAACAGTCGAACGCCTCGGCCGCCTCAGGATCGACCGGCTCGCTCGGCTCGATCCCGATGAGATGCCCTGCGTACGGGCCCGCGGGATCGGTCATGAGCTTGAAAGTCTTGTCGCAGACCGCTTCGCGTCGCCCGCGTTGCAGCGTGTGCCCGTCGTCGTCGACCACCCGCTTCCACGGTCCCTTGTACACCACCGCCTGGCGGCGTTCCAGGCAGGGGCCCTGCTTGCCCTTGAACGCGCGGACGGTCATCGACCGGAACTCGATCCCGTCGACGACCCGCCACGGCTCGGGCGCGCGATCAAGGATCTCGACGCCGTAGAACCCCGCCCGTTCGAACCGTTGCAGAAACTCGTCTTCCCTGAACGCGCCGGAGACGCACCCGCTCCACAGCTCCGGGTCGTTTCGCATGGACGCCGGCGGCGTCTCGTCGCAGACGATGTCGCTGATGACGGCCCGGCCGCCGGTCTTGAGCACCCGGAAGATCTCGGCGAAGAGGTGTTCCTTTTCTTCCGTTGCGACGAGGTTGAGCACGCAGTTGGAGACCACCACATCCGCCACACCGTCGGGCACCGCCGGCGATTCGCGGCGCCGACGCGTGCGTTCCGCCTCCAACGCGTCCGCCCCTTCCAGCGTGCCGACTGGGTTCGCGGCCAGCCACCGGGCGAGGGCGTCGAGATCCAGCGCCATGTCCTGAATCCTCGCCTTGACAAAGCGGACATTGTCGTAGCCGATTCTGGACACGATCTCGGGCTGGTGGCGCCGGGCCAGATCGAGCATCGCGTCGTTGAAGTCGACGCCGATCACCCGCCCTTCGGGCCCGACCACCTGCGAGAGCATGTAGCAGATCTTGCCGCCCCCCGACCCCAGATCGATCACCGTCTCGCCACTGTTGACATGCGCTGAAGGGTCGCCGCAGCCGTAGTCCTTCTCGATGATCTCGCGGGGGAGGACCTTCAGCAGGTCGCTCCTGTACGAGGCCGTCGGGCAGCAGAGCGCCGGCTCGACCCGCGCCGAGGCCTCGGCGTAGCGATCGAGCACCGCCCGCTCCGGATCGGGCGTTGCAGCGGCGGCGGGCTTGGCGGCGACTGCGCGTGTCGCCGCGCCGTTTCGGGCGTGTTCGGTCATCGGTGCTCCGTTGGCTTCCGGGCCTCTCTGCTCGTCGTCCGCCCGGGCGGGCCGCTCGGGCGTTGGTTACGCTGTCGGACGGCGGAATAGGCGCCGGTATGCCCCTATTCCCCCGGCGACACCGGCCGAACACGCCAGAGACCCGCGCCGAGCCGTCGGCGCACCCTATTGCGAGGGCGTTGCATGAGAATCGCGATCATCGGCGGCAGCGGCATGGAGCAACGCCTCGACGCCGCCGGACTGCTCAAAGACCGGCAGCTCAAGGACATCGAGACGCCATTCGGCGCACCCAGCGCCCCCATCGCGGTCGGAACGCTGGCGGGTTCGGATGTGCCGCTGGCCCTCCTCCGGCGTCACGGCGAGGGGCACCGCATCCCGCCCCACCGGATCCCCGCCCGCGCGAACATCTTCGCGCTCAAAACGCTCGGCGTGACCCACATCATCGCCACCGGCGCCGTCGGATCGCTGCAGGAACACATCCGGCCGGGCGAGCTTGTGCTCTGCGATCAGTTCATCGATCGGACCACCGGGGCGGGCAGCCGCGGCCTGGAGCGCACCTTTTTCGACAGCGCCGCGGTGCACGCCGAATTCGCGGACCCGTGCTGCCCGGTGATGCGGTCCTGGCTCGCCGACGCCGCGACATCCGCGGGAGCGAAAACGCACAAGAGCGGAACCTACGCGGTGATCGACGGCCCGACTTTCTCGACGCGCGCCGAGGCCGCGATGCACCGCGCGATGGGCGCCGATGTCGTCGGCATGACCGCCCTCCCCGAGGCCCGCCTCGCCCGAGAGGCCGAGATCGCCTACGCGATGATCGCGCTCCCGACCGACGACGACTGCTGGAGGCCATCGAGCAACGAACAGGAGTCCAGCCCCGAGTCGTTGCTCGAAACCATCATCGGGAATCTGAACAAGAGCAGCGATGCGGCGTTCTCGCTCATCGAAGCGGCGCTCCGCGACCCTTCCCCGCTCCAGCGCCGGGCCAGCCCCGCGCACGACGCCCTGCGTCTGGCGATCTGGACGCCCGAGGCGCACATCCCGCCCGATGAACTCGAACGCCTGCGGCCGATCTGGGGCCGGAGGCTCGGGCAGAAGTAAACGGCTCAGCGTTTCCGGATCTTGTCGTACTCCCCGTGATAGGTGATGCGCAGGCAGTTGTTGAACATGTTCAGGCAGACGATGTTGCCGATCAGGAAAGTGATCTCCACGATCTCCGCATCGGTGAACACTTCCCAGAGCCTTTCGAAGAGTTCGTCGGGAACCTTGTTGGAGTCTTCCATCGCCGCCCGCGTGTACTCCAGGGCGAGCCGCTGACGCTCGGTCTGGGCTTCGGGCTGATCGAGCAGCTGCAGAGGCTCCTCGCTCATGCCCATCGCCCGCGCGATCGCGGCGTGCACCCCCGAGCAGAACTGGCAGGCGTTCCGCCTGGATGATTCGAGGATCACCAGTTCCTTCAGATCACGCTCGACGATCCCTCCGGGGTAGAGGCCCTCGCTCAGACAGCTGAACCCCTCCAGGATCTCCGGACGCAGCGAGAGCGCCTGCAGCATCTCACCCGGGCGACCGCCCGCGAGCACCGCCTCCACACTCTCCCGAAAACACGGATCACCGGCCACGGCTTCGATCGCGTCGGCGATCTGTTCATCGGTCACACGCACTCGCATCGGCAAACTCCTCTGCGACCCTGAATCTCATCGACGAAAGGACGCCTCGGCGGAATAGGCCCGACGCCGTCCCTATTCCCCGGCGAGACCACGACAGGAGTTCTCAGAGTGACAATCAGAAAGCCAAAAACCCGGCTCCGCCTCGCCGCCATCATTGCGGTCGGCCTCGGCGCGGCGACACTTTCGGCTTGCTCGGAGTCGAAAGACGCCTCCGGCTCGGGCGCCAAGCCCTCCGGCACGACCCAGGAAGGCAGCGCCAACGCCCCCTCGGGAACCAAGAGCCCCGCCGACGGCAGCTCGCCAGCACGCTCGGGGAGCTGAACGCGTTCGCCATTACCTGTTTCCACGGCTCACGACTCAAAGCAGCGGGCCGCACGGGGGCGATCAACCCCGCTCGACGCCTCTTCAAACAAGCCACCAGACGACGCACAATCTGACAGGACGCACGAACATGCGCACGCCATACAAGGTTCTCGCCCTCGCACTCGTCCCGATGGCCGCGTTCGCGGCATACAAGCACAGACAGCTCGTGCTCGGCCTCGACGAGGGAGGCATCGAACTGACCAACGCATCGCACGCCGCCCAGCCCGGCGATGGCGAGTTCAGACGCGTTGTCCGACCTGGATCGGTCGATATCGAACGCGAATACGACCTGGCCGGGCTGACCATTCCCAAGGAGGAAATCCACACCCTCCTGCCGCGCGACGCGATCCCCGCCCTCACCGATCCTGCCCGAGAGCCGGCCGAGCGCGCCGACTGGCTGCCCGAAGACGCACGCATCATCGTCGTCCGCGTCGGGCGCGAGGTGCTCGGCGTCCCGCTGCGCGTCCTCAACTGGCACGAGATCGTCAACACGACCGTCGGCGGCAAGCCCATCGCCGCGACCTACTGCCCGCTCTGCGATTCCGCGACCGTTTTCTCACGCGAGATCAAAGCAGAACGCGACGCGGGAGGAAGCGGGCCCGCCCCCTCGCCCGTTGTTCTCGAGTTCGGCGTCTCGGGCGCGCTGTACAACTCCAATGTCCTGATGTACGACACCAAAGACCGCGGCCTGTGGAGCCAGCTCGCCATGGGCGCGGTCAGCGGACCGATGGCCGGAACCCCGCTCGAAGTCCTCCCCGTCGAACTGGTTCCCTTCGCCGAGTTCAAACGCAACCACCCGGGTGCAGAGATCGTCAGCCGCGAGACCGGGCACGCCCGCAACTACGCCATATCGCCCTACGAACGCTTCTTCGCCGACGACTCGCTGCTCGTCCCCGTCTCAGGTGTGGGCGACGCCATGCCCGCAAAGACGCTCGGCGTGGGCATCCTCGCCGGCCAAGGCGACGGGCGGCAGGCAGTCTTTGTTACCGCCGACAGCATCGGCGAACGCCTGACCGTCGAGACCGTGTCCGGCCCGGTCGTGCTGAGCACCACCGACGCGGGCGTCGTGGTCGAGGGCGCGCCCGAGCGGGTCAGCACATCCCAGACCTTCTATTACGCCTGGTCCGCGTTCTTCCCGGACACGGAGATCGTCGGCGATCGCGCCGATAACAAGACCGAAACGCTGAACGAACCCGGCCTCCGCCCGGGCCAGACCGCCCCCGATGTCCGAGTCACCGCGATCGACGGATCGCACGCGAACCTCGCCGACCTCTACAAGGACGGCCCGGTCGTTGTCATGTTCTACCGCGGCGGCTGGTGCCCGATCTGCACCCGCGACCTCGCCGCATGGGCGGGCCGCGTCGACGAACTCCGCCAAGCGGGCGCGACATTGGTCGCGCTGACACCCGAGAAGCCGGACCTGGCCGCAAAGACCCGCGCCGACACCGGCGCAGACTACATGGTCTTCAGCGACGAAGGCCACGACGCCGCGAAGGCTTTCCGTGTCCACTTCGAAGTCGACGAAGAAACGCGACGCAAGTACGAAGAGTTCGGCCTGAAAGTCGCCGAGTCCAACGCCAGCGGCACATGGGAACTCCCCGCGCCAGCGGCGTTTGTCATCGACCGCGAGGGCGTCGTCCGCTGGGTCTTCGCCGACTGGGACTACCGCAAGCGGGCCGATCCCGACGAGGTCATCGACGCAGTCAGAGAAATCCAACGCTGAGAAACAACCCGGGGGGCTTCGCCACCGCCGCGGACCGCAACTGAACCCCGTTGCGCCGCGGCCAGGATCCAAGGAGACCGCACTATGATGAGCCGCAGAATCGCCCTGTTCACGCTCGCACCCGCCCTCGCGATCGCCGGGTTCGTCCTCGCGGGCGCGTCGTTCGCCGGCGCTTCGGATGCGCAACCCGGCTCCGACGCCCGCCCCAGCGGCACACGGGCCGAAGCCGCCCGCACGCCCCGCGTGATCGCCCTGACCTTCTACGCCGACTGGTGTGCGACCTGCAGAGTGGTCGAGCCGAGGCTCGAAGAAGTGTTCGGCGGCTTCTCCGATCAGCCGCTCTTGACTGTGAAGCTCGACAAGTCCGACCGAGACTCCAAGCAGGCCGAGTACATGCTCGCGGCGCTCGGCCTCGGCGAACTCTGGCGTGAACACGCCGGCAAGACCGGCTATGTCCTCCTCGTCGACGCCGAAACCAAGCGCGTGGTCGACACCCTCACCCGCGCGCACGACACGCAGACCATGACCTCCAAGCTCCGGCAAGCGATCCGACGCTGAACCCCCGCCATCCCAAGGCCGTGCCGAGCTCGCGACGCCGAACCTCTTTCCGATGTGCTCTCCTCTAAGGGGCCGCGGGCGGGCTCGATTCGTACAGAGCCCGCTCGCGCCGTTTCATCACCCGCTCGGCGCAGGCCTGCAAGATGGACACGGGGCCGACCAAGCCCCGTCAACGCGCCCCGCGACAGCACCCGACCCCGATCGAGCCGCTTCACGAGCTGTTCTGAAGCGGTGGATCAAAGGGCTTGTCAAGGCGGCCCACAGAGCCGCCGAAGGCCGGATCGGCGGGGTTTGTTGTCGGGGCGACAACAGGAAACGCCGTCGTTTCCGCGAAAAACTGAGGGGGTATTACGGCGTTGACTCCGCCGTATCCGAACGCCCGCGAGGTGACTCGAACTCGATGTAGCAGAGCGTCGGTGAGCAGCATCGATCGGCAGCAACCCGCGGCAAGCGTTCAGCGTGACTCCGTCCGAGCGGCTCGCTCAGATAGGGCATCGAAGAGCATCTGCGGCCCTGGACCGACGCTAGAGGAAAGGCATGAATAATACCCCGAGCCGATGCGGCGAAACTAAACTCGACAGGCCTCTGCAAGGAAGCCGATCCCTTCCCGTAGCTGCCGTTGAATTGAGACCACACTCCACCGGCGGTCGGGATCACTTGGCTCTAAATGCCGAAAACATGCGGCTGAGGTCCTTGACCAGTTCTTCAGAAGGAAGCCTTTCGTGAAGACCTGCACTGCATGTAAGTTGGCGGAAGATCTGTCGTTGAGGTCATGAATCACGCTCCGATACAGGGTGTGGCTAGGCAGCGACACAACCCAAACAGGGGGGCGCGCGGGCGATGGCCACTCCAGTCCGACTGACCAAGGGCTGTCAGTCCGATCGCGAGAGCCCCATTCGACCATTCGAGTGTTGATTACACTGCTGCAATGGCACGGGACGGAACCGCATATGCACACACAAGCACAGAGCTGCCGTGGGAACCGCTCGACCGACACCTCCGATGGGTTGCGAGGGGTTGCCCACCGGACTTGAGTGGCGCAAGGGACTTCGGCGAAGCCTTCGGCGCAGGTGGATGGGCCGAACTCGCCGGGCTCTGGCACGACGCGGGCAAGTACGCCCGGGCATTTCAGGACTACCTCAGGTCGGGAGGCTCGCGCGGCCCGGACCACTCGACGGCCGGCGCCAGGCTGGCTTGCGAAGCGCTCGGTCCCGCGGGGTATCTGCTCGCCTACGCGATCGCGGGCCACCACGCCGGCCTGCCGGATTGGTCCGCTTCGGGCGGCGGTCACTCGGGATTGCAGGAGAGGCTGAAAGCTTGTCTGTCTGAGACCGAGGATGCGTTGGCCCGCCTCCCGGCGAGTTTGCGCGATCCAGGCGTCGCGCCGGAGTGGGATTGGCTGCGATCGCTGCCCGGCGAACGCTCAACCGCCGGCCTGCGGGTCGCGATGTTCGTCCGGATGCTCTTCTCGTGCCTCGTCGACGCGGACTACCTCGCCACGGAGCTGTATCTCGATCACGGTCGCGCAGCGGCGAGGCGACGCGAGTTCCTCGGTATCGGCGAGCTGAACGCGGCGCTCACGAGCCACATCGATGGCCTCACCGCGAAGGCCGATCCCGGGCGCGTAGCGCAGGTCCGGGCGGAATTGCTCGACGCCTGCCTCGCAGCGGCTTACTCCGGCCCCGGCCTGTTCTCCCTCACGGCACCGACCGGAACAGGCAAGACGCTCAGCTCGCTCGCATTCGCGCTCGAACACGCACGCCGCTACGGGCTGCGCCGGGTCATCTACGCCCTGCCGTTCACCAGCATCACCGAGCAAACGGCGAAGGTCTTCCGAGACATATTCGCGCCTCTGGGCGACGGGATCGTGCTCGAACACCACAGCGCCGCGGCATGGAGGGCCGGCGACGAGAACGAGCCGCAGACAAGGCGGTCGATGCTCGCCTCGGAGAACTGGGACGCGCCGATAGTCGTGACGACCAATGTGCAGTTGCTCGAATCGCTGTTCGCGTCAAGGCCGGCGGCCTGCCGCAAGCTCCACCGGATCGCCAGGAGCGTGGTGGTGCTCGACGAGGCCCAGGCGCTGCCGGTCCGGCTGCTCCGCCCGACACTCACGGCGTTGGACGAGCTCGCTCGCGGGTACGGTTCGAGCGTGGTCCTGTGCAGCGCGACGATGCCTGCGCTCCAACGACGCGAGCACTTCAGGATCGGCTTCGAGCCGGGCAAGGTGCGGGAGATCGTGCCTGATCCTCGCGCGATGGCCGCGGCGATGCGCCGCGTCGAGGTCGAGCGGGCCGGCACGCTCGACGACCAGGCGTTGGTGCTGCGGCTCCACGCGTGCCCCCGGGCGTTGTGCATCGTGAACACCAAGGCGCACGCCGCGGCGTTGTACGAAGGGCTGGTCCGCGAGGACGGAGATGGCGCGGCGTATCACCTCAGCGCTGCGATGTGCCCGGCCCACCGCACCGAGGTCTTGGATCGCGTCCGGGCGTTATTGAAGGATGCGAAAGAGCCGCCGTGCCGCCTCGTGAGCACGCAGGTGGTCGAGGCCGGGGTCGATATCGACTTCCCCGTGGTTTTCCGGGCGATGGCCGGGCTGGACTCGATCGCGCAGGCCTCGGGCCGCTGCAACCGGGAGGGAAAGCTCGATCGGGGACGCGTCGTTGTGTTCGAGACGGATGTGAAGCCGTCTCCGGGCGTAAAGCTCCAGGCCGACGCGGCCCGCGAGACACTGGGGCTCCACGACGACCCCCTCGACCTCGACGCGGTCGACCGGTACTTCCGCCTGCACTACCAGCAGGACAACAAGAACGAATGGGACGGCGAAGGGATCATGGGGCTCTTCCAGCTCGCGCCCGGTGCGTCGCCGTTCGTGTTCTCGTTCCGCGAGGCGGCGTCGAAGTACAAGATCATCGACGAGCAGACGCGCCCGGTGGTGGTGCCGTACGGGGAAGAGGGTGCGAATCTGTGCAAAAAGCTGCTCTCGGGCGAACTCGACCGCGCACTGCTTCGGAAATCGCAGCGATTTACGGTGTCAGTCTGACCTGCCCCCCAAAAACTGAGCCAGTCGTTGTGAGAGTCCCGATGACCTCCGGTTGAGGTCAGGAGACTCTTGATGAAGCGCAAGCGATACACACCGGAACAGATCATCGCCAAGCTGCGTGAG
>JBJHCY010000001.1:0-566290 GCA_050486265.1 Phycisphaerales bacterium | reverse complement strand
GGCCGCTGATCAGGTTCACCGCGGCCTTCGCGCGGACCAGCACGATCTCCGGCGTGGACCGATCCGAGTCCGACAGCCCCGCCAGGTCGTCGTAGACCGCGATCGCGCGATCGCGCCGGGCCGGGTCCTTCGCCAGGCCGCTGATCAGGTTCACAGCGGCCTTCGCGCGTTCGAGCACGATCTCCGGCGTGGACCGATCCGAGTCCGACAGCCCCACCAGATCGTCGTAGACCGCGATCGCGCGATCGCGCCGATCCGGATCCTCCGCCAGGCCGCAGATCAGATTGAACGCGGCC
Source organism: Phycisphaerales bacterium (assembly GCA_050486265.1). Lineage (GTDB taxonomy): Bacteria > Planctomycetota > Phycisphaerae > Phycisphaerales > UBA1924 > SLFH01. Next base: position 565,994 of record JBJHCY010000001.1, on the reverse strand, counting down.
TTGGCGCGTTCGAGCACGATCTCCGGCGTGGACCGATCCGAGTCCGACAGCCGCACCAGATCGTCGTAGACCGCGATCGCACGATCGCGCCGATCCGGATCCTCCGCCAGGCCGCCGATCAGGTTCACAGCGGCGCTCGCGCGTTCGAGCACGATCTCCGGCGTGGACCGATCCGAGTCCGACAGCCCCACCAGATCGTCGTAGACCTCGATCGCACGCTGCAAACGGCCTGTTTCGCCATGAGCAAAAGCGAGACGAAAGAGCGCGATCGCTAGTGTCTGCAAATCGAGCCTGCCTGCATGCTGGACGACCTCCTCCAACAGCGGAATGGCCTCGTTATATGCATTGCTGAAGTAGAGATCGGTCGCATTGGTGAACTTCTCTTGCAAGCGAGCAGGCAGGCGACCAGCATTCGCCGCATCCCCCGAATCCTCACCCTTGAAGATCCGATTCACCTCGGCAAGCCGGTCTTTGATTCTCTCAACCTCATCGCCGAGGTCGAGTGAGTCACCCGTTCCGGGCCCGGACGGCACCGGACCATCTTTGATTTGATGGCCCATCTCGTCGCCCAGATCGTCATCATCATCTCCATGATCTTTATCTGTATCTTCTCGCTTCTGAATCGTAACGCCCTTGAGATTACACCTCTCAAAATCGCGGAGGATGCTGCCGAGCGGATCGCGAAAGAGCCTCGGCAACGAGTGGCCGGTCAGCTCTTGGTGCAACTGCACCATCAGTTGATCCGCGCCTTTGATTGGCACATAGAAGGCATTGTTGTGTTTCTTGAGGATGCCCCGAGCCGAGTCCGACAAACCGCTCTTGTCCGGATTCTCTTCGAGGTCGCACCAGTAAAGATTGTGGGAAAACTGCTCAACCGCGGCGAGAGCTCGCGTGATAGCATCATCCCAGCCCGAGTATCCGACGATGAGCACCGCATGCTTGCGGAAGTAGTCCTGCAGCAGCGACCGATTTCGATTGGCGTACCGCTCGATATCTTCAGGTGAGTTGAGCAACAGATATCGATAGATGCTGCCGTGGGCGTGCACAAGGTGCAGCGCGTGAAGCATATCATCATCGGGGTACTGCATCGCATCCGGACGGTCCGACACAAAGTACGGCATGTTGACGAGCTGCAACGCGCGCTGGAGCAGTGGATCAAAGTTCGTGGTAAACACTGTTCCAAAGATCGGACTCTCTCGACACTCCGCGATCAATGAAGCCGCATACAGATGCGCAGAATTGAGGCGATCACCGGCTCTCGAAATCACATCCGTGAAGTAGCGACGAACCATATCCGGCGTGTTTAGCCCATGAGTGCACGAAGGAGACAGTACGAACTTGTACGCTTCTGCAAGCGTTCTTCCGGACGGCAAGCCATCCCCATCCAACTGAAAGGGTGGCTTTGAACCGGCGGATCCTCTGATCTGTCTCCAGAAATCAGCGGCATACTGTTTAGCGGTGCTGGCGAACTCGTGGACTTTCGCATGGTCCGCAAAGTCTTGCGGCTTTGGGCCATCACTTGAATCGCGTTGTTGACACAAGAGCCACCACGGCAGATCTTCGCGAACAATCGTTCGCATCGTGGGGATGATCGGAACGCTGAACCCGGAGCCCACGATGAGCGTAAACGGCGGGCGACCATTGCTCTCTGTCTCACACCGAGACTTGACGCGAGCGATCAAGTCAGAAGATGAAAGCGTTTGGTATGGCATATCTCGTTCGCATCACCGCCAAACACACAGCCTCGCCATTTGACCACCGCTGACTCCGCTGCCGAGCATCTGGGTGAGCAATAGTACCGACTGAACGCATGCCGACCAAATTGTCTCGTCTCAGATCGCAGTAAGCGAGGGCCGCGGTCGCCGGCCCAGAGCAAGATTTTCCGCCCCGTTTGTCCCTTGAAGCGACACCCCACGCCAATCCCCGGCACCCAAACAAAACTTGTAAATCTGCGCCGCTCCGGGTATCCTCACGCCGATGCCCCTCACCGCCCTCTTCATCGACCTGAACGCCTTTTTCGCGTCCGTCGAGCAGCAGCTCCGGCCCGAGCTGCGGGGGCGGCCTGTCGGGGTCGTGCCCGTGATGGCCGACTCGACATGCTGCATCGCCGCCAGCTACGAGGCCCGGCCCTACGGCATCAAGACCGGCACCCGCGTCAGCGACGCACGCCGCCTCTGCCCCGAAATCGTCCTCATCGAGGCGCGGACAAACGAGTATGTCCGCATGCACCGGCGCGTGCTCGCGGCCGCGGAGAAGGTCCTGCCCGTCGACAAGGTCTGGTCGGTCGACGAGTTTTCGTGCCGCCTGCTGGGGGCGGAGCGCGAGCCGGAACGGGCCCTCGCTCTCGCCCGGGCGATGAAAAGCGCGATCCGCGAGCACGCCGGCTCGGAGATGAAGTGCTCGGCGGGGATCGCCCCCAACCGCTACCTCGCCAAGGTCGCCTCGGACATGCAAAAGCCCGACGGCCTGACACTCCTCCAAGACCGCGACCTCCCCCACGCCCTCCACCGCCTCGAACTGCCCGACCTCCCCGGCGTCGGCCCGCGCATGCACGAACGCCTGCGGCGTGCCGGCGTGCACACCGTCGAACACCTCTGCTCGCTCCCTGAGAAACGCATGCGCGAGATCTGGGGCGGGGTCAACGGCGAGATCTTCCGCCGCTGGCTCAAGGGCGAAGACCTGCCCGAGGCCAGGACCGTCCGTCGCTCGATCGGCCATCAGCATGTGCTGCCCCCGGCCCTGCGGACCGAGGCCGGCGCCCGCGCCGTAGCGATGCGCCTGCTGCACAAAGCCGCGGCCCGCGCCCGCGCCGAGGGCTACGACGCCAGAGGACTCTTGCTGCACATCCGCCTCGGGTCGGAATTCCCGAGCACGCCCCCGCCGCTCACCGGCCGCCTCTGGACCGAGCACCCACAACCGAAAACCCGACCGCCGAAGCGGTCCTGGGCCGCGGACTGTTCATTCCCGGAAACCGCCGACACGCAAACGCTGATGGAGCAACTCTCGTCGCTCTGGTCGCGGCGCGACATAGGCACGCCGCTGAGCGTGAGCGTGACGCTGACGCACCTCGTGCCGCACGGCGCGGCGAGCGCCCCGCTCTTCGCCGAGGCGGGCAAACGGGCCCGGCTGGCCGAGACGATGGACCGGATCAACCGCCGCTGCGGGCGCGACGCGGTCCACCTCGGCGCGATGCTCGGCGCCAAGGACGCAGCGCCGGACCGCATCGCCTTCGGCCGCTCGCTCAGCATCGACGAAGTCTGGCGCGAGGCGTTGGAGGGCTGACGCCCCGCGACTCAATCCCACTCCAAGTCCGCCACAATCGGCAGATGGTCCGAAGCGAGGCGTGCCTTTGCGGTCCGCTCGGCCCGGACGGTCGCGACGCTCGGCGCGGGGTCGGCGAAGATGCGGTCCAGGGCGAACAGGGGCAAGAAACTCGGGAAACTCCGCGCCCCGTACTCGGACTCGAAGCACTCGGGCGTGAGCACGCGTGCCGCCGTCTTGCGAGGCAGCCACTCGTTCATGTCGCCCAGCAGCAGCCGGACCTGCCCCCGCGGCTTTTCGCGCACCGCGTCGCGGATCAGCGCGATCTGGCGCCGACGCTCGCGGCTGGCCAGCCCGAGGTGCGTCACCATCGCGCGGACCTCGCGCCCCTCCGCGTCGAGCTTCGCGTCGATCGCGCCGCGCGGCTCGCGCCGAGGGTGGGCGAGGTCGAGCTTCGAGGCCGAGAGCACCGGCAACCGCGTGAGCAGGCCGTTGCCGTAGCGACCGTCGTGGTCGTGCAGCGTCGGGCCCTCGACGGGCTTCATATCGAGCGCCCGGGCGATATGAAAGAACTGATCGGCGCCCTCGAAGTCGTCCCGGCGCCAGTCGACCTCCTGCAGGCCGATGATGTCCGCGTCGATCTCGTCGAGCACCTCGGCGACGCGTTGCGGGTCGTAGCGTCTGTCGGTGCCGACGCAGGCGTGGATGTTCCAGGAGACGACGCGGAGGCGCACGCTACGCGCCTCCGCTCGCACCGGTTTCGGCGTCGTTCTCAGACCGTTCGGCTTCCCCCGCATCGTCGGCGTCATCCTTGATGGGCGAAGGGGCGAACTTCTTGATCAGTCGTTGGGCGACGACCGCGATCACGATAACGCCGACACCGACTGCGGCCGCCTGCGCCACCCTCGCCGGCGTCGGATCGGTCACGAGTTTGCCGAGCTCTTGCCCGAACGCCGAGAGCAGCACGATGCCCGGCAGCATGCCGATCATGGTTCCGGCGAGGTAGTCCAGCCACCTGACGCCGGTGAAGCCGAAGGCCGCGTTGACGACGGCGAAGGGCGCGACGGGCATGTTCCGCACCACCGCGACCGAGAGCACACCCTCACCCTTGAGCACATTGGCCACCCGCTTGGTGCGGCCCTCGGCGAACCGTCGCTGCAAGCCCGAAGGCGCCATGCGCCCGAACACGAACCCGGCGATCGAAGCGCCCAGCACACCCGTGAGGGACACCACCAGCGCCCAGGCGACCCCGAAGATCGCCCCCGACGCCGCGACGAGCACCACGATCGGAAAACCGAAGCTGCCCAGCGCGATGAACACCGCGATGACCCCCGCGATCCCCGCGGGGCTTTCGCGGATCGTCTCGACCAACCCCTCCATCCGCTCGCGGTCGGCGAGCTCGCCCAGCGGCGTCACCCGCCAGATCGCCGCGATCAGCACGATCACCGCGAACCCCAGCAGCGCGAGCTTCCACCGGCGTGCATAGCCGACTCCGACCGACCACGCCTTGCGCAGCTTGTCCCGTTTGCCGATGTGCTTGGCGAAGGTGTCGAGCGCGCGTTTGGCGTCCTCCTCGCTCGGCGGGCGTTCCGGGTCGGCCAGCCCGATCTCCAGGGCGATCTCGCGGGTCGGTTTCGGCGTGCCGTGCTCGAACGGCGCGAGCGTGCGCTCGCCCCCCCGCAGCGACTCGATCGCCCCGCGCACCGAGCCTTCTTTCTTCTCCGCACGCGCGACCGCTTCCGCATCGACACCGAGAAGGTAGCCGATGAGCCTGCGCCGATAGCCCGCGACAGCCTCGACCGCGTCACGATCATCGGCGGCGACGCGGACAGTCGCGTCCAGCTCGGTGTCCAGACCCATCGAGCGAGAGTTCAGGTTCGCCGAGCCGACCCGCAGCAGGCGGTCGTCGACCACCATCGTCTTGGCGTGGATGTAAACCGAGTTCTCGAAGGGTTTCTCGGTGTCGGCGCCTCGCAGTGTCGCCCAGTACGCCCCGAATCTGCCGTTCGGGTCCGCCTCGCGGAGGCGCCCGAGCAACTGGTCGCGCCGCGAGTCCATCGCCATCGATTGCAGCCTGCCCGGGCAGCCGAAGGGGAGGATCAGGATCACCTCAGGCCCGCCATCCTCTCGCAGGCGCTCGCAGAGCTCGTCGGCGATTCTGCCCGACGCGAGGTACTGCGTCTCGACGAAGATCAGTCTTTCGGCCGCTCGGATCTGTTCGATGAACGCCGCCTCGACCTGGCGCAGCTCCTCGCGTCCGGCGTAGTCCGGCTCGGTCAGCGCGACATCGACCTCGCGATCGGTCAGCAGCGGCTCGACGCCCTCGGGCCAGCGGTCATCGCCCGCACCATCGCTGCCGACCCCATCGTCGGTCTCGGGAGGATCAACCGCTTCGCCAGTCGCCCTGCGCCATCGCTCGCGGCACCACTCGCCGATCCGCCTCGCCGCCTCGTCGTCCAACGAGAGCATGATGTCGTGGTACGGATCGCCGTAGCTCGGGAGAAGGCCCGGGTTGCGCCTTCGCTTGTCGCCCGGGCGGTGTTCGTGCGTGTCCCACCTCGACTTGGTCAGGTCCATGCCGCCAACGAACGCCACGCGGTCGTCGACCGTCACGAGCTTCTGGTGCTGCGAGCCCAGCGGCGGCGTGTCCTTGTCCCACACGAGCTTGATCCGCTTGTGCTTGTCCCAGGGCCGCTTCATCCGAGGCAGGTGCTGGCGCTCCAACGCGAACATCGACGAGCCCTCCCAGATCAGGAGACGCACCTCGAGCTCCGGCCTCGCCTCGACAATCGCCTGCAGCAGATCAGCCAGACGGACGGGCCACCCGCTCTCTCCCTCGGCCCGCTCGGCATCCTCGCCGCGGAGCAGATCCACCTCGCTGTGGATCTCCCAGCCGACGATAAAGACCTGACGCTTCGCCTTGGTCAACGCAGAACGCACCGCGGCGTAATACTCGACACCGTCGACAAGAGGCGCAAGTCGCCCGGCGCGAACACGCCACTGGTGCGTCTCCCCCCCCGCGGCGTCGCCGCTCGTGTGCGTCCCCGCCTCTGGATCGGATTGCACCCGATCGTTCATGCGTCGAAGACTCCGTCAGAGCCGATGCGCACGGCAACCGCCGCGCAGAAGCATCGACCTCGACGGATCCTACGCCCCGTCCTCTGAAGTCTTGCCGGGCAAGGCGTTGTACTTCTTCGCCACCACGATCGCGCCGATCACCGCCAGCACGCTCAGCCCCACGATCGTCCAAAGAATCGGCGCGAGGTACGCCTTCTCCGGATCGCCCCCCGCCGTCGCGGCACGACCCGCCACCGACAGCCCGAAGAACCCGACAAACCCGATCGCCCCGTAGAGCAATCCGCGCTTGGCTTTGGGTTTCTTGGCGCCCATCGAAAACGCCGCAAGCGCGATCGTCACCACAGCGCCCGCGACCGGCGCGATCAACGCCGTCGCCTTGTTCGCGTCCTCTGGCGCCGTCGCAAACGCCACAAGCCCGGCCCCGACGATCAGGACCGCGTACAGAAAGAGAATCAATTGAGGCTTCATCGTGTCGGCTCCAGATCAATCGCGCCAAGTTCACCCGTCCCCGCGATCGTAGGAATCAACACCGAACCGGGCCCCGCGCCGAACCCGGATCGGACCCTTCGCCTCCGAAATCTCGACAACGCGCCCGCCTTGGGTCACCTCGACCCGTCCCTCGCCGACAAGCCGCCCCGCCGCGCGACGCGCCGGCTCCAAGAGCGTCCGCCAGTCGTCGGGCTCGACACGCCGGGCAGCCTCGGAGGGGCAGATCGACGCCCCCGCTTCTCGCTCGGCGAGCAACTCGATGATCGCACGCTCGAGCGCCAGCTCGGCACGCCCGGGCTTGCAGCGACGGCACGCGTCGGAGCAGTACCGCACGCTCGGCCAGTTCTTCGCCCACTTGCGCCGCCACGCAAACAGCCTGCCGCACGATGCGCACCGCTTCGGCGCGTGCTCGGCGCGGGCGCCGTTCATCCGCCCCGATCCCCGCGCCCCCGCTCGCCGCGCCGCAGTTGACGCTCCAGGCTCGAACGCATCGTCCGCAGCATCATCTGCGCCTCGCGTTCGCTGAAGCCCGCGGCTTCGAGATCCACGCGGATCGCCGGCACCCACTTCGTCGCAACAGGCGTGTACCCGAACCGCTCGCGCAGCCCCTTCTCGACGCCCGGCAGGTGCGCCGCCCCGTAGATCACCGCGATCGAGCCGTAACGCCCCGACTCCTCGAGCACGCGACCGATGTCGTGCAGCACCACCTCGTCGCGGTCGTGCAGGATCACCTGCATCATCCGCTGCATCGCCGCAGGCTGCGAAGCCATCGCCCGTTCCGCGTCCGCCAGCGTCTCGACGATCATCGCCTTGAACACCTCGCGCATCCGAGGCGAAGCACCGATCAGACGAACCGCGACCGTCGCCATCCGACCCGAAAGCCCGCCCCCGGACATCACATTCAAAAACGCCTCGCCCGAGCGGTCGGCCTCAACCTCGCGGAAGCGTTCGGCGATGACATCCATCGACACATCGCTGTTGCGCCAGTTCGGCGCGTCGTGGCGCATCACCGAGCCCTGGAAAGAAAGGCCCAGCGCGTCGGCCAGCTCCTGCTGGATGCCCTGCGCCCGCGCCGTCGGCACCTCCCACCGCTTCGTGTAATCGGGGGAAACAACGATGTCCGCGTAGACACCCTCGCCCCCGAGCCTGCCGTCGGCGCCGAGGCTCATCACCCACGCCGCGGGGGCCTCGCCCTCATCGACAACGCCGAAGAGGAACGGATTGCCCCACGCGTCGATCAACGCCGGCTGCAGCATCTCGCCGGGCACATCGATCTCATCCAGCGAGGCCGGCAACGCCCCGTGCGCACGCCGGTGACGCTGGATCCAACGCGACAACAGCGCCGCACGACGCTCGCTCACCAGCGCACGCTGATGATCGTCGGTCTCGGCGGTCCAGCGGCTGTCCTCGCCCGACCGCGACGCTCGCACCCCCTCAAACAACACAACATCCTGCGCGTCAAGAAAGGTCTGCAGCTCGTTGTAGTACGACGCGTCCCCGATGTGCACCGCCGCCACGAGGAACACCGTCGGCCCCCGGTCCCCCTCGGGCCGGTACGCCCGCACCGCCGCCTCAAGCGTCGACCGCATCCCGCTCTCGCACGCCTGGGAGCGGATGAACGAGCCCTCGCCGCCGGACGCCGCGGCCGCCGGGACAAGCCCCAGCCCGCCCGCGACCATCGCCATCGCAGCGCAAGCCACGCGGCGCCGCTGCGCCCCGAATCGTTCACAGATCGTCCGAAGGTTCATGCCAGATCGCTCCATCGCCGCCCCGCGGCGTGATCGAATTCGCTGAAATCCGCGGCTCCGGTTTCGGAGAGTGATCCGAAGCCCCGCGGCCGAAGCTCCCCACGCCAACCTCGGCCCCTCTCAGGCCGGCGCACACGCACCGCCGGCGGTCCGGGGCCTACCAATTCCGGTCATTGGGAAAGGATCGGCCCGACTTGCACGAGGAATCACGCCCATCCGACCGCGACGAGCCCACCGGCGAACCCCAGGCGGACGCCCCCACCGCACGCCCCGGCGTGATCGACCGCCTGCTCTATCAGCCCATCGTCGGCGCCCCCTCGCTCCTCCCCCGCTCGGGCAAAAACCCGGACTTCCACCTCCCCAGCGAGGCCCTCGCCGACGAGATCGCCAGGATGCTCGCAAGCAAAGTCCCGCTCCAGCGACCTGTACTCCTCCTCGCAGGCTGGCGTTCGCCCGAGTTCGGGGGAAGGGTCCTCGCCGCACGCCTCTCCGAGCTCACCTGCGGCGATCTCGACCAGTTCTGGCCCCTCGCCTACCCGATGCGGGGCGACCTGAAGCGGATCGCCTCGATGGTCGCCGTCAAGGTCCACGACCGATGGCCGGGCGAGGGACGCGAGACCATCCCGATCGATGTCGTCGGGCACTCGATGGGCGGCCTGGTCGCCCGCCTGGCCGCCAGCAAGAACCGGCCGGGCACCCGTCTGCTTATCAAACGCCTCTTCACCCTCGCAACCCCCCACCGCGGCGCCCGCCTGGCGACCAAGATCGCCCCAGATCCGGCCGCCCGGGACATGAAGCCCGGCTCGGCCCTGATCAAACGCCTCGACGAAGAACTCGACGACGATCCCTTCGAGTTGATCCCCTACGCCCACTGCAACGACACTTGGGTCGGCGCGAAAAACACCGCCCCGCCCGGCCGGGCCCCCTACTGGACCCCCGGAACTCGGGTATTCAGCCACTTCTCGATCCATGAGGACCGCCTGATCCAAGCCGACATCGCCCGGCGCCTGCGGGGCGAACCACCGATCGCCAAACGGGCCACATCGCCCCCGACCGACTGACCCCTTCCGGGCCACTCGACGGCCCCACTCTGGCCCGGCAATGCCGCCCGGGTAGGATGCTCGCCCTCTGTCAAGAGCACTCCAGCGGCATGCAAGACCCACCCGAAGCCACATCTCAGACGCAGACCGAATCCGCCGCCCCGGTCGGCGAGGGGACCGCCTCGCAGGTCGTCGAGGCCATGCGGGAAGCGACGCCGCTCGTCGGCGAGCCGGTGGGGATCTTCGCCGGGCTGCTGCTGGTGCTCTTCCTTGCGCCGCTCCTGGCGAAAATGGCCCGCCTGCCCTCGATCGTCGGGCTGTTGATCGCGGGGATCGTGCTGGGCCCCCACGCCCTGCACATCTTCGACCGGGACGCGACGGTCGTGCTGCTGGGGACCGTCGGCCTGCTTTACATCGTCTTCCTCGCCGGGCTGGACATCGACCTGCACGAGTTCAAACGCCACCGACGGACGAGCATGATCTTCGGCTCGATCACCGTCGGCGTCCCGCTGGTCCTCGGCGTTGCGGGAGCGAAGGTGATCCTCGGGATGTCGTGGCCCGCGGCGATCCTCCTCGCCTCCATGTTCGCCTCGCACACCCTCCTCGCCTACCCCATCGTCGCGAGGCTGGGCGTCAACAAGACCCGGGCGGTCACCACCACCGTCGGCGGCACGCTGATGACCGACACGACGGCGCTGCTGATCCTGGCGATCATCGCCGGCTCGCAGGAGGGGGAGCTGACCCCGCTCTTCTGGGCGCAGCTCGTCGGGTTTCTTGCCGTCTATGTCGGGGCGATCCTCTGGGGCGTGCCGCTGATCGCCAGGCGCTACTTCAAGCACCTGCCCGACCGCGGCGTGCGCGATGTCGTCTTCGTGCTGGCGATGGGGTACCTCTGCGCCTGGGTCGCGCCACTGGCGGGCATGGAGCCGATCATCGGCGCCTTCCTCGCCGGGCTGGCGCTCAACCGCTTCATCCCCAACCAGGGCACGCTGATGAACCGGGTGAGCTTCATCGGCCAGGCCCTGTTTGTCCCGCTCTTTCTCGTCTCGGTGGGGATGCTGGTCAATGTCGGCATGATCGCCACCAGCCCCGAAGCGTGGCTCGCCGCCGGCGTCATGGCCGCGACCGTCACCCTCAGCAAGTACCTCGCCGCCAAGGTCTCTCAGAGGATCCTCGGCTTCAACAAGGACGAGGGCGATGTGATGTTCGGGCTGAGCGTCCCGCAGGCCGCGGCGACGCTCGCGGCGGTCTTCGTGGGCTTCCGCATCGAGCTCTTCGGCGAGGAGATCCTCAACGGCGCTGTGTTCATGATCCTGGTCACCTGCCTGATCGGGCCGTGGTTCGTCGAGCGTGCCGGACGCAGGATCGCCATCGCCGAGGAGCAGGAACCCGCCGGCGCCGGCCAGACCCCCGCCCGCATCCTCGTGCCCATCGCCAACCCCGAGTCGGCGCCCGAGCTTCTGGACATGGCGCTGGTCGCCCGCCCGGCCGTCAGCCACGAGGCGGTCTACCCCATGGTCGTCGTCCGCGACACCGACGATCCGGACGCCGAGGTCGCCGCCGGCGAGAAGACCCTGGGCAAGGCGGTCGTGCACGCCTCCGCGGCCGGCGTGCCCGTGATCCCCGTCACGCGCGTGGACATGAGCGTGGCCAGCGGGATCACCCGCGCGATCACCGAGCTCCGGATCGGCACGCTGGTGATCGGCTGGAGCGGCGACCCGTCGCTGCGGCGCAGGCCCCTGGGCACCGTGATCGACCAGGTGCTCGAAGACACGGCGCAGATGGCGCTGGTCTGCAAGATCGACCACCGCATCAACACCACCAAGCGGCTGCTGGTGCTCGCGCCGCAGTTCGCCTCGCGCCAGCCCGGGTTCATCGAGCTGATGCAGACCATCGGACGGACGGCCGGGGGGCTGGGCGCAAAGATCACCGTGCTCGGCTCGGGCACCGAGGTCAAGGGCGTCGAGACAAGGCTGGAGGGCGTCAAGCTCAAGGCGCCCGTCGCTTACGAGACGCTCCGCTCGTGGGCCGAGGCGATCCCCCGCCTCCGGGGCGAGGCGACACCAGACGACATGATCGTGGTGCTCAGCGCCCGCGAGGGTCGCCTGGCGTGGACGCACCAGCTCAGCCGCATGCCGCGACGGATCGTCGACACATTCCCGAAGAACAACATCGTTGTCGCCTTCCCAGCGGATCCTGTGCAGCGGAACACCTGGGTGGGCGCGTACTCGCTGCCCGAGTCCGAGACGCTGATCGATGAGAACCGCATCCTGCTGGACCTGGACCCGACAGAACTCGGCCCGGCGATCGAGCAACTCCTGCAGCCCAAGCTCGGATCGAAAGCGGGCGAGGCGCGCGACACGATCGTCAAGGCCGCCAGCGAATACGCCGCGCAGCTCGGCAAGGGCGTCGTGCTCGTGCACGCGCATGTGCATTGGGTGACGAAGCCGACGGTCTACATCGCGACCTTCAAGGAAGGCCTGAAGCTCGCGCGGATCGAGGATCCGGCCCGGGTCGTGCTTGTGCTGCTCAGCCCGGTGACGCTGCCGCCAGAGGCCCACCTCCGCACGCTGGCCAAACTCGCCAAGATCTTCTACCAGAAAAAGACGGGCGAGAGGATCGCCTCCGCCGAGACGCCCGAGCAGGTGCTCAAGATCATCCACGAAGGCGCCATGAAAGACGCCGAAGGTTGAGGATCGAACCCATGGCGGCGGGGCCAGCGGGGAGCCGAGCCCGCACCGCCCCTTCCCAGCCGGCCGGGTCACTTCGCCTTGGTTGTCAGCTTCTCGGCGAGGTCTTCCTCGATGAAGAGGATGACGCCGCAGGAGGTGCAGGGCGTCAGCCGCTCTTTGAGGATGGCCAGAACGGTCTCGAAGGGGATGCCCATCATGCACGATCCGCAGACAAACTCGTGGCGTCGGAAGTCGTGCGTGTGGATGGAGGCCATGACGCCGTCTTCATCGTCGCCGTAACGCTCCGAGCGGTCTTCGTAGATCGCCAAGGCGTCGGCCGGCACCTCCTTGACGAGGTGCTCGCGTTGCTTCTTGAGCTCTTCGAGGCGGTCGCGGATCTCGTCGGCCCGCTGGTCGCGGTCGGTCGCCGCGACGCCCTTGACCTTCTCCCGCTCGGACTTCTGTGCGTCCAGCTCGGCGAGCTCCGCCTTCAGCTTCTCGATCTGCTCGAGGTAGCCGATCGCCTGCTCGTCGATCTTGCCCTTGTCGGCCTTGAGCGTGTTCACCTCGACGAGCAGGGCCTGGTACTCCTTGTTCGTCTTGGCGTTGTTCATCCGGTCGCGGAGAAGGTCGATCCTCGCCTGGATGCTGTTGGCGTCGTTCTCGAGGTTGGCCGCCGTGGCCGCGAGCTGCCTGACCTGTGCGTCGATCGCGTTGCGCTTGGTGTCCAGCCCGCCGATCTGGCGTTCCTGCTCATCGAGGAAGCGCTGGGCGGCCTTGAGGCGGGATTGCAGACCGCTGATCTGCTGATCGACACGGTAAAGACGGAGCAGCTTCGTCGTCACGCTCATTCGGGGCTCCAGGAGGCCGGTTTCCAAAGGGCAGTGTATGCGCCCGCCTCCCGCCGAGTCCCGCCCGGCCGGCTCACGCGGCCCGCCTGGCCGGGGCGAACGCCCGTACCGTATTTCCCCCGGCCTTGCGCGACGCCAACGCCGCACGCATCGCCGACGCGATCAGCAGGTCGGGGGTCGAGAAGAGTTCGGTCGTCGCCCCGTCGCAGACCGCGATCCCGACGCTCGCGGTCACCCGCAGCTCCCCCGGATAGTCCGGAACAAGCCATTGCGAGGAGTGCGACTCGAGCTCCGTCCGGAACCCCTCGGCCAGCTCTGTCACCTCGGCTCGCTCAAGACCCTCGACGATCACCGCGAACAGGTCCGTGCCCAGGCGGCAGACGACACCCTTGGAGGCCGCAAACCGACGGTCCAGTGCGCTGGTCACCCCCAGGGCGATCTCCCCGTCCAGCCCCTCGGGCCCGACCTTGAGGTGCTCCTTGAACCCGTCGATCGCGGCGATGACCAGCGCCAGCGGCGAGCCCTTGCTGCGGGTCAGGTGGAACGCGCTGCGAGCGGCCGACTCGAACCCGTTGCGGTTGAGCACGCCCGTCAGCGGGTCGGTCTCGCCCCCCTGCACCATGCAGGCGTCGATGTGACGGCTCACGCACGAGGCGATGGGGTCCGATCTGGAGAGCTCGTCGAGCCGTCGCCCCGCGTCGTGCAGGACCTCCACGGGGTCGGGGTGCTCGCCTGTTTCGAGCCGGAAGATCCCCGAGAGCTCGCGGACGGACTCGCTCAACTTCTTGACGATCTCATCCACGCCCGACTTGCTCAGCCCGAACCACTCGCCCCCCTTGGCGTACACGCGTCGCAGCGCGGGCGCAGGATCGGCGTCGCTCAACACATCATGCAGCATGTTGCCCAGCCCGACGCAGCGAACCTGCCGCTGGAAACGGGGCGGGGCGGCGGTCGGGCGCTCGTGGTACTTGACAGGGATCTGAAGTTCGTCGGGCAGCTTCCACCGTTGGGCGAGCAGCGCCCCGATGTCGGGGTGCTGGATGTCCAGCTCGTTCAGTTCGTGCCTCGCCAGGTGCCGGTGGTCCTGGCCGGACTCTTCGAGCACCGCCAGGTACTCGTCGCCCAGCGCCCGGTGCATCGCCAGCATCCCGATGTCCTGCAGCAGGCCCGCAAGGAAGAGCGCATCGGGGTCGTCGGCCGGGCAGCACTTGACCGCCACCAGCCTCGAAGCCGCGGCGGTGTACAAGGCCCGACGCCAGTACGCCGTGTAGGGGAATCCGTCCTTCTCGTCGATCTCGATCGAGCTGACCAGCGAGAAGCCCAGGGCGAGCGACTTAACGGGCCCGAGCCCGAGCAGCACCAGCGCCTTCTTGATGTTCGAGCAAGGCTGGCGCAGCCCGTAGAAACTGGAGTTGACTGTCTTGAGAATCTTGGCGCTCAGTCCCTGATCGCTCTCGATCGTCGAGGCGAGCTCGCTCATCGCGACATTCTGGTCACGCGTGAGCTCGATCACCCGGAGCGCGACCGCCGGAAGCGACGGCAGCCTCGAACAGTTCAGGATCGTTTCCAGGAGCCTGGTATCCATATTTGTCCGCCGCATTGGTCCGCCGCGAAAACATCCGCTGTCATCCCATCGGAGATCGGAGCCCGAAGCTTCGCGTCATGGCGCGGCGCCGGCGAGAACTTCATGGCTCAGAGCGCCGTTTCGGCAAAGACAAACCCCGTTGAGGGTGGCTCGCGTCCTGCCGTGTGCCGGACAGCGACCGCCAACAGTCTTGCGGCTCGATCGAGCGTTGCGGGATCCCGCCTCGCCAGCGCGCCGGCGGTCGCCCCCGCCTCCAACTCCCTGAGCAGCGCGAGCGTCTCGGCCCGCACCCGATAACCCGGCCCGCCGGGGCCGGTGTCTTCGGTAAAGCCGCCCAGATCCGGCATGAAGGTGTAACTCGGCGCCACGCGCAAGGCGGCCCGCGCGCGGATGTCATCCCCGAGCTCGGGCCGGTGCCCCGTGTCGTCCAGAACCGCCCACTGGAAGCTCGCCAGCACGGCGTCCCGAGCCGGCCCGGGACCGGTCTCTCGCAAGGACTCCGCCAGGGCATCGAAGACCCTCGGGTGAGGATCGCCCTCGGTCATCGTGTGCAGCACCACATCGGCCATGTACATCGCGGCATGGAAATCCGGCAGTGACGCCCGGACCCGGGGGAAGGTCTCTCGGAGGTCCCATGAAGTCAGCAGCGTGAGCTGCCCGGCCGGGCGAACGATCGCAAACAGCTCGCCCCGTGTGAGGGGCTCGAACCCCCCGCTGAACTCCGCCCGACCCCGCCTGGACCCCTTGGCCAGGCCCCGGAGGAGCCCGTGCTCCCGGGTCAGCAGGGTGACGGTCTGGCTGGTCTCGGACCACTCGGCCTCGCGGAGGCAGATCGCATCATCACGCAGCCTGATCATGATGCGGAGGGTACGGCGCTGGAGTCTGAGGCGTGTCGCGTCTACGCTGGGCCTCGATGCGCTTCGAGCTGATCGATGCCGTGCTGGACCGGACCGACGACAGGATTGTCGCCGTGAAGCTTGTCAGCGCGGCCGAGGAATACCTGCAGGACCACTTCCCCGACTTTCCGGTGCTGCCCGGGGTGTTCATGCTCGAGGCGATGGTGCAGGCCGCCCGGCTGCTGGAATCTCCGGAGGGCGGGTCGAGGCTGGCGATCGGCGGGGTCCGGGCCCTGAAGTACGGCCGGTTCGTCCGCCCTGGCGAGACCCTCCGCGTCGAGGTCGAGCGGACGGGAGGCGATGCCGACCACAGGGCCTTCCGAGGCGTGGCGCGAGTGATCGGCGCCGGGCGGACGCTCGACGAAGCGCACACCGCGGCGACCGGACAGTTCACGCTCCGCCCGCTTTTGGCCCGGGTGTGCCCGCCGTCGAGCGTTCGCTAAGATACCCCTCGCCCCAGTCCCCTCGCGGGGGGAGCGGGCCAGACAAGGATCGGACATGACCCGAGATGAGATCTTCGAGAAGGTCCGCGATCTGCTCGTCGAGGCGTTGGCCGTCGACGAGGACGAGGTCACACCCGAGGCTCGGCTGACGGTCGACCTCGGGGCCGAGTCGATCGACTTCCTGGACATCAAGTTCCAGTTAGAGCAGACCTTCGGCTTCCAGATCAACGAGGGCGAGCTCTTCCCCGACAATGTCACGCAGGACGAGACCTTCGTCCATGAAGGGCGTGTGACCCCATCCGGGCTGGCGGCGCTCAAGGAACGCCTGCCCCACGCGGACTTCTCGTCCCTGGGCGACAACCCCGAGGTCACGCGTGTGGCCGAGATCTTCACGGTCGACGCACTGGTCCGTTTCTGCGAGGCCAAGCTCGCCAGAGAGTGATGCAACCATGCGTTGGATCTGGATCGACCGCATCCTCGAGCTCGTCCCCGGCGAGCGCCTGGTGGCGATCAAGAACATCTCGCTCGCCGAAGAGCACCTCCACGACCACTTCCCCGCCGACGAGGTCGAGGGGTTGCCCGCCGCGCCCGCGATGCCCGGCTCGCTGGTGATCGAGGGCGTCGCCCAGACCGCCGGCATCCTCGTCGGGCACGCCGAAGATTTCAGGCACAAGGTGATCCTCGCCAAAATCACCAAGGCGGTCCTCAACCGCGACGCCGTCCCCGGCGACACCCTCCGCTACACCGCCACCATCGCGCAGAGGATGCCCATGGGCGCCGTCACCCGAGGCGTCATCGACCTGCTCTGCCCCGGCTTCGAGCCCGAACGCATCGGACAGGTCGACCTCGTCTTCAGCCATCTTGACAACAACATGGGCGGGGTCCAATTCCCCGAGCACAACTTCGTCTTCGGCGATTCGTTCAAAACCGTGCTGCGCACCAGCGGCGTGCATGTCGACTGACGACCCGCCCCCATCACAACGACGAACGCTCCTCGACGATCCGGCGGAAAAGCCCCTCCGGCGCGGGCGATCCCGTCCACGCCTCGAACTGCGCCGACGCCTGGCGCACGAACATCGACGCCCCGTCGATCGTCCGGAGGCCCGCATGCTCGGCGGCCTCGATCAGCGGCGTTCGCGCGGGCGTGTAGACCGTGTCGAAACAGACAGCCCCTTTGGCCATCCGCTCCAACGCCGCCTGACCCACCGGCGTTGCGTCGGGCTCCGGCCCGCCCCGCATCCCGACCGGCGTGCAGTTGATGAGGGCGTCGGAGTGGCCGCCGTCTGCGAAAGCATCCAGCGCATGGGCCGTGATCTCGCCCGCAGCGCCCTCGATCGACCGCGCCAATTCCTCGGCCTTCTCCGGCTTTCTGGCGTAGACACCGACGCTCGCGCCGCGCGAGGCCATCGCCCACGCCGCGGCTCTGGCCGCGCCGCCCGCGCCGATCACGGCGCAGCGCAGACCCTCGAATCTCCCCACCGCCTCTTCCATGCAGTCGCCGATCGCGCCAGCGTCGGTGTTCAGCAGTCGCACGCCCTCGACCCCGCCCTCCGCGCCTCGCTCGACGACGAGTGTGTTTGCGGCGCCGATCGCGCGGGAGGCCTCGTCGATCTCCCAGCCCATCTCGCCCGCGAGCCTCAGCAGCCCCGTCTTGTGCGGGATGGTCACACTGGCGCCGCTGAACCCCAGGCCGCGGTACTCGATCAGCGCCGGCAGGGTCGCCTTGAGGCTCTCGTAGGCCGCGTGCCCGTTCTCGCCGGCGGCGATCGGCAAAGGCAGATAAACCCCGTCGTGCCCGACCGCCTCGAACCCCGCGTTGTGGATGAAGGGCCCGAGCGAGTGCGAGACCGGCCACCCGACGACGCCGTAGACCCGCGTCCCCGCGTTGATCGACTTGAAGCGGTAAAGACCGAGCAGGTCGGCGATGGTCGGCTGCCCGGGGGCGGTCGCCGACTCGTCGCGCAGCGAGGCGAAGGTGAGCATCCCGCCGAACTTCGGCGCCAGCACGCGGCTCATCAACCCGAACTCGCCCATCCCCAGCGCGATCGTCGGCCGGTCGCGCTCCCGCAGCAAGTCGAACAGCTCCAGATTGTCGCGCAATGAGCGGGCCCGAAACGCAACCTTGATCGCTCTGGCCGACCCAGCGTTACGCATCGAAAGCAGGCGGCGCGACAGGGCCGCCGGTCGCCCGTCGAAGTCGTGCGTCGAGAGGATCAGCCCGGTCGCGGAAAACCGCCCCGAATCACCGAACAGCTCGTTGAGCCGTCGCGCGATCCCCGGCGAGTCCCGGTAGGAAGCGAACTCGGCGTCGATGTACGCCGGGGCCCTCGGCGGCTTCTTCCGCTTGGCGATCGCTTCGAGCAGGTCGAGTCGCGCCCAATCCGACCCCTCGTACCGCCCGCCCTCGCTGACACTGCGGCAGGTTACGATGCATGACAGGGGCGTCTCATCGAGCAGCCTGCACAGATCGCCCGTCACGCCCTCGTCCAACTCCCCGTTGAAAAGGCCGTCAATCCGGTACTCGACGAGGTCCGCCCCGAGCGTCGACGCCTCGCTCGCATCGGCGAGGGCGCGACCGACCTCTTCAACCACGATCGGGACACAGACCAGCGTCTTTGCAGTCGGGCTCACGCTCGGCACTCCCCGGGGCCGCCGCCCCGTTAGTGCGCGAGTGTAGCGTCACACGAAGTGACAAAGACACGGACGCCGGCCCGAACGCTCCGTGCGGGCCGGCGATCCGCTCCCTCTCAATCCTCGACCGTTTGGACCGATCAGGCGCGGATCCGTCTCGCGCAAGCGAGCACGCCGCGGGCAGACCGATCCCGTGAACTCGCTCTCCTCAGAGACAACCCTGCGCAAACCGCCGGAGGAAGTAGAAGAAGTCTTCGGCGTCGACGATGCCGTCCGGAACCCCGTAGCCCGGGTCCGCGGGGTTCGTCGAGCCGGTCAGATCCGCTTCCGCCAGGCTGCCCATGCTGAAGCGGCTGAGGAAGTAGAAGAAGTCGTCGGCGTCGACCACGCCGTCGGGCACGCCGTAACCCGGCGAGAATCGGTTGGTCGAGCCCGTCATGTCCGCCGGGCAGTCCGGGTTCGGCAGGAAGTGCTCCTCGACCCATGTCTTGGCGTCGATCACCTCCTGCGTCGGGCGGTTCTGGTTCATGATGAGCCAGTACGGCTGCGAGTAGATCACCCCGCTCTGGGTCGTCTCGAGCTCAAGGTGCAGCAGGTACACGCCGTCGGAGGGCTGCAGGAAGCCGCCCTGCCCGTCGTCGGGGCCGAGCAGGAGCATGCCGATGTGCCGGTGCCACTTGCCGTCGCTGGGCACCGAGACCTTGAACCCCTCGGTCCACACATCCGTCTCGGGCGTCATCGCCTGCAGCGTCTGGGCGAAACGGAACTGCACGCGTTCCTCGGCGATCGTCGAGAAGTCGTCCCCGTTCCACACCCGCAGGGCGCTGCGGATGTTGAAGCCGACCAGCTCGCCCGGCTGGAATGTGCCCAGCAGCGTGTCGTACCCGGGGTCGTTGGTGAAGTTCGGCTGCTTACCGAACCACCCGTCGAACACGCGGACACCCATCACCGTCTGCCCGGTCACCGGATCGACAGCGCCCGTGCGGATCTGGTTCCACGGGCTGATGTCGACAACGATGTCGCCCTCGTGGAGCTGGGCGGGCGTGTTGCTCGCGGCGACGGTCATGATGCCGCCGATGATGCAGGCGAAAAGCGTCGAACGCTTCATCTGGCCACCTCCGGATCGAAGGAGTTGTCGTCAAAGTCGCGGTACACCTGCTCGAAGCGCCGCGCCTCGGCGCGACCGTCGAGGAAGCCGTACACCGCGACGGAATCCCACTTGCCCGGCCTCCCGCCGTGGGCGTTGGTCTGCATCTCCGCGGCCGCCAGCCCCGGCGCAAGATCGCGCCCGAAGTCCCCCCACGCCTCGGCGTGGACATGGTCGCTCTTGGCGAAGGTCGCGCTGGAGCTGTCACCGTCGCCGAAAGTCATCATGAGGAAGTGGACCGTGGCGCTGGGCCTTGGGATCCGCTGGATCTCGTCGTACCGGTCGCGCTTCATGTACTCGGTGGCGGGCGCAGCCGAGCCTCTGACCGTGTAGTTGTTCAGCCCGTAGCTCGTCCAACGAGAAACGCGCGCGGAGTTCAGCGACGACCTCGCCGCCGGATCGCGCGCGATCGAAACGAACTCAGACAGCGGCATCCCGTCGTCCTCGCCACCCTCGGTCAGATGCCAGAAGCGGCTGCGGTCCACCGGCGAACGCAGCGCGATCTGCTGGCCGAACAGATCCTGCAGCACGAACGGCCACGCCTGCTCGACCGACTCGACCTGGCTCACCCCCCCGTGCGGCAGCCCCGCCCCCACAAACCGTCCGTTGTTCGCGTCCATGTACATCGTGTGGGCGATCTCGAGCGTCCGCACATTCGAGAGGCACTTGAGCTGCTGGGCCGCACGCCTCGCCCCGCCCAGCGACGGCAGCAGGATCCCGATCAAGACCGCGATGATCGCGATGACCACCAACAACTCGATCAGCGTGAAGCCGGCTCGGCTGGGCTTGGTCGTCGGCATGGGGAGAGGCCCGGCGATCTGGAAGACTTGAGAATGGGGTCTCACGAAGAACCTTATCGAGAATCCATTCGCAATTCAACCCCGCCCGATGCCCCGGCTCTGTAAATTCGGCGCACAGACATTCCGCACCACTCGCGTCCGGAAAGTACACTCGGCCCACCAACATTCGGCCGCGCAGCGGCCCGAAGGAGTCTCGATTGCCAGCCAACCCCAGCATCCGCCGTATCTCCGCCATAGCCCTGCTCGCCTCTGTTGCCGGGCTGGCCCTCCTCGGGGCCGGGCACGCCGCCTCCGGCCAGGAAGGCCGGGCCGCTCAGGAAGGACGCGCCGACCAGGATCAGCAGCAAGACCGAGCGGTACCCGCGGTCAACATGGGCGACATGCTCGCCGGGGCGATCCGGAGCGTGCCAGGGTGCTACGGCGTCGAGCTCGCCCAGACCCAGTCGGGCAAGAGCGTCATCATGGCCTGGTTCGAGGACAAGGCCGCCGTCATGCGCTGGTACAACCACCCGGTCCACCGGGGCGTGATGGGTCGCGTCGGGGGCGCGAGCGATCGCACGCCGCTGGAGCATGTGCCCGACGACGCCAAAAACCTCATGGTCATCGCGACGATCACGATGAGCGACGCCGAGCAGATCCCCGGCTTCCCGATGCCCATCCGCCAGATCTCGATCGAGACCTACCAGGCGATGCCCACGGGGATCGCTCTGAACGGCCGGCTCTCGCCGAGTTCGATGAAGATCCCCAACCTCGAAGACCACACCGCGGAGCTGACTTCGCCGGGGCGCTGACCCGCTTTCAGCTCAGCACCGCCGTCGAACGCCCACCAACCCCGCGAGGATCAGGACCGCTGCGCCGCCGGGCGCGGGGATCACCACGCCGCTGCTCTCGAGCGTCTGCATCCCGCTGAGGGCGAAGAAGATGTTGTCGAGCTCCAGCGAAAACAGCAGGCTCGCGGTCTCGCCGGGCGGGAGCACCGTCGGCAGGTCGAGCGGGAAGGTCGGGAGCTGCAGCCCCGGCGTCGCGCTGCCGTCTTCTGTGAAGCTCCGCTGGGAGAAGAGCTCGGCGTTCTGTCCCTCGATGTCGACCGATCCGTCCAGCGGGATCGCCAGCGGCACCCCCGGGATCTCGACCGTCTGCCCGAACAGCGTGGCATTGCCGAACAGCAGCACCGGCACCGTGACCTGGTAATCAAACCCGCCGGGACGCGAGGCCAGCGTGCCCGAAGCCCCCTCGCCGGTCTGCACCATCGAGAGATCGCTCAGCAGGATCTCGCCGATCGGCAGATCGATCGGCAATCCCGGGAAGATCGACTCCGGGCTGCGCGTGCGGAAAGAGTCGGGGTCGAGCGAGAGCGTCGCGGGAACGCCGATCGCGCCCTGGCCCCACGCGGCCGCGTACCCGCTCACCCGGACCGTGTCACCCTCGAAGTTGAACGCCAGGCGCATCGAGCCGGAGATCGAAGCCGCCGCCGGCCCGCCGACCGTCACGCCCAGGTCGACGGGCACGGGCACATTCTCGGTGGGGCCGAACGAGCCGAAGAGGCCCGGCTTGGTCCTGGTGCCCGAGGGGTTGGTGTCGGGGTCGAAGTCGCCGATCAGCGTGCCCGAGGTCTCGACCCCGAGGTTCAGCGTCCCGTCGAAGCCGCTCTGGGCGGGGTTGAAGACGAAATCGACAAACGGCTCGGCCATGGCGGGCACGCCCATGGCCGCGGCCGCCGCCATCGCAACGGTAATCCTGCGCATCTGCATCTCTCCTCTGAGCGGGGATCGTTGCAGAAACAGGGATCCGATGCAAGAGGATCTGAGCGGGCGACCGGGGGAGCCCGGCTCAGGCGGGCTTGCGGGCCTTTCGGGCCCGGATGATGTAGTCCGTCGCCGGCGACTTGACGCCCAGCTTGGCCAGCAGCAGCGCGATCTGGCCCCGGTGGTACTGCCCGTGGGCAAACAGGTGCAGCGCGATCTCGCCGACGCTGTTGGCCCACGCCCGGCCCTCCGTCGAGGTGTACTCGACCACCCGCTCGGACTCGGCCTCCCACCCCGGCCCCGACTCGACCTTCGCGGCGTACGCGTCCCAGTACCGCACGATGCGGTCGAGCAGGGGGCGGAGTTCGTCGGCGTAGACGCTCTCGGGGAAGAGGTCGACGCCGTTGTTTTCGGGCGCCGGCGTCTCGGGGTCGATGCGCCGCAGCCAGAGCTCGCGCGCGGCGCAGGCGTGGGCGAAGGCCGAGCAGGCCCGCTGAAAATCGTTCGACTCGTGCCTGTGGTCGGGCACCCCGAGAATCGCGTCGAGCTGGGCGCTGAACGAGGCGTTGTCGTGGTCGAGGAGGTCTCTTGGGTTGAGTTTCACGCTGAGTTCTCCATTGCCGATTCACCGGCCCGCGACCAATCTGCAGCACCGTCGGCTTGCCCGCCAGTGTCGATTACTGGCAGCAAGGCGTCAAGACCTCGGTGACCCGCGGTCACGCCAGGAGTCGATCGCATCACGATACTTCTTTGCGATCAACATCGAGAGCCCGAAGTTGACGCCCGTGCCGACCGCGAACGCCGCAATCGCGATGACCAACTGCTGCTGCACCAAGAGGTAAACCATCAGCAGAATCAGCAGCACATTGAAAGCAAGCAGCAGCGCGAGCCATTGCATCGGAATCGAGGGCCGTTGACCGTTCGTCATCGAGCATTCTTCCACGAGGTAAAGACCCTGCCACGATCGCAGCACTCTCTTCGCTCAGGCCGGGGGAACACTGGCGGACAAGCCGCCAGTGCCACATTTCCGATACAGCTCCCGCCACAGCCTCACAACGCCTCCAGCCGCCGCGCGACTTCCCGCTCGATCAGCGCTTCGAACATCGGGCCGAGGTCGCCTTCGAGGATATCGCGCAGGTTGAACTTCGTGTCAAGGCGCTGGTCGGCGACGATCCCGTCCTGGTAGCGGTAGACGCGGATTTTTTCGCTGCGCCCGCCTCCGCCGATCTGGCTGCGCCGTTCGGCGGAGCGTTCGGCGGCCTTGGCCTCGCGTTCGTGCTCATAGACGCGGGCCATCAGCAGGCGACGGGCCTTCTCGCGGTTCTGGTGCTGGCTCTTGGATTCCTGCATCCGCACCTCGATGCCGGTCGGCTCGTGCACGAGGTGGACGGCCGTCGCCACCTTGTTGACATTCTGGCCCCCCGGCCCCTGCGAGGTGGTCACATGCTCGGTCACATCCTTCGCCCAGTCGATCCGGACCTCGACCTCCTCGGGTTCGGGCAGCACGGCGACCGTCGCCGTCGAGGTGTGGATCCGCCCCTGCGTCTCCGTCGCAGGCACACGCTTGACCGAGTGCACCCCCGCCTCGAAGGCGAGCTCCGACCAGACGCCCTCGCCCCGCACCCCCACCACCGCGTGGCGCACGCCCCCGAGCCCGGCGTCGGCCGAGAGCTCGAAGACCTCGACCTCCCACCCCCGGCGCTGGGCGTACTTCTGGTAGACGCCCAGCAGGTCGGCCGCCCAGAGCCCCGCCTCGTCGCCCCCGGTCCCGGCGCGGAGCTCGAGGATCACCGCGCCGACAGCCCGATCCGCGGCCGTCACCAGCCGGTTCTTGATCGTCTCGATCAGGCCCTCGGCCCGCTCGGCGACGCCCGGGAGCTCCTGAGCCGCCAGCTCGGCGAGCTCGGGGTCGCCCAGGGCCGAGGTCAGCTCGGCGTGCTCGGCCCGCAGGCGCTCCAGCTCGCGGTACGCCTCGACGACCGGCTCGGAGGCGGCTTTCTTGATCGACAGCTCGCGGACCTTGCGATGGTCGCCCATCACCTCCGGGTCGGCCAGCAGCGCCTCGGTCTGGCGGTGCTGCGACTCGAGCGTCGCGAGGCGGGCGGCGAGGGCCTGGGGGATGTCGGGGAAGGCGTCGGGCACCGGGTGAAAATAGGCGGGGCGTCTTCCGAACTCACCCGGCACAGAATCCCCACCCGCGGTTTGGCCGCCCAAAGTTCGCTCCGGCGGCGGGCGATCGCCGATCCGCGTTGGCCGGCCGCGCTCGGTGCCGCCCGCCGCGCAATCATCCGAGAACGGCACCCCGAAAGCGACGCGGGGCCGGAGAGAGGACAACGCGCCGATGGCAGACGCGATCATCATGGAACAGGTCCGCAAGACTTTCGGCGAGAAGGTCGCCGTGGAGGGGCTGGATCTCGCCGTCAAGGAAGGCGGGCTCTACGGCTTCATCGGCCCCAACGGGGCCGGCAAGACGACATCGATCCGCATGATCATGTCGATCATCTTCCCCGATTCGGGGAGGCTCAGCGTCCTGGGCAAGCCCTCGGCCATCGAGAGCAAGGACCGCATCGGCTACCTGCCCGAAGAACGAGGCGTCTACAAGAAGATGAAGGTCGGCGCCTTCATCGAGTACATCGCCAAGCTCAAGGGCGTCCACGGCGGCCCGCAGCTCCGCAAGACCGTCGCCGACTGGCTCGAACGCGTCGGGCTGGAAAAAGAGATCAACAAGAAGTGCGAGGAGCTCTCCAAGGGCATGCAGCAGAAGGTGCAGTTCATCTCCTGCGTGCTGCCCGAACCGGATCTGCTCATCCTCGACGAGCCGTTCAGCGGGCTCGACCCCGTGAACATGCGGCTGATGCGCGATCTGTTCCTTGAGCAGCACGCCCAGGGGCGGACGCTGATCTTCTCGACGCATGTGATGTTCCAGGCCGAGCAGCTCTGCCGCCACATCGTGATGATCGACCGGGGGCGCAAGGTGCTCGACGCGCCGATGCACGAGATCAGGGGGCCCCACATGGCCAGCGGGATCGCGTTCGTGCCCGCCAAGAGCGTCGGCGCGGACGACGCGCAGGCCCGGGCCGGTTCGGTCGAGGGCGTCGCGAGCGTGAGAATCACCGAGCAAGGCTTCGAGGCGGACCTTGAAGACGACGCCGACGCGGGCGGGGTGCTCGGCGCGATCGCCTCGGCATTGCCCGTGCAGAAGATCGAACTCCGCACGCCGAGCCTCGAAGACATCTTCGTCGACATCGTCGGCCGGGGCGACGAACAACGCTCCGAGGACGAGCTGCGGGCCGAGCTCGCCGGAGCGGGCCAAGGAGGCGCCCTGTGAACGCCAAGACACTCACCGTCGCCAAGCGCGAGTTCGTCTCGACCGTCGCCACCAAGGGCTTCATCATCGGCGTGGTGATCTTCCCGCTGATCATCGTCGGGCTGATCTTCCTGATCCCCAGGCTGATCGACGACACGCCCCCACGCGTCAGCGGCTCCATCGAGGTCGTCGACCGCTCGGGCTGGGAGGGCGACAGCGTCGCCCCCTCCATCCACGACCAGCTCGCGGCCGGCTACTCCGAAGAGGCCTTGCGCGCCGAGTACGACATGACGAGGCGGGCCATCGAGCAGCAGGCGGGCGAGCGTCTGGGCGAAGCCGCCGAAGCCGCCGCGGGCAGAGCCATCGAGCAGGCCCTCGGCGAGATCCCCGAGATCACCGTCACCGCCCTCGACCCCGCGAAGTCCGACGAGGCGATCGACGAGCGCAAACGCGTATTGCTGGAAGGCACGCCGCAGGACGGCGGGCTGCTGGCGCTCGTGGTCATCGAGCCCAACGCCGTGCGTCCGAGCGAGGAGTTCGGGTTCGGGTCCTACCAGATCACCGTGCGCCCGCGCCTCGACGACCGCTTCGAGCGGCCTCTGCAGCAGAAGCTCGAGAGCGCGATCCGCACCTCGCGGATCGCCGCGGCCGGGCAGGACCCCGAGGCGCTCAGCCGCCTCGTGCAGGTGCAGGGCCGTCGTCCCCAGGTGATGACCGAGACCGGCGAGCGGGCGAGCACCGGCGGCGGCGCCAACATGGCGATGGCCGGCGCGTTCATGTTCCTGCTCTGGATCTCGGTGATGACCGGCGGCCAGTACCTCATGACCACGGTGATCGAGGAGAAGTCCAGCCGCGTGATGGAGGTCCTGCTCTCTGCCGTCAGCCCGGTGCAGCTGATGACCGGCAAGATCCTCGGGCAGATGTGCGTGGCGCTGACGGTGCTGCTGATGTATGTGACCATCGCGATCCTGACGATGCGCCAGTTCGACCTGCTGCATCTTGTCAACGCGGCCGACATCGGGCTGCTGATCGTCTACTTCTTCATCGCGTTCTTCATGCTCGCGTCGCTGATGGCGGCGATCGGCTCGGCGGTGACGGAGATCCACGAGGCGCAGTCGCTGCTCACCCCGGTCATCATGGTGATGCTCATCCCGCTGATGCTCTG
This sequence comes from Phycisphaerales bacterium, assembly GCA_050486265.1. Classification (GTDB taxonomy): domain Bacteria; phylum Planctomycetota; class Phycisphaerae; order Phycisphaerales; family UBA1924; genus SLFH01. The sequence continues at coordinate 539,136 of JBJHCY010000001.1, read as the reverse complement.
GATGCCGCTGATGCGCAGCCCCAACTCGACCTTCGCGACCGTCTGCGGGCTCCTGCCCCCGATCAGCCCGTTCGCGATGGTGATCCGTCTGGCCGGGGCCGAACCGATCCCGGTGTGGCAGATCGCCGCCTCGATCGTGATCGGCGTCGCCGCGGTCTTTGTCTTCGTCTGGGCGACCGCGAAGATCTTCCGCATCGGCGTGCTGATGTACGGCAAGGCGCCCAACCTGCCGACCCTCCTCCGCTGGATCCGCATGGCGTAACCCGCGCCGAACCGGCCGGGCGCGTACAACTCTGGCCATGGACAAGCACGATCTCTACGAAATGTGCGCACAGTCGCCCGAGCGCGACGCGCCGCTGCTCGCGGCGATCCACGGGGGCGACCCGCAGATCTTCGGCGAGGACTTCGCGGGCGCCGGCGCGACCAGCCGCGCGTGGACGGGCCTGATCCCCGGGGGCAGCGCCTTCGCGGTCGACCACGACCCGGAGGTGCTCGAACGCCTCGCAGACGCCCCGGGCGTCACGCCCCGCGCCTGCGATGTGATGGACGCCGACGACCCCTGCGACATCCTCTTCGTCGGCAACTTCTCCGTCTGCGAACTGCACACCAGACCCGAGCTCGTCGCCTACTTCCGCCACGCCCTGCGCCGACTGCGATCCGGCGGGATGATCGCCTGCGATCTCTACGGCGGCAGCGACGCCTACACACTCGGCACGCTCGAAGACGATCACGAAGCCCCCGACGGCTCGAAGATCACCTACACCTGGGAACAACGCCACGCCGACCCCACGACCGCCCGCGTCGTCAACGCGATGCACTTCATCGTCGACACCGTCCACGGCGAGCGGATCGAGCTTCGCGACGCGTTCGTCTACAACTGGCGCCTCTGGACGATCATGGAGCTCCGCGAGGCGATGGAGGAATCGGGCTTCAGCAAGACCGAGGTCTACCCCCGGGCCGAGTTCGCCGTCGATGATGAGGGCGCGTACCACACCCGCCCGATCGAGCACGCCGACGAGCTGGACGAGGCGTTCTTTGTCTTTGTTGTCGGCAGGGTCTGAGTTCGGCAAGGAGCGAGGCGATGGACGGGTTGCTTGAAGTCGTTCTGGGAGGCGTGCTGCAGTTTCTGTTCCACTACACATTCCTGAGCATCCCGGTCTGGGTCTGGATGTGCGTGCTGGCCGGGCTTGGGATCTTGGTTTGGGCGATCCTGTAGGAGGCGATCGCCCTTTTACCCTCTTGCTCGCCGAAGGCGAACGCTCCCATGAACAGATTCGACTGCTACGAACTCTGTGTCCAGTCCCCGCCGGCGCTCGTGCCGTTCCTGATCGCGTTGCACGGGGCGGACCCGAAGATCCTCGCCGAAGACTTCTGCGGCTCCTGCGCCGCCTCCCTCGCCTGGCTCGAACGCGTGCCGGACGGACGCGCGATCGGGACCGACCTCGACCCCGAGCCGCTGTCCCGCGCACGCGAACGCAACGCCTTCGGCGAACGGCTGACGCTCCGCCAACAGAGCGTGCTCGACGCCGACGACGCGGCCGATGTCGTCTTCGTCGGCAACTTCTCGATCGGCGAACTCCACGACCGCCCCGCCCTCGTCCGCTACCTCTCGCGCACAAGAGAACGCCTGAATGCGCAGGGCGTCTTCGTCTGCGACATCTACGGCGGCGAGTCCGCCTTCAGGACCGGCGCCGTCAACCGGGGCCACCGCGCACCCGGCGGCCTGCGCGTCCTCTACACATGGGAGCAGCGCGACGCCGACCCCCTCACGGGCATGGTCACCGATGTCTGCCACTTCCGCGTCGAGCGATCGGGCGAGATCATCGAGGAATACACCGACGCGTTCGTCTACCGCTGGCGCCTCTGGTCGGTCCCCGAACTGCGAGACGCGATGCTCGAAGCCGGCTTCAGAACCACCGAGGTGCACTCCAAGCTCGCCGACCCGTTCGAGGCCGACGGCACGGTCCGCCCGCGGCCGATCACCGACCCGATCGAACTCGAAGAGAGCTTTACTGTCTGCGTCATAGCACGAACCTGACGAACCCCGCGCCCTGCGCCCCGTTCCCCGCGCCCCAAAAAGGTCGCCGGGCCCCGGTTTCCCGAGGCCCGACGGCGGTCCGACGCTGCTGATAAGCCGAGTTCTGTCCGGCCGACGGTTCGCGACGGGGTATTGACGGGGGCCCGTGTCGCGCCTGCCGGCCTGGGCGGCCATTTCTCTTGCCGCGCCGTTGCCGACGCGGTCCCGGCGTACGCCGGAGCACCCTACCCGCCCCGACAGTGGCCGGGCCGGCCACGGAGGCTGACCTCCGCAGGGCTGCTTGGGCTTGCACGCGCCGGGGTTTGCTAGCCACCGGCTGTCGCCAGCCGGGCGGTGCGCTCTTACCGCACCCTCACACCCTTGCCTGTGCCGGACGGATCCGGCCATCGGCGGTCTGGTTTCTTTGCACTTTCCCTCGGCCGGGACCGCCCCGGCCGGGTGGGCGTTACCCACCGGCGTGCCCTGCCGTGCTCGGACTTTCCTCGGCCCCCCGGAAACCCGGGGAAGCCGCGGCCGCCTTGCAGCGCCGCAATACATTACGCGACGGAATCATGTAGCATTCCCCAAGGTGGACAAGAAGGGCACAAATCAGGTCAGGGTCGCCCTCTGGTGCACGCCCGAGCGGCTGCCGATCGTCCGCGCCCTGCGCGACCGGCTCGGGCTTGTCGTTTGCGCCGCCGGCTCGCCCGGGCGGGGCGAGAGCGGGGTGATAGCCGAGAAGCTCGGCGCAGAGCCCGTCGACGACCTGCGATCGATGTTCGCCTCGGTCGAGGCCGACCTGTTCTGGATCCTGGACCCCGGGCCGTTCGGCGACGACCCCGCCGACGCCGCGGTGATCCTGAGCGCCCGCCAGCGCGGGGCCCGCATCATCGCTGCCGAGCCGATCCCCTCCTCGACCGTCGAGGTGCGGGCCGGTCGCTGGGCCCGTTCGCACCAGGGCCTGAGCGCCGCCGACGCCTGCGACCTCGCCCCGCTTGTGCGCCATGAACCGGCGTTCGCCGAGCTGCTCGACGCGATGGAGCAGTTCAGGCCCGTGCGCACGCTGCGGGTCGATGTCCGCGCCCGCGAGCGCGACGCCTCCCTCGCCCTCCTGCTCTTTGACGCGATGGATATCACCCGCGAACTCATGGGCGAACCCGAGACGATCGACGCGGCCTACGCCTACTCCGTCCCCGGGCGTCCGCTGCACGCCCTCCCGGGCGAGACGCTGCGCGATCTCAAGGGCGACATCGCCTTCACAGGTCGCTACGCCGACGGGCGGATCGTCTCGGGCCTCGCCAGCGACCAGGCGGGCGCGTACACCTTCCGCGTCGACGCGGTCGGGCCTGCGGGCGAGCTCTCGGTAGACCGCGAACGCCTGCTCTGGCGCGACGCGGCGGGCAAAGTCATCGAAGACTCCAAGTGGGCGCGGGCCGAGGCCGAGCCGGACGCGATCGCCGCCGCGGCGGTCGCCGGCGCAATGCAGCGCGTGCTGGAAGACAGGGCGCCAACCCCCGCGCCGGGTTCGTTCGAGCTCACGCTCTCGATGTGCCAGGCGGCGCTGCTGAGCGCCCGCACCGGCCAGGGCGAGAGCCCCGCGATGCTGCGCCGGATCGCCGCGACCGCTTGACACCGGGTTTGTTTGTCTCTCGACCCGACCCTTCGCTTCGCTCAGGGATCGGCGTCCAGGTTGCGGGCATCGCTGCTTGTCGAAGATCGTTCTCGGCGTTCGCGCAGCTGCCAGTTCGCTGTCATCGCATGCAAGAGGCTCGCGCGAATGACGCCGATCCCTGAGCGAAGCGAAGGGTCGGGTTCAGACATGCATTGATGAGCGACGCGATGGAAAGACACTGGCGGGCAAGCCGCCAGTGTCACAGGTCTGCTTCGCCTGCTCGCCTCTCGCCTGCTCGACCCTCTCGCGGCCGCAGGCCGCGCCCCCCACACCCAAACTCACTTCCAGACCGCCAGATGCCACTGCTTCTTGCCGCGACGGATCGCAAGCAGCGAGCTGTGCAGGAGGTCGCCCACGCCGAGCGTGTCGTCGAGCCCGACCTTTCGGCCGTTGACGCTGACCGAGCCCTGCGTCAGAAACTCGCGGGCCTGGCGCTTGGAGCTCGCCAGCCCGGTCTCGACGAGCAGGTCGACCGGCGCAACGCCAGCCTTGAGCGCCGCGAGCGGGTGCTCGCTGGAGGGCGCCTCGGCGAGCACCTCGCGGAAGGTCGCCTCGGGCAGGTTCGCGATATCGCCGGAAAAGAGGGCCCGCCCCGCCTCTTCGGCCGCCGCCGCCTGCTCGCGCCCGTGCACGAGCGCCGTCGTCTCGTTGGCGAGCGTCCGCTGCGCCTCGCGTGCGCCGGGGTTCTCGGCGTGTCGGGCCATCAGCGACTCGATCTCCTCGCGCCCGAGCAGCGTAAAGACCTTCAGGAACCGCTCGACATCCCCGTCGGAGGTGTTCAGCCAGAACTGGTGCATCGCGAACGCGCTGGTGCGGTCGGGCGTCAGCCAGACGGCGCCGGTCTCGGTCTTGCCGAACTTGCCCCCGTCGCTCTTGGTCACCAGCGGCATCGTGAACCCGTGCGCCAGCGTCACCTTGCCCTTGTAGATCTGCTCGCCCTCGTCGAGCCTGCCTTCAAGCCCGTGGCGCACCGCGGCGGACTTTCGGATCAACTCGATCCCCGCGGTGATGTTGCCCCACTGGTCGCTCCCGCCGCACTGGACCGTCACGCCCTCGTGCTCGTGGAGGTGGCGGAAGTCGTACGCCTGGAGGATCATGTAGCTGAACTCGGTGTAGCTGATGCCCTGCTCGCGGTTGTTGAGGCGTTCTTTGACCGACTCCTTCTGCATCATCGCGTTGACGCTGAAGAACTTGCCTGTGTCGCGCAGCGCTTCGAGGAACGAGACCTTCGAGAGCCAGTCGGCGTTGTTGACCACGCGCGGCTCGCCGAGGCCGGCGTTGGCGAACACGCCGTCGAAAATCCTGCGCTGGCCCTTGATGTGACGCTCGACCGTCTCGCGGTTCATGAGCTGGCGCTCGGCGCTCTTGCCCGAAGGATCGCCGATCAGGCCCGTCCCGCCCCCCATGAGGACGATCGGCTCGTGCCCTGCCCGCGCGACATGCACCAGCGTCATGATCGGCACGAGGTTGCCGATCGTCAGCGAGTCGGCGGTCGGGTCGAAGCCGGCGTAGATCTTCCTCCGCCCAGCGGCGAGGTGCTCGCGCAGCTCGGCCTCGTCGGTGGACTGGTGCAGCAGGCCCCGCCAGCGGAGCTCGTCGAGCAGATCGATCGTTGTGGTGGTCATGCCCAGCAAGCGTAGACGGACAACCCGCCCCCCTCGCACGCAGCGGCTCAGCGGGGGCCGAGCGCCCAGTCGGGCTTGGCGGCCTGGTCGGCCCAGAGGCGCATGTCACGCAGCTCTTCCCAGCCCAGGGCCCGGACATGCCCGTCGAACATCGCCGTCAGGGCCTTGCCCCGGTGGCGGAGGTCTACAAAGCCCGAGTTCTCACGCGGGGTGGGCGTGCGCGGATCGTAAATCGAGGCCCACTGCTCCCCGGCCGACTCGCTGAATCGCGGGGCCCAGACATCGAAGTGGCCCGGGAACTCGTTGCTCAGCCCGACAGAAGCGAAGGTGTCGCGGTCGGCCCTCGCCGTCGCAAAGGTCAGCAGCCCCGAGGGGCGGCGGACCTCGTCGAGCCTGCGGACGTAGAACCGCCCGAAGACCCGCTCGCTGGTCGGGTTGAAGGCCAGAAACCGCTCGTTGCCCCCGATGTACTGCGAGTTCAGCCCGTAGAGCGGGAAGAGGCTGACGACATACCGCTCGTCGATGTTGCCGGGCAGGCTGGTCCTGGCCATCTCCTCCAGCGAGGCGTCGGGGTGGTACATCCCCGCGAAGTTGTAGTTCATGTAGGGGGCCAGGCGCCAAGGATAACGGCTCGCGGTCGGAAAGCTGATCGCCTCCCCCGAGCGGTCGTACGCGGTGATCTTTCCCTGGTTGATCATGTTGCGGCTGGGGTACCCCGGCAGCACATAGCCCCGGTGGGCGTCGGCGTACGAGGTGTAGGCGATCATGAGCTGCTGCCCCGCCGCCATCTCCCGGATCTGGCGGGCGGCCCCCCTGGCCCCCGAGAGGGCCGGCAGCATGATCCCGATCAGCACCGCGATCACCGCGATGACCACCAGCAGCTCGATCAGCGTGAACCCCCGGCGCGCACCCTTCCGCCGGTCGGCGAGGGGCATGTTGCGGGGGTTGAACGAACGCATCGAACGCCTCCGGCGGGCTGGACGAGCAGTATAGCCGCTTCTCGGACTTGCTGAGACTGAGTCGCAACAGAGACGGGATTCTGCTTGCCTAGATGAGACTCAGTCGCAACAATGCCAACGATAGCCCGTACCATCCTGTTCGGCAAGAACAGTTCGCATCTGACAGCACGGAGACTCCCATGTATCCCCGCATCTCAGGGGCACTCGCACTCGCCATCGGGCTGAGCGCCAGCGCCCAGGCCCAACTCGTCGACACCTCGTTCCAGCCCCCCAGCGAGGACCGCTGGAACTATCCGTTCAACCTGACGCCGGGCGCCCGGTTCGAGGCCTCGATCTTCGGGGCGATCGACGAGCCGGGGTTCGACGATTACGACGCCCAGTACATCGTCGGTTTCGACACCTCGGTCCAGATCCCCCCCGGCCTGAGTCCGTCCCGCTACACCATCGAGTCGATCCGCCTCACCCTGGTCATCGCCAACACCGACGGTTTCCCCCTCGATGTGACGCCGGACTCCTACCGCACCTTCCTCGACCCCTCCGACCCCGACTTCCTGCCCGACACCACCCCGGGCCGCCCGATGGAGATCTTCGGCACCGGCTACCGCAACGGGTTCACCGCCGAGACCTGGTCCGCGACCTCGCCCTTCGGCGGCACGCCGACCGTCCCGCCCGCCCAGGGAAGCCGCAACGCGTTCGCGGCTTTCTTCGAGGCCGACGGCACGCCGGTGGACATCTCCAACCGCCTCAAGGAACGCTTCGATGTTGTCCCCTGGGGCATCGGCTCGATCGACGGGCGCCAGCCGGGCGAAACCGTCGCGGCCGAGGATGTGGTCGTCTTCGAGATCGACCTGTGCGCCCCGAGCGCCTTCCGCTACCTGCAACAGGAACTGGCCAGGGGTCAGATCCGCCTGAGCGCCGCGTCGCTCTTGCCCGCCAGCGGCGACCCTACCGGCGGCACCGGCCCCTCGGCCTTCCCCTCCTTCTACACCAGCGACAACCCCGTCGCCCAGGCGCTCGGGCTGACGCCCAAGCTCGACATCCGCGTGCGTGTCGGCTCGCCCGCGGACCTGACCGGCCCGACGCCGGGCTCGCCCGACGGTGTGGTCGACGCCGACGACTTCTTCTTCTTCCTGCAACTGTTCGCCGCCGGCGACCCCAGGGCCGATCTGACCGGCTCGACAAACCCGAACGACCCGGGCTTCGGAGTGCCCGACTGCGTGATCGACGCCGACGACTTCTTCTACTTCCTCGCGAGGTTCGCCGAGGGCTGATCTCACTCCTGCCTGCAACCCCCGCCTCCTCGAGACGGAGGGCGGCGCGACCGAACCCCGGGCGCCGCCCTCCTGTTTCTGCGCACATCACTTCTCAGAAATGAAAACGCGGCGGCCCCCGGGCCGCCGCGCGAGGGGCGAGGTGTATCCGATCGGCGTCAGCCGTTGCGTCCGACCGCGCCGTCGATATGAACATCCATCTGCGGGAAGGGGATGCCGATGCCGGCGTTGTCGAGCGCGACCTTGATGTCGCGGGTGAGCCTGTCCTTGACAGGCCAGAAATCTGCGGCGTTGACCCAGACACGCACGGCCCAGTCGATCGATGAGTCCCCAAGCCCGCTCAGCACGACCGCGGGATCCTGATCGGTCAGCCTCCCCTCGACAGCGCGTGCGGCCTCCATCAGCACCGCGCGGGTCTGGTCCAGATCGGCCGAGTAGACAGTGCCGACATTGACATCGACGCGTCTGGTCTTGTGGAACGAGATGTTCTCGAGGGTGTTGCCGAAGACAGAGCCGTTCGGCATGATGATCCGCCGGTTGTCGAAGGTGTCGAGAATGGTCGAGAAGAGCTCGACCTCTTCGACCTTCGCGGTCACGCCGTTGACGGAGATGACATCGCCGACCTTGAAGGGCCGAAAGACCAGGAGCATGACGCCGCTGGCGAGGTTGCCGAGGCTGCCCTGGAAGGCCAGGCCGATGGCGAGGCTGGCGCCGGCGATCACGGCGGCCAGGCCGGTCGTTCTGACATTGAACGACTCGAGGATCGCCATGATCGCGATGATCATGACGCCCCAGGCGACAATGTTGCCGAAGAACTTGGCGATCGTCTGGTCGAGCTTGGTCCTGACCAGGCCCTTGACGACGATGCGCTTGAGCGTCTTGGCGATGATCCGCGCGATGATGAAGATCGCGATGACTTTCAGGATCACGACCCCCGCGGTCACAAGGTGATCGATGATGATCTGCGGATCGTCGAGAAGATCATTAATCAAACCCGTCGCCGCTTCGGTGATCCCCGGCTCTTCATCGACCGGAGCCTCTTCCGGCTCAACCGGCGTGGTCTCTACGGGCTCGGTCTGCTCGGCGCCGAGTTCCTGCTCGCTCTGCATATCCAACCCCTCCCGCGTCGCCCGTCAGCGGCGCGTTGCCTGTGTCGGTTGAGCCGCCCGGTCAGAACGACCACGCGAGGACGGCGAAGTAGTCCAGATCGTTCCGCTTGAAGCCCGCGCCGGGGTCGCTGTCGTAGCGGTTCTCGACACCGAGCTTGAGGGTCAGGTTGACCTCCGGGTCGACGAGGATCTCGTACGAGGCGCGGGCGCGGATCCTGTAGTGGGCGAAGTTGGTGTACTCGGGCAGGTATTCGACATCGGCGCGGAAAAGTTGACGCTCGGTGATCTGGTGGCGGATATCGGCGCCCGCGAGCCCTTCGGGGCGGATGCGGTTGTCGCTCCCCCCGATGTCGTAGGAGAGGCCGGTGCCGAGGCGCCCGTTCAAGCGGGTCCGCTCGGTGTCGATGAAGCGGTAACCGAGACCGAAGAAGCCGTCGAGGCGTGCGTCCCAGTCCTGAAACTCGTCGTACTCGGCGCTGCCCTGGGCGAAGACGAACCATCGCGAGTCGGCGAGCTTCCAGTCGTTGCGGAGTTGGAAGCGGAGGCGGTTCTCTGTGTCGTTGCCGTCCTCTTTGGCGTAGGTGTAGGTGAGCGATGTGGTGGTGAAGGTGCGTTCGGTGTCGCGCTCGGCGTTGATGCCGGCGCGGAGGTTGAACCGCTCGGTGTTGCCCGTCGAGCCGTTCATGCCGACCTCGGCGCTGCCCTCCCAGCCTCGGAAGAACGAATGTTCCATCACCGGATCGACCACCTCCTCGGCGGGGGCGGCCTCCTCGTCGGGGGCCTCGGGCTGCTGCTCTTGGGCAAAGAGAGCGCCGGCCGCGAGCGTCAGTACGAGAGCGGCGGCGGACCGCCTGAAGATCGTGTTTTCCATAGCAGGGTTCTCCCCCAGATTGTCTGTAATGCCTCTGTCCGGCGATCCGCCCGCCGGCGAAGGTCCGAGTATACTGCTCCCGACCCGCATCGGCGACAGTTCAACTCCAAGAGGCGGTCGGACCGATCTGCTGCACCGTGAATGAACACTTCAACAGACGGAACGCGCTCGGCCTGATTCTCGCGGGCGCCGCGGCCTTCGCGACCGGTTGCAGTTCGCCGCCCAGAAACGGGCGTGTCGGCCAGCCCCTGCCCGGGACATCCGCCGGGGGGGCTTCTCCTGCGCCTTCGCAAGCGAGCACGGCCTCGGGCTCGTCCGAAGCCGAAGAGGCGCTGCGGGCCTGGCGTGAACGCTCGAACGGCGCCAACGCAAACCTGGGCGAGGTGGTGCCCCGCTCGGCGTGGGCGACCGCCGGGCCGAACGCCTCGCTCGCCCGCCCGATGGGGCGGATCGAACGGATCACGGTGCACCACGACGGGATGGACGAGTTCGACTCGTTCTCCAGACAGGACGCCGCCCGCAGGGTCGAGGCGATCCGGCGCGCCCATGTCAACAACGGGTGGGCGGACATCGGCTACCACTACATCATCGACCCCGCGGGACGGATCTACGAGGGGCGCCCCGTCAGCCTGCAGGGCGCCCATGTCCGCGACGCCAACGAGCGGAACCTCGGCGTGATGGTGCTGGGCAACTTCATGCGCCGCCCCCCAACCGAGGCCTCGGTCTCCTCGCTGGAGGGTTTTCTCCGCAGCGCGATGCGCCAGTACCGCGTGCCCGTGCAGCGGGTGATGACCCACCGCGAGTATGTCCCCACCGCCTGCCCGGGCGATCGCCTGCAGACCATGATGAACCAACTCCGCGGCAGCCGCTCGGCGCTCGGCTGAAGCGAGCCGCACTCGATTCTCGCAGCCCTCAATGAACAGCCCCGCATCGGCGGGGCTGTTTATCTCTGCGGCTGAACCTGTTCGAGCTGATCGTCTAGGACCCGAAGAGGGCCGAGCCGACGCGGACGATGTTCGCGCCTTCCTCGATGCCGACCTCGTAGTCGGCGGTCATCCCCATCGAGAGCAGGTTGAACTTCCCCTCGCCGATGCCGGTCGTCTTGATCTCGTCGAACAGCTCGCGGCAGCGTGCGAAGACCGGGCGCGCGTCCTCGGGGTTGTCGGTGTGCGGGGCCATGGTCATCAGGCCCCGGACATGCACATGGGCCATCGTCTCGATCTGCTCGGCCAGCGGGAAGGCGGCCGGCAGCGGGCAGCCGTGCTTGGTGTCCTCGCCTGCGCAATCGACCTGAACGAGCACCTCGATGTCGATGTCCTTCTTCAGGCCGATCTGCTGGAGCTCCTCGGCGAGCCGGAGCGAGTCGACCGAGTGAACGAGGCGCACGAGCGGCGCGATCTTCTTGGCCTTGTTGCGCTGGAGGTGCCCGATCATGTGCCAGCGGACCGGATCGTCGCTTTCCGCCGGGAGCAGCGAGGGATCGATCTCGGCGATGTTGCTCCGACGCGTCCGCTCGAGGAGGCGGAGCCTCTGGGCGTACTCGTCGATGATCGCGGCCCGCTGCTCGATCTGTTGGGCCTGGCTCTCGCCGAGGTGGCGGTGGCCCATCTCGACGAGGGCCTTGATCTGGTCGGGCTCGGCGTACTTGGTCACCGCGACGAGGATCACATCCTGCGGGCGTCTGCCGGCCCGCTGCGCGGCGTCGGCGATGCGCCCGGTCACTTCGGCGTAACGCTCTTGGAGCGTGGCCACTTCCGTCATGGATCGGCCCTCCATCCGTGAGGCCGTCGGGCTTCCCAAGGCCGCGACGACGGTCCTGCGATAGCATACCGCCGCGCGTCCCGGCCCGCAGCCGGCGCGCCCAGGAGCAACAGATGCAGAACCAGTCCCTCCCCGAGCGGGCCGAGCTGATCCGGCCCGGCGAAGACGCCCCCGACTTCACACTGCTCGACCAGCACCGCAACGAATGGAAGCTCTCCGACGCACTCAAGCAGGGCGGCGTCGTGCTCTGCTTCTTCCCGTTCGCGTTCACGGATGTCTGCGGGACGGAGATGAAGTGCGTCAACGACGAGATCGAGGCCTGGAAGGCCAAGGGCGCGACGGTCGTGGGGATCTCCTGCGACTCGTTCGCCGCCCTGAACGCCTGGGCCGAACAGATGGGCCTCAAGCAGACGCTGCTGGCGGACATGCACCGGAAGGTGTGCAAGGCCTACGGGCTGTACTGGCCGGACCTGCATGTCGCCAGCCGCGGGACGGTGGTGATCGACCGCTCGGGCAAGGTGAAGTGGTCGCAGGGCCGCCCGCCGGGCGAGGCGATGGCGTGGGACGATGTGCTGGCGCAGGCGGGGTGAGCACGGGCCTTGCAGAGCAGCCAAAAAGCAAGACGACGCGCCGGAGCGCGTCGTCTTTTGCTGAAATGACCCCACGGGGATTCGAACCCCGGTTTCCAGGATGAGAACCTGGCGTCCTGGACCTGACTAGACGATGGGGCCAATCAGGATCGATCGTTTCGCCACCCGCCCGGACTCGCGTCCGGGAGGGGCATATCTGTAGCCCGGTTCAACGCGGATTTCACGCTGGCGGAACGCGGATTTCGTGTTTCGGCCTCAGCGTGCGACCAGCGCCGCCCTGCGGACCTGCGAGAGGGCGTAGACGGCCGCCTCGGTCTCGGTCTGGCCGACGACGGCGCCCATGGCGCGCCCCTGCTCGTCGGTCCACTCCGCCCGGTAGCAGTCGAAGAGCTGCACATGGCGGAGGGTCAGGGTGTAGCCCAGGGTGCGGAACTCCTCGCAGATCCGATCGATCCCGGGGAAGAAACGCCCGTCGTCGTGATGGCCGCAGCCCTGGGTGTCCAAGGCGGACCAACCGCTGGCGTACAGCTCGTCGATCGCAACATCGAGTCCCACTGTCGCACCCCTGCCGTCGAGGCTCTGTGGTCCGCCGCCCGGTTCTGGGCCATCGGGGACCGGAGTTCCAACCGTCGGGCAATCGCGGCCGACGCTCGCGCTGCCGTCTATGAGTCTAGCTTCGGTCAAATACCGATACCACTCTGGTGTTTGGTCCGATCATTCTCGGGTCACTCGCCGCTTCCGGGGGGCGCCAGGAGCACGATCGCGTCGTAGAGGGCGTGGGCCCCCACCGCGATGCCGAGCCCCCGCTGCACGAACAGAACCCCGAAGTAGATGCCGGTGAGGAAGTAGTAGCTCCGCAGGCGCCAGGCGTCGGGGCCTTCGACGGGCTCGTGGATCGCCGCGAACGCCAGGGCGCTGGCGACGACGGCGATCGCCTTGCCCAGAAGATCGCCCATGCCCAGGAGATCGACCAGGAGGGCGTGCAGCAGCGTGATGAGGATCAGGCGGAAGAGCATCTCTTCGTAGAGCCCGGCCCCGATCGAGATGATCAGGCGGCTGAACCACGGCAGCTCCCAGAGCGAGCTCGGTTCGCGGGCCGCCAGCGCGACCGGGGCGAAAAGCACAACCGACAGGGCGAGCAGCGGGACGGTCCAGATCAGCGACTCCCCGGCCATCTTCACCAGCACGCCGGGCCGGATCCGCCAGGGGTGGCCCTTGAGCAGGTGCCACGCCAGCAGGACGACGACCAGGGCGATCGCCGGCAGGTGGACCGAGGCGACCCCGAGCGACTCGAAGACGCGGCCCATGACCTGCGGCGCCCGGAGCTGCACGCCGACGCCGTCGCCGGTCGAGAGCAGGAAGATCGACCCGAACTCGTAGAGCACCAGGAGCGGGGCGAGGAAAGCGAGGATGTGCAAGGGGCGCTTGGAATAGGCCGCGTAGCCGGGCGGGCCTTCGGCGGGCGCCTGGCCCGCGGAACCCGCTGCGGCCTTGGGGGGGGAGGATCTGGCGGGGCTTCGGGCTTTGGATCTGCCGCCGGATGAATTGGAACGGGGGCGGGACACTGCGGGGACTCTAATCGGCGATCGGCGGGTCTGAACGCCGCAACGACAGCGATGGCGATGCCTGGGGCGGGCTGGCGAGTACAGGTGCGGCGTGCGCAGCAAAGCAGCCCCGGGCGGGGCTGCTGGAGGGAAAGCTGGTTGAGGGCCTCGGGAGGCCGGGCGGCTCAGCCGTTCTGGAGGGCCTTGAACCGTGCGACCATGCGGCTCTTGCGGCGTGCGGCCTGGTTCTTGTGGATCACGCCCTTCTGGGCGGACCGATCGATGACCTTCTGGCAGGTGTGCAGGGCCTCGCGGGTCTCCTCGACCTTGCCGGCGGCGAGGTTCTCGTTGAACGAACGCATCGCCTGACGCATGGCCCGCAGACGCCAGCGGTTGCGCGAGCGGTGCTTGATGTTCTGGCGGATCCTCTTCTTCGCCGACCGAGAGTGCGCCATCGATGCCGAACCTTTCGTGCAGGCCGCGGCGGCCGGTCTGGCCGCGGGCCGGGATGTGTCTTGCAGTGCGGCCCATGCCGCCGACAGAACAGCCCCGGGGCCTGACCCCGGGCCCTGATGATTGCCCTGAGAGCCGCGGAAATCAACCCCCCGGCGTGCCTCCGCTTGCCCGCGCCCTCCACCCCTCCTAACCTCCGGGCGACTGCGGGCGTAGCTCAACTGGATAGAGCACCTGACTACGGATCAGGAGGTTGAGGGTTCGAATCCTTCCGCCCGTGTTTTGAACGCCAGATCGTGCCCGGGAGGCGTACCGATAACTCGTCAACCGTGTGGCATCTGTTAGCGTTCGGCAAGTCGGGCTTCGCGCCCTTCCCCGAATTCGTGACTTATCAGAAAACCCGCGCAAACTGTTAGCGTACACCCTGTCGTATGACGATGCGGTGTGCAAGAGTGCCGCCATCACGGTAACTTCCTCTCGCACTGAGTAGGGAAAGAAGCCATGCGCCTAATTGATTCCAACATCGTGCTGGTGGGAGGGTTCAATCCCAACATCATCGTACCGGCGTGGCTGAACCGACAAAAGGTTGTCGACGAGAGACCCGATGAAGTGTTGGTCGAGACGCTCTTCGAACACGGGATCTCACAGTTCTCACCTGGCGCTCCCAAGATGATTCGCTTCAAACTTGATGGGGAGCGATGGGAAGTGTCTTTCGACCGCGTGCTCATTGGATCTAACACTGCTCAGTCCCCAGCAGACAAGTTCACCAAGCTACTTGAGCTTCTCCCACACACTCCCGTCAGGGCCGTAGGGATCAACTTCAAGCTCCGATGCGATCGCACAAGTTGGAAGAGTGATGTTCCGCAGTTGCCCAACCAGGATCGCGCTCAAAACCTCGTTGGCAAAGTCATCTCTTCAACCGCTGTCACCCGCGGAAGCCTAGATGATGGCACCCAGATCAACCTCACCCTGAGCGCTACTGAAGCAGAAGTCACCCTAGACGCTAATTTTCACAAAGGACTGAAACGGTCAGACGCAGAGACCGCGAAAGATACAATTGCCGAAGCCATCAAAAACTTCGACGCGCATTGGAATCGACTGCGATCAATCGTCAGATTGGTTGCTGGCCAGGAGGCTACACAGTGACAACCTGCGATATCACAGAAGCACAAACAGCACAAATCCTCTCGCAGAGCAATCCTGTTTTTTTGGGCGAAGATGCTTTGTTCAGCAGTGCCTCTCGCTCAGATTCGCCACCGAGAAGCCCCGATTCATCCGAGACGACCGGGAGTCCGAGCACCGACGCTGCGCTCGACTCTACAGAAGCCGATGCTCCACCCATACTCGACGACAAAGAGTTTCGAGGGCTTGTCAGGACCTACCTCAAAGCAGCAGATCACAAGAAGGCACATCTGCGCGAGTTCATAACAACGGATATCGCAAAGCAGCACGACGGATCGCAACTCGCATCAATTTTGGTGGACGAGGCCATCGCCTCTGCTATCGACGGCAGAATTGGCGATGCAATTAGTGTTCTTTGTGACGACCGAGTTGATCTAAGCAACATGCTTCATACTCTCATCGCCTCTAAATTCAACTCACACGGAGATGATGCCGTTTACATTGTCGTACGAGCGTGCGGCTATCGGCATGATCCCGCATCGAGACATGTTGTGCACAGCGCAGCCAAGTGTGACAATTTTTCTGCCAAAGAGGCTGCAATCGAGTCGCTTGCGGAAATCAATACAGCGCTTGAGCGACAACTCCTGAGAGACCTGTCGTCAAGCAATGCTGAGCACGACTCGCTCCGCCTCCTTGCCAAAGAGTGCCTGTCCGACATCGAGGGGTAGTGGCTTTGGACGGGCTTGAAGACTTCGAACCCGCAGGGATTGAGAGCACCAATCCTCCATACTACATCCGCAGATTTGACACGCATAGCTATTGGACTGGCAAGCCAGACTCAACGCTGGAGGAGAGAAAGTCCCGAATACTTTCAAAGCTGTTCCCGCCAAGCGATCACGGCATTAGCGTTTTTAGGATTACCAGCAGGCATGACCTCCATCGCGTTACAACGGCGCTTTTTTTAGGGCGAAACCACCAGGACAAAGTACTCTTTCTTCCGATACAAGCCGATGAACTCGACACGGCAGGTTTGCGAATCGAAAGAACGTATGGGACCACTAAGTGCCACCACGCAAATAATGTTCACTACGATATCGAGTTTGATCGCGAAGCGATTGCGACTCTGGTTTCAATCCTAGTTCAGGCGGGCCGAACTCCAGGGCGCTTCTCCAAGAATCAAATGAAGGATGCCGCCGCACTCGCATCGGTTATCGGCTGCCATGCTGCCGGGCAGAGCAACGATGTTTGCGAATGCAAACAATCGAACACCAGTTAGTTCGCACAGATGTCAATTGACAATTTTTGGACATAACACTTCAATCCAACCAACTCTCTCATCCGACTACACTCCACGCCGAACGCCAATCTGGCAGAGGTGGTGCGGCGGGCGGGGGCTTCTACGGCCGGTCCGGTTGGCGTTGACAGGGCGGGGTGTTCGGGCCGATTCGCCGCCGAGGTTCTCTGCGGCGGGTATTAGACAGTACTAATCCGCTGCGTTACCTGCCCCAAGTCAGTCGCGTTCGCCGCCCGCTATATCTGCGGCCGATCCGATCCCCCCTACCCTTGCACTCACTCCACCCACACGACCCCGCCCTCAGGCTCCCCCGACGCAGCCGCAGCGATCAGCGAAACGCGAAGTGCTCCGCTGATGCAGCGTCGACCGCAGCAGTTATGCCGCGTTTCTGAGTGTCACCGGATGGTCCCGGTCGTTCGAGCTGCCGGCGGCCACGGTCACGACGCCTTCGAGTTCCAGTGCCGCGAGGGCTTTGCGAACCGCGGCTCTCGTCGCTCCGCTCAGGCGCGAAAGGGCGGATTCGGAAGCCGCCGTCCGCCCGGGAAGATCGCGACGCAGCGTCTCGATGATGCTGACCCGCAAGTCGCCCTTACGGATGATCCGCTCGCGATACTCGGGGTTCTGATCGAGCAGCCAGGTCACCGGCCGGACCGCGTCCGGCTTCGGCTCGACCTGCGGCGTCAGCACACCCCACTTCCGTGACAACGCCGAGGCTCGCCGCTTGGAAATGCGTGCGAGCGATTCCTGGTCACGCTGCGCCCGGGACAGCGGCAACGCCGGCGTCAGCGGACGGCACTCGTCCGAGATGATCAGCAACTCGCGTGTCGCCCCGTGACGCACGGCCTCCTCAACGAGCAGGCCGAGGATCGCCTGCGGCTCCGGATCGAGCTCCGTTTGTACGAGCCGCTTGAGGCGGTGCCGGGCGACGAACTGCCCGTACGCAACGAGCCATGTCGCTGCGAGGGGGAGCAGGCGTGCGTTGTCCGGGCATTTGCGTGCCGTGTCGAGAAGCAGACGCTCAAGATCGGGGACGCGCCGGCTCGGTTCGCAGCCGAAGAGCACACCCACGCGAGCCCAGTCCCGCTCCACATTACCATGGGCCTTGCTGTTCACGATGCATCCCGCAGTGATGCGACGATTGCTCGGGCGTCCTCGAATGACTGATCCGGATCGAGCGATTCCTGTTCGAGGCGATCGAGGTGCCGACCGACGAATTCGAGCTCTTCGGCGGTCGGCTTCATTGCGAGCAGATCCTCGAAGTCCTGAGGTCGGTTCGGGGCCGAGACCGCTTTTGCCGCGATGAAGTCCTGCCGACTGATCCGCCATACCTCCAACGGCCCGTATGTCCTCAGCGGCTCACACCGCTCCTTCCATCCAAGCGGCAGGCACCACGCGTACATGCGGCACTTGTCGTTCAACCAAGTCGGCGGCAAACCCAGTTCCGCCGCGACCTCCGCCGCAGCGCGGGTGACCGCTTCCCATGCCTCTGCGGGCTCGACCGCGGTGATATCGACATCGCCCGTGGACCGCGCCCCGGAGAGCCACCCGCTCAGCAGCCCGGCAGAGCCTCCGACGAGGTAGAGACGGACCATCCCCGTCGAGCGGCTGGCGGCGAGACGCTCCCCGGTTTCACGGAGAGACAGATCGAGTTGGGAGGCGTCTAAAGTCATCGTCTATATGAAACCCTGACTATACAGATATATTCCGTACTTATCAAGGCGGTTGCCGAAGGCAGGCCGCTTGAACGTGGGCTCCGCGTCTGCGGGGCACGAGGAAGGTCTTTGATCGGCATGACGCCGATCTTTCTCGTCCGGGGCGGGGTTGTCCCGTATGTTCATTGGGCCAGATGGACCTGTACGACATCATCATTCTGGTGCTGGGCGTCGCCTTTCTGGCTTCGGCGACGATGTCGAAGCTGCTTGCGAGGCTGCCGCTGTCGCTGCCGATGGTGTATGTCGCGGTGGGGATTGTGCTGCCGCTGCTCTGGCGGGAAGCGCCGCGGATGGATCCGATCGAGCGGGGGGAGGTCGCCGAGCGTCTTTCTGAGTTGGCGGTGATCATCGCGCTGATGAGCGTGGGGCTGAAGCTCGATCGCCCCGTGGGCTGGAGGACATGGCGGTCGGCGTGGTGCCTGCTGGGGGTGACGATGCCGCTGTGTATCGCGGCGTTGGCGCTGGGGGGCGTGTTCCTGATCGGGCTTCCGCTCGCCGCGGCGGTGCTGCTGGGCGCGGTGCTGGCGCCGACGGACCCGGTGCTTGCGGCGGATGTTCAGGTCGGCCCGCCCGGGAAGGGGGAAGACGGGGAGGCCCGGTTTGCGCTGACGAGCGAGGCCGGGCTGAACGACGGGCTGGCGTTCCCGTTTGTGAATCTGGCGATCGTGATCGCGGCGACGGGGCTCGCGGCCGGCGGGCTTGCGGAGTGGTTCGCCGTGGATGTGGTGTGGAAGATCGGGGTCGGGTTCCTGATGGGGGCGGCGATCGGGCACGGTGTGGCGGTGATGGTGTTCCGCTGGTGCGGGGACGACGCGGTGACCGACGGGTTTGCGGCCCTGGCGCTGACGCTGCTGACCTACGGGGCGACGGAACTGGCGAACGGGTACGGTTTCATCGCGGTGTTCGTCGCGGCGGTGATGTTCCGACGCTACGAACGCGGCCACAGCTACCACCGGGCGCTGCACGACTTCGCCGAGCAGATCGAGCGGCTGTTCATGGCTGCGCTGCTGATCGTCTTCGGCGCGTCGATCACGCACGGGCTCTTCGCCCCGCTGACCTGGCAGGGGGCGCTGCTCGGCGTGGCGTTCCTGCTCGTGGTGCGTCCCGCGGCGGGACTCATCGGTCTGGCCGGCACGCGCGATTCGATGCGGTGCAAGCTGGCGACGGCGTTCTACGGGATCCGCGGCATCGGGACCTTTTACTATCTCGCCCACGGGCTGAACCACGCGGACATCGAAGAGGAGCACGCGCGGATGGTCTGGGCGATCGCGGGGCTGATCGTGCTCGCCTCGATCGTGGTTCATGGCTCGACGGCCTCGAACATCATGGAGCGGGTTTCGCCGCACGAGGGGCGTCGGCCGACGGCTCACCGGCGCGGCCCGCGGCACTGAGCCCCGGCGTTTTCCGCCCGCGATCGATCGCGCCGGGCTCCGGTACGCCGGCCTGAACCGCCCTCCCGGCCCGGATACCCTTGGGCCCACTCCACCCGACTCGATCCGGGCCCCTTTGCGGGGTCTTCGCAGGGGGTCATCTGAATGGCCGAGCAGACACAGACCGGCGGGCTCTTGCAGCTCACTTCCGACTACCTCCGCACCGAGGCGGCGATCCGGCTTGGCGGGGGGGAGAAGGCCGCGCAGCGCCAGCACGAGAAGGGGCGGCTGACCGCGCGCGAGCGGATCTCGCTGTTGCTTGATGAGCCCGGGTCGTTTCAAGAGTTGGGTCTCTGGGCCGCCTACGGCATGTACGCCGAGCACGGGGGGGCGCCCGGGGCCGGGGTGGTGACGGGGACGGGGGTGATCTGCGGGCGGCGCTGGATGGTGATCGCCAACGACGCGACGGTGAAGGCGGGGGCCTTCTTCCCGATGACCTGCAAGAAGATCATCCGGGCGCAGACGATCGCGCAGATGGCCCGGATGCCCTTGGTCTACCTGGTGGATTCGGCGGGCGTGTTCCTGCCCCTGCAGGAGGATGTGTTTCCGGATACCGACGACTTCGGGCGGATCTTCCGGAACAACGCGGTGATGAGCGCCGAGGGGATCCCGCAGATCGCGGCGATCATGGGGTACTGCGTCGCGGGGGGCGGGTATCTGCCGGTGCTGTGCGACACGCTGCTGATGACCGAGGGGAGCGGGCTGTACCTGGCGGGGCCGGCGTTGGTGAAAGCCGCGATCGGGCAGGCGGTCAGCGACGAGGAACTCGGCGGGGCGGAGATGCACGCGCAGATCTCCGGCACGATCGACTTCCGGGAGCCGGATGACAAGGCGTGCGTGCGCCGGATCCGGGGGCTGATCGAGAAGTACGGCTTTGCGCCCGCGCCCGCTGCGAAGGTCAGCCGTCCGGCCCGCGATGCGTCGGACATCTACTCGATCTTCACCGACAAGCCGGGCGAGCAGTACGACATCCGCGACATCCTGGCGTGCGTGGTCGACTCCCGCACGGCGCCCAACAGCGACGGACACGAATCACTCGAGCCCGAGCTGGACGAGTACAAGGCGGAGTACGGGCGTTCGCTGGTGTGCGCGTACGCGAAGGTCGGGGGTCACGCCGTCGGGATCGTGGCGAATCAGGGGAAGCTGACCGAGCGTGCGATGGCGGGCGGGAAGGCGGGGCCGTCGAAGTCGACGAACATGCCGCGGGTGATCTATGACGAGTCGGCGGACAAGGCGGCGCGGTTCATCATGGACTGCAACCAGCGGAAGATCCCGCTGGTGTTCGTGCACGACACGACGGGGTTCATGGTCGGGCGCGACAGCGAGCAGGGCGGGATCATCCGTGCCGGTGCGAAGATGGTCAACGCGATGAGCAACTGCGTGGTGCCGAAGATCGTGCTGATCATCGGGGGAAGCTACGGGGCGGGCAACTACGCGATGTGCGGGCGGGCGTTCGACCAGTTCGTCTCGATGGCGTGGCCGGGTTCGAGGTGCGCCGTGATGGGCGCGGCCCAGGCGACGGGGACGCTGGCGATGATCGAGCAGCGCTCGCGCGAGCGCCGCGGCGAGGAGATCGACGCGGAGACGCGCGACCAGATCCTCGCGGCCGTGCGCGACAGCTACAACGAACAGCAGGACATCCGGCACGGCGCGGCGCGGGGGTGGGTCGACCGGATCATCGAGCCGCACAGGACGCGGGAGGAGCTGATCGCCTCATTGGAGGCGTCGTGGAACTGGGACTACAGCCGGGAGTTCAGAACGGGCGTTTTGCAGACCTGAGGGCGGTCGATCCGGGCGGTGAAAGCCGCGGGTTCATTGATGAACGAACGGCACGGAACGGGGCGGGGCGGCTGTTTGTGCGCGCCGGCGGTGGCGATCCGGTCCCGACGCCGGTCTTGAAACCGGTCTTGACTGGGGGCTCGCGGGCGCCTTTCATTTTGACGATTCGAGAAATATCGAAATGGAAGACCTCGTCGACATCGCCAAAGCCCTCGCCGACCCGGCCCGGATCCGCCTGCTGGCGGCCTGCCTCGACGGGGAGCTCTGCGCCTGCCAGCTCATCGCGCTCGTCGGGATGCCCAACTCCACCGTCTCGGGCCACCTCAACACGCTCAAGCGGGCCGGGCTGTTGACGGCACGGCGCGAGGGCCGGTGGATGCACTACCGCCTCACGCCAGAGGCCGAGATCTCGCCCGCGGCGGCGGACGCTGTCGCCATGGTGCGCGGCGCGGCCGAACGCGAGCCGCAACTCCGCGACGACCGTCGGGCGATGCGGGCCATTCTCAAGATCGAACCGGAGGAGCTATGCCGGATGCAGCGGGAAGACCCCGGGTGCTGTTTCTCTGCACCGCCAACTCGTGCCGCAGCCAGATCGCCGAGGCCTGGGCGAGGGCGATCCACGGGGACCGGCTCGAAGCGGTGAGCGCCGGGGCCTCGCCCTCGACGCTCAATCCGCTGGCGGTCCGCGTGATGGCCGAGGCGGGTGTGGACATCGCCGGACATTTCTCAAAGAGGATCGAGGCGACCTCGCCCGAGACGCTGGACCTTGTGGTGACGGTCTGCGCCGACGCGCACGAGACCTGCCCCGTGTTTCCCGGCTCGGCCAAAGTTGTGCACCGGGGCTTCGACGACCCGCCCCGCCTTGCGGCGGATGCAGAGACCGAGGACGAAGCTCTGCCCCACTACCGGCGCGTGCGCGACGAGATCAGAACATTTGTCGAGCGTGAGCTGCCCGGACTGCTGGGGCTCGCCGATACGCCGGGCTCGCGCCGGGGCGGTGAGGGGCGATGACGCGTGTGAGCGAGGTTGTCGGCGCGGCTCCGCCCGAGGCGTGCGTGCCGAGCGTGGCGCCGCGGGGCCGGCTCGGGTTTCTCGACCGCTACCTGACGGTCTGGATCTTTCTGGCGATGGTGCTGGGCGTGCTGCTCGGGCGGCTCGTGCCCGGGGCGCCCGGGTTCATCGATTCGATGTCGGTCGGGACAATGAACATCCCGATCGCCATCGGGCTGATCGTGATGATGTACCCGCCGCTCGCCAAGGTTCGGTACGAGAAGCTGCCCGAGGTCTTCCGCGACTGGCGGATCCTGACGATCTCGCTGGTGCTCAACTGGGTCGTCGGGCCGGTGTTGATGTTCCTGCTGGCGGTCACGCTGCTGCGCGACCACCCGGAGTACATGGTCGGCCTGATTCTTGTTGGGCTGGCGCGTTGCATCGCGATGGTGCTGGTCTGGAACGAGCTCGCGGGCGGGAGCAGCGAGTACGGGGCGGGGCTGGTCGCCTTCAACAGCGTGTTCCAGGTGCTGTTTTTCAGTCTCTACGCGTGGCTGTTTATCTCGGTGCTGCCCCCTGTGTTCGGGCTCGAGGGGGCGGTGGTCGATGTCTCGATGGGCGCGATCTTCAAGAGCGTGATGCTGTTTCTGGGCGTCCCGTTCCTGGGCGGGATGCTGACGAGGCTGGTGCTGCGCCCGATCAAGGGCGAGGCGTGGTACAGCGAGAAGTTCATCCCCATGATCGCGCCCGCGACGCTGGTCGCGCTGCTCTTTACGATCGTGGTGATGTTCGCGATGCAGGGCGACAGGATCGTCTCGCAGCCGGCGGACATCTTCCGCATCGCGCTCCCGCTTGGGATCTACTTCGTCTCGATGTTCTTTGTCAGCTTCCTGCTCGCCTGGAAAGCCGGCGCGGACTACCCCCGCAGCGCGACGCTGGCCTTCACGGCCTCTGGCAACAACTTCGAGCTGGCGATCGCTGTTGCGATCGGGGTCTTCGGCGTGGGCTCGGGCGTCGCGTTCGCGACGGTGGTCGGCCCGCTGGTCGAGGTGCCGGTGCTGATCGCGCTTGTGTATGTGTCGCTCTGGCTCGGGCGTCGGCTGTACAAAGCCGCACGCGCGACGAGGGGCGTTCCTGAACCGACAACGGGCGAATCGCCCGAAGGAGAATCACCATGACATCGATCAACAACCCCGACCGCGTCCGCGACACCGTCCGCGAGGGGTACGCCAAGATCGCCAGGGCCGACGCAAGCAGCGGCTGCTGCTCGGGGGCTTCCTGCTGCGGGACCTCCAGCGTTTCGGAGCAGATCGGCTACGACGCCGCGGAGCTCGGCACGCTGCCCGAGGGCGCCGACATGGGCCTTTCGTGCGGGAACCCCGGCGCGATCGCCTCGCTCATGCCCGGCGAGACCGTGATCGACCTGGGCAGCGGCGGCGGGCTGGACATCTTCCTCGCCGGGCCCAAGGTCGGTCCGACCGGGCGCGCTGTCGGCGTCGACATGACCCCCGACATGCTCTCCAAAGCCCGCGGCAACATCGCCGCCTACCGCGAACGCACCGGGCTCGACAATGTCGAGTTCCGCCTCGGCGAGATCGAGCACATCCCGGCCGCGGACGCTTCGGCGGACTGCGTGATCTCCAACTGCGTGCTGAACCTCTCGCCCGACAAGGCCCGGGTGTGGCGTGAGATCGCGCGGGTGCTCAAGCCCGGCGGGCGGGCGGCGATCAGCGACATGACCCTGCTCCGGCCCCTGCCCGAAGATGTCGCCGGGATGATCGACAGCCTGATCGGGTGCATCGCGGGCGCCGTGACGGTCGACGAGACACGGGCGATGATCGAGGCGGCGGGGCTGGAGGCCGTCGAGCTGACGCCCAAGCCCGGTTACATGAAGGCGCTGGAACAGTCCGGCGACCCGCTGTACCGCAAGATCGCCTCGATGCTGCCCGAGGGCACGACCCCGGCGGACTTTGTGACCAGCCTGGACATCAAGGCGATCAAGCCCGCCTGAGGATCGACTGTTCAAAGCGTGATGCAGCAAGCAGCCGCGCCCTGCGACGGGCGCGGCTGTTTCAATAGACCTCGATCGTCTTTACGGGCTCACCGGAACACCCGCCCCGGCGGGGACCGGCAGCTCGACCGGCCCCGTCACGGCGTGCGGCGAGGGCGCGATCCCGAGGATCTGCGCGACAGTCGGGTGCATCTGCATCGAGTGCACGCGTCCGAGGTCGATCCCGCCCAGGGGCGTGGGGTACCGCCAGATGACCGAGAAGCCGTACATATCGGGGTTCGACTCCGGGTCGTACCCGTGCATGCCCAGCGGCCCGCCCTGCTCTTCGGGCGTGGACATCAGGCCCTCGACGCGACGGCTGAAGGTGTAGCCCCTGTCCATGATCACCACGAGATCACCCACGCGCCCGGGGTGGGCGTACCCGAGTCGCTCGGGCAGGTCTTCGAAGCGGAAGGCCTTGGCGAAGGGGTGCTTCTCGATCTCGGCGAGCATCGCTCCGATCGCCCGTTGGCGTTCGCGTTCGGGCTCGATGCCGCCGAGGTAGACATTGGCGACATTGCCGCTGTTGACCACGCGGATCTCGCGCCGGCCCTGGATGCCCAGGAGGACGAGGGGGTTGACGATGTGCTCGACCTTGCTCATGCCGTGGTCGGTGGTCATGATGAAGTAGAGCTCGTCGTCGGGGTGCATCTTCTCCCGGCGGAGCTTCATGATCTCGTCGAGGAAGCGCCCGACGAGCGCGTCGGCTTCGGCGATGACGCCGACCATCTCCGGCGCGTCGGGGCCGTAGCGGTGGCCCGGGCTGTCGGTCGCGACGGCGTAGCCCATCAGCAGGCGGAGCGGCCGGTCGCCCTCGTGTTCGCGCCAGGCGTCCAGGACCTGTCCGAGACGGGCGTCGTCGGTCATGCGGGGGTTGTACCCCGAGCCGAATCGCGTGGCGGTGACCCCGCCCTCCTGCGAGTGCGAGACCGGCCAGTCGAGCACGGCGGTGCGGACGCCCTGACGCTCGGCGGTGATCCAGATCGGCTCTGCGCCCAGCAGGCGCGAGGGGCCGGGGAAGCTGAGCACCTCGCCCTCGTCGCGGCAGTAGAACGCGTTGGCCGCGATGCCGTGCTGGCTCACGGGCGTGCCGGTCACCTGCGAGACATGTGCGGGGAAAGTGAGCGAGGGGAACACAGGGACATACGCGTGGGTGTACGCCCCCTCGGCCCGGAGGCGGTCGAGCACGGGCGTCTCGGCCTTGTCGAGGTAGTCCCAGCGGAACCCGTCGATGCTGATCCAGACGACGACGGGGCCGGACGGTTGGCGCGGGGGCTCGCCAGTCGCGTCGGCACGGACAGCCCCGCCGGTCACGACGACAATGCACAGATAGATCAGCAAGATTGAACGGAGCATCCGGCGCCTCCCCGCCGGAACCGCGCCCGGCGTCAGTCGGTGAGGATAGTCCTCGGGCGTGACGCCGGGCGGGGCTTGCGGGCGCGCCTGGATCAGCGCGGATCGGTGTTCAGACGCGAGCCGGGGGGGTCAGCGCGCGTCGGGGTGGCAGTAGCAGGAAGCCACGGGCCGGACATCCGCGCGGGTCCAGGCCGAGGCGAGTCTCGCGCTCGCCTCCGACGCTTCGGGCGTTTTGCCCTGGCCACGAAGCGACTGCTCCAGGCCGAGCAGCGACCACCCGTTCTCCGGGAAGCGTGCCAGATCCTCTCGGTAGACGCTCTCGGCCTCCGCGTGGCGGCCTTCGGCCATGAGCAGCGCGCCCAAGGCGTGCCGCACCGGCTGCATCCATCCCGGCGGCTCGTCGTAGACAAGTTCGTCTTCGAGCGCGGCGCCCTGCCGGAGGAGTCTGAAGGCCTCATCGTGCCGGTCCTTCCGATAGGCGATCTCGCCCCGAAGCATGTATCTCGCCACCTCCATGACCCGCAGTGCGTTGTTCTGACCGATCTGCCAGTCGTCGGGGATGCGGGCGACGGCCCGGTCGAAGGCTTCGAGTTCCGACGCCGCCTCGTCGGTCCGGCCCAGGGCCGCCAGCGCGACGCCCCGCGCGTAGTGGTGCGAAGCGACGCTGACGCGCCGATAGGCCTCCGGCTCGGGCTGGGCGAGGATGTCGTCCCACTTGCCGAAGCGGATCTTGACATGGTAAGTGACGGGCGTGAAGCCATCGGCGATGAAGGTCCACTCGCGGAGGAATCCCTCGGGGATCTCATTGTTCAGTTCTTCGGCCGCCTTGAGCGCCGCCTCGTACCGCCCCTCCATCATCGCCGACCACGCCAGGAAGTGGAAGTTGTGGACGAAGTACAGCGAGTAGAACTCGGGCTCGGGGGCGACGGCGAAGTACGCGCGGTCCGCGGCGATCGCACGCTCGTTGGCGTCCGACGCGTCCGCCCAGCGCCCCACACGCGCGTAGATGTGCGCGGGCATGTGCACGAGGTGGCCAGACCCCGGAACCAGATCGGCCAGGCGGTCGGCCGCGGGGACCGCGCGCTCGGGGTTCGGCGAGGCCTCGACGGCGTGGATGTAGAAGTGGTTGGCGCCCGGGTGGTTCTCGTCGAGCTCCATCACGCGTTCGAGCACCTCGACGATCTCGGTCGCCCTGCCTTTGGGCTCGCCTTCGCGCGTCCAGAGGTCCCACGGCTGCAGGTTCATGAGAGACTCGGCGTAGAGGGCGCCGATGTCGGCGTCGCGCGGGTGGGCCCTCCACGCCCGCTCCATCGCGTCGGCGTACGCCCGGTCGAGGTGCGATCGATCCTCGGGGACCGGCATCTCGTACCGCTCGGCGACAGCCCTGATCAGCGCCCGCTCGACCGGCGAAGCCCCGTCGATCCTCGCGACCGCCTCGCGCGAGGCTTCATAGGCGAGCTCGGACTGACGCTCGGTCATCGCGGGGTTGTTGATGTGCAGGCCGTGGGCGTAAGCCACCCCCCACCACGCCATGGCGCAGGCCGGGTCGATCTCCGCGGCTCGCCGGAAGGACCGGATGGCCTCGTCGTGGTTGAAGCCGTAGAGAAGCTGCATGCCCTGGTTGAACCAGAGCTGTGCGTCTTGCGACGAAGCCGTCACACTCCGCGTGTAGTTGCCGAACCCTTCGTACAGCCGCACCTGCCCGCGGGGCTCTGCGGCCGCCTCCTGCGTCCGGGCACGCGCTTCGGTGACGACGGTCCCCAGCGAGAGCGAGGCCGAGGCCGCGCACAGAACACCGACGATCACGCTACGACAACGGAACATACCAGCCTCCTCTTTCAAGCACGACGCTCGGGCGTCGGCAATCCGCGGGCGGCCGGTCGTGACGCGCGGCCTCCGCTGCGCCGCCCGCCGTCCTTCGGAACAACCGAACCGGAACGCGTGCGCGGCGCAACCCCACAATAGCTCTACTTTGCTCCATTGTCCGGAATACTCGAAACGAGCGGCGGGAGGAAAACCGAATTACCTGAACAAATGCGAACGGCGACAGGGATAAACATCGTTGGTCGCGGCAAGGCGTGCTCCTGCCGCACGCTGTCCGTTCGTATGCCGCACCGGCTGCGCCAACAACCTAAGAACAAACTGTAATTATTAACTGCACCGACACCCGGTGGAATCTTCGGTCAGGGACCGCGCAATAGCGGGCTCCGCCGAACCCGCTCCCGCTGAAGCCCTGTCCGCTGTGCTCTTGGGGATCGGGCACGAGGGCGCCGAAGCCGCCAGCCGCGTTGGGACGGAGCTTGGACTTGGCCACGGCCCGGTAGAAGGTCGACCGGAACCGGCAGGGCGGGACGACCTCGTAATCGCTGGGCGACGACTCGTCCACGCGCACCCGCCGGATCGGCAAGCCGCCCTCCTGCCACCGGCGGAGCACACGCTTGGAGGTCCTCGGAAACGAGCCCCTCATCGCCAATGACGACCACCGCCTCGCCGATCCCGTTGCGCTTGAGCATCCCGGCGGAAGGGAAATCTCGATCGGAAGTCGTCGACCGGTTGTCGTCCATACCCGGTGAGGGCCATATGGCGGGCATCCGGTCCGAATCGAGCATAAAGACGGGCGACGCGTTCTGAGCGATCGGGGCGCCGCCGACCACGCCCGACAGGAGCGCGAGCTGCATCGCCGCTCGACTCACTTCGACGCCGCCCCATGACCTTGTACCAGCCGAGGTAGAGCGAGTCGCGCACCTCCGCGTCGGCGATGGTGCGCAGCAGCACGAACAGGACCGCCACCGCGACGAGCACCGTCGCCCCGAGTGTCAGACGCGGGATGTTCGCCCGTCGCAGCGAGCGGCTGCGGAAGATCGCCGCCTCCCACCTGCCCCAGAGCATGCCCGCGATTACGGCGTGCACGAAGGATGCGATCAGTCCGACCTCGGACATGGGCCGGAGTGTACAGGATCGGGCGCGTCTCTTCGGCGGGGCGCATGGCATGCGCATCGCGCGCGATGTATGCTTCAGCGGCGGCGCTCCACGACGGACGCGCCGGAGAACCAAGAGGAACCACACCGATGGCCATCAACATGCAGCGAGCCAAGACCCTTTGCACCGCGAGCGAGTACGAACTCGTTCGCGCCAGCGGGAAGCGAGAGATCGGGACGCTCACCCCCGCGCGGCTCCGCCAGAAGGTCTCCAGGGCTCGCAAGCTCCGCGACAAGTACCGCAGCCTCGCCGCTCGCCAAACCGGCGAAATGCGGGGCAAAAGGGCCCCGCGTTCTGGCAGGCCCGCCGCCGACAACCGCAACACCTTGGCCAAGGCCGAGCTCTTCCAGGAGACGCTCGACCGGTTCGAGGAGGCCCTGGCCGCCACCGGCGAGACCCCCGCGGCCGCCCCCGCCCACAAGAAGGTCACCCGTCGCCGGAGCAAGTCCGCCGCCGGCGATAGCGCCTCCCCCACGATGAGGAAGACCTCAAAGAAGGCTTCGAAAAAGGTCCGCAAGAAGGCGTCGAAGAAGACCGCCAAGAAGTCCAAGAAGAAGGCGCCCCGGAAGAAGGCCACGGCCCGCAAGGCGACAGGGGCCGCGGCCCTCCGCTCGTCGGCGGGGAGCACGGGCAAGAAGGCCGCCCGCAAAAAATCGGCCCGCAAAGCCCTCCCCAGCCGCAACCCGCTGAAGGCCGAGCCCGCGCCCCAGGCCGCCGTCGAGTCCGGGAGGAAGAAAACCGCCAAACGGTCGCGCGCCGCCCGCATAGACAAGCACTTCGCCGAGAGCGGCATCGCCAAGAATGTCCGGGGCGTCGCCGGCAAGACCCGACGCAACCAGGCCAAGCGCGACAGCCGCGGCTGAGTCCCCGCCGATCCCTGTGCAACGACTAGCCCCCGCGAGGATCACCTCGCGGGGGCTTTTGTTTGCCGTGATTGCGCCGTGGTTGTCTGTCCGATCGACAGGGCCGGCGAGAGCCGCCGGCTCAGCGCCGACGCCGCAAGGCCGCGAGGCCCGCGATCAGGCCCAGCGCCGCCGTGCCCGGCGCGGGGACGAGCGCGAAGTTGTCGACATCGATGCGGACATCGATGTTCTGCCCGGCGAGGTTGGCCGGGGGCTCGAAGCCGAGTTGGATGTTGGCGATGTCGGTGAAGATCGCTTGGTAGCTCAGCCCGCCCAGCGAGATGATGTCCGGGCTGCCCTCGCTCAGGTCGATCGAAA
This sequence comes from Phycisphaerales bacterium, assembly GCA_050486265.1. Lineage (GTDB taxonomy): Bacteria > Planctomycetota > Phycisphaerae > Phycisphaerales > UBA1924 > SLFH01. The sequence continues at coordinate 509,332 of JBJHCY010000001.1, read as the reverse complement.
TGGTCGTCCAGACGCCCGGCTGCAGCAGCGAGGGCGTCTCGGTCGACGCGCCGCGGTTGGCGGAGTTGGCGAAGCGCCCGGTGATCGCGACGGCTTCGGGCGCATCGTGGCGGATGTCGAAGGTGACGCCGGTGACGCCGCCGGCAATCCAGTCGCCCGTGTACGCGCCGCCCGACGAGTTGAAGTTCGCCTGCGCCCGGATGACCACGGGCGGGAAGCCCCCGGTGAAGTTGGTCAGGTTGTAGACGCTCGATGCGTAGGCCGAGCCGTCCGGCCCGCCGGAGGGGAACCAGTCGAGCTCGGCGGTGCCGTCGAAGTTCCGCCAGTTGGCGGCGTCGGTGTCGAAGGTCTCGATGAAATCGAGCAGGTTGGCGCCGGCGACCGAGGCGAGGCCGAACGAGACAGCGGCACCGACGACGGCGGTACGGGTGTGGGTCTTCATGATGATCTCCGTTTCTCTCTTCTCTCTTGTCGGCCGCGACCGGCCGTTATTGCGACTCGGTCTCAACTGTACCCGCTCTTTCATTGCTGGTCAACAGGAATTTTTCTTGCCCCGCAGCGACGCCCGCCGTGCGACTCTGGAGGCGCCTGCCGTTCACTACCATGCCGTCGTGAACAACAAAGCCACGCCGAAACACACCCCGTTCGTCTTGGTCATCCGCGACGGCTGGGGCGAGAACCCCCACCCCGAGCACGACCGCTTCAACGCGATCAAGCTCGCCAGCACGCCCGTCGCCGACCGCCTGATGCGCGAGTGGCCGACGACCCTCATCGAAACCAGCGGCGAGGCGGTCGGCCTGCCCGAAGAGACCATGGGCAACTCGGAGGTCGGGCACCAGAACATCGGGGCGGGCCGGATCGTCGACCAGGAGGCCGTCAGGATCACCAAGGCCTGCCGCGAGGGGCTGAAAAGCAACAAGACCCTGGCCGACGCGGTCGCCTCGGCGCGCGACAGCGGCAAGGCGGTGCACCTGATGGGCATCTGCTCCGACGCCGGCGTGCACGGGCTGCTCGAACACCTCGAAGCCCTCGTCAAGCTCTGCGCCGAGCTGCAGGCGACCGAGGTCCGCGTGCACCTGTTCACCGACGGGCGCGACACCGGGCCCTACACCGGCAAGGGGTACATCGCGCAGGTCGAGCGGATGCTCGAAAAGCACGGCGTCGGGCGGATCGCTTCGGTGATCGGTCGCTACTGGGCGATGGACCGCGACAACCGCTGGGAGCGCGTCGCCCGGGCGTACGCCTGCCTGACCGGGCGCGACGCCAAGGCCGAGGGCGTTGGGCAGGCCTCGACGGCCGAAGAGGCGATCAGCAGCCACTACGAATCGCCGGTCGACGAAGGGCTCAAGGGCGACGAGTTCACGCCCCCCACCATCATCGCAAAGAGCCCTGAAGAAGCGTGTTCGAACCGCATCGCCGAGGGCGACACGGTGATCTTCTACAACTACCGGGGCGACCGCCCGCGCGAGCTCTGCTCGGCCTTCCTGCTGCCCGAGTTCCACGGCGCGCCGGAGGTCAAGCCCTCGCCCGACACCGGCGAGCGCGGCTTTGAACGCGGGCCCAAGCCCGACCTGCGCTTCGTGCTGCTGACGGCGTACTCCGAACGCCTCGCCTCGCTCGCGCCGGTCGCATTTCCCAAGCCGCCGAAGATGAAAGACATCGCGGGCGAGTACTTCAGCCGCCTCGGGCTGCGCCAGTTCCGCTGCGCCGAGACGGAGAAGTTCCCGCATGTGACCTTCTTCTTCAACGACTACCGCGACGATCCGTTCGAGGGCGAGACGCGCGGGATCATCCAGTCGCCGCAGGTCGCCACCTACGACCTGCGGCCGGAGATGTCGGCCGAGGGCGTCTGCGACGCCGTGCTGGAGCGGCTCGACGCCGACGACTGCGAAGATGTCATCATCGTCAACTTCGCCAACGGCGACATGGTCGGGCACACCGGCAATCTCGACGCGGCGGTCAAGGCGTGCGAGACGGTGGACCGGCTGACGGGCAGGATCGTCGAGAGGACGCTCAAGCGTGGCGGCTCGCTGATCGTCACCGCCGACCACGGCAACGCCGAGCAGATGTGGGACCCCAAGACCGACGCCCCGCACACCGCCCACACCACCTACCCCGTGCCGCTGATCGTCGTCGGCGAAACGTTCAAGGGTTGGAAACTCCGCGACGGCGGATGCCTCGGCGACATCATCCCGACGGCGCTGGAGATGATGGAGCTCGGGCAGCCCGAAGCGATGACGGGGCGATCGCTGCGGGGGTAATGAAACGAATCAACGCGCTGTGACCGTGCGCACCCGCTCTTCGAGCAGCTTCAGCTCTTCGCGGTCCTCGAACGGGTAGAGGCCGAGCACGCGTCGGTCGGGGCCGACGAGGATCAGGCGGGTCGGGTGGTTGATGTTGTACATGAACTCGCCGTCGCCGAGGTCGAAGCGGCGTGAGCGGTCCTCGGAAAGATTAAACCCGAGCTCTTCGGACGCGATCCGCATCACCGTCTCTGCCGGCACATTGATGAACGACCAGCGGCTCTGGTCGGCGCGGTTGTTCTCGGCGTAGGCGAGCAGCGCCTCGGGCGTGTCGCGCTCGGGGTCGACCGACATACTCAGGAAGCGGACGGGCACACCCTCCAGCTCGTTCTGCAATCGACGCATCGCGGCGGTCATCCCCGGGCAGGCGAGCGGGCAGTTGGTGAAGAAGAAGTCCATAACCGTGTACCCGCCTTCGAGGATCGACTGATCGACGGGCTCGCCCCGCTGGTCGACGCCCTCGAACGCGCCGACGCGCATGTCTTCCAGGCCAGGATCGGGCTCGGCGGGACTGCGTGAGGGGTCGCGGCGGGGGCGGATGGTGATGACGCGGTCGTCGTCGGGATCGACCGGGCCGCCGAGCGTCGGGATGTTCTCCGGCGGGACCTCCGAGGGCGAGCCCGGACGCGAGAAGAACGCGATCGCGATGAACATCGCGACGGAGACGGTGAACGCGAGCACGGCGACAGGCAGAAACCAGCGGGGCATCATGCCCGCAGGGTAGGTGGCGTCTTGGCCTTGCTCTTCAGCCAGATCGAGAGCACGAGGATCGCATACAGGCGCTGGCTGTGGTCACGGCCCTTCCACGGCACGATCGAGGCCTCACCCGCCGCGTCGTGCTCGCTGAGCAGGCGCTCGATCGCCCGCCGGTCCGCCTCGAAGGGCAGCCCCGGGAAGGGATCCGCCGCGAGCAGGTGATCGCGGAGGAGTTGACGCATCGATCCGAAATCGTTGCGGAACCAGACGCCGATCGGGACCGCGAAGCCCTGTTTGGGCCGATCGACAACTTCCTCGGGCAGGTGACGCCGGGCCAGATCGCGGAGCAGGCCCTTGCGCTCGCCCCGCGGGGTGAGGGAATGCGTCGGCGTGCCGATCGCGGCGCTGGCCAGGTCGTGGTCGAGGAACGGGGCCCTGACCTCCAGCGAGACGGCCATCGAGGCGGTGTCGACCTTGCGCAGGAGGTCGTCGGGCAGGTAATCGACGAGGTCGGCAGCTCGCAGCGCCTCGGCGTCGGCCGGGCCGGAGGGGGCTCGGCCGCGAAGCTCCGGGAAGACGGCGCGGAGCGTTGGTCTGTCGAAGACGGTGTTGATCTCGGCGGGGCCGCCCGTCTTGGCCGCGACGATGAGCCGCCGGGCCGAGGTCGGAGCGGATTTCGGATCGCGCGCCGGGAGCAGCGACGCGGGGAGCAGGCGCAGGAGCGGGCCCCACTTGGCCAGGAGGTCCGCAGCGCGGTAGCGGAAGTACCCGGCGAAGAGCTCGTCGCCCCCGTCGCCCGAGAGCGCCACCGAGACCCGTTGCTTGACGGCGCGGCTGAGCCAGTGCGTCGCCAGCAGCGACGAATCGGCGAAAGGCAGGCCGAGCTGCTCGATCAGCGATTCGAGATCCGAGGCCGGGTCCGGCGAGACCTCGACCGTCTCGTGCTCTGTCCCGATGTGCTCGGCGACGCGACGAGCAAAGGGCGACTCGTCGTAGGCCGCTTCCGGCATCCGCACGCAGAAGGTCGAGAGATCGCCGCTCGCCCTGTGCGCCATCGCGGCGATCAACGAGGAGTCGATCCCGCCCGACAGAAAGCACCCAAGGGGCACATCGGCGTCGAGGCGTCGCTCGACGGCCTTGACGAGCAGGGCTTCGAGCCGGTCGAGCGTCAGCGGCTCGGAGGCCTCGGGCGGGTCGCCGCTCTTGAGCGAGGCGAGCGTGCGCCCCATCGCCGAGGTGCGTTCTGTGTCGCACTGGCGGATGTCTGCGTAGGCGTCGGCCCCCCACCCCTTGCGGACCATCGACGCGACGCCCTCTCCATCGATCGGGGATCCGAGCCCCGCCAGCGATCGCAGTTGCACGAGCCCGGGAAGGGTGGTGCACCACGCGCGCGTGAGGACGCCGTCTTGCTCCCACAGCGTCGCAAAGAGCGGCTTCTCGCCGAACGGGTCGCGCGCGACGAAGAGGCCGGGGCGCGACGGATCCCAGACCGCAAAGGCATACATCCCGTGCAGCCTCGCGGGGAGTTCCTCGCCCCACGCGCGCCAGCCGTGCAGGAGGGTCTCGGTGTCGCTGTGGTCGGATCGGAAGTCGGCGCCGTCCTCTTCGAGCTCGGCCCTGAGTTCGCGGTGGTTGTAGATGCAGCCGTTGAAGACGACCGCGAGAGCGGGCGGGGCTTCGGGATCGTCGGGGTCCGCCAGCGTCATCGGCTGTGCGCCGCCGGCGGGATCGATGACCGCCAGCCTGCGGTGGACCATCCCGACGAGATGTCGCTCCCCGGACTCTGCGTCGAGCTTCGCGAGCCGGAGACGGCCCGAGGCGTCGGAGCCGCGCAGGGCGATCGAAGCGTCCAGCGCGTCGAGCCAATGATGCGGGACCTGCGCGCCGGGATCGGCCCCGGGCGGGAGAGTCTGCCAGATGACACCGAGCCCGCACATGCGGGCAGGGTAGCTAGAAGCGCCGCTGCGAGCCGGGGCCCGCAGGATCCTCACCCCACTGCGACCGCTCTTGCCCGTCGTCCCCGCCGGCGGTCTTGAGTTCCGATTCGTCGATGACGATCCTCACGGTGCGGAAGCGGCCGGTCTTGATCCAGTAGATGGTGTGCACCACCCGCGTGACGCAAATGGCGGTGAAGAACGCGACCGCGAAGGCCAGCCCCTCGCGCATGATCTCGTAGTGCATCAGGGCGTACATCCCGCCCATCGCCGTGCCGTAGAAGACCGGGAAGAGGAAGAGGCGTTCGAGCTGGATGCCCGAGACGGATCGGATGTATTTGCGCCACCAGGACTTCTGCTCGTGCTGGTCGATCTCGTCGTGGCACCCGTAGGGCCGCCAGTGGTTGGCGATCCAGTGCAGCACGAGGTAGACAGCAACATCGAACGCGGCGTCGATGAGGGCCGCCAGCACGACCTTCAGCCCGTTGTACCCCTCGCCGATCCAGTCCGACACCCACTGCACGGGCCACTTGGCCAGCAGGATCGCCAGCACGCCCGAGGCGAGGATATTCAGGTTGGTGCTGACCAGCGGGTGACGCTGGTAGAAGCTCAACAGTCGCCGGGCCATGGCAGCTAGTCTATTCGCGGTTGAGACGGTTTCTCGTGAGTTCTACGGCCTGTGGATTGACATCGGCGCCGATGGAGGCACGACCGATCTTTGACGCGGCAACCAGCGTCGTGCCGCTGCCGCAGCAAGGATCGACCACCAAACCTCCGGGCGGGGAGCAGGCGCCGACGAGGATCTCGAGCAGGGCGAGCGGCTTCTGGGTCGGATACCCCAACCGCTCGCGGGCCATGTTGTTGATCGCGGGGATGTCGAGCACATCCGTCGCTTTCTTGGGAGCGCCGGCCATCCGATTGCTCGTCGAGGGGACCATCGGGGCCTGGAACCAGTAGCGCTCCGGGTCTTTGGCGTAAAAAAGGATGTCGTCGTGCTTTCTGGCGAAACGCCGGGGCGAGGACCCGCCGAGCCCGTACGCCCAGATCAGGTGGTTGACAAACCTGTCTTCACCGAGCAGTTCGTCGAGCAGCACCCGGGCAAGGTGGCTCGTCCGCCAGTCGATGTGGAGCAGGATCGAGCCGGTCGGCTTGAGCAGGTCGAGCGTCGGTTCCAGCCGTTCGCTGAGCCAGGCGACCCAGGCCTGCGGGGTCGGCCATCGGTCGGGGTAGGCGCCGGTGCGGCCCGTCTGGGTCTCGCCGGTGTTGAACGGGGGGTCGGCGTAGACGAGGTCGACCGAGGCGGGGCCGAGTTCGGACCGCAGCTCGGCCGCGAGCGTCAGCCAGTCGCAGCAGCGGACCTGTGCCGTCGCCTGGGCGGGCACGGCTCAGCCCTGGACGACGGGGACGCGACCGACGGAATAGTAGTTGTACCCCAGCTCGCGCATCTGCTCGGGCCTGTAGAGGTTGCGGCCGTCGAAGACGGTCTTCTCCTTCATCAGCTCGCCGAGGCGTGCGAAGTCGGGGGCCTTGAACTCGTCCCAGTCGGTGCAGACGACGATGGCGTCGGCGCCCTCAGCGGTCTCGTACAGGTCGTCCATGATCTTCAGGACGGGGCCGATCTCGGCGCCGGCGTTCTCAGCGGCGACGGGGTCGTACCCGCGGCATTCGACGCCGTAGCCCAGGCACTTGCGAACCAGCGTGAGGGCCGGGGCCTCGCGGATGTCGTCTGTGCGGGGCTTGAAGGCCAGACCCCAGAAGGCGATGGTGCGCCCGGTGAGGCCGCCCCGAGCGTCGAAGTGCTTGAGCATCTTGTTGAAGAAGAGGTTGCGCTGGCGTTGGTTGGTGCCATGAACAGCGTTGGAAAGCTGCATGGTGACGCCGGACTGCTCGCCCATCATGATGCAGGCCTGGGTGTCCTTGGGGAAACAGGAGCCGCCGTAGCCGAGGCCTGGGTAGAGGAACTGCGAGCCGATGCGGGAGTCGGAGCACATGCCGCGCCGGACCGAATCGATGTCGGCGCCGTAGGCCTCGCAGAGGTTGGCCATTTCGTTGATGAAGCTGATTTTGGTGGCGAGGAAGTTGTTCGACGCGTACTTGACCATCTCCGCCGAGCGCACATCCATGATGAAGATGGGGTGGCCGTTGCGGACGAAGGGGTCGTAGAGGCGCCGGAAGAGTTCGGCGGTGCGCTCATCCTCGACGCCGACGACGACGCGGTCGGGCTTGACGAAGTCGCGGATGGCGTCGCCTTCTTTAAGGAACTCGGGGTTGTCGGCGACGGAGAAGGGGATGTCCGGGCCGACCTTCTCGCGGATGCGGTCGCGCATGGCGATGGTCGTACCGACGGGCACCGTCGACTTCATGACGATGACCTTGGGCTTCTGGTTCGGGCCGAGGCTCTTGAGGACCTCGGCGATGCCGTCGGCGGCCGAGTGGATGTAGCGCATGTCGGTGTGGCCGCGCTCGTCGGGGGGCGTGCCGACGCAGACGAAGATCATGTCAGAGTCGCGGTGGGCCTCCATGACATCGGTGGTGAACTTGAGGCGTCCGGCCTCGATGTTGCGTTCGAGGAGTTCGGTGAGGCCGGGCTCGTAGATGGGGCACTCGCCCTTCTTGAGGCGATCGATCTTGCCGGGATCGACATCCAGACAGGTGACGCTGTTGCCCGTGTTGGCCAGGCAGACGCCCGTCACCAGACCGACATACCCCGTTCCGACCATCGACAGACGCATCTGGCAGACCTCCAAAGGGCGGGGATTCGCCTCCCCGGGCGGCGAGTCTAGGCGCGGGGAATCGGGACGCCCCGGGCCGGTTCTCGGACCCACACGGGAAGGCGTTGAAAACGCGTTCCTCCTGCGCGGTCCGCCGCGTACCTATCGACCTGGAGGGGCCCTCGGTTCGTTACAGATCGGCGAATCCGGGCCGGGCTGGGGCGGGCAGCCGACAGGGCCCGCGGTGTTTGTGCACGGTTGCGGGCCCGGCGCGATCCGGTCCGATAGAGTTGCCCCCTTATGAGCACGACCATGACCCGATCCGACAGCCGCAAGGGCGCCAAGCCCAAGCGGAAGTACACCGCCGCCAACGCCGACCGCCACGAGCTGTACCAGCTCGCGGTCCAGAATGTCGAGTCCGAGATCGACTTCGTCGACGAGACCTTCCAGGCCATGCGCAAGCGCAAGGCCGAGCGTCTTAGAGAAGACTTCTGCGGGACCGGCAACACCTCCTGCGAGTGGGTCTCGCGGCGAAAGACCAACACCGCCGTGGGGCTGGATATCGACCCCGACCCCCTCGCGTGGGGGCGCGAGCACAACTTCGCGAGGCTGAAGCCGGGCCAGCGCGAGCGGGTGAAACTGCTCGAGCGCGATGTGCTCGACCCCGGGCCCGGGACGGGCAAGATGGACATCGTTTTGGCGATGAACTTCAGCTACTGGCTGTTCATGGACCGCAAGACGATGCGCCGGTATTTCGAGCGCGTCCGCGAGTCGCTGGTCTCCGACGGCGTTTTCTTCCTCGACCACTTCGGGGGCTACGAGGCGTACATGGAGCAGGAGGAGGAGCGCGAGGTCGAGGGCGGGAAGTTCACCTACATCTGGGACCAGCAGAAATACAACCCGATCTCCGGCCGCGTGGATTGCGCCATCCACTTCAAGTTCAAGGACGGCACGGAGATGCGCAACGCGTTCACCTATTCCTGGCGTCTCTGGAGCCTGCCGGAGATCCGCGAGATCCTCGAAGAGGCCGGCTTCAAGAAGACCACCGTCTACTGGGAGGGCGTCGACGAGGAGGAGGACGAGGAGGGCTTCGCCGGCGGCAACGGCGAGTTCGAGGCGACCGAGGAAGGCACCGCCGACGCGGGGTATATCTGCTATATCACGGCGGAGAAATGAGATATCGGGCGCAGGGAGCCGGGCGCAGGGAGCCGGGAGCCCGACCGCCTCAGAGGCCGTTCCCGCGTCCATGAGCGCCCCGAAAACGAAGACCCAGCGCCCCGCACCCAGCGCCCACCTGCATGCACTCCCTGCTCGACATTCCCGACGATCTCGCCCCGGTGCACGGGGTCCTTGCCGGTGCGCTCGAGCGGGTCGCCGAGCGGTTCGACGCGCATCTCGCCTCCGATCTGCTGCCGGTGAACGACCTGGTGCGTCACATCGAGCGGTATCGCGGCAAGATGCTCCGCCCGGCGTTGGTCGTGCTTTCGGGGATGGCCTGCTCGCCGACGCCAGACGACCCGCGGGCGAGCATCAGCGAAGATTTGATCGTGCTCGGGGCGGTCTGCGAGATGGTGCACATGGCGACGCTCGTGCACGACGATGTGCTCGACGAAGCCGCGGTGCGGAGGCGGGGGCAGACGGTCAACTTCCTCCACGGCAACGAGACGGCGGTGATCCTGGGCGATCTGCTGATCGCCTCGGCGTACCACCTCTGCTCGATGCTCGATGACCCGTACCCCTCGCGGGCGATCGGTGAGGTGAGCATGACGCTCTGCGCCGGCGAGCTTTTGCAGCTCGCCAACCGCGACAACCTCAGCCTGGACATGGAAACCTACCGCGAGATCCTCGATCGCAAGACGGCGGCGCTGATCGGCGTCGCCTGCCGCCTGGGCGCACGCCGAGGCGGGGCGGACGAACAGCTCGCCTCGGGCATGGACCGTTTCGGGCGGCTGCTGGGGCTTGCGTTCCAGATCCAGGACGACCTGCTCGACCTGACGGGCGAGGAAGGCGTGGTCGGCAAGAGCGTGGGCAAGGACCTGGAAAAGGGCAAGCTGACCTACCCCATCATCGACCACCTCGCCGGGGCCGAGCCGCGGCGTCGGGCCGCGACGCTCCGCCTGCTCAAGCGTGCGGCAGAGGGCGACGAAGCCGCGCCGGGCGAACTGGTTGCGGTGCTGCGCGAGGACGGGGCGATCGAGCGTGCGAGGCTCGCGGCCGAATCGCTGGTGGACGAGGCCCGCTCGCTGCTGACGCCGCTGGCCGACTCGGGCCCGAAGCGGTATCTGGGGCGTATGGCCGACGCGGTGGTGCAGCGGGCGTTTTGACGGGGTGCCGGCCTCTTTCCGCATCCATCTTGAGGCTTGGAGGAGCCGCGGGCTTGCTGTACGATGGTTCCGAACCGATCGGAGGCCGGAACCATGCCCGAGACATTCAACACAAACGCGATGTGCATGCACCTGCTCGATGCGGAGGCCGCGGCCGAAGAACTTCGTCGAGCGATCGAGGCCGATGAGTACGAGTCCGACGACATCATCCCGCTCGCGATCGCGTTCGAGCAGATCCAGAGCAACCTGAACCGTGCCTGGCATCTGCGGCGGCTGACCGACGCCGAGGCGGACTCGCTGACAGAGGAGCAGCTCGATGCCGCGTGCGTTGCGGTGCCGAAGTGGCATGCTGAGTCGCGGATGGTGGAGCTTGATGATCTTGAGGGGCTGCGCCCTAAGGCGAGTGGAAAGTGAGCTCGATGCAAGACAACCAACGCCCGCCAAATGCCTGCCGCAGAAGCAGCGTTTAACTGCATCAAGCCCCAACGGGGCGCAAAGAATGTAGCCACGGGTGGAGCGAGGCCGAAGGCCGAGCGCAACCCGTGGACAGTCCCCCATACACCACCGCTCCGAAGGAGCGGAGGACATCCGCGCAATGACGAACACGCCGCACGCCCCAATCCCGACAGACGCTTACCGGGGGATCGACACCGAGCGCCTCCGGTCATTCTCTGGATTTCTCGACGACCAAGACGCCCGATCGCTCCAGTCCCTCGTCGCCGTGCTGCGCGAAGACATCCGCGTCCCGCAGCCCGTCTCAATTCCGCACACCGACGACCGCTGGGATAACCTGCGCTACTACCTGCATCGCTACCTCCGCGCGGCACAGCGATCGCAGGCCGACGCATCGAACAGCGCGTACGCGCATCTCATCGCTACAACCATGATCCAGCACGAAGAAGTCCACTGCACGAACGGCGTGGACCTGCATGTCGCGCTTCAAGCGATCACCATCGCTGGTTCGCTCATCGGAGGCCGGTGCGCCGCCGCGTCGCTCGCGACCATCAACATCGCCGCGATCAACTGCCTCGCCCGCGAGGGCGTGCCCGTTGATCATCTCGACGCCACCGGCTTGGTCCCGTGGCCCGCCATCACGCCGCCAGATCCGGACGGCAACGCGGCGATCTTCTGCGCACGCCGTCCGTTCTGCACGCCGATCCTGCTGGTGGCTTGCGCACGCGCATGCTTCGAGCGCATCGAGCCCGAGCCGTCCGACCTCACGCAACCCGATGGATCGGAAGACTTTGAGTTCCTTCTGCCGTGGTCCTCGTTGACAGACCGAACCGCGACCGACGCAGCGGAGCTTGCACACCGAGCCTGTGAACACGACAGGACATGAGATTCGGATTGCATCGACACCTCCCGCTTTCAAAGACGAAGTTGACGATCAGCACGCCCGCGACGGACCCCCATCCACCCGAACCTCTGATGGCGAGCGCATTCCTCGGCGTGCCGACGCTGGTGATTCTCTGGTCGTTCATCGGCGTGACGGCGGTGCTGCTTGTGGTTATTCATTCGCTCGATCCGGTGCAAGACTGGGGCTTCCCGGCGAGCGACGCCTCGAACATGATGCGGATCGTCTGTGGGATCGGACTGTGGGCGGCGTACTCGGTCAGGTTTGCGTGCACCGGGGTGGTGCGACAGAAACTGCCCCGCGCGTGGCTTGTGATCGTGCTTATCCCGTTGCTGGTGCCGGCCGGACCGGTCGGCTGGATTGTGATACTCGCCGTCGTCCGCGCCTGGCTCTCCCGCCTGCGGCCTGGCAAGCTGCGGACGGGTCTGTTTGTGGTCTTGGCCGCGCCTTGCGCCGCCGTGACGGTCTTCGTGATGGAGCTCGCCGGGTGGCTGCTGAAGTTAAGGCTGGTGGCGCTTCTGGGGTGAATTCTGCGGCTTTGCGAGTTCTTGGAGAGCACGCCCCGTTTCGGTATGCTGTTCGGGCACGCCCCGAGGACGAGTCGTCGGGGATCTGAACTCAACCGCGGGGACGCGCGATGCCGGAAGAACCAGTCTTAAGTCCTACCGAGCCCGGCCCTTGCGATGCCGGGAAGCCGGAGCTTCATGCGCCGACCGAGCAGCCTTCCGCGGCGCTCGTCTGCCCCCGCTGCCGCTACGCCACGGGCTCGCAAGGCGTTCCGGCCTGCCCGGAGTGCGGGTTCGGGCTCCGGTCCGGGTTCGTCGGTTGCTGGGTGATCGATTCCAGGCGCTGGATCCGGCGGATGACCCTCGGGCTGCTGGTGCTCAGCGCGTTGTACTTCATCGGTGCGTTGTTCTGGCACCTGTACGAACTGATCCACTGGTACAGGATTTCTCCCGATCTGCAAAGCATGGGGCTTCCGGTGACCATCCTCATCAGCTTCGTTCCGATGTACGGCTGGTTGCCGTGGTGGACATGGCTCTCGATCGGCTCCTGCCTGACCCTTCTGATCGCGGCCGCGGGGGTCACAAAGAAGAATTTCTCCGCCCTGCCCAACGACCATCCCGCGCTCCCTGAGGAAGGCGAGCGGGCGGCCCGCAGGCTGTTCTATCTGATGCTGTTCGTGCTGCTGGTTTCGCTCGTGATCGTTGCGGCGCCGTTCTGGTATTTTGTGCGGCGCTGAGCGACCGCCACCGGCCCCCCGTAACATCGAACCATGCCGTTCTCGACCTGGTGGCCCGTCGCTTCGCTGGTGCTGCATATCACCTGCCAGCTCGTCCTGGCGGCACGGGTTGTCATGCGCCGCCAGCCTCTCGGGAACACCCACGCGTGGCTGCTGCTGGTGCTTTTCGTGCCCGTTGCGGGGATGGTGCTGTATCTGCTGATCGGCGAGCTCCGGCTGGGTTCGCGCCGGGTGAAGAAGCTCGAAGAGGCCGAGCGGGCGATCGAGCCGGCGGCGATGCGGCTCTGGGCCCATGAGGAGCGGGTGTGGCGAGACGAAGCCGCACGCTTCAAGCACCTGGCGGATCTGGGCTCGACGCTCTGCCACACGCCGGCGTTGACGGGCAACGATCTGACGCTGCACACCGACGCCGCGGCGACGCTGGACGCGATGATCGCCGACATCGACAGGGCCGAGGACCATTGCCACCTGCTGACCTACATCTTCCAGCCCTCGGGCAAGCCGCTGGAGCTTGTTGACGCGCTGGCGCGGGCGGCCGGGCGCGGCGTGAATGTGCGTGTCGCGGTGGACGGCGCGGGGTCGCGGGCGTTTCTGCGTTCGGGCCTGCCGCGGAAGTTGCGGGAGGCCGGGGCGGAGGTGACCGAGCTCTTGCCGGTGAACCCGTTGCGGTTTTTGTTTTCGAGGATCGACCTGCGCAACCATCGCAAAATGCTGGTGGTCGACGGGCGGTACGCCTACTGCGGGTCGCAGAACATCACCGACGATTCGTTCAAGCCCTCGCGCAAGCCGGGGATCGGCCCGTGGATCGACGCGACGGTGCGGATGGAGGGGCCGGCGGCGCAGGCGATGGCGCTGGTCTTCGCGGCCGACTGGAACGCCGACGCGAAGGAGCCGATCACCGGGCTGGAGGAGACGCTCAAGCCTCTGCCGCCGATCGAGGCGTGCGATCAGCGGGAGACCTCGGCGGTGCAGCTGTTGCCGTCGGGGCCGGGGCGCCAGCCTCTTGCGGTGCAGGCGTCCTTTCTGACGACGATGTACATGGCCAAGCAGGAGCTGATCCTGACGACGCCGTACTTCGTGCCCGATCCGACGGTGCTCGCGGGGATCTCTGCCGCGGCGATGCGCGGGGTGGATGTCACGCTGGTCTTGCCGAAGCTGAACAACAAGTGGATCGTGGCGGCGGCGGGTCGCGCGAGCTTCAGCGAGCTGCTCGACGCGGGCGTGAAGATCATGGCCTACCGCCCGGGCCTGCTGCACGCGAAAACGCTGACGGCCGACCGCGACATCGCGCTGATCGGCTCTGCGAACCTCGACCAGCGATCGTTCTGGCTGAACTACGAGGTGACGCTGGCGGTCTACGACACGAACTTCGCCAGCCAGCTCCGCCAGCTCCAGCGCGAATACATCCGCCAGAGCGACCGCATCACGCTGAAGCAGTGGAAGTCACGCCCGATCTGGCAGCACGCGGCGGACAACCTGGCGCAGTTGTTTGCCCCGTTGCTTTGAGGGGGTGTGGGGTGTGGGGTGTGGGGCGTGGGGGGGGGGGTGTGGGGGTGGGGGGGGGGGGGTGGGGGGGGTGGGGTGTGGGGTGTGGGGTAATTATATTTCAAATTTGAGATTTGAGATTTGAGATCCGCCTTCGCCTATCCCGCCTTCCGCCACGCCTCGCCCGGGGCTCGGCCGACGATGCGGTCGTGCAGTTCGCCCGCGGCCTTGACCAGCCGGCGCAGGGGTTCGTCGGGCGGCTCTTCGCTGAGGTCGAAGGTCGAGTGGTGCACGCCCATGAGGTGTGCAGCGCCCAGTCGCCGTGCCATCGCCCAGACCTGCTCAGGGGTCGCGTGGGCGTGCTCCCACGGGTCGTACGCGCCGATGCCGAAGACCGCCAGATCGGCCCCGGGCAGGTCGTCGAAGGCGGAGGTCTCGGCGGTGTCGCCGGCGAAGACGACCCGCTCGCCGTCCGCCTGCAGGGCGTAGGCGTTGCACCCGCGTTTACGGTCGAGGGCGAAGCGGGCGCCCCAGTGCTCGACGGGGACCGCCGCGATCTCGACGCCCTCGTGCGTGAAGGCCTCGCCCGGGCCGAGCTCGATGACTTTGTCGAACCCGGGCGGGATGAGGCTCGTGGTTTTGCGCGCGGTGACCACCTTCGTCCGCCGGTCCGCCAGCCTCGCAAGGGTCGGGCGGTCGAGGTGGTCGAAGTGGGCGTGCGAGATCAGGACGATGTCGATCGGCGGGAGCGCCGACAGCGGCACGGGCGCGGGTGCCAGCCGCGAGAGCCCCAGCGTCCGCCCGGCGACCTTCGGCCCGATCCGCTCGGAGAAGACCGGGTCGGTGAGGATCCAGAGCCCGCCGAGGCGGACGAGCGTCGTGGCGTGCCCGAGCCAGACGGCCCCCAGCGATGGCCCCCCACGATCGCCCCACCGCCACCAGGGCGGCACGACCGGCCCGGCGTCAGAGCCGCCCCGACCACGGCCCTTCTCCCGGCCGAGCATCGAGAGGAGCAGTTGATGGGGGTATCGGCGTACGCCGGAGCCGACCATCCTGCGCAGTTTGCGTGGTTCGAGCCTCATCGCCATTGGACGCGTGCTCCAACGCCTCGGAGACGGCCGGGTATTCCCCGAGGGCTCCCGACAGAGGCGACTGTACGCCCACGACGGCAGGGTCAGGATCACTCGTCGAGCCGCTCCATGATGTCCTCGACCGCGACGCGGAGTTGCTCGTCCTCGCCGGCGACCTCGGCCTCGGGGCGCTGGGGGACATGGATGTCGGGGATGGCGCCGTTGTTGTCCATGTCGGTGCCGTCGTGGAGGTACCAGCCCCGCCCGGGCAGGCGGACGCGGGTGCCGTCGATGAGGAAGAACGAGCCGGTGGAGATCACGCCGCCGTAGGTCTGCTCGCCGACGAGGTTGCCAAGTTCGTAGGCCTGGAAGCCGTGGGAGATGATCTCGGCGTTGGAGTGGCTCTTGGTGTTGCTGAGCATGTTGACCTGGCCCGTAAAGCGCGGCATGAGCACGCGGTCCTGGGGGTAGTGGCCGACTTGTGAGCGGTCGGCGCCGCGCTGGATCGTGTAGGCGTGGTTGCCCGGGATGAGCGAGGCGAGGATGCGGTCGGCCGTCCAGCCGCCGCCGTTGTTGCGGACATCGATGATGAGACCGTCGCGTCCTCTTGCAGCGGCGTACATGTCGCGCATGTAGCGGTCCAGCGAGGGCTGGTTCATCGACTGGATGTGCACATAGCCGACGCGTCCGCCGGACCACTCATCGACGAGGCGGGCGTTGTGATCCACCCACGCGTCGTAGCGCATGTCGTTGAGGCGCGAGGTGCTGACCGGGTGGAGCAGGAGGCGCCGGTCCTCGCCGTCACGCCGGACGGTGACGATCGTCTCCTCGCCGACGCGCCCTTCCATCTTCGACTCCATCGTGTCGCCGGGGCCGAAGGGTTCGAGCTCGATCTCGACGATCAGGTCGCCCTCGATGAGGCGCATCGCCCCGGCGCCGGCCGGACCGTCGAGGTAGACCTGGGTGACGCGGTAGGCGTGGTTGGTGTTGTCGCCCAGTTCGGCCCGCTCGGTCTCGACGCCGAGGCGGCCGACGGGGCGGCGGTTCTCGCGGTACTCGCCCTTGCTGCCGAACCCCAGGTGCGAGCGGTCGAGCTCGCCGAACAGGCGGGCACCGACATACTTGAACTCCTCGCGCGTGCGGGCGCGCCGGGCGAGGTCGGCGTACTCGTCTGTCAGGCGGGGCCAGTCGGTCCCGGACATGTCGGGCTCGTAGAAAAGCTCGCTGAGCGTCCGCGCCGCCTCGCGCAGCTTCTGCTCGGACTGCTCGGCGAGGTCGATCGTGAGCGTCGCGTCGATGTCGTGGAAGGTGTACCCGCCGCCCCGCACGCCCGAGACCCCCGCGCGGCTGGAGCGCACGAACACGAACTGATCGCCCGAGGGCGTCATGTGCTGCATGCTGACCGACCCGCCGAGGCCGCGCCGGTCCGAGCCGTCCCACGCGATGGAGTAGGCGTTCCACGAGCCGTCGATCTGCCCGTTGAAGACGATCCGCCCGCCGCAGGGCGTGACCTCGACATTGCTGACCGATTCCTCGTTGTTGAAGACCTCGCGCACGCGTCGGTAGGCGTCTTCGAGGTCGAGCTCGCGACGCGGCTCGTACTCGCGTTCGTCGGGGTCTGCGGGGATCGGTCCGCGGCTGCGCACGCGGCGAGCCGCCTCGGCGTAGTAGGCGTGGATCTGCTCGGTCGGCATCGCGTCGAGCTCGCGGTCGAGGTGCACCGCGTAGACATCAAAGTTCGGCTGGCGCTGGCCCGTTCGGATCCGGTTGGAACGGAAGACCAGCACGCGCCCGTCGGCCGACCAGCGCGGCTCGACGCAGTTTCTCGAATGGCTCGAAATGTCGACCGGCTCGGCCGAGCCGTCGATCGGCACGATGAAGACATTGGCGCTGAAGTCCATGTCGTTGGCGGAGTAGGCGACATAGTTGCCGTCGGGGCTGATCCGCCAGTCGATCCCCGCGTCCCAGTGGTCGACGAGCGTGTACTCGCGCCCGTTGGCGAGTTCGAGGACCATGATCCGGCCCTGGGCACGCTTGAACGAGAGGTAGCGCCCGCACGCCGAGGGCTGGGGCATCTGGTCGTTCTCTTCCCACTGCACCACGGGCTCGATGTCGAAGCGGATGGCGGTTTGCCAACGGTCGCGGTCGCGCTTGTCGGCGTCAGCCCCGCCGCCCCCGTTCACGAGTTCGTCCCGCGTCATCGCGACGGTCGCGGCGTAGATCGACTCGGTCCCGTCGGCGTCGCTGGAGAAATACAGCTTCGTGCCGTCGGGCGACCAGGCGATGTGCCGGTTGCGGTCGTGGCCGGGGGTGACGAGCCTCGTGGGCGTGTGCTCGCCGATCGCGCGGACGAACACCCGCCCGTACGCGACCGTCGCCATCACCTTCCCGTCGGGGCTGAGCGCCGCCTCGGAGACCTCGCGCGAAACGGTTTGGTCCTCGGTCTCGTCGAGCGTGTCTTCAGACGCGGTGATCGCGATCCGTTGCGGCGACGCGTCCGCGCGAGACAGGTCGAGTCGGTACAGCCCGTCCCAGCGGTTGAAGACCACCGTCCGCCCGTCGGCGGACACATCGAACTGATGGATGTCGCGCTCGTCGAAGCGGGTCAGGCGTTCGACCGAGGCCTCGCCCTCGGTTGCACGCATCCTGTATAGGTTGACCGTGCGGTCCTCGCGGTCGGAGAGAAACAGGATCGTCCGGTCATCCGCCCAGCGCGGCTTGCCGTCGTCGCCTTCCCACTCGGTGAGCTGGGTGAAGCCCCCGCCCCGCCGGTCGTAGAGCCAGATTTGCATGCGCTCGGGCCCGCGGTAGTGGCGCCGGTGCCACCCGTACGCGCGACCGAGCTGCGTGCGCATGTACCCGTTGCGGACAAAGGCGATGTACCGACCGTCGGGGCTGACCGCCGGGTACGAGCCGAACGCGTCGTGCAGGCGGACGGGGTCGCCGCCCTCGGGCGCGATCGCGTAGGGGCGGTGCGACTGGTACGGGTCGCCCTCGATGCGGGCGTCGAACAGGATCGCCTCGTTGCCTTCGGCGTCGAGGCCGTAGCCGCGGACGGTGCAGCGTTCGTCGGTGACGGTGATGCGCCGGATCTCGGTCCCGTCGGCGCGCATCTCGAAGATGTTGGGGTAGCCGCTGCGGGTGGAGTTGAAGGCGATCCGCTGTCCGTCGAGGCTCCACGCCGAGCGGGTGTCGTCGGCGGGGTGGGCGGTGAGCCTTCTCGCCTCGCCTCCTTGGACGGGGGCCTTCCAGAGATCCCCTCGCCAGCTGAAGGCGACCCGCGAGCCGTCGGGGCTGATCGAGGGGTAGCGGGGAAGATCGACATTCCCGCCCGCGATTGCGCCGGGCGCAAGGCCCCCGAGCACCACGAGCAAAAGGACAACCACCGCCGGGACGCGTCGCGCCGTCCGATCCATTGCAGACTCCTGCTGTTGCTTCTCAGAACGAGTGAAATCCATGTGTCGGGCTTTCGAGTATAACCAGATTCTCCCGTCGAGGTTCGACCCCGGGGTGAGCCGGAGCCCCGCCGCAGTACAGGCGGGCCACAAATGCAGAACAGAGCACACAACAGCCGAAAGAGTGCAAACCCGTTTCGGGATCAGAACGGATGATCGGCGGGTCGCCGGTCGCAAGCCGGGGAGGAACCCATGGTCGTCGAGTCGAAACCTGTTGAGGCGGCAGCCGGCGAGAAGTACACCATCCGGCGCAAGGTCTTCAAGATCTTCGGCGCCTCGTTCCATGTCTACGGCCCGGACGGGCGGATCGTCGGCTACTGCCGCCAGAAGGCCTTCCGCCTGCGCGAGGACATCCGCCTCTACACCGGGCCGGACATGGGCGAGGAACTGCTCCGCCTGAACGCCCGCAACATCATCGACTTCAGCGCCACATACGATGTATCGCTGCCTTCTGGCGAACGCCTCGGCTCGCTGAGGCGCAAGGGCATGCGGTCGTCGTTCGTCCGCGATTCGTGGCTCGTCTTCGACGAGAACGACAACCAGGCCGCGACCATCACCGAGACCGGCTCTGCCGCGATGCTCCGACGGTATGTCGATCTTGTCGCCATCCTCTCGCCCCAGCGTTACGAGGTGACACGCACGAGCGACGGCGCCGTGCTCGCCCGCTTCCGCCAGCACTTCAACCCGTGGATCTTCAGGCTCGGCGTCTCGGTCGAGGCTGATGATCCGGTGCTCGACGAACTCGTGATCCTCGGCGCGGCCTGCCTGATCGCTGCGATCGAGGGGCGCGAGTACCGTCGCTGATTACAAGACACGCCGATCCGCTGAACGGGCGCTCCGCCCGTCTTCGCTCCGTAGGATCTCGGTGAATCCAGATCCGGACCGACTCAGGAGCCGGCGCCGTTCGTGCCGGCCGCGAAAGGAGCGTGATCGATGAACACCGAACCTACTACCGCGCAGACCGACGAAAACCCGCTCTCTCGGCGTGCGGCTCTGGCCGCACTCGGCGCTGGCGGCTTGGGCGCGTTCGCCGCCGCGGCGAACGCGCAGCCGAGAGCCGGCGCGGGCGGGCGGGCTCGCGACGACGACACACGCAGCCGCATGCCTGGATGGGATGAAGAAAAGGGCGAGTTCGTCCTCCCCGACCTCCCCTACCCCTACGACGCGCTCGAACCCCACATCGACGAACAGACCATGCGCATCCACCACCAGCGCCACCACCAGGGCTATGTCGACGGGCTGAACCGCGCGCTCAACGAACTCGCGAAGATCCGCTCGGGCGACGCCGACGCGGGCCTGATCAAGCACTGGTCGCGCGAGGCCTCCTTCCACGGCGGCGGGCACATCAACCACACCCTCTTCTGGCGCTGCATGGCCCCCGAAGGACGCGGCGGTGGCGGAGAGCCTTCCGGCCCGCTCATGGAGCACATCCAACGAGACTTCGGTTCCTTTGACGCCTTCAAGGCCCACTTCAAGGCCGCCTCCGGCGCCGTCGAGGCTTCCGGCTGGGGCTGGCTCGTCTACGACACCGTCTCGCGACGCCTCATGGTCATGCAGATGGAGAAGCAGCAGGACATGCTGCTCACCGGCTGCGTCCCTCTCATGGGCGTCGATGTCTGGGAGCACGCCTACTACCTGAAGTACCAGAACCGCCGCGGCGACTACATCGACGCCTTCATGAATGTCGTCAACTGGCCCCACATCGGGCGCGTCTACCAGCGGGCCCGCGCCGGCCAGAGGACATGACAGGCGAGTTGTTCGCATTTTGATAGGGCTTTGAACAGAATCTGCGAGATCTGGTCTGAAAAAACTGGCCGTTTTCTGGCCTCGGCAGGATCTTGCGGCATTCTGAAAATGTCTTGTCTCTCTCTCTCCTCCTTTACTCGGCTGCGGGCGGACACGCTGCGGCCGGGTTTTCTTTTTGAACCCACGATCTTCCCGAAAACCACGCCGCGCAGCGATTGCCGACCTTGCGGAGGCCCATCCGGCGGCGGCTCACACGGACTCCAGCGAGCGATCACCCGTCGTATCAGGCCTTTGCGCCCACCGGTTCGGGCTTCGTGGGCGACTCTTCTTCCACCGCCCAGCACGCGACCTGACGCCCCCCGCCGCGGTCTTCCAGCGGGGGCATCTCCCGCCGGCACCGGTCCATCACCTTCGGGCAACGCGTCTGGAACGGGCAGCCCTTGGGCGGGTTGAAGGGGCTGGGCACATCGCCCTGCAGCACCGTCAGCGGGCGCCGGTCGTCGGGGTCGTCGATCGGGTTGGCGCCGAGGAGCGCCCGCGTGTACGGGTGCTCGGCGCGTTCGTGGATGTTCTCCGCCGGCAGCCGCTCGACGACGAAGCCGAGGTACATCACCGCGACCTCGTCGCAGAAATGCTCGACCACTTTCAGGTCGTGGCTGATAAAGAGCATCGTCAGCCCGAACTTCTCCTTCAGGTCGGTCATCAGGTTGAGCACCTGCGCCTGGATCGAGACATCCAGCGCCGAGACCGGCTCGTCGGCGACGATGAACTCGGGCTTGGTCGAGAGCGCCCGCGCGATGCCGATGCGCTGGCGCTGCCCGCCGGAAAACTCGTGGGGGAACTTGTCGGCCGCGTCGGGCCGCAGGCCGACGGTCCGGATCAATTCCTCGATGTACGCGTCCTGCTCTTTCGCGCCGACGACCCTGTGGAGCTTGAGCGCTTCCTTGAGCAGGGCCCGGACCGTCAGTCGCGGGTTGAGCGACGAGTACGGATCTTGGAAGACGATCTGCATCTTCCGCCGGTACGGGATCATCTTCGCGTGCGAGAGGCCGGTGATCTCCTTGCCCTCGTAGCGGACGCTGCCGGAGGTGGGTTCGAGCAGGCGGATCACCAGCTTGCCCAGCGTGCTCTTGCCGCAGCCCGACTCACCCACGACGCCGAGCGTCTTGCCCTTCTCGATCGAGAGGCTGACGCCGTTGACGGCGTGCACCTTGCCGACGACGCGGTTGAGAAAGCCCCCGCGGACCGGGAAGTGCTTGACGAGGTTTTCGATCTCGATCAGTGCCATCGGTGGTCTTGAGGTTCAGCCGCGTTCGGTGGCGCCGACGGTCAGTTCGGCGGGCTTGTCTAAGGGGAAGTGGCAGCGGACGGGGTGCTGCTCGTCGCCGTGGTCGAGGAGCTTCGGCTCTTCGGCCTCGCAGCGGTCTTGGGCGTAGCCGCAGCGGTCGCGGAAGCGGCAGCCCTTGGGCAGATCGAACAGACTCGGGACGATGCCCTTGATCGCCGGCAGGCGTTTGCCGACCTCTTTGCCGCGCTGGCGAGAGCCCTGCTTGGGGATCGACTCGAGCAGCGCCTTGGTGTACGGGTGGCGGGGCGAGTGGAAGATCTCGCGCACCGGGGCCTGCTCGATCACCCTGCCCGCGTACATCACCATCACGCGGTCGCAGACCTGCGCCACCACGCCCAGGTCGTGGGTGATGAGCATGATGGCGGTGTTCATCTTCTCCTTGAGCCGGCCCATCAGCGCCAGGATCTGCGCCTGGATCGTCACATCCAGCGCCGTCGTCGGCTCGTCGGCGATGAGCAGTTCCGGCTCGCAGCAGAGGGCCATCGCGATCATCACACGCTGACGCATCCCGCCCGAGAGCTGGTGGGGGTACTCGTCGATCCGATGCTCGGGATTCGGGATCTCGACGAGGCGCAGCATCTCGATCGCCCGCTCGCGCCGCTCCTTCTTGCTCAGCTTGGTGTGGAACTTCAGCGCCTCGTCGAGCTGCCACCCGATGCGGAAGACCGGGTTCAGGCTCGTCATCGGCTCCTGAAAGATCATCGCGATCTTGTCGCCACGAACGCGGCGCATGCGGCTCTCGGGGACCGTCGCCAGGTTCTCATTGCCGAACATGATCTGGCTCTTGGGGTCGATGATGCTCACCCGCTCGGGCAGGAGGCGCATCACCGTCTTGCTGGTGACGGTCTTGCCGCAGCCGGACTCGCCGACGATCCCCAGCGTCTCGCCCGGGAACACCTCGAAGGAGACATCGTCGACGGCGGTGACGACGCCGCGATCGGTCCTGAACCGAGTGGTCAGGTTCCGCACCTTCAGGATGGGCTCTCTGTCGGTCATTGCTGCTCGGCAATTTCTTGGTCGGTCGGCCTCGGCGCTTCAGCCGACATGCTTGGGGTCGAACGCGTCCTGGAGCGCGTCGGTGAAGATGTTGAAAGCCAGTACGAGCGTGAACATGAAGAAGGTCGCGCCGCCGATCTGCCAGAAGAAATCGTTGGCCACCTGCGCCTTGGACTGCTCGATCATCACCCCCCACGATGCGCCCACGCCCGGCTGGAGCCCGAGCCCGAGGAAGGTCAGGATCACCTCGCTCTTGATCGCCCCGATGAACAGCAGCGAGAAGTTGATGAACATCAGGTGCAGCGTGTTGGGGATCAGGTGTTTGACGAGGATGTAAGGCCGGCCGAACCCGATCGCCGTCGCCGCCTGGATGTACTCCAGCTCCTTGAGCTTCATCGCCTCGCCCCGCACCACGCGGCAGGGCCCGATCCAGAAGGTCAGACAGAACGCGATGTACAGCGGGATCAGCGTCCCGTACACATCCGTGTCGATAAACATGAACTGCAGCACGACCAGGAGCACGAGGCTCGGGATCGAGCTCAAGGTCGAGTACAGCCACACAACCGCGTGGTCGACCCACCCGCCGAAAAACGCCGCCGCCGCCCCGATCAGGCTCCCGAAGAGCACCGAGACGAAGGCGGCCACAAACCCCACCTGCATCGCGATCTTCGCCGAATACAGCCCGCGGATCAGGATCGACCGCCCCTGCTGGTCCGTGCCCAGGAGGAGTTGGAAGCGGTACACCGCGCCCCTGATCCCCGTCGGCTGTGGGAAGAGCTCCAGCAGCGGCGCCTCGGCGGCGTCCAGCCGCTCGGCGACGATCTCGACCACCCGAGGCCGGAGCTCGTCGACCGCATCGAGGATGCTCGCGACGAGCGCTTTGGGCCAAAGCTCGTCTTCCACAAACTCGCCGATCGGGGTCTCGGGCTCGGCACTGGCCATCTCAAGCGCGTCGTACGCGTCGAACAGGTCCTCGACACCGAGCTCCTCGAACGCCGAGACATCCAGCCCGATCGCCGAAGCCGACGCCTTGAACTCCAGCACCCGCCGCTCGATCTCCTCCAGCGAGAAGTAGAGCTGCTCGCGCGAGTCGGTGACGCGGTCGAGCACATCGCCGGGAATCTCTTCCGTCCCTGAGTCCGCCGCCAGGCGGTCGCGCTCGGCTTCGGCGTTGACAACCTCGGCCTCCAGACGGGGCAGCCCGGCGATGATGATCTGGATCCTCGCCAGCCCCGCCTCCGCCGCGGCGGCGACATCCGCCTGGTCGAGCACCGCCACAAACGCGTCGAACCGTTCGATCACCTCCTCGCGCGGGCCCTGGAAAATCCTGCGATGCCCGCGCCCCGCGTCGGCGATCACCTCCGCCGCCGCGATCTCATCCGCCGGATCAAGCCGCCGCAGCGAGTCGACCGCGTTGGACCCCTCCGACCGCCACTGAAGAAACTGCCGGTACCGGAACGCCGGCGCCCGCTCACGCCCAAAGCCCGCAAGCTCGCTGGCCGCGACCTGTTGCTGCGGCGCGTCCGGCAGAAGCAGCCCGAGCACAGGCCTGTCCGACAGGTCGTACCAGCCGGTCCACTTGCCCAATGCTTGCATCCCCTGCGTCAGGAAGATCCACGCCACCAGCAGCACAAACGCCCCGATCACGCCCATCGCGGCGAGCGCGCTGCGGTTGCGCCGCAGTTTGCGGAAGCCGCGAGAGCCGAAGAATCGTCCGATCGCTTTCATGGGCGTGGGTTCACTTGAGCCTGACGCGGGGGTCGACCAGCGCGTACAGCACATCCGTCAGGATGATCGAGATGATGAAGACCGCGGCGAACAACGCCGTGAAGGTCTGCACAACAGGGAAGTCCTTGCCGCGGATCGCCTCGATCAGCGTCCGCCCCATCCCGGGGATGTTGAAGTAGTACTCGACGAGGATCGACCCGGTGATCACGAACGGCAGCGTGATCATGATCCGCGTGATGATCGGGATCAGCGCGTTCTTGAGCATGTGGACGAACATGATCTTCGTCCGCCCCACGCCCTTCGCCTTGGCGGTGGTGATGTAGTCCCGGTTGGTCTCCTCGACCATCACCGCCCGGTAGAACCGCGTGTCGTACCCGATCGCCACGATCACGCCGATCATCACAGGCAGGGCGCAGTACCGCACCCACTGTCCCAAGGCGTCGACCGGGCTGCCCGCCCAGAAACCCACGGTCGACAGCCGCTCGTCGTACCCCTGCACCGCAAACAGCTCCGCGTCGAGCCTCTGGTTCAGCCAGTACGCCCCGAAATACTGGCCCATCACGATGTACACGAGATAGCTGACGCTCATCCCCAGCACCGTCAAAAACACCAGCGTTTTGTCGATCCCCCGCCCACGGAAAAACGCCGCGATCAGCCCGATCGAGATCGCGATCGCCCCCGTTAATATCAGCTGCGGCACCGTAATCAACAGCGTCGGCGGGATCGAGGTGGCGATCAACTCGTTGACCGGCATCCGCTTATCCCAGCTGCGCTCCGAGAAATCGAGCGTGACGATCTTCTTCAGGAAGTCGACATACTGGACCACAAACGGGCGGTTGAGCCCGAAATCTTCGCGGATGCGGTCGTACTGCGCCTGGTCCGGGCTCTTACCGAGGAACGCGTAGACAGGATCCTGCACGCGCAGGGCGAGCATCACCAGCAGGATGATGCCGAGGTAGACCGGGATGTTGTAGAGCAAGCGCCTGAAGATGAACGCCCACATCGGTGTCGAGCCCTCGGCTGGTGGATCGGTCGGGAGTCAGGGAGTGAGGGGGCGCCGGCGATCAGCGCTTCGAGTCGTCGACATCGACATACTTGAACCAGCTCCAGTACCGCTCGGTCGGACGCATGTTCACCGCCCAGGGGTTGACAAGGTAGTACCGCGTGCGGGCCATCGAGCCGACGAACGGCGCGTCCTCGATCAGCATGTCGCGCATCTTTTCGTACAGCGCAGTCCGCTCCGGGCCGGGCTCCATCACACGGACACGCTCGTACAGCTCGTCGTACTCGGGGTTCTTGTAGTTGTAGTGGTTCGAGCCGGGCGCCTCGTTGGGGCCGTAAAACAACGCCAGGTTGTTCTCAGCGTCGGGATAATCGCTCGACCACGCGAAGCCGAAGATCTGCGCCCGCTTGTTGTTGGCCGCCTCGATCAGCGTCGAGAAATCCACGAGGATCGGCTCGAGCCGGATGTTCACCCGTGCCAGATGCCGACGCAACATCTCGACCTGCTGCGCGTTGTTGCCCCCGATGCTTGTGTAGAACTGCAACCGATCCAGCCCATCGCCCCCCGGATACCCCGCCTCCGCGAGCTTCTGGCGCGCAAGCTCCAGGTTCGGACCCCGGTACGACACCGGCGCTCGCCCGCCCTGGGGGTGCCCGTCCAGCCCGGGCGGGATCGGCCCGTCATACTGCACGGTCAGCCCGTTGTAGAACGCCTCGGAAAACTCATCGAGATCGATCGCGAGATTGATCGCCTGGCGCAGCTTCCGCCCGCGGTCGTCGTAGCCGCCGACGATCGGATCGTCCATGTTGAACCCGCGGAAGATGAAGTCCAGCAACTCGTTCGCCTGGTAGGTCACGCCGCGCTGCGCGAACTCCGGCCGGAGCTGGCGCGTCTGGCGGATGAACGCCTGGTCGAAGTACTCCGCTGGCACCTCGACATACGCGATCCTGCCGCGGCTGAAGTCCAGCCACATCGGCTGGTCCTCGACATACATCGTAAACTCGATGCGGTCCACGAACGGCACACGCTCGCCCGCCGCCATGTGCATCCGCGCCCGGCGGTCGTCGCGCGACCACTCGTCACGAGCCGGATACCGCACCTCGTGGTAGTTCTCGTTCCGCTCGACGATCAGCCGCCGCCGCGGCGTGAAGTCCACCAGCTTGAACGGGCCCGTCCCCGCGGGGTTGAACCCGAAGTCGTCACGGTTGGGGTAAAACTCAACCACCTCGCGAGGCACGATCGAGGTCTGGAACATCGACAAGACCCACAGGAACCGGTACACCGGCTCGCGGAGCACGATTTCGAACTCGCGATCGTTGATCTTGACAAAGCCCTCCACCGGCGCGTCGTAGTCGAAGGTCACGCCCGAGGCGTTCTGCGACTCCTTGAACTCGTCGAAGCCGAGGATCGTGTTCTCGAGCAGCCACCAGTTCTTGAACTGGTACCGCCCGTCGGCGATCCTCTTGAGCGAGTAGAAAACATCGTCGGTCACCAGCCGCCGCCCTTTGCCGTCGGGGAAGGCCGGGTGGTCGTGGAAGTACACGCCTTCCTTGAGCGTAAAGCGGTACCGCTTGCCGTCTTCCAGCCGCTCGGGCAGCTTGGCCAGGAGACGGGGCTCGAACTCGTACGGATTGGTGTACTTGTTCTCCAGCAGGGTCTCGAAAATCTGCGAGACCGCCATGTTCTCGTAGGTCGTCGAGCCCGCGACCGGATCGAGCGTCTTCGGACCGTCGGTCCGGATCGGGAGCTGCAGCACCTTCTCGTTCGCCTCGGCCGTCATCGGCAGCGCCGCCAACGGCGCCGCGGCCAACAAACCCGCAAGCACGGGCTTGACAAGGCTCTGCGTCGCACACTTCAGTCTCGTTCGGAACATGGGAGGGGGCTCCGTGTTCTGGCAAGCGTCTACCGGGCAACCGCCCGACAGACGCGGAAATCAGCGAATTCACCGCCCACAATGGGGCTCGCCGCGTCGGGCGATCGTACCCGACAGGGCGTCAGCGCTCAAACCGGGCCTCCGCCGGCCCCTCAGACGCGCTCTGGCGCCGCTCCTTCATACGATGCCTCGTTGCTCCGGGGCCCTCCCGGGGCGTCACGCACGGACGCGCAAACCACCGGGAAACCCACGGATGACCGATCTCTGCTGGAGCGGACGGGAAGGCATGCTCTTCCATCACACCGGCGAACCGCTCGTCGGTTTCGGTGGATGCGACTATCTCGGACTGGCGACCCACGACGCCCTCATCGACGCGCTCTGCAAGGGCCTCGGGCGCTACGCGATCAGCGCCGGCGCAAGCCGCACCACCACGGGCGACACCCGCGCCCACCAGAAGGCCGAGCTCCGCGCGGCGGGCTTTATCGGTCTGCCCGAAGCCGTCCTCCTCCCAGAGGGCATGCTCGCCAACCTCGCCGCCTTCCAGGCCCTCACCGACGACTGCCCAGCGGCGCTCATCGACGAACGCGCCCACTCCAGCCTCCGCACCGCAGCGGCCGCCGCAGGCATGCGCCTCCTGACCTACCGCCACAACGACCCCCACAACGCCGCCGAACAACTCAACGCCCTCGACACCCACGCCCTCGTCGCGACCGACACGCTCTTCGCGGCCACCGGCGACATCTCGCCCGTCCCCGAACTGCTCGCCGCCCTCCGGCCCGACGACCGCCTCCTCCTAGACGACTGCCACGGCATCGGCGTCCTGGGCCCCCGCGGACGCGGCGCGATCGAACACTTCGAGATCAGCGACCCGCGCGTCGTCGTCACCGCCACGCTCGCCAAGGCCATGGGCGTCTACGGCGCCATCGTCGCCGGGCCCGGAACCTTCGCCGCCAATGTCCGCAGAAGCGGCGCCTTCATCGGCACGACGCCGATCCCCCCCGCCCTCGCCTCCGCGGCCGACGCCGCCTTCGAGGTCCACACCTGCGAGCTCGACCGCCTCGCCCGCCTGCGCTCCAGCACCGCCCGCGTCCGCGCTGCGCTGATCGAACTCGGCCTGATCCCCGAGACACGCTCCAGCCCCTCGCCCGTCTTTGCGCTCATCATCGAGCCGGAAGCCGAGATGGTGCGCCTGCACGAACAGCTCGCCGATCGCGGGCACTTCGTCCCCCTCATCGGCTACCCCGGCGGGCCGGCCGGACGCTACCTCCGCCTCTCGGTCTCGGCCGGCCACACCGACGAGCAGATCGACCTGCTTCTGGCCGATCTCGCCGATCTCAGCCCGCGACTCCGCCACGAGGCGCCGGATGCCGATGGCGCGAATACCCGCATCCGCTCCTGAGTTGTCCCGAAGTGCCTCAACGGGCCTCGGCCCGACCGCAACAGGCCTCGGAGGAACCCAACCATGATTAAACGCACCGAATATCTGAAAGGAACCGACAACATGCTCACGCGTGTGGCCCTCAACGAGAAGACCCGGGGCGACATCGCCTCGCTGCTCCAGGACACGCTCGCCGACCTCATCGACTTCTCGCTCCAGCTCAAGCAGGGGCACTGGAACTGCGTCGGTCGCCACTTCCGCGATGTCCACCTCCAGCTCGACGAGATCCTCGCCTCCGTACGCGAGCACGCCGACGAGGTCGCCGAACGCATCG
This sequence comes from Phycisphaerales bacterium, assembly GCA_050486265.1. Lineage (GTDB taxonomy): Bacteria > Planctomycetota > Phycisphaerae > Phycisphaerales > UBA1924 > SLFH01. The sequence continues at coordinate 480,351 of JBJHCY010000001.1, read as the reverse complement.
CCGCGCTCGGCATCGCCACCGAGGGCAACGCGGGCACGACAGCCAATGCGAGCAAGCTCGAACCCTTCCCCCCGGGTCTCATGGACGCCGACGCCGTCTCTCAGGCGCTGGCCGAACGCTTCGGCGGATTGCTCAAGCACGCGCGCGAACGCCAAGCGCGCCTCGGCGAGCTCGACGCCGTCAGCGAGGATGTCATGATCGCCATGCTCCGCGAGCTCGAGAAGCACGCCTGGATGCTCAACGCGCGGACCGCCGACAAAGGCTGATCCCTCCTCGAAATAGCAACGCGTCTTGAAACAAAGCCGCCCCCGTCGCTGCACGACGGGGGCGGTTGTCTCTGGGCGTACGCCTATTACGCCATGCGATCAGACGCCGGGGAACTCCGCCTCGTCTTTCTCTTCAGCGTCGGCTTCTTCCTCCGGCGCTCCTTCTTCCTCTTCCTCCACAGCCGGCGCGGGCTCGCCCTTGCCGAGGTGGCGGAGGAAGTAGTCCTCGTACTTGTTGTAGCGGTTGACGGTCTTGACCAGCCCGCCCATGCCGTGACCGCCGGTCGGATCGAGGAAGAGTTCGACGAGCGCTTCCTTGCCCTGCTTGAGCAGTTCTGAGTACACCGCGATCGTATCCTGGAAGAGCACATTGCTGTCTTCCATGCCGTGCACCAGCATCAGCCGGCCTTCGAGGTTCTTGGCAAGCGGGATAAGCGAGTGGATGGCGGGGTCGGGCTTGCGGTCCTTGAAGCCGCCGACGGTGCCCGTCGTGTACCACGCGTTGTAGTTCTCCCACTCGGTCGGCCCGGCGCCCGCGATGCCCACATGGAAGACCTCGGGCTCGAGGAACATCGCCATCTGCGTCTGGAAGCCGCCGAAACTCCACCCGTGCATGCCGATCCGGTCGCGGTCGACCCCGTGGTTTTCGACGAGGTAGTCGACACCGTCGACCAGGTCCTCGGTCTGCGGCCGTCCGACCTGCTCGTAGTTGGCCTTCTCGAAGACGCTGCCGTAGCCGCTGGTTCCCCGCGGGTCGATGGTGACGGTCACATACCCGTGGGTCTTGGCCATGTACCAGGCGAAGAAGTAGCCCGGCGCGCTGAACGCCCCGTCGCGGACCTGGCGCCGGTTGCTCTGGAGGGGGCCGCCGTAGACATAGATCAGCAGCGGACGCTCGTCGCGCGCCGTCCAGTCGTCGGGCTTGAACATGTAGCCGGGAATCTCGTGCCCGTGCCGGTTGCGGTAGGTGAAGAACTCGGGAACGGGCGCAGTCAGCTCCAGCGTCTCTTCCGGGTGAGATTCGGTGAGCATCCGCTCCTCTTCCGCGGCCGGATCGATCTTCACGAGCTCTCTGGGCTGGCCGAAGCGGGCGAACCTCGCCAGCGCCCGCTTGCCGCAGGGGCTCACGGCCGGGTCGTCGTACAGCCCTTCGCCTTGCGTCAGCCTCGTCACTTCATAGGTATCCAGATCGACCACCTCGATGTGCTCGCGCGCCGAGTGCTCGGCGGTCGAGGTCACAAACAACCTGCGGTGGCAGGGCGAAAGGTCGAAAGGCAGCACCTCGTGCCGGCCACGCGTCACCTGCTCCAGATGCTCGTACAGCGGGTCGAGCACATGCACATGGCGGAAGCCGGACTGCTCGGTGATGAACACCATCCTGCGGCTGTCGGCCAGGTACGCCGGCTGGATCATCCTCGGCGTGTTCGGCCCGCCGTCGTGCAGGAACCGGAAGACGGTCTTCGCCTCGCGCACCTTCACCGGCTCGCGCTCGCCGGAGCTGTTCTCGTCGCCGGTGTCGCTGGGCTCGAAGCCGAAGACCTCCGCCTCGTCGTCGATCCACCAGTCGACCTCGGCAGGCTCCTCCTCGCGATCGGTGGTTTCTGCGGGCTCGGCCGGCTCGGGCGCGGGCGCCTCGGCGGGCTCCTCCTCGGGGTCTTCGTACCCCGCTTCCTTGATCCGCACAACGCCCGTCGACTGCTCGAACACCGAGAACGCGATTCTCGAAGAGTCAGGCGACCATCGAGGCACCTGCAGCACATCCCGCGGCCCCGTCTCGCGATGCTCGAACACCTTCGTCAGTCGCCCGTCCTCGGCCGTCCGGTCGCCGAGCTCGTACAGGTACACGCTGATGTCGCGGTCGCGGAAGGGGTTGGTCGGGAGCTGGCGCCAGACCTCCTGCACCTCCATGAACCGGCCCCGGTAGCGCGCGATGCTCACACGCGTCGCCTTCTGGGTCCAGTCCTCGCCCTTGCCTGTCAGGAAGACCAGACGCTCGCCGTTGGGGCTGATGCGGTAGCCGATCATGCTCTCGCCCCGAGGCACCGACGGGTCGATCTGCTCGATCAGGTCCTGCCCGAAGACCACGCGCATCAGGTTGCCGTCGAGCAGGTAGGTGTACCCCGAACCGTCGGGCAGATACTGCACCGACCGCAGGCTCGCCCGCGTCGCCGTCAGTCGGCGCGGCCGCTCGTTGCCGATCCGGTAGCGGTAGACATCGTTCTGCGAGATGAACAGCAGTTCGTTGTCCGTCGGCGACCATGTGAACGACGAAACACCCGAGTACCGGGGCGAACGCGACCGATCCGCGTCCTTTTCGTCCACGAAGTCCTCTAGGTGCTTCACACCGAGCAGACGCTCAGAATCAGAACGCTCATCCTTCTCGTCCTTCTTCTCGTCCTTCTCCCCCTCCGTCTCTCCGTCTCTCACGGTCTCTTCGTCTCTCTCCGTCTCCTCGCGCTTCTTCCGTTCCTCTTCCTTCTTCTTCTCCGCCTTCTCCTTGTCGAGCCGCTTCTTCAGCTCCTTCTCCGCCCGCTCGCGTCGGTCGTCTCGGACGCGACGGGTGCTTTCCTGGAACGGGGCCATCAACGAGACCTTCGTCACCCGCTCGACCTCGCCCGTCTCGGTGTCCATCAGCCACAGGTCCGACCCGTGCCGACGCTCGTCGTAGGGGCGGTACAACCACGCGGCGTATCGCCCGTCGTGGCTGAAGGCCATACCAGAGGCGGCAGGCCCGAAGAGCCCGCGATCCGGGAACAGGTCCTCAAGCTTGACTTGCTTGTCCTGATTGCCCGGCCCCTCGCCCGCCGGCGCGACGCCCGACACACAGACCAGGGCCAGACAGACCGAGAGACCGACGACAAACTGACGGATGCGATTCACCTTGACCACCCTCCGAAACCCACAACACATTCCAACACCGGCCGCCAACCCCTTCATAAGGCAGACGGACGCCCGCCGCCAGCCCATCGGGGCCGATCGACGCCAAAGGGCGCACAAACACGCCCGATAGCCATCCCCCACGATGATCGGCCCGACAACGGCCGTTCCTGACCGCATTCGGACGGATCGGCCCCCGCGGCAAAACATACCGGAAGCCCTGCTCCGCGATGCGTTCACTCTTGGCTCAGCCGACGCCCGCCAGCTTCGCCGCCTCCCAACCCGCCATCAGGACCGCCATCACCACCACAAAGACCGCGAACCCCCGCTTGAGCTTCCGCTGGTCGATCCCCGTGTTCAGGCGTTTGCCGACCACGCTCCCGGCCACCCCCACCCCGATGAAGACCCCGATGGTGGTCCATGAGAGCTCGCGCTCGGTCTCGGCGATGAAGTGGGCGTGGCGCAAGAACCCCGCCCCCGCGTTGATCGCGATCACGAGCAGGCTCGTCGCGACCGCGCGCTTCATGTCCAGGCGTGCAAAGAGCACCAACGCCGGCAGAATCAGAAACCCGCCCCCGACGCCCACAAACCCCGTGACCATCCCCACCCCGACGCCGACGACCCCGACCATCAACGGCCCGGCTCCCGGTTGGGGCCATTCTTCTTCGCTTCGATCCGGTCGCGAGCCCGACCGCCACATCGAACGCCCCGCCGCGAGCATGACTCCGGCCAACGCCAGGAGCTGCACGACGCCGGGCACGAGCGTGGCGATCTGCGCCCCCACCACCGTCCCCACGATCCCGGGCAAGGCAAAGACGAGCGCCGTCTTCCAGACGACCAGGCGAGCGAAGGCGTACTGCAGTGCGCCCGCCAGCGCGATCGAGCCGACGATCAGCAGCGATTCGGCGATCGCCGTCTTCTCCTCGTGCCCGAGGAGGTAGACCAGGACCGGCACCGTCAGGATCGATCCGCCCGAGCCGAACAGCCCGAGCGACAACCCGATCAGCAGGGCGCCGAGCACGGCGTAGACCATCGCGTCAGCTCCCCGGATCCATCGCGGACATCAACTCGATGCAAACGCGCCGGCTCAGGCGGCGCACGAAGCCCCGCCGCCCGAGGCCGAGCCAACTTTGTTCCACGGCATCTTCGCCAGCAGCATCGCCATGCCGCACCACCCGCTGACGCCGGCGAACATCAGCCCCGCGCCGACGAACCCCGAGAGGATGAGGAACCACTCGCTCACGAACGCGCCAAGAAGCACGCCGATGAGCACGAGGAACCCCGCGGTGATCTGCACCTGACGCATCACGCCGATCCGCGGCGCACGCGCCGAGCGTTCGACGGTGCGCCCCGACGACTTCCACGCCTCGATCCCGCCGGCGAGATGCGACGCGCTCACGCCCGACTCGGCGAGCTTGGCCATCGCCTTGCCCGAGCGGTTGCCGCTGCGGCAATGGAGCAGCACCTCCCGCCCCTCGGCGATCTTCTCGACCTCCGCCGCTTCGAGCCTTGAGAGCGGGAGCAGGTGCGCGCCCTCGATCTTCTCCTCGGCGTGCTCGAACTCCTCGCGCACATCGATCAGCACGGCCCGCCCGCCCGCGAGCTTGGACTCGACTTGGGCGGGCGTGAGGTCGCGCTGCGCGGGGGCGCTGCTTGCGTCTGTCTGCGCGGTCGTCATGGCGAATTCCCTTCGGTCTCTTGCTGGTTGCGGCCGGTGCTCACTCTGCGCCGGCGACGGTGCGGACCGACCCGAGCTTCTCGAACGCCGCGTATCCACCGCGCACATTTACCGCGTCGAACCCCATCCGACGCAGGAACGCCGTGGACTTCGCCGAGCGGATCCCGCTCTGGCAGTGCACCAGGAGCGGCTCGGTGTTCGGCGCTTCGTCGAGCCTGGAGGCCAGACGCGTGTGCGAGATGTTCACCACGCCCGGCAGGTGGCCCCGGTCGTACTCGGTCTTTCGCCGCACATCGAGGACACCGGGCCCGCCCGACCCGATCATCTCCGCCGCACGCTCGGGCTCGACTTCCGGCGCCTCGGCCAGCGTCCGGCCCTCGCCGACGAATCGATCGAGCTCGGATGTGTGATACCAGCCGACGACGCGGTCGCGCCCGATGCGGACGAGGTCGCGCACCGCCTCCTCAAGCCCGTCGGGCGCGACGATCAGCACGATCTTCTCGGTTTCACCGATAAACGAGCCCGCGTCGGTCGGGAACGACTTGTCCAAAGGCAGGTAGAGCGAACCGGGCACATGCCCGGACTTGAACGCCGCCCACGGCCGCGTGTCCACCAGGGCCGTGCCCTTGGTGTCCAGCGAACGCAGCTCCTCGGCCGTCAATCGCTGCGGCGAGGGCAGCTCGCCGAGCACCTCCGGCCCCTCCTTGTTCACCCGCTTCATATCTGCAAAGTACAGCGGCGGCTCGGGCTGGCCGGCCAGAATGAAATCCACGAAATCCTTCTCGCCCGTCGCGGCCCGCAGCGCCGAGTTGAACCGGCGCTCGTAGCCGACGGTGCTCATCGGGACTGCGCCCAGCGCCTTGCCGCAGGCGCTGCCGGCCCCGTGCCCGGGCCAGACCTGGGCGAACTCGGGCAGCCCGTCGAGGACCCGGAGGGACCTGAACAGGTCTTTGGCGCCCGGCTCCATCGCCCCGGCCTTGCCGGCGGCCGATTCGAGCAGGTCCGGGCGTCCGAGGTCGCCGACGAAGAGGAAGTCGCCGGAGACGACGCCGATGGGCTCTGTCGCGCCCGAGCCGTGGTCGGTGACGACAAAGACCAAATGCTCGGGCGTGTGACCCGGGGTGTGCATCGCGCGGAACTCGATCGCGCCGATGCGGAACGAGTCCCAGTCGCGGAGGAACTGGTGGTCGTAGGACCCCCCGCCGCTCTTCTTGTCGAGCCACTGGTACGACCAGTCGGGCCCGCCCTCGGCGGAGAGGAAGACCTTGGCGCCGACGCGCTCGGCGAGCTCGCGCGCCCCGGAGACGAAGTCGGCGTGGATGTGCGTCTCGGCGACGCCGGTGATCTTCAGCCCGTTGTTGCGGGCGATCTCGATGTACCGATCGACATCCCGCTCGGGATCGATCACGATCGCCTCGCCGGTGCGCTGGCACCCGAAGATGTACGCCGCCTGGGCGAGTTTTTCGTCGTAGACCATCCGCATGAACATCGGTCGAGCCCTTCCTGCGGGAATCCGGCCCCCGCTCCAACTGAGAGTCGCGGCTTGAGGGGGTTGCTCCCGCCGATCACAGATTTTACGACAAATCATCCGACCGCCCCGTCAAACCCGCCAAACGCCGGCTGTCATCCCGCCAGTTTGGCCGCCAGACGCTCGCGGACGCCCTCCGGCAGATCGCCCGCCGCCAGATCACGGCAGATCTCCCGGGTCAGGTCGAGGGTCTCGAAGACCGACCTGCACCGCTCGCAGACGATGCTGGTGTCGAACGGGACGCCGCGATCCAGCGCCGACTGCTTGGCGTTGAGCAGGTCCATGCAGGTCTGCTCGGGGTACGCCAGCGGCGGGGCCTCGCTCTTGGACAGCACCCCCTCGATCGACTTTCGCAGCTTCAGCCTCGCCCGGTGCACGCGGCTCCGCACCGTCCCCTCCTCAAGGCCCAGGATCCCCGCAACCTCGGGCACGGAGAAGCCCGCGATCTCCTTGAGCACCAGCGGCACGCGGAACTCCTCGGGAAGGGCGACGATCGACGCCTCCAGACGCTCGCGGGCTTCGCGCCAGACCTGCTCGCCGAGCGGGCCGCCGTCCTCGACACGCGCCACCAGCGGCTCATCGAATGGCAGCAGCGCGTCGAGCGAACCGATCGAGGAAGGCTCCCCGCTGCGCGTCCGATGCATCCTCTTGCATGCGCGGGCGGCGATGGTGTAGAGCCAGGTCTTCGGGTCCGACCGGCCCTCGAAGCCCGACCACCCCTTCAAGGCGTTCAGAAAGACCTCCTGGACGAGGTCTTCCGCCTTGGCCGGGTCGCCGCAGAAACGCAGCCCGAGCGTGTACAGCCCCGCGGCGTGCTCGTCGGCGAGTCTTGCGACAGCCTGCGCGGCATCCGGTTCGATCGGGGCGGGCTTCTCGGACATCGGGCGAGTCTATGCGGGATCAGTACCGGCCTCAGAGCAACCGAAGGTCTCCGCATTCGCAAAACGCCCCCGAGCGTTGTATCGGGGGCGGTGCTCCGCAGCGGCGCATTTCGTCGCTTGGATGCGATTACTTGATCTGCGCGACGACATGCGACGCGCCCACGGCCTCGCCTTCCCGCAAGGCCTGGGCGACGATCACCACGCGGTCGTGCAGACCGAAGGGCCTGAGCTCGCCGATGCCGTCCCATCCGCCGCGGTGGCCCTCGTGCCTCCAGACGCGTCTGGCGCCAAATTCGCCTATGACCGACGCCTCGCCGATGCTGTACGCCACGCTCGACTCGTTGTCGCCCTCGCCGGTGCGATGGACCGCCCAGAACCGCACGGCGTCGACTTCCGGGTTCTGCGTGACGACCGAGAGTTCGTATTGAAGCTCATCCGAGGCGATGAGCTCCGGCGGCGCGTGCCATTCTGGCGATGCGCGAGCGATCTCTTCGTCCTGCGTCGCGCCGGCGCACCAGTTGAAGACCTCGCTCGCCGCGGCTGCACGGATCGAGATGCATGCGGCGTACCCGATCGCAGGATCGCACGGCTCTTGCAGAAGTTCGAGGTACTTCGCCCAGCAGTCCGCGGGCTTGTCCGTATCGCTCAGGCGCATGAGATCGTGGTGCAGTCCGATCACCACCGTCTCCATGCAACGGTCGCGGAACATGCCCTCGAAGCGGGACACGCACTCGAGCAGCCGCTCGTTGATAGGTGTTCCACGCCGCCTTCAGGCCGTCGAGCGGCGTTTCGCCTTCCGCGTTCGACGATGTTGCCGAGCAGGCGACTACCGCCGCACCAACGACGGCCCCGAACCGTGCGATCGAAACCAGACCTCGGCCTTGGCGGCCGCGACGCATCGCAAACATCGTGTTCATGGATGTCCCCTCGTGTTCGCCCGCGTTCCGCCTCTCGACGCTGAGCCGCGGCCGAGCAGGCCGTTCGTCCGAAAACAGACTACCCGATCTTCGCCCGCCCTGCAACGCGACTTCTTGGAGATACGGAAAAAAGCCGGAATCCGGCTCGCGAGGCGGCTCGCATCCTGTCTTGGCGGCCTCTGCGGGGCGTTCGGCGCACGAAAGACCCTGTCTCTCGGCCGGGTCAGTGGTTGTAGCAGAACCCGAACAATCGCGGCAAGTCCCGGGGCGAATGCGTCTTCTTGACCAAGCCGGCGCAGGATCGATCGCACTCGCATTGTGCTCGGGTCTACGGCCTCAGAGTGCCGATGGGGCCGACCCGAGGCTCCGAACGCTGATCGAGGCTTGGGACGATCTGCCCGAAGAGTTCAGGCTCGCAGTGTTGGCGCTGGCCGCAGCAGCGGAAGTGACCGCCTCGCGGTCGCCCCGACCCCTTCATCAGCCGGACTACAACCCCCAATGCGCACGCTCCTCATCGGCGACATCCACGGCCACCTCCGCGCACTCCAAGCCGCGTTGCAGGCCGCAGAGATCAGCCCCGACGACACGCTGGTCTTTCTGGGCGACTATGTCAACGGCGGCGACGAGTCCGCCTCGGTCATCGAGCTTCTGATCGACCTGCAACGCCGCGGCAACACGGTCTGCCTCCGCGGCAACCACGACGACATGTTCGAAGCCTCGCTGGAGTCCCAGCGGGCAATGGAAGCATTCGTATCCATCGGCGGCGGCAGCACCATTCGGAGCTACCCGGGCGGCGCACCCGACGGCGTGCCGCCGGCGCACAAGCGATTCCTCGCCGATCTTCGGCTCGCCTGGCACGACGACCACCTCATCTGCGTCCACGGCCGCATCGGCCCGCTCGCCTCGCCGGCCAACCCCGACCGCAACGAAGCTCTGTGGGGTCGCGTGGACGACGCCCAGCCGCACGAGAGCGGTCGCACCGTCGTCTGCGGCCACTCCCGCCAGCGGTCCGGCGAACCCCTCGATCTCGGACACACGATCTGTATCGACACCGGCATCAAAGAAGGCGGCTGGCTGACCATTCTTGAGGCGGGCAGCTGGCGCTACATCCAGGCGGACGCGGAAGGCCGCGTCCGGCGAGCGGAGCTGCATCGCGTCTAACGGCTTGAAGCTCGGATCGGACCCGCCCGAGTGCTTGCGGCGAATCGGTGCGGGGTATGATCGGGTTTGCGTCCGGCCTCACCGGCTTTCGCTTCCGAGGCCGAGCCTTCGCCATGAGGCAGCGAATGGGCCCGGCTCGGAATAGACAAGGGCCGGGTCGTGGTTTGGCGGACGACGCTGTCCGGAGTATTCTCTTCGCCGTGATCCGTGTGCTTGTCATCCTGATGCTCGCGACAGCCGGGTGGAGCGGATTCGCTCCGGCGGGCACTGATCGGCACGGCGACTGCGGTCACCTGGCCTGCGCTCCCAAGGCAACCCCTTCATGCTGCGATTCGGCCCCAGAGAGTGACGGCTACTGCCCGTTGAGTGATGGGGCTTGTCGTTGCGGCGTGGCGCCGGTCCCGGCGCCCTTGCCTCTTCCGGACGCTCCACTGCCCAAGACGGATCGGGATGCGCCGATCGCGATCCGTGGCCCGCCGGCGGGAACGGTTCCGACCGCGGCGTCGCAGGATGACGCTTCTCGTCCTGCGGCCGAGCCTCTGAGTCTTCTCTCGGGGCTGACGCACAACGAGATTCAGGCCTTCCTGGGTATCTGGCGAACATAGAGCGGACCTTCGGCAGGGACAGTGCGCGCCGACACCGGCGGCGTGTCCCTGCTGTCGATCGCTCTCTTGTCACCAGCAACTCAGGAGCCACCCATGGCAACTCGATCAGCCGCGAGCGCGATCTGCGCCGCCGCGGCGGGACTGCTCGCGGGGTGTTCGTCCCCGTTCGATCAGTCTCGTGATCCCTATCGGTCTCTTGGCGAGTCGCTGCCGCGAGATGTTGAGCGTCCGCCGCGGTCGGCGTACCGGGCGAACGCTTCGTCGAACGAGGCGGCGGTTCCGGAGCTCGGCCCGGACGCCTCGCCCGAGGACTTCATCCGGTACGCGCTGCACCACAGCCCTGAGGTCGAGGCGGCCTATCAGCGTTGGCGCGTGGCGGCCGAGCGGCTGCCGCAGGTGCGTGCGCTGCCCGACCCTCGAGCCAACCTCGGCTACAGCTTTATGAACGAGGAGGCCACGATCGGTGTCATGCAGTCGTTCCCCTGGCCGGGCACGCTCGGCCGGCGGGAAGACGCGGCCTCCAGGGCGGCGCTGGCGATGTGGCGCGAGTTTGAGGCTGTGCGGCTCGCGACATCCGAGCGCGTGCTCGTTGCTCTATACGAACTGGCGTACATCGACTCGGCGATCCAGATCGCTTCTGACAACCTCGCGCTGGTCCAGTCGTTCGAGGAGCTGATCCGCGCGAGGTACCGCGTCGGCGACCGCGGGCATGCGGAGCTGATCAGGGCCCAGGTGGAGCTCGGGCAGGTCGAAGATCGTCTGGCCGAGCTCGAAGCCTTGCGCCCGGTGTACGCGGCGGATCTGAACACGACGCTGAACCGGCCGGCGACGGCCGAGATCCAGCGGATCGCGGACAGACCGGGCGTGCGGGTCGCGGCTGACGCGTCTTCGCTCGTTCGTGTCGCCCAAGAGACGCACCCCGCGTTGCTCGCGATGGACGAACGGGCGGAGGAGCAGCGTCTGCTCGCGGATGTCGCGAGAAAGTCCGGGTTGCCGGAGTTTTCTGTGGGCGTCGATTACATGTTCTACGAGGGGCATGTCGTCCAGCGGATGGGCGCCGGCGAGCCCGTGATGGTCTCGCTGGGGATGAGCATCCCGCTCTGGCGCGACAGGTACGACGCCGGCGTCCGCGAGGCGATCGCCCGCAGGCTCGCGGTTGCCGGCGAGCGTGCCGACGAGGCGAACCGGATCACTGCGGCGATCCACCGCGCATGGTTCGAGCACACCGACGCGGACCGGCGCGTCCGCCTGTACACGGGGACGCTGATCCCCAAGGCCGAAGAGTCGCTCGGCGCGTCGCTGGCCGGCTTCCGGACCGGCGAGGCGAGCTTTCTCGATCTTCTGGACGCCCAGCGGACGCTGCTGGACTTTGCGATCGCCGCCGAGCGGGCCCGCGCGGATCGCGACATTGCGTTGGCCCGGCTCAACAGGCTCGTGGGCGAGGCCGTGCCGACAGAGGCCGCGGACGCCGGTGCGCGGCCCGCAGATTCCGACGAGGTGAAGCCATGAAGAACGCGTTGCGGCACATCCGCGCGGCGGCGGGGTGGATCTGGAAGCAGACATCGGCGGGCGTCGCGGTGCTGCTCATCATCGCGGCGTTGCTCCTGGGTTACCACCTGGGGCGGCCCGCGCCGGAGCCTCCCGCAGAATCTGCCGAGGAGACGCACGATCACGAGGGTCAAGAAGAGAGCAAGCCGCGGATGTACACCTGCTCGATGCATCCGTCGGTGCGGCTGCCCGACCCGGACGCGAAGTGCCCGATCTGCTTCATGGATCTCATCCCGGTCGCCGAGGACGACGACGAGGGCGAGGGGAGCGAACGGCGCATCAGGATGAGCAGAGAGGCGGCTGTCAGCAGCCGCATCGAGACCGCGCCCGTCGCGAGGTTCTTCCCGACGGCCGAGGTCCGGCTTTTCGGGAGAGTGACCTACGACGAGACGGCGGTCGCGCGGCTCACGGCGTACTTCCCGGGCCGGCTCGACCGGTTGTTTGTCAACTTCGTCGGGGCGACCGTGGCTTTGGGTGATCATGTCGCCGAGGTCTACAGCCCCGACATCCTCGCGGCGTTCGAGGAGCTCAGGCAGGCGGCCCGCGCGCACGCCAATACCGAGTCCGCCAGCGCGATCGTCCGGTCCGCCGCCGAGGACACGCTGAAGGCTTCACGCGAGAAGCTCCGGCTGTTCGGGCTGACCGATGCACAGATCGAGGCGGCCGAGCGAGGAGAGATCGACTCCGACAGGATCGAGATCTACGCGCCCATCGGGGGCGTGGTCACCGAACTCAAGGTGCGCGAGGGGGACTATGTCCGCACGGGCTCGCCGATCGCGACCGTCGCGGATCTCTCCCGGCTCTGGATCGACTTGCAGGCGTACGAGTCGCAGCTTCCGATGCTGCGTTGGGGACAATCGGTGACCTTCACGGTCGAGTCGCATCCCGGCGAGAAGTTCGAGGGACGCATCGCGTTCATCGAGCCGGTGGTCAACGAGCGGACCAGGACCGCGGCGGTCCGGGTCGCGGTCGACAACAAAGATCGTCGCCTCAAGCCCGGGATGTTCGCCTCGGCGGTGGTCCGGACCCGCGTCGCCGAGGGCGGGGCGGTTGTCAGCGACGAACTCGCGGGGCGATGGATCAGCCCGATGCATCCCACGGTGGTCAGAGACGGGCCGGGACGGTGCGACATCTGCGGGATGGAGCTTGTCCCCGCCGAATCGCTCGGGGTTGTCGGCGATCCGAGCGGGATCGAGGAGCCGCTGGTCATCCCCAGAACGGCGGTGCTGTATACCGGGACACGGTCGGTGGTGTACATCGAGGTTCCCGAGACGGAGCGGCCGACCTACGAGGGGCGGGCGGTGGTGCTCGGGCCGCGGGCTGGCGAGTTCTACATCGTCCGCGAGGGGTTGAGCCGGGGCGAGCGTGTGGTGGTCAACGGCGCCTTCCGGATCGACAGCGCGATGCAGATCGCGGCCAAGCCGAGCATGATGAGCCCGGCCGGCGATGCCGCCGACCCGCACGCGGGCCATGCCGGTCACGGCGTCGAGGGTGAGCCGAGGGCTGAAGAGCGTGTCAGCGTGCCGGACAACTTCGTGTTCGCGCTCAAGCCGGTCTACTCGGCCTACTTCGACGCACAGGAGGCGCTCGCCGACGACGACATGGGCGGGTTTGCGCAGGCCGCGGCCGACCTGCGGACGGCGCTGGGCCTTGTAGAGGAGGACGGCCTGGTCGGCGAGCCGCTGGGGGAATGGAGGCGTGCGGCGTCGAGGCTCCGCGTCGATCCGGGCATCACCGACATCGAGGTCGCGCGGGTCCGGTTCGAGCGCATGAGCGAGGCGGTCATCAGCCTCCAGCGTCGTTTCGGGCACCACGGCAGCCGGGCGTGGTTCGTCGTCCATTGCCCTATGGCGTTCGACGATCAGGGGGCGGACTGGCTGCAGCGGAGCGAGCAGATCAACAACCCGTACTTCGGGGAGAGCATGCTCCGCTGCGGGGAGATCGTCGAGTCCTTCGAGCCGCTGCACCGGGCCGAGAGCGACGAGCGGCGCCAGGAGCACGGCGGGGGGCACGATCATGAGTGACCCCAAACCCGAAGACCGGCCGACGCATCGCGGGCCGCTCGGCGCGTTGATCCGTTTCTGCCTTGAGCAGAAGCTGGTCGTCGCGATCCTGCTCGGCGCCACGCTTGTGTGGGGTGTGCTCGTTGCGCCCTTCGACTGGGAAGTCGCGGGGCTGCCGCGCGATCCCGTCCCTGTCGACGCCATCCCCGACATCGGCGAGAACCAGCAGATTGTCTTTACCGAGTGGCCCGGCCGCAGCCCGCAGGACATCGACGACCAGATCAGCTACCCGCTGACGGTGGCGCTCCTGGGCGTCCCGGGCGTGCAGGACATCCGGAGCAGTTCGGTCTTCGGCTTTTCGAGCATCTACATCATCTTCGAGGAAGGGGTGGAGTTCTACTGGTCGCGGTCCCGTGTCCTTGAGAAGCTGAACTCGCTTCCTGCGGGCACGCTGCCGCCGGGCGTGATGCCCGCGCTCGGGCCGGATGCGACCGCCCTCGGCCAGATCTTCTGGTACACGCTGGAGGGGCGGGACCGGGACGGCAACCCGACCGGCGGGTGGGACCCGCACGAGCTGCGATCCGTCCAGGACTTCATCGTCAAATACAGGCTCGCCAGCGTTGAGGGCGTCTCCGAGGTCGCGTCGATCGGCGGCTTCGTGCAGGAATACCAGGTCGATGTCGACCCCGACGCGATGCGCGCGGCGGATGTCTCCCTGACGCAGGTGATCGACGCGGTCCGCAAGAGCAACATCGATGTGGGCGCCCGCACCATCGAGGTGAACCGCGCCGAGTACATCGTTCGCGGCCTCGGGTTTATCAGGTCGGTCCAAGACATCGAGCAGGCGACGGTCACCGTCCGCGACAACCTGCCCATCCTCGTGGGCGACGTCGCCAAGGTCTCGATCGGGCCCGCCCTCCGACGCGGCGTGCTCACCAAGGCCGGCGCGGAAGCGGTCGGGGGCGTCGTCGTGGTCCGCTACGGCGAGAACCCGATGGCGACCATCCAACGGGTCAAAGACCGGATCGATGAGATCTCGCCGGGCCTTCCGTCCAAGTTTTTGGCCGACGGGACCGAGAGCCGGATCACCATCGTCCCGTTCTACGACCGGACGGGCCTGATCCGCGAGACGCTCCAGACCCTCAGCGACGCGATCTCGCAGCAGGTGCTGGTCACGATCATCGTCGTCGTGCTGATGGTGATGCACCTGCGGAGCAGCCTGCTCGTCGGCGCCATGCTTCCGATCACGGTCCTGATGACCTTCATCGGGATGAAGCTCTTCCGGGTCGACGCGAACATCGTCGCGCTCTCGGGCATCGCGATCGCGATCGGGACGATCGTCGACATGGGCATCGTCCTGAGCGAGAACATCCTCCGGCGACTCGACGAGGCCCGGGCGGACGAAACGAACAAAGAGCCGCCGATCGAGGTCATCTACCGCGCGGCCTGCGAGGTCGGCGGGGCGGTGCTGACAGCGGTCGCGACGACGGTGGTCAGCTTCCTGCCGGTCTTTACGATGGAGGCGGCCGAGGGCAAGCTGTTCAGGCCGCTGGCGTACACCAAGACATTCGCGCTGATCGCTTCGATCATCCTGGCGCTGACGGTGCTGCCCGCCGCGGCGCATGTGCTGATGGGGATCCGCCCGCGGGCCGGGATGATCCGCACCGCGGGAGCGGCGCTGCTGACGGTCGCCGGCGTGGCGGTCGCTGTGCTGGTCCAGCCGCTCGGCGGATTGATCCTTGCGTCGTTCGGGGCGTTCTACCTCGTCCGTCCGTGGTTGCCCGTCGGGCTCGCCAGGGCGCTGCAGTGGTCGGCGAACCTCGTCGCGGTGCTGGTGGTGCTGGTCGTGCTCAGCGGCGCCTGGGAGCCTCTTGGCCCCGAGCCGGGCCTGCTCGGCAACTCGCTGTTTATCGGCGCGATCGTCGGCGGCGTGCTGCTGGTCTTCTGGCTCTTGCGCCTCGCCTTCCCGCACATCCTCGCCTGGACGCTGCGCCACAAGATCATCGGTCTCTCGCCCGCGGCGGTCATCGTGCTTCTGGGCGTGACGACATGGCTCGGCTTCGACCGCGTTTTCGTATGGCTGCCCGAGTCCGTCAGGCGCCACAGCGCGGTCGTGGAGATCGCCCACGCCTTCCCGGGCCTGGGGAGCGAGTTCATGCCCTCACTCGACGAGGGCGCGTTCCTCTACATGCCCACGACCATGACGCACGCTTCGATCGGGGAGGCGACCGACATCCTAAAAGAGCTCGACCTCAGGATCATGAGCGTGCCGGAGGTCGAGCTGGCCGTCGGCAAGATCGGCCGCGCGGAAAGCCCCCTCGACCCGGCCCCGGTCTCGATGGTCGAGACCGTCATCCAGTACAAGAGCGAGTACCGAAGCGACGAGCGGGGCCGGCGCCTGAACTTCCGCTACGACGAGGCCGCCGGCAAGTTTGTGCGGGACGAGCAGGGCGAACTGATCGAAGATAATGGCGGCAGGCCCTACCGCCAGTGGCGCGACGAGATCAGATCCCAGCACGACATCTGGGAGGCCATCGTCGCCGCCGCGGACATGCCGGGCGTTACCAGCGCTCCCAAGCTCCAGCCGATCGAGACCCGCATCGTCATGCTGCAGACCGGCTTCCGCGCGCCGATGGGCATCAAGGTCTACGGCCCCGACCTCGACACGATCGAGTCGTTCGGCCTCGAACTCGAACGACTCCTCAAAGAAGTGCCGAGCGTCCAGCCCGCGGCGGTCTTCGCCGACCGGGTCGTCGGCAAGCCGTACCTCGAAATCGAGATCGATCGCGAAAGGATCGCCCGGTACGGTCTGCGCATCGCCGATGTGCAGGAGGTCATCGAGGTCGCTGTCGGCGGCAAGCCGCTGACCATGACCGTCGAGGGGCGGGAACGCTACCCCGTCCGCGTGCGTTACATGCGGGAGCTCCGCGACCAGCCCGAGACGCTCGGCGACATCCTCGTGCCGACGCCGACGGGCGCGCAGGTCCCGCTGAGGGAGCTCGCCGAGATCGTCTACCGGCGCGGCCCGCAGATGATCCGCAGCGAGAACACCTTCCTCGTTGCGTATGTGCTCTTCGACAGGCGCCCCGACTACGCCGAGGTCACGGTGGTCGAGGACGCCCGCGACTTCATCCAGAGCAGGATCGATTCGGGCGAGCTCTCCGTCCCCGCGGGCGTCAGCTACGAGTTCGCCGGCTCGTACAAGAACCAGGTCCGAGCCGCAGAACGCCTGAGCATCGTGCTCCCGCTCTCGCTGGCGATCATCTTCCTTTTGCTGTACTTCAAGTTCCGGAAGGTCAGCGTCGCGATGATGGTGTTCTCCGGCGTTTTCGTCGCGTGGGGCGGCGGGTTCCTGATGCTCTGGTTCTACGCCCAGCCCTGGTTCCTCGACACGACGCTGCTCGGGACCGACCTCCGCGAGCTCTTCCAGGTCCGGGCGTTCAACCTGAGCGTCGCGGTCTGGGTCGGTTTCCTCGCGCTCTTCGGCATCGCAACCGACGACGGGGTCATCATGGCTGCCCGCATCGAACAGTCGATGGACGAAGAGAAGCCGGATTCGATCGAGGCGATCCGGAAGGCCGTCGTCGAGGGGGGCAGGCTCCGCATCCGGGCCGCCGTCATGACCAGCGCCACCACCATCCTCGCCCTCCTGCCCGTGCTCACCAGCACCGGGCGCGGATCGGACATCATGGTGCCCATGGCCATCCCGTCGTTCGGCGGCATGGTCGTCGCCTCCGTCACCTGGTTCGTTGTCCCCATCCTGTACTGCTGGGTGCAGGAGTGGAAGTTCCGTCTCTCACGCAACCGCCCGGCGCCCGATAGCGGCGCCTCCAAGGCACAAGGAGATCCCCGATGAACACCTCAGCACTGATCGCATGCCTCTGCCTCGCCGCCCCGGTCCCCTTCGCGGCGGCCCAGCACGAAAACCAGCACGAAAACCAGCACGAGCACCAGCACACCGGCTCGCACGCGGCGCAAGCCGCCGAAACGGTGAACGCCAGATGCCCGGTCAGCAACGAGCCGATCACGCCCTCGGCCGGCACGGTCGAGCACAAGGGCAACAAGATCGGCTTCTGCTGCCCCGGATGCGCCAGGCACTTCCAGACATGGGACGAAGCCCGCAAGGACGGGTTCGTCGCCTCCGTCGTGTCCGCTCGCGAGCACGCCGCCGAGAACACCGCCCGCGCCGACGGACACGGTCCCCGCGCGGAGCGGGAGGCGTGGACCGATCCGTACCCGCTGGACACCTGCCCGGTCTCCGGCCAGAAACTCGGGTCCATGGGCGATCCGGTCGTGAAGAAGTACGACGGCCGCGAGGTCCGCTTCTGCTGCCCGCCCTGCATCGAACGCTTCGAGGCCGACAAGGAAGCCTACTGGGAGAAGGTCGACGAGAAGATCATCGAGGACCAGATGCGCTTCTACCCGATCGAGACTTGCGTGGTCTCCGGCGAGCCGCTGTTCGACAACGGCGAGGACACCGCCACGAACCTCGTCTACGGCAACCGCCTTGTCCGCCTGTGCTGCCCGATGTGCGAGCGCGATTTCAAGGCCGACCCGAAGAAGTTCATCGACAAGCTCAACAAGGCGGCCGCCGACGCGCAGCGACCCGACTACCCCATGAGCGAATGCGTCGTCGCAGGCGCCAGGCTCGGCTCGATGGGCGAGCCCACCGAGATGGTCGTCGCCGGCCGGCTGCTGCGTTTCTGCTGCGCAGGCTGCGAACCGAGCGTGAAGGCCGATCCTGCAAAGTTCATCGCCGCCATCGATAAGGCCTGGCGGGAAGCGGGCAAATTCGTCGCCGACCGCGAGTGACCGGGCGGGCGCGGACGCCCGCGCCTTGCGAGGAAGGCGGCGGCAAGCGCATCGGCGGCGCCGACGCCGCTTGAACACGAGCCCTTGAGAAGGGAGCATCATGCAACACGACCACGACGCCCATGGCGAAGACCAACCGAAGCGCCGGGAAGATTCGGAGCCCCCGGACGGGCCCCAAGACGCCGACGCGGTCTCGGACGAAGCAACGCTGACCGTGCCGGGTATGAACAGCGACCACTGCGCCGGTCTCGTCCGCAAGTCGATCCAGCGGGTCAACGGCATTGGCGAGATCTCGACGAACATCTCGTCGCATCGCGTCCGCGTCCGGTTCGACGCCGGCAAGACCGATCCCGAGGAGATCAAGGCCGCCGTCGAGCGGGGCGGCTACGAGGTCACCCACATCGCGGGCGACGACGACGACGCCGAAGGCGACCAGGCCCGCGAGGAGCAATATGTCCGGCGTGCCAAGCGCCTGTTCGTCATCGCGGCGATCCCGACCACGGTCATCATGGTGCTCATGATGGTCCACATGTTCTGGATCGAGCTGCCGCGCCTCTGGTACCTGGCGATGATCGCCGTTCTCGCGTTCCCCGTGGTCTTCGTCATCGGGCGCGACACGCATGTCTCGGCGTGGCGCTCGCTCAAGAACCGCACCGCCAACATGGATGTGCTCATCAGCATGGGCTCGATCCCGCCCTACCTCATCGGGCTGGCTGGGTTCTTCACGCCCATGGTCTCGTTCATCGAGATGGCGGCGACGATCATGACCTTCCACCTGATCGGACGCTACCTCGAAAACCGCTCCAAGGGCAGAGCGTCGCAGGCGATCAAGCGACTGCTCACGCTCGGGGCCAAGACGGCGCTGGTCGAACGCGATGGCCAGGAGCGGGAAGTCTCGATCGACGACCTCCGACCGGGCGATGTCATGATCGTCAAACCCGGACAAAAGATCCCGACCGACGGCGAGGTCATCGAAGGCTCCAGCCATGTGGATGAATCGATCGCGACCGGCGAGTCCGTGCCCGTCGAGAAAACCGAGGGCGACACCGTGCTCGGCGCGACGATCAACAGCGAAGGGCTGCTGAAGGTCAAGGCGACGCGTGTCGGCAAAGACACCTTCCTCTCCCAGGTCATCCGGCTCGTCGAAGAGTCCCAGTCGTCCAAGGTGCCGATCCAGGCCTTCGCCGACAGGGTGACGAGCTACTTTGTGCCAGCGGTCATCCTGATCGCGCTGGCGAGCTTCGTCGGCTGGCTGTTCTTCGCCGATTCCCTCCGCCCGATCCTGCACTGGGGCGCCGCCTTCCTGCCCTGGGTCGACCCGGAGCTCCCCTCGATCCTGCTCGCGCTGCTGGCCGCGATCGCGGTGCTCGTGATCGCCTGCCCGTGCGCCCTCGGGCTCGCAACGCCCACGGCGATCATGGTCGGATCGGGCATCGGCGCCGAACGCGGTGTGCTGCTCAGGTCCGGCGAGGCGATCCAGACGATGAAGGACATCCAGACGATCGTGCTCGACAAGACCGGCACGATCACCAGGGGCGAGCCGGAGCTCACCGATGTGCACGCGTCCGACGGGTTCGATGAAAACGAAGTGCTCAAGATCGCCGCGGCTGTCGAGTCGGGCTCGGAGCACCCCATCGCCCGCGCGGTCGTCGACGCCGCCAAGAGCCGCGAGATCGATATCCCGAAGGTCTCCGACTTCGAGTCGATCACAGCCCGGGGTGTCAAGGGCAGCGTGGACGGGCGGACCGTGCGCGTCGGCACGCCGCGCCTCGCCGACGAGAACGACATCGATTACAAGAGCGTCCAGGAGAAGCTGAAAGAGCTGGAGGAACAGGGCAAGACCGCGTTCCTCGTGCTCGCCGACGACCGGGCCGCCGGCGTCATCGCGGTCGCCGACACGCTCAAGGACGACTCGAAGGACGCGATCGCCAAACTGACCGAACTCGGCCTCCGGCCGGTCATGATCACCGGCGACAACGAGCGGACCGCCAAGGCGATCGCAGAAGAGGTCGGCATCGAGGATGTCCGGGCCGGCGTCCTGCCCGAGGGCAAGGTCGACGCCGTCCGGGAGCTGCAGCAAGAGTCTGGAGCCGCCGTGGCGATGGTCGGCGACGGCATCAACGACGCCCCGGCCCTCAAGCAGGCCAATGTCGGCATCGCGATCGGCGCCGGCGCGGATGTCGCCATCGAGGCGGCCGACATCACGCTCGTCACCGGCGAACTCAGCAAGGTCGTCGAAGCGATCCAGCTCTCCCGCGCCACCTTCCGCAAGATCGTGCAGAACCTGTTCTGGGCGTGGATCTACAACATCGTCGCCATCCCGATCGCCGCGATCGGACTCCTGCACCCGATGATCGGCGTGATCGCGATGACGGCGAGCTCGCTCTCGGTCATCGGCAACTCGATCCTGCTCCGGCGACGCGCCTCGGCGCAGAGCCGTTGACGGCATGCGGCAGCCGACGCGGTCGGGCGATCACTCCCCCTCGTAAGGCCCGCCCGCACCTTCTTGCAGGGCCGGCGGGGTCTTCGTGCGTGGAATCCTCTTGATTCAGCAATGATTCGGTGTTAGCCTGATAAACACCGATCGCTTGAGGCCCGTCGAGTCGTTTTTTCCATGCCAAAGCCCCCCTCGCCCGCCAGCACCCCCAAGCCCAGCACCCCCAAGCCGGCTCGCCAGAGCCCGGGCGTTGCTTTCGCGTGTGGATGTTGGGGCCGGCGGGGTTGGTCGGGCCGCGGGGCTGGGCGGCTGGAGGTCGGGCCGGGGCTGCACGAGTGGATTGATGCCGGGCGGGCCTAGGGCGAGGCCAGAGCGTCGATCAACAGACCGTGTCGGGGCCGGGCGAGATCGGTGCAGACCGCATCGGCCAGCTCATCGCCCTGCCCCGCTCGTCGCTGCCGGCGAGGTTCGGCGGCGAGCTGCTCTGGAGGTTCGACTGCGCGCTGGGCGACGCGATCGAGACGATCGAGCCCGTCCGCTTCGAGCCGCCCACGGAGGCGGGGATGATCTTCGACGGACCGACGACACGCGTCGAGTCGATCGCCGCGGCCTCCCGCAGCTTCCGGATCACCTCATCGATCCCGAGACGCTTCCGCTTCATCGTGAGCTCATTGGGTACTTGTTACCCCATAGGCTCTCGATCGGACTGGATCAGGATTCCAAGGGCAGGTCACTCCGAAAGCGTCGCAAAGCCCGACGCGGCACCGTTTGCAACAAAGCGCACCGACACGCACGATCGCCAGAAAGTCCTTGAAAAAACAAGGCTTTCTGCGCTCGGGCGCAGACCGACGCGTCACGATGCAAAACTGGAAAGTGGGCGTAACAGGACTCGAACCTGTGACCTCTTCCTTGTCATGGAAGCGCGCTAGCCAACTGCGCCATACGCCCGGGTTGTCGCCCCTCTCGGGGCGGGCGAGTATACGCCCGCCGAGCCGCCACGCCAAGGGGCGGGGGCCGGCCCAGTCGTTCGCATAATCCGGTTCCTTCAGGCACGAGGCCGTGCCGACACTCCGGAATCAAGTGTGGGGCGCTGGGCGTAGGGCGTGGGGCGCTGGGGGAGGCGGCGGCCACCGACCGCAGCTTGACTTGTGTTCTCAAAACCCTGGTCCGTAGCCCTGCCACGAAGCCTCGGCCGCAGGCCGAAGCCAACCCCGCACCCTGCGCCCAGCGCCCCTCCTCTCGCCCGGCTCCCCCGGCTCAGAAGGGGAACATGAACCCGAAGTGGACCAGCGGCATGTCGCGGGCCGGGTTGTTCTTGTCGCCCTCGATCCTCGCGTTGGAGATGTGGTGGTGACGCACGCCCGCGATGAAGCGGGCCGGGCCGTCGCCGATCCGATGCGTGAAGCCCACACCCCCGCGCGGGGTGAAGTTCAGGCTGGTGCCGCCGGCGGGGGCGTTCTTCTCTGTCCACAGGGCGCCGATGCCGAGCTCGGCGAAGACCGACCAGGTCCGCTTGTCTTCGTCCTGCAGGAAGTGCCATCGGAGGCCGAGCTGCGGGTTGACGCCGTAGGTGTTCGGCCCGTTCTGGTCGGCGTACCAGAGGCCGAGCTCGCCGATGACCTCGACATCGTCGGCGACGAAGTGGTGGAACGCGCCGTGGATCTGGTAGTCGGTCTCGTCGCCGAAGTAGGTCGCGACGGCGCCGCCGAAGGACCACCAGGTTTTGCGGGCCGTGCCGAACGGCTCGATCTCTCGCGGCACAACCTCATCCAGCGAGCCATTCGACCACTCCCGCTCGTAGGTCAGGCCCTCGACAGCCAGACCGCCCCCCTCGGCACAAACGCCCGACGAGAGCAGACCGACCATCCCGGAGCACGCCGCGATCAGCATCCGATGCATGGGCGGAGGATACCCGCCCGAGCACCGTCCCGGCGACGGACAGGGCCGAGCCCGGCCGATATCGTTGGGCATGCCGAGGTACGAGTACCGCTGCGAAAGAACCGCCGAGATCGTCGAGGTTTCCCACCCGATGGCCGAGACGCTCCGCACATGGGGCGAGGTCTGCGACCGAGCCGGGATCGACCCGGGCCGAACACCACGGAGCACGCCCGTCGAGAAGGTCGTGAGCCTCGCCAGCATCGGGGGCGCCGGGCCGGCTGGGGGTTCATCAGCCGGTTCATCAGGGGGCGGGCGGCCCCACTCCTGCGGGCCGGGCTGCTGCATGGGCGGCTGAGCCGCGGATCGATGTTTGATCTCTCGCCTCAGGCGTCGCCGGGCAGACGCCGCTCGTCGCCGTCGTCGGCCTCGGGCCGTTCGTCGGCCGCTTCGCCCCCCTCGACGCGTTCGGCCAGCGACTCGATGCGCCGCTCGATCCGCTCGAGCCTCGCCATCACGCCTTCGAGCCGCCGGAACGCCTCGATCACCTGATCGTTGAGCGCTTCGGACTCGTGCTGGGCGAAGGCCAGCGATTCCTCGACGCGTCTGATGCGGCTTTCCTGATCGCTCATGTCGCCCTCCGGGAGGCGATGATAGCGATCGCAACGCCCCCCACCGCAAACGCCGCTGCTCCGGCCCACACCAGCACGCCCGCCGGCTCGCCCAGCACCGAGCCCCGAAGCGCATCAGTCGGCCAGCTCAGCGGGTTGATCGCGATCACCACCCGCATCCACCCCGCGGCTTCCGACGCCGGAAACACCGACCCGCTCAGCAGCCACATCGGCATCAGCACCAGGTTCATCAGTCCGTGGAACCCGGCCACCGAGCCGACCCGCCACGCCAGCGCCGTGCCCACCCCCAGAACCCCCGCGGCGATGCACGCCGAAGCAATCAACGCCCCCGCGATCCCCGCCCCGCTCGGGTGCACCCCCACCAGCGGCGCAGCCGCCAGCACCGCCCCGGCCTGCACCAGCGCCAAAAACCCGCCCGCGATGATCTTCGCGCCCGCGATCCCCGCCCGCGGCGCGGGGCTCACAAGCGCCGCCTGCAGAAACCCCTCCTTGCGGTCCTCGATCAGCGTGATCGCGCCGAAGACGGCCGTGAAGAGCGCCGCCATCGAGACCATGCCCGGCAGCAGCCACGCGACATATCCGGTGTCCGACCCCACCGCCGCACGCGCAAACCCGCCGCCGAGCACCAGCCAGACGATCGCGACCGTTCCCAGCGTCCCCACGATCCGCGAGGGCTGGCGGAAGAGGCGCAGAAACTCGCGGGAAGCCAGCGCCCGGATCGCCCCGCCCAGCCCGGCCGAAGGCGGGATCACGGCGCCGGAAGCCCCGGGCAGATCGGCGGGCTCGGCCGCGACGCTCGCGGGGACGAACTCGCCGGCCCCGATCGCCTCCGCGCCGTCGTCTGCGTTGTTCTTGTTCGGCGCGTCGGCTGTCTTCGGGTCGGTCGCCTCGCCGGCCTGTCGTTCTCCGGACAGGGGCTCGCCGGTGATCGCGAGGTACGCGTCGGCGAGCGTCGGCCGATGCACGCTGAAGCCGACGCCTGCGCCGACGAGCGCGTCGGCCGCGCGTCCGATCGCGTCTTCGCCCCGGACGACGATGCGCTCTCCCGTGCGCACAAACTCGGCGCCCGCCGCCTCCAGCTCGCCCCCGGCCCGCGGATCCTCCGAGCCGAGCGTGCGTTCGCCCGCCTGCGCTGCCAGCGCCTCGGGCGTGCCGTCGGCGACGATGCGTCCGTCGTGCACCATCACCACGCGGTCGGCCCGCTCCGCCTCGTCGATCTGATGCGTGCTGAAGACAATCGTTCGTTGCGGCCCGTCTGCACCGGGCGCAAACAGCGCGTCCCAAAATGCGTTGCGAGAGGCGAGGTCGAGCCCGGCCGTCGCCTCGTCGAGCAGCAGCAGGTCCGGCTCGTGCAGGAGCGCGCGGGCGAGGTCCGCCCGGCGCGCCAGCCCGCCCGAGAGCGTGCCGACACGATCGCCCGCGCGATCAGCGAGCGAGAACTGTTCCAGGAGCGATGCGGTCCGCTCGCGCCGCTCCGAACCCCGCAGAGCGAAAAGCGCCGCATGCACGCGCAGGTTTTCCTTCACCGTCAGCAGCGGGTCGAGGCTCGGGCTCTGGAAGACGACCCCGGTCTCGGATCGGATCCGGCGCACGCCCCCGGGCATCGAAGCCGACGCGCCGAAGACCAGCACGCGTCCGGCCCGCACGGGCATCGCGGTCGAGGCGAGTTTCAGCAGCGTCGACTTGCCCGAGCCGTTGGGGCCGAGCAGGGCGACGCGTTCGCCGCGAGCGATCCGCAGCGAGACCCCCGAAAGCGCCTCCCCCGCCCCCCTCGCGTAGCGGTGCGTGACACCCTCAAACACAAGCGCGGGGTCGCCAGAGCGATCCGCGCCGACACCGGTTTCACCATGGGGTTCAGCAGATGCGCCCGTATTGGCCTCGTCGCCAGCCACGGGGCGATCAGAACAGCAGCGTCCGCACGACCGCCTCGGCGACCAGGCAGACGAGCAGCAGCGGCAGGTGCATCACCGACGCAAGAAAGACCCGCCTCGCCGCGGCGGGCGTCGGATCGCGCAGCACCCTGCCCGTCAGCACCACATACACGACGCCGGTCACGACCGCGACACTCAGCGAAAACCAGCCGAGCCGGTCGGGCAGCGCCAGCACCGGCGCGATCGTTGCAGGGATGAGCAAAATCGCCGTGACAAACATCGTGATCGCCGTCACGCGTCCGACAGGCGCGCCCTCGCCGGCGTGCTTCTGCGCCTCGACAACAGGCAGCACGCGGAAGCCGCCCAGCGCATAGTCCTCGCGGTACATCCACGCGATCGCCAGGAAGTGCGGGAGCTGCCAGACGAACATCAGCACAAACAGGCTCCACGCGCCGGGCGCAAGCAAAGCCTGCCACTGATCCTGCCCGGCGGCGTGAGCCGCGGCGGTCCAGCCGATGATCGGGGGCAACGCCCCGGGCACCGCGCCGACCAAGGTCGAAAAGATGCTCGCCGGCTTCATCGGCGTGTAGCACAGGATGTAGCTCAGGATGCACGCCAGCGCCACCAGCGCCGAAGCGACACCCGTCGCCGCAGCAAGCAGCCCGACGCCGAGCACGCACAGCACCACCGACATCCACAGCACCGACTCAGGCCGCACGCGCCCGCTGGGGATCGGCCTGCCCGCGGTCCGCGGCATCTTCGCGTCGCGCTCCCGCTCGGCCCACTGGTTCATCGCGTTGGCGCCCGCGGCAGACAGCGCCGTGCCGACAGCGCACGCGAGCAGCGCCGCCGCGAACGACCACGCCGTCCACGAAAGCCCGACCGCGGCGATCAGGAAACCGACAACCGAGGTGATGGTCACCAGCCGCGTGATGCCCGGCTTGGTCGACTCGACCAACGCCCGCGCAACGCCGGACCGCTCGTCGATCGATGCGGAGACAGATGCAACGGGCTGAACCGGGCTCAATCGCGACACGCTTGCCTCCGGGGCGTGGTCCGCCGCGGCGCGCTCCATGGCCGGGGCGTCAGGATCGTCCTGCACCGCGTTGTTGCCTGCCTGGAACGGTTGCGGTTTTACAGGAATCAAGTCTAGGCCGCCACAGCGTAACCGGAAGCCGTCACGGGCGTCGCCCGCCCCACCGATGCGGGCCTCGGCCGCCCCACCGCTCCGGGCTTGAAATCGCGCCCTGCGGCTCCGCAACGGGAGTCCCGCCGCGGCCCCGAGCCGCAGAGGGAGGAGGATCTTCGCCGCCGGGCCACGCCGGATCCAGCCGACACCCCTCAACACCCCCGCGCCTAGGCCATGGCGGCCTACCGTTGGCCCGCGGGAACCCCCCGCCCGCCGTCCCGGTAGCTCAGCTGGATAGAGCAGCGGACTTCTAATCCGCAGGTCGAAGGTTCGAATCCTTCCCGGGACGCTTGCGCCTCAATCAGGCCCGGTCACAGACCGAGTTTGCGGATCTCGCGGCTGTTGAGCTGGCGTTTGGCGGTCGCGACGACCAGCCGACCGTAGAACTTCTCGATCTGACGGAGCGTCGGGCGATCGGCGTCCATCAGGATGTCTCGGACGCGCGAATGCCGGTCTGTCCAGTAAAGAATTGTGCCGTCATTCATCGCCTTCACGATCTCGTCTTCTCTGAGCGGCCTGACACGGATCTCGTACCAGACGCCGTCGATGCGCCGGTATTGCACGCGGTCATCGCCAGGGAACTCCCGGACATCGGGGTTGTCTTTCGATCGCTTCTGCTGTCGCCTCGGCTCGGTACGCTTGAGGATCCCGTCTCTCGGATCGACATACAGCTCCCTGAAACCGTCTTGCAAACCCCGTAACGGCGAATCAATATCAGTTCCCCACCCGGCTCCGTAACACGGCACGCCGTCGATGATGCGGACCCGGGTGACCACCATCCACTCGATCTCACTCAGGACTTTCTTTCGCAGCGGCGAACCCGCCGGGAACGCTTCACAAACCTCTGCGAACACCTCGTTCCAAGTTCTGCCCACACGCCGGTTGAGAAA
Organism: Phycisphaerales bacterium; assembly: GCA_050486265.1. GTDB lineage: Bacteria > Planctomycetota > Phycisphaerae > Phycisphaerales > UBA1924 > SLFH01. The sequence goes on along the minus strand of JBJHCY010000001.1, from coordinate 453,181 downwards.
CCGACGCAGCGGGCTCGGGTTATCCAATCCGAACCTTCGCCATTCGTACTTCCAATGCGGCTGGCGGAGCGACTCCCGCCTCGGCATGTCATCGAGAAGCTCAGGGTCGGCCTGCTTCGCGACACGACGATCCATCCGCGAAGTGAATGGCTCGTGATCGTTGTACTTTCGTCCGGCCAGTTTGTGCTTCATGTCCCTGCGCAACGCCGCACCCTCGCAAACATCACCGACCCAAACTCATCCTGAAAATGTAGCCGATTGCCCGGTCCGCGCCAAGCCGATCGCGTCACGAATCCACCGCCATAAACGGCTCGGCGTAGCGGACGACGCCGTCGAGGCGGCGGGGTTCGGCTCCACCGATCCACAACGCCATCCATGCCTCGTCCGGCGCTTCAAACGGCGGCCGGATCCCCCAGCGCGACGCCCGCTCGAAACCGAAACGCGGGTAGTACTCCGGGTGCCCGAGCACGATCACCAGGCTTTCGCCTATCGCCTCGGCACGCCGGATCACCTCGCGGATCATCACCCCGCCGACGCCACGCCGCTGCAGCATCGGCTCGACCGCCATCGGCCCCAGCGCGAGCGCAGCGAACCGCCCCGCCTCAGTCTCGACAACAGCCCGCGTCAGCAGGATGTGCCCGACAACCCGACCGGTCTCGTCCAGAGCGACGAGCGAGAGCGCAGAAAAAAACTCGCCGCACGCCCGGAGGCGGTCGACGAGCTTCGCTTCTGCATCCCGCCCGAAGGCGGCTCGGTTGACGCTGCGGATCGGCTCAATGTCCGAAGCATGCTCCGGGCGGACGCTCACCGGCGCGCCCGAGGCTTGCCGATCCGCCCCGCTCACGCCGTGTGCTTGCGGGGCTTCTTGAGCTGCTTCAGCGGCAGGCGGTCGCGGATGGACTCGATGCCGATCACATACTCGGCGCCCTCGTTGTCCATCTCCGGCAGCTCGTAGATCAGGTCGAGCATGATCGACTCCATCTCGGCGCGGAGAGCGCGGGCGCCCGTGTTGCGCTCGCGGGCCTTCTCGGCGATCATCTGCAGCGCCTCGTCGGTGAACGAGAGCTTCGCGCCCTCGAGCTCGAACAGGTGCTGGTACTGCTTCACGATCGCGTTGCGAGGCTCGGTCAGGATCTGCACCAGAGCGTCGTTGGTCAGCGGCATCAGGGGCGTGACGACGGGCAGACGCCCGACGAGCTCGGGGATCATGCCGTACTCGACCACATCGGCCGCGGTCGCCTTGGCGAGCAGTTCGGCCTTCTCCTCCACCGTGCCGCGCGAGGCGGAGATGGCGGAGCTGCCGAAGCCGATGCGGGTCTTGCCCAGACGCCGGCGGATGATGTCTTCCAGACCGACGAAGGTGCCGCCGCAGATGAAGAGGATGTTCTTGGTGTCCAGCTGGATGTACTGCTGCTCGGGGTGCTTGCGCCCGCCCTGTGGAGGGACATTGGCGACGGTGCCCTCGAGCATCTTCAGCAGGCTCTGCTGGACGCCCTCGCCCGAGACATCCCGCGTGATCGAGACATTGTTCGAGGTCTTGCCGACCTTATCGACCTCGTCGATGTAGATGATGCCGCGCTGCGCCGCCTCGACATCGAAGTCGGCCGCCTGCAGCAGCTTGAGCAGCAGGTTCTCGACATCCTCGCCGACATAGCCGGCCTCGGTCAGCGTGGTCGCGTCGCCGATGGCGAAGGGAACCTTCAGGATGCGGGCCAGCGTGCGCGCCAGCAGCGTCTTGCCAGAGCCCGTCGGGCCCAGGAGCAGGATGTTGCTCTTGTCCAGCTCGATCTGGTCGGCGTTCTCGCTGTCGACATGCTGCAGGCGCTTGTAGTGCGCGTACACCGCGACCGACATCGCACGCTTGGCGATGTCCTGCCCGATGACATACTGATCGAGGTATTCCTTGATCTCGCGCGGCGATGGGATCTCGCTGAGCGCAGCGCCGGGGCTCTTCAGGCGGCGACGCTCCTGGCGGAAAATGTTCTGGCAGAGGTCGACGCAGTTGGAGCAGATGTAGACCTCCGACGGTCCTTCGACCATCGGGCCCACCTCGCGGCTGGTCTTGCCGCAGAACGAGCAGGTCGTCACCTTCCGGCCGCGGAAGCCTCCCGAGCCTCCGCCGCCGGATCCGGGCTGGTCGGGGCTGTCGTTCCTGTTCTTCGCCATCGGGTCTCCCGCTCTCGCTGTCAGGGTGGAAAAGGTCAGGACACTATCGGCGCGACAGGGGGTGGTTCTGGACAGACCGAGCGGCCCCAAGGGCGGACGGGCCCGCCGCGCCGTGACGATCCGCACCGCCCGCCGAAGCTGTTCCTGCCGGCGCGGACACTCATCATGCGCAGACGACCGGCCCGTGTCTGCGTCCGTTTGTTGTTACTTCTCGGGTTTCTTTGCAGGCCCGGCGTCAGGACCGTCATTTCCTGCGCCGCCCGACCCCGGAAGCGGGCGTCCGAACAGATCATGGCCCGGCTTGGCCCGGAAAACCCGCTCGGGCTCGTCCGATTCGGGCGTGGGGTCTTCGCCCCGGGCCTTCGTCGGCTCAACAACTTTCGACTCCCCACTTCGGGGTGCATCTGGATTCTCGGAACTTGGCTTCGTCCGCAGCCGCTTGATGACCGAGTCCCGCGCGGCGTTGAACTCCTCATCAGAGATCTCGCCCCGCTCGTGCATCCGGCGCAGACTGTCGAAGACGCCCTTGTCGGTGGACGCATCGTCCTTGGAGCTGAGGATGCGGCTGCGGAAGAACATGGCCATCGCCGCACCGATGATCACCGCGAGGATCAGCGTCCCCACCCACAGGACGACATCGCCCGCGGCGGTCGAGCCCGACTGCGCAACGATCAGGGCTGGGGCTTGGGCATTGGCCATCTTCAGCGAGGGTAGTGCCGCTCAGAGGCTGCCGAACGCGATCGCGTTGCGGAGCGGGACCAGCAGACTGGGGACCGAACGCTGTTCCAGCAGGCGTTCGCCCCGCTCGGCGAGCTGCTGCACGACGCCGGGCAGTTCGCGGATGTCGCCCACGCCGCCGACGCGCCGGACGGTCTGGTAGACGCTGATCGGCTCGGTGCGCGACTCGCCCTCGCGGAGTGTGGCGGCGCTTCGGCTCTTGACCTCGAAGTGCGCCTCGTATTCGTTCTTCTCGCCGAACGAAAAGCCCATGACCGGTTGGCAGTCCAGGGGCGTGCCCTCCTCGCGGTCGAGCAAGCCGGCGAGGGGGGAGTCGCCGACGAGGGCCTCGTAGATCACCGCGTCGTGGTTCTGCCCGCACTCAAGGTCGAAGCCGTAGAGCAGCTCGACAAACTCGACATCCAGCCCGCTGATCGAGAGGAAGTAGGGCGCCGCTTCTGCGAGTTCGTTGTGCAGGTCGTACGCCTCGGCCATCGAGGGCGGGTTGACGACGCCGGCTCGAAGACTCGTCGCCTTCACGGCGACCCAGCGGTGCAACGGATCGTCCGACGGGCTTTCGAGGGCCAGTTCGTCTTTGAGCGGGCGGAAGTGGTGCATCGCCGGGAAGCGCCGGCGGAGGCGCTCGAAGAGTTCGAGCACCGTCTCACGCTTGCGCGGCAGCTCCATCTTCACGCCGAGCTTGAAGTTGATGTAAAAGTCCGAGCAGAGCGCCCGGTGGCTGTCGGTCATCCCGCGCTCCTTCCGTGATGCGGCCGACGGTGCTTTCGCACCCCGAACGGGCCTCGGTCTCCCGCCCTATCCATGGCGGTCGGTCGGCCCGGAGCGGAGTCTAGCCGGGCCCGGGCGGTCCGTCGGCCAACCGACAACGGCCCGATCTCCACAACGCCGCTTCGCCTGCAAAACACGGGGTGAACGGGCCCGCAGGGCCGGTTTAGTCGAACAGCCAGCCCAGGATCGAATCGGTATCCGACAGGTCGTCCACAACCCGGTCGGCGTCGGCGAGATCCTCGCGGGTGTACGACCCCGTCGCCACCGCCAGCACGCGGCAGCCCCACGCCCGGGCGCACGAGATGTCGTGGACGGTGTCCCCGATGACCACCACCTTTGCCGGGTCGGCCTCGACGCGGCGCAGGTCGGTGAAGCGCCGCAGCGCGACGCCCGGAAGCTGGTCGCGCGAGGGCGGGTCCTCCCTCGCGTCGTCGCCCCAAACGCCGAAGGGGAAACGATCGGGGTCGATGCCCGCGGCGGTCAGTTTCAGGCGGGCCGTCTCGGCGAAGTTGCCGGTCATGAGCGCACAAACGGGCCCGCTCTCGGTCATCACCGAGTCGAGCAGGTCGTAAACGCCGGGCAGGGCGGTCGCCCCGCCATCGGCCAGCGAGTCCTTGAGGCGGTCGGCGTAGGCGCTGCGGAAGGTCGCGACGCGGTCGAGCGTGCACTCGATGCCGTTGACGCGGAAGAGGTCGGCGATGATGAGCGGGTCGAGGCGTCCGGCCCTGTCGACGCCCTCGGCGTTGAACCGCTCGCCGAAGAGGTCCTTGCCGGCGCGGATCATCGCGCCGAACCCCTTGCCCCCGGTGGTGAGGAGGGTGGCGTCGATGTCGAAGAGGATCATGCGGTCGGTCATGGGGGCTTTCGGCATGGGGTCTGGGCTGCCGGCTGCAACTGTCAGCGGCGGATTTCAAAGTTGGTCTCGCCCGGGTCGGGCGGGAGGTCGGTGTGGTCTTCTCGCTCGATGCAGCCGGCCCGCATCTCGCGGATGGCGGCGAGCATCGCCTCGACGGCCTCGGCCTCGCCCTGGACCTCCATCAGGACGGTCCTGTCGGCCTCGTTCCTGACCCAGCCCGAGAGCCCATGCTTGGAGGCCGCCTGCCGGCAGGTGAAGCGGAAACCGACACCCTGCACGATCCCGGAAAAACGCACTCGTTTTCTGACCATCGGAGCCAGCGTAGACCCCTCTGACGCACGGCGTGGCCCTTCAACCGCGGGGCCGCGGGGCGATCGCATGATCCGTCAGCTGGAGGGTCGCCATCCGCTGAGATTGTTTGGAACAAAGGCGCTGGGAACAGGGCGCGGGGCGCTGGGGAGGAAGCGGCCTTCGGCCGCGGGTTTGCTTTGCTCTGCGGCGTCCAGAAGCCCAACTCGAACCCAAGCCCCGAACCAAGCCTCGGCCGCAGGCCGAAGCCATCCCTGCGCCCAGCTCACAGCGCCCCGCGCCCGCCTCGCTCACATTCATGCTGAGGCCTTGGTATCAAGGACAAAACCGACAGACCGGCAGAATAATGCGATCGCTCTGGCGGGGCCGGGGGCCGGGCGACGCGTACAGTCGTCTCCGATGAGCGCACCGATGCAGGGCAACACGGATCTGGACCGGGTCCGGGAGGCGTCGGACATCGTCGATATCGTCGGCTCGCATGTGACGCTCAAGCCCAAGGGGCGGGAGTTCGTCTGCCTCTGCCCCTTCCACGACGACCACAACCCGTCGATGTATGTGGTGCCGCACAAGCAGATCTTCAACTGCTTTGTCTGCGGGGCCGCGGGCGATGTGTTCACCTTCGTCGAGAAGTTCCACTCGATGAACTTCCGCGAAGCGCTGGAGTTCCTCGCCGAGCGTGCGGGGATCGAGCTGACGCGGACGGGGATGGGCCGGCCGCAGAACACCGGGCCGGGCAGAGCTGAGATCATCGCGGCCAACAACGCGGCGTGCGAGTTTTTCAAGTCTTTCTTCGTCAAGCACGAGGGCGCGCAGCGGGCGCGGGAGATCGTTGACAGGCGAGGCATCTCGCCGGAGATGCTCGAGAAATTCCACCTCGGCGCCTCGCCCGACCGCTGGGACGGCCTGCTGCTGACGATGGGGCGCAAGGGGATCCCGGTCGATCACCTCGTCGCCGCGGGTCTGGTGAGGCAGAAGGACGGAGGCAAGACCTTCGACAACTTCCGCAACCGGCTGATGTTCCCGATCCACGACCAGGTCGGGCGCGTGGTCGCCTTCGGCGCGCGCAAGATCAACGAGGAAGACGAGCCGAAGTACCTCAACAGCCCCGACTCGGTCGTGTTCGACAAGTCCTCGACGCTCTACGGCTTGCATCAGGCTGCGTCGGCGATCCGCCAGAGCCGCGTGGCGATCGTCACCGAGGGGTACACCGATGTGATCGCCTGCCACCAGGCGGGGTTCGAAAACGCGGTGGCGACGCTCGGGACGGCGCTGACGCCCGGGCACGCCAAGATCCTCCGGCGGTTGTGCGATTCGGTGGTCCTGCTGTTCGACGCCGACGAGGCGGGGCTGCGCGCCGCCGACCGGGCGACGGAGGTCTTCTTCTCCGAGCGCCTCGATGTCCGCGTCTGCACGCTGGCGGATGTCGCCGACGCGAAGGACCCCGACGAACTGCTCAAGCGCGAGGGCGGGGCCGGGGCGTTCAAGGCGGCGCTGGAGGCGTCGGTCGATCTGCTCGAGTTCCGCTTCGCCCGCGTGAAGGAACGCCTGAGCGGTGCGGGGCCCGCGGCGGTCCAGCGCGCCATCGAAGAAGAGCTCCCCCGCCTGGCCGAGCTCGGCCTGCACCGCACCGACCCGGTCCGCAAGAGGCTCATCCTCCAGCGGCTCAGCTCGATCACGGGCGTGCCGGTCGCGACGCTGTCGGCCGGCGTGCCCGGCGGGCGTCGCCCGGTCCCGGCCGAAACGGCGGAAACGCCCCGGGCATCGCTCGGCGGCGATCCCCTCCGCGGGCCCGACGGCGTCTACGCGACGATGCTCGGCTGCCTGCTCGCCAGCCCGTCGTTGTGGGGCGCCGTGACGCCCGAAATCCGCGAGGCCCTGCGGAGCCGAGCCTACGCTTTACCGGTGTTGTCCAGCATCGCGAATACCCTGATCGGGCAGGCGGAATCGGCCGGGAGCGTCCGGCCGGCGGGCGTCGTGGACGCCCTGCGTGCCGAGCCCGGCGGGGTCGAGGCGGCGACGGCCCTGCGCGAGCGGGTGTCGACACTCGCCGAAGAGGACCGGGAACGGGTCCGCTCGATGTGGGAAGGCTGCGTCCGCCGCATCGAGTCGGACCGGGCCCGCACGGGTTCGGAGCCGGACATCATGGCGCGGCTGCAGGCCCACCGGCGGGCGCAGTCGGCCGCGGGGCCGGACGGGACGCTGGTGCCCAAGTTCGGGCCGGGGCGGGGACCTGTGCCGGATCGGGGCGACCCGTGAGGCTTTGAAGGGGCTGATCCGTGCTCGCCGCCCGACCGATCTGAAGAAGAGTGCCGGCGACGACGCCGTCTGGAACCACGCTCGATGACCGAACTGCACCCCGCTGTTGCTGAACTGTTCGAACTCGGCCGCCGTCGAGGGTGGTTGAGTTACGAGGAGATCAACAACACGCTGCCCGACGAGCTCGTCGAGCCCGAGCGGATCGACGAGGTGCTGATCCAGATCGACCGGATCGGGATCGAGCTTGTCGACGAGCTGGAGTTCCGCGCCCGGATGCACCGCGAGGCGCTCGAGCGCGGCGAGGAAGCCGGCGCCGACGCCTTGAGCCAGACCCTCCGCCAGGTCGCCCAGGCGCGGGGCACGGGCGGCAAGCCTCTGCGGGCCATGTCGGTGACCGGCGGCGAGCGGGTCGCCGAAGCCGCCGAGATCAAGGCCGCCGAGAACTCCCACCGCAACGGCGACGGCGAGGACGACGACCAGCCCGAGTCCGACGACCAACTCCTGCGGGATCTGGAGGAAGCGGTCGCCGAGGAGTCGGGCGGCAAGCGGATGGACGACCCCGTCCGCATGTACCTCACGCAGATGGGCGCGATCCCGCTCCTGACACGCGAGGAAGAGATCCGCCTGGCCAAGAAGATCGACACGACGAGGATGATCTTCCGGCGTCGCTGCCTCGAATCCGACTACATCGTTTCACAAGCGGTCGACACGCTGCGCCAGGTGCACGCGGGCGACCTGCCCTTCGACCGCACGATGCGGGTCTCGACAGCCGAGGAGAACGCCAAGGAGAAGATCGCAAAGAGGATCCCCGCGAACCTCGCGACGATCGAGAAGCTGCTCGAGTTGAACCGTCGCGACTGGGACGAGGTCTGCCGCCTGCGCGAGAGCGGGAAGAAGGCCGACGCCAAGAAGGCGGGCCCGCTCATCGACCGGATCAACGCCAGGCGCCGTCGGATGGCGAGCCTGACCGAGGAGCTGAGCCTGCGCACGGGCAGGATCATCCCCCTGATGCGCAAGCTGCGGTCGGTCGCCAAAAAGATCGAGGAGCTGCGCAAGAACATCGCCGTCGCCTCCGAGCACCCCGAGCGGTTCGAGGAGGACGACATCCAGGTGATGCGCGAGGAGATCGACGGCCTGCGCTCGCTGGTGCTCGAAGAGCCGCAGGACCTGCTCGACCGCGTACGCCGGATCAATGTCGTCTTCTGGGAGTACGAGCAGGCCAAACGCGACCTCTCGGGCGGAAACCTTCGCCTGGTCGTCTCGATCGCCAAGAAGTACCGCAACCGGGGCCTGCCTTTCCTGGACATCATCCAGGAGGGCAACACGGGCCTGATGCGCGCCGTCGACAAGTACGAGTACAAGCGCGGGTACAAGTTCAGCACCTACGCGACCTGGTGGATCCGCCAGGCGATCACGCGCGCCATCGCCGACCACGCCCGGACGATCCGCATCCCGGTGCACATGATCGAGACGATGTCCAAGCTGCGCAACCTGCAGAAAGACATCCTGCAGCAGACGGGCGTCGAGCCGACCCTCGAAGAACTCGCCGAGCGGGCCGAGATGACGATCGTCGAGGTGCGCCGGATCATGAAGATCGGCAAGCACCCCGTCAGCCTCGACCGGCCGGTCGGCGAGAGCGAGGACTCGTACTTCGGCGACTTCATCGAGGACGAGAGCCAGTCCGCCCCCGCCGACACCGCGGCCCAGGACATGCTCAAGCACCGCATCGAGCAGGTGCTCAAGACGCTGACCTACCGCGAGCGCGAGATCATCAAGCTCCGCTACGGCATCGGCGACGGGTACACCTACACCCTCGAAGAGGTCGGCCGGATCTTCAAGGTGACGCGCGAGCGCGTCCGACAGGTCGAGGCCAAAGCGATCCGCAAGCTGCAGCACCCGATCCGCAAGCGGAAGCTCGAGGGGTTTGTGGACTCGAAGAAGCAGGAAGAGGGCGGGTGAGGGGCGAGGTCCGGATCAGACGCTGAAGAACGCCGATTCGTTCCGGCGAACATAGTCCAGCAGCGGGCCGTGGCATGTGTAGTTCTGCTCAAAGAACTCGTCATCGATCTCGCCCCACTTGCCGGAAGCCTCGTCGCCGAGTTTTTCCATTTGCGCGAGCCGTACCTCGCGGCTTCTCGGAGGGCCCTTCGGGAACACCGCATTGGCCCGCGCGACCAACTCGGCGAGTTCATTCATGCCGATTTCGCGCAGCATTTCCGGAACAAGTGCGGCCGCGTCGGACGGGGAGTTGATGTAGTACTGATCAAAGCCGCCGTTGTTCACCTCGGCTTCGAGCCAGCACACCGAGTAGAACACCCTGCGCGGCTCGGACAGCTGTTCGAACCAGACTTCGTTGCGGTCGATCCTGTCGAGTTCCTTGAGGATCGATGAATCGATCTCCTCAAAGATCTTGAAAGCCTCGTCGCTGTAGTTGTCGGAACTCCTGAGCGCTTCGACCTTGTCAGGGGGAAGGCGGGTGTCCAGACCTTCTGGCCTGTGCGGGATCGGGCCGATTGCCGCGTTCTCGTTGCTCATGGCGCTGAGCATTTTGCGGCGCAGCGAGGAGTACAGCATCGGGCGGGCCTGGCCGGAGAGTTTGCGGTGGAGCCCTGCGCCGAGAATGGCCATTGCGATGATGACGACGATAGATAGCGCGATGATGGTCGGTATGGTGGGCATCGACAACTCCGGATGGGAAGCTTCAATTGCAAGAATTTAGCAAATCGATCGTCAGCTAGCGAGGATTGGTGCTATCGCTGGAATGCGAGGACGCGGGGGTTCCTCGCTCCTTCAGAGCGGCTTGTGTTTTGCCTGCTGACCACGGGTTGCGCTCGGCTTCGCCTCGCTCCACCCGTGGCTACAACCTTCCCGCTCCTTCGGAGCTGGCGGGAGGAGCGATACTCTCGCACGGCTTTACTCGTCCGGATCCTCTTCTTCGTCGTCTTCTGGATCGCCCCGGTACCCGACCTGCCAGGGCGCATCCACGGATTCGCGGTATGCGAAGAAGCCGTGCGGGAGCGCGGCGACCTCGACGAGCGTCGGGTCGTGCTTCACAATCACATCGAGACCGACGATGTTGGCGTCCTCCTCGGTGACATCGCCGCCGTCGAGAAACTGCCAGCCGCCGTCGTGGTCGTGCAAGACATACAGCACGGGCCGGCCTTCGCGGAAGATCCGCTTGAGCGAGACAACGGCGAGCGAGCGAGGATCAGCGAATGGCCAGCGGTCGGGCATGGCGCGTCCCTTTCTGTTAGCCTCTGGAGCCGCGAGCGTACCGATGGCGGGCCGGGCGTGCAAGGCCCGGATGCGGAGTTGTGTATTGATTCGGAGCGGGCCGGTTCTGCGGCCCGCGGGCGGTCAGAGCTGCCAGAGGCTGGTGCCCCAGGTCAGGCCGCCGCCGAAGCCGACGAACATGACGCGCTGGCCCTCGCGCACCTTGCCCGCGTCGCGGAGGTCCTGGAGGACGAGCGGGATCGACGCGGCGACCGTGTTGCCGTAGCGATCGATGTTGATGTGCAGCTTGTGCTCGTCGAGGCCGAAGCGGTCGCGTGCGGCGGTGAGGATGCGGGCGTTGGACTGATGGCAGACGAAGTGGTCGACCTCGTCGGCGGTGAGGCCCGCGGATTCGAGCGTCTGGGCGATCACCTCGGGGAAGGTGCCGACGGCGAACTTGAAAACGCCGCGACCGTTCATCTGCACCGTATTGATCAGATCCTTGTCCGGCTCGACATCGACGGGGAAGTTGCGGTCCTCGAAGGGGAGGTAGAGCTCGTGCCAGCGCCCGCCGTCGGAGAGCATCGCCTGGGCGAGCACGCCGACGGAGGGGTCGTCGTCCCCCCGGAGGAGAACGGCGCCCGCGGCGTCGCCGAAGAGGATCGCCGTCGAGCGTCCCCGCGTGTCGTAGTGCATGTACTTGCTGAGCGTGTCGGCGCCGATGAGCAGCAGCGTGCGGGCCATGCCGGCGCGGATGAGGGCGTAGGCGTTGTTGAGGGCGAAGACGAACCCGCAGCAGGCCCCCGAGAAGTCCCAAGCGCCCGCGTAGCGGTCGTGGTGGACGCCCTCGTCGCGCCCGAACCCCGCGCCGAGCTCCGCGGCGATGCGGCAGGCGGTCGGCGGACAGGTGTACTCGGGGGTCATGGTCGCAAGAACGACCAGGTCGATCTCGGAAGGGTCGATGCCCGCGTCGGCGATCGCCCTGCGACCCGCCTCGACGGAGAGCGTCATCGTGTTCTCCGTGGCGTCTTTGCGGGCGATCTGGCGCGAGCGGATGCCGGTGCGCTGGACGATCCACTCGTCGGAGGTGTCCATCATCCGCTCGAGGTCGTGGTTGGTGAGGCTCCGCTCGGGCGTCGCGCTGCCGGAGCCGATGATGCGGCAGCCCGGGTAGCCGACGGTGGTCCGGGCGGTGCTCATGCCGTCTCCTTGTCCGCGGCGTGCTCGATGTGGGCGACCTCGGCGAGGCGGGCGACGATGGCGTCGTTGACGCCGGTGGCCACAAAGTCGCGGCTGTTGCGGATCGCGGCGCGGATGGTGCGCGCCTGGCTGGAGCCGTGGGCGATCATGAACGCGCCGTTGACGCCCAGGAGCGGCGCGCCGCCGTACTCGTTGTAGTCGTTCTTCTTGTAGAGCGATCTGACAACGGGCTCGAGCTGCATCATAAGCTCGGGGTCGTGCTCGGTGACCTCGTGGGCGATGGCGCGCATCAGGCTCATCGCCAGGCCCTCGGCGACCTTCAGCAGGGTGTTGCCCACAAAGCCGTCGGTGACCACGACATCAGCAGCGCCGTCGAAGAGGTCGCGCCCCTCGACGAAGCCGACATAGTTCAGACCCGGCGTCTGGCGGAGCAGGTCGGCGGCACCCTTGACGAGGTCCGACCCCTTGGACTCTTCAGCGCCGATGTTCATCACGCCGACGCGGGGCGACTGGATGCCCAGGGCGTGGCTCGCGTAGCTTTCGGCCATAACGCCGTACTGCCAGAGATGCACGGCCCGGGGCTCGGGGTTGGCGCCCGCGTCGCAGAGGACGACCGGGCCGACAAACGCGGGGATGGTCACCGCGATGCCCGGACGGTGGACATGGTCCATCCGGCGCATCTTCATGATCGCGGCCGAGACGCAAGCGCCCGTGTTGCCCGCCGAGAGCACCACATCGGCGGGGCGCGGGTGACGCTTCGAGCCGAGCTCGGCCATCTTGACGATCGAGGAATCGCCCTTTGACCGCACGGCCTTCGCCGGGCTCTCGTGCATCCCGATGACTTCCGACGCATGCTCGATGTGCAGACGCGAGTCGTTGACCCCCCGGTCTTTCAGGAAGTCTTCGATGACGGCGGCGTCGCCGACGAGGATCAGCTCGTCGGTGGGCGCAAGAAGATCTAGCGCCTCGATCGCCCCTTTCAGGATCGGATCGGGCGCGTCGTCGCCCCCCATGACATCAACGGCGATGCGCACGCGGGCCTCCGTCGGTCGGCGGGGTGTGGTTCTTAGCGGTTGTCGACGCCGATGCCGAGCTTCTCGACGCGGATCCGCAGACCCGGGCGGACATACCCGGACTCACGGCACGCCTTGTGGGAGAGCTTGGGCTTGCCGCTGAGCGGGCAGATCGTCGGCACGACGGGGGTCAGCGCGTCGTGAGACCTGCGCCGGCGCGAACGGCCGTGGCTTTGTCTGAATGGGGGGAGCATGGCTGCCGCCTCTCTGCTATCTGAAGGGTCATGGGGCAAAAACCCCAACAGCCGACGGAGGCAACCCTCCTGCCGAGCCGGCAAGCCTAGACCCGACGCAGAGAAGCGTCAACGGAGACGCCGGGCTGGATCATCCCCACAGACCCCGATTTCCGCGGCCTCCGCCCCCCCGCTCTCGGGCCGGGCCGACCCACCCGCGCGGGTTCTGACCCGTTTCGGGCTGGACGCGGACGCGAGACCGCCGTAGGCTTGCGGTGCTCGGGCCCAAGGCCCCGACGCCTCCCTAGCTCAATCGGTAGAGCAGCTGACTCTTAATCAGCGGGTTGAAGGTTCGAGTCCTTCGGGGGGCACTTTGAAACGAGCCCCGGCGATTCGCCGGGGCTTGTGTCTTTTTGACCCTCTGCGCAGCCAATCCCGAACATTATACTATCCGGATCGAAGGCCGCGAGCACGGGCGGTCCTACCGATTGGCCCAAGGTTTTTGGCTCGATTTTGATACCACATTGGAATATTTTCGGATCATATACGATACTATTTTCATGGTCAACGCCGCCCAGAACCTCGCTGATCGCCTGTCAGCCCGCAGGAAAGTGCTCGGGATGACACACGCCGCATTGGCCGCCCGGAGCGGGGTCTCCGAGCCGACGGTCAAGCGGGTGCTGGGGGGCCGCGCGGGCGAGGCGTCGCTCGCGGCTGTCGAGGCGATCGCCGGCGCTTTGGGCATCGGCGTGACTCTCGATGAGTCGGACGCCGAGGCATTCAAACGCCGTGCCGCGATGGCGAAGGCCGAACGCATCGCGAGACTGGTGCAGGCGACGAGCGCGCTGGAGGGGCAGGCGGTGGATGATGACGCGTTCCAAAGGCTCGTCGAACGGTCGTTCTACGAGCTGATGGCCGGGCCGAGCCGCCGGATCTGGTCGGACTGATGGCGTTCGAACCGCCGATCGATGGACAGACGCCGCTCGACGATGTGTCGGGCCTGCGCGACCGATCCATCCGCACGCAATCTGAGTTGAACGAAGCCGAGGCGGAGAACATCCGCAGGGCGGTGATGCGGTATCTCGCGGCGAAGCCTTCCAGACAGCTCGCGAGGTTCGATGTCGCGTGGTGCCGCAGGTTGCACGCGCAGATGTTCGGCGATGTCTGGAGTTGGGCGGGGAAGTTCCGCAAGACCGAACTGAACATCGGCGTGCCGGCGCACCGCATCGAGATCGAACTGCACGCCCTTCTCGAAGACCTCTTCGCCTGGGGCAAGCACGGCGTGCCGATGCTTGAACAAGGCGCAACGCTTCATCACTGCGCGGTCCGCGTGCACCCGTTCCTCAACGGCAACGGACGCTGGGCCCGGATGCTCGCGAACATCTGGCTGAAGCTCAACGACGAGCCGATCGTCGCGTGGCAGGAACGGATCATCGAGTCATCGAGCGCGGCACGGGAGGAGTACCTCGGCGCGATCAAAGCCGCAGACTCGGGCGACCTCCGGCTGCTGATCGAGTTGCACAAGCGTTATACGGCGTAGCCACCGACTGCTCACTGCTGATTCGGAGCGATCCGAAGTTGCATCGCGAAATCATAAGAGATGAACTCTCGATTTGGCGTCTCGATCCATGCGGCTTCCTCGTGCGAAACCTCGCTGACCCGGCCGGGCGTCATCGGGCCGAAGGTCTGCGAAACGAATCTGAGAATGAGTTCTTCCTCCGGCGTGAACTCCACCTCGGTGATGTTCGCTCGATCTCCGAGCCGAAACTCCTCGCCCTGGTTTCCGTTCTCGTAGGTACGCTCGACGCGCTGGATCAAGCCGTCATCTTCGAGAAGCGGCAGCAAATCCGTGGCCAAAGGCGGGACAGGACCGTACAGCATACGCCTGTACGCGAGACCGGTAAGAGACACCGATTCTGCTCGGAAATGCAAGAAGTCGGCGTAGAACAGCAGCTTGTTCAGCTTCGTCGGCGTCACACATTGGTCGGCACGAATCAGCCGAAGAACGACGGATCTGAATCTTTCGAGGTCGAACTTTCGGAAACCGGTCCGGATGGAGACCTCTTGTCCGAGATCTTTCCGCTTGACAGCGCCAGACAGGCGATCGCGGACGGTCGATCGTACCCCAGGAACAATCGACGCACTCAATCTCCGGCGCTCCGAGGGCGAGAGATCGCTTCCGTGCCGATCAAGCAGGTCCGCCATGAACGATCGGTCTTCGCAGCGCCGAATCAGTTCGTCGTGCGTTTGTTCCTGAACCGATCCGCTCTCATAGCGGCTGATCGTCGCCGGGCTCATGCCGAGCAGCTTCGCGAATGCGTTCTGACTCAGCGACCACTGTTTACGGATCTGCTTGATCTGAGACGGCTCCAGAAGCCCGTGACGCCGTCGGTACTCGCTGAACGCGAGTTCGACGGGGTCGCCCGCTCGCGGATCGACAGAAGAGCAGCCGCAAGAGGCACAAACGAGGTGCGGCAGATCCAGTTCGATCACCTCCCCGCGAACCTCTACCGACGCCGTGCGACGCTCCGAACGGAACGCGGACTCTTGCTCACACGCATAACAGAACTTGTCAGGTTTCATCGTCCGCCCTCCCGAAGCGGATAGCTCATCGGATGCTCGGCCTTGTGGAACGACCACACCGCACAACGCGGCAAACCTCCTCGCTTCGGCTTGATCAACCTGAGCTTGATGTACACCTGCACCCCATTGATCTCAGATCCGAAAATCCAGATGTCCTTCTCTGGTTCAAGGTCGTCCGGCTCCGGGCCTTTGCAGTATGAGGAGGGAACGAGTGAACAGATCTCTTCGAGAGCCTGAGTGCGGGTGATGTTGAGATCGCTGAGATCCTGATCAATCGACCTAGATGAACGAGGGACAAAGTCGCAGCGGCAGTACTCAATCGAGAGCTTGAACGCCTGAAGCACCTCTGCGACCTCGTCCCGTTTCGTCATTCGATCGGCTCCCTTTCACGGCAAAATCATATCATACAGTATCTCTGAGACAAGGCCGACACAACAAATTCCATACATTTTGCCCAAACACCCCACGCAGAGTCCTATAATTTTACCGCCGCTGGCCTGAAAGAGTCCGGCGCCTCAACACCCATCCCCAAACGCCGCGAGGTACGCGAAGAAGTCGTCCGCGTCGATCACGCCATCCCGGTTGAAATCCGCGTCCGCATCGCCCGCGGCGAAGAGGGCCAGGAACTCGAAGAAGTCATCGGCGTCGACCACCCCGTCGGTGTTCAGGTCGGCGGGGCAATAGAGGGTTGCATCCACTGTGGTCCACGCCCCGGCGCCGTCGGCTCGGACAGCCATGACACGGATCCGCCCGGTATCGCCCGGCTCGCCGTCGGCGGTCAGGGTGTAGGCCGCCGCACCCGGCTGGCCCGGGGCGAAGGAACCCGACGAGGCGGGAGCCGCGGCAAGGTCAAAGTCGGCTGACTCGGCCCGGAGGGTCAGCTCGCGAGGGTCGGTGTCGGTGTTGGTCACCGTCAGTTCGAGCGAGACGGGGAACCCGGCACGGGCGCGGAGTTCGGCCGGCGCGGCGAGCTCCACAAGCGGCTCAGACATGCCCGTGAGCCTCGGATCGGCCGCGAGCCCGGGGCCCCATACTCCGGCCCACGCCGACTGGTCGCCCCGGAGGTGCAGCTCGAGAAACTCGGTCAGCAGCGAGCGGGAGAGGGCGAGTTGGTCGGCGCGGCTCATCGGCCCGCTGTCGCAGCCGAAGACGGAGCTGTCCTGGAAGCCGCAGTGCCAGCCGCCCTCGATGTCGACGAGTTGCCTCGGGCCGAGGCCGTTGTCGTACATCAGGCGTCCGTGATTCGCGGTTGGAGTGATCGAATCGTTCGAGCCCACGATCAGCCGGACGGGGATCGTGACACTCGCGGCGGCCCCGACCGCAGACGGATTGGTGTTGGCCGGGGCGAAGGTGGCCAGGGCCCGGATCCTCGGATCCTGGGCGGCCGCGAGCATACTCGCGCCCCCGCCCATCGAGTGGCCGGAGATGCCTAAGGCGTTTGTATCAGCAGCGCCTTCCAGCCACGAGCCGGGCGACGCGTGCTCGGCTTCGAGATAGCTCAGGCAGAGGCTGAGTTCCTCGGCGTAGTTGGCGTGGTTGGGGAAGAGGCTCTGGGAGGACTCGGTCGCGATTGTTAGATAGCCCCACGAGGCCAGATGCTGGAGGATCGAGGTGTAGCGGGTCGGCGGCTGCAGAAACCCGTGCCCGAAAGACACCGCCGGGTACGGCCCCCCGCTGCTGTCGAACGGCGCGTTCTGGCCCGGGGTTTCCGCCGGGTAGAACAACAGAGAGTTGAACGATCCGCCGCCGGGACGCGGGACCGACACCTGCCGCCAACCGGGCTCGTAGGGGCCGGGTTGAGCGTAATCGGGGATAGCGACGGCTGGCATGGCCGGAAGAAGACAAAACAGCAGGGCCAATGCGAAGCACAGTCGTCGCTTGTGTTGGATCGGCATCCCCACCTCCTTGGATCGGCCGCGGGATAGCTCGCGGCACCTCAGGCGCTCTTTCGGAATGCGGCGGGCCCGGATGCGGGCGAACGGGTTGAAGGACGCCGCCCCGAGCACTTTGCGACATCATTCAGCGGGCCACCGAGACCGCTTATCGGACAGAACTCTCCCTCTTCGAAGCTACAATCAATGGGGCCAGACTGAGGAAGGTGAAGGTGCGGGCGACAAGGGATCAAGTCTCAGTGTGTTCACCCGTTCGGGGAGCCGATCAATCGGCATCAGAACCGACCCATCCAATCTCACGGCAGATCCGAGTTGGACCGGGCAACGCCCGGACAGCCAGCCCATGCCCCGATCCGAGACCATCCTGAGCCGCTTCGACGCGGTCGTCCGGGACCACGCGGATCGCGTGGGTGTCGAAGGGAACGCCCTCTCGCTGACCTATCGGCAACTTGACAACGCCTCGCGCACGGTTGCGGCGCAGCTGGTGCGGGCGGGGGTAGGTCCCGGTGACTTTGTGCCGATGCTGATGGGGCGATCGCCGGCGTTCATCGCGGGCGTGCTGGGGATTCTTCGGCTCGGCGCCGCGTACGCGCCGATCGATCCGGAAAGCCCGGCGCAGAGACAACGCGCGATGCTGAAACCACTGCACGCCAAGGCGTGCCTCGCGGACGAAGGCGTCGAGGCGCCCGACGGGCTCGCGGCGATTCGCGCCGCGGACTTTCTCGCCGTTGATCCGCGAAACGAAGAAGTCCCGACGCAACCCGACGGCGTTCCTCGCCCGGACTCGCCCGCGTATGTGATGTACACCAGCGGGTCGACCGGCGAGCCCAAGGGCGTGGTGGTGCCTCACCGCGCGGTCGTGCGTCTGGTCGTTGACGCGGACTACGCGGAGTTCGGCCCCGAACTCCGCTGGGGCTTGCTGAGCGCCGTGGCGTTCGACGCCTCGACGCTGGAGATCTGGGGCGCCCTGCTCAACGGCGGATGCTGCGTCGTCCAGGAAGCCGCGTACCCGTCGCTCGATGAGCTCGCTGTGTTTCTGAAGCACAGACAGGTCGACAGCGTCTGGCTCACTGCAGCGCTCTTCAACGCCATGGTCGATCAGCACGCCGACTCGATGCGCAGCCTGCGACAGCTCCTGACCGGGGGAGAACGAGAGAGCGTCCGTCACATCCGCAGCTTCAAAGAGCGGTTCCCAGGTGTACGCATTGTCCACGGCTACGGTCCGACAGAGAACACGACCTTCAGCCTCTGCTGCACCATCACCGACGCGCAACTGCAAGGCGATCGTGCGCCGATTGGCCGCTCGATCCGCGGGAGCTTCGAACGCATCGTCGAGCCCGGGCGCTTCGATCATGCGGACGAGCGTGAGCAAGGTGAACTGCTCGTGGGCGGCGATGGTCTGGCGCTGGGGTACCTCGCCCGCGAAGACCTGACGAGGGACAAATTCGTCCTCGACTCTGACGGCGTCCGCTGGTACCGGACCGGCGACCTTGTTCGCAGGCTGGAGGACGGCTCGGTTCTGTTCCTCGGCAGGCTCGACCGACAGGTCAAGATCCGCGGCCACCGCATCGAGCCCGATGAGGTCGAGGCGGCGATCAACGCCTGCCCAGGCGTACGCCAAGCGGCGGTTCTCGTCCGCGGCGATACCGCCGAAGACCGCCACCTCGTCGGCGTGTTTGTCCCGGAGAACGGAGCGACCGAGGACGCCGTGCGGGCTTGCCTTGAAGCCAGGCTGCCCCGACCGGTGATCCCGGGACGTCTCGTCGCGGTGAAGGAGATGCCGCGGGGCTCGACCGAAAAGGTCGACCGAGAGGCGCTCAATGAACAACTCGACGGGATCGATTCGCTCGACACGACCGACGCGGCCGCCGACGCCTCGCGCTCGACAACGACCGAAGCGTCGCTCGCCGACTTGATCCGAAGAAGGCTGAACTACTCAGGACCCATCGGGCGCGAGACCGGCTTCGTCTCGATCGGTGGGCACTCGCTTACGGCGATGCGGCTGTGCGCGGACATCCACGGCGAATTCGGAGTGTCGCCGACGCCGATCGAGATCCTGACGCTGCAGAGCGTTTCGGGGATCGCATCGCGCATCGACGAACTCCGACGAACGCCGGCCCAATCTCAGGCGGGCCTGAACACAGGCGATGCCGAAGACGGGGTGGGCGACATCCGCCGACGGGTGCTGCTCGAAGGTGAGCGAGATCCGACCGGACGGGCGATGCTCGTGCATCAAGCATGGATCGTTCGCCCGGGCATCGATACCGAGAGTCTGCGAGCGGCGTGGACCCGCTTGCTCGAACGCCACAAGGCGCTCCGCACCGGGTTCCTGTTCGAGCCCGACGGCGTGCGCCCAGTCTCGCACGATCCCGGCCCCGGATCGTGGCTCTCTGAAGAGGGCTCGCTTCCGACGGACTCGGCTTCGATCGAGAATGAACTGCCTCGGGAGGTGACCCGGGCGATCGGACGACGGATCGATGCTTCGGCATTGCCGGCTCGCCTCCACGCGTGGAGATTGTCTGACGATGCGAGCTTCATCGTTGCTGCGTATCACCACGCCGCTGTTGACGAGTGGTCGATCGAACTGATCGAAACCGAACTCGCTGAACTCCTCGAGGGGCGGGAGCCCGACCCCTCCCCGGGGTACGACGCGTTTGTCACTTTCGAGCGCCGGTGGCTGGACGGACGAGCGGCCGATGAGATCGCCGGGCGGATCGCCGAAACCGCGCCGCCGCCGGGACCGCTGCCCGACTCTGGGCCGCAGCAAGGCGTCCAGTTCACGATCGATACGCCTGACGATATCGGGCTGTTGATCGACGCCCGGGCCGCGGCCGAGGGTGTTTCGTCACCGGCGCTCGTCCTGCATGCCTTCGGTCGGGTGCTCCACGGACGCTACGGCGACCCGGGGCGTTGGATCATGACCCCGGTTTCCAAACGCGTCCGCCCCGAGCTGCAACGAATCATCGGTTGCTGCCTGGACATGCAGATCATCGACGCCTCATCAGACGCCGCGGGAGTGCAGGCACAGATCCGCGCCGCGCAGGGCGAAACCGTTCTGCCGATCGAACGCGTCATCGAACGCCTCCGCAAGATCAACCCCGTCGCCGTCGGACACGCGACGCGGTTCGGGTTCACATACCGTGTGATAGACGACGCCGAATTCCGGGCGGGCGGACGGAGATTCAAGCCGGTCATCGTGCCGCAACCGGCGGCGAGGTTCGGCGTTGCGCTGCATGTCGAGCGGAGGTCGGCCGGGACGAGATTGTGGCTGGAGGCGTCTTCGAGCAGCGTCGACCGCGAGGATCTGGGTGCTATCGCGAATGGTGTGATCGCGGCATTCCGAGGCGATTCATCGGCGGTCAGCAGCATCGATTTCGCCGTTCACTCCGGGACTGCACAGCCGGTTGCACCAACGGACGCCGAGCGGTCGAGGACAGTCCACGCCCAGCGCACGGGGGATGTGCTCTCAGCGTTGTGGACGGAACTGCTCGGCGCCGCGCCGACCCCGGCCCGAGATTTTTACGCTTCGGGCGGAAGCTCGCTCAAGGCGATGCAGCTCGGCGCTAAGATCCACGACCGCACCGGCATGAAACTCCATGTCGGCGAGTTCCTTCGTGAGCCGACCTTCGATGGTCTGCTCCGCTGGGTAAGGGAGGACCCCGAACGCCCGTACGCGCTGTTCAGACGGCGAGAGCCTTCCGACGGGCATGAGACGATGCTCGCGATTCCGGGATCGTCGGGGCGGGCGCTAGATCTGCACGCGTTCTGGTCCGCCTACAGCGAGCACGAACCGAACGCCGAACGCATGGTCGGCTGCGACCTCGTCACCATCGCCAACGAGCTCGCCCCGAACGCGGACGCCCAGTCGATCCGCCGGGCGTTCATCGAACGCGCCGTGCAGGCGGCGATCGACGAGGCCGAGGGGTCCATCATACGGATCATGGGCTACTCGCTCGGCGGCGTGATCGCGCTCGGCGCCGCGTCGGCGCTCTTGGAGCGTGGCGCGTCGGTGCAAGAAATCATCCTGCTTGACGCGTACGCGCCGGCTTATCTCATCCGCTCCCGTCAGACGATCGCGGCGAAGCTCAACGCGAGGATCAGGAGGGGTCTGCGCACCTCGCCGGCAAAGAGGCGGACGACGGGAACCGGCGAGAAGGCCGAGCCGCCAAACCGAGAGCTTTGGAGGAAAATCCACCACGCATTCGCCTCGTGGACTCCACCACGCCTGCATGTACCGACCGTGCTCGTCCAGTCGGCGACCGCGCAGCGGCAGGTCCGGCCCGTGCTGCACGCAAAGTCGAACGGCCTGAAGCCCTACCTCCGCGGGCCGTTCCGCACCGTCAGTGTCGAGGTCGATCACCTCAAAATGCTGACGACGGGCGCGGAAGTCGCGGCGAGGGCGGCGGTGAATCAGAGCTCCTCCTCAGAAGGACAGCCGCGATGAACCAAGCGCCGGCGTCGCACGAGATCATCGAAATCCGGCTGGAGCTGGGCGGCTATAGCCGCGCTGAAGCACGAGCGAGGTCGCGCCGCCTCCGCGACCGTGTGCTGACCGAATTCTCCGGCGCTCCGTTCGACGAATCGGAGGTCGTTCGCGACGCCTACGGCCGGCCGACCTCCCCCTTGCTGCCTGAAGTCTGCTGGAGCGCGTCGTCGTGCGACGGCGCGTCGGGGATCGCGCTTGCTGAGGGCTGCCGCGTCGGTTTCGACATCGAGCGGATCGAACCCGCCTCCCTTCGAGCGCCCGGTGCGAGCGGGGCCGTGATTGATGAAAGCCTCCTGCGCCTCACACTGACAGAGCGCGAGCTGGCGATCTGTCGTCGAACGCCCGAGCCGCGGCTGTTCTTTGAAATCTGGACGCGAAAGGAAGCCGTGCTCAAGTGTCTCGGCTGCGGCCTGCACACCGAACCTCGCCGGGTCGAGACCGGCCTCCCGAGCGACGCTTGGACCCGAGCCGAGGCCGGAGGACTCTCCTGCCTTGTGCGATCGCTGGAGGTCGCCGAGGCTCTCGCCGCGGCGGTCGCCTGCGAAGAGCCGCGAGAGCTCAGGCAACTCTGAACGCGGGCGGCAGCGCCCGACTTCGACGGGCGAGAGGGTCGAGCAGGTGAGAGGCGAGCAGTCGGGCGGGGGCTGCGCCCCGGGCGCGGGGAGTTGGGCGCTGGGCGCGGGGCGCTCGCTTTGCGAGCGAGAGGGTTGAGCGGGCGAACAGGCGAGCAGGTGAGCCGGAGGGGGCGTAGTTGGGGGAGAGCACAGGTCGGAGACCTGTGCCACCTGGGACGCCCGCTGCGCGGGCGGGGGATCGGGAGGTTTTGGAGGGGGTGTAGGGACACGGCTCGGCGAGCCGTGCCACCCAGGCCGCCCGTCTTCGACGGGCGAGAGGGTCGAGCGGGTGAGAGGCGAGCAGTCGAGAGGGTCGGTAGGTGGGGTAGGCGGCTTGGGCGTTGGGTTGGTGGGGTGTTGTTCTGGTGGGCGAGGGCCGCCCGCCGTCGGCGGGCGCGATGGGCGATGGGTCGAGAGGCTAGAGTCGGGAGGTTGGGTAGGGGGCTGAGGGAAGAGTTCTGCGAGTTGTTTGATGGCGAGTCGGAGTTCTCTGGCGAAGGCGCCGTTGATGGGTTCGTGTTGGGCGAGGTTGCAGAGTCGTTCGAGGATGAGTTGTCTCGTCGCCTGTTCGATGACGGGGGCGCGGAGTTTTTTGAGGGCTCGGAGTGTGTCGAGGGCGGCTTGGAAGGCGGGGCGTGAGGCGAGGGCGAGGATCTGCCGCAGGGTGAGGGCGTGGGCGCGGCTGAGGTCGAGCTCGGAGAAACCGGGCTTGCACCAGTCGTCGAGGAGCGCGTGGGTGGCCTCGTCGATTTCTTCTGGGGTGAAGTCGGCGAGTGGGTCTTGTGCGGCTTCCATGCCGCGAAGATATGGGCTTTGGGGCGGGGTTCAAGGTTTTTTGGGTGTATCGTCGTGTTTTGGCGCGCGCGGGTGGGTGATGTGATGTTGATTGGGTGTTTAGGGGAGCACTGACATCGTTTGGAGGTCGACGGCGCGGGTTATTGAGGATTTGGGGGCGTGCATCGGGCTTTATCTCGCCCGCCGCCTGGCCGAGACCGTCCGGCCGGGTGATGCATGGACCAGAGCCGCGAGCGTAGACCGAGTTTGCTTCGCTTGCTCGCTTGACCGCTCGCGAGGCCTCGCCTGCGAGAAACCGGGAGCGGTATGCCTTGGCCAGCCCGCGTACTGCTGCGGCAGACGCGCAGGCGGAAGGCGGATCCGGCGCGTGGATCGAGTCCGTCCGGCGGTGATCGCTCGGTTTCTGGCCTCAGAGCCGACGATGCACGGGGTTTCTTCTGACCGCGCTCGGGAGGCTTGCTCACAGCGAAGAGTCTTGACAGTTCGCTGCTCTTGTTGTCCGGGTCGCCTTTCTGGTCGTCGGTCAGGTCGGCGGCGTCTGGAAGGTCAGGCCCTGCGGTCGGCTTGGGGCCCTGGTCTTTCTCGGCCTGCTTCTTCTTTTCATCGATCTCACGCTTCTTGAGGCGCGTGTAATCGAGGTAGTGAAGATTGGCCTGGATGTTCTCGCAGTTGCTGTAGACATAGGCCAAGAAGAACTCGGTGACGGTCGCCCGACGGATCAGCAGTTCCTCGGCGACGCGCAGCACCAGCGCGGTGCGCTTTCGGTTGTTCTTCTCGAACTCTTCCCACCACTTTTTCGCGCAGCCTTCGGTGTTGGGCACGCCGATATCGATTTTCACCCGCTCCAGACGCCTGGCGATACGGGCGGGCGACCAGCCGGTGGTGTCGGAGATCCCATGCGGAGAGCCGCCAGACACCAACTCGCCGGAGACGCCGGGAGGGCGCAACGCCACGGCTCGCAGCGTATTGAGGTCCGGCAGCGGCGGGCGCTCGTCGTCGGTCTGCTCACGATCCCCGGCCGGCTCGGGCGCAGCAACGCCCTCCCACTCGGGCGGTAGCGAGGCCCCGCGACGCAGCATGATCGGCTCTCCGGTGCGCCGAACCGTTTCGGGCGTGATGACGACGCGGTCGACCCCCTCTTCCCTGAGGTCGGGCAGGCGCCAACTGACATCGTCCAGCGCGTTGCGGACAAGGCTGACCAGCCCGCGGGCGCCTGTGCCCAGTTGGCGGGACAACTGCGCGACGGCGCGGAGGGACTCGTCGGGGACGAGGAGTTCGATGCCGTGGAGGGCGAAGAGCGTCCGCTGCTTTTCGAGGATCGAGTCGCCCGCCTCGGTCATGATCCTGACGAGTTCGTCTTCCGAGAGCGTCCTGAGCGCGGTGATCGCGGCGAAGCGGCCGACGATCTCTGGGATAAAGCCGAACTGGATCAGGTCTTCATGCACGCCCTGTTCGAAGGCGTCGTCGTCGGATTCGATATCGATCCGGGTGACCTCCCTGCCCGCTCCGAAACCGAACCCGCCCGCGCCCTGGAGTCTTTGGCGCACGATCCGCGGGAGTCCGGAGAACGCCCCGGTGCAGATGAACAGGATCTTTGAGACATCCAGGGTGGTTCGGGAAGCGTGGTAGCCGCCGGTGGTGGTGCGCCGGCCGTCTAGGAGGGTGAGCAGGGCGTTCTGGACACCCTCGCCGGAGACATCGCGGCCGGTGTTGACGCTGGCCTTTCTGATCTTGTCGAACTCGTCGATGTAGATGATGCCCCGTTCGGCCTTCTGGGTGTCTCCGCCGCACTGGGCGACGAGGTTTTCCAGCAGGGAATCGACGCTCTCGCCCTTGTAGCCGACCTCGACGAGCGCCGTGGCGCTGGCGAAGACGATGGGGATATCGAGGAGTTCAGCGATGCGCCGGATGAGGTAGGTCTTGCCGCTGCCTGTCGGGCCTAGCAGCAGGATGTGCTGCGGGCCGAGGTCTTTGTGTCGTGCGCCCGGGTGGGAGGCGTATGCGAGCGAGAGGTAGTGGTTGTAGACGGCGACGGCGAGGTCGCGTTTGGGTCTGTCCTGACCGATGACGAACCGATCGAGCGATCGGATGATCTGCGCGGGCGTTGGAAGCCCGGGCGCACTCTCCCCGCCGCTCGTGTCATTCGGTGATGCGCACGACGAAACCATGTCACGCCTCCGTTCGTGATGAGCCTGTCCGCCAGGATTGACCGCTTGGGCCGCCGACCATCGAACCTACCGGATCGAGCCGATGCGGTCAACGGGATTTTGCCCAGATTCACGGAGGGAAAGGGAGTCGCCTGTCTCTGGCGGGCGAGAGGATTGAGCGGGCAAACAAGGCGAACAGGTGAGCGGAGGTTGGACAGGCGGGAGAGTACACAGGCCGGATACCGTTCCACTTGGGACGGCCGCTGCGCGGGCGGGGTATCGGGAGGGGCGCACGCCGCAGGCGGGTGAGCGAGGCGAGGGGACGAGAGGCGACAGCCAAAAGGTTGGGTAGATCGGTTAGGCGGCTTTGGTGGTCGTTGGCGAGGACACTGGTGGGCGAGCCGCCAGTGCCACATTTGGGCTGAGGGAAGAGGTCATTGAGATGCTTGATGGCGTGACGAAGCTCTCTGGGAATGGCGCTGATGCGTGCGACCAACCTCTGAGAGCTAAGTCACAGCGGCCACACGGTGAGGCGATAGCCGTCACCGTGCGGACTGAGCTTGTTTCGTGTGCCGCCGGGTTGCAAAGCAAGTCGCTCGATCGAAGGCCAAACATACATCAGGGCACGCACCTTCTCGAATGCAGGCCGCTGCTGTAGTTTCCCTGTGAGAAAAACACCACTGACTCCCGCCTGCGGCAAGAGCACCGGAAGCCGCGGATCGTCTCGTCCGCTTTTCGACGCGCGGTCGCCGGTGACAACGATGAAAGGCTCATCTTCGTCCCCTATGTCTTGCACCCAATGGTCATCGGGTGATCCCGCTTCGAATCGCTCCAGCAGGTGGATCATCTCGGTGACGGTCGTGCCGCTTGGGTTACGAAGCTCGCGAAGCTTCTCAAATGCCTTTCGAGGGATGCACTCGTCAGCAAGAAGCCTCATGCGGCAAGACCGGTGAGCGAGTCGAAATACTTAACCGCCAACAGAACTGCTTTGCGATCAACACCGTGCGCATCCGCTGCGGCTTCGATCGAGCCCTCTGCCACCACTGCATCTGCGAGAGTACTCGCAAGAATATTCAATGGTGCGACAATCGGTTGGCCGAACCGCGACTTCGGGTCTAGTTTGATTGACAACCCATCGCTGGACATTGGCGTCCACATCTCCGCAAGCCCATCTTCGCCAAAGACGATCTCCTCCATATACGGCTCAACGATTGGTCGAAGAAGATGTTGGCCGATATCCCGACGGGTAAGCCCGACGATCTCGTCACTTCCATGCAGCTTGATGAAGATCGACTTATCGAAGTAGTAGAGCAGATGGCGGCGGGCGAGCGGGAACTTAATGCCGTGCTTCTTTTCAGCCATCATTACAGCCTGTCGGATTGCGGGTAGCGGAACACGAGTCGCTTGAGTCCGGACAGCCCGGATGCTCAAGGCCTGCACCATGTCGATGAAAGTGATCACCCGCTCGTCGGTGCTAGCGAACTCTGGACGGACCACTCGCTCGCCCTTGGCGTTCCCGTGAACCCACCGAGCAACGGCCTCTGGACGCGCACGAACATACCGAGCGGCCTCTGCCGCCGTGTACAGTCCAACATCCAGTTTGTCTTCAACGCTCATCACCACGGCATTTTCTCCAGTCCACATTCTATCGGTCCCGGCCCTGAGCTTGTTCGAACAATTCAGCTGACTTGCTGCATGATCTCCGCCACCTTCGTCCAGTCTCGCTCGGCTTCAACCGCGTCGATCACCCGGGCGCTGGCGCGCCCGAGGACGAAAGCCGAAGCCTCCAGCATTTGCTCTCGCGAATCGTGCGCCACGGCCGGTGCGAGATTCTGAACAGAAACCACCGTCGCTCCTTCGAAAGTTCAAATCAACCAACTCTCGGAACAGCCTCGGAGCCCCGAGATCGCAGACACCGAGGATGGCCACCGCACGCAGCGCAAATGAAAAACCCCTGCTTTCGCAGGGGTTTTCAAGCGAGGCGGACGGGACTCGAACCCGCAACCACCGGATCGACAGTCCGGTACTCTAACCAATTGAGCTACCGCCCCGGGTTGTCGCTTCCGGGCTTGGCCGGAGGCTCGGAAAGATACGCCGCATCCTCGGGATGTCAAGCCTTTTCGGGGCCTGAAAATCGCTGAAATCGGGCTGTAAGCGGGCGGGAACCGGGTTCGAAGCTGGTTCCGGCCGGGGTTGGCGCCCGCCCTCGGGTCGCCGGCTCAGCGGCTCTGGAGGGTGATGCGGTTGGTGTCCTGGATGCCGAAGGCGTTGCCGTCGGGGCCGACCTTGCTGCCCTGGACCCACGCGAAGGCGCAGGCGGTGAGGAGGGCGACGCAGGCGGCGAAGAGGAGGCCGGTGTAGACATCGACTCCGGACTGTCTGCGGGCGCGGCCGCCGGGCATCTGCATGCCGAATTGCTGGTTCATCGGTGGCCTTCCGTTAGTTGCCCAGAGAGCTGGTGACGCGGTCGCCGCGGCGGACGGACTGGCCGGAGGCCACCGTGTCGACGCGGGCGACGGAGGTGTTGACATCGACATCGACGACATCCAGGTTGGCGATCCACTGGTTGTCGCGGATGACATAGAGGCGTGTTGCGGGGCGGATGCGCTCCTCGCGGCCGATGTTGAGGCTGACGAGTGTGTCCTGGCTGCCGGGGTCGACGCGGACATCCTGGACGCTGGCGGCGAAGCGGCCGGCCTCGCCGAGGCGCTCGCCCTGGGTCTCGGCCAGTTCGCGCTGCAGGAGCGCGAGCTGCTCGGCCTGCAGGCGGTTGGTCTCGCGGAGTGAGGCGACCTGGCTTTCGAGCTCGTTTCGGCGGTCGGTGAGCTCGATGACCTCGCGGCGGGCCCTGCGTTCAGAGTCGAGCAGCGTCTGGTTGTCGCTGCTGACCGACGAGATCAGGTTCGCCTGGGTCTGGACCGTTCCGGCGGCGATCTGCGCCTCGGAGCGTGCGGCGGCGAGGTCGCGTTCGGCGCGGGCCCTGGCGGCGCTGGCCTCGGCGGCCTGGCGTTCGAGCTCGACGACCCGCGAACGCTGGGCGTCGAAGCGCTGCTGGAGGAGGGCGTATGCCGCGTCGGCGTTGGCGGCACGCGCCTCGACCTCCGCCGACTGCTTGGCCCTGCTGGCCTCTGAGGCCTGCAGTGCGGCCTGAAGCTCGCGGTTTTGAGCGGAAACGGCGTCGGCGTTGATCGTGTACGCGATCGTCAGCGTCGCCAGCACAACAGCAAGAATCGCGGCGAACGCCACCAGAACTTTGGTCAACCCATGCACGATCGGCTCCTCGATCAGTCAGGGCTCGCACGCGTCGTCGGCGCGGCCCAGGTCACCCATGTTGGCGGCGGTCATCATCATCCTGCCCTCTCGCCAGGGATTGATTCCCGCCTGCCTGTTACTCCAAGTGGTCGACTCGCGACCGAAAAACTCCGGCACGCACGCCCCAAGGCGGGACGCGCGAGCGGGTTTGATAGCCGAACACGCCGTCCGGTGTCAAACCACCCCGCACGACATTCCTCCGGCATCGTCACCCTACGCCCCTCGCCGGCCCGCGGATCCGCCACGGGCCGGACATGTGCAGTGTATCAATCTCCGAAGGACGAGCCCAGCGAATTCAAGATCGCGCCGGCGGCCGAAACCCGAACAAGGCCGTTTTCGTCCGCCAGCATCCGTTCGAGCGTGCCCAGATCCTCCTCCAACCCCGCTTCTCCGAGCACCATGGCCGCCAGGGCTCGCACCTGCCCGTCCTCGTGGCGGACGAGGTCCCGCCCCACTGTGACGGCCTCTGTCCGGCCGAGCTTCGCAAGCGCCAGGGCGGCCGAGAGCCGGATCTCGGGGGGCATGGGGCGGTTTGTCTCGTCGCGGTAGGCGATCAGGTTTCGGATGTCGTTCTCGGACACGCGGGCGCGGAGCTCGCCGAGGATCTGTACGGCGAGGGCGGTGGCTTCGAGCTCTTCGGGGCGGCTGACGAAGAGGGCGGCCTGGATCGTGTGGAGCTGGCTGCTGTCGCCGAGCTTGGCGAGGGCCTCGGCGATCTGGAGCTGCATGAGCCTCGCTTCGATGTCGCGGGCGCGCTGGGGGGCCCTTGCGGCGGCGGCCTGGCGGAGCATGGGGGCGGCGGAGCGGTCGCCGAGTTCGCCGAGGAGGAAGGCCGCGTGGGCGCGGACTTTCGGATCATCGGCGCCGAAGAGCATCGCCGCGAGGGGTTCGGGGGACCGGTCCCGTTCGCATCGGTGCAGGGCGTAGACCGCCGACGCCCGGACGAAGGGGGAGCGGTCGTCTGCGAGTTCTTGGGCGAAGTCCGCCAAGTCGCACATCCGCAGCCTGCCCATCGCCATCAGCGCGACCGAGCGGACGCCGAGGTTCCCGTCCTCAAGCGCCAGGGGCAGCACCGGGCGGAGGCGGCTGGGGGCCGACGCGAGGGCTTCGATCGCGTTGGCACGCACCGCGGCCCAGTCCGAGCCGGTCGCCTCCTTGGTCAGCAGCTCGATGGCGTTCTCGCGGAGCTGGGACTTGCGGATGGTCAGGCGTTCGCCGGTCTGCGGGTCGGCGGCGTTCTGGCGGGAACCGGGGCGTTCGCCGGCGAATGAGACGCCGTTGTCGGCCCCGCCGGCGCAGCCGGCAAGGGTGAGACCGACGATCACCGCCGCCAATGTTGTTGCAGGCTTCATGTTCACGCTGTTCTTTCCTCGCCCGCTGGGGGTTCGCGTTTCGGCTCTGGCGGAGTATCGGCCGGTGGCGGGGCGGGGCGTTGAGCATTGGGGCGTCGTCCGAAGCCGAGGATCAGCACAAGTAGGCCTCCGACGAGGGCCGCGATGCCGGGCAGTTCTCCGACGGTCATCTGAGCGGTCTTGGGCGTCTTGGCCACGACATCGGCCACCAGGAGACCCGTGGACACGGGGCGCAGGCGTTCTGCGACGCGTCCGCCGGGGTCGATGACCGCGGTGATGCCGGTGTTGGCCGCTCTGACGACCGGGACACCGAGTTCGGCCGCTCGCCAGCGTGCGGCGAGCAGATGGGCCTCGCGTCCGGGGTCGTCCCGGCCGAACCACCCGTCGTTTGTCAAGTTCACCAGCACCACCGGGCCCTGGGCCTCTCTGACCAGCTTGCGGCATACCTTTGCGACGGTGATCTCGAAGCAGATCGGGGTGGCGAGCGAGACGCCGAGTTCTGCGGGTTTGAGGACGACCGGCCCGTCGCCCCTGGAGAGGTCGAAGGACATGCCTTCTGCGCCCAGCGCGAGGAGACGCCGCTGCAGTCCGGGCCACTTCTCGATGTAGGGCATGACCTCGCCGAACGGGGTGAGGTGGAGTTTGTCGTAGCGTTGGCCTGTGAGCGTGCCGCCCTCGACGAGGAAGGCGCTGTTGAACGAGCGGTCGAATCGTTCGCGGAGTTCGCCCCGCGTTTCATCGAGCCCGAAACCCTCGTACGCGATCGCCCCGACGACGATCGAGACGCCGGTCTCGCTCGATAGCTCCAGCACCCGTTCTCGGACCGCCGCGACGAAGGCACGGAAGTTCTCGTGCAGCCGGTCGTCGGCGATGATTGCCTCGGCTGAGGCTTCGTCGAGGTAGAAGCCGGGGTACATCGTCTCGGGCCATATCACGACCGACGCGCCGCGTGCCGCGGCTTCGCGTGTCTTCTCTTCGAACAACAGCAGCGTTTCGGCGCGGCTCTCGATCGACCATGCCAGGCGGTTGTCCTGCCGGATGTCGGTTTGCACCAACGCGAGACGGATCTCCTTGGGCTCGCCCGGGTGCTCCAGGCGCGCGAGCCCGCCCAGCGCGAACGCGAGCGCGAGGAGCAGCACGCAGCCGACGGCCTGCAATCGGCAGAGCTTGTTCGAGGGGGAGCGGGCGAGCTCGATGAGCGCGAGCGTCGGCGCGAGGACCGCGAGGCCGACGCCGTACGCGCCGAGTGACGAAGCGCCGAGTGTCGGCGCAAGGCCGATGAGCGGGTGTGCGACGAAGTACCAGGCGTAGCCGTCGAAGAGCAGTTCTCCCCGGAGGTACTCGATGCCGATCCAGAGGACTGCCGCGGCGCCGGCGACGGGGACGCCCGGCCGTCGGCGTCTGAGCCTGGCCATCAGCACGACGAAGAGCGTCGGGAAGAGGGAGAGGTACGCGACCAGGGGCAGGAACCCGACGGCCGAGACCTCCCAGACCCACAGCATCTGCCAGTGCCAGAAGACACTGACGCCGACCCAGACGCCCAGCGACAACGAGAGCAGTCGTCCGGGGTGCCTGCGGCAGACAGAGAGCAGCGGCACGACCGCGAAGGGTGCGAAGAACCAAAGGTTGAAGGGTGCGAAGGCCGCGGCCAGGAGCGCGGCGTGGAGCAGTCCCGCCCAGCCGCCGTCGGCGAAAGCGAGGAGGCGCGGATCGAGGATGCGTTCGAGCCTCGCGCGAACGGCGCCGCTCTGGGCAACCTCGCGGGCTCGGGCCATGGGATCAGAACCCCGCGTAGTCGATGAGCCTGGCGAGCTCGTTGCGGAGCTGGGGGCGGGCGACGACACGGTCGACCAGGCCCTTCTGCAGCAGGAATTCGGAGCGCTGGAAGCCCGGCGGGAGCTCCTGTCTGATGGTCTGCTGGATGACGCGCGGGCCCGCGAATCCGATCAGTGCAGCGGGCTCGGCGAGGATGACATCGCCGAGCATGGCGAAGGAAGCGGTGACACCCCCGGTGGTCGGGTCGGTGAGCACGCTGATGAAGAGTCCGGCGTGATCGTCGTAGCGTGCGAGCGCTGCGGAGGTCTTGGCCATCTGCATGAGGCTGAGGCCGGACTCCTGCATGCGGGCGCCGCCGGAGCAACTGACGATGACGAGCGGGAGGCGCCGGTCGGTCGCGTGCTCGATGGTGCGGGTGATTGTCTCGCCGACGACCGAGCCCATCGACCCCATCATGAATGTGAGGTCGAGGCAGCAGACGACCGACTGGCGTCCCTTGATAAAGAGCTCTCCGGCGAGCACGGCGTCGCGTTGCCCGGTCTTGAGTTGCTCGGCCCGCAGACGGTCGGGGTAGGCCTTCAGGTCGCGGAACTTGAGCGGGTCTGTCGGTTCGATGGTGTCGAACATCCGCGTGAACGAGCCGGGGTCTGCGAGTTGGCGGACGCGTTCTTCGGCGGAGATGCGGTAGTGGTGTCCGCACTCGGGGCAGACATGGAGGTTGGCCTCCATCTGCCTGCGGTAGATCATCTGGGCGCACTCGGGGCAGCGGAGCCAGAGCCCCTCGGGGATCTCCGCCCGCCTGGCGGGGCGAACATCCGTCCAGCTCCGCGATTGTGTTCTGGTCATCGGTCGTCTCCGGCGGGTTCCCTGATCGAGCGGGGCCCGCCATGCATGTCCCGCTCAGGCCACGCCGCCGACGGTCTTGCGGGGCGTCTCGTTGCCCGACGCTCTGGCGCGGAGCGCTTCGAGCTTCGATGCGTCCAGGTCGATCAGGTCGACGGCCGGCCTGGCGCGGATCATCTCCCAAAGGTCTCCGATCGGTCGATCCTCGATCGCGGCACGCACAATACCGCACGCGATCGGGCGCAGCACGAGCGCGAAGCGCTCGGTGTCGGGCTTGAGGCGGTCGATCTTTCGGACCACCGCCTTGAGGATGCGGCTTTCGGCGTCGAGGAGGGCCTCGCCCTCGGGCGCGACCACGCCCTCGGGCTGCTCGCGCCACTGACGCGACGCGGAGGGGAACTTCTCCTCGAACTCCGACTCACGCATGCCTTCCCAGAGGCCCAGGCGCATCTCGGCGAGCGTGTCGCAGACCCTTACCTTCCCCCCGCAGGTCGCGCTGAACATCTCGGCAGTCTGGCGGCTCGCCTCGTCGGGGCCGCAGAACAGAACGCTGGAAGTGCCGGAGGTCGAGGCCGCGGCTTCTTTGCAGGCGCCGACGCCTTCGTCGCTGAGCGGCAGGTCCGACGCACCGCCGATCCTGCTGTCAGCGTCCCAGACGGTGGAGCCGACCCGGACGAGCATCAATCCGACTTGCTTTACCTTGGCCATATGCGATCGATCCGCCTCCGCGGGCACCGTCCCCGGACCTCCGCCCGGCCTGAGCCGGCCGCGTCGGCCCGCGATGAAGGGGGAAGTCTACCGGTCCCGACCCGCCGGACAAACGCCCCGCCGCCCCGATTTGTTCGCGTATTGAAAGGATAAGGGTCCGTCCGGCCTCTCCGCCCCGCGGAAACCCCGCTGACGCGGCAGCAATGGCGTGCGAACGAAGGCCGTCCGCCCTGTCGTTTGGGCCCTAGAGAACGATTCAGCCCCCCCGAAGCTCCGCGATCACCCCCGCCCGCTGGTCTTTGGGCTTGCCGAAGACCGCCGACGCCGCGACAAGCAGGTCACACCCGGCCCGCCTGATGAGGGGGGCGTTGGCGGGCGTCACGCCGCCGTCCATCTCCAGACGCTGGTCTGGGCGGAGGATGGCGGCGATGGCCTCGGTTTTGGCGAGGCTTTCGGGGATGAACGACTGCCCGCTGAACCCCGGGTTGACAGACATCACCAGCGCCATGTCGGCGTGCTCGACCACGGGGAGCACCCGCTGGAGTGGCGTAGGCGGGTTGATCGCGATCCCGGCGGTCATGCCCAGTTCGCGGATGTGCTCGATGAACTCGATCGCCCGTCCGACCTCGTCGCCCCCGCCGGGATCGCGGGCCATCGCCTCGATGTGGAAGGAGATGTGGTCGGCCCCCGCGTCGCGGAAGGGCTGGAAGTACTGCTCGGGGTAACTGACCATGAGGTGGACATCGAGCAGGGCTTCGGGCAGCTCGCGCCGGATCCAGCGGCACATGTCCGGGCCCATGGTCAGGTTCGGGACGAAGTGCCCGTCCATGACATCGAGGTGGAGGGCGTCGGCCCCGGCCTCGATGGCGTGGCGGCATTCCTCGCCCATGCGGCAGAAATCCGCCGAAAGTATCGAGGGCGCCACCATCGGCAGACGCCCGGGAGATGTGATGCTTCGTGCCATGGGATGGCCAATGTAGCCCCGCCGACATGCGCCGGCCCCCCGCTACCATCCGCACGCGGCGCCGGCGCCCGTAGCGGGCGCATCCCGAGCCCCGGCGGACGCCTCGGAAGGGCGTTTTTAGCGAACAACGACCACACGACGGAGCGTGCCATGTCTTCAGCCCACTCGATCGAACACATCCGAGCCCGCCTCGCCTCGGCCGGGCAGGAGCACCTGCTCGCCTTCGAGGGCGAACTCTCCGATGCGCAGCGGGCCTCGCTGCTCGCCCAGATCGACGCGATCGACCTGGAGCATCTCCCTGAGTTGATCGAGAAGTATGTCGCCGCCAAGCCTGACTTCGCCCCCCCGGGCAAGATCGAGCCGGCCCCCTACTACCCCGCGCCGCGTCCCGACGGGAGCCAGAGCGGGCGGAGGTGGGACCCGCAGCGGTTCCGCTCGGCGGGTGAGGAGCAGATCGCCGCGGGGCGTGTTGCGTGCTTTGTCGTCGCGGGCGGACAGGGCTCGCGCCTGGGGTACGACGGGCCGAAGGGGTGTTTTCCGGGCGGGGCGGTCAGCGGCAAGCCGCTGTTTCAGATCTTCGCCGAGGGGATCCGGGCGAACCAGCGTCGCTACGGCAGCACGATTCCGTGGTACATCATGACCAGCCCGCTGAACCACCAGCCGACGGTCGAGTTTTTCCAGCGGCACGATTTCTTCGGGCTCGAGCCGGACAATGTCTCGTTCTTCCCGCAGGGGGTGATGCCCTCGTTCGACCTGAAGACCGGCAAGATCCTGCTCGCCGAGAAACACGAGGTCGCGACCAACCCCGACGGGCACGGGGGCTCGCTCAAGGCCCTGTTCGTCTCGGGCGCGCTGGACGACATGCGCACTCGCGGCGTCGAGCACATCAGCTACTTCCAGGTCGACAACCCGCTGGTGAAGGTGGTCGATCCTGTGTTTATCGGCCTGCACGCGACGGCGTCTGATTCTTCCGGCGAGATGTCGAGCAAGATGCTGCCCAAGCGAGACCCGGAAGAGAAGGTCGGCGTGTTTGTCATGGCCGACGGGCGGCTGCAGATGATCGAGTATTCGGATCTGCCGCCGGAGTTGGCCAAGGAGCGCGATCCGGGCGGGGGCCTGCGGTTCAACGCTGGGAACCCGGCGATCCACATGCTCGGGGTTTCGTTTGTCGAGAAGCTGAATGAGGATCCGAGGTTCGCGCTGCCGTTCCATCGGGCGGAGAAGAAGGTGCCGCACATCGATGTCGAGAGCGGCAAGCGGGTCGAGCCTTCTTCGCCGAACGGGGTGAAGTTGGAGCGGTTTGTGTTTGACGCGCTGCCGCTTGCGGACCGGTCGATCGTGCTGGAGACCGACCGTGTCGAGGAGTTTGCGCCGATCAAGAACGCTGAGGGGAACGACAGCCCGGCGTCGAGCGCGCAGATCCAGACCGAGCGTGCGACGAGGTGGCTGCAGCGTGTCGGCGTGCGCGTGCCGATGAAGAACGGGGAGCCGGACTGCACGATCGAGATCGGGCCATTGACGGCGCTGGAGCCGTCGGACCTCGACGCGTCGCGGGCGGGTTCGATCGAGGCCGGGGCGAAGGTTGTGCTGTGATGGGGGGGTGCATTCCCATCATGGAGAGGGAGTATGGACCCTTTCCACGGGTTGTGCTTTGCTCCACCCGTGGCTACAGCCCAGCGCCTCTTCGGGGCTTAGGAGCATGCCGTTTCGTGCCACCGACCTTGGCTTGGCAAGGTCGGTGCTTTCGACGCTGGCCCGCGCGACTCAGATCCAACGGCACCGACCTCTTGCGGAGGTCGGCAGCACGGTTGCGGTGTGTAGACAGATGCGGTAGATCCGCGGGTTCCTTCGCCCCTTCAGGGCGAGTCGGGTTTTTGCGAAGCTTTCCACGGGTTGCGCTCCGACCGACGCTTCGCGTCGGCCTTCGCTCCACCCGTGGCTACAACCCTGCGCCCCTTTGGGGCTTCGAGCCCACTGGCGGACAAGCCGCCAGTGCCACAGTGGTGAGAGGCGACGGCCATGAGTGATCGCTTCACCTCATTGCCCTCATCGCTTCGGCGTGTTGCGACACATGCCGAGCTTGCGGGTGTGCCGGCGCTTTTGGCGATTCCTGAGGGTGATGCGCCGGCGCCGCTGGTGGTTTGGATGCACGGGCGCACGGCCCACAAAGAGCTCGACCCGGGGCGATACCTGCGATGGATCCGTTCGGGCGTCGCGGCTTGTGCGCTCGATCTGCCCGGGCATGGCGAGCGGATGGATGAAGAGCTTCAGCAGCCGCAGCGGACGCTTGATGTGTTGTCGCAGATGCTCGGCGAGCTCGACGGGGTGGTCGAGGCGCTTCGATCGCACGAACTCGCCGGTTCGATCGATTTCGATCGGCTCGGGATCGGGGGGATGTCGGCCGGGGGGATGGTGGCGTTGCGTCGGCTGTGCGATGAGCATCCGTTTCGGTGCGCCGCGGTCGAGGCGACGACGGGGTGGCTCGGCGAGCTGTATCACCCGGAGCTGCCGGACAATCCCGGGCGGCCCTGGCCGGTGGATCATGATCCGGAGCGGATTGTGCCGCTGGACCCGATGGAGCATCTCGGCGGCTGGCGTGCGATCCCTTTTTTGGCGCTGCACACCGAGGCGGACGAGATGGTGCCGATCGCGGGGCAGCGTGTGTTCGTTGAGCGGCTTCGCGAGCACTACAGCAGGTTGGACGCCGATCCGGATCTGATTTCGATGAAGACCTGGCCCGAGACGGGGGCGCCTTCGGAGCACATCGGCTTCGGCAGGATGTCCAACGAGGCCAAGAACATGCAGACGGAGTTTTTCGTCGAGCACCTGCTCGGCCGGCCCTGAGATCGAATGCGCACGCCGCACCCCGGCGCACGAGGGACGCTGTTGCCCGGATTCCTCCGCAAGCTGAACCCCCTCAGGGGCCTGCCGAACCCTCGCGAGGTTTTCTCTTGGGGGCTGTACGACCTTGCGAACCAGTCGTTCACGCTGCTGATCATCACGCTGCTGTTCAGTCTGTATGTGCAGCAGGTGGTGACGCCGCAGCCGGAGTTCTCGCCCGATCAGATCCAGATGCTCGAACAGGTGCGTGCGGGCGAGCGCGAGGCGGACGATCAGAGTGAGGCGATGCTGGCCGAGCTCGACCGGGCGAGGGCGCGGGGAGACTGGAACTGGTCGCTGCTGCACGGGGGGAGCCTGCTGATCGTGGTGATCGTCAGCCCGCTGCTCGGGGCGCTGGCGGACTCGCGGGGGTGGCGGAAGCAGGTGCTGATCACGACGGGGTTTGTCTGCGTCACGATGACGGCGGGGCTCTGGTTTGTCGGGCCGGGGATGCTGGTGATGGCGGCGCTGCTCTACATCCCGGCCAATATCGCGTACCAGCTCGGCGAGAACTTTTTGGCGAGTTTTCTGCCGGCGATCTCGTCGAGCCGCACGATCGGGCGGGTCAGCGCGATCGGGTGGTCGATGGGGTATCTCGGGGCGTTGTTGCTCTTGATCTGTCTCGGGCTTGGGATGCTCGTGTTCGGGCTGGAAGAGACCGAGGACTGGAGGCCGCTGTTTGTTTTCGCGGCGTTCTGGTTCCTGGCGTTCATGGTCCCGGTGATCCTGTTCCTGCGCGACGACGAGGCGGACCGGATCAAGGACAACGGGAGCCTGTACGCCGAATCGGTCGGGCGCTTCGCCCAGACGGTCCGCAACGCGGCGCAGTACCGCCAGCTGATGATCTTCCTGACGGCGTTTTTCGTGTACGCGCTGGGGATGCAGACGGTGATCGGCTTCGCCTCGATCATCGCCAAGAGCTTCGGGATCGAGGGGATGGCGCTGGTGGGGTTCGTGCTGCAGATCACGGTGACGGCGGGGCTGGCGGCGTTTATCACCAGCAAGTTCCAAGACAAGATCGGCTGCCGCACGACCCTGTTTATCTATCTCTCGGTCTGGATCGTGAGCTGCCTTGGGCTGGTGTGGCTGACGGTCTCGGCGATCGCGCCGCAGTGGGCGTTCTGGGTGATCGGCAACGGGCTGGGGTTCGCCTTGGGGGGCACGGGGACGGCGAGCCGCTCGATGGTCGGGCGGTTCGCCCCGCTGCACCGTACGGCGGAGTTCTTCGGGCTGTGGGGGACGGCGTACCGGCTGGCGGGGGCGCTTGGGGTGCTGTCGTTCGGGTTTGTGCGTTCGCGGATCGGGGACGGGGCGTCGATCGTGCTGCTGACCTCGTTCTTTGCGGTCGGGCTGGTCCTGCTGTTGCGGGTGAACGAGACGGCCGGGTACCGGGTCGCCCAGCGTGAGCAGCGGGACCACATCCGCAAAACCGGGTCGGCCGGGCTGTGATTCCGGAGTCTCAGCCAGTGCGGGGAGGGGGGCGCTGGGTGTGGGGCGCTGGGCGCAGGGAAGGCTTCGGCCTGCGGCCGAGACATGGTTCAGGTTTGGGATCCGGGGTGTTGGGAAGCAAAGACCAGCCGCGGCCGAAGCCCGCCGTCTCTCCCTGCGTTCCGGCCGGATCTACCATCGGCCATGATCAGTCCGCAAGCAGCGCATGAGGGTGTCGGGCATGGGCCGGCGCCGAGGATTTCCGAGGCCCCGGATATGCAGGGGCGTTTCGGCGAGTACGGGGGCGTGTTCGTTCCCGAGACGCTGATCGCGCCCTTGCGCGAGCTCGACGCGTTCTACGAGAAACTTCGGAACGACGACGCGTTTATCGACCAGCTGCGCGAGCTGTGGGCCTCGTTCGCCGGGCGTCCGACGCCGCTGCAGCTCGCGTCGAGCCTGACCAGAGCGGTGCAGAAGAAGGCCGGCGGCAAGCGGGGCGCGCAGATCTGGCTGAAGCGCGAGGATCTCTGCCACACCGGGGCCCACAAGATCAACAACGCCCTCGGCCAGTGCCTCATGGCCACAAAGATGGGCAAGAAGCGGATCATCGCCGAGACGGGCGCCGGTCAGCACGGCGTGGCGACCGCGACCGCGTGCGCGCAGCTCGGGCTTGAGTGCGTGGTGTACATGGGGGCGGAGGACTGCCGCAGGCAAGCGCTGAATGTCACCCGGATGCGGATGATGGGGGCGAGGGTGGTTCCGGTCGAGGGCGGGACGCGGACGCTGAAGGACGCGACTAACGAGGCGATGCGGGACTGGATGGGGTCGTCTGAGACGACGCACTATGTGCTCGGATCGGTCGTGGGCCCCCACCCCTTCCCGATGATCGTGCGTGATTTTCAGTCGATCATCGGCATCGAGACCAAGGGGCAGGCGCTGCGGCTGATGGGGAAGATGCCCGACGCGATCGTGGCGTGCGTCGGGGGCGGGTCGAACGCCGCGGGCATCTTCTACCCGTTTGTCGACGAGAAGGTGAAGCTCTACGGCGTGGAGGCGGGCGGGCGTTCGAGCGAGCCGGGGGAGCACGCGGCGCCGCTCTGCCTGGGTTCGCCGGGCGTGCTGCACGGGTCGCTGAGCTATGTGCTGCAGACCGAGGACGGGCAGACCGAGGCGGTGCACTCGTGCTCGGCGGGGCTGGACTATCCCGGGGTCGGCCCGGAGCACGCGTACTGGAAGGACGCGGGCCGGGTGAAGTACTCGGCCGCGACGGACCGCCAGGCGATGGAGGCGATGCTCGAGCTGGCGCGTGCGGAGGGGATTCTGTGTGCGCTGGAGACGGCGCACGCGGTGCACGCGGCGACGGGGATCGCCTCGGAGATGGAGCGCGAGGCAAACCTCGTGATCTGCCTGTCGGGGCGGGGCGACAAGGATGTTGATGAGGCTTCGCGCCTGATGCGGGAGGCGGGTCTGCTGGAAGATTGAGCGGGCGATCTGTCGCGATCGGCGGACGCTCAGGCGCGCCGGAAGACGCCGCCAGCCGAGCGTGAGACCCAGCGGAGCAGGTCGCCGATGGCGCGGAGGCGCAGCCGGACGCGGAGGCGCCGGAGGGCGGCGTCTTCGCGGTCGATCGAGAGGCCCTGGCGGATCCAGTAGCGGGCGCGCATCCACTGGCCCTGGTGCAACGAGCCGAGGGCGAGGTTGTGGATCGCCGGAACGAAGCGCGGGTTGATCGCCAGCGCCCGGCGGACCTCCTCCAGGCCGGCGACAGTCTTGCCCGATTCGAGCAACGCGACCGAACGCAGGTGGTGGTAGCGGCAGGAGCCGGGCTCGCGGTCGATCAGGCGGGCGAAGACCTGGTCGGCCTCGCGGGTCAGGCCGGCGTCGAGCAGCAGGTTGCCCAGGGTGTCCAGATCGTCGTTGCTGAACGAGTCGGGCCGGGCGCGGACATCGGCGAGTTCCATCCGCAGGAGGCGGTGGACCAGCGCCCGGTCGTCGTCGCGCACGCGGTCGAGGACGAGCTGCGCGACGCGCCGGCGGGCGGCGGGGTAGCCGGGGTTCAGGCGGAGCACGACCTCGTACTGGCGGAGGGCGGTCGGGGCGTCGCCCCGGCGCTCGGCGAGTTCGCCGAGGGCGAAGTGGGCGTCGACCGAGTCGGGCTGGATCTCGAGGACGCGCCGGAACTTCTCGCCGGCCTCGTCGAGGCGGCCCATGTCCATGAGCAGGTCGCCGAGGTCGAGCAGGGTGTCGGTGTCGCCGGGGTACTTGCGGAGCTCGCGGAG
Organism: Phycisphaerales bacterium; assembly: GCA_050486265.1. Taxonomy (GTDB): domain Bacteria; phylum Planctomycetota; class Phycisphaerae; order Phycisphaerales; family UBA1924; genus SLFH01. The sequence goes on along the minus strand of JBJHCY010000001.1, from coordinate 412,370 downwards.
GTAGAGCTGGCGGGCGCGTTCGGTGCGGCCGGTTGCGGCGTAGGCCTCGGCGAGGCGGGCCTGGACGCGCGGGAGCTCGGGGTCGAGGCGGGCGGCCTCGCGCAGGCACCAGACGGCCTTGTCGTACTGCTTGCGGTCCATGAGCGACTCGGCCATGGCCGCGTAGAGCTCGGGCTCGTCGGGATCGATGCTCTGGCCGAGGTAGAAGGCGGTCTCGGCGTTGTCGTGCTCGCCGAGCATGGCGTACGCCTCGATGCGGTGGACGCAGACCTCGACGGAGGCGGGTTCGAGGCGTTCGGCCTTTTCGAGCCATCCGAGGGCGTCGGTCGGGCGTTCGGCGCGGAGGGCGTTGATCCCCGCGTACAGGGGGGATTGGGCGTCTTCGGCGTTCAGGCTGGAGGCGCGGGCGAAGGCGTCCATCGCGTCGGCGTGGCGTCCTGCGGCCTCGAGGGTGAGCCCGAGGTTGAACTGCCATTCGGCCTGGTAGGGGTTGCGGGCGAGGGCTTCGCGCAGCTCGGACTCGGCCTCGTCCCAACGGCCGGCCTCGTAGGCCTCGTGGGCCCGTTCGACATGCTGCTCGGCCTCAAACCAGTCGTTCATGGGCCCGCCGTGCGGCGCTGGGTTGTGGCGGTCTTCCGTTCCCGCCGGCGCTCGCTGGGTTGATGGTAACTCGGGGCCGAGCGGACTTCAAACCCTTGTGCGCTATGATCGCTTGTGGGCATCGTCAACCCCTGCGTCCCAGGTTCTGCGGCTCGGCGCGCGCTCGTGCGCCGGGTGTTTGTCGCGTTGATTTTCGGGCTATCGGCCGTTTCGCCCTCGCTCGGTGAGCCTCAGGACCCTGTGAAGGTGGCGGGCGTCCCAGACACCCAGACACAGGAATCCGAGAATGATGCTCGGAGCGATCGGGCCGATCGGCTGGCCCGCCTCGCCCGTGCTGACCTGGACGCGGAGGCCCGCCTCGGCCAAGCCGCGGACCTGCTCGACGCCGCGATGGCGGACGAGGAACTGGCGCGTTTGATCCGTGACACGATCGGGGACAACGGCGCCGAAGACCCGGTCCGGCTGGCGCTGCTGCGGGCGCTGGGACGGTCTGCGTCGGCTCCGGTTTCTGTCTGGCCTGGACTGGAGCGGGCGTTGGCGTCGGAGGGGCAGCCCGAGGCCGAGCGGGTGACGCTCCTGGCGGCGGCGGGTGCTTTCCGGACGAAGCAAGCAGTCGCAGTGCTGATCAAGCACGCGGCGCCGGAAGGAACAACAGCGGAACGCGAGACCGCCTTCGCCTCGCTTCGTCGTCTCTCAGGCAGGTGGGACCTCGGGCAGGACTATCGGGCGTGGGCGGCCTGGGCCGAGCGGGCGGGGTCGATGGACGAGGTTTCATTTCTTCGTGAGGTCTTGCACTGGAACGCGGTGCACGCGGACGAGGTGAGGCGTCAGCGTGCGGCGGTGACGGGCCGGTTGGTCGATACACACCGCCAGCTTTGGCTGCGTCAGCCGCCGGAGGGACAGTCGGCGTTTCTGGCGTCGCTGATCGGTGACCCGTTGGCCGAGATCCGTGATCTTGGGATTTCGCTTGTGCGCCAGCAACTCGCCTCGGCGAGGACGCTGGAGCCGGTGGTGGGCGAGGCGGCGCTCAGTTTGCTGAAGGCTGGGCGTGCGTCGGTGCGGGCCGAGGCCGCTTCGCTGGTCAACCAGCTTGCACCCGAAGGCGGTGGCGGACCGGTCGCCGAGGCGTTGGCGGTCGAGCAGGACCCCGCGGCCGCCCGAGCGCTGCTCGGCGCCGCGTCGAGATGGCCGAGCGAGGAGATCTTGCCGGCGGTGCTGCAATGGATCCGTCACGGCGGACGCCCGGCATCGGCGGCTGTCGAGACGGCGTGGGCGATGCACCGCGCTGATGTGCTGCCCGCCGGAGAGCCGAGGGATGAGCTGCTCGTGGCGCTGCGCGGGCTCCCGGAAGAGGAGCTCAACGGTGCGGCGTGCCGCCTGATGGTCGCGATCGGCGACACATCGGACCACGAGCGGGTGACCGCGTTGCTGGGATCTGAGCGTGCGGGGCTCCGGCTGTCGGCTGCCGAGGCGTTGGTGGATCTGCCGGGCGCGGTCGACGCGCTCGTTGACGCGACGGTGGAAGACCCTGACCTGTTCGACGCCGCGGCTCGGAGCGTTCGGAGGCACCGCGCCTCGCCCGAAGGGTTCACGACGCTGCTGCGGGCGAGAGCGCGGAGCGCAGAGGACCGGCGCGCGGCTCTGCTGCGGGTCTCGTCGGGGTTCGGGTTGTCGGACCTTGTTGAGTCCTCTGGGCTGGAGGGTGTTGAGCCTCTGCTGGCCGAGGCGATGCTGTCGGGGCTGTTGACGCCTCCGGGCGATGAGGCGGGGACGCGCAGCCGCGTCCGAACCACTGGGCTGTTCCGCCTCGCCCGGGTCCGAATCGAGTTGAATGACTATGAGGGTGCGCTGGCCGCCATCGAAGCGATCCCGAGCGAGGCTCGTGGGTCGATCGACGGGCTTGACGATCTTCGGGCGATCGCGCACCTCTGCCTCGGACAGTTGGAGGAGGCGCGCGAGGCCGGCGGGAGCGCCTCGGCGTGGCTGGATGCGATGGAGTTGATCTCGGATCGGCCGTTCGCCCCCAACGCTCTTGAACTGCTCTCCTCGCTGTTCGGCGAGGATCTGAGCGAGCGTGAGCAGGAGCGTTACGCTGCCCTTCGCGCCAGGATCGCCCCCGTGAACGGGGAGGGGCCGGGCGAGATCGAGGCCGGCTTGGGGAGAGCCGGGTCCGGATCGGGCTGACGCCTGGAACGAAGATTGAGGCGTAGAACTCCTGAATAAATGTGACTCGGAGGCTGTTCTTCCGGGCTGTCGGTTGCCGACGGCCTATCCTTTGCGGACGGCCGTTATGCGGCCGGGTCCTGAACGCCGATGCATTCGGCTCGGGACGAGCATTCTGGTACAGGCCGGGTCTTGGTCCTCGCGGGCGTCTTCGCGAGACGCCCCGGCGGCGAAGGCCGCGCCTTGCTTCCACGCACAACCGATGGGGCGAGCGAAGCCCTTTTGAGACATCCGGAGCGTCGCTCTGCGCGTGCAGGTCGGCGGTCTCCGGAGACGGAGTATCTGTTTGACGACGACATTTGAAGCGTTCAACCTTGCCGCCCCCATTCAGCGTGCGCTGGCGGACGAGGGCTACACCACCCCCACCCCGATCCAGGCGCGGGCGATCGGCCCGATCATGGAGGGGCGGGATGTGCTGGGCTGCGCCCAGACGGGAACCGGCAAGACGGCGGCGTTCGCGGTTCCGGTGCTGCACCGGCTGCACACGATGGGGCGTGACAAGAGCCGGCGCGGGCCGGTGCTGGCCCGGACACTGGTGCTCTCGCCGACGCGCGAGCTTGCGACCCAGATCGGCGAGAGCTTTGCGACCTACGGGCGCGGGACCGGCCTGACGGGGACGACGATCTTCGGGGGCGTGAGCCAGCGCCGCCAGGAGCGCGAGCTTGCTCGCGGTCTGGATGTGATCGTCGCGACGCCGGGGCGGCTGATCGACCTGATGGAGCAGGGCGTTGTGGATCTCTCGGCGATCGAGATCTTCGTGCTCGACGAGGCGGACCGCATGCTGGACATGGGGTTCATCGAGCCGATCCGTCGGATCTCGGCGGCGGTGCGGAAGGAGCGGCAGACGCTGCTGTTCTCCGCGACGATGCCTCGGACGATTCAGAAGCTGGCCGACTCGCTCTTGCGTGACCCTGTGAAGGTGACGGTGACGCCGCCGAAGCAGGAGAAGGCGCTGATCGAGCAGTCGGTGTACATGGTTGGCCGTTCACAGAAGATGCCGCTGCTTGAGCACCTGATCCGCGAGGGCGGTGTTGAGTGCACGGTTGTGTTCACCAAGACCAAGCACGGGGCGGACAAGGTGAGCCGTCGGCTGCAGAAGGCGGGGATCACTTCCGACGCGATCCACGGCAACAAGAGCCAGCGTCAGCGTGATCGTGCGCTCGACGCGTTCAAGGCGGGGCGATTCCGCGTGCTGGTGGCGACGGATGTCGCGGCCCGCGGGCTTGATGTCAGCGGGATCACGCATGTGTTCAACTTCGACCTTCCGATGGAGCCCGAGGCGTACACGCACCGGATCGGCCGGACTGGTCGCGCCGGGGCGACGGGGCGCGCGATCGCGTTCTGCGACCCGAGCGAGCGCGGGCTGCTCAAGGCGATCGAGCGGGAGACGGGCGCGAGGGTGCCGCTGGTGAAGGGGCTGCCCCAACTGCAGGCGGCTGAGCCGGATCTGGGCGACTTCCGCGATGAGCGGGATGAGGGTTTCAGTCGCGAGCGTCGCGGGTCGGGCGTGCGTCCGGTCCGGGCTTCGAACCCGCGACGGGCGCCTGCGCCGGTTTCGGGCGAGGGGCGCCAGGGCGGCGGCTCTGCGGGCGGGGCGGGCACGAGCCGTCCTCGTCGTGTGACGCGGATGGAGATCGGGCTTGAGTCCAAGCACGCGGGCGGGGATTCTCGCCGGAGTTCGGGCGGTCGGCCGCAGAAGAAAACGGGGTCGGGGTACGGCGCGAGATCCGGCGGGAGGCCGGGGGGGCGTGCGGGCGGTCATGCGGGGGGGCGTCAGGGCGGGCCGGGCAAGGGCAAGTCTCGTCGCCCGGCGGGCGCGAAGCGCCGCTGATGATCCCACGATAAACGACGCCTGAACAGACAGGACCGCCACCATCCGCCTCCGGACCTGTATGCTGCCCGGTCGAACCATCGATCGGCTGCGTCAGAGACCGGAGGCGTTTTATCGTGCGGACACATCGATCTGTATTTGCAATGCTCGTCGGGGCGGGCCTGCTGTCAGCGGGCGTTCCCGGCGTTGTGGGGTGCGCTTCGGCGGGTCCGATCGGGCTTGAGGCCGCGGTGCGCGACGCGGGCGGGCGGGCGCTGGTGTCATATGAGGTGATCTCGCCGACGCCGACGGGGGGCGAGCTCGGCGTGTTTGTGCTGAGCGGGGCCGAGGATCCGCACGCGATGCCGGCGCTTGTGATCGTCGCGGGCGTGGACGGGCGGCATGTCGTCGGGTCGCGGGTCGCGTCGATGCTGCCGGCGTTGCTCGCCGAGCGTGCGGGCGGGCTGCTCGACGAGATGACGGTGTATGTGATTCCGGTGGTGCACGACGAGGCGATCAACCGGAACGCTTCGGGCGAGGAACCCCGCCATGAGCACCGCCTGACTTCGACGCCGGTCGATCTGGACGGGGACGGGCGCGTCGATGAAGACGGGCCGGCGGACATGAACGGCGACGGAATGGTCACGATGATGCGTTGGAAGCCTGGGCCGGGCTCGCCCTATCCGGCGACGCACATCGTCGACCCCGACGAGCCGCGGCTGATGCGCGAGCCGGACGCAACGAAGGGCGAGGTCGCGACGCACGCGGTCCACATCGAGGGCTACGACCGGGACGGGGACGGGCGGATCGCCGAAGACCCGCCTGGCGGCGTCGATCTGGACATGCACTGGCCTTACCGCTGGCCGGAGTGGAACAAGGAGGCGGGGCGGTTTCAGCTTGAGGAGCCGCACACGCGGGCGCTGGCGCACTGGTTTCTTGAGCGTCAGAACATCGTGGCGTTTGTGACCTACGGGCTTCACGACAATCTTGTCAAAGCGCCCGAGGCGGGCCGGTTCGATGTGACGCGCCGTGTGCCCTTGGGCATCGAGCAGGGCGATCTGCGGGCGTACGAGGTCGTGGGCGAGAAGTATCGAGAGATCACGGGGATGACGGGTCTTGGCGGGGTGATTCGGGAGAGCGCCGAGGGGTCGTTCCATGGGTGGGCGTACGCGCACTACGGGCGGTACTCGTTTGTGAACCCGGTGTGGGTGCGGCCGGACCTGATCGAACGCAAGGGCGAAGAGCCGGCTTCAGAAGATGCTGAGCGCGAGCCGGATACGGGCGGCGAGGCTTCTTCAGAAGCGGGCGGTGAAGAGACCGCTGCGAACGCGACGCAGGAGGCCCGGCCGGGGCGGGCGGCGCGCGGGGCGCAGGGGCAGCGCCGGGAGCGCGACACGCGATCGGAAGAGGCCAAGTGGCTGGCGTACTCCGACGAGCAGCGCGGAGGCGAGGGGTTTGTCGAGTGGAGCTCGTTCGATCATCCGGATCTCGGCGAGATCGAGATCGGCGGGTTTACGCCCGGCTTCAAGTACGATCCGCCCGAGGAGGAGCTTGACAGGCTCGCCGACGAGCAGGCGTCGTTTGCGGTCGCGCTGCTTGAGATGTTCCCGCGGCTGGAGGTGTCTGAGCCGGTCGTCGAGGCTTTGGGCGGGGGCGTGTATCGGATCACGCTTCGGCTGCGCAACACGGGCGGGCTGGCGACGCGTGCGGCGATCTCGAACAAGGTTCGGCGGATCGCCCCGATCATCCTCAGGCCGGATGTCGAGCCGGAGCGGATCGTGTCGGGCGAGCGGCTGCACCGGGTCTCGCCGATCGGGCCTGGCGGGCACACGGATGTTTCGTGGATCATCAACGCGTCGGGGGAGGACGCGGTGACGATCGAGGTCCACGGGCGTGAGATGGGCGATCGGACGGTGCGGGTCGGGCTGGGAGGTGCGCGATGAGACGGATGACGGCACGGATGTTCAAGGCTTCGGTTGCGGCGGCGGTCGGCTTTGTCTGCGGGCTCGGGCCTGCGGGCGAGGCGCATGCGCAGCCGCACATCGAGAGCAAGGTCGATATCGCGTTCAACCGGTATTACAGCTACGAGGACATCATCCGGCTGACGCGTGAGCTTGCCGCGGCGTATCCGGAGCTTGTCGAGCTGCGTGTGCTGGGCGAGAGCATCGAGGGGCGCGAGCTGTTGGTGGCGATCGTGACGGGCCCGGAGGGGGGCGCGCACGACGAGAAGCCGGCGATGTGGATCGACGGGAACATTCACGGCAACGAGATCCAGGCGGCGGAAGTGGTGCTGTACACGCTGTGGTACCTGACCAAGTCGTACGGCGCCAACGCGAAGCTCACGCGGATCCTCGACGACAACGCGTTCTATCTGATGCCGATGGTGAACCCCGACGGGCGGGCGTACTGGTTTACGCAGCCGGCGACGCCGCACAGCGCGAGGCAGAACCTGCGTCCGAAGGACAGCGATCTAGACGGGACGGTCAACAGCGACGGCCTCGACGATCTCGACGGCGACGGTTCGATCACGATGATGTGGAAGAAGGATCCGGACGGGGACTGGATCCGCGACCGGCACGACCCGCGGATTTTCCGGCGGGTCGAGCCGGGGCAGAAGGGCGATTACATCTATCTGGGCTGGGAGGGGACGGATCTTGACGGCGACGGGCGGATCAATGAAGACCCGCCGTTCGGCGACGACATGAATCGCGCGTTCCCGGGCGACTGGCAGCCCGAGTATGTGCAGCGCGGCGCGGGGGACATCCCGCTGCAGACGCCCGAGTCGCTGGAGACGGCGCGGTTCATCCTGGACCATCCGAACATCGCGGCGGTGCAGAGCTACCACAACACGGGCGGGATGATCCTGCGCGGGCCCGGGACGGACTACCGGGAGAACCTGTATTCGAGGTCGGACCTGCGGGTGTACGACCGGCTTGCCGAGCCGGGCGTGGAGATGCTGCCGTTCTACAGGTACCTGATCATCTACAAGGATCTTTACAATGTGCACGGCGGGTTTGTGACCTGGACCGCCGAGACGCTGGGGGTCATCAGCTTCACCAACGAGCTGTGGACGGTGCAGAAGTTTTTCCAGCGCGAGGGGCGGATGGACGACGAGCGGACCTGGCTCTGGCGCGACAAGCTCGCGTTCGGGGAACTGTTTACCGAGTACACGGAGGTGGACCATCCGCAATACGGGCAGATCCTTGTCGGCGGGCCGAACAAGTGGTCCAGCCGCGTGACGCCGACCTTCATGCTTGAAGAGGAATGCCACCGGAACTTCGCGTTTACGGTGTGGCACGCCGAGAACATGCCGAAACTGTCTTTCGGGCGGCGCGAGGTGCGGGATCTCGGGCCGAGCGATTTCGGGCGGCTGTGGTCGGTCACGGTGGCGATCGAGAACGAGAAGATCATCCCGACGCGGACGGACCTTGCGGTGCGCAAGTCGATCGGGCGTTCGGACATCCTGACCTGCGAGCCGAGCGAGGGCGAGGTCGTGGCGGCCGGGCGCGTGGGGAGTTGGTTCGACAAGCACATGGACCCGGTGCGAGCCGAGCCGGGGCGTGTGCAGGTGGCCGAGGGGATCCCCGGGCAGGGGCGGCGGCTGATGCGGTTTGTTGTCGCGGCTCCGGAGGGTGCGGAGGTGACGCTGCGCTACGACGCGGAGAAGGCGCGGACGATCGAGGAGCGGGTCGAGCTGACCGAGCGGCTTCGGGATTGATGCGGCCCGCGCTATCGGTCCGGAGGATCGAACATGCTGACCGCCGACCCTGTTTTTGGTTGATATTTGGGCGGCGTTGCTGTAATGTGATCTGAGCGGCCTTGGACGCTGGAGATCCAGTGATCTGAAGGGGGCGTACAGGATTGCCATGCACCTCGACCTCGACGCGACCATCCAGGCTGCCGGAGTTTTGCTTGAGCGTGCGCGGGCCTCGCGGATGAGTTCGCTGCGCCTGCTGAAGCTGCTCTATCTCGCGGATCGCGAGATGCTGCTCGGGTCGGGGCGTCCGATCACTTTTGACCGGTTCGCCGCGTTCAGGCACGGCCCCGCGCCGGTTGAAACGAACGATCTGCTGCGCGGTCAGCACGCCGGTTGGGCGAAGTGGTCTGCGCACTTTTCGTCTGAGGGGTACGAGACGGTGCTGGTGTCGCCGCCCGGGCGCGGGCTGCTTTCGAAGCTCGCCATCGGTGTGCTTTCGCGGGTGCAGGACGAGGTTTCGGCGGTCAATGACTGGGAACTGATCGATCACCTGAAGTCGAGGCTTCCGGAGTGGCGGGCGTCTTCGGTCGAGGGCGGGGAGCCGATCGAGCTTCTCGACATTCTCGGGGCGATCGGCGTCGATCGAGAGGAGGCCGAGGAGATCGACCGTGAGATCCGGTCTCGGCGGAGCAGCAACCGGCTTGCCGGATGACCCGATGGACTGACGAAGGGACGGATTGTGGGGCCGGGGGACGCGTACTGGATCGATTCTGTCGGTATCGGCCCCCACCTCTGGCTGGTGCTGTCGCTGCCGTTCGAGCACGAGTCGGGGGAAGACGCGGTGTTGCTCGCCAGCGTGACTTCGCGCCGGTTTACACGGCGTGACGATACCAGTTGCGTGCTGGATGAAGCCGACCACCCCGACCTCCGTCACGCCTCGTTCGTCCGCTACGACGACGCAAAACGGATGACCGTCGGGTATCTCGAACGATGGGCCAGAGCGACCGAGCCGCTGCGGCCGGAGGTGCTCGATCGCGTGCTCCGCGGGGCGGCGGTGACGGACCGGATCCGGCTCGGGGACCACGAGTTGCTCGCGCGTCAGGGACTGCTGCCCGGGGATTGACCGGGCCGGGAGATCGGCTAGGCTTCAGCATACCCCATGGGGGTATCAGCAAAGGAGCCGAACCGATGGAACAGATCACGATGCGCATCAACGGGATGCACTGCGGCAAGTGCGTCTCCAGTGTCGAGACGGTGCTCAAGGCGATGCCGGGCGTCGAGGTGGAGAAGGTCGATCAGGGCGAGGCGGTGATCCGGCGTGACCCTGAGGCGGCGCCGGATGAGGTGATCCGCGACGCGCTTGCGGCGCGCGGGTTCGACCTGGTGCGGAGCGACGGGTGAGCCCGATTGATTGGGGCGTCGCGCTGGGGGCGGGCGGGCTGGTCGTTGCGATCTTGTGGTACTTCGGGCTGCTTTCCGGTTCGGGTCGGCGGCCTGAACCGGCCGAGGGTCTGTCTGCGCCGGCGAAGACCGAAGCCTCCAAGGCGAGGCTGCGTGTCGGGGGGATGTCTTGCGCCGCCTGCCAGGCGCGGGTGCAGAAGGTGCTGCAGCGTGCGCCGGGTGTTGTCGACGCGAGCGTGAACCTGATGACCGAGGAGGCGTCGGTCGAGTTCGACTCGGGCGCGACGGATCTTCATTCGCTGGAGGTGGTGATCGAGCAGGCCGGATACGAGGCTTCGGCGATCGATGAGGGAGCCGAGGAAGACCCGGAGGCGAGGGACGCGGCGCTTCTGGCCGAGTACAAAGCGATGCGGCTGAAGGCTGGGGTCGCGGTCGCGATGGGCGTGGTGGCGATGGTGATCTCGATGCCGCTGATGGCGGGCGATCACCATGCTGACGGACACGCGGGCGATCCGCTGATGGGGCGGGTGATGTCGGCGGTGGACCCGCATCTTGAGCGGGCGATGCCCTGGCTGTATGGGCTGCCCAAGGAACTGCTGGTCTATTCGCTGCTGGCGATGACGCTGGTGGTGATGGGCTGGGCGGGGCGGCACTTTTATGTGCGGGCGTGGGCGGGGTTTGTGCGCCGGTCGGCGGACATGAACACGCTGATCGCGGTCGGGACGGGGTGCGGGTTTTTGTTCTCGCTTGCCGCGACGGTTGCGCCGGGGTGGTTCGAGGCTCGGGGTGTGCCTGCGGATGTGTATTACGAGGCGGTGATTTTCATCATCGGGCTTGTGCTGCTGGGGGCCGCGATGGAGGCGCGGGCGAAGGGGAAGGCGAGCGCGGCGTTGCGGGGGCTGCTGTCGCTTCGGCCCCAAACGGCGCGCGTGCTCCGCGAGGGCAAGGAACACGAAGTGCCCGTCGGCGAGGTGCGGAAGGGGGATCTGGTGCTGATCCGCCCGGGCGAGCGGGTGCCTGTGGACGGCGAGGTGGAGAGCGGGTCGTGCGCGATCGACGAATCGATGCTCACCGGCGAATCGATGCCGGTCGAGAAGGGCGAGGGCGACCGCGTGATCGGCGGGACGGTGAACACGACCGGGGCGGTGAAGGTCCGGGCGACGGCGGTCGGGGCGTCGAGCGTGCTCTCGGGGATCGTGCGCCTGATGCGCGACGCGCAGGCGTCGCGGGCGCCGATCCAGAAACTGGCCGACAGGGTGAGCTCGGTGTTCGTGCCGGTGGTGATGTCGATCGCGGCGGTGACCTTTGCGGTGTGGTTTCTTTTCGACACGCAGTCGCCGGTGGTGCGCGGGGGTGCCGCGTCGATCGCGGTGCTGATCATCGCCTGCCCGTGCGCGATGGGGCTGGCGGTGCCGACGGCGATCATGGTCGCCACGGGCATGGGGGCGCAGCGCGGGGTTCTGGTCAAGAGCGGCGCCGCGCTGCAGCGGGCGGGCGATATCGACACGGTCGTGCTCGACAAGACCGGCACGATCACCGAGGGCAGGCCCCGCGTGACCGATGTGCTGTGCGCCGAGGGGTTTGATGAGCGGGGCGTGCTGGCGGCCGCGGCGGGTGTTGAGACATCGTCTGAGCATCCGCTCGGGCGTGCGATCCTCGAACGGGCGGGAGAGCTTGATGTTGCGGCGCCTTCGGCCGAAGGGTTTGCGTCGGTCTCGGGGCGCGGGGCGAGGGCGAGCGTTGAACTCGGCGGGGCCCGCGCTCTTGTTTCGATCGGCAACCGCTCGATGATGGAGCTCGCCGGGGCGGATCCCGGCCCGCTGATCGAAGACGCCGAACGCCTCGCGGGCGAGGGCAAGACGCCGATGTTCGTCGCGATCGGCGGGCGCGTCGCAGGGATCATCGCGGTGGCGGATACGCTGCGGGAGTGGTCTGTTTCGGCGGTCGAGCGGCTGCACGCGATGGGCATGACGGTGGTGATGCTCACGGGCGACCACGAGCGGACGGCGCGGGCGATCGCTTCGCTCGCGGGGATCGACCGTGTCGTGGCGGGCGTGCTGCCGGAGGGCAAGGTCGAGGAGATCCGGCGGCTGCAGGGCGAGGGGCGGGCGGTCGCGATGGTCGGCGACGGGGTGAACGACGCGCCGGCGCTGGCGGCGGCGGATGTGGGGATCGCGATGGGCGCGGGGACGGACATCGCGGCCGAGGCGGGCGACATCACGCTGATGCGCGACGACCCGCTTGCGATCGTGCAGGCGGTGAAGCTCTCGCGGCGTGCGATGCGGACGATGAAGCAGAATCTGTTCTGGGCGTTTGTGTACAACACGGCGTGCGTGCCGGTGGCCGCGGGGGTTTTGTATCCGGCGTTTGGGATCCTGCTGAGCCCGGTCTTGGCGAGCGCGGCGATGGCGTTCAGCTCGGTGAGCGTGGTGGCGAACAGTTTGCGGTTGAAGGGGGCGAGGGTGGAGTAGGGGGAAGAGACGGAGGGGGGAAGAGACGGAGAGACGGAGAGAGGGAGAGAAAGGCACGGAGGCACGGGGCACGGGGCGCGGGGCACGAAGAGATTGCGGAGGGCTTGTTGTGGATCGTGAAGAAGAATTGGGAACCGAGTCTTGCTGCGGCGGGCGGATGGCGGCTGGGGTTGACCCTGAGATCAAGGCCGCGAATCTGAAGCGGCTGCGCCGGATCGAGGGCCAGATCCGGGGCATCTACAAGATGATCGATGAGGACCGGTACTGCGCCGACACTTTGACGCAGATCGCGGCGGTGCAGCAGGCGCTCAAGGGCGTGTCGCGGGAGCTGGTCCGCAACCACCTCAAGCACTGCCTGGCCGACGCGATGCGGGAGGGGGACGAGGCGTTCGAGCGGGTCTGCGACGAGCTGGCGGAGATCGTGCACCGGTCTTGGCGGTGAGGTCTCGCGCCGACGGGGCTGTCGGATTGGATACCCCGGCGTCTCTTTGGCGCGTCGATCGCTGTATCATGGGCCCATGAGCAGCACACCGACCAACGACGCGTCCGTTCCGACTGGCCTCCGCGTGCTCGCCCCGGGCGAGGGGGAGGTGCACCCGGTCATGGGCGACCCGATGCGTTTCCTCATGACCGCCGAGCACTCGGGCGGTGCGTACGCGTTGTCGGAGCAGGAGGTGCGTCCGGGCAACGGGGCGCCGCCGCACATCCATCACCATGAGGACGAGGCGTTCTTCGTGCTCGAGGGCGAGCTGACGGCGACGGTCGACGGGGTCCCCCACTGCCTTTCGCCGGGCGGGTTTGTGCATGTGCCGCGGGGGAGGGTGCGGTCGTTTACGAACCACACCGAGAGGCCGGCGAAGCTGCTGATTCTGCACGCGCCGGGTTCGGCGGCGGGGTTTTACGCCGCGATGGGCAAGCTGCCGTTTCCGCCGGATCTGAACGAGGTCAAGGCGTTGGGTGATCGTTACGGGATCGAGGTTGTGCTGTAGTTTCGCCGGTGTCGGCGTTGCCCAGCAGTTCGGCGAGGATCTCGCCGAGGCGATCGGTCCGGCGTGAACGGGCTCGCCCGGCGCGGCGGACGAGGCTGATCTCGCGCGTCGGGGGGCGTGTCTTGAGGGGCAGGTAGACGCGCTCGGTGCTTGTGTCGGCGCGGGCGGCCATCGCGGGCACGATCGAGACGCCCATGCCGAGGCGGACGAATTCGAGCACGGTGGCGAGCTGCGCGGTTCGGCAGGTGATGTTGCGGGCGAGGCGACGCTCGGCGCAGAAGCCGCTGATCTGGCGTCCGAGGCAGTGCATCTCGTGGAGCGTGACGGTCGGCTGGGCGCGGAGGTCTGTGAGGGTGACGCCCGGGTCGGTGTCCGGCCGGCAGAGGGGTGTGCCGGCGGGGGCGACGACGAGGAGGGGCTCAGAGCCGATGACCTCGTGCTCGACGAGTTCGTGCTCGACGGGGGTGCTCATGATCGCGACATCGAGCTCGTTGTCGGCGATGGCTTCGAGCAGGTGCTCGGTGAAGTCTTCGCGGACGGTGACGGCGGCTTCTGGGAACTCCTCGCGGAAGCGGGCGAGGGCTGCGGGGAGGAGGTAGGGCGCGACAGTCGGGATGGCGCCGATCGAAAAGACGCCCGAGCCCCGTTCGATGTCGGCGTCGAGGCTGTCGCGCGCGTCGTGGACCTCTTGGAGGATGCGGCGGGCGCGGGGGAGGAGGGCGCGGCCGGCGTCGGTGAGGGCGACGCCGCGCCCCATGCGGTCGAAGAGTGGCGAGCCGAGGGCGTCTTCGAGCTTTCTGATCTGCTGGCTGAGGGAGGGCTGGGCGACGCGGCACCGCTGGGCGGCGCGGCTGATGCTGCCGGCCTCGGCCGCGGCGACGAAGTAGCGGAGCTGGTGCAGTTCCATAGGCAGATACTATAGCACAATCGCATCAAGAATTGTTGACACATATACCACGGCTCGCTAGTCTGTCCGGATAACAGCAGTGATGACCCGCACGCTGGCCCCCGCAGGGCGTGCGGTAGACAGGCGAACGCAGGAGAAGACATGAGCCAGAACAGCGGCAACAAAGGCCAGAACAAGTGCCCCGTTTTGACCACCGCCGAGGGCGCCCCGATCGGGCGTCAGCACGCGCTGACGGCCGGGCCCAAGGGCCCGCTGCTGATGCAGGATGTGCAGCTGATCGAGCAGATGCAGCACTTCAACCGCGAGCGGATCCCCGAGCGTGTGGTGCACGCCAAGGGGTCGGGCGCGTACGGCACCTTCACCGTCACCGGCGACATCACCAAGTACACGAAGGCGTCGATCTTCTCGAAGGTCGGGAAGAAGACCGAGTGTTTCCTGCGGTTCTCGACGGTCGCGGGCGAGCGCGGGGCGGCGGACGGGGAGCGTGATGTCCGCGGGTTTGCCGTGAAGTTCTACACCGACGAGGGGAACTGGGACATGGTGGGCAACAACACCCCCGTGTTCTTTGTGCGTGATCCGTACAAATTTCAGAACTTCATCCACACGCAGAAGCGCGACCCCAAGAGCAATGTCCGCGACATGGACATGCAGTGGGATTTCTGGAGCCAGTGCCCGGAGTCTTTGCACCAGGTCACGATCCTGTTCTCCGACCGCGGGCTTCCGGCGTCGTACCGGAATGTCAACGGCTACGGCAGCCACACCTACAGCCTGATCAACGCCGAGGGCGAGCGGGTGTGGGTGAAGTTCCACTTCAAGACCGATCAGGGCATCAAGAACTGGATGGACGACGAGGCGGCGAAGGTTGTCGGGCAGGACCGTGAGAGCCACCAGCGCGACCTGTTCGAGGCGATCGAGCGGGGCGAGTTCCCGAGCTGGACGCTGAAGATCCAGGTGATGACCCAGAGCCAGGCCGACGCGTGGTCGCAGAAGACCGGCTGGAACCCGTTCGATCTGACGAAGGTGTGGCCGCACGGGGATTTCCCGCTGATCGAGGTCGGCAAGCTGGAGCTGAACCGGAACCCGGAGAACTACCACGCGGAGGTGGAGCAGGCGGCGTTCAAGCCCTCGGCGCTTGTTCCCGGCATCGGGCCGAGCCCTGACAAGATGCTGCAGGCGAGGCTGATGTCGTACGCCGACACGCACCTGCACCGGCTTGGCGTGAACCACCACCAGATCCCGGTGAACAAGCCGCGCTGCCCGGTGATGCACTACATGCGTGACGGGCAGGGCGCCACGGCGGAGACCTACGGCGGGGCGCCGAACTACTGGCCCAACACCCGCTCGGGCTCGCCGATGCCTGATGAGAAGTTCGTCGACCCGGCGTGGGACATCGGCGAGGCGATCGTCGACCGGTACGACTCGACCGTCGACCACGACGACTACACGCAGGCGGGGAACCTGTACCGCATGTTCGACGAAGCGCACCGCGACCGTTTGGCGACGAGGATCGCCGGGGTGCTCGGCCAGGCCCGGGAAGAGGTGCGGATGCGTCAGCTCTGCCACTTCTTCAGGGCCGACGAGGACTACGGCCGGCGCGTTGCGGAGAAGCTGGGCGTCGATGTTTCGGCGCTCATGCAGACCGCAGGGGCGTGAATCCGTCGCGGCGTAGGCCGCGTACAAAGAACTGAACCCGCCCGTTCGCCGCCGGGGCTCCATCCGTTCATGGGCCCCGGCGGTCTTTTTGTGGGCCGGGTTGTGCGCCCGACGACACCCGATCCGACGCACACAGAGTCTGAATACAAGGTTCGGTAGACTTCGCGCAGCCGTGGCGCCACCATCGGTTCATGCGCAAAGATCCGAATCCGTCGGGCGGGCTGAGCCGCAGAGGTTTCATGGGGTTTGTCGCCGGCAGCTCCATCGCCGCGGCGGGCAGCGGGGCCTCGGCGTCGTTGCTCGGCGAGCGGGTGGTGACGCGTCGGCGTCGGGCCCGCAATGTGATCTTCATGGTCTCCGACGGAATGAGCTCCGGGACCTGGACGCTGGCGGACATGGCCTCGCGGAGGATGCGCGGGCGTCCGAGCGCGTGGGCGAGGCTGATGGGGACGCAGGGCGTTCGCCGGTCGCTGTGCATGACCGAGTCGGCGAACTCGCTGGTCACGGACTCGGCAGCGGCCGGGACGGCGTGGAGTATCGGCGAGCGGGTCGACAGCGGGGCGCTGTGCATCACGCCCGACGGGCGCAGCCCGACACCGATCCTGATCGGGGCCCGAGAGCGAGGGATGAAGACGGGCGTGGTCACGACGACGACGATCCCGCACGCCACGCCGGCGAGCTTTGTGGTCAACATCCCGCGCCGGGCGATGTACCACGAGATCGCTGCACAGATGCTCGAACGCGGGATCGATGTGGTCATGGGGGGCGGCAGCGAGTTTGTGACGCCCGAGCTGCTCGCCGGCTACAGCGATGTACACGCCGTGCGCACAGCGGGCGAGCTCCGGCGTGGCTACCGGGAGGGCGGGCGTCTTGTCGGCGTGTTCACCGAGGACCATCTGCCCTACGAGCGTGATCGCACGGAAGAGGTCCCGTCGCTTGCGGAGATGACTGGCCTGGCCCTGAAGCGGTTGCACCTCGACGCGTTGGAGGCAGGGACCGGTTTCTTTGTGCAGATCGAGGGCGGGCGTGTGGACCACGCGGCGCACGGCAACGACGCGGTCGGCCTGCTGTTCGATCAGCTCGCCTTCGATGCAGCGGTCGAAACGGCCATGGAGTTCACCATGGATCGCGACGACACGCTGCTGATCGTGACCACCGACCACGGCAACGCCAACCCGGGGCTGAGCCTGTACCTCCGCTCGGCGGAGAACGGGTTTCAGAGGCTGCTGAACGCCCGGCACTCGGCCTCGTGGATCAGGGACCGCCTGCCCCGCACCGAGGACGAGGCGGAGTGGAAGCGGCTGACCCACGAGCTCGTGCTTTCGGCGGCGGGCTGCGACCTCTCCGACGGGGAACTCGGTTGGCTCGCCCGTGAGCGTCTGCACGGGAAGCGGGTGCACGGGTTCGACCCGCTGAACGGGCTGATCGGCAACCTCGGGGCGGTCTTGGCGAACCACTACGCTGTTTCGTTCATGAGCCCGAACCACACCTCGGACATGATCGAGCTGACCGCGATCGGGCCGGGGTCTGAGCTGATCGAGCCGGTCTGCCACTTGGCGGATGTGCACAGCGTGGTGACCGAGGCGGCGTCGATCCCGGCCTGACCGGGCTTTTGACAGCGCCCGGGGACGGGTTTGGGCCCAGTGGATGCGGGCCCGGGCGGTCCGTTGGGTCGCTGGAAACTGCATCTTTGCGTTCGGCGCCTGCTATCAGTGGGAGCGGGGTTGTTTCGGTTGTTGGGCGGAACACTCAACAGCCGATCGGGGTTATGCCCACGATCTCTGGAGATCCCGCATATTGCCCTGACCGATCGCCGCGCGGAGGCATCCGCAGCGGCAGCAGCCGCGAAACACGATATCCATGACGCAGCCCCGAACCTCAGCCCGGCCGTTCCCCCGCTACAGCAAGGTATGGCGACCGGGTGTGATCGGTATTTGTGCGTTGCTCGGTTTCGGGCTGGCGCTCGGTGGGTGCGCCGATGACGAGGGCGGCGCCGCCTCGCCCGCTTCGGCGCAGAGCCCGGTCGAGGTGCTGGTGGTCGAGGCCTGGACGAGCCCGATCGAGCGGACGCTGCGGCTGGTCGGATCAACGAGGGCTGTCGATGCGGTCTCTGTGACGGCGGAGGTGACGGGCACGGTCTCGTGGATTGGGTTTGACGACGAGGCCATGGTCATCGCGAATCAGGAACTGATCGAGCTCGACGACCGTCGGGCCTCGGCGGACCTGAGAGCGGCCGAGGCGAGGCTCGAACGCCTGAGTCTCCGCTTGGAGCGGACGCGGACCGCGTTCGAACGGGGCGCCGCCAACCCGGCCGAGCTCGACGACGCGCGGACCGCGGTCGCCGAGGCCGAGGCTGAGCGTGATCGGGCCAAGGCTGTGCACGAGGACCACACGATCCGCGCGCCGTTTGCGGGGCGCGTGACGCGTCGGCTGGTGAGCATGGGCGCGCTGGTGAGCCCGGGCGACGCGGTCGCGGTGCTCAACAGCGTCGACCCGATCGAGGTCGCGTTCTCGGTGCCCGAGCGGGCGCTGGCGGATCTCCGGATCGGGCTGAAGGTCAAGGCCCAGACACCCGCGTTCCGCGAAAAGGACTTCGACGGTGAGCTCGCGGCGATCGGCGCCGAGATCGATCCGGTCTCCCGTGCGGCCGATGTCTTCGCCAGGGTAGAGAACCCCGACGGTCTGCTCCGCCCCGGGATGTTTGTGAACATTGCGCTGGTGACGGGGGTTGACGAGGACGCGGTGCTGGTGCCCGAGTCGGCGTTGGTGATCGAGGGCAACCGCGTCGAAGCGTTTGTTGTCGAGGACGGCAAGGCGACGCGCCGGCGTGTGAGGCTCGCCTCGCGGATGTCGGGGCTGGTTGAGATCGCAGAAGGCATCGTGGCGGGCGAGGTCGTGGTCACCGGCGGCGTGCAGAAGCTCCGCGAGGGCGTGCCCGTCAGCGTCTCGGCCGATGAGACGCTGGCGGAGCTCGGCGTCATTCCCGGCAGGCCTTTGGCCGAGCAACCGGTCATGACCGAGTCGGGCTTTGTCGTCGAGCCGGCCTCGAGGCGTGAGCCGGGAATCGTGGGCGAGAACGGCGGCGGCTGATGGTCATTTCAACGATTTCTGTCCGGAGGCCGGTGCTGGCCGGCGTCTTCGCCGCCGTCATTCTGGTGTTCGGTCTGGTCTCGCTGACGAGGCTGGAGATCCGGCAGTACCCCGATGTCGACCCGCCGGTGGTTTCGGTCTCGACGAGCTACCGCGGTGCGTCCGCCTCGGTGGTGGACGCCGAGGTGACCAAGCGTCTGCTCGATCGGCTGACGGGGATCGAGGGCATCCGGTCGATGGAGTCGACCAGCCGCGACGGCAGCAGCCGCATCAATATCGAGTTCAACCTGACGCGTGACCTCGACCTCGCGGCGGCGGATGTGCGCGACCAGATCAACCGCGCCCGCGACAACCTGCCGATGGACGCCGACGAGCCGGTCGTGCGGAAGGCGAGCAGCGACGCCTCGCCGATCATGTGGCTGAGCCTGACCAGCGATCGTCTTGACAACCTCGAGCTGACGGACTTCGCGTCGCGCCGGCTGGAGGAGCGGTTGTCGCTAGTCGACGGCGTGTCGCGCGTGCGGATCGGTGGTGAGCGTCGCTACGCGATGCGGATCTGGCTCGATCGGCGGGCGATGGCGGCGCGTGGCGTGACGGTCGCGGAGATCGAGTCGAGGCTTGAGGCTGAGAACCTGGAGCTGCCCTCCGGGCGTGTCGAATCGAGGCTGGCGGAGCTCTCGGTGCAGACCGATTCCCGCCTGCAGAGCATCGAGGAGTTCGAGCGGCTGGTGATCCGCAGAACCCCGTCGGGGCCGATCCGCCTGATGGATGTCGCCGAGGTCGGGCTCGGGGCGGAGGACGACCGTTCGGCGTTCAGCGTCAACGGGCGCAACTCGGTCTCGCTTGGGATCATCCGCCAGTCCAACGCCAACACGGTCGAGGTCGCCAACGCGGTGCGGGCCGAGGTCGATGTGGTCCGGCGCACGCTGCCCGACGGGGTCGACCTGGACATCTCGTCTGACGATTCGATCTACATCAACACCTCGATCCGGGAGGTCGCCAAGACCCTGACCATCGCGTTCGGTCTGGTGGTGCTGGTGATCATGGTGTTTCTGGGGTCGCTTCGGGCGACGATCGTGCCGGCGCTGGCGATCCCGGTGTCGGTTTTCGGGACGGTGACGCTGCTGTACGCGGCGGGGTTTTCGATCAATGTGCTGACGCTGCTGGCTGCGGTGCTGGCGATCGGGCTGGTGGTCGACGACTCGATCGTGGTGCTGGAGAACATCGAGCGGCGGATCCGCGGGGGCGAGCCGAAGCTGGCCGCGGCGGTGAACGGGGCGAACGAGGTCGGCTTCGCGGTCGTGGCGACGACGGTGGTGCTGGTGGCGGTGTTTGTGCCGCTGGCGTTCCTGACGGGCAAGGTCGGGCGTCTGTTCACCGAGTTCGGGCTGACGCTGGCGGGGGCGGTGATTATCTCGAGCTTCACGGCCCTGACGCTGGGCGCGATGCTCAGCTCGCAGGTGCTTCGCAAGCCCAAGGCGCGCAAGGCACGGTCCGAACGGAAGAAGGCCAGGGCCGAGCGACGCGCCAAGAAGCGTGCGGCCAAGGGCAAGGCCGAGGCGCCGGACACCGGGCTCCTGGGCGGCCTGCTGAACCTCTACGGCGGGGCGGTCGGCGTCGCGATCAAGCTCCGATGGCTGAGCCTCGTGGTTGTGCTGGCGATCACGGGGGCCGCGGCGTACTTCTTCGACCATCTGCCCAGCGAACTGGCGCCGACGGAGGACCAGGGCCGGTTCGTGATCCGCGTCGACGCGCCCGAGGGTGCGTCACTGAACTTCACTCGGCGCCAGGTCGAAGCGATTGAGGAGATCCTCGCCGACCGTTCGGGCGAGGGCCAGCCGATCACGCGCGTGATCTCGATCGTCGCGCCGGGTTTCGGCGGTGCGAACCAGGTCAACACCGCCCGCGTGATCGTCCGGCTGACCGACTGGCGCGACCGCGACATCAGCCAGCCCGAACTCGTCGCCGAGCTCGCGCCGCGTCTGAGGGCGATCCCCGGCGCGAGGGTGATCCCGATCAACCCCGCCGGCTTCGGCATCCGCGGCGCGGGCGAACCGATCCAGTACGCCATCGGCGGGCCGGACTTCGAGTCGGCCCGCGAGTGGGCGCAGATCGTCGCCGACGCGGCGCAGGGCGACCCGATCTTCGACAACCTGCGGATGGACTTCGAGCAGACGCAGCCGCAGCTTTCGATCTCGATCGACCGCGAACGGGCGATCGACTTGGGCGTCGATGTGCGGACGATCGGCCGGACGATCCAGACTTTCCTCGGCGGGCGCGAGGTGACCGAGTACTTCGATCGGGGCGAGCTGTA
The DNA here is from genome assembly GCA_050486265.1 of Phycisphaerales bacterium. Lineage (GTDB taxonomy): Bacteria > Planctomycetota > Phycisphaerae > Phycisphaerales > UBA1924 > SLFH01. Next base: position 391,215 of record JBJHCY010000001.1, on the reverse strand, counting down.
CAAGGTGCTGCTGCAGGCGCGCCCGCAGGACCGCGCCAATCCGTCGGACCTGGCTGAGATTTATGTGCGTTCGGACGCGGGGACGCTGACGCCGCTGTCGGCGCTGGTGACGATGGAGGAATCTGGAACGGTGCGCGACCTGACCCGGATCAACCGCGTTCCGTCGGTGGTGCTGACGGGGCAGGTCGGCGCGGGCTCTTCGCTGGGCGAGGCGTTGGACCGGCTGGACGAGCTCGTGCGCGATCGCCTGCCGCCCGGTGCGTCTGTGAACTACCTTGGCGAGTCGCTGGAGTTCCGCGATTCGTCGATGCAGCTGTACATCACTTTCGGCCTCGCGCTGCTCTTGGTCTATCTGGCGCTGGCGGCGCAGTTCGAGAGCGTTGTGCACCCGTTCACGATCCTGTGCTCGGTGCCTCTGGCGATCACCGGAGGCCTGGCGACGCTGCTGTACACCGGCGAGTCGCTGAACATCTACAGCCAGATCGGGCTGATCCTGTTGATCGGTCTGATGACCAAGAACGGGATCCTGATGGTCGAGTTCGCCAACCAGCTCCGGGCCCGCGGGTTCGAGCTCGCCGACGCGGCGCGCGAGGCGGCCAAGATCCGCTTCAGGCCGATCATGATGACCGCGATCTCGACGATCCTCGGGGCGATCCCCCTGGTCTTGGCGAGCGGCGCGGGCGCGGAGGGTCGGCGGGCGATCGGCATCGTGATCGTCGGGGGCATGAGCTTCGCCACGCTGCTGACGCTCTTCCTGATCCCGTCGCTGTACACCCTTCTGGGCAGGCTCACCCAGCCCTCGGGGGCGACCGAGCGCCGGCTCCGCGAGCAGCTCAGCTCGCTCACCGACAGCGTCAAGCAGGAGAGCGATCGGCGGAAGGCCGAGGGCGGGGTCGGCCCGAACACCCCCACCACCGCCTGAGCCCGACGCCCGGCTTTGTCCTCTCGGGTTCGACCGGACCGGTTCTTTGCATAATCTTCATCTATGCTGTCGATGATCGCCCAGGGCCTCGGCGGCCTCGGGCTCTTTCTTCTCGGGATGGTGCTGCTGACCGACGGGCTGAAGTCCCTCGCGGGCGATTCGCTGCGCACCATCCTGACCAAGACCGTCCGCGGGCCGGTTTCGGGGATCGCGGCGGGAACGGGCGTCTCGGCGCTGGTGCAGTCTTCCAACGCCACAACGATCGCGACGATCGGGTTCGTCAGCGCGGGGCTGATCGGGTTTCTGCCCGCCGTCGGCGTCGTTCTGGGCAGCAACATCGGGACGACCAGCACGGGGTGGCTGGTGGCTGTCTTGGGGATGCGGTACTCGATCTCCCCGTACGCGATGATGCTGGTGCTGGTTGGTGCGATGATCCTGCTGCTTCGGATCGGCCGATCGGCGGCGTTGGGGACGGCGATCGCCGGTTTCGGCATGCTCTTTGTCGGCTTGTCTGGGATGCAGGAGTCGATGGGCGGGCTGGCCGAGCGGATCGAGCCTGAGTCGCTGCCCGGGGCGGGTTGGGGCGGGCGGATGGTGCTTCTCGGCGCGGGCTTCGCCATGACCATCGTCACCCAGTCGGCCAGCGCCGCGTTGGCGGCGACCCTTGCGGCCCTCGCCTCGGGTGCGCTGAACTTCGAGCAATCGGCGGCTTTGGTGATCGGTCAGAATGTCGGGGCGGCGGTTGCCGCGGCGATCGCTGCGATCGGCGCTTCTGTCACCGCCAAACGCACCGCGATGGCGCATGTGCTTTTCAATGTGATCCTCGGGGGGCTGCTGATCGTCAGCCTCAGACCGTTCCTCGAGGGGATGCTGTGGCTGTTCGCTCTCGTCGGTGTCGGGCCCGGTGTGCTGGCGCTGGCGGCGTTCAACACCTTCACACGCGTGGTCGGCGTGCTGCTGGTGCTGCCGGTGATCGGGGCGTACGCGAGACTCGTCGAGCGGCTGATCCCCGAGCGGTCGGCCTCGCCGACGAGGTTCCTCGACCGCTCGGTGGGGCGTGTGGGGTCTGTGGCTTCCGAGGCCGCCCGGCGCAGCGCCGCCGAGACGCTTCACGAGCTTCTGACCGCGATCGGGGCGGGGCGGACGCGGATGGCGGTCGACGGGGCGCAGAACGCCGCGTCGCGGATCCGCGAGTTTATGGCCGAGTTGTCGCGCGAGGGGCAGAACCGGTCGGATGTGAAGCGGAACCTCTCGACGCTGCACGCGATCGACCACATCGAACGCCTGGCGGGCAACGCTTCGGCGATCGAGAGTATCCCCCGGTCTGATCGGGTGAGCGAGGTGCGGGACCGCTACGACCAGGTGCGGCGGATCGCGCTGGAATGGCTCGACGATCCATCGCAGCCCGTCCCGGCGCAGAAGCTCGAGACACTGGGGAAGGAGCTCGCCGAGCTCCGGAAGACCAACCGTCGGAAGGTGCTGGCCGACGCGGCGGAGGGGGATCTCGACAGCCGCGCGGTCGCGGCGTACACGGAGGCTGTGATCCACCTCGACCGATCCGCGTTCCACATCTGGCGGGCGCTGCACCACCTGGACCCCGACACGCCCGAGCCGGTTGTCGACGCGGAGCACCGGGACTGATGGCGTGCCGGCGCGTTCAACACGGACCGTGCCTCCAGCGGAGTAGTCTTCGCCGATGCTAACGACAATCTCGATGGGACTCGGCGGGCTGGGGCTGTTCCTCCTTGGCATGGTGCTGCTGACCGACGGGCTGAAGGCCCTGGCGGGAGGGTCGCTCCGCGCCATCCTGACCAGGACGGTCCGCGGGCCCTACTCGGGCATGGCCGCGGGGGCGGGGATCACGGCCTTGGTGCAGTCGTCGAGCGCTACGACGCTGGCGACGATCGGTTTTGTCAGCGCGGGGCTGATCGGTTTCCTGCCTGCGGTCGGCGTCGTGCTGGGGAGCAACATCGGGACGACGAGCACCGGCTGGCTGGTATCGGTCTTGGGGCTGAAGTTCTCGATCAGCGCGTTCGCGATGCCGCTGGTGTTTGCGGGCGTGATGGTTCGACTGCTCGTCAAGGGTCGGGGGGCCTCGGCGGGCCTGGCGCTGGCGGGGTTCGGCCTGCTGTTCATGGGGCTGAGCGGGCTGCAGGAGTCGATGTCGGGGATCGCCGAGCGGATCGACCCGCAGTCGCTGCCCGGGGAGGGCTTCGTCGGTCGGCTCATCCTGGTGGGCGTCGGGTTTGCGATGACGGTGGTGACCCAGTCGTCGAGCGCGGCGCTGGCGACCACGCTGACGGCGCTGGACTCGGGGGCGATCGACTTCGAGCGGGCGACGGCGCTGGTGATCGGACAGAACATGGGGACGACGCTGACGGCGGGGATCGCGGCGATCGGGGCGTCGGTGGCGGCCAAACGCACGGCGCTGGTGCATGTGCTGTTCAACCTGATGCTCGGGCTGCTCTTGATCGTGATCCTGACGCCCTTCCTGATGCTGCTGATGCTGGGGCTGGAGCTTGTGGATGTGGGGCCCGGCGTGATCGCGCTGGCGACCTTTCAGACCTCTTGCAAGGTGCTGGGCGTGGTCCTTGTGCTGCCGGTGCTCAAGCCCTTTGCGAGCATCGTTGAGCGGATCATCCCGGAACGGTCGGTCTCGCCGACACGGTTCCTCGATCGCTCGGTGAGCGAGGTCGGCGATGTCGCTGCCGAGGCGGCAAGGCGCAGCGCCGCCGAGACGCTGCGGGAGTTGGTGGTCGCCAGCGGCGCGGGGCACGCGGTGATGGCGGCCGAACAGGCCAAAGCCGCGACCACGACCATCCGCGAGTTTCTGGCGAAGCTGGCCCGCGAGAGCCAGACCGACGCGGAGATCAATCGCAACCTCTCAACGCTGCACGCGGTCGATCACATCGAGAGGCTGGCGGGCAACGCCGAGACGATCTCGAAGATCCCGAGAATCGAGCGTGTCAAGGAAGTGCAGGACCGCTACGCGGAGATGCGTCGGCTCGCCCTCGATTGGCTCGACGACCCGTCGCAGCCCTCGCCGGCGCCGGAGTTGGAAGGGATCGCAAGCGAGGTCGCCAAGCTCCGGACCTCGGGGCGAAGGTCGGTGCTTGCGCAGGCGGCCAAGGGAAAGATCGCCGGGCATGAGGTGGCGGCCCACACCGAGGCGATGATCCACCTTGACCGCGCGGCGTACCACATATGGAGAGCCGTGCACCATCTTGACCCGTCGACGCCCGAGCCCATGGTCGGCCCTGACGCGCAAGACTGAGGTTCAGCCGGCATCGGCCAGACGGACGCCTCCCGAAGGCAACTCGGTCATGACGACTCGGTTGCGGCCCTGCTGCTTAGCGGCGTACAGGTTCCTGTCGGCTGCGGCGACCCAGTGGTGCGGATCGACGATGCCGACCTCCGAGCATCCGACGAGCCCGATCGAGACCGTCAACCCCCGGTCGGGGTGGCGGGGCCAGACCACATCCTGCACCATTGTGCGCACCCGCTCGCAGACCGCCATCGCCTGCTCGGGCGTGGTGTCGGGCATGATGAGGAAGAACTCTTCGCCGCCGTAGCGGCAGGGCAGATCCGTCTCGCGGCATGCTCGCAGGAAGATAGCGGCCAACCCTTGGAGGACGGCGTCGCCGGCCGGGTGGCCGTAGTTATCGTTGATGGACTTGAAGTGGTCGCAGTCGACGCCGGCGAGGGCGAGTGGGCGGCGCTTCCGGCGGGCACGGGCGACTTCCTCGCGCCAGCGGTTGTCGAAGTGGGCTCGGTTGTACAGGCCCGTCAGCCCGTCGATCTGAGCCCGCTGGGACAGCATGAGCAGCAGGTTGCTCAGGCGTACTGCGGCGCGGATGCGGACGCGGAGTTCGGTCAGATCGAAGGGCTTGCAGATGTAGTCCATGGCGCCCAGGTCGAAAGCGGTGACTTTGTCGTGCGGGCTCTGCAGGCCCGAGAGCACGATGACCGGGATGTTGTTCAGCGTCGGGCTGTCTTTCAGCCGGCGGAGCACCTCGAACCCGTCCATCTCGGGCATGTCCAGGTCGAGCAGGACGACCGAGGGCGGGTCCTTCTCGGCGATGTCGAGTCCGGCCCTGCCCGACTCGGCCGGGATCAGGTCAAGGTCTTCAGATCGCAAACGGGCTGTGAGCAGCCGGTGTACATCCGGCGAGTCGTCGATCACCAGCACGCGAGGCCGGCTGTTGAGTTGGGACGCGTGGATCTGCATTGTTCCAGACGGGCTCCGGCGCCGCGGTCCGGGCGGGTAGCGCCCGGCGGAATTGTGATCGAGAGTCAGACGCAGGCCTTCATGGCTCGCCTGCACATGTCTAAGAGTGTGTCGAGTTCGTCGCGAACATCGGCGACGCCCTCTCGGGCGTTGAGCTCGCGGAGCTCTCGTTCCAGTTGCGCGGCGGCCTGGGTGATGGCGGGGTAGCCGTAGCCCGATCCGGCGCCCTTGAGCTGGTGGGCGAGGCGTGTAAGGTCCTCGACGCGGCGCTCTCGCCATGCCCGCTCGGCGCTGGCGATTCTGTCCGGTAGCTCGCTGACAAACAGCCGGACAAGGTCGGCCATGTCCGGGTCGTCGGCGTACAGACTCTGGAGCGGCAGGTTGTTTTCCCCGTTCGTCATCCGGAACTCTCCTCAGGCGGAGTCATCGGCTCAACAACGAGTCGGGTTCATCCCTTCCGCGGCGGGTCTCGCCGCAGATGTGGGTCGGGCGGGTTGTGCGGGCGGCTTGACCATGACGACCGCTCGCGACCGAGAACCTCTCGCGGGCGCGGCGTCCGTCTCTCGGGTGATCGGCGTTCCTTGCGGATGCTGTCGCTCGATTCAGCTCGCGAGCAGCGCTTCGGCGACGCGCGCGCAGGTGACCTCGCTGCAGGTCTGCGCGTTGTGGCCGATCAGCGCCGGGATCTCGGGCCGCCGCGGCGGGATGTACCGGGCAGCGAGGGACTGGTACACCCTCTCGTCGGCGTCGGAGGCTTCGTCGCTCTGGGTTCGGCGCCTGCGTAGGCGTTCCCGGACCGTGGCCTCGTCAGCGGTCGTGTGCACACAGACGAGGGGGATGCCGAGTTCCCGCGCCAGACCGATAAACGGCACGCGCCTCTCCGGGGCGGGGAAGTTGGCGTCGGCCACGACGGCCCGCCCGGCGGTGAGCCGTTGCCGAGCCCTGTCGAGCATCTCCGCGTAGGCGGCGTCGGAGGCGGCTCGGCTGTACAACGCATCGCGTTCCCCCTCGGACGCGGGGCGTTGGCCGGGGGCCATGCCCGCGAGCTCTTTTCTTATGACATCTGACCTGAGCAGTTCGGCCCGGAGTACGCGGGCGATCGATCGGGCGACGGTGCTCTTGCCGGTCGCCGGGAGCCCGGTCAGCATGATGAGGCCCGGCGGGGCGAAGTACCCTCCCGCGAGGGCGGCGTACCCGCTGGAGCGGGCGAGCGCTTCTGATCCCTCATTGGCGCCCGCCAAGGCCGAGACCTTGCTCCTGACCATCGCGTAGTGCACGCGGTACAGTGGCTGGAGAGCATTGAGGTCCGGGTCGTCGGTCTCGGACGCGTAGCGGCGCACGAAAAGGTCGGCCAGCTGAGGCCTGCCGGCGTGGTCGAGTTCCATCGCGAGGTAGGCGATCTCGGCGGCGACATCGGCGCACCTGAAAGCGCGGCAGAACTCGAGGCGGTCGTAGATCACCGGCCCGTCGGCGGTCAGGCAGATGTTGCCCGGGTGCAGATCGCCGTGCCCCTCGCGGATTCGCCGCTGTTCGATCCGGCGTTCCAGCAGCGCCGGCTCTTGGCGGATGAACGCTTGGGCGCGTTCCCGCAGCGAGGCGAGGAGGCGGGCGGGGATCGGGGGCGTTTGCTTCGGATCATCGCCCGGACGGTCGGACGGCTCGCCTGCGAAAGGGCGGCATTCGTCGAGGTTGCCGAGGATCCGCTTGGTGAGGCCTTCTGTCGTGGCGTACTGATCGATCTCGGGGCCGGTCTGGCACTGGTCGTGGAAAGCCGCGAGCTTGCGCACGATCGCGTCGAGGTGCTCTTCGAGTTCGTCGTCGCCCATCGCCCCATCTCTGAGCAGGCGTTCGAGCATCCGCTCTGCGGGGAGGCGTGCCATGTGCAGGGCCCAGTCGTCGGGCACGGCCGCTTCCGACGGATCGCCGACTCGCCACGACCCGTCTTCGCGGAAGATCGGGAGCACGCCGAGGTAGACGCCGGGGGCGAGGGGGCGGTTGAGCTCGACCTCCAGCACGGCGCTGGCGCGTCGTTTCTCCGGGCTGGAGAAATCGAGGAACCCGTAGTCGACGGGCTTCTTGATCTTGTACCCCCCGCCCTGGAAGAGGAGCACGGTGGAGGCGTGGGTCTCGATGCGTGTGACGGGGCCGCGACCCCGGGCTTGCAGCCCGGCGATGACGCCATCGATCATGTCCCTGTGGGAGTCGGGGCCGTGGGCCATGGGCGAGTGTAGTTGGCGCGTGAAACGCCGCGGCGGCTCTGTGCGAAGGCCGGGGGCGGGAGAGGCGATTGGAAGCGGGTTGGCGGTTGAAGAGCACTGGATCAGTGCTATTATCGAGCACCAAACCGGTGCGGTTCATCCGAGCCCGATCAGGACCTTCATAGAGGATATGCCCCGTTGCTGGCGTTCTCCCGCAAAACCGATTACGCGCTTGTGGCGATGGCGGAGCTGGCGATCGAGCCGGGAACCTGCCGCAGCGCGACGAGCTTGGCGGAGGCGACCGACGCTCCTGCGCCGTTGCTGAAGAACATTCTCAAGAGCCTCGCGCAGGCGGGTCTTCTGCGTGCCGAGCGAGGGCCGCTGGGCGGGTACCTGCTGGGTCGCCCGCCCGAGGCGATGAGCGTGCTTGATGTGGTCGAGGCGGTGGAAGGCCCGGTGGCGCTTGCGCGTTGCTGCGGCGAGGGCGAGAAGCCTGAGCTGCACGGTTGCGTGCATTCGCCGCGCTGCCGCATCCAGCACGCGATGCGGATGATGCACGCGGGCATGGTCGAGGTTCTGCGGCGCACGACTGTCGCGGACCTGGCGGTGCACGCGGGCGACGGGGCGGTGGGATCGGTCACGCTGAGCGTTGACCGAGACAGTACAGCCACAATCAAAGGAATCCAGAGATGACGACAACGCCCGAACTCCAGGATTGGGAGTCGCAGAGCTACAAGTACGGCTTTGTCTCCGAGGTCGAGTCCGACACGATCCCGCCCGGTCTGGACGAGGATGTGGTGCGGACGATCTCGGCGAAGAAGGGCGAGCCGGAGTGGCTGACGGAGTGGCGGCTGAAGGCGTATCGCAACTGGCTGACGATGCGTGAGCCGGAGTGGCAGAATGTCCGCTACCCGAAGATCGACTTCCAGGCGATCTCGTACTTCTCGGCGCCGAAGAACACTCCGAAGTACGAGAGCATCGACGAGGTCGACCCCGAGTTGCTGCGGACCTATGAGCGTCTGGGCATCCCGCTCGAGGAGCAGAAGCGGCTCGCGGGCGTGGCGGTCGACGCGGTGTTCGACAGCGTGTCGGTGGCGACGACCTTCAAGAAGGAGCTCGCCGAGGCGGGGGTGATCTTCTGCTCGATCTCCGAGGCGGCCCGCGAGCACCCCGAGCTGCTGCAGAAGTACCTCGGCACGGTGGTGCCCTACAACGACAACTACTACGCGGCGCTGAACTCGGCGGTCTTCACCGACGGCTCGTTCGTGTTCGTGCCCAAGGGCGTGGCGTGCCCGATGGAGCTGAGCACCTACTTCCGGATCAACGCGCAGTCGACGGGCCAGTTCGAGCGGACGCTGATCATCGCCGAGGAGAAGTCGTCGGTGAGCTACCTCGAGGGGTGCACGGCGCCGATGCGTGACGAGAACCAGCTGCACGCGGCGGTGGTCGAGCTCGTGGCGCTCGACGACGCGAAGATCAAGTACTCGACGATCCAGAACTGGTACCCCGGCGACCGCGAGGGCAAGGGCGGGATCTACAACTTCGTGACCAAGCGAGGGCTGTGCAAGGGCAAGCGTTCGCACATCTCGTGGACGCAGGTCGAGACGGGCTCGTCGATCACCTGGAAGTATCCGAGCTGCGTGCTGCAGGGCGACGACTCGGTGGGCGAGTTCTACTCGGTGGCGCTCTCGAAGGGGCGTCAGCAGATCGACTCGGGCACGAAGATGGTGCACATCGGCAAGAACACGCGGAGCAATGTCGTCTCGAAGGGCATCAGCGCCCAGGAGGGCAACAACACCTACCGCGGGCTGGTGAAGATCATGCGGGGCGCCGAGAACGCCCGGAACTACACCCAGTGCGACTCGATGCTGATGGGCAACCGCTGCGGCGCCCACACCTTCCCCTACATCGAGAACGCCAACCCGACGGCGAATGTCGAGCACGAGGCGACGACGAGCAAGGTCGGCGAGGACCAGCTGTTCTACCTGCAGCAGCGCGGGCTGGACGAGGAGCAGGCGGTCTCGATGATCGTCAACGGGTTCTGCCGCGAGGTCTTCAGGGAGCTTCCGATGGAGTTTGCGGTCGAGGCGACCAAGCTGCTTGAAATCAGCCTCGAAGGCAGCGTCGGGTGAATCGCGGAGCGGCGACGATGAGCGATGGTTTTGTCAGAGCGTTCAGCGTCGACGATGTCGCGCCGGGCGAGGCCCGCGTCGCGACGGTCGGCGGGGTCGAGGTGGCGGTGGTGAATCTCGGCGGCGAGTTCCACGCGCTTGACAACCGTTGCCCGCACGCCGACGGGCCGCTGGGCGAAGGGTTCGTGCAGGGCGAGGCGATCGTCTGCCCGCTGCACTACTGGGAGTTTGACATCAGAACGGGCGAGTACCTCGACGACCCGGAGGTCTGCGTCCGACGCTACGAGACACGGGTCGAAGGCTCGGATGTGCTGGTGAGGATCCGCTGAGGGTCGGGCGGACGCCCGCGAACGAAGAACACACGAATCGGGCCGCAGGGCCCGGAGGCAAGAGCGACATGCAAGAACCGCTGCTGAAGATCGAGGGGTTGTGCGCCGAGGCCGGGGGCGTCGAGATCCTCCGGGGTCTGGACCTGGAGGTGAAGGCCGGCGAGGTGCACTCGATCATGGGCCCCAACGGGTCGGGCAAGAGCACGCTGGCGAAGGTGCTCGCCGGGCGCGAGGGGTACGAGGTCACCTCGGGCTCGGTGCTCTACAAGGGGCAGGACCTGCTGGAGCTTGAGCCGGACGAGCGGGCGCGCGAGGGCGTGTTCCTGGCGTTTCAGTACCCCGTCGAGATCCCCGGCGTGAGCAACATGCAGTTCCTGAAGGAGTCGATCAACGCCGTGCGGACGCACCGGGGGCTGGAGCCCTTGGACACGGTCGGCTTCCTGGGCATGCTGCGCGAGAAGCTGGCGGTGGTCGGGATGAACGAGCAGCTCCTGCAGCGTTCGGTGAACGAGGATTTCTCGGGCGGCGAGAAGAAGCGTTACGAGATCGTGCAGATGTCGCTGCTCGAGCCGTCGCTCTGTGTGCTCGACGAGACCGATTCGGGCCTGGACATCGACGCCCTGCGCGTGGTGTCGGAGGGCATCAACCGGATGCGTTCGCCCGAGCGGGCGATGGTGCTGGTGACCCACTACCAGCGGCTGCTGAACTATGTGCAGCCCGACATCGTGCATGTGATGGTCGGGGGCAGGATCGCGCAGTCTGGCGGCAAGGAGCTGGCGCTGCAGCTGGAAGAGCGCGGCTACGCCGACTTCACCGGCGTCGCCGACCCGGCCCAGCAGACCAATCGGCAGGAGGCATCGGCATGAAGGGCGCCACCGAGACCCCCGAGCACACCGCCTCGACCCTGGTCGAACTCGTCGAGCGTGGCGGGGCCGCGATCGAGGGCGACGCCCCATCGTGGCTGCGCGACGCGCGGTCGATGGCGATCGAGCGGGCGGCCGCCATCGGCCTGCCCGCCAAGACCGACGAGGAATGGCGGTACACCGATCCCAAGCCGCTGCTGGAGGGACAGTTCTCGCTGCCGCGGCCCGGCGCGTACGAGGGCGCTGATCCTTGCGAGCACATGGAGATCGAGGCTTCGGCGCGGATCGTGTTTGTTGACGGACGGCTGGCGCCCGAGCACTGCCGCCTGAGCGGGCTGCCCTCGGGCGTCGAGGTCTCGCTTGTCGGGACCGGCGAGGAAGCGGATGTCGAGGAGCGGCTCGCGCCGATCGTGGCGCAGGGGATCGGCGGGGCGCGCGACGGGCTCGAAGCGCTCGGCGCGGGGCTGTTCACCGGGGGCGTGCTCGTCCGCGTTGACGCGGGCGTGACGCTCGGGAAGCCGATCGTCGTCGTGTTCAGGGCCGAGGGCGCCTCGCCGGTGCTGAGCGCGCCGCATGTGACGCTCGTTGTCGGCGAGGGGGCGCGGGCGTCGGTGATCGAGGACCACCAGGGCGCTCTGGGTGCGACCGGGCTGACGCTCGGGCGAAGCGAGATCCGCGTCGCCAAGGGCGCGCACGCGGAGCACGCGATGCTGCAGCGCGAGGCGCCGGGGCGTCACCATGTTTCGACCCTCCGCCTGATCCAGGACGCCGAGAGCTATTTCCACAGCGACCGGATCCTGCTGGGCGGGGCCGTGACGCGGAACAACATCCACGCGACGCTGCGGGGCGAGTCGTGCGAGGCGGTCTTCAACGGGCTGTACACGCCAGAGGAGCGCCAGCACCACGACAGCCACATCCGCGTCGAACACATGGCGCAGGGGTGCAACAGCCGCCAGTACTACCGGGGCATTCTCGCCGACCGGTCGAGGGCGGTGTTTACCGGCCGGATCTATGTCAAGGATGTTGCGCAGCAGACCGACGCGATCCAGAGCAACTCGAACCTGCTGCTTTCGAGGACGGCGCAGGCGGTCGCCAAGCCGCAGCTTGAGATCTACGCCGACGATGTCCGCTGCACGCACGGCGCGACGAGCGGGCAGCTCGACGCGGACGCGGAGTTCTACCTGCGCGCCCGGGGCGTGCCCGAGCGGGTCGCCAAGCTCCTGCTGCTGCACGCGTTCGCGGGTGAGAATATCGACCGCGTCGCCGACGAGGGGCTCCGCGCCGCGGTGCACGCGCTGACGGACGACCGCCTCGGCGCCGCCCTTGAGCGCAACGCCTGAACCCCGGCGGACCGGACGGAAAGGAAGGCCCGCGATGAGCGACTACGCCAACCCGGAAAAGCTGGTCTCGACCGAGTGGGTCGAAGAGCACCGGAACGACACCGACAGCATCCGCATCGTCGAGTCCAACGAGGATGTGCTGCTGTACGACACCGGGCACATCCCGGGGGCCGTGAAGGTCGACTGGCACAACGATCTGCAGCACCCGGTGCTGCGCGACTACATCACGCCCGAGATGTTCGCCGATCTCTGCTCGCGCCTGGGCGTCGGCCCCGACACCACCGTCGTCTTCTACGGCGACAAGAGCAACTGGTGGGCCGCCTACGCCCTCTGGGTCTTCACGATGTTCGGGCACGAGAAGTGTGTGCTGATGAACGGCGGGCGAAAGAAGTGGCAGGAAGAGGGCCGGCCGATGACGACCGACAAGCCCGGCCTGCCCGCCAGAAACTACCCCACGCCGGCGGTCGACTTCTCGAACCGGGCGTTCAGAGACGATGTGCTGCGGTACAGCCGCGAGCGCGGTCCGCTGATCGATGTGCGTTCGCCCGGCGAGTTTACGGGCGAGCTGACGCATATGCCGGACTACCCGCAGGAGGGCGCGCAGCGGGGCGGGCATGTGCCGGGGGCCGACAATGTGCCTTGGGCGCGTGCCGCCAACGAGGACGGGACCTTCAAGAGCCGCGAGGAGCTCGAGAAGATCTACATTGGCGAGGCGGGGCTGAGGCCGGGCGACGATGTGATCGCGTACTGCCGCATCGGGGAACGCTCGAGCCACACCTGGTTTGTGCTCAAGCACCTGCTGGGGTTTCCGCGTGTGCGGAACTACGACGGCTCGTGGACGGAGTGGGGCAATCTCGTGGGGATGCCCATCGAGACGGGGCCGGGCAAGAAGGGCTGAAGCTACGATTCCGCCAGTGAGCAAGCTCGAAGAGATCATCTCGACCTTCCGCGCGTTTGAGGGCGAGATGCGCCTTCAGGTGCTGCTCGACTACGCCAACCGGCTGCCCAACCCCCCGCCGGAGCTCGCGTCGCAGATCGGCAAGGACGACACGGCCCGCGTGCACGAGTGCATGACGCCTGTCTGGCTCTGGGTCGTGCCCGGCGAGGGCGGCTCGGTGCGGCTGCATGTGCATGTCGGTGAGGAAGCGCCGACGGTGCGGGGTGTGTTGTCGGTGATCGTGCACGCCTACGAGGGGGCGACGCCCGATGAGATCGCGTCGATGCCGGATGACCTCGTCGAACGCCTGGGCCTCGGCCCGGTGCTGCGGATGAACCGCGTGGTCGGGCTGCACGCGATGATCAAAAGGATCAAGCGAGAGACGGCGGCGCACGCAGCGAACGCGTCGAATCAACCGGAGGCCGGGCGATGAGCGAGAGCACAAACGAAATTCAGGACCGTGTGATCGCGGCGATCCGCAAGGTGCACGACCCGGAGATCCCGGTGAACATCTACGACCTCGGGCTGATCTACGAGCTGGCGATCGAGGGGGACAAGGTCCGCGTGAAGATGACGCTGACGGCCCCGAACTGCCCCGTCGCCGACCAGATTGTCGCCGATGTCGCCAAGGCGGTGCGGGGCGCAGAGGGCGTGGGCGAGGCGGAGGTCGATCTTGTGTTCGATCCGCCGTGGTCGACGGCGAAGATGACCGATGTCGGTCGGCTGGAGCTCCTTGCGATGGGTGTCGACCCCGACCGTGCGAAGGAATCGCTCGCCTCGCGTCCGACGGGGCTGACGGTCGGGCGGCGCAGGCCCGGACCGCACTGAGCGAGGCTCGGTTACGCGTGACGCTCGAAGAGCAGGCAGAGGTTCTGCAGCGCGTTCCACGCGGCGCCCTTGAGCAGTTGGTCTCCCGCGGCGATGAGCCGGACTTCAGAGCCGCCTGCGTCCGATGATCCGTGCACCACGACGCGTCCCGCGAGCACATCGCATCGCTTGGTCGCGCTTCTTGCGTCCGGGCCTGCGTCGGTCAGCAGGACGCCGGGCGAGGCGGCGATTGCGCTTTCTGCCTCTTGCTTTGTGCACGGGCGCTGCGTGCGGATGCGGACCACGACGAGGTGGGATCGGAGTGTGGGGACGCGCAGGCAGCATGCGCCGGTCGATACGCACGAATCGTTCCAGATGCGGGCGGTTTCACGCTGAAACTTGAGTTCCTCGGCGCAGAGGCCGGAATCGTTGAGTTCGGACTCGTGCGGGTAGGCGTTGAAGGCGAGGGGGCTGCCGGACAAGTCTGAGGCGGCTGTTGCTTCGCGATCGGTGCTGCACGCGGCTTGGGTCTGGCGGAGGAGTTCCTGCATCGCTTCGAGCCCGGCGCCGGAGATCGCCTGCTGCGAGGTGATCTCGATCGAGCGTACGCCGAACGATCGGCGCAGCCCTTCGCATGCGGTCAGGGCGATCGTGGTCGTGCAGTTTGGCGAGGCGATGACGCAGTCTTTGTGGCCGGCAGCTTCGGCGTTCACCTCCGGTATCACCAGCGGCACGCTGTGGCGAAGCGCCGATGAGTTGTCGCTGACGAGCACACCCTTGGCGGCGAGGGCCGGGGCGAGGCGCTGCGAGATTGGCGCGGGTGTCGCGAGGATCGCCGCGTCGACCTTGAGCGAGTCGGATGTTTCCCGCACGACATGACGCCGACCGCCGGCATCGACGACCCGCCCCGCCGAACGGGCCGACCCGGCCGCGATGATGCGGTCCGGGTCGACGCCGGCCTCGGCGAGGAGCGCGAGCGCTTCGAGCCCGACGGCGCCGGAGGCCCCCACCACCGCGATGGCGCCGCGCTTGAGGCGCTCGCGGATCTCCGCCGCCCTGGCCTCGCCGAGCCTTTCGCCGGGAGAGCCCGGCATGAGCGTGTCGACACCCGTGCATCGGCCCGCGGCGTTGCCGCCTTGTGTCTTGACGGCTCCGCTCATCGTGTCCAGCCTTTGACGAAGTCGCCGACAATCCTCGAGAAATGGTCGCTCGGCAGCAGGAACGCGTCGTGGCCGTCGCCCGCGTGGACGAGCTCCGCTCTGCTCAGCACGCCCGCGGCTTTGGCGATGTGCGAGAGCTCCAGAGACAGGTGCGGCGGGAAGAGCCAGTCGGAGCTGAACCCGACGGTGAGCAGATCACCTCGGAATTGCCGCAACGCCTCGCAGAGCGATCGACCCTCGCCCGCGTCGTACGCGTCCATGGCGCGGGTGAGGAGGAGGTAGGTGTTGGCGTCGAACCGTTTAACGAAGCGGTCGGCGCGTTCGTCGAGGTATTGCTCGACGAGCGGCTTGCCGCCGTTCGCCGATCGGTCGCGCCCGAAGCGCCGGTCGAGGGAGCCGGGGCTGCGGTAGGTCAGGTGGGCGAGGCGCCGGGCGACGCCGAGGCCGTCCGACGGCGGGTCGTCCTCGGGATACTCGCCGCCCTTGAACTTCGGGTCTGCGAGGATCGCCGCCCGCCCGACGCTGTTGAAGGCGACGCCCTGCGCGTCGAGTCGTGTTCCCGCGGCGATGACTGCGGCGGCTCGCACACGCTCGGGGAATCGCAGCGCCCATTCGAGGGCCTGGTACCCGCCGATCGAGCCGCCGAGGACCGTGATCGGCCGGTCGACGCCGATCGTGTCGAGAAGCCGGGCCTGTGCCTCGACGATGTCGCCGATGGTGACCTCTGGGAATCGCGGGCCGTAGCGTTCGCCTGTTGCGGGGTCGATGCTCGCGGGCCCGGTCGAGCCGGCGCAGCCTCCGAGCACATTGGCGCAGACGACGGTGTGCTTGCGTGTGTCGATGGCGCGACCGGGGCCGACGATGGTCTCCCACCACCCCCGACGCGCGGGGTCTCGGCCGATCGGATCGGCCGCGGCCTGTCCGGCGTGCTCGGCCCGCGCGACATGGCTGTCGCCGGTGAGGGCGTGGCAGACGAGGACGACCGACTCGGCCTCGCTGGGTGGCTTGGGCCCGAAGACCTCGTAGAGCAGCGAGGCGTCTTGCAGCACGCCGCCGTGCTCCAGATGCAGCGGGCTCTCCGGCGAGGCGATGCGCTGCGTCGCGGACGACCAACCGGGCAGCAGGGCGGACTCTGTTTGCAGTGTGGTGCTCATTGCTGGGACGCCTCCAACGCCTGGTCGATGTCGGCGATGATGTCGCTGATGTCTTCAAGCCCGACCGACAGGCGGATGTACTCGGGTGTGACGCCGGTTCTGGCCTGCTCTTCGGGCGTGAGCTGCGAGTGCGTGGTTGTCGCGGGGTGGATGGCGAGGCTTTTGGCGTCGCCGATGTTGGCGAGGTGGCTGAAGAGCTTGGCGCTCTCGATGAAGCGTCGTCCTGCTTCGGCTCCTCCGGCGATGCCGAAGCCGACGATCGCGCCGTAGCCGCCGCTGAGGTAGCGGCTTGCGCGTTCGTGGGTTGGGTGCGATGGCAGGCCGGTGTAGTTGACCCATTCGACGAGCGGGTGGCGTTCGAGGTGCTCGGCGACGGCCAGCGCGTTCTCGGCGTGTCGCGGCACGCGCAGGTGCAGCGTCTCGATGCCCTGGAGGAACAGGAACGAGGCGAACGGGCTGAGCGTGCCGCCGAGATCACGCAGCAGATGCGTCCGCGAGCGGATGATGTAGGCGATGTTGCCGAGCGGTCGCAGGGCCTCGGCGAAAACGACGCCGTGGTACGACGGATCGGGGGCGTTGAACTCGGGCCAGCGTTTTGGCTCGGCGGTCCAGTCGAAGCGGCCGGAGTCGACGATCGCGCCGCCGATGTGTGTGCCGTGCCCGCCGAGGAACTTGGTAAGGCTGTATACGCTGATGTCGACGCCGTGGTCGAACGGGCGGAAGAGGACGGGGGTCAGCGCGGTGTTGTCTGCGATAAGCGGGACACCGATCGCGTGCGCCGCGTCGCTGAGGGCGCGATAGTCGGGCACATCGTTGCGCGGGTTGCCGATCGCCTCGATGTAGACGGCCCGGGTGCGTTCGTCGGCGAGCTTGGCGATGTCCTCCGGCTGGTCGGGGTCGAAGAAGCGGGCCTCGATGCCGAAACGCTTGAGGGTCTGGGTGAAGAGGGTCCATGTGCCGCCGTAGAGGCTGGTGCCGCTGATGATGTTGTCGCCGGCCTTGGCGATGTTGAGGATGGAGTAGAGAATGGCCTGCTGGCCGCTGGAGACGGCGAGCGCGCCGACACCCCCTTCCAGCGCCGTCAGACGCTTTTCGAGCACATCGGTCGTCGGGTTCATGAGGCGGCTGTAGATGTTGCCGAAGGTCTTGAGAGCGAAGAGGTCCGCGGCGTGGTCGGTGTCTTTGAAGACATAGCTCGATGTCGCGTAGATCGGGACGGCCCGCGAGCCCGTGGTCGGGTCGGGCTCCTGCCCGGCGTGCACGGAGAGGGTGCCGAAGGACGGGGTCGCCGCCGAGGCGTTGTCTTGCAGTGTCGTGGTCATGATGCGTGCTCCGATCGGGCTTGGCCCGTTTGGTGTGGGGCGCGGCGTTGACCGCCGGGCCCGTCGGTGAAGGCCGCGAACGCTCGCGGCCGGTTTGTCTCTCTCTCGACTTTCGTTGTGGTGGTTGCAGCGCCGATGCGTGTGCCGGCGTCTGCGCCGAGCCCGGCGACGGTGAACGATCGCCCGAGGCGTTGGGCCCAGCGGATCGCGCGGGGCTGGATGACGCGGTCGCCCAGCGCCAACGCGTCTTCGAATGTGAGGGTGGCGAACCGCTTCGGCGCCGGCCCGCCCTCGGCCGGGTCCCACTCGTGCACGGCGCCGGTGTCTTTGATCAGCACACATTGGGCGCCGATCGCGGCGGCGAGGCAGACCGCCGTCAGGTCCGACCCGCCGCGCCCGAGCAGCGCCGGCCTCCCGTCGCGGGTTCTGGCGACAAAGCCGGGCACAACAGCGACACCGACCCGCCCGAGCGCGCTGAGCACCCAGCGCGGATCGGTCTGGACGGGCTCGCCCTCGATGCAGGATGCACCCGCGATCACGCCGACACGCTCGGGCGGCAGCAGTTCGGCCGAGACGCCCGCGCGATCGAGTTCAAGCGCCAACAGCGCGGAGGCTTCGACCTCGCCGACACCGAGCAGCGAGGCGAGCGCCGGTCCGCCGGGATCGAAGCGGGACCGCACGCCCGCCGCGCTCAGCAGTTCGTCGGTTCTGCCCTTGAACGCGGAGACGACGGCGACGACGCCGGTGCGACCGTTGTTTCGTCGGCGTTCGATCTCGGCGACAGCACGCGGCAGGTCCGCGGGCGAACGCAGGACCGAACTTCCGAACTTCAGGACCACGGTCTCGTCCGGGGTCCGCTTCGTTTGAGGTTCCGGGAGGTTGTGGGACATACACGAAGGCTTTCGATCGCGGCGCGCAGGGATCGCGCAGGCCGCGGGGTGGCGGGTGAGGTTCGAATGCGAATCAGGGTGTTGCGTTGCGGCGGGTTGGGTCCGGCCGTGCCCGAGCGGGCGAGGCCAAAACGACAAGCACCGCCATCTCCCGGACGGCGGTGCTCAGGTATGGACCTGATTCAGGGTCGCGTCAGCGGCAAAGAACCGAAACGCTGCACCCGCACCGACCGCCCGGGCATGGCATTCGCATGCTGCACATGGGGCGGAAGGTGTTGGCGAGGCGGTTCTTCACAGCGGGCATGGTAACCCGGGGCCAAGCCGTGTCAAGCGGCGGATTGAAGATCGAACGCGGCGGGCGGGCCGGTGTGTACAGTTGCACCCATGAGGCCGGGGCGACCCGACCCCGACAGGACGGGCACGGGAGCGACCCGATGAACCAGGTGGAACTCGCCTTACGCCTCAAGAAACTGCGGACCGATCGCGGCCTGACGCTCGAACAGGTCGCGGCGCACGCGGGGCTGACGCGGGGATGGCTGTCGAAGGTCGAGAACTTCCGTGTGACGCCGTCGCTGCAGGCGCTCTCGGCGATCGCGCAGGCGCTGGGGGTCTCGCTTTCGGAGCTGTTTTCAGGTCTCGACGAGCGACCTCCGATCGTCGTGGTGCGCAGGGGCGAGCGGACGAAGGTGGTGCGCGACGAGGAACAGTCGACGCTGGAGTACGAGGCGCTCGCGCACAGCAGGCTGTCGCGCAGCATGGACCCGTTCGTGATCCGCATCCCGCCCACCGAGGATCGCCCGTTGCTCGCGCACGGCGGCGAGGAGTTCATGTTTGTGCTGCGCGGGCGCGTGCGGCTGGACTACGGCGAGCAGACGCACACGCTGAACCGTGGCGACAGCGCGTACTTCGACGGCAACACGCCGCACAGCGTGGCGTGCGTTGATGACCAGCCTTCGGTCGTGCTTGTCGTGTACACCAATGTCGGCGGTGATCACGAAATCAACGGCGCCGAGGCGCAGTAAACGCTCTGGTCCCAAGCCGCGGGTTTGGCGACAGCGTTATTCGCCTTCGTACGCGCGGAGCAGCAGCGCTTCGATGGATTCAGAGGTGAACCGGCGCGGATTGTTCGACAACCGAACCGGATCGACGCGTGCGGCCATGTCCGGGATCGAGTCCGCATCCACGCCCGCCTCTTTCAATGTCGCGGGAAGACCGATCTTCAACAGCAGCGAGCGCACGGCTCCGGGCATGCGGTCCGGGGTGACGCCGAGCAACGACGCCGCGAGCGAGACCCGGCCCGCAACATCGACGGGACCCCGCGGATCAACGCAGTCCGCCTCGGTCACGCCGGCGTTCCATGCGCCGATGTGCCCGAGCGTGAGCGCCACGGCGTGACCGTGGGCGATGCCGAACCGCTGCGTGAGCTGGTACGACAGCGCGTGGGCGGCGGTGGTCTTGCTGATGTCGATCGCCCGCCCGGCGAGGTGGGCCCCCACCATCATCTCGCGTCGGGCGTTGAGCGTGCCGGCCGTGACGCTTTCGACGAGGTTGCTTGCGATGTGCTCGGCCGCGGCCTTGGCGCTGGCGAGCGAATCCGGCGTCGAGCCGACGGCCCAGATCGATTCGAGGGCCTGACCGAGCGCATCGCAACCGGTCTGGGCGGCGAGCATCGCCGGCATCGAGCGGTGAAGACGAACATCGAGGATCACCGAGCCGGGACGCATTCTCTGGTCGCCGATCGAGACCTTGCGTTGGCCGATGTAGACGGCGGCGAAGTGCGTCGCCTCGCTGCCGGTGCCCGCGGTGGTCGGGGCCGCGATGATCGGGAGGGTTTCTGCCCCGGGCCGCGCCTCGCCCCGGGCGATCGCGTCGGCGAGTTCCGGTGTGCGGGCCCCCATCGCCGCGACCTTCGCGACATCCAGGCACGACCCCCCGCCGACAGCGATCACCGCGTCGGCGGTGTGATCGGCCGCGGCGAGGATCGCCTCGGCGACCTCTTCGCACTTGGGGTTTGGCGAGAAGCCGCTGAAGGTCCGAGTCTGGACCGCTGCCAGAAGGTCGTCGAGTTCCGGCCCGACGCCCGAGGCTTGCACCGCCCCACGATCGACGACGAGCAGCGGCCGCACCGAACCGACCGAGAGCAACAGCTCGGGCAGGTCGACGATCGACCAGGCCACACGCTGCTCGCATCCCGGCATCTCGGGCGCAGCTGGCGCAGGCGGCGCGATCACGGCTCTCGGATCGGCGACGGGCAGGGCCGCGCCGTTTTCACCGGGGCTCACATGACCTCCGGGAGGCGGCCGATGTGGTCGATCACATGCACGCCGTCGAATCGCTCGGCGGCCTGCTGCGTCCGGCGTCCGGCGATGGCGACGACGCACCCGCATCGGGCGTTGAGGCCCTCTTCGATATCACTGACGCTATCGCCGACCTTGACGACCTGGGACGGGTCGTCGATGCCGGCGCGTTGCATCAGGACCTCGATCATGTCGGCGTAGGGCCGGCCGTTGGCGACCTCGTCGCTGGTGACGCTGTCGTCGATCAGCCCGCCCCCCCAGCCGAGGCGTTCGATGATGGTGTCGGCGGTCCGGCGGTCGAAGCCGGTGTCGAGGGCGACGCGGACGCCGGCCTTGCGGAGGCTCGCGAAGAGGTTTGAGGCGCCGTCGATCTCCTTCACGCCCGGGCCGGTGCGGTAGTGGTCGATGATGCGGCGTTGGAAGTCGGCGTGGACGCGCTCGACCTCGTCGTCGGTCGGCGCCTCGCCGCGGGACTCGGCCAGCAACTCGCGGACCGCCAGCGGCTTGGGCATGCCCATGACCGGGTCGACCGCTTCGAGGGTGATGGGGCAGCCCGCCGCGACGAGCGCGTCGCGCAGGCAAGAGGCGACGGCGTCGTCCTCGTCGAAAACGGTGGTGCCTGCCATGTCAAAGACGACCATGCGGTACTTCATCGCGGATCCCTTGCCTTCGAGGCCTGACGGTCTGGACATCACCCCGCGGCTCTGTCCGGGGCGATGCAGAGCCTAAGCCGTGTTGATTGCCAGTCAATCCAGAGGGCGATGCCGAGCGCCCCACCGATGGCTGACCAGACGCCACCGCGGAAACTGCAACGGCGGCTTCTTCCAACCGACAACCCCACTCAAGTGCTGAAAATAAGGGTTTTCGGCCCGATCGGGCTCAGAGGGCTTCGGGCGGCGGCGTTGCGTTAAGTCTTCGTCAAAGCGGCTCGGGACGGAGGTTGGTGTGTTGCCTCTCAGTCACATTCCTGTAGCATCCGGCCGCAGAGCGTTGGTCAAGGACCTTCGGCGCACCGCGCCCAGACCTGGGGAAAGCTCAAGCATCATGCAGTCTTCGCCCTCCAAGCCGATCACCGCACGCGGGCTCCTTGCCGTTTTGGCGGCGATGCTTGCTGTCGTGCTGACGATCGGGGGTTGCGGCGAGCGTTCGGGCGGTTCCGGGCGAGCGCAGGACCGGGACGGTTCGCCCGAGCGCCCCCTGATGGTGCTGCTGGTGCCGACCGAGTCGGGCCAGACGAACCTGATGGACGATTACGAGCCGCTGTTCAGCGCGATCACGCGTGTGCACGGGTTGCACTTCGACCTGCGCATGGGCTCGAGCTACGCCGCGGTGGTCGAGGGGATGCGGGCCGGGCAGGTGGATATCGCGCACTTCGGGGCGGTGACCTATCACCAAGCCCGCCGGGCGGGCGTCGCGGAGCTGTTGGCGGTCGCGGTCGTCGACGGCGAAGCGGTCTACCACGCAGGGATCTTCCATCTGGCGGATTCGGGCATGTCCCGGATCGAAGATCTGAACGACAAGACCGTCGCCCTGGGCGACCCGAACTCGACTTCGAGCTTCAACTACCCCGTTGCGATGATGCTCGACGCGGGGCTCGATCCGGTGCGTGATCTCCGCGGCGTGCTGATGTCGGGCAGCCACAGCGCCTCGCTTTCGGCGCTGCAGGCGGGGCATGTCGACGCCGCGGCGGCCTCGGTGAGCGCGTACGACAAGATGGTCCGCGAGGGGACGCTCGACGGGACGCGCGTGGTGCCGCTGGCCAAGAGCGAACCGATCCCCAATCCCCCGCTGGCGATGCGGTCCGGGCTGAGCGAAGATGTGAAGAGCCGGCTTCGCGAGATCTTCGCGGACATCCACGAGCAGGATGGCGTGCGCCCGGAGATGATCCTCGCCTACGGCGGCGCGCTCGCCGACCGGTACGACTCGGACATCGACGACGCGTTCATCGCGCCCGCGCTCGAGCGGCTCGGGGCCGTCACCGCCGAGCTG
This sequence comes from Phycisphaerales bacterium, assembly GCA_050486265.1. Classification (GTDB taxonomy): domain Bacteria; phylum Planctomycetota; class Phycisphaerae; order Phycisphaerales; family UBA1924; genus SLFH01. The sequence goes on along the minus strand of JBJHCY010000001.1, from coordinate 368,647 downwards.
CGCCAGGAACTGGCCGACTTCGCCAACCGAGCCCGACCGGGGCGACGCGGGTGATCGCGTTCGAAGCCATCACCAAGCGGTACACCAAGGGCGCCCAGCCGGCGCTCGACGGCGTCACCCTTGAAGTGCCCGCCCGGCAGTTCTGCGTGGTGCTCGGGCCTTCGGGCTCGGGCAAGAGCACGCTGCTGCGGACTGTCAACGGGCTTGTCCGCCCCACCGCCGGGCGTGTGCTCGTCGGGGGCACGCCGGTGACGGCGCGAACGACAAAGAGAGTCCGGCGGCGCGTCGGGATGATCCACCAGCAGTTCAATCTCGTTCCGAGGCTGAGCGTGCTCGACAATGTGATCGCGGGCGCGTTGCCGTCGGTGCCGCACTGGCGCGTGCTGCTGCGGAAGTGGCCGGCGGCGCTCGAGCGACGCGCGTGCGAGCTGCTCGAGAGCGTGAACCTCAAACCCGCGTACCTGCAGCGCCGGGTCTCGGAGCTTTCCGGGGGCGAGCAGCAGCGCGTCGCGATCGCGCGGGCGTTCATCGCCGGTCCGGATGTGGTGCTGGCGGACGAGCCTGTGGCGAGCCTTGATCCGTCGACCAGCCGCACGGTGCTGACGCTGCTGCGGGCCGCGGCCGAGCAGACCGGCGCGACCGTGCTGTGCAGCCTGCACCAGGTCGACCTGGCGAAGGAGTTCTCCGACCGCATCGTCGCGATGCGGGCCGGGAAGGTCGTGTTCGACGGCGAGCCGGACCGGCTTGAGAAGGCGACGGTCTCGACGATCTACTTCAGCAGTGAAGCGAAGCAAAGGTCCGACAAGTCGCAGGGCTCGGCCCCTGAGACCAACGCTGCCGAGCCGAAGATCCACACCGTGAACCCATCGCAGATGGCGGCGGCGCAATGAAAACCCGCGAACTCCATCCCGGCTGGGAGATCCAGCGTCGGTTCGGCCCCGGCTCGGCCACGCTGCTCCTGGCGATGCTCGTGCTGCTCGGCGGGTCGTTCTACAACCAGAAGCTGCACGAGGCGGTCGCCGACACGCCGGCCGCGGCCGACCGCGCGGTCGAGTTTCTCGAACGGGCGTGGCCCCCCAAGGCCGAGACGGCCCAACGCGTCGAGCGCATGGTCCAGCTCGGCGGCGACGACGAGGTTCGAGCGACACGGGCGCTGGAGCGAGAAGGGACCGGCCCGCTCCCGTGGTCGGCCAGGATCGAGTCCCGCCCGCTCCTGCCCGACGACGCCGCGTCGAATGAAGAAGCGTTCTATGTGCGGCCGGTCGGTTACATCGAACGCTGCGTGGGCCTGATGATCGCGACGATCGAGATGGCGCTGTGGGGCACGATCGTTGCGCTGCTGATCTCGATCCCGGTCGCGTTCCTGTCGGCGAGCAACTACTCGTTCGGGATTGTCGTTTACACGCTGGCGCGGGGGTTCAGCAGCCTGATGCGGGCGATCCCGGAGCTGATCCTTGCTCTGGTGCTCGCGCTGATGTACGGCTTCGGTCCGACGGCGGGCATCCTCGCCCTCGGGCTGCATACTTCGGGCTTCCTCGGCAAGTTCCTTGCTGATGACCTTGAGAACGCCGACCGTGGGCCGCAGGATGCGCTGCGGTCGACCGGCGCGGACCGGCTGAAGGTGCTCAGGATGGCGGCGCTTCCCCAGGTGCTGCCCCAGTACATCGCCTACACGCAGTACATCCTCGAACGGAATGTCCGCACCGCGAGCGTGCTGGGCATTGTCGGTGTCGGGGGCATCGGTCTTGAATTGAAGTTCGCCTACGACAACGGCGAGTTCGACAAAGTCATGACGATTCTCATTGTCATCTTCGCAACGGTTGTCGTGCTCGAACAGGGCGCGCAGTGGCTCCGGCGTCGGCTGATCCGTTGATTTGCCTTGATGTGTTCGCATCGCGGCGCGGCGGCGGCGTGATGCGGATTGACTCACCCAAGGACGGGTTTTCGGTTTGCGAGCAGATGCACATACGGGTTCTTCGACGGACTCGACTGCGCAACCGTCTTTGTGCCCATGCATTTCGCTCGTTCAGTCTCTGCTCGCAAGACAACACAGAGGCATGATCCAATCTTCATTGAACGCGAACTTCTTTCGATGCGCAACCTTGTAGCCTTCTACTCAACACCGGCGATCGACAAGAACACACCCGCCCGAGCCGAGTGGCCGGCCGGAGGAGAGCAACGGATCGCCGGCGACCCCAAGGAGCGGAATGACATGAAGCGGAAGCAGAACATCATCGGCGGCGTGCTGGCCGCCTGCGGCATGGCGGCGTGCGCCTCGGCGCAGATGCCCATCGAGTGGTGGTCGTTCGACACCGATTTCAGCAACGCGGGCACGCAGGGCTCCGTCGCCGTGCCGGTGCAGACCGTGCCCGGCAATCTGAGCATCACCAGCGAGCCGGGCGAGTTCATCCGCGGAACCGGCGCACTCAAGGTCGTCCACACCGCGGGCGGCGCGGACTTCCTCGATGTCAGCAGGCCGGGCGGCGTCTTCCCGCAGCGTGACCCGAACATCCCGGGCGACACCGCCGCGTGGACCGTCTCGGTCTGGTACCGCTACGACGACACGATCGGCGCCGTCGACACCCGCAACTTCATCTTCGAGACCAAGCCCGACTGGGCCGTCGGCCTCGGCGCACGCACCGCCTCGGGACGCACCGACATGGAATGGTTCCTCCAGAATGTCGCGCAGAACACCGAGGGCCCGTTCATCGACGACAACCAGTGGCACCACGCCGCGCTGGTGTACGACGAGACCGACACCGGCACCCTCTCGTTCTTCCACAACGGCGAGTTTTACGATGTACAGCCCCTGAACCTCAGTGATGTTTTCGCCGCCGACAGCGATCAGTCGGCGGGCATGAACATCGGCAACCACAGAGCGGGCAATGGCGGGCGCAACTGGACCGGCTTCATCGACGACTTCGCCATCTGGGACACCGCCCTCAGCCCGGACCAGATCCGCGCGCTCTACGAGGGCGACTTCAACGGCACGCCGATCCGTCCGGACAATGTCATGACCGTCGTCCCCCGCGACATGGGCGAGTATCTCGCCCAGCTCAACTTCGAGCCGGTGATCGAGGAGCCGCAGTGGACCCTCGTCCGCACGATCGCCTTCGACGGACCCTCCGGACTGGCGTACGACAGCCAGAACGACATCCTCTACGCCGGTCGGCGATTCCAGGGCGCCGATGTCGACGGCATGACCGGCCTCGACGGCGTCTACCGCATCGATCGCAGCGGCAACATCACGCAGATCGCCGGCGGCGACCGCCCCGCTGGCGTCACCATCGAGCCCGGCGGCAACGCCGTCTGGTGGGCCGAGGACTATGGCCGAGACCTGAGCCAGTACGGGCTTGCGATCACCAATGGCTCGATCCTCCGTACCGATCTGACGACCCTGGAGACCGGCGTCGGCTCGTGGGGCTACGACCCCGCCGGCGCCGACATCGACCCGATGTCGATCGCGTTCGTTCCGCAGAACTTCAACAACGCTTCGTTCAGCCTCAACTCGCGCGGCGAGCGCTTCGTCCGGCCCGGCAACGCCGTCAGCGTCGACCGCGGCAGCGGCGGCTTCGACGAGGTCTATGTCTTCGACCCCAGCCAGCCCCCCGTCCGCGTCGCCATCGACGACCTCGGCGCGTCCGACTTCGACGATGTGCTGATCTTCGACGGCTCGACGCAGAACGGCAACGGCGTCAACTTCGAGTTGCTGCCCGACGGCTCGCTCAACTCCCCGCTGGTCAATCCGGGCGCCCTCGCCATCGGCGCCGACGCGGTCTGGGTCGCCGACGAGGGCCTCACGATCGGCGGCATCATCTGGCGGATCACCGATGTCGACACGCTGACCAGCCTTGCCCTCAGCCAGCCGATCGCCCCGATCGCGCTGGTGATCGACCCGGTCAGCAACGATTTGATCGCGCTGGACCGCAGCTTCGAGCGGGGCGAGAGCCGCGTCGTCAGGATCAACAAGACCACCGGCGAGGTGAGCGACATCATCACCAACATCGGCGGGTACATCAACAACAACTGGGGCTGGGAAGCGCTTGCGATCTCGGGCGACGGCTCGAAGCTCTTCCTCAGCGACCCGCTCGGGCGCCAGATCTTTGAGTTCTCAACCGACGCGCCGACCTGCCCGCCGGACCTCAACGGCGACGGCGTGGTCGATGCTGATGACTTCTTCCTGTTCCTCAGCCTGTTCGCCCAGGGCGACAGCCGCGCCGACTTCAACAACGACGGCGTGATCGACGCGGACGACTTCTTCGCCTTCCTGTCGGCCTTCGCGGCCGGCTGCTGAGACAGCCTCCTTCTGTCCGAGGGTCTCGCCCGGCCAACGCCGGGCGGGGCCTGTTTGAAGATCGTTCTCGGGACGGGCCCGACGCGACAAGGGCGGGCCGCAATCGGCGCACGACGCGCCGGAGGTGCATGATGAACCAACGAACACGGGCGTTCACGCTGATCGAGCTGCTGGTGGTGATCTCGATCATCGCGCTGCTGATCTCGCTCCTGCTTCCCTCGCTGGGGCGTGTCCGCCAGACCGGGCGCGACATTCTCTGCAAGTCCAACATGAGGCAGATCGGCATCATCACGCAGGTCTACCTCAACGACTTTGACGAGACCTTCTTCGAGCGGCGCAACTGGATGCGGTGGATCCCGCTCGAACTCGTGCAGTACGCCGACGAGCTGACATCACCGGGCATGACCGAGTTCATCGATCCGACACAGGTCGGCGGCTCGACCGGACGCCCCGGACGCCCCGGCTCCGGCGGAGGCACACCCACCAACGACGACGGCGAGACCGCGTTCTGGGGCGTGCCCTACGCCCGCCACGCGCAGATCAGCCGAGCGATCTTCGCCTGCCCCGCAGCTCGCGACAGCGACCCCGCCGGCGCCGCGCAGCCGGGAGGCAACAACGACGGCTACTTCATGGACGGCCACCGCTTCAGCGTCTACGGCCAGAACAATTGGGCCGGCGCCAAGCCAGGCACCGGCATCGTCAGGCCTGCGCGCCCCGGGCAACGCATGTTCGGCGGCAACAGCTACGGCGGCGAGAACTGGGTCGGCAACCGCCTCTCCAACATCCGAAATCCCTCCGAGCTCATCTTCGCCCAGGACAGCTTCGAATCCAACCTCGAAGGCAACGGCGACATCCCCGCCCCGGGCGCCGGCGGCTTCAACCAGTGGACCCACCTCCAGACTCGCGAGTACTTCAGGCACATGGGCAGCGGCAATGTGCTCTGGGTCGACGGCAATGTTCGCGGCGTCGGCGAGTTCGACGAATGGAAGCTCCGCTGGTACGGCGAGCCGCCGGCGCCTCGACCCGGCCGCCCGTAAGCCGTCGCACCGTCCGCGCACGCAGCAAATGTACCGACCACAGGATCAGTCCATGCAGATTTTCAGAAAGCACCCCGCGGCTGGCGTGGCGGTCGCGGGACTCTGCCTCACCGGCGCCGCCTTCGCGATGATGCGGACGACGATGAAGAAGGCGCCGCCAGAGCGCCCGGCGTACTTCATCGACCTGAACACCGAGCGGATCTTCGTTGCGGGGGGCGACACTTCGCCGGTCCGTGCGCCGAGCGGCCGCCTCCCCGACGGGGGGGACGCCGGCTTCCGCGCGTACATCTATACCTGCGGCCAGCCGTTCGACGCGCGGGGCCTGACGCTCGAACAGCTCCGCGCCAAGGGCGGCGAGGTCGCGTACATCTCGATGTACACGCCCGAGAGCCGCGAGGCCCAGATCGAACTGCGGGAAACCGCCTTCTCCGATGAGGACTTGCGCCTGTACGATCTTCTGAAGATCATCAGGGCCGGGCACCTCATGCGATCGATCGACAGCGAGGAGTGGGTGCAGGCCGACAGCGAAGCCGCGTATCGCCTCGAAATCGCCCCGCACGACCGCTGCGACAACGCGATGCCGATCCAGTTGACGCCCCAACGCCGCTGAAGCCCGCACAGCAACTTTCCAACCAGCCCGACAGCCGAGACCACATCATGATCCGTCGACCCAGTTCCCGATCCGTCCTCCTGCTCGCCTTCACCGCGTTCACTCTGCAAACACCTGCGCTGGCGCAGAGCCGCCAGCTCGTGCTCAACCCGTACGAGGGCGTGAACTGGCAGGAGACCGGCCGCTACCGCGCCAACTTCCACACGCACACCACAGTTTCCGACGGGCTTATGAACCCCCACGAGATCGTCGACCTCTACCACTCGCACGGGTACACGATCCTCGCGATCAGCGATCACGACACGCACAACAACTTTTCCACCTACCCGTGGACAGATTTCGCGAGCCTCACGCCGAGCCAGCGGTCGATCAACCTTCTCGCCGAAGGCCGCCTCCAGACCACCCACCTGAACTTTGAAAACCGCGATCCGGGCGCGCTCGGCATGCTCCCCGTCGCCGCGAGCGAGCTCTCGCGGGGCCACCACATCATCAGTCTCTTCTCGACCGCGACCCACCCGCAGGAGGGCGGCGTCGCAGAGCGCATGGCGACGGTCAACCAGCACGGCGGCGTCGCGTTCATGGCCCACCCCGCGATGCACTGGCCGACCAGCCGCGGCGTCACCGCCGGGCCGGAGCTCGGCCTGCGGGCGCCCTTCTGGCCCGAACTCCGCCAGGTCGCGCAGGGCGACTTCACGGTCGAGACCTGGTTCAAAACCACCGCCTCCGGCCGCGGTATCCTGATCGGCAACTACTCCGGCAGCTACCGCGGCGCTCTCAATCTCGAACTGCACACCAACAACCGCGTCCGCGTTTACCTCCAAGGCCCCTCGCATGTCGTCGATCTGAATGTCACGCCCAGCGGCGTCAACACCCGCGACGGGCAGTGGCGCCATCTCGCAGGCGTTCGTCGGGGCGATCGCGTCGAGCTCTATCTCGACGGCGTGCTCGTCGGCGAGACCGCCGATCGGGGCGAGTCGTTCGACCTCGCCGGTGAGCACTACTTCCTCGGGCGCGACACACGCTCAGATGTCGCGCTGGACGGCTCGATCGACGAGCCCCGGGTGTGGAGCCGCGCGCTCACGCAGGCCGAGATCCAGCAGATCGCCCAGCATGGCCAGATGCCCGCAGACAGCGGCCTCGTCGTCCGCTATCCGATCGAGGGCGCCTCGCTCATGGAGCGCCTCAGGGGCCGCCGCGCCGGCAATCGAGCCGCGCCGGGGCTTGACGAGGCGACCGCCCAGAGTCTCCGCTTCGAGACTGCCGTCCCCGACCCGATGCAGGGCACCAACGCGTCATCGCTTTCGGTCGCGTTCCTGATGCCCGCCGGCCAGACGATGCCCTACATCGTGCCGGATTGGGCGATCGACTACTACGCCGAGCTCTACAGGCGCCATCCAGAGCTGATCGGCCAGGAATTCCTCAACGGCACACGCTCGCACATCCGCGAATACCCGATGGACCGCGAACTCTGGGACGGCGTGCTGACCCAGCTCATGCCCGACCGACCGGTCTGGGGCTTCTCCGTCGACGATCTGCACAACACCGGCCACCTCGCCCGGGATTGGGTCACGGTCTACTCGACTGACCTCGCCACCGGCCCGGTCCGCGCCGCGGTCGAGGGGGGATCATTCTCCGCCTCGACGATCCGCCTGCACGGCGGCGCCGACCTCCACGCCGCGTACGCCGCGACCCCGGTCATCGACAGCATCACCCACGACCCGCAGGCAGGCACGATCACGATCGCCGCATCCGTTGAAGGCAGGCCCCTCCGCGACGACGAGTGCCAGTGGATCGCCAACGGCGAGGTCGTCCACAACGGGCTTACCATCAACTATCGCACGAACGACGGCATCCGGAGCTATGTCCGCGCGGAGCTCACCGGCCCGCAGGGCAAAACCTTCACCAACCCGTTCGGTTTCCGCGCCGAAGATTGAGCCTCAGCCCCATGCTCGCACAGCACGCCCTTCTCCGTAACCTCCCGCTGCTTGCCGCTCTGCTGTTGCTCGGCGCTTGCGGCCAGCGTGAAGACCGCGCCGAAGGGACAGACGCCGCTGCGCCCAGCGTGTACACCGACGCCTACCACCTCCACTACTTCGCCGAGCGCATCGGAGGCGACACGATCCGCGCGGTCTTCCCCGCCCCCGACGGACGCAACCCGTCGAGCTGGCGTCCCGGCGACGGCATCATCGAGCGCTACCAGAACGCGGATCTGATCTTCCTCTCCGGGGCGAGCTACGCGCCTTGGACCGGACGGGCCACGCTGCCCCCCTCGCGCACGGTCGACACCTCGCGGAGCTACGCCAACCGGACCATCGTCATCGAGAACGCCGTCACCCACAGCCACGGCCCCGACGGCATGCACTCCCACGACGGCGAATCGCCCTACACCTGGCTCGACCTCACCCTCGCCATCGAGCAGGCCCGGGCCGTCAAGGCCGCCCTCATCAACCTTCAGCCCGAGCACGAAGCCGCCTTCCACGAGCGCTTCGGCGTGCTGGAAGCCGAGCTCTCCGAGATCGATCGAGCAATCGCCTCGATTGTCGGCGACCGGGCGGACGCCGTCTTCGCCACTTCGCACCCGGTCTATCACTACTTCCTCCGGCGTTACGGCTTCGACGCGTACGACTTCCACTGGGAGCCCGACGAGATGCCCGACGCCGCCGAGTGGATCGCCCTCGAAAGCCTCATCGGCGAACGCGACGGACGCATCATGCTCTGGGAAGACGAGGTCATCCCGGAGATCGCCTCTGCGCTGCAGGAGCGCGGCGTGATCGTCGCGGTCATCCGCATCGTCGACCGCCGCCCGCCGTCGGGCGACTTCGTCTCGATCATGCGCGAGAACGCCGAATCCCTCCGCAACGCATACGAGGCGTTCGGGAGCCGCTGATGGTTCTTGCGCAGACGCTGTTGGTCCCGCCGTCGCGCCGGTTGTTCGCCTTCGCGTCTCTGTTGTTGCTCGCGCTCTCAATGCCCGCGGGCGCACACCCCATCTCCCTCACCGAGGCCCGGGTCCACATCGCCGGCGACGAGATCGTCGTCGAGCTCGATGTCATGCCCGAAGACCTCGTGTTGTACTATTGGATGCGGCCCGACGAGCGGTTCCGCTTCCGCCGCGACGCCCTCGCGCACCAGGCCGAGGTCCACACCGATTTTCTGCTCCGCTACCTCCACATCCGCGGCAGCGACGGCGCCAGGCTCGACGGAACCATCGAGTCCATCGACCTGCGCGACCTCCCCGACGAGGGCGTGCATTTCGAAGACCTGATGGCCCACACCATCGAGTTCACCATCCGCTACAGCCACCCCGGCCCCGTCGAGTTCGTCACGCTCTCGCAGACCTTCGACGGCGACGACCCCGCGATCCCGGCCGAGATGACCGCGACCTTCTTCCGAGATGGTGTCGCGATCGACCGCGCCTTCATCACCCACTCGGGCGCGCACACCGCCGCCGCCGACAGCCCCCCCATCGACGATGAACAAGCCCGCGAGCGCTCGTTCCTCGGCGTGACCGACTACAGCGCTGTCTACAGCTATATCTACATCCGCAAGAGCGAAGTCCGCCACGAGATGCTGATCCCCCTGCTTACACTCAACCGCTTTCTCCCGGTCGTCGACAGCGGCGCAGAACGCATGAGCGTCGAGCAGCAGCGCGAGGCCCGCGACCGCATCGGCGCGTATTTCGCGAAAAACACGCGCGTGCTCATCGACGCCGAGCCGACCGAGGCCCGCGTCGACCGCGTCGACTTTTTCGGCCCCGAGATCCGCGACTTCCACACGAGCCCGCCCGAGCAGGAGGTCAGCCTGTTCAACGCCCGAGTCGGCGTGATCCTCTCGTTCCCCGCCTCGACGCCGCCCGAAGAGGTCGAGATCGAGTGGCTCGCCTTCCCCGACATCCCCTACTTCCGCTCGAACATCTACGCCTACGACGAGGAACGCCGGTCCTTCGCCTTCAACCCGATCCATCGCGAGTTCGTGTGGGAAGGCACGCCGCCGGAACAGACCGCCCGCACCGCGATCGGTCCGGGTCCCGCAGCAACACCGGCGCAGTCGCCCGCGCGCCCCGCCGCGATCTTCTTTATCGCCGTCGGCGCCGCGCTGACACTGCTCGGACTGAATGCGGGCAAGGGAAGCAAATCCGGCCCCCGTGCGGCGCTGCTCGTCGGAGGACCGATCGCGATCGCCTGCGGCGGGGCGCTCTGGCTCACCACCGCCTCGCCCAAAACGATCGACAAGGAAGACGCTCGCCGCGTCTTCAACCACCTGCACGCCCTGATGTACGACGCCCTCGCCAACGAATCCGACGAAGCCGTCTACGACGCACTCGCCCTCGGCGTCTCTGATCAACTGCTCGAAGACCTCTTCCTCGGCGTGGTCGCCAACCTCCGCATGATGAGCGAAGCCGGCGGCGTCCGGCGCATCGACCGCGTCGAGATCCTCGAAACCGAATTGCTCCCCGCCGAAGGCAGGCCCGCCCCCGACCGCTTCGCTTGCCGCAGCGAGTGGACCGTCGAGGGCACGCTCGAACACTGGGGCCACATCCACACACTCAAGAACCGCTACAGCGCCCGCTTCGAAATCCGCCGCACCGACGACGGCTGGCGTGTCACCGGCTTCCAGCCGATCGACCAGCAGCAAGTCGAGGTACACTCCCGCCTCCGCCGATGAAGCGGGTCTGGAGCCAAGGGTGCGCGTCCGAGTCCACAATCTGCGATTCACCTACCCCGGACGCGGGTCCACGATCTCCCCGCCCGACATCGACATCGACCCCGGCGGGCGCGTCGCGTTCATCGGCCCCAGCGGCTCAGGGAAGACCACCCTTCTCCGCCTCATCGCCGGCATCCTCACGCCCGACGCCGGCTCGATCACCCTGGACGACACCGATATCTCGGCCCTTCCCGACCTGCAGCGCCGCCGCTTCCGTGCCGAACGCATCGGCTTTGTTTTCCAGGACTTCCGCCTGCTCGACCACCTCGATGTCCGCGAGAATGTCCGCCTGCCGCTGCGACTGTCAAAGCGGACCGGCCGAGACACCTTCGCGACCGCCGACGCCCTTCTCAACGAAGCGGGCGTCCTCACCAAAGCCCGCAGCCGCCCACGCGCCCTCTCGCACGGCGAGAAGCAACGCGCCGCGATCTGCCGCGCACTGGTGACCGGCCCCGGCCTCATCCTCGCCGACGAGCCGACCGGAAACCTAGACCCCATAAACAAGACGAAGATCCTCGAACTGCTGATCGAGAAAGCGAGCGCCGCGAAAGCGACCCTCATCGTCGTCACCCACGACGAATCCCTGCTCCCCTCCTTCGATCGCGTGATCGACTTCGCGGCCATGCCCGCAGAAGGCCGCTGACCATGGCGGCACGCCTCGCGTGGGCCTATCTCCGTTCCAGCCCGGGCAGGACGCTCATCCTGATCCTGTGCATCGCCGCGACGCTCACCCTCCCGATCGCGGGCGCACGCTTCTTCGTCGTGCTCGAACGCGAGATGCTCGCAAGAGCGGGCGCCACGCCCGTCGTCATCGGCGCGCCGGGCAGCCCTTCCGACCTGGTTCTCCACGCGCTCTATTTCACCGCAAAGCCCTCCGGCGAGATGCCCGTCGGCGCCGCAGACGAAATCCGCGACTCCGGCCTCGCCGACCCCGTGCCCATTTTCACACGGTTCACCGCCCGAGGACGCCCGATCGTCGGCACGACGCTCGACTACTTCGCCTTCAGAAACATCCGCATCGAACGCGGCAGCCAACTCGCGAAGCTCGGCGATTGCGTGCTCGGCTGGGAGGCCGCGCGACGACTCGGCGTGCAGCACGGCGACACCCTCGCCTCAGACCCCCACGACATCTTCGACATCGGCGGCGTCTTCCCCATCCAGCTGCGTGTCCGGGGCGTCATGGAACGCACACGCACGCCCGACGACCACGCCGTCTTCGTCGACCTCCGCACCGCGTGGGTCATCGCCGGCATCGGCCACGGCCACGACGACATCGCCGAGCTCGACCCAGACGCCGAACGCACCGACCGAGGCTTTCGCTCCGGCGCCCGCGTCCGCACGCACACCGTCATCACCGACGACAACATCGACAGCTTCCACTTCCACGGCGACCCCGACACCTTCCCGCTCACCGCGCTCATCGCCGTCCCGCCGGACGAACGCTCGCGCTCGCTCCTGCTCGCAAGGTTCGTCTCGCGCGACGACGGGCTGCAGGCCGTCCGCCCCGCCCTTGTCGTCGAAGATCTTGTCGAGATGCTTGTCCCGATCCGCAGCGCACTGCGCGGCTACACCCTCGTCACGGCCGGCGTCGCCGCGGCGCTCTTCTGGATGATCATCGCCCTGACCGTCCGCCTGCGCAGAACCGAGTTCGAAACACTGCACGACCTGGGTTGCCCGAGATCGACCGCCGCAGCGATCGTCGCCTGCGAGATCGCCATCGTGCTCGGCGCGGGGCTGCTCATCGCCTGCGCAGTCGGGCTCGGCGGCGTCGAACTCTCCCGGAACTGGATCCGGACCGTCGGCGCCTGAGCCCGGCGCGGGCCGACCAAACTCGAACCGCCTTACTTGAACCGGTCCCACGCCTCGCTCACGGCGTCGGAAACGGACTTCCACGCCTCATCGGCGCCGGACTTCAGGTCCTCCCACGCGTCGTCGCTCGCGTCGCGGACCTCCGTCAGCCGTTCGCGCGCCTTGTCGCGCCGCGACTTCACCTCGGAGATCTGCTCCTCGTACTTGACCTTCGCGTCGGCGTTCGCGCCCTTGGCCTTCGCTTCGAGCTTGCTGATCTCGGCGTTCCATTCGTCGAGCTTGGCTTTGAACTTCTCGATGTAGGCTTCGCGTTTGGACATCTTCGTCTCCTTTTCGTTGTCGCTGCCGCACACATGTTCACTGTGACACCTGCAGGGAACTCTAGCGACCGGATCGCACATCCAGCGATCTCGGCATAGATCCGGTTGTTCCGCTCGCCTCATCACACAACACAGTCGCATCCACGCACGAGCGCTCATCAATGTATGACGAACTACGCCCGCGATCGGATTGTTCAACCAGGCCGATTCCGTCGCCGCGCTCGTGAGTCGGCGAACTCGCACGAAAACAAGCGGCGCCGGAGATCCCGACGCCGCTCCGAAGTTCAGCCGGTCAGTGGCCGCCGCGCTCAGCAGCCCGCCGCGAACAGATTCAGGAACATGAAGAAGTCGTCCGCGTCGATCACGCCGTCGTTGTTGAAGTCCGCACGCATGTCGCCCGCGGCAAAGAGCTGGAGGAAGAGGAAGAAGTCGTCGGCGTCGACCACGCCGTCGCCGTTGAGGTCCGGCACGCACACCGGCCCGCCCGCGCTGCCGCGGACCTCGAGCCGGTTGAAGAAGCTGCTGGGATTGCCGTTGAAGTTGAAGCCGATCGCGCTGGCCGCCGGGCCGGAGGGCATCGTCGACGGGTTGGTGCCGTCCCATCCGAAGCTCGTCCCCGCGCCCACCGCCACCGGACGGACATGCACCCAGTAGGCCTGACCGGCCTCGAGCTCGAACGCCGCCGGCGGCTCGAAGTCGTTGGGACCCATCTGGAAGAACGCGGGGTTGTCCAGCACGATCAGTTCCGTCTGCGGGAAGCCCGTACCCGACCAGATCGAAACGATCGGATCGATCACCGGATCGCTGAAGTTCAACGACAGGATCACACGGTCGAGGTTGTAGCTCTCCGATCCCATGATGAACCCGAAGGCCTTGAACTCCGTGAACGACCCGCTGGCGAACGCGGTGCCCGTGCCGATCCCCGCATCCAAGTTCCCAATCACCAGATCACTCGCCGACGCCGTGCCCGCAAAGACCGCACCGACCGCCGCCAAAATACTCATCGCTCGCTTCATCTCGAATCCTCCACGAAAGCGGCCCGCGAGCTGCGGGCACGACTACTCCCCGGTCCGTACAAGTGCGGACCTGAATGTACTTTGTACAGCTTCCCGCCCGCCAGATCAACAGAATTTTCGGACCCCCCCCGCCCTCGCCTGCAGCCCCGCCCCTCACCCCTCCGCGAGCGCCCCCAAAAACGCCTCCCCGAACGCCTCCAGCTTCTGACGCCCGATCCCCTTGATCTGGATCATCTCCCCCAGCGACCCCGGCCGCTCCCTCGCCATCTCCCGCAGCGTCGCGTCGGAAAACACCATGTACGGCGGCACACCGCTCTCCGACGCGATCTCGCGCCGCAGCGTCCGCAGCCGCTCGAACAGTTCCTTCTCCTCGGGCGTCAGGGGCCGGGCGTCGGTCGCCGCGGCCTTGGCCCGCCCGCGCTCCCGCGTCTGCGACCGCGCCCCCATCGGGACCGCCAACGAGACCTCTTCTTCCGCTTTCATCACCGCCCGCCCCCTGGGGCCGAACCGCAGCGTCCGGTGCTCGCCGACCTGCAGCGCCCCGGCCGCCACGAGCTGGTCGAGCAGGGCCATCAGTTCCCGCTTCGTCCTGCCCGAGAGCAGCCCGAAGACGCTCAGCCCCTCGTGCCCCCTCGAAAGCACCCCCTCCGTGCTCGCCCCGCGCACCACATCGGCCACATGCCCCGCCCCGAACGACTGCCCCGTTCTCGCCACCGCCGACATCAGGATCTGCGCGATCCGAACACTGTCCGCTTCGAGCTCGGTCTCGCCGAGGCAGACATCGCACGCCCCGCACGACGACGCCCCGTACGCCTGCCCGAAATGCTCGCTGAGCTGCTTGTGGCGGCAGACCACCGACCCCGCCACCCGGCGCATCTGCTCGACAAGTTCGAGCTGCGCCGGCATCGCCTCCCCGCCGCTCTTCTCGATCAGCCCGCGCCACCGCTGCACATCGCTGGGCGAGTAGAGCAGCAGACATTCAGCCGCCAACCCGTCGCGTCCCGCCCGCCCGGTCTCCTGCTGGTACGCCTCGACCGACTTGGGCATCGACGCGTGCACCACCAGCCGCACATCCGACCGATCGATCCCCATCCCGAACGCAACGGTCGCCACGACGACATCGAGGTCTTCGTTGGTGAATCGCCGCTCGACATCGTGGCGCGTGACGGCGTCCAGCCCCGCGTGGTACGCCTCGGCCTCGATGCCCGACGCACGCAGGTCCGCCGCCATCTTCTCGGTGTCCTTGCGGCTCAGGCAATACACAATCGCCCCGCCGCCCTCGCCGCGCGACTTCAGCCGCAGGATCGCTTCGGCCGTCTGCTCGGCGCCGTCCCGCCTCGCCCGCACGCGGTAGGTCAGGTTCGGCCGGTCGAACACGCCCACGAGCACCTCGGGCGAGCGGAGCCCGAGCTGGCGCGCGATGTCCTCGCGCACCCGCGGCGTCGCCGTCGCCGTAAACGCCTGCAGCCCCACCCCCGGCGCCACGCGCCGAAGATCCGCCAGACGCCGGTACTCGGGCCGGAAGTCGTGCCCCCACTGGCTGATGCAGTGCGCCTCGTCGACCGCGATCGCCCCCAGCCGCCCCGCGTCGGCCAGCCTGCCAAGCAGATAGCCGAACCCCGACGAGAGCGCCCGCTCCGGAGCCGCCAGCACCAGGCTCAGCGACCCGTCGAGCAGCCCCCGCTCGATCGTCTTCGCCTCGGCGTAGTCAACGCCCGAGTGCAGCGCCGCGGCCCCGTACCCGTTCAGCTCAAGCCCGCGCACCTGGTCGCGCATCAGCGCGATCAGGGGCGAGATCACCACCGTCGCCTTGCCCGTCACCAGCGGCGGGACCTGGTAGCACAGGCTCTTGCCGCCGCCTGTCGGCAGCACCGTCAGGCAGTCGCGCCCCTCCACTGCCGCCCGGATCGCCGCCGACTGCATCGGACGCAGCTCGTCGAACCCCCAGACCCTCCGCACCGCCTCGATCGCCGCGGCGTCGCCATCGGTCTGACTGATCGGTGATTCGCTCGGCATCGCCGGGCCATGCTAGCCCGGGCGTCGGCGGTCGAAGGCGGGCCGACAGCCCGGGGAAACAAACGACAAGGGCCCGGCGTTCGACCGGGCCCTTGAGGAAGTTCAGAAGTCGATCAGGCTCAGCGCATCTGCTGGCCCGTGCTGATCTCACGGTTGGCGAGGTCGACACCCCGCAGCCCGCCGCGCGTCCAGACATAGTGCCCGTTCACCTGCGTCGGATCGGAGGGTCGACGCTGGGTCTGCCACGCCTCCGACGGCATGTAGGGCGTGCGGGTTGGAAGCGGCAGCGTCGGATTCGTCGGGCGCCAGCCCGGGTTGGTTTCATCAGTTCTCACGATCCGCACCGAGCCGTCGAAGAACGACACCGGCAGCTTCGCGTCCGGCATGCGGTGGTACGCCTCCTCCTTGCCGAAGAACCGCTGCGCCTGGTCGTACATCAGCACCTTGTTCCCCGGGAACTGCACATCGCTCATGCGCGTGCCGCCAAGCCTCGACCCCCCGGGGATCGTGTAGAAACTGGTGCTCGTCGTCGCCTCTTGGTTGATACGAGCCATCGGGCGCCGGATGTTGACGCTCTGGTTGTAGTCGTAGGTCGCCGGCACGAAGATGTACGAGCTCGAGAAGACCCAGCGGTTGTTGATCCCGCCCGGCGTCGGCTGCATCGGCCCAAAGAACCCATCGAAGTAGAGCCGACCCGAATCGCGCTGCCAGTCCAGGCGGACGCGGTCCGCCGGACTCACCACCAGCTTCTCGGGCAGACGCGACGCCAGGTAGTCCTGCAGCACCAGGTGCGAATACAGCACATTCGGGATCCAGTTGCCCGGCAGCGGCATGAGCGACTGGTCCAAGCCCGTCCGGTTGCGGATGATCTGGATCGCCTGCGCCGCGGCCCACGCCGTCGGCACTGCGTTCGGGTTGCCCGTCACGCCCCGCAGGTCCGCATCGATGGTTCCCTGGGTCAGTCGCGTGAAGTTCGGGATCAGGTCCTGGAAGGTCGAGGTGTAGGTGTTCGTCGCCGAGGCCAACTGACCCTGGTTCGACATACAGACCGAAAGCCTCGCGATCCGTCTCGCCTCGCCCAAAGCGGGCAGCAGGATCCCGATGAGCAACGCGATGATCGCGATCACGACCAGCAACTCGATCAGCGTGAAGCCCGCGCGGCCTCGCGGCGAACGCCCGATCTCTCCGCGGCCCCGGCACACAGGACGAACCGTGATGCTTGGCATGTTCTGAACCCCACTGGATGTCACACCTCGGACAGCGGCGCTCGGACCCCCCGGCCCCGCCGTTCCGAAACACAAGAATCCCTAGAGTAACAGAACAGCCCGCCGGGCGAAAGCCCTACGGCGGAAAAATCCTCGCCCACTTCCAGAAGACGCTAGCAAAAACCAGCCAGCTACCCTTATCGCTGCCCCGTCTGGATCTCAGACCCAAAGTCGATCCCACGCAGGCCCCCGCGCGTCCAGCGCCAGTGCCCGAACACCTGCTCGCCCGACCCGGTCGGAACCGGCGCCTCCCACCGGTCGGGGCTGTAGGTGATCACCGAGGGCACAGGGCTCCCCGCCTGCCTGGGCTTCCAGCCCCGATTCGCCTCGGCGGTCTCACGAACCTGCACCGAACCGTCGAACATCGTCACCGGCAGCCTCGCCTGCGGGTACATCGCGTAGATCTCGGACTTGCCGAAGTGACGAGCCACCGAGTCGCTCAGCAGCACCTTCTGGCTCGGGAACGAGACCGCCGTCATCTTCTGACGACCGAACTGGTTGTTCGCCGACGAGGTGTAGTTGAAGTGGTTGTTCCCGTCCTGGCTCAGCCGCTCGGCCGCAAGGGGCGTCGACGGGTTCCGCACATCCGCCGACTGCAGCCGGTCGTAAGTCGCCGGCACATACTGATATGAACTCGAGAACACCCACCGGAACCCCGGCGTCCGCAGCGCGTACGCCTCGGGCGACAGCGGCGCCCAGTACCCCTGCCAGAACAGCCGACCCTGCTCGCGCTGCCAGTTCAGACGCACGCGGTCGGCCGGGTTCACCACCAGCTTCTCGGGCAGACGCGCCGCCAGAAAGTCCTGGTACACCAGGTGCGTGTAGTACACATGCGGGATCCACGCCGGCGGCACCCGCGCCTCGTTCACCTCGAGCCCCGCACGACGACGCATGATGTCCACCGCCTGCGCCGCCGCGGCCGAGGTGCTCGCCGGCGAGTTCAGACTCTCCATGTGGTTGCGGATGTCGTGGTACTCGCTCCCCGAGTAGTCCGGGCGACCCCCGGGGATGTTCGGCCCCCTCCAGGTGAACCCGCCGATCAGATCCTGATAGGTCGTCGCGTAGCTGCCCACCGCGATCGCCAGCTGGCGCTGGTTGCTCTGGTCCTGCACCAGACGCGCGATCCGTCTCGCCTCACCAAGGCTCGGCAGCAGGATCCCGATGAGCAACGCGATGATCGAGATCACCACCAACAGCTCGATCAGGGTGAAACCGCGGGGACGGGGAGCGGACACTGCCATGCGTCTCTGTGCCATACACGCCTTCTTGGGGAGTCTTCGGACCGATCGGGCTCGGGCCCACGCGTCTCGCCGGCCCCCCTCCCGAAACCGCACGCCACGCCCGGCGTCGGCGCAACCTCGCCCCCCGAGACAAAACAATACGAAGGCCGCCCGGCGTGGGTTGCACGCCGGGCGGCCGGTGTTCTCGAATCCGAGGGCCGAAAGGCCCGGTCTACGCAGATCAGCGGATGGGCTGGCCCGTGCTGATCTCACGCCCGTCGAAGTCGACCCCCTTCAGACCGCCGCGCGTCCAGCGGTAGTGCCCGAACGGTTGAGGCAGGTTCTCACGAACCGGCGCGGACCAATCGTTGGGCTCGTAGTTCACGCGGAGACCGATCACACGCGCCGGGCTCTTGGGGTCCCAGCCCATATTCGACGCGCCCGTCTCACGCACGGACACCGACCCGTCGAACATCGTCACCGGCAGCCTCGCGTCGGGATACATGAAAAAGATGTTCTCCTTGCCGAAGTACCGCGCCTCGCCGTCGTGGAACATCACCTTCTGGCTAGGGAACTGCACCTCGGTCATCCGCACATCGCCGTACTGCGCGAGCCCCCCCGCCGTCACATAGGTGCTGTGCCTGCTCCCCTGCGTCAGACGGGCGTCGACCGCCGGCCCCGAACGAGTCGTCAGGTTACGGCTCTGCGCCCGGTCGTAGATCGCCGGCACCCACTCGTACGAGCTCGAATACACCTGCATCCAGTTGTTCACCGCCTCGCCCGGCGTCGGCTGCAGCGGCGCAAAGAAGTCGTCCCAGAAGAGCTGCCCCGCCTCGCGCTGCCAGTTCAGCCGGATCCGGTCCGCCGGGCTGACCACCAGCTTCTCGGGCAGGCGCGCCGCCATGAAGTCCGCCAGCACCAGGTGCGAGTAGCGCACATGCGGGATCCAGCTCGACCGCAGCCCGATGTCGTCTCGGCCCGAGAGACGCCGGATGATGTCGTACGCCTGCGCCGTCCCCGCCGAGGTCGGGTCAGGCTGGCTCAGGCTCTCCATCCGCTGGCGGATGTCCGCATAGTCGCTGCCCGGGTACAGCGGGCGCCCGCCCGACTGCATCGGCCCACGCCAGCTGAAGCTCGCCAGCCTGTCCTCGAAACTCGTCGAGTAGGTGTTCATCGCGGAGGCCAGCTGACGCTGGTTGTTCTGGTCGATCGTCATCCGCGCGATCCGCCTCGCCTCGCCGAGGGCCGGCAGCAGAATGCCGATCAAGAGCGCGATGATCGCGATCACCACGAGCAGCTCGATCAGTGTGAATCCTCGTTGCCTGCGCATCTGAGATGTTCCTTTCCGGTCCGATTGATTGCGTGCTGTCAAGCCCGAAGCTTCCGAACCGATGCTTCGGATGTGAGGCCGCCGGAAAGACGCCGACAAGGGTCGCGCAGAACCGACGACCCACGAGAGCTTCAGTATACGGGATGAAACCCCTGCCGGGTGCACCCTCATTCCCCAGACACGCCCGACGCTCTTCGCAGACCGCCGACCCCGCGCGTCCACTCCGCTCCCGTTACCCTTCGACACCCCGAACACAACCACCGCACGCAGCCGGCCCATGCGCCCCCATCTCGGCCAGTCGCAAAACGCACCGGCCGACCCGCCGTCCGACAGACCCACAAAACCATCCGCGAACCAATCATGATTCTAACGAACGATCGGGGCGACCCTAAAAAAGCGTGGGCCCGGTGACGGGCCCACGCATGATCTTCGATCGCTGTCGGTTATCCCGCCCCAACGAAGATCGATCAGCGGATGATCTGACCGGTGCTGATCTCACGACCGTCGAAGTCGACCCCCTTCAGGCCGCCACGCGTCCAACGGTAGTACGGGAAGAGATTGCTGCTGTCGCCCGGCCTCGGCTGCGCCTCCCACGGCCGGTTCTCCGGATCGTGATTCACACGGTCGGGCACGATCCTCGTAGGAGAGCGGGGCGACCAGCCCAGGTTCGACTCGGCCGTCCGGCGTACCGCCACCGAGCCGTCGAACATCGCCACCGGGACCTTCGCGTCGGGGTTCATGAAGAAGATCGGCTGCTTGCCGAAGTAACGCTGCTCGGTGTCGTACAGCATCACCTTCTGGCTCGGGAACTGCACCTCGGTGATCGGTACATCGCCGAGACGGTTGTCCGAAGGCGTGTTGTACGACGAGTACCGCGAACCCTGCTGCATACGCCTGTTGACAACCACCGAGTTCCGCGATCTCACATCGCGGCTCTGGTTCAGGTCGTAGATCGCCGGCACGAAGTGGTACGAGCTCGAAAACACCTGGTGCCATGAACTCGGGTTCGGCTGAAGCGGCGCGAAGTAGTTCTGCCAGTACAACTGCCCGCCCTCACGCTGCCAGTTCAGCCGGTTCACATCCGCTGGGCTCACCACAAGCCGCTCGGGCAGACGCGAGGACAGGAAGTCCTGCAGCACAAGGTGCGAGTACCGCACATGCGGGATCCAGCTGTTGGGCACATTGAAACCCGCCGAGCTGTCGAGCCCCGTCGTCCGGTAGATGATGTCGATCGCCTGCGCCGCCGCGGCAGCCGTGTCGCTGCCCGCGCTCTGCCAGTGTTGGATGATGTTGGGATACCTCGACTGGATCCCACGCGAAGTCGTCCGCCAAGTGAAGGTCGCCAGACGATCCTCGAAGGTCGTCGCGTAGGTGTTCATCGCCGTCGCGAGCTGACGCTGATTGTTCTGATCTACCGAAAGCCTTGCGATCCGCCTCGCCTCGCCCAGCGCGGGCAGCAGGATCCCGATCAAAAGCGCGATGATCGCGATCACCACAAGCAGTTCGATGAGCGTGAAACCATTACGCCATCGCATACAAGCGTCCTTTCAGATCTTCGTCGATCCGAAGCTTCTGCCCAGAGCGATCCGATGCGCCGCTCCAGGTCCCGGCCGCCGACCGGCGGCCGAGCAGCGGGCCGTGCAAGACGAGCACATCCGCCGCTCTACGCCTTCTTATACCAGATTCTTCGCCGTCTTTCACGCGCAGATCGCGTCATTCCGGCCGCGAACGCACGCTTTTTGCAGGTTACTTGCGCCGTTGCTTATCAACATCGACACAAGGACCGAACTCGCCATCACGCCTTGTGTTCCGCCGGTTTTAGGCCTGAAAGGGTCTCCGCCGATAGCCGCCAAGAACAACCCCGGTTCTAGTACTGCCCGCTGTTGATCTCACGACCACCAAAGTCGATCCCGCGCAAACCACCTCGCGTCCAGCGGTAGTAGCCGAACAGCGAGCCCTGGTGCACCATCGGCGCGTTCCAAGGCTGGTTCTGCGGCGAGTACACGAACCGAAGCCCGATCGGCCACCCAGGGTTGTGCGGGTGCCACCCCGCGTTCACATCGCGCGTCGGCTTCACATCCACAGACCCGTCGAACATCGTCAGCACCACCCGCGCCGTCGGCTCGGCGTAGTGCAGCCGCTCCCCGAAGTGACGCTGCTCGAAGTCATGCAGCAACACCTTCTGGCTCGGAAACGCCACATCGCTCATCCGAAGCCCGCCAAGGCGGCTGTCCCCCGGCGTGCTGTAGCTGTTCCAACCGATCTGCAGCATCCGACGCAGCCTCGCCTGCGACTGCGGGCTCCGAACATCCACGCTCTGGTAGTGGTCGTAGCTCGCCGTCACAAACTGATACGAGCTCGAAAACACCCACCGATACCCCGCGCCCGAAGCCGCCGTACCACCGCTCCCGAGCTGATAGTCCGAAGGCTGGAACGGCAGCCAATACCCCTCCCAGTACAGCCGCCCGGCGTCACGCTGCCAGTTCAGCCGGTGACGGTCCCCCGGGCTCACCACCAGCTTCTCCGGAAGCCGCGCCGCCAGGTAATCCTGCAAAACCAGATGCGTGTAGTACACCTGCGGGATCCACCCCGTGATGATCCCCGCCTGCTCGTCAAGACCCGTCCGACGCCGGATGATGTCCACCACCTGCGCCCCCGCGGCGTCCGTGTCCGGGCTCGAAGGCGACAGGCTCGCCATCCGCTGGCGGATGTCGGCGTACTGCGACCCCGGATAGATCGGCGCCCCCCCCTGCACCGTCGGCGCCCGCCAGGTCTGCGACGCGATCCGGTCCTCGTAATTCGTCGAGTAACTGTTGACCGCCTGCCCGAGCTGGCGCTGGTTGCTCTTGTCCACCGCCACCCGCGCGATGTTCCGCGCCTCGCCCAGCGCCGGCAGCAAAATCCCGATCAAAAGAGCGATGATCGAGATCACCACCAAAAGCTCGATCAGCGTAAAGCCACGACCGCCCAAGCTACGAATCCGGACCATCCGCGGGCCTCCTGTCTCTGGCCCCGCACGAGGATCGACCATAATACACCGAGACACACCGATCGAACGACACGCCGTCACGCCCACCACGACAAAAGACGCGGGGCGCGACCCTCCGCCGCGCCCCGCGCCATCGAGTTCACTCCCGAAGAAACAGCCGGCCTCAACGGATCTGCTGCCCAGTGCTGATCTCGCGACCGTCAAAGTCGATCCCGCGAAGGCCGCCACGCGTCCAGCGGTAGTACCCGAACAGCGACCCACCCGTCACAGGACGAGCCTGCCACGGCTGCGACCCGTTGTACGGCATCCGCGTGCCGAACGGACGCGTCGGATGGCGCGGCTCCCAACCCTGGTTCGCGTCACGCGTCGCACGAACCGACACCGACCCGTCGAACATCCCCACCAGCACCCGCGCAAACGGCTCGGCGTAGTAGTAGTTCTCACGCGTCTGGTGACGCTGCTCGTAGTCGTGCAGCAGCACCTTCTGGCTCGGAAACTGCACATCGCTCATCACCAGGTTCCCGAAACGCGAGTTCGACGACGACTGATAGGTGTTCGCGTGCCCGCCCTGCTGCAGGCGCGCCGCCACATTCGGCCCGCCAGGCTGACGAACATTCTGGCTCTGGTAATAGTCGTAGGTCGCCGGCACAAACTGATACGAACTCGAAAACACCCAGCGGTACCCCATCGTCCCCGTCGTGCCCGAGCCGCCGCGCAGCTGATGGTTGCTGGCGTGGTACGGGCCCCAGTACCCCTCCCAGTACAGACGCCCCGCCTCACGCTGCCAGTTCAACCGGTGACGGTCCGCCGGGCTCACCACAAGCTTCTCGGGCAGACGCGAAGCCAGATAGTCCTGCAGCACAAGGTGCGTGTAGTACACATGCGGGATCCAGCTCGTGATCAGCCCCGCCTGCTGATCCAGACCCGTCCGACGACGCCAGATGTCCACCGCCTGATACGCCGCCGCCGCAGTGTCGCTGCTCCCCGGGCCGAGGCTCTGCATCGCAGAGCGGATGTCGGGGTACTGCGAGCCCGGGTAGTCAGGCTGCCCACCCGCGATCGTCGGCGCTCGCCAACTGAACGCCGCGATCCGGTCCTGGAAAGTCGTCGCGTAGTTGTTCGTCGCCGCGGCGAGCTGACGCTGGTTGTTCTGATCGATCGCGACCCTCGCGATCGCCCTCGCCTCGCCCAGAGCCGGCAGCAGAATCCCGATCAACAGCGCAATGATCGCGATCACCACCAACAGCTCGATCAGGGTGAACGCCCCCCGGACACGCTCGGAAACACGCCCCGCTACACCTGAAAAACGCTTCCGCATCGGACACCTCCGCACGAATCTCGCCGCGCTGTCCGCGGCATCACGCGACAAAGGGCCTCAGCCGGTCAACTCTCGTCGGCCCGGCCGACGCGTCCACAACGAACGCCGTCGAACGGCCGAGAAACCCAGAAATAAAAGAGCCGGCAGGAACGCAAGCCCCGGCCGGCCGGACACTCCAAATCACCTCAGTTGATCGGCTGCCCCGTGCTGATCTCACGACCCCCCACATCGATCCCCTTCAGCCCGCCCCGCGTCCAGCGGTAGTGCGCCGCGACATTCGCCGGGCGGGTGCCCCGCTGGGCCCGCCAGGGCTGGCCCGTCTTGTCGTAGGCGTAGGTCGTCGGCGCCGGGCTGGAAGGCTGGTTCGGACGCCAGCCCGGGTTCGTCGTCGAGGTCATTCGAGCCTCAACCGAGCCGTCGTAGTTCCCAAGAATCACGCGAGCGTCGGGGTACCCGAAGTACACCGGCTCCTTCTGGAAATGCCGATCCTCGTTGTCGTGCAGGAACACCTTCTGCGAGGGGAATGCCACATCGCTCATACGCAGCCCGCCCAGCCGATTGCCGGCCGGAATGACATAGGTATGCTCCTGCCCCTGCCGAATACGCCGGGCCGGCGCAGAGCCGGTCGGCTGCCTGACATTCGCGCTCTGCCAGTAGTCGTACGACGCCGGCACATACTGGTACGAACTCGAATACGCCCAACGCCAGCCGGTACCGCCCGGGTTCGGCTGGAACGGCATCCAGAACCGATCCTGGTAGAGACGCCCCGCGTCCCGCTGCCAGTTCAGACGGTGACGATCCGCCGTGCTCACAACCAGCTTCTCGGGCAGACGCGCCGCCAGATAGTCCTGCAGCACAAGGTGCGTGTACCACACATGCGGGATCCAACCCGAGATGATCGGCTTGTTCGTCTGATCGCCGCCCGTCCTCCGGCGCATGATGTCCACCGCCTGGTACGCCGCCGTCGTCGTGTGCGCCGTGCCCGGCCCAGCGCCGTTCATGAGCCCCCTGATCTGAGGGTCGTCCGTCCCCCCGTAGCGAGGCTGCCCGCCCGCCGTCGCCCTCGGCTGCCAGGTGAACGACGCGATGCGGTCCTCATAAGTCGTCGAATAGCTGTTCAGCGCCGTCAGGATCTGTCCCTGATTGCTCTGGTCGAGCACTCGCCGAGCGATCGCCCGAGCCTCCGCCAACGCCGGAAGCAGAATCCCGATCAAGAGCGCGATGATCGCGATGACCACAAGCAACTCGATCAGCGTGAACGCCCCTCTGACCCGCCCAGATCCGAATCGTGTGGCCCGCATGATTGTGCACTCCTTCAGCCGAAGTCGGCTCCGCCCAACTCGATTCTCAGGACAAAAAAACGGCCGTCCGAGGCTCTCGCCCCGGACGCCGGATTGATCGCATGTGTCAGTTCAACGGCTGACCCGTCCCGATCTCCCGCCCGCCGAAGTCGACCCCCTTCAGCCCGCCCCGCGTCCAGCGGTAGTACGACGGCACGACCGGGTTCCGACCGTTCAACTGCGCCCGCCAATCCTGGCCGCCCGGTGCGTAGGTGACACGCGTCGGGATCGGGCTCCTCGGGTTCCGGGGCTGCCACCCCGGATTGGCTTCGCTCGTGCGGAGCACCGCCGCCGAACCGTCGAACATCCCCACGAGCACCCGAGCCTCGGGGTACGCGTAGAAGATCGGCTCACGACCGAAATGCCGGTCCTCGTTGTCGTGCAGATAGATCTTCTGACCCGGGAAGGTCACATCGCTGAAGCGAAGTCCGCCCAAGTTGTTCAGGCTCGACACATAGTACAGATTCTCAGCACCGCTCTGGTAGAGCCGTCCGCTGACGACCGTTCCCGTCGGCTGACGCAGGTTCATGCTCTGATACGCGTCGTACGCCGCCGGCACATACTGGTACGAACTCGAATACGCCCAACGCCAGCCCGTGCCCTCAGGGGCGGGCTGGAAAGGCATCCAGAACCGACTCTGGAAGAGACGCCCCGCGTCACGCTGCCAGTTCAGACGGTGACGGTCCGCCGTGCTCACCACGAGCTTCTCGGGCAGACGCGCCGCCAGGAAGTCCTGCAGCACCAGGTGCGTGTACCACACATGCGGGATCCAACCCGTGATAATCGGCTTGTTCGTCTGGTCGCCGCCCGTCCGCCGACGCATGATGTCCACCGCCTGGTACGCCGCCGTTGTCGTGTGCGTCGTGCCGGGTCCCGCGCTGTTCATCAACTGCCGAATCTGCGGGTCGTCCGTGCCACCGTAGCGGGGCTGCCCGCCCACTGTCGCACGCGGCTGCCAAGTGAACGACGCGATCCGATCCTCGTAGGTCGTCGCGTAGGTATTCAGCGACGCCAAGATCTGCCGCTGGTTGTTCTGGTCGATCACACGACGCGCGATCCCGCGAGCCTCCGCCAACGCCGGAAGCAGGATCCCGATCAAGAGAGCGATGATCGCGATCACCACCAACAACTCGATCAGCGTGAACCCCCGACGGACGCCACCTGTTGATTGTCGCACAACTGTCTCCCATCGCACGACCGAACGCGACAGCACGCCCGGCGGCAGTTCCACGAAGTCTTCAAACTCCAAAGACAGCCCACGCGACGCGCAGACCGCCAAACACTCCGCTGTCGACCGGCATCGCCGGCACGCCCCACGAACTCAGTCAGGCGAGAAACACCGACAACGACCGATCTGTCCGCCCCGAGGAGCCGCGAACGCGGCAGAGATCCCCCGGAACAACCTCAACCTAACCCCACCTTCACCCGCTGTCAACACCAAACCCCGACACAAACGACAATCCAGACCCCCATCGCCGCAATC
The DNA here is from genome assembly GCA_050486265.1 of Phycisphaerales bacterium. Lineage (GTDB taxonomy): Bacteria > Planctomycetota > Phycisphaerae > Phycisphaerales > UBA1924 > SLFH01. The sequence goes on along the minus strand of JBJHCY010000001.1, from coordinate 341,896 downwards.
CCCAACACCCTACCGTACCCCTACTCCCGCCTCCACCACACCCCACACCCATGCCCCACCACCTCCAAAAAGACAACCCGCCGACCAAACGGCCGGCGGGGTCAAGAGCGGGTGAACGGATTCGAACCGTCGACTTTCACGTTGGCAACGTGACGCTCTACCACTGAGCTACACCCGCGTCAGTATTCAGTTATCGGCCCCAAACCCTCGCCGCCCCCCTCAGGAGACACGGATCCGGGGCGAGCAAACATACACCCCAAAGCCCGATCTGTCAACGCACTCGCACACCCGGGGCGATCGCATTTTCCGCCGCTTGAAGGCGCCGCCTGCCGCTGAAGCTCAGGGGCGCAGGGTGTGGGGCGCGGGGCGCTGGAGGAGGTGGCGGCCTTCGGCCGCAAGTTGTCTTTGCTCTCCCACGCTCCAAACCCGAGCCCTCAACCCAGCCTCGGCCGCAGGCCGAAACCATCCCTGCGCCCAACTCCCCGCGCCCCCCTCTGCTCACTCGCCCTTCGCCCGCTCCAGCATCCGCAGAATCTGCTCGGGCAGGTAGGCGTTGGACAGCAAAGGCTCCTCGAGTCCCGGCCCCTCGACCCACAACAGCGGAATCCCCGTCTGCCCGTGCTCGGCCATCAGGTCCCACCCCACCGCGGTGTCGCTCGAAAGGTCCACGATGACCGAGATGATCCCGTCTTCCCGCAGCGCGCTCCGCACCGGATCGCGGTCCAGAAACCTCGCCTTGTTCACCTGGCAGATCAGGCACCACTCCGCCGTGAAGTGCATCACGATCGGCCGCCCCTCCTCACGGGCCTTCTCCAGGAGCGCCGGCGAGTAATCCAGCCACACCCCCGACACCAGCGTCAAGCCGCCGGGGTTCCCCCCCGCCTCGGCCAGCAGCCGCTGCCGCTCTTCGTACTGCTCTCTGGCCACCGCCGTGTCGGCGGAGACATAGAGGTACGCCGTCCCGCCGAGCACCACCCCGATCGCCGCAACAACAGCTCTGGTGACCGGCTTCTTCGTGATCTTGAAGGTCCGCCACACCAACCACAACGACGCCGCGATCACCAGAATCGCCACCGCCCACCAGTGCAGCTTCCTCCCCAGATACGGGTGCCCCGCGACCAGCGCGATCAACCCCGCCCCGATGAAGTACGCCGCCGCGGCAAACAGCAGCAGCCCCATCACCTGTTTGACCAAATCCCCCGCCGGCCCGCCCCGCGGCACCTTGTTCACCCACCCCGGCTTGGCCGCCAGCAGCAGGTAGGGGAACGCCATCCCGACGCCGAGCGACGCGAAGATCGTGACCACGACATCCGGCGTCGCCACCGCCGCAGCAGGCAATAGCCCGCCGACCACAAACCCGAAGCACGGCAGACCCAGCACCCCCGTCATCACGCCGAAAAGGAACGACCCCCAAAGGTTGTCCGCCTTCGGATTCACCATGTACACGCTCTGCGGCAGGTTGATCTGAAACAGCCCCAGCAGCCCCGCGCCCATCAGCAGGATCAGCACGCCGATCCCGACAGTGATCCACCAGATGCCGAAGAGCCGGCTCGGGTCGGTGAACTGCGCCAGCAGCACCACCGGCAGGCTCAACGCCACCCAGAACGCCACGATCCCGAACGCCATCGCCAGCCCGAGCACCAACGACTTGCCCGGCGTCGCCGCGTGGCTGCTGATGGTCATGATCTTGATGGGGATCACCGGCAGGACGCAGGGCGTCAGGTTCAGCGCAAACCCGCCCAGAAACCCGAGCACCGCCAGCAGCAGCGTCAGCGCGATCCCGGTCCGGGCCTCGAACTCAAAGCCGAGGAACCGGATCGGCGGCGCCGCCATCTCCGGCGGTACTGCGGCGGCTTCATCAGCCGCGGCCTCGTCCTCCGGCGCGTCGCGGGGCTCGGCGAGCCCCTCCCCCGCCGCCATCCTCGCAAAGACCCTCGAATCGACGCCCTCGAACAACTCGGGCTCGTTGGCCTCGGCGTCCAAGGCCTCCTCGCGGCTTGCGATCCGGAGCTCGACCGTCTTTTCAACCGTTGTCGGCGGATAACAGACCGCGTCATCGCATGTCTGATAACCAACCCGGATCGGGATCGAAACCTCGCCCAACTCCGCCTGCTCGGCGATGAAGACCGGAACGAAGATGACGGTGCGGCCCTTGAACACCCCGAGCTCGGCCTCGATCCCCAGGGCCGCGGTGGTGTAAATCTGCGCTTCCGGCCAGACGGTCTCGCCGATCAGCACCCCCTCGCGCCCGATCACACCCACTTCCAGCGTGGTCGGGATGGCGGGAAAGCCATCGAGCTCGGGCGGCAGCTTCGGGTCGTTGGGCCAGGCGTGGTAGGTCTCGGCGAAGTCGAGGACGACAGCGACGAAGATCCCCGAGCCGGGCGAGACCACACCGTGCTGCGGGATCGCGCTGACCGTCACCGCCCCGCCGGGAGCGCCGAGGCCCCCGGGCTGGGCCGGGCTCTGGGCCGCGGGGAGCAGGATCGCGAGCAGCAGCCCAAGAAGAGCCGGCACGAGGCGTCGGGTATTGGACGAGTGCATGTTGCCCCTTCAATCAGATAAGCAGGGCGGATTGTTCCCGCCCCGAACACTCCACGACGCTCAGACCCGGATGCTTCAAGCCCGGAGGGCCGGGCGTCCGATACCGGGCTGTTGTGCGCCCGCGCGCCGTGACGCCCCTGCGCCAGACCCGGGAGGATCCCGCGACCGATGGCCGATGTGCTTGACCAATCCGATATCGATCAGCTGCTCGCGGCGGTCGATCAGGGCCAGGTCGAGGAGATCGCCCGCGACGAGATGATCTTCGGGCGCAACCGGCGAGCATCGGGCGAGGTCGAGGTCCGCGTCTACGACTTCAAGCGTCCCGAGCGGGTCTCCAAAGACCAGATGCGGGCGCTGCAGACCCTCCACGAGGCGTTCGCCAGGAATTTCGGCGCGTCGCTCTCGGGCTTCCTCCGGACGATTGTCGAGGTCAAGGTCGCCAATTGCGAGCAGATGACCTACTCCGAGTTCATCTCGGGCCTGCCCAACCCGACGAGCTTCAACCTCATCGAGTCCGACGGGCTGACCGGCCAGATCTGTCTGGAGATCAGCCCCCTGATCATTTATCCGATCATCGACCGCCTGCTGGGCGGCACCAGCCAAGACCTCTTCATCCCCCAGCGCCCGATGACGCTCATCGAGACGAGGCTGATCAGCAATGTGACCAGCCGCGGCCTTACCGCCCTTTCCGAGGCCTGGGAGGGGATCAAGAAGCTCTCGTTCTCGATCACCAACACCGAGAGCAACCCGCAGCTCGTCCAGATCGTCCCCCCCAACGAGGTGGTCATTGTCGTCGGGTTCGAGATCAAGCTGACCAATCGCGCCGGCACGATGAACCTGTGCATCCCGTACAATGTGATCGAGCCGGTGATGGAGGATCTGAGCGCCCAGTCGTGGTTCAACGCGGCCCGGTGCAACCAGACCGAGGAGACCCGCGGGGCGATCTCGAATCAGCTCGGGCGTGCGACGGTCTCGGTCGCCAGCGTGCTGGCGAGGACGACGATCACGCTTGAGGACCTCGCCCAGATGTCGGTCGGCGACCTGATCATGACCGACAAGGATCTGGACAAGCCTGCGGTGGTCACGGTCGAGGGCGAGAACAAGTACCTCGCCAGGATCGGGCGCCACCGGGGCAGCCGTGCGGTGCAGATCCTCCGTCCGATCGGGCCCGACGACCGCCCCTGATCGCCTCTGCCACGCGCCCGGGAGCGGCCCGAACCGGAGAGAACCTCACCCCTCGATCGACCCGAGGGTTGACCCCGCAGCGCGCGGACCGCTACTGTTCGGTGATCGCGGCTCGGACGCCGCGAGAGAAAGGTTTGGTTTTCGATGCGCACGGTGCCCGTCGATGTCAGGTGACCGCCCCACCAGCTTTGCGGTGGACGCCCTCTCAACCGAGGGTGCGGGCCGGGTTGTGTCGCGGAGGGCCGCATGATGCGGTAGCCCGAAACGACCCATCCCGTTCGGCCGGATAAGGTCTTTTCCTTTTCCGGTTCTGGCGTCGATGAGCCGCGAGCGAGACAAGCGTTCGTGGCTTGTGTCGTTTTGCGACCCCGGGCGTCCCGGCCGATCGGCCGGGGATGAAACAGTCTTGAGCACGCCGGGCCGCGTCGCGTCGGCGGAACAGAACGGTACAACAGAACAATCTGACATCCAGGCAACCCAGCGTCGGAGCAGACGGCCATGAACACCCAGGAAATGATGCGGATCCTCGACTCGATCGCACGCGATCGGAACATCGACAAGAATCTTCTGCTGCGCGACCTTGAGACCGCGATGGTCTCGGCCGCGAGGAAGTATTTCAACACGCTCGACGCCGAGGAGTTCCAGTGCACGGTCGACCCCCTGTCGGGGCAGATCAACCTGACGCGTCACGGCGAGCCCCTGGAGATGTCGCCCCAGGACTTCGGCCGGATCGCGGCCCAGACCTTCAAGCAGGTGATGATCCAGAAGTTCCGCGACGATGAGCGGAGCTCGATCCTCGACGAGTATTCCAAACGCGTCGGCGAGATCGTGACGGGGACGGCCCAGCGTTACGAGGGCGGGGCGCTGGTGGTCTCGCTGGACACGCGTGCCGAGGCGTTCATGCCCCGGTCCGAGCAGATCCCCGGCGAGCAGTTCGCCCCGGGCGAGCGGGTGCGCTGCCTGATCCTGGACTGCCGCGACGCGGGCAACCAGGTCAAGATCGTCATCAGCCGGGCGCACCCGGACCTGATCAAGCGCCTGTTCGAGGTCGAGGTGCCCGAGGTGGCCGAGCGGATCATCGAGGTCAAGGCGATGGCCCGCGAGGCGGGGTACCGCACGAAGATCGCGGTGAGCTCGATCGACTCGAAGGTCGACGCGGTCGGCGCCTGCGTGGGCGTTCGCGGCAGCCGCATCAAGAACATCGTCGACGAGCTCAACGGCGAGAAGATCGACATCGTCCGGTGGAACGAGTCGAGCCAGATCCTCATCCAGAACTCGCTCAAGCCCGCGGAGGTCAACGAGATCAGCCTCTGCTTCGAGCTCGGGCGCGCGACGGTTGTCGTCCGCGACGACCAGCTCTCGCTGGCGATCGGCAAGCGCGGGCAGAATGTCCGGCTCGCCGCCCGCCTGACGGGGTGGGACATCGACATCCTGACGCCCGAGGAGTTCACCAAGGGTTTGGAGACGATGTCCGAGACGCTGCTCTCGATCGAGGGCACGCAGGAAGACATGATCGACCGGCTGGCGGCCCTGGGCATGGTGAGTGTCTTCGACATCGAGGAAGTCGGCGCCGAGGTGCTGATGGATCAGTTCGATCTGAGCGAAGAGGTGGCGACAAAGATGGTCGAGGCCGCCTCCGAGCGGGCCAAGGTCGTCGCGATCGAACAGGAAAAGGCGAAGGAAGAGGCCGATCGCAAGCGTCGGGAAGAGGAAGAGGCCGCGCAGCGGATGCTCTCGGGTGAGGGCGGGGAGGTCGACGCCGACACCGCCGCCGCCGCGATCCTCGGGGCGGGCTCTGTCGCCCCTGCGCCGGATCATGGCCCGTCCGATCAGGCGGGCGGGGAAGACTCGGAGGCCGACGCCTCCGAGCCCGACGAAGAGACCGACCAGCGTGCCGCCGACATCCTGGGCGGTCGCACGAGCAACGAGTGACCCCCCGCTCCCGGGCCGTTCGCGGCTCGGGAGGCCATCGGGAACGAAGTCTGAACTGTTTGAAGGGCCACCGGCCCGGTGTTTCACGGAGCGGAGCGAAGCTTGGCCAAACGAGTTTTCGAGCTGGCGAAGGAATTGGGTGTCCAGAGCAAGGCGGTCGTGGAGAAGTGCCACGCCGAGGGCATCCCCGCCGATGTCATCAAGAATCACATGTCGACCGTCTCGGTAGGGCTTGAGGCCACGATCCGCGACTGGTTCGGTGAGGGCGGCGGGACCGCGGTCGAAACGGCCACGAAAGTCGACCTGAAGAAGGTGCGCGCCAAGAGCAAGGCGAAGGCCGCCAAACGCGTCGAACCTCCCGCGACCGCCGACGACACGCCGGCGCAGACGCAAACGACCGTCGCAGAGGCCAAGCGTTCGGCGCCGAGCGAGCCGAGCCCGCCCCCGGCCGACGATGTCCCCCCGGCGAAGACACCGTCGGAGCCCGCTCCTGTCGCGAGACCCGTCACGCCCTATCGTCCGGCGGAGGCCGCCGACGCTCCGCAAGAGACAGAGCCCGCGGCCGAACCCACCACCGAGCCCGAGAGGGCGCCCGCGGCTCGCCGGCCCGGCGAGGACGACCTGCCTCGCCCGCCCGCCGCGGCGCCCGGTCGCGACAGCGGCGAGGACGAGGACCGTGTCACTCCGGCCCCGAAGAATGTCCCGGATCGCCCGACGCAGGTCACCCCGGCGGGTCCGCAGTTGGAAAAGCGTCAGGCCGTCAAGCTCTCGGGCCCCCGTGTCGTTCGTGTCGAGGCGCCCGAGCCGGTGGCGCCGCCCAGGCCGAGGCGCGGTCCTCCCGGCGGGGGACCGGGCGGGCCACCGATGATGCCCGACGCAGGGCGTCGCGGCCCCGGCGGTCCGGGCGCGGGAGGACGCAACAACCGTCGCGGCCCCGGGGGCGGCGGCGTCCCCGACCGCAGGCGCGGACGCGCCGGCGGCAAGGAGGGCGGCAGCGGCGCGTGGAGCGAGCAGGACCTCGCCGAGCGCGAGGCTCGCCTGCAGCGCTCCGGCGGCTACCTCAAGGCCCGGCGCCAGCAACTCCGGCGTCAGATGCAGCACGACCGTCCGCCGACCCCCGCCCAGCAGGGCGGCAAGGTCGAGATCCAGGCCCCCTTCACCATCAAGGACCTCTCGGCCGCCACCGGCGTCAAGGCCGCCGACATCATCAAGCACCTGTTCATGCAGGGCGTGATGGCGACGCCCAACGCGATCATCGAGCCCGAGAAGGCCGAAGAGGTGATGATCGAGTACAACATCGAGCTTCTCATCAAGGAAGCCAAGAGCGCCGAGGATGTTGTCTCGCAGGACTTCGAGGAGCGCCAGTTGACCGACGAGCGCCCGCGAGGGCCGGTCGTCACGATCCTCGGCCATGTCGACCACGGCAAGACCTCGCTCCTGGACAGGATCCGCAGCGCCAATGTCGCCGAGGGCGAGGCCGGCGGCATCACGCAGGCGACCAGCGCCTTCCGCGTTCCCGTCAAGATCGGCGAGAACGACCGCGAGGTGGTCTTCCTCGACACGCCGGGCCACGAGGCGTTCACCTCGATGCGCGCCCGCGGCGCCCATGTGACCGACATCGTGGTGCTGGTCGTCGCGGCCGACGACGGCGTGATGCCGCAGACCATCGAGTCGATCAACCACGCCAAGGCGGCGGGCGTGCCGATCGTCGTGGCGCTCAACAAGATCGACAAGCCCGAGGCGACGGACTCGAATGTCCAGCGGATCCTCGGCCAGCTCGCCGAGCACGGGCTCAACCCCGCCGACTGGGGCGGCGACACCGAGGTGATGAAGACCTCCGCCATCAGCGGCAAGGGCGTGCAGGAACTGCTCGAGGTCTTGGAGTACCAGGCCGAACTGCTGGAGCTCAAGGCCGACTTCGGCGGTCCGGCCCGGGGCACGGTCGTCGAGAGCCGCTTCGAGCAGGGGCGCGGCGCTGTCGCGAACATCCTGGTGCAGGACGGCGAGCTGAAGCTCGGCGACTTCATCGTCGCGGGCAGAGCGTTCGGGCGTGTGCGCGACATCACCGACGATCGAGGCAAGAAGCTCAAGAAGGCGACGCCCCCGGCGCCGGTGCAGATCTCCGGCCTCGACGAACTGCCCGACGCGGGCGACAAGTTCTTCGTGGTCGACACGCTCAAGAAGGCGCAGGAGGCGGCCGAGCAGCGTCGCCACCGCGAGCGCGAGCAGGAGCTCAGCCAGCCCAAGGTGACGCTCGACAGCCTGTTCAGCAAGATGGCCGAGACGGACCTCAAGGAGATCCTGATCGTCCTGAAAGCGGATGTGCAGGGCTCGGTCGATGTGCTCAAGAACGAGATCGAGAAGGTCGCCACCGACGAGGTCCGCTCGCGCGTGCTGCACGCGCAGGTCGGCGGCATCACCGAGAGCGATGTCATCCTCGCCGAGGCGTCGCGGGCGATCATCGTCGGGTTCAATGTCATCCCGTCCTCCAAGGCCCGCAAGCTCGCCGAGCAGAAGGGCGTGGAGATCAGGACCTACAAGGTCATCTACGACATCACCGACGACATCCGCAAGGCCGCCGAGGGCCTGCTCGAGCCCGAGCTCCGCGAGGAGGTCCTGGGCCACGCCGAGGTGCGGGCCGTGTTCAAGGTGTCCAAGGTCGGCTCGGTCGCGGGCTGCTATGTCACCAACGGCACGGTCGAGCGCGACGCCTATGTCCGCATCACACGCAACGACATCGTGATCGAGAACGACCGCAGGCTCAGCCAGCTCAAGCGTTTCAAGGACGACGCCAAGGAAGTCCGGGCGGGCATGGAGTGCGGCATGAAAATCGACGGCTACGACGACATCAAGGAAGGCGACATCATCGAGTGCTACAAGCAGATCCAGGTCAAGCGGACGCTCTGACCCCACGCGTTACGGAACCGTCTTTGGTCATCGGAGTCCTCCAGTTCGAGCTATGGATCCACGACGCCTCCTCGCTAAAGGACAAGCGCCGCGTGGTCCGCTCGCTCAAGGACAGGCTCCACCGCGACCACCTCGTTTCCGTCGCGGAGGTCGGGGCGCTCGACAGGCCGAACCTGGCGCTGATGGCGGTCTCGCTGACGGGCTCTGACGGGGCGCGGGTCGGCAGCGTGCTGGACCGCATCTCGACGAAGCTGCGATCGATGACTGAAGCGGAGCTCGGGGAGACCTGCCGCGAGTTGATCAAGGTCGAGGAGATGGGCGTCTCCGGGCGTGACGAGCTCGACGACGAGGCGATCGCCGAGGAGATGTACCGTCGCGCGGCCGAGCCGACGCCGAGCGAGCAAGCCCCCCCGCCGGAGGGAACGCCGTGAGCAAGCGAGTGCAGCAGGTCGCTTCGACGGTGCGCGAGGCGATCCAGCGGGTGATCCAGAAGGGCCTGAACGACCCCCGCGTCCGCGGGCTGGTGACGGTGACGCGCGTGACGGTTTCCGAGGACCTTCGCGAGGCGACGGTGTTCGTCTCCGTGCTGCCCGAGGAGCACGAGAAGCTCACGATGCACGGGCTGGAGGCGGCTTCTCGCTACATCCGTCGCGAGGCGGCCGAGTTGGTGGCGCTCTCGCGGATGCCTACGCTGAGGTTCAAGGTCGATCGCGGGGCGAAGAACCAGGCCGCAGTCTTCAGGGCGCTGGGCGAGATCAAGGACAGCGACACGGGCGAGCCTGACGCCGGCGACGCCCGGCCAGAGAACGCCGACGGGGGCAGCGAGCGTTGAGCGAGATCGACGAACAGACCGAGGCGCTCAAGGGCCTGCACGCCATGCTCGGCGAGTCGCCGGCGCTGGCCGAAGAGTTCCCCCACCCTGCCTGCCCGAAGGGGACCGATGCGCCGCTGGCGCGTCTGGTCGAGTCGTTCATGTGGTGGGAGGCGGGCGTGCGCCACGCACCCGCTGCGGTCGACAAGCTCTGCGCCGAACTGGTCGATTACAACGAGCTGCGCATCTGCCTGCCCGACGAGGTTCTCGCGATCATCGGAACGAAGTACCCGAAAGGGCAGGAGCGGTGCGAACGCCTCCACGCGGCGCTCAACGCGGTGTACAACCGCGAGCACGCCCTGAACCTCGAGACGCTGCTCTCGATGCCCAAGCGCGAAGCGAGGGTCTACCTCGAAGGGCTCGACGGGATCACCCCGTTCATCGCTTCGCGAGTGATGCTGCTGACGCTCGGGGCGCACGCCTTCCCGGTCGACTCGCGGATCGCGGGCGTGCTGGAAGAGGCCTCGATCGCCGACAGCGGCGAGCAGCCGGCCCAGGTCGCCGCGAAGATGGAGCGTCTGCTCAGAGCTGGCGAGTGCCGGGAGATCTACCTGGGCGTCGAGCACCTGTCCGAGACGCCGCGCCGACCGAAGAAAAAGACCGGCGCCGGGCCCGAAGCCAAGGCCGATCCCCAAGCTGAATCACAGCCCGAACCCAACACCGATGCAACACCCGAGCCGAAGGCGGAGTCTGAACCGAAACCCGGTCCGACGCTGAGGGCCGAACCCGAGCAGAACGGCGCCGAGGCCGACACGCCACCGAAGCCGAACACCGAGCCGGGAGCCGAGTGAGCCTGCGCCGGGCCATCGCGTGTTCCGCGTCGATCGCCGGGCTCCTCTGGCTCGGCGCCTGCGCGACCGCAAACCGAGCAGAAGGCCCGTCCCAAACTGACGCGGCGGCCGAACCCGATCGCGCCGACCGGGCCTCGCCCCGGGCCGCGGCCCTCCTGCAGAAACTGCTGACCGACGCCGGGTCGACAGCCGAACCGGCGCAAGCCGCCCTCCCCGATGATCGTGACCGCGAGTCGCTCGTCGCCTACGCACGGATCCGCTCGATGCTGCACGCGGAGGCGTACGAACGCGCGGGAGAGATGGCGACCGAGCTCGTTGAACGCACCGGGGGCGACGCCGACGCGTTGCGCCTGCTCGGCGACGCCTTGCTCGCGACGGGCGACCGCCAAGCCGCGATCCGGCAATGGAGCCTCGCCGCAGAGCGCGGCCTCGTCGCCCCCGGCCCTCTCGCGATGCTCGCCTCGGAGCTCGCCGACGACGGCGACTGGGAGGCGGTGCGTTCGCTGATGCTCCGGGCCGCGTCGGCGACCATCGGCGACCCGGGGCTCGAAGCGATTGTCTATGCGCTGCTCGGGAAGTCGCTGCTGCGCACCGGTGAGCCCGCCGCCGGCGCCGAGGCGATCCGGCGCGGCGTCGACTTCGATTCGCCCTTCAATGTCCACACCGAGTACGCCGACGAGGTCAACCTCGTCGCCTCCGACGCGCCGGCGCTCTGGGCCGAGGCGGGGTTCGCGGCCCTCGACGCGGGCGAGCCCGGCCTGGCGCTCACGCTCTTTGAACGGATCCCCGAGGGCGCGGGCTGGGCCGACCCTTTCGGCGGGCGATTCCTCGCCAAGCTCGCGATGGGCGACACCGAGGGCGCCGGCTCGCTGCTCACCAAGCTCAGCGCGTCGCAGGCGGCGGTGCTCGACGAGCGCGTGCTCGCCATGGCCGACCGCGCCCGATCGATCGGCGTGGGCTTCCGGATCGGCGAAGTCGCGGAGGGCTCACCCCTCGGACGCAGCGGCTCGGCCAGCGTCTGGCGTACCCGGCTCGTGGCGAGAGCCGCCGGCCCGGAGGAGGGTCGAGAGTCGCTCTGGAAGGCGTGGACGGAACGACCCGGGCACGAGGGCCTGTTGCTCGACCTGCTCGCCTGGCCCGACACAGAGGCGATGCACGAGCGCGCCGTCCGCGCGATGTCGCTTGCCCCGGCGCTCGCGCCCGAGATCGCCGGCTCGTATGTCTCGCTCGGGGGCGCGATCGAGGAGGGCGTCACCGATCCCGCCCTGCTGGCGGAGGTCGCGATCCAGTCCGGCGACCGACATCTGATCGGGCACAGCCTCAGCGCCTCGAAAGACCCCGAATCGCTGGCCGACAAGACCCGCCGCGCCCGCATGCTCAACGCCCTCGGGCGGACCGATGAGGCCCGGCTGCTGATCGCCTCGCTCGGCGAGCCCGAGTCGCTGGGCGACGCGGTGCTGATCGCCAACGCGCTCGACGAGCTGCAGCTCTCGGCCCGCGCCGCCAGAGTGCTCGACAGGGCGATGCAGCGGACGGACCGAAGCGACCCGTACTGGCGGACCGCCGCACGCCGGTTCGTCGCGATCGCCGGGAACATCGGAGACGCGGCGCTCGCCGAGCGCGTGCTGATGCGACGGCTCGACGAAGACCCGCTCGACGAGTGGGCCGTCACCACACTCGGCGCGCTCTACGCCCAGGTCGGGGGCGAGGACGCGCGCCAACGGCTCGACGGCGTCCGCACGCGCGCGGTCCGCTCGATCCCCGGTTCGCGCAGCGCGCGTCGGGTCTTGCTGGCCGCACGCGCCGAGGCGGGCAGAGCCGGCCCGCTCGAGTCCGCTCGGGCTTGGTCTTTGGCGCAGGAGCGTCCGTGGGACGCGGCGTTGACCACCCTCGCCGTCCAGATCGACCTGATGCGCGACGCCGACCCCGAGCCCGAACTCCGCAGGCTCGCCGAGGCTCACCCGGGCACGGAGCAGCCCTTGAACACCCTCGCGAGGTACCTCGCCGAGCGCGGGGGCGACGAGGGCGCGTACCGGGCGGCGTCGCTGCTCGAGCACCGCGTGGCGCGCCCGCCGCACGCGCCCGGTTCGTCGCGACTGCTCGAACAACTCGCCGCGGGCCCGCTGGACGACCGCGAGCGCGCGACGCAGCTCCGCGACGAGCGCCTCGAACGCGAGGCCTTCGGCATCGACACGCTGCTGGAACGCGCCGCCCTGCACGCCGAGCGGGGCGAGCACGCCGACGCCGCACGCCTCATCGGTGTGTCGATGGGCTCGGGCGTCACTGTTCGAGCCGGCCAGCGTCAGACGCTCGAAGGCGTCGTGGCGAGCGTCTCGCGCGCCGCGGCGAGCGATCTGGAAGGCCCGGTCGCCGAGCCGGCGCACCGGATGCTCGTCCGCCTGCACCAGGCCGGTATGGCGATGGGGCCGGAGTTTCTCGAACTCCGCGCCGGGCTCGCCGCGTCGCGCCCCGAGCCCGACATCGACTCGATCAACGAAACGCGGCGCATCGCGGAGATGGTCGACGAAGAAACCGCCGACCGCCTGCGCACCGTCCCCGCCCAGGCGCTGCGGAGTGTCGGCCGCCTCGACGAGGCGCTGAAGAGCGTCGCCGGCTCGCTCAGTAACGAGCGCGACATGCGTCCCCAAGAACTCTTGCTCTGGGTGTACCTGATCTCCCAAGCCGGCGACGGGAGCGACCTCCGCTCGTTGCTCGCTTCGATCGAGAAGACCGACGACCCCGTGGACTTCATCGCCAACACTGTCAACTTCGATGAAGAGCCGCAGAGTCTCGACGGCTGGCTCGCCGAACTCGCCTACGCCATCGCTTCTGGAGCGACGACCTCCGGGCGACGCGAGGCGGCCGACACGATGTACCGCGTCGCGCTTGAACGAAACCCCACGCACATCTGGGCCAGCAACGACCTGGGCTACCACCTCGCCGAGCAGGGTCGCGAGCTCGACGAGTCGCTGCGGCTGATCTCGCGGGCGTACGCCGCCAAGCCCGACAACGCGAGCATCGTCGACTCGATGGGCTGGATCCTCTACCGCCTGGGCTGGTTCGAAGACCGCGACCCCGACACGGACCCAAACCCCGACGACCCGAGGCCGGAAGGCAAGGGCGCGATCTCACTGCTCAGGCTCGCCGTCGAGCTCTCGGGCGAGGAGCCCGGCGTGACGCCCCCGATGCAGCTCGGCGACGCCCTCTGGCGGGCCGGGGAGCGGGACGAGGCGGTCGAGGCGTGGGAGCTCGCGCTCGCCGAGGCGGCGCGTACCCTCCGCGAAATCCGCGACGAACAGGGACGCCTCCCGCAGTGGTATGTCGAGGATGTCGAGCTCCGGGCGGCGGGCCTCCGCGACCGGCTCGGGGCGATCGAGCGGGGCGAGGATCCCCCGGTCGCCGAGGTGTTCGGCTCGCCATGAGCCCGCCCCGACCGAAGCGCCGGGCCTGCCCGATGCGAACAATCAGCAGCAACCGCCGCCCGGCGAACACCCGGGCCGGACCAACCAACGGAGCGACAACGACACATGGCCGGGCACAGCAAATGGTCGAACATCAGGCACCGCAAGGAACGCCAGGACAAGAAGAAGGGCAAGATCTGGTCCAAGTGCTCGCGCGCGATCATCGCCGCGGCCCGCGCCGGCGGCGCCGACCCGGATGTCAACCTCGCCCTCCGCTACGCCATCGATGAGGCCAAGTACGCCAACATGCCCAAGGACACGATCCAGCGGGCCATCGACAAGGGCGCGGGCGCCGCCGGCGGCGACAACTTCGAGTCGATCACCTACGAGGGCTACGGGCCCGGCGGCGTCGCCATCATCGCCGACGCGCTGACCGACAACCGCACCCGCACCGTCAACGAGCTCCGCCTCGCCTTCAGCCGCCACGGGGGCAACCTCGGCCAGTCCGGCTCCGTCGCGTTCCTCTTCCAGACCAAGGGCCAGATCCTGATCCCCGCCGCCAAGGCCGACGAAGAGCAGATCATGGAGCTCGCCCTGGAGGCCGGCGCCGACGATGTCGAAGCCCCCGAGGGCGACGACGGCTACTGGGCGGTGCTCTGCGACCCCGCGTCCTTCATCCAAGTGAAGGAGGCGATCGAGGCCGCGGGTGTCGAGGTCGAGCAGGCCGAGATCACCAAGATCCCCGAGAACACCGTCGCGGTCACCGGCGACGACGCCCGCAAGCTGATGAACCTCGTCGACGCGATTGAGGACAACGACGATGTCCAGAAGGTCTACACCAACGCGGACATCGACGACGAAGATCTTGAGTAGCCCCAAATGAAGCGCGGAAAAGGCGTGCCCCGCCCGCTCGCCCCCTACCGCTACCGCCTGTCCCGCCGCCTCGGCGAAGGTTCGCGCGCTGTCGCGTTCGTCCTGCTCAACCCCAGCACAGCCGACAGATTCGACGACGACCCGACGATCCGGCGCTGCGTCGGCTTCGCGCGCTGCTGGGGCTTTGACCGATTGCTGGTTGTCAATCTCTTCGCCCTCCGCGCCACACGACCGGCCGACCTCAAGCTCGCGAGAGACCCCGTCGGCGCCGGCAACGACCGCGAGATCCTCCGCGCCTGCCGCGAGGCGGAACTCGTTGTGCTCGGGTGGGGCAACCACGGACGCCACATGGGGCGCGGGGCGATCGTGCGGCGTCGCCTTTCCGGCTTCGCCCCCCGCTGCCTCGGCGTGACAAACCTCGGCGAGCCGAGACATCCGCTCTATCTGCCCGGAGACGCGGCGCCTTCGCCGCTGCCCGAACGCCCCGCGGGCGCGAGCCTCGCCGCCGCCGCTTCGGCCGAGGGCGCCTGACGCAGATCGACAACCACCGGCCTCGCGTACCCCACGACGCTGAGCGTCGCCTCGTACGAGGCCCGGTCGAGGCGTGCGCCGGCGGAACCCGGCTCGACGCGCCCTGCCGCGGAGAGATCCGAAAGCCTGGCGCACACCAGGGATGCGCCGGCCGCGAGCACGGCGTCCTGCACCTGCTCGCCGGCCATCATCACGCCCGCCGGATCGACGCCGACGCCGTAACGCCCCCACTTCGATTCACGAGCCGGACGGGCGTGATCGGCGATCCACGCGCCCGACGCTTCGGCGAGCGCGCCGAGCTCCGCCGCGACCGACTCGTCCGCGCCCGGATCGACCAGGATGGAGACGACCGCCGCCGCCTCGCCCGAGCCGCTGAGGGAGGCGAGCTCGCGCGCCATCGCGAGCGTCTCGGCGACGACGCCGATCGCCCTGTCGGCGTGGGCGGTTTCTGCGAAATGCGACGGGGGGATCCACAGGTCCAGCCCGGCGATCGAGAGCTCCAGACGCCGGAGCACCGCCGCGAGGTCGCGACGGGCCGAGCGGTCGAGCACGCGCGCCCGGAGCTCGGGGTGCGTCGCGTCGAGCGTCACGCTGCGGTACCCGAGGGCCGAGGCCAGCTCGATCCCCCGGCGCGCGGCGAGGTCGCGGAAGGGCGAAAGGGCGAGGCTGCGATCGGTCTTGATCTCCACGGCATGATTGTTGGCCCGCGCTACCATGGGCCGATGCCCACCGGACGCAAGATCGCCGAATGCATCCACCTCGTCGCGCTGGGCCTCTGGCTCGGCTCGCTGGTCATGACGGCGCTGGTCGCGGCCCAGGTCTTCCCGACCATGCGCCGCCTCGCCCCGGTGTTGCCCGACTTTCAGACCGACCCCGCCGACCACTGGCGGATCGTCGCCGGGCATGTCGGCGAGTTCTCGTTTTTCAGCAACGATGTGATCCAGTTCCTCTGCGTGCTGCTGGCCGTGGTCTCGCTGATCGCTTCGGTCTGGCTCTACAAGCTCTCGCTGCGTCGGATCTCGACGGCGATCCGGTCGATGCTGCTTGGGGCGGCGTTGATGATGGTCGCCTACCAGCTCATGCTGCTGGGGCCGGAGATGAACGCAGAGCTTCGAGCGTACTGGCGGGCGGCCCAAGCGGGCGACGCCACGACCGCGGCGGTGCACCGCGACGCCTTCGCCGCCCTGCACCCCCGCGCGACGACCGCTCTCTCGGCGACGATGCTTGCGGTGCTCGGGTGCATGGTCGCGGGGGTCTGGTCGATCACCTCCGACCCGGCCTTCTCGGCCAGCCCGCGGCCCGGCGAGGCGAAGCTCGAACCCCCGGCGCTCGGGACGGGGCCGCTCTGATGGCGAAGAAAGTCTCGAAGAAGACCGCCAAGAAAACCGTCAAGAAGCCTGTCACAAAGCCGGGAAAGAAAGCCCCCGGCTCGGCGAGCCGGGCCGCCAACCCGCGAGGGCTCAACGACATCCCGTTTCCGCTGCCGCAGGTCGAGCCCGCAGAGAAGCGCCGTGCGAAACAGCTCGCGGCGATGCTCGAAGCGCACTATCCCGACGCCGTCTGCGAGCTGGACTTCACCAAGCCCCACGAACTCCTGATCGCGACGATCCTCTCGGCCCAGTCGACCGACGCGGGGGTGAACAAGGCGACGCCGGGGCTCTTCGCCGCCTTCCCCACACCCGCCGATTACGCCGCCTCGACGCCCGAAGCGATCCAGCCCTACATCCGCACCATCGGGCTCTACCGCAACAAGGCCAAGGCGATCCACGCGGCCATGACCGAGATCGTCGAGATTCACGGGGGCGAGGTGCCGCGGACCATGGACGAGCTGCTCTCGCTCCGGGGCGTGGCTCGCAAAACCGCCAATGTCGTGCTCGGCAACGCGTTCGGGATCAATGTCGGCTTCGTGGTCGACACGCACATCGAACGCCTCAGCCGCAGGTTCGGCCTCGTCGAAGAAAGCACGACGGTCGCGATGATCGAGCGCCGCCTGATGGCGCTTTTCCCGCGCGAGCAGTGGTGCGATCTTTCGCACAGGCTGATCTGGCACGGGCGCCGCGCGTGCAAGGCCCGGGGCGGCGCATGCGCCGAGCACCCGATCTGCCGCAGGTTCGGCGCGTGCTGCGAGCTGCGCGACGATCGCTGACGGCATAAAAAAACGGCCCGGATCGGGCCGTTGATTTCAACTGTGATCCGCGGAGTGTTCATCCGCCCGAGCCGGCGCCATCCCGCTGCTGGCGCTCGCGTTCGCGCTGCTGGCGTTCCATGATGCGCTCGATCTCCCGGCGGAGCTCGTCGGGCATCCGGATCGGGTCGATGCGGTCCGGATCTGTGACGACGCTGTCGTAGGTCAGGCGCATGACGATCTGGATCGGCTCGCCCTCTTCGGGCTGCTCGATGGTGATCTGTTCGATCAGTCGTGGGTACTTGATGCCGTTGCCGAAATCGCGGTACTCGCGGTAGATCACGGTGATCGGGCGGAACGAGCCGCCGGCGACCGCCTGGGCGCTCTCGGTGATGGTCAGCAGACCGGACTCGGCGTCGAACCAGTGGCGCTCGGTCATGCCGTAGCGGTTGGTCACCTCAGCGCGGAACATCGGACGGCCCTCGAACTCGACCTTGTCGGAGGTCTCGCGCTGCGGGAAGGCCTCCTCGAACTGGGGGAGCATGAGGTAGTCCGCGTCGCGGGCGAGGTTCTGCAGGCGCGGGCCGACGATGATGTCGTAGGTGCCCTCGCCGAGCTCGACCCAACCGAACTGCCCGTCGAACAGGGTCTTGATCGTGGGCTGGCCGATCGGCTCGATCACCACCCGGACGCGGTGCGGCGCCTCGTCGTTGGCGATGTTGGTCACAGACAGCAGCGCGAAGTAGTCCCCGCCGATCTGGCGGACCGTCCCCTCCACATGCTGCGCCCGGATCTCCAGCAGCTTCTCCCGCCCGCCCACGGCGGCGAGGTGGCGTTGGAACAACTCATCTGCGCTCGGCATCGAGTCGGGCTGCTGGGCTGTCCCCTCGTCGGCGGAAACCTGCCCGCCGACATCGTCTGCGGGCTGCCCGGAGGCGTGCCCCGCGATCAGAGCGGTCCCGGCGAGGCCCACAACAAGGGCGAGGGTGTGGAAGGGCCGTCGGCGACGGATGTGCATCGTGATCTCCTGCCTCTTCGTGCGGGAAAGGTCTTCCCGGGGGCGACGAGTGCTTCAAAAGCGTACGGGCCCCGCGTCTGAGAAGATCGGGCGGCCGCCGCGGAGACCGCAGAAATAGGCGGGCCCGGACCGTTGCGGAACCGGCAGAACCCGACCCGGCGGACGGCGGGCGCGCCCCGACCGTCCGGAAAAAGCTTTCTTGAGCATGAGAGGGAGAAACGCACCCGCCGCGATTCGAACGCGGAACCTCTGGCTTCGGAGGCCAGCGCTCTATCCAGTTGAGCTACGGGTGCCTCGGGGCCTTGCGGCCTCGGGCGGATGCTACGGAGGGGCGCGTCGATTGGCAAACCGTGTGGCCCTCCTCGCTCCGGGGTGTCGCATGGACGGGGTTGGGCCGGTAGAAACGAACAAATCCTCGGGCTCGGTCGTTGTCAGTATGTGGAGACCGGCCCAGGCCCCCAAACAGGCGGTGTCGGATCGAGCAGTGCAGCGAGGTCCGGAAAGACACCGGGTCGGCCGGATGACTCGACGCAACCGTTCCGTTCCAAACCCAGTACGCTGGAAATGGGCGCGGAGGGCAGAAGCGCCAGAGAGTCCCCCTGTCCGGGGGTCGATCATCCGGCGTCCGGGCCCGGCGAAGACGCCGGATGTGAGTCGGGGCGTCCGAGCAGGGCCGTCCAGGATGGAGACAAAATGACCCAGATCAAGTCCGTTCGTCGCAGTGTTCCGGTGTTCGCGGCCGCCTTGGCCCTGGCGGCCGGCACGCTCGTTTCGGCCCCCGCCCTCATCGGCCAGGCCGAAGCCAACCAGTCGGCGCGTCAGAGCCGCACCCAGACCGACGCGTGGTCGAAGTGGTCCGAATCGGTCTGGGGCGCGGCCCGCCAGGGCGACGCCACGAAGTTCCGCGACCTGATCGCCCACGCGCCAGACGCACTGGACCCGGCGATCACCGAAACGATCGAGGCCTACCGGGCCGCCTTGGAGAAGCAGGAGAAGCTCCGGGCCGAGCAGCGTGAGAGCTCGCTGAAGGACCTGGAAAAGAGGTTCAACACCGGCTCGACCGCCGTCGACCTCAGCCACGCGCTGGTCGCCCTGACGCACCTGGTCGAGATCGCAGACGACCGTGAAGCGATGCTCGGCGAGGAGCGTTCGCTCGAGCTGATCAGGGCCGCAGAGAGCGCCGCACGCGAAGCCGAGCGCAAGGCCGAGTGGCTGCTCGCTCACGAGTTGTTCTACCGCCTCGACACGCTGCTGGATACCGACGCCAAGTACGCCCCCGATGTCCGGCGCACCAGCGGTCGTCTGGCGATGATCCAGTTCTACGCCCCCGAGGCGATGTGGAAGCTCCGCAACCAGCGCAGACTGCTGGAAGACGAGGACGGGCTGCCGGCGTACAACCCGACCGCCGACGACTTCCGCGAGCGTCTGCGCGGGATCACCACACGAGCCACGCTCACGGCCCTGCAATCGGCCGCTCGACAGCATGTCGAGCGCGACATGCAGACCACCCCGCGCGAGATGATCCTCGCCGGTCTCTCGGCGATGGAGACGATGCTGACGACCGAGGAGCTGCGCGAGGTCTTCCCGGGCATGCGCGACAAGAACGCGTACTCCCGCGTGCTCGACCGTGTGCGGGGCGAGGCCGAGCGCGTCCGCAACGCCAACAGCATCGGCACCGGCGAGTTCGACACCGTCGTCCACCGCCTGCTCAGCTCCAACGACGGGCGCGTGCTGCCCGAGGCGGCGATCCTCCACGAGTTCGGCAACGGCGCCATGGGCCACTTCGCCTCCGCCGCCTTCGACGACCACACCGGCGTCATCTGGCCCGACCAGATCCGACGCTTCGAGCGCACCACCGAGGGCAACTTCGTCGGCGTGGGCATCTCCATCCAGCTCGACGAACGCCAGAACATCAAGGTCGTCACGCCCCTGGAGGGAACGCCCGCCCACCGCGCCGGCATCCGCCCCGACGATGTCATCAAGTTCGTCGATGGCGAGTCGACCGCGGGCATGAGCCTCAACCAAGCCGTCGACATCATCACCGGCCCCGAGGGGCGCACCGTCGTCCTCGGCGTCGAGCGGACCGTCGACGACCCAGAGGCCGCCGAAGTCGGGACCCGCGTCAAGCTCGTCGAGATCCCGATCGTCCGCGAGCGGATCGACATCCGCACCGTCTCGGGCTGGCGGCGCACCGGCGTCGGCGAGTTCGACTGGGACTGGTTCGTCGACCCGGACCGCAAAATCGGGTATGTCCGCATGACCCAGTTCACCAAGACCACCACCCGCGACTTCGACCGCGCCTTCAGCGAGATGAAGCGCGACGGCGTCGCGGGCCTGATCCTCGATATGCGCTTCAACCCCGGCGGCCTGCTCGAAGAGGCCGTCACCATGTCCGAGTTCTTCCTCCCACGCGGCGCACGCGTCGTCTCCGCCCGCGACCACATGAACCGGTCGCGCGATGTCCGCAACGCCCGCGGCCTCCGCAGCGTCGGCGACATCCCCGTTGTCATCCTTGTCAACGAGGGCTCCGCCTCCGCCAGCGAGATCGTCGCCGGCGCAGTGCAGGACCACGCCGGCAACGGCAACATCCGCGCCCTGGTCGTCGGCGCACGCACCTTCGGCAAGGGCAGCGTCCAGAATGTCTGGCAGATCCCCGGCAGCGCGATGGCGATGAAGCTCACCACGCAGTACTACGAGTTGCCCGGCGGACGCCTGATCCACAAGCGCCCGGGCGATCAGACCTGGGGCGTCGAGCCCGACATGCCCGTGTTCATGCTGCCCAGCCAGGTCTCCGAAGCGCTGCTCAAACGCCGCGAGGCGGACATCGTCCCCGGCCTCGAAGCGGACTTCGACCTCGCCGAGACGCTCGACCCCAGCGTTCTGGTCGATGAGGGTGTCGACCTCCAACTCCACACCGCACTGCTCCTCCTCCAGTCGCAGACACGCCCGCCGGCGCTGACGACCAAAGACCCCCGCTGAACCGCGCCCGCGATCACCTTCCAAAACAAACAACCCCGGCCTCAGGGCCGGGGTTTTTTCTACGCTCTTGCGGCTCAGGCGACCGCGTCTTCGTGCTCCGGCGCACCGGCCCGCAGCACCAGCTTGCGGTGCGGGATGCCGACCTCCTCGAACATCTCGCCCTCTTCCGCCCAACCCAGTCGCGCGTAGAACCCGATCGCGTCCCGCCTGGCGTGGCAGAACAGCTCGCGAAGGCCGAGCTCGCCGAACGCCCGCGATTCGAGGGCGACGACCAGCCGGCGCCCGATCCCCTCCCCGTGGCGCTGGGGGTCGACGGCCATCTGCATCAGCTTGCCCACCCCCGCCTCGGGGTACCCCGGCAGGAGCAGGGCGCACCCGATCACCTTCGGGCCCGTCGGATGGTCGAAAACCGCAACAAAGTGCTCGAACTTCTCTTCGAGCCCCGGCCAGTCGCGCCGGAAGCTCTCCATGTCCATGCCGACCGCGTGCAGCAGCACCTGCTCGCGCAGGCGGCACTCCTGGCGGTAGAGCGGGTCGTCAAGGCTGATGCGCTGGATCCTGATCACCCGGCCGTCTCCGTCGCGGGCCCCATGCCCACGGGGCCCACTTTATCAATCCCGCAGCGGCTTCGCCGCGACACCCCAACAACAGCGGTTCCGCAGCCGCCGCCCGACGCGGCCTCCTGCGGCTACCTTCCCCCGTGCCCGACCCAGGCCCCAGCCGCGTGCCCGAGTTCGTCCCGCTCTGCGAGAAGTGCGGCTATGTCATCGACGCGCTCCCGCCGGGCTCGGACTGCCCCGAGTGCGGGCGGCCCATCGCGTCCAGCCTCGCCGACGCCCGCCCCGGTTCGCCGTGGCAGGCCGGCAAAGGCAACGGCGTGGCCCGGTGGCTTGCGACCGCCGTCGCGATCCGGCGCAAACCCTCCGAGGTCTTCACCAAGATCCGCATCGGCGATGAGCGCGACCCGGTGCTCATGCGTTGGTCGCTCTTGATCGCCTCCGCCACCCTGGCGACCGTGCTCGCCGGGGCGATCCTCCTCGACCCAGGGCTCGGCATGACGCCTGCCGGAGCGGCGGCGTTCGCGGCGATGGCCTGGCTGCTCGTCTCCGCGGCGGGCGTCTTCGTCCTCCGCGGGCTGACCTGGATCGAGGAACGCGGGCTGCGATTCTTCGGCAGGCGCCAGGGTTTTCGCATCACCCCGGCGATCGCACGGAGCGTCTGCGCCCACGCCGCGATCGGTTGGGCCCTGGGGGCGATCCTCGGCGCGATCATCACCGTCGCGCTCTGGCTGGTGCTCTACTGGCCCGTCGGGCTTGCGACGAGGCTTGCGCCCCACTACACGGGTCGCCCGCCGCCGACCTGGGGCGCCGACGCCCTGGGCCTCGCCTTCGGCGCCGGGGCCGCGCTGCTCTGGTTCGAGACGCTGGCGTACATCGGGATGCGCAAGTGCCGGTACGCGAACAGGGGTGTGGGGCGTGGGGCGTTAGGCGATGGGGAAGCCGAAGGCGGGCCCGAATCGAAGCCCCGTTCGGCAAGCCCCATACAATCGCCGACGCCACGAAACGACCCGCCGGAGGAAACGCCTTGATCCAGCGACGCCCGACACGCCAGATCACCATCGGGGACGAGCGCGTCGGCTTTGTCCGCGTCGGCGGCGGCCTGCCCGTCGCCTCCGGCGCCCCCACCACCCCCGCGCCCGTCTCCGTCCAGACCATGACCGCCGGCTACACCCACGACATCGCCGGGTGCATCGCCGAGATCCAGAAGCTGGCCGCGGCCGGGGCGGACATCGTCCGCGTCGCCGTCCCCGAACGCAAGGACACCGAGGCCCTCAAAGAGATCATCCCCGCCTCGCCCGTCCCGATCGTCGCCGATGTGCACTTCCACTTCAAGCGAGCCATCGAGGCCCTCGAAGCCGGCGTGCACAAAATCCGCCTCAACCCCGGCAACATCGCCGACCGCAAACAGGTCGAGGAAGTCATCGCCGCCTGCAAAGCCCGCGGCGTGCCGATCCGAGTCGGCGTCAACGAGGGCTCGATCATCGAGCGGCGCGACAAGCAGAAACGCCAGAAAGAACTCGGCGCCGTCTTCAGCGACCACAAGCACGGCTACCTGCTGGCGATCATGATCGCCAAGCTCGAAGAATACCTCGACATCTTCTACGAGAACGATTTCTACGACATCTGCATCTCCGCCAAGAGCATGGACGCGACACTCGTCATCGACGCGTACAGCGAGATATCCAAACGCTTCGACCACCCCCTCCACCTCGGCGTCACCCACGCGGGCCCGAAGGAGACCGGCTGCATCCGCTCGGTCGTCGCGCTCGGCTCGCTGCTCTCCAATGGCGTCGGCGACACCATCCGCATCAGCTACGCCAGCGACCCCGTCTACGAGGTCGAAGACGGGCTCGAACTGCTCTACTCGCTCGGCCTCCGCGAACGCAAGGGCGCCGAGCTCATCGCCTGCCCGACCTGCGGACGCATCCAGGTCGACCTCTTCACCCTCGTCAAAGAGGTCAACGCGAAGCTCGAAGCCGACATCACCGTCCCGATGAAGGTCGCCGTGATGGGCTGCGTCGTCAACGGACCCGGCGAGGCCGAGGGCGCAGATGTCGCCGTCTTCGCCGGCGACCGGCGCGGCATCATCTATGTCCAGGGCGAAAAGGTCGCCAATGTCCCCGAGGAAGAGATCCTCGACCGCCTGCTGGACGAGTGCATCGCGTTTCAGAACAAGGTCATGAGCGGCGAGGCCAAGCTCGGCGAAAAGAAAGTCGAGATCGTCCCCCCCGACCCCGTCGGCGAGCTCGGCTCGGGCTGGGAGAAACTCGCGGCCGAGAAGATCAGAGAGACGAGGGCGGATCTCACAGTGAAGGGGAGCTGAGGGGCGGGTTTCTCCGCCGCGAACCCCTGTGCATCCGTCCGGAATCACGGGGCAGATCCCCGCGCCGCTTTGTGCGACCGGATAACAACAATCGTTGAAATTCAGAACTGAATACCCTCGCCCGGATCTTGCTTCTAGAACAATCCGCCGTAGGCTTCGAATGTCTTCGCTAAGGCGATCAACGCCGGGCGCGAGACACACAGACCCGGGACACGATCCAGAGCCGTTTCCGGACCGTGGCGACTCCCCGGGCGAAGCGAAGAGAGAGACACACACATGATCCGTTCAAAGAAGCTCATGGCGATGGGTATCGGTGCGTTCTGCCTCGCGGCCGGGGCCGCCGAGGCGTCGACGATCCAGATCGCCGCCCCCGCCGACACCTCGTCGGATGTCGAGGCCCGCGCCCGCTGGGCGAACACCGGGCAGGAGGGCATCCTGTTCACCCCCGGTAACCCCAATGTCGACATGAACCCCTCGGGCGCCCCCGTCTGGCAGAAGGGCCTTGAGTACGGCTTCCAGTTCAGCTTCGACCAGGCCACCGGCGCCAGCACATGGAGCTTGGACTTCAACCGCGACGGCTCCTTCGCCGGCGTTGAAGTCGCCTCGGCGACCTCGGCCTCGCTCGCCGGCCGCTCGTTCGGCTTCATCCAGATGTACACCCGCACCAACGACGAGAACAGCGTCGAGATCCGCGGGCTGACCATCAACGGCGTCAACTTCGGCAACTTCTCCAACCCCATCGGCGGCGGCGCCAACGCCCAGAACCTCGACTACTTCGGCGACAGCTCCGGCGCCTTCGGCGACATCCTCATCACCGGCAGCCTCGTCTTCGACGGCACAGGCCAGTTCGCCCAGGAGCGCCCGGTCATGGGCTTCAAGCTCGGCGGCGAAGCCGTCGTCATCCCGCTCCCGACGGGCGCCGGCCTCGCCGGCCTCGGCCTCGGGCTGGTCGCCCTGCGTCGGCGTCGCTGAATCGGCTTAGAACTTCGCTAAACGACTCTCACCGCGGCGGGGCTTGCCTCGCCGCGGTTTTCATGCGCTGGGAGCGAGGCACGGGATGGCTGAAGAAACAGCCCCCCGCGGCTCGTCGCGGGGGGCTGCATGATTACCGGTTTTGCCAACCAGAGCGTGTTGGGTCAGGCCCTGCGGCGTCTGCCGGCGGCGACCAGCCCTAGGCCGGCCAGACCCATCGCGGCGGGGCCGGGCAGGGGGATCACGGCGAACATGTTGCCCTCGTAGATGTGGCTCTCCACGCCGTCGGTCACCCAGCCGCCCCACCACATGGTCAGGCCGCTGTTGATATCGTTGGGCGCGCCCTGGGTGTCCTGGCCCCAGAAGGCGTCCTGCGCGTCGAACTCGACAGTGACCGAGAAGCGCAGCGATTCGAGCACCGACTGATCGGTGTCGAGCGCGAGGCCGCCGTTGTCGGCCTCGAAGTATGGGAAGAGCGATGTGTTGTAATCAAGGTAGCCAGAACCGCTGGGATCGGAGTTCTGGAACCAGCCGACGCCGTCCGGCCCGGCGTCGTGGAAGCCTGTGCTCCAGCCGTCGGGGGCGGTGACGCTGACCCAACTCATGGGCTTGTAGTCCTCGCCCCAGTTGATGCCGCGACCGTCGAGGCCCCAGAGGTTGAACGAAGTCAGCTCGCCTCCATCGGAAACCAGGCTGTTCCAGCGGCTGTTGAAGGCGGCATGCTCGCTGGCGACATAAGTGCGGGCGGCCTGCGCGCTGTTGGGGTTCGAGCCGTCGCGGAGCAGGCGGGCGCCGTTGAACAGCCCGTTATCGGCCGCCGATGTGCCGTCTGCGCCATTGGCGAACTGGTTGTTAATCAGATCCGCCGCAGTGAAGTAATAGGTCTGCTGAACGGTGCTTGCGCCGGCGGCCGCGGCGATCCCGGCCGCGGCGACGAATGCGGTGACAGTGCTCTTTCTCATCATTTCTCCTCCTGCATCTGGTGACCAGACTGTGTAATGTGTCTCGTCCAGCGAACGGGTTCCGGACTTTCATACGAGCATACCGCGCCTGCCAGAGTCCGACAAGAAAATGGTTGTCCAGCTCATTTGATATTGCTGGACGCGAGGCCGATACCACTCGTACAAATCCGATAAGACCCGCTGTGCCCACGAGGTTCTGTCGCACAAGCAATGTTTGGCGCCATTTCTGCCGCACAGTGGTCGTCGCTAATCACAAAGAGCGTCTCCCGATGTCTCGGGAGTTGCTCGAATTCCTCGTCCATCACCGCCGGTTTCAGGCTCTGCGTCGTCTGACCACACAGAGCGCGCCCAGCCCCGCCATCGCCATCCCCGCCGGGCCGGGCAGGGGGATGACCTGGATGACGAGATTCAGCTCCGGGCTCGCCCCAGACGAGTTGTCGAGCCAGACCCACGCGTCGATCGGCGACCCGTCCAGCAGCGTGCCGACGAGCTTGTAGCGGATGTAGTCCCGGAGCGGAACTAGCGGCCGCAGTTCGAGGTCTTCCATGCCGTAGATGTTGATCGTGCTGCTGCCGTAGAGCCTCATCGCGCCGATGTCGCCCCCATGGATGTCGACGACGCTTGAGCTGTAAGCGAAGACTTCGCCGACCGACCCGCCCCGGATGCCGACGGTGCTGGAGTGGTTCGCGTGGATCTCTTCGGTGGCGCCGCCGAGCATCTCAAGAGCGGCCTGCTGCCACAAGAAGCTGTATCTGATGTAACCGCCGTTAAAGTGTGTCATGGACTGGTTCGCGGCGTCGAGCACATTCGCGATATTAGCCGGTTCATCGACATACAGTGTGGTGGCGTTCCTCAGATTGATTTGCGCGATCGTACTGCCGAAGTGGTGCACGCCGTTGTCGCTGAGCGTGATGGTGTTCGCCCACGCTGGCGCACCGATACCGGCGAGCGCGGCGAGCGCCGCGCACGAAACAACATTGAACTTCTTCACTTTCTCTGCTCCGAATAGCTTCTCGCACCCTGAGGCGCTCGTCACCTTGCGCAGCGGCCCGGCGAATACTCATCCCGCCGAGAAAGCCGCTGCGGCGGCAGAAATCTAATACAACCCGACCCGACACGCAACACCAACAACACTATTTTGTGTCTTATCGGCGCATCGCGGCGTGCCGGTCCGGGGTGTCAGACAGGTTTATTGGACAGGCCGGCGGGGCCGCGGAATCAGCGCCGCCGCCGCAACGCCCAGACCACGCCCAGGCCCATCAGCCCCCCCGTCCCCGGCGCCGGCACGACCGAAACCACACCCGGGCCGGAGATCAGGCTGTCGAACACGAGGTCCTGCGTGAACCGGCTCCACTGCGAGACCACGAAGTGGTAGGTCTCGCCCTCGTGGAGCAGGGCGTCGATGCGCGACTCACCGCGGGGGTTGCCGTCGGCGCCGCTCCCGTTGGCGAGGGAGTAATCGAGCAGGTTCATCAGGGGCTGCGACGGGTCGAAGACGCCCTGATAGAGAAAAGTCGGCACGTCCTGCCCGGGGATGATCGTCTCGAAGTCGTACCGGCCCGACGCGGAGACGGTGAACTCCAGAACGGTGTGGTTGACCGGGCCGAGGCCGGAGACGCCGTTGATGAAAAAGGGGCGGCTCCACGAGGCGCCGTCAGCGGTGCTCCCGCTGAACGAGTGCGTCTGCGTCGGCACGGTCGTGGTGAGGTGGTACCGCACATCGCGGAGGCCGGCGATCCACGGGCCGTTGAAGACATTGTCGAAGTTGAAGGTGTAGTCGCCGACGCCGCTGACGCCGGGCAGGCCCGCCGGCGAGGCGTCCTGGAACGGGAAGTCGGCGATGCTGACATCGCCCCCGACGCGTCCCCAGTTCATGCTCTGGCCCCCAGGGGCGACGACACCGACGCGGATGTCGGTCGACCATGGGGCGATCCCGTTGTTGGTGTCGGCGTTGACGCCGGTCCATCGCGCCGTGATCCCCACGCCGGTGATCTGCAGGCCCGGCGCGTTGAAGCTCACGACCTGCGAGCCGCCCGAGGCGGGAAGGTTGATATCAGGCCCGTTGACCGTCGCGACGAGCAACTGCGATCCGGAGGCGTGGGCGGGGGCTGCAACGGCGAAGGCGGCGGCGATCGCCAGAACGGTCGGGCGTGTGCGGGGCATGGTCTTTCTCTCTCGTTTCGCTCTGGTGCTTGGGCAGGCGGCGGGTGTGGGCCGGCCCGTCGAACTGGGGGCTGAGCCCGGCGGCTCCTGCCGCGACGAGCTCTGCATACTCCAGAGCATACCGTCCCATCGCCCGCCCCCGGAAGGTCCGGAAGATGGAAGCGGGCCAACGCCCCCACTACCGTTGGCTCCGGGGACATCGGGCCGACACTTCGGCGGGTTCCCGGACGCTCGGGGTCTAATCAGGCGGAGATACAGCCATGACGGTTCGCATCGGGATCAACGGGTTCGGTCGCATCGGTCGCCTGGTCTACCGGATCGCGGCCAACACGCCGGGCGTCGAGGTGGTGGCCGTCAACGATCTTGTGCCCGCCGACAACCTCGCCTACCTGCTCAAGTACGACACGATGCACGGGCGTTTCCGCATCAACCACGAGCCGGCGCAGGTCAAGGCGGCCGAGGACTCGTTCACCGTCAACGACTCCACGACCAAGACGCTGGCGGAGCGCGACCCGTCCAAGCTCCCCTGGGAGGATCTGGGCGTCGACTATGTGCTCGAGTCCACCGGGCTGTTCACCGCCCACGACGAGGCGGCCAAGCACATCAAAGCGGGCTGCCGTCGTGTGGTGATCTCGGCGCCCACCAAGAGCCCCGAGCAGGTGCCGACGGTCGCGTACAAGGTCAACCACGAGGTGTTCGACCCCGCCAAGCACAAGATCATCTCCAACGCCAGTTGCACCACCAACTGCCTCGCCCCCGTCGCCAAGGTGATCCACGACGAGTTCGGGCTCGCCGAGGGATTGATGACCACCGTCCACGCCGCCACCGCGACCCAGCCGACCCAGGACGGCCCCTCCAAGAAGGACTGGCGCGGCGGGCGCAACGCCTACCAGAACATCATCCCCGCCAGCACCGGCGCCGCAAAGGCCGTCACCCTCTGCATCCCCGAGCTGAAGGGCCGCCTGACGGGCATGGCCTTCCGCGTGCCCACGGCCGATGTCTCCTGCGTCGACCTGACCTTCCGCACCGAGAAGGCGACGAGCCTGGAAGAGATCCAGACCGCCATGCGGGCCGCCTCGCACGGCCCGATGGAGGGCGTGCTGGCCTACACCGAGGAAGAGGTCGTCTCCAGCGACTTCATCGGCGACCCGCACAGCTCGATCTACGACGCCAAGGCCGCGATCGAGTTGAACGACAGGTTTTTCAAGATCGTCGCGTGGTACGACAACGAGGCGGGGTACGCACACCGCTGCGTCGACATACTCCGCTACATCGCCGAGCGTGACGGGCAAGGCTGAGCGGAGACGCCGTATCAGACTCGCTTCGTAGGGCGGTCCAGCACCGAGGCCCTCGCCTCGTCGTCGGCCTCGGGGTCGACCTCTGCGCGGTAGTGCTCGCCGCAGAACGCGCACACGAGCACGCGACCGCCCTCACCGTCGCCAGAGATACGGATGGGCAGCATCATGCCGCAGCCGACGCAAGAGAAGCCGTATCTCGCGGGCTGCTCATCGCTCTGATCCGTCGATCGCTTCATCGCCATGGTCGTGGAATTCCTCTCCGTGCTCGCTGCGTGAGCATAGGGAAGATGGCTTCCGGAGTGCGCCTGATTTCCACAACCCCGTGGTCTCGCCCATCCATTTTGCAATCAAACTACGATCAAACAACTCTTGCCCACTACGGACAACCCGCAGCGAAAGCGGCCAGAAAAGCGAAAAAGTCGTCCGCGTCGATCACCCCGTCGTCGTTGAAGTCGGCGCGGGCGTCGCCGGCCGCGAACAGGCCCAGGAAGGCGAAAAAGTCGTCCGCGTCGATCACGCCGTCGCGGTTCAGGTCGGCGCGGCACTTGTTCACGAAGACGGTGAAGTCGGTCGCCGAGGCGTTGCCGCTGGGCTCGAAGGCGACAAGCGTCAGCCTGCGAGGCCCGTGCGAACCCGTCACGACGCTGGACTCCCAGTCGAACCGGTCCCGGCGCGTCGCGAGGTTGGTGAGATTGGAAGCATCGATCGGGTCTGCGCCGGCCGGCAGATCCCAGAGCACATGCACACGCTCGGCGGTGCGGTCGAGCGCTCGCACGCGGATCGGCTCGACGGGCTGGGTCAGGTCCTCGCCCTCGCGGAGGTACGCGACCTCCGGCCCCGACCGATCGACATAGATCACCTTCCGCCACTCGTTGAAGACCGGGGCGGCCCCGGGACGCCGGTTTCTGAACGCGACGACCGAGATGTAGTGGTACCCCTCATCGAGCCTCGTCGCGTCGATGGTCTGCTCGTACAGGCCCTCGGGCCCGCCGGTCGAAAACAGCGGCTGGTTGACCGTCAGGAAATTCTCGTACCCCGGCGTGCCGAAGTCGAACCACGGGAAATCGACCTGCCCGTTCCCGTTCCAGTCCTCGAAGCCCTGGTTGATCCGGAAGGCGGCGCCCGAGTCGGTGTTGGGGTCCAGGGGGTCGGTCTGCGTGGTGCGCAGGCGGAGGGTGAATGTGTCGGAGGTGATCACCGGGACCTCCGCCAAGCGCCGGCGACCGGCGGGGAGGGCCGGGTTGTCGGCGGGGATCACGCCGCCCGTCGGCTCGATCTCGACAACGCCAGTGGGCAGGGCCGGGGCGTAGATCACATAGCCCTGCCCGTGCTCGGCGGCGCCCGTTCGGTTCCGCGGCACACGGATCGTCGCCTGCCCGTTCGCCCCGACCGTCACGACGGAAAAGATCTGGCCCGACGGATCCACGACCGGATCGCCCGCGGTCCCCGAGATCTCGTGCAGACGCGTGCCCGGCGCGAACGCGGTGTTGACGGTCCGCGTGTCGAAGCCGGTGTCGAACCGATCGTTGACGCCCACGAGCGCCTGCCCGTCGCGCCCGCCGGAGATGTTGTTCGGGCTGGAACGCTCGAAGACAATCACATCGCTGTCGCGGTGCAGCGGCATGTACTGCCCCCGACCGACGGTGTTCCGCGCCCGAACGAGCCGGATCATCCGATCGTCCAGAACATCATTCCGCTGGTCGAACCCCAGCGCGATCGGCGTCCCCTCCCGCGGGAAAAACCCGAAACTCCGCGGCACCGCCCGCGCGTTGTAGTACACGATCGTGTGCCCGGGTCGCATCAGCGTGTACGCGTGCGTGAAGAGCCCCATCTGGCGGTCCGTCGGCAGGGGCGGCATCGAGCCCCCGTCGCCCACCGACCCGTTGTCGTGGCTGAAGACATGGTTCACGCCGACCGAGCCGTTGATGAGCCCGTCGTCGATCAGGTCGATGTGCCCGCCGCCTGGGTTCTCGAGCGAGGCCCAATCGCCGAAGCCGCCGGCGTTGATGAGATCGCGGAGGCGCGCGGCGCCGTTGAGGTCCAGGGCGTCGCGGTTGCCGAAGCCGTCGTTCTTGCGCACGAAGTTGTTGAACACGAACGCGTTGTCCGCCACGCTCTCGCCGAACGAGAAGGGCGTCGCCGTCCGCCCGTCTGGCGTCGTCCAGCGGTTGCGCATCACGGCGTCGAAGTACTGATCCCAGAAAAACGGGTAGGTGTGCTTCACCGCGTCGAGCCGGAAGCCGTCGACCCCCTGCACCTCGAGCATCCACTGCGTCCAGCGCATCAGCAGGCCGGTCGCGTTCTCCTTGAACGGTACGCCATCCTCGGGGTTCTCCGTGAACGGGTAGAAGGTCAGCGTCACGCTCCCGGCGCGCGAAGTCGGCGGGACGACCACGGTCTGCCCCGGCTGCGTGCGATCGGGGTAGAAGCGGACATTCGCCGGGTCGGGCCGGTTGTGCACCGTGCCGGCGGGGATGTTGTCGGGGTGGCCCTGCTCGACGGGATGGCGGATGAACTGGTGGTTGGTCGTCTGGTCGATGTCGACCAGCGCGACGAGATCGCCTCGGAACAGGTCGTAGCGCGGCCCGCCCGGGTCTTCTGACTGCAGATACCCGCCCGGCACGCCCGCGTGGAAGTCGCCCCACGGGTCGGTCGGGAATTTCTGGCGCAGCGGGCTCTGCGGATCCATCCAGAAGCCGGGCCAGCCGCCCCGCTCCTGGAAAATCGCCGAGGTCTCTCTGAACGAGTTATGGTTCAGCACCGAGTCGACATACACGCGCCCGTTGGCCTGCTGCAGCTCGTCAACGACGGCGCGGAATCCCTGCTCGGTGCCGTAGAGCGTCGGCGCGCCCGGACGCCCCAGGTCGAAGCGATCGAAAACATCGTAACCGACGGACTGCTGCGAGGCGGCTTTGCTGACGGGGGGGAGCCAGACCGACCCGTACCCGGCGAGAAAAAAGTCCGGCACGCGCCGCTCCATGTCGGCCCACTGCTGCTCGTACCACTGCAGCATGACCGGGGGCTCTGCGGGCTGGGCCCACGACGCGCCGGCGATACAGACAAGCAGCGAAAGCGCCGCGACGGGCCTGCCGGTCCGGGACATACAACAAACCTCCAACCGCATGCCGTGATCCGCTGCCCGGGCTCCCTCACCCAGGCCGGGCCGTGAGGCCGACGCCGGATCCGAATCACCGACCAAGATACCACGGGCAATCACCGGGATGAACCCGGAACCGCCGAAGTCTCACAATTCCGAAGCCTTCGGTCGACGCCGGCGCAGCGGCGGGCCGGGCGGCGTCCGAAAAGCGACGGCGCCTCCCGCCGCCCCCGCTTGAGCGAGCGGGCGATACCCGCCATACTCATTCCGCCCCGACACCCATCCAGACAGGGCAAGAATCGGAGTTTGCGATGCTCTTCACGCGTTTTTCGGTTTCCTTCGCCGCTGTCGCGATCGTCGCCTCGTGCGGGCTGGCGGCGCCGGTCTCGACCGCCATCAGCGAGGGCGTCTTCCGGTACGACCTTTCGGCCGAAGCCAGACAGAACGCCCTGCCCTCGATGAGCTTCGAAGACCCGGCACGCCGGGAGGGCGAAGCCGCCTCAGAACGCGCCCCAACAACCGTCCCCGACATCCAGTGGCGCGACGGCGTGCAGCATGTCTTCATCGGCATCGAGCCCGGCACCAGCCTCTACGGCACCGGCGAGGTCCCGGGCCAACTCCTCCGCAACGGACGCGTCAACATCAACTGGAACACCGACGCCTACGCCTACGGCATCGACACGCCCAGCCTCTACCAGAGCCACCCGTGGGTGCTCGCCGTCCGCCCCGACGGCACCGCCTTCGGCGTGCTCGCCGACACGACCTGGCGCAGCACCTTCGACCTGCGCGAGGGCATCCAGATCCACGCCGAGGGGCCTGCGTTCCCCGTCATCATCATCGAGCGCGACCACCCCGCCGAAGTGGTCGAGAAGCTCGCCGACCTGACCGGCACGATCGAGATGCCGCCCAAGTGGGCGCTGGGGTACCACCAGTGCCGCTACTCGTACTACCCCGAGAGCCGCGTCAGAGAGATCGCGACCGAGTTCCGCGAGCGCAACATCCCCGCCGATGTCATCTGGATGGACATCGACTACATGGACGGCTTCCGCATCTTCACCTTCGACAACAACCACTTCCCAGACCCCGCGGGCCTCAACGAATGGCTTGCGGGCGAGGGCTTCCGCAATGTCTGGATGATCAACCCCGGCGTCAAGGCCGAAGAGGGCTTCTTCGTCTACGACTCGGGGACCGAGCACGATGTCTGGGTCAAGCTCGCCGACGGGCGGACGCCCTTCCGGGGCGAGGTCTGGCCCGGCATGTGCGTCTTCCCCGACTACCTCAACAGCCGCGTCCGCGAATGGTGGGCGCCCTTCTACAAAGACTTCATGGCCCAGGGGATCGACGGCGTCTGGAACGATATGAACGAGCCCGCCATCTTCGGCGTCGAATCCAAAACCATGCCCGAAGACAACTTCCACAACGCCGACCAAGCCTTCGGCGGGCCCGGAACCCACGCGCAGTTCCACAATGTCTACGGCATGATGATGATCCGCGCCACGCACGAGGGCGTGCTCGCCGCAAACCCCAACAAGCGCCCCTTCGTCCTCAGCCGCGCCAACTTCATCGGGGGCCACCGCTACGGCGCCACATGGTCGGGCGACAATGTCGCCGCGTGGGACCACCTCGAATGGTCCGTCCCGATGACGCTCAACCTCGGCCTCAGCGGCCAGCCCTTCAACGGGCCGGACATCGGGGGCTTCGCCGGCAACGGCACGCCCGAGATGTTCCAGCGGTGGATGGGCTTCGGCGCCCTGCTCCCCTTTGCGCGCGGGCACACAGGCAAGGGCAACATCGACAAGGAGCCCTGGTCGTTCGGCCCCGAGGTCGAGGCGACCAGCCGCAGAGCCATCCAGCGCCGCTACGCCCTCATGCCCCACATCTACACCGCGTTCTGGCAGGCGCACCGCTACGGCACGCCCGTCGCCCGCCCGCTCTTCTACGCCGACCCCGCCGACCCCGCGATCCGCAGCGAAGACGACGCGTTCCTGCTCGGCGACGGCCTGCTCGTCAAGTGCTTCATGAACCCGCAGATGGACCGCACCGTCGTCATGCCCCGAGGCGTCTGGCGACAGTTCGACTTCCGCGACCGCATCGAGGGCGACGCGACCGACCCACACCTGCCCGAGCTCTATGTGCAGGGCGGACGCATCATTCCCGCCGGGCCTGTGATGCAGTTCGTCGACGAAAAGCCGCTCGACCCGCTCACCCTCATCGTCAGCCTCGATGAAAACGGCTTCGCCGAGGGCCTGCTCTACGAAGACGCCGGCGACGGCTTCGAGTTCAGGCGGTCGGAGGGCCGACGCCTCACCCGCTACACCGCGACGCTCAACGACGAATCCCTCCGCATCGACCGAGAAGATGTCGAAGGCGAAAAACCCCGCGAAAACCGGAGCGTACGGGTGATCCTGCTCACCGACGAAGGCATGCTCGCCTCGCTCACCACTGACGCCCCCGCGTTCACCATCGACATCCGCAACGCCGAACGCATCGATTGACGAAACAGACCTGTGGCACTGGCGGCTTGTCCGCCAGTGTCTTCCAGTCAAAGACAACCGAATGCACCAACGGTTGCCAAAGACTCCTTCGTCACAACGCGATCGATCGGGATCGGAGCAACCCCCGCTCCGAAGGAGCGAAGGACTGTAGCCGCGGGTGGAGCGCCGTCCGGATCGAAGCGCAGGACGGCGCGGAACCCGTGGAATGGGTCGCAAACTCCCAGTCCGCCCTGAAGGGGCGGAGGATTGTCCGATTCGAGGCTTCTATCGCCCCGTCGGGGCGAAGAGACCTACCGCGAGATTGGATAAAGGCAATAGTCGTCCCTTGCACTCGCGTCGATCGAAACGAAAGGCATCGACGCCGGCTGTCTTCTCGTGCCACCGACCTCGGCTCGGCGAGGTCGGTGCACTCGACACCCGCCTGTGCAGTAGAGATCCAACAGCACCGACCTCCCGCAAAGGCCAGTCAGCGGTCGGCAGCACGAATCGCAACCGCCGCCACAGATCTCAACCGCTCTCCGCCTCACCCTCGCTTGTAGAACGGCATCGCCGAAACCTTCGCCCCGAGCGTCGCCCGACCGGTATCGACCCCGAGCTCCGTCCCCGGCTCGCAGAGATCGCGATCGACAAACGCCATCGCGATCGGATGGCCCAAAGTCGGGCTCATGCACCCGGAAGTCACCACGCCGACCTCGCGCTCGCCCTGGCGGATCACCATGCCCTGGCGGGGCGTCCGCTTGTCCTCGAGCGTCACGCCCACGAGCTTCCTCGCCGGCCCGCCCGCGTCGCGGATTTTCTTCAGCGCGTCCTGCCCGATGAACGCGGCGCCACGCTCGTCCTGGTCTTTGTCGAGGCTAATCGCAAAGTCCAGCCCCGTCGAGAGCGCGTCGATCTCCTCGCCCAGCTCGTGCCCGTACAGCGGCATCCCCGCCTCCAGACGCAGCGTGTCGCGGGCGCCGAGACCCGCGGGCTTGATCGCCGCGTCGGGCTCGTTCATCTTCACATCTTTGAGCAGCAGCTTGAGCGCCATGTCGACCGCGGCGGTCGGCAGGATCACCTCGACCCCGTCCTCGCCCGTGTACCCCGTGCGTGAGACGACCACCTTGAGGATCAGCAGGTTCTTGACCGTGAACCGGTACCGCTTCAGCGTCGGGATCTCCTGCGAGAACTTCCCGATCATCTCCATCACCTTCGGGCCCTGGAGCGCGACCATCGCGGTCTTCATCGTCTGGTCGTCGATCTTGGCGGCAAAGTCGTTGGCCGCACGCACCTGCTCGAAGTGCGCCAGCAGCTTCTCGCGGTTCGACGCGTTCACCACGACGGTGTACTCGTCGTCGTCGTGACGCATCACGATCACATCGTCCTTCACGCCACCCTGCTCGTTGCAGACCAGCGTGTAGCGGCACTGCCCGTCCTGCATGTCGTGGATCTTGCGGCTGCAGAGCACCTCGAGCAGCCGTCGCGCGTGGCGACCGGAGAACTTGACCCGGCCCATGTGCGAGACATCGAAGAGCCCGCCCGACTCGCGGACCTGCCGGTGCTCCTCGACGATGCTGCCGTAGCGGATCGGCATCTCCCAGCCGGCGAACTCCACGAACTGCGCGTTGTGCTGCTGGTGGAACTTCTTCAGCGGGCTCTCGTGCACTGGTCTTTCCTCCCTCATGGGGCGTTGCGCGGGGCGCGGTCGGGGCCAAGGGCCAAGGCTAGCCGTTCCGGCCGGGGCTGTCTTGCCCGCCCGCCCGTCTACAGAACCGCGGGCCCGACGCCCAAACCGCCCGAGGGCCAGGGCGCATTGTCCAAGAGCCGCGTCGGCCCGACCTTCGCCGCCACCAACGCCCGCGCAAGACCCGTGTGCCCGGCCCCGATCGGCAACAGCGTCTCCGCGTCGCGCACCACGGCGTACTCCGGCTCCGCCCCCGCCTCTCGCATCATCGCCTCCATCACCCGCTCCGCCTCCGCCGGGTCGCCCTCCCGACCGGCGGCGCACAGCGCACGGCTCAGCGACAGAGCCGCCCCGCGATCCTCGGGTCGAAGATGCTTGTTGCGGCTGCTCATCGCCAGCCCCCCCCCCTCCCGCACCGTCTCGCCGGGCACGATCTCGACCCCCAGCCCCTCCCGCTCGACCATCGCCGAGATCACCCGGAGCTGCTGCCAGTCCTTCTCGCCGAAGACCGCCGCCACGGGCTTCACCAGATCGAACAGCCGCCTGACCACCCGGTACACGCCCTCGAAGTGCCCCGGCCGGAATCGGTCCTCAAGACCGGGCGCCGTCGCGACCGGCGGCAGCACCACCACCGACGCCCCCTCGCCCGGCGGATAGACCGCCTCGACGCTGGGGGCGAACACCGCCGACGCCCCCGCCCCCTCGCAGGCGAGCAGGTCCGCGTCCATCGTGCGCGGGTACTTCTCGAAATCTGACGGGTCGTTGAACTGCGTCGGGTTGACGAAGATGCTGACAACGCACCCGCCCGAGAGCTTCCGGCGCTCCGCCTCAGAAGCCCCGATCCGGATCAGCGAGGCGTGCCCCGCGTGCAGCGCTCCCATCGTGGGCACAAAGACACTGGGCCCGAGGGACGCCAGCTCGCCGGGATCGGTGATCAGCCGCATGACCGAAACGGTCGCCTCGCGCCGCCCCGGCGTCAAGCGGCTACTTGCGCGAGATCATCGCCTTCCACCTTCGAACATCCCCGGTGGTCGGCAACGGTTCGAGATCCAGGTCGATCTTGCAGAGCCCGTCCCCGTCGTACTCGCACGAAAACACACGCCCGAACAGCACCGTCGGCTCGTCGTCGATCAGGTGGATCGCCACCAAGATCTTCCGGTCGATGTAGGTCATCCTGCGCGAGCGGAAGACCAGGTTCGAGCGGCTGAGCTCCACAGCGTGAGCGGTGCAGGTCGCCCCGGGACGCCCCCGATCGTCGAGCTCGGCGATATCCAGCTCTGCCCGGAAGCGGTGCCCGGCTGGGCGTTTGGGCTTCTTGGGCTTGCGTGGCTTCTCAGGCTCGTCGTCAAAGCCGACATTGGCGAGGAGGTACGCCTCGCCGTCGCCGCTGGAAAGTCCCGAAAACGCCATCGGTACCCCGCTCACGCTCGGCCGACCGAACCGGACACAACCACGGAGGTAGATCGGCCGGGCGCTGGGCCGGGTTCACCGGGGCCGGGGCGTTCCAGAGGGGCCGGGTGTTCAGCGGCGGATCAGGCGGAGCAGCCCCCCGCAGAACCGCGTCGCCCACGACCTCCGTTTCCGGACCACGGGGGCAAGCTTTGCGGCCGAAACGGGCACGAGCAGTTCCATCTCCGCGTAGCTGCGGGGCGGTCGGGCGTACAGGTCCGCCCCGCAGGAGGGGCAGCAGAAGACCGGGCCTGCATCGGCCTGCTGGAGGTCTTGGCCCGCATAGCCGCAAGACCGGCAGAGACGCCGGGTCAGGTGGGTGGGCGGGGCGACGCGCAGATCGGTGCCGTCCATGGACAAAGAATATCACAGTCACGCCTCTCCCCCCAACCCGGGAAACTACCCGACATGCAGCCCCCCCTCTCCCACGCCCTCCCCGACGATTTCCAAGCCTGGTCCGATCGCTTTCTGTCGCTTGCCGAGGGTCCGTTTCCCG
This sequence comes from Phycisphaerales bacterium, assembly GCA_050486265.1. Classification (GTDB taxonomy): domain Bacteria; phylum Planctomycetota; class Phycisphaerae; order Phycisphaerales; family UBA1924; genus SLFH01. The sequence goes on along the minus strand of JBJHCY010000001.1, from coordinate 303,261 downwards.
TGCAGCTCGGCGGCGAGAGCGGTTTGGTCGCCGAGTACCGCGGCGATCCCCGCCCGCTGGCCGAGCGCCTCCGACGCCCGATGCGCTTCGCCCTGCCCCTGGCACGGTGGCTCTGCACCGAGCCGGATCCTTTCCAGGGGAGCCCCGAGGCTCCTGTTCCGCCAACGATGCCGAACTGGTGGGCGGCCCTGCTCGACGCCGGCCCACTCCCCGTCCTCACCGCCGAGGGCCCCCTTTTGCCAGAGGACTCCGGGGAGGCGATCGAGGTCTGGTCAGAGCACGAGCTCGCCGCCCTGCACGCGGCGTGGTGGATCGCCCGCAGCAACAACGATCTCCGCGACCGGCTCGACGGAGCGGTCCGCTGGCACACCGCCAACCTCCAGCCCGACAACGCGACGAACCATCCGTGGGCGGTGCATGTGTTCGCGGAGTTCGCGGTCCGCACCGGCGACGCCGACGCCCGCCTGCACGCCGACACGATCTGTCACAACTACCGCGTGCTCCAGACGCAGGCGGCACGCCCGGACGCCGAGCGTGCCGAGGACCGGGCCGACCTGTTCAGCGCCCTCATCATGCTCGACGCCTCGCGGGCGATGGCGTTGGCCGCCCGATAGCCCACCGGCAACCCCCCGACCTTGCCGGCTGCGGCCCTGCCAACGCGGTCGCAGCGACGCGCCGCCGCTATCCTCGTGCCATGACGATCAGAATCGCCGAGCGAGTGCGCCAGCTCAAGCCTTCCGTGACGGTGGCCGTCGCCAACCGGGCCAAGCAGATGGTCCGCGAGGGCGTCGATGTGCTCCAGTTCACGCTGGGCGAGCCGGACTTCGACACGCCCCAGCGGATCAAGGACGCCGCGATCAAGGCGATGCAGGCCGGCGAGACCAAGTACATGCCGACCCTCGGCGACCCCGAGACGCGGAAGGTCGTCGCCGACAAGCTCACCAACGAGAACAAGATCCCCGGCCTCTCGCCCGAGCACATCGCCATCAGCTCGGGCGGCAAGCACACGCTCTTCGTGCTGCTGCACTGCCTTGTTGATCCGCCGGCGCCCGGGGAAGAAGCCGCCGAGGCGATCATCCCGGTTCCGGCATGGGTCAGCTACCGCCCGATCTGCGAGATGGCGGGCGCCGAGGTCCGCGAGATCCCCACCGGGCCCGAGACCTCGTTCAAGATCTCGCCCGAGCAGCTCCGCCAAGCGATCAGCCCGCGCTCCCGCGTGCTCTTCCTCAACAGCCCCAGCAACCCCTGCGGCACCATGTACAGCGAGAGCGAGCTCCGCGCCCTGGCCAAGGTGATCCACGAGACACGCGGCATCGCGCCGGACCTCGTCGTCATCACCGACGAGATCTACGAGAAGATCGTCTACGCCGGGATCGATCACTTCTCGATCGGCTCGGTCCCCGAGATCGCCGAGCGCACCGTGACCGTCAACGGCCTGAGCAAGGCCTTCGCGATGACCGGTTGGCGCGTGGGCTACTGCGGGTGCCCGGGCGAGGCGGGGGCGGCGCTCATCAAGGCGATGGGCACGCTGCAGGGCCAGATGACCACCAACATCACCAGCTTCAACTACGCCGCGACCCGCTGCGCGCTGACCGAGTGCGCCGGCGAGGTCGAGGAGATGCGCCGCGCGTTCGGCGAGCGGGCCGTCGTGATCCAGGAGCGTCTCGCCGAGATCCCGGGCATGGTGATGCCCAAGTGCACCGGCGCGTTCTACGCCTTCCCGGATGTCTCGGCGCATTTCGGCAAGAAGTCGCCCGAGGGACGCCCGATCAACTCGGCCCTCGAGTTCTCCGAAGCGCTCCTGCTTGAGGCGAAGATGGCCGTCATCCCCGGCGAAGATTTCGGCGGCTGCGGCAAAAACCACATCCGCATCAGCTTCGCCTGCTCGACCGACCAGATCCACAAGGGCATGGACCGGCTGCGCGACTTTGTCGCCTCGCTCCGCTGAGCCCGGGACCGGCAACCACGCCCGACGAGGAAGAGAAGATTCCCATGGCCGAGACCACCGACCCGACCCCCGCCATCCGCGAGGCGGCGGCGCTGCACCAGCAGGGCCGGCACGAGCAGGCCGAGCAGGCCTACCGCAACATCCTCAAGGACCACCCCGCCGAGGCCCGGGTCTGGAACATGCTGGGCCAACTCCTCGCCGAGCGCGGGCGTCCCCGCGAGTGCGAGGCCGCGATCGCCAAGGCGATCGAGCTGCAGCCCGAGACTTTCGTCTTCCACTACTTCCACGGGCTCTCGCTGCTGCGCCTGAATCGCATGCGCGACGCGGCGGACGCGTTCGCCGAGGCCTGCCGCCTGAACCCCGAGCATGTCGAGTCCCACCGCCAGCGCTGCCTGACGCTGCGCCGGCTGGGCGACGCCGAGGCGCTCCGCGAGGCGACCGAGCAGATGCACGCCTCGCTCCCCGCCGACCCCGACGAGGCGATGCGTCTCGCGGCCCAGTACGAGGGCACGCCGCGCGATGCGGAAGCGGGCGTCCTCCTCCGCCACGCCTATCTCGTTGCGCCCGAGCATGCCGGCGTGCTGACGGCGCTGGGACGCAGGCTGCTGGCGGTCGGCGAGGCGGCGCAGGCGCGGACGCTGCTCGAAAAAGCCGTCGAGCTCGCGCCCGAGACACCGGGCGCCGCAGAAGCGCTCGTCCTGGCCAGCGAGGCCTCGGGCGACGGCGGCTCGGCGCGCTGGTTCGCCGGCGAGGCCCTGCAGCGCGACCCCGGCTCGCCCGAACTCCTGCTCGCGCTCGGGCGGCTCGACCGCGTCGAGGGCGACCTCGCCTCCGCCCAGCGCACGCTCGAAGACCTCATCAGAAGTGAACGGGTCACCGGCAAGATGCTCTACGCCAAAGTCGCCTACGAACTCGGGCGGGTGTACGAGGCGGGCGGCGCGTTCGACCCCGCCTTCGACGCCTTCACCCGTGCGCAGCAGGTGCTCACCCAGCGAACCGGGTTCGCCAAGGTCGCGCCGCAGGCGATGCCCTCGATGCTCCGCTTCATGCACGAGGCCTGCCAGAACGCGCCCGAGGGTTGGCCGGAGTCGTCTGAAGGCGCAACGCCCGTCTTCGTCGTCGGCTTTCCGGGCTCGGGCGTCTCGCTGATCGGCAAGCTGCTGGCGCAAGCGGAGGGGGCCGCGCTGCTCCCCCACTCGCCCCTCGCCTCGCTGATGAACCGCGCCGCGGCGATCACCGGGGCCCAGCACCCCCGCGCCGCCCTCGACGCCCTGACCGACGAGCAGGCCGCCGAACTCCGACGCATCTACGAGGCCGACGCACGCGACGCGCACAACGCCCGCTCGGTCGAGACCATCGCCGAGGAGACGCCGCTGCGCTGGATCGACGCCTCGCCGATGAACGGCGTCCGCCTCGTGCTGATCCGGCGCCTTTTCCCGAGCGCCCCGGTGATCGTCGCGGCCCGCGACCCGCGCGACGCCTGCATCGCCGCCTTCAGAAGCGTCACCGAACCCGACTGGGCCTCGGTGCACACCCACGAGCCCGCCAACACCGCCCGGTTTGTCGGCCTGTACACCACCGTCCTCCGCAAGGGTCTGGAGACGATGGGCCTGCGTTCGCACACCCTCCGCTACGAAGACCTGCTGCAGGACGCCGAGGCCCGAATCGCCGAGGCCCTCCAGTTCGCCGGGCTCGATGCCGACGCGCAGGCCTTGGCCGCCCGGATCCGGCCCCGGAAGCTGCCCCTGTGGCACAACTACGCGCACCGCATGCCCGACGCGATCGAACTGCTGACGCCGATGGCGGAATGAGGGGCGTGGGGAGTTGGGTGTGGGGCGTGAGCCTTGGCTCGGGCGAGGACGCCGAGCCCTGAGCGCAGCGAAGGGTCGGGTCGAACAACCAAAGATCGCCAATCAGAGAACAAAGCAGCCGGCCTCAGACCGCCGACTTCTCCCCGCTCCCCCTGCGCAGCCACCGGCTCAATTCCGGCTGGGCGCTCAGGCGGTCCCACCCCGGCTCGTTCTGATAGCGGCGCTGGATCGCCGCGGCGAACAAGCCCATGAACATCGGCTGCGGACGCAGCGGGCGGCTCGTCAGCTCCGGGTGGAACTGGGCCCCGATGAAGAACGGGTGGGTGTGCCTCGGCTCGTCCTCGCCGGGCGCGACGCCCATCCCCGGCTGGGGCAGCTCGAGCACCTGCATGATCGGGTGGTCGGGGTGGCGGCCCGAGAAGATCAGCCCGCCGGCCTCCAGCCGCTCGATGTAGTGCGGGTCGACCTCCCAGCGGTGGCGGAACCGCTCGCGGACGCTGGTGCGCCCCGAGAAGAGGAAGTGCGCCAGCGTTCCGGGGATCACCTGCACATCCTGTGCGCCAAGACGCATGCTCCCGCCCAGGCCCTCGATCCGCTTCTGCTCGGGCAGCTCGCTTATGACCGCCGTCTTGCTCTCGGGGTCGAACTCGCTGCTCGTCGCGTCGCGCAGGCCCAGCACATGGCGGGCGAACTCGATCACCGCGACCTGGAAGCCCAGGCAGATGCCCAGATACGGCAGCCCGCTCTCGCGGCAGTGACGCACGCAGGCGATCTTGCCCTCAACGCCCCGTCGTCCGAACCCGCCCGGCACAATCACCCCGTCCAGCCCGGCCAGTCGATCCTCGGCGCTGGAGCCTTCCAGATCCGTCGTCTCGATGAATCGTGTCCGCACGCTGCAGTCGAGGTGGACCGAGGCGTGCTCGATCGCCTTGTCGATCGAGGCGTACGCGTCGCGGAGATCGGCGTACTTGCCCGTGATCCCGATCGAGACCTCGCGCTCACGCTCGGAGTGCAGCCGGCGGATGAAGCCCGACCAGCGCTCCCGCGCCCGGTCCTCGTGGGCGATGTTCACCCGGTCGTGCAGGTCGATCACCGACAGGATCTCGCGGTCCAGCGCCTCCTGACGCATCTCGTGCGGGATCGAGTACACGCTGTCGCGGTCGTGCAGCGAGAACACCCGACGCAGCGGCACATTCGAGAACATCGCGATCTTCTCGCGGACATTGTCCGTCACCACCCGCGTCGCGCGGCAGGCGATCAGGTGCGGCTGGATCCCCGCCTCCATCAGACGCTGGATGCCCAGCTGCGCCGCCTTGGACTTCTGTTCGCCCAGCGAGGGCGGCTCGATGATGTAGGTCAACGCGACAAAGCAGGTCGAGTCCGGCCCCTCCTCGAACGCGAGCTCGCGCAGCGCCTCGATGTAGAACCCGTTCTCGTAGTCGCCGACCGTCCCGCCGACCTCGACGATCACCACATCAACCGGCTTGCCGTCAGAGCCCCGCATCGCCAGCTCGCGCAGCTTCCGCTTCACCTCGCCGGTGACATGCGGGATCATCTGCACATCGCGCCCGAGGTAGAGCCCCATCCGCTCGCGCTCGAGGATCTCGGAATAGATCTGGCCCGAGGTCGTGAAGTTGCGACGGCTCAGGTCCTGGTCGAGCATCCGCTCGTAGGTCCCGAGGTCCATGTCGCACTCGGTCCCGTCGTCGAGCACGAAGACCTCGCCGTGCCGGTAGGGGTTGAGCGTCCCCGCGTCGATGTTGAGATAGCCCTCCATCTTGATGGGGGCAACCGACAGGCCCTTGTCTTTGAGCAGTTTGGCGAGGCTGGAGGCGAAGACCCCCTTGCCCAGGCCGGACATGACCGTCCCGAGCACCACGACATACTTGTGCTGCCCCCGCCGGTACCCCTCTGGGACCGGGGAGTAGTACTCCGTCAGGTGCGATTGCTGCCCCGCCGCCGCGAGGATGTCCTGCGCCCCGAGTTCGGGGTCGCCGGCCTCCGATCCTCCCGGGGCGCCCGAAACTGGTCCGCTCGATCCGCGCATGGCACATGGTATCACACTGCGTCGCGCCCGACAGCGCACGCGACAGCGATTGCGACCTTCTGCGAGCCCCGACGCGGCCCGATATCTTCCCGTCCATGAGATCCATGCGCCTCCGTCCCGCAACCGACAGGCCGGCCGGCCCGCCTCGCCGCCCGACCCTCGCCCCGGTGCTGCTCCTTCTCGCTTTTCTGCTCGGGGCTCCCGCGTCGGCCCTTGCCCAGAGCGACCCTCGGATCGAACGCGACACCGGGCGCGACCTCCGCGTCTGGAACCCGCCCCGCCACTTCGACCACCGCCACCTCCGCCTGGAAATCGACTTTCCCAACCCCGCCGAGCCCCGCATGCTCGTCCGCCAGCGCCTCACCATGGCCGCGATCGGGCGCGACCGCGACCTCATCGAGCTCGACGCCGGACCTCTGAACATCAGCTCGCTCCGCGTCGACGGCAAGGAACGGGGCTTTTCCCACAGAGACCGACGCCTCTCGATCCCCCTTCTCCCCGCCGCGCCGCGCGACCGCGAGATCACCGTCGAGATCGACTACGAGCTCGACCTCAGACGCACCGCCATCGCCATCGGCGGCCTGCTCTGGAACCCCGGCGAGCCCGGCTCGCCCCAGCAGGGACGCAGGCATCCCCGCGTGCACACGCAGGGCCAGCCCCAGTTCAACCACAACTGGTTCGCCTGCCGCGACCGCCCCGACGAGAAGATCACCACCGAACTCATCGTCACCGTCCCGCAGGAGTTCCGCGTGCTCTCCAACGGGCGGCTGCTCTCGCGCAACAAAGAATGGGGCGACCCCGCGGGCGAGGGCAAACGCCGCTGGCACTGGCTGCAGGACAAGCCCCACTCGCCATACCTCGTCACGCTGGTGATCGGCATGATGGATGTCGTCGAGCTCGAAGGCCTCGACGAGTTCGGCATCACCGTCCCGATGCGTCTCTGGGGCATCGAGGGCAGCGCCGAACGGCTCCGGCGCGTCTTCGCCTCCACGCCCGCGATGTTCGATTTCTTCCAGCGTGAGTACGGCGTCGAGTACCCCTGGGACAAGTACGACCAGGTCATCGCCCCGGACTACATCGGCGGCGCCATGGAAAACACCACCGCAAGCACCTTCGCCTCCGGCTTTCTAGATTCACCCCCCGGCGGGGCGGACCGGATCATCGCCCACGAGTTGGCGCACCAGTGGATCGGCAACCTCGTGACCTGCCGCACATGGGCGGACATCTGGCTCAACGAGGGCTACGCCTCGATGGCCGAGGCGCTCTGGGCGGCCGAGTCCGTCCGTCTCAAGGGCGGGTCGGAGTTCGAGGCCGACGGGGCGTACCTCGAACTGGTCGCCCAGGCCCTCCGCAGCCAGGGCGCCAACCGCCCCCGCGCCCCGCGCGAGCCCGCCATGGCCTCCAACTTCTACCTCGACCCCATCCAGATCTTCATGAAGCGCGACAACCCCTACCAGAAGGGCCTGCTCGTGCTGCACATGCTCAGAGAACGCCTCGGGCCGGATCTCTTCCGCGAGGCGACAACCCTTTTCATCGAACGCCACGCCTACGACACCGCCGAGACCAACGACCTCCGCAGAGCCATGGAAGAAGTCTCGGGCCTCAGCCTCGAAAAGTTCTTCGACCAGTGGGTCTACCGCCACGGGCTGCCCGAACTCCGCATCGACCTGGAATGGAACGCCGGGTCGAGCATGCTCACGATCCGCACCGAGCAGATCCAGCCGATCGACGAGCACAACCCCGCCTTCATCTTCGACATGCCCGTGACGGTCATGATGGCCGACAACAGCGTCGTCGTTCAACGCCTCAGGATCGACGGGCGCACGAGCGAAACGACGATCGAGCTCAGCGCGACGCCGGTCGATGTCATCGTCGACCAACGCCTGACCGTCGCCTGCCGCAAGCGGATCAGAACGCCCCTGCCCGGCGCTCGCCCGACGGGCGCCACAACCAACGCCTACGAAGCGCTCGCCGCGGGAGGCGCACGATGAGAAACGGAACCTCTCCACGCCTCGCCCTCGTGTTCGCCTTCGCCGGGCTGCTCCCCGTGCATGGTGTCGCGGCGCACGCCGCCGGCGCGATCGAGCATCGCTGCGGGCACTGTCTCGCGCACGCGCGAGCCGCCCACCGCTTCGCCCACCCCGAGCGTTTCGGCGAGCTCAACGAGCGGGGCGTGCCGACGCGCGTTTTCCCGCCAAGCCGCCCGATCGACATCCTGCACACCAAGATCGAGCTCACCTTCGAAGACCTCGATCAGCCCCGCGCCGAGGCGCTCGCGACGATCGATTTCGCCCCGATCGGCAAGCCCGCCGGACGCATCGAGCTCGACGCGCGGGGCCTCCGGATCCAGACCGTCAGCATGGGGCGCAACACGCTCCGCTTCGAGCACGACGGCGAGCGGCTCTCGATCCGCCTGCCGCAGGAACTCCAGCCCGGTCGTCGCTCCAGCGTGAGCATCCGGTACAGCATCGACAACCCGCCGGCCGGTCTCTTTTTCACGCCGCGACGCGCCGGCGGTCGTCTCGCCTCGGCGCGCGTGCACACCCAGGGCCAGCCCGAAGAAAACAGCTTCTGGTTCCCCACCCACGACTTCCCCAACGAGCGCATGACCACCGAGGTCGTCGTCGCCGTTCCCAAGGGTTTCGACACCCTCTCCAACGGCGTCCGTATCTCGCAGGAACAGGGCTGGTTCGGCGACGGGCCCGACGCCCCCGAGTTCACCATCGACCACTGGAAGCTCGACACCCCCCACCCCCCCTACCTCGTCACGCTCGTCGTCGGCAGCTTCGACTCGGTCGAGCTTGGAGATGAAAAGCTCCCGATGCCCGTCTACGGCCCGCCCGGCCGGTCGGACGACCTCCGCCGGACCTATGCCGCAACGCCCGCGATGATGGACTTCTTCACGAACCGCTTCGGCGTCGAGTACCCGTGGCCGGCTTACGCGCAGGTCGTCGTCGACGAGTTCCGCTGGGGCGGGATGGAGAACACCGGCGCCTCGACCATGTTCGGTGACGCGGTCTTCGACGAACACGCGGCGATCGACCACGACCTCGACGGCCTGATCGCCCACGAACTCGCCCACCAGTGGTTCGGCAACCTCGTCACCTGCAACTCGTGGGAGCACCTCTGGCTCAACGAGGGGTTCGCGACCTTCTCCGAGGGGCTCTGGCTCGAACACCGCGACGGCAGGACCGCCTACCAAGGCTTCCTATGGAACCGCCTCCAGCGCGTGATCGAAGACGACACCGACCAGAACGCCCCGGGCATGGCCAGCAAACGGTACGAAAACCCCGAGGAAATCTTCGGTAAATCCGCCAACCCCTACAGCAAGGGCGCCCTCGTCCTGCACGCGATCCGCGCCAAGCTCGGCGACGATCTCTTCTTCGAGTCGATCGGCGAGTACCTCCGGCGCCACGCGGGCAACCCCGTCGAGACCGACCAGTTCCGGCGCGTGCTCGAAGATGTCTCGGGCGAGAGCTTCGACCGTTTCTTCTGGCAATGGGTCACCCGCGCCGGCCTGCCAAAGCTCCGTGTCGAGACCTCGTGGACCGACAGCGATTCGTTCGAGGGCGGCACGCTGAATTTGAGCATCCGCCAGCTCCAGCATATCGACGGCGACAACCCCGCCTTCGCCTTCGACCTGCCCGTCTACATCCGTAGCGCATCGGGCGAAAGCGTGCGCACAAGCCTGCGGATCGACACCCGCGAAAGCGAAGCCGCCTTCCCGATGCGGGCGAGACCGGCGTTCGTCGCGATCGACCCCGACCTCTCGCTCGTCGCCGATACTGAGATCGTGCGTCCGGGCGACTGGAACCTCGCCCAAGCCGAGCACGGGCCGACGGTCGCCGCCCGCGCCCGCGCCGCGCGCCGGCTCACCGAGGCCGGCCACACCCCCTCGGCCCGCCTGCTCTCGAACATCGCGCGCGACGAAGGCGAACACGACGCCGTGCGCATCGCTTCGGTCCGCGCCCTGATCGAGCGAAACGAGATCGGCATGCTCGGCGCGATCGCGATGGGACGCATCGAGCCCGCGTCCTTCCGGGCCGCCTTCGCCGAAACGCTCGCCGAACTGCCCGACCTCGCCTCCGACGAACGCCTCGGCGACTGGCTCGATCGCGCCGCGAGAACCGACCGGGCCCTCACCGTGCAGGCCGCGGCCCTCGTCACGCTCGCCAAAGCCGATCCGGACCGGGCCCAACCGATCGCGCTCTACTTCGCCGAGACCGACTCGCACGCCGACCGGCTGCGCCGAGCCGCCGTCGAGACCCTCGCCAAGACCCAAGGCGAGCACACGCTCGACACCCTGCTCTCGCTCACCGGGCCGGACACCCATTTCAGAACCCGCGTCGCCGCGATCGAAGCGCTCCCGCTGGTCGCCGAAGAGAACGCTTCAACCGTCCGCGTCCGCCTGCAGGACCTCGTCGGCCACCGCCTCGGCGCCGTCTCCCACGCCGCCATCGACGCACTGGTCGAACTCGGCGACCCCGCGGCATTGCCAACGCTCCGCGAGGCTCGACGCGCCGCCCGCTCCGACCACGACCGCTGGCGCCTCGACGGCGCGATCCGAGCGCTTGAAATCAACGCGAATTGAACAGAGTGATCGGCGTTCAGCCCCGGATCGTGCCGTCGATCGACGGCAGTCCCGCGCCCGGCTTGATCTCGACCGAGAAGGGCTGCACCTGCTTCGAGTCGTTGAAGTGCTCGAGGATGTATTCGAGCCTCCCGGTCCGGTAGAGCTCGACGAACGCGTCGACCGCCTCGGGCCAGTACCTCGTGCCTTTGTTGGCTTGCAGCTCGGCGATCGCCTTCTCCGCGGCGTCTTTGCCGATCACCGGCCGGTACGGGCGCACGCTCGTCATCGCGTCGAACGCGTCGATCACCGAGAAAAACCGCGCCGAGACCGGGATCTCCTCGCCCTTGAGCCCCAGCGGGTACCCGCGTCCGTCCCACCGCTCGTGGTGATGCCGGATCAGGTCCAGCACCGCCTCGTCCTCGACGCCCATGTCGACCATCCGCGCGTGCCCGGCGACGGGGTGCAGCTTGATGACCTCGAACTCTTCATCCGTCAGACGCCCCGGCTTCTGCAGGATCGCCGAGGGGATATCGATCTTGCCGACATCGTGCAACGCCGCGGCGTGCGTCAACGCGTGCACCTCGTCGTGCCCCAGCCCCATCGCCTCGGCGAGCGCCCGCGTGTACAGCACCACCCTCCAGGTGTGCGCCGCGGTGGAAAGGTCTTTCGCCTCGATCGACCTAACCAGATCATGGACGATTTCGGGTTTCACGCGTCGGCTCCGAGCCTGGCCTCCATCGCCGCCTCGGCCTGAGCGCCGCATGCGAGCACCAGCAGGTCGAGAGGCAGCACGCCGGGCCGGCCGGATTCGGTATCCGGCAATCGCGGCTCGACGACCGGAGCAACCATGTAAAGCTCCGGTTTCTTCGATGAATATCGCGCAAAGAACGCCTTCAGCCCCTTGCGATGGTGCGAGGACGATCGCCCGATCTCGAACGCCGCCAGCCTGCCCGGCCCCTCGACCACAAAGTCGACCTCGTCATCCCTGTCACGCCAGTAGTGCACCCGGGCGAGGTTGTGCCGATCCAGCAGGTGCAGGTGCGCCGCGGCCAGATTCTCAAACAGCAACCCCATCTCCGCGGGGTCCGAAAGCGGCGCGACCCCGCGCTGCAACGCCGCGTTCCGAACCGCGCCATCGACAAAGAAGAGCTTCCGCCCCCGCTTCTGCCTCGAACGCTCCGAGCCCGAGTAGTTCTGGAGCCTGAACACAAGAAACGCCCGCTCCAAGTAGGCCATGTAGCGTTCGAGCGTCGGCGCAGTGATCGAGTCCAACTCCGTGCAGATGCGCGAGGGCGACAAAATCCCGCAGACCTGATCGGCCAGGATGTACAACAGCCGCTCAAGCACCAGCGGGCGGTCGATCCCGTACACCTGCGGGATGTCCTTGTAGATCGCCGTCTGCACCGCGTCGGTCCGCAACGAACGCTGCGATTCGAGCAACGCCGATTCGTCGCTCCCCTCGGGCGGGAGCGCGAGCAGCAACTCGGGGAAACCGCCCGTGAACAGATAGCGACGCCTGTGCTTGTCGATCTCACGCGGCGGCGACCAGCCCGGAACCGACGCACGGACCGTTTCTTGCAGGTCCGAACCCGCCGTCACCGAAACCGGCACATCGACCAGCCGCAGATACTCGTTCAGGCTGTACGGGCCGAGATACTGCTCCTCCCAGCGGCCGACCCCGCTCTCGGCGTACCGCTCCCTGATCGCCGCCGTCGCGCTCGATGTACCAACGATCCGGACCGGATACCGCTCGTCGTAGAAGGTCTTCAGCCAGAGGTCCCACTCGTTCGCGTAGGTGATCTCGTCGAGAAACACACAGACCGGACGCTCCTGCGTCGCCCCCGCGGCCTTCACCACCCCGCCGACGAGCCGCCCCAGGTCGTGACGCATCAGGCGAGGATGGTCCAGCCGCATCCACCAGAGCCGGTCGGAGGGCACGCCCCCGGCGATCAATCGCCGGACCGTCTGGTACATGACCGTCGTCTTGCCCACCCGCCGCGGGCCCAGAATCAATTGGAAACGCCTCGCCCGCTCCCCAAGCAATCGCCGCCAGAGCAGCGCCGCCAACGGGCGCTCCCGCGGCGGCGCGAAGACCTCCGGAACCCGGCCGTCCGCCAGCCACGGGCTCTGCTCACGGAGGAGCCCGATCACCTCGGGATCGATATCGCCGATCTGATTCGGCCCTCGGGAAGCCATACCGAAGGGTATCGGTTTTCCTTCAGACCAGCAATAAGCATCACCGGATTTTCCTTAAACACCCTCATAAGGAAAATCAGGAGCCCCGGAATTGCTTTGTGGCCTCCCGGACGAGGCGGTTGACGGTGTCGATTGAGTTATCGGGCGATGCAGCCTCCGCCCCCGCCGCGGCTTCGCGCTCCCGCTCGATGTCCGTCAGCGCGTTCGCCTGGTGGTCGGCGTGGTAGCTCGACCGGACCAGCGGCCCGGACTCGACCACCTTCAGCCCCCGCCTGATCCCTTCCTCGCGGTACATCGCGAAGGTGTCGGGATGGACCCAGCGGTCGATGGGCAGGTGGTTGGGGGTGGGCTGGAGGTACTGGCCGATCGTCAGGATGTCGCAGGGGTCGCCCGGCTTGGGGCCGCTGTGCCTCGAGGTGCCCTCGACGAGGCGGGACATGAAATCGAGGACTTCCTGGTCCTTTTCGCCGATCCCGACCATGATCCCCGTCTTGGCGACGCCCCCCTGCTCTTTGACCCGGCGCAATAGATCGACGGAACGGTCGAACTTCGCGCTCGGGCGCACGGCCGGGTACATCCGCTCCACGCACTCGATGTTGTGGTTGATGATGTGCGGGGCGGCGTCGATGACCATCTGCAGAGCCGCGGCGTCGCCCTCGAAATCGGGGATCAGCACCTCGACCGACATCCCCGGGCAGGCCTCGCGGGCGCGGATGATCGTCTCGGCCCAGATGCCGGCGCCGCCGTCGGGCAGCTCGTCGCGATTGACGCTGGTGATGACGACATGCTTGAGGCCCATCGGGCGGAGCATCTCGGCGACACGGCGGGGCTCGTCCTTGTCGACGGGCTGGGGCCGGCCGGTCTTGATGTTGCAGAAGCCGCAGGCGCGGGTGCAGGTGTCGCCGAGGATCATGATGGTGGCGACGCCTCTGGACCAGCACTCCCCCATGTTGGGGCATCCGGCCTCTTCGCAGACGGTGTGGAGGCGGTGCTCCTTGATGCGGTCGCGGAGCTCGTTATAGGCCTTCCCGCCTGGGAGCTTGGCCTTGAGCCACTTGGGCTTGCGTTTGGTCGCGAGGGTGTCGGGCCCGGCGGCGTTGTTGAGCACCATCGAGGTCAGACTGAGAGCGGGTTTATCGATCCTTCGGAGGGGGTCACCCCCCGCGGGCCGGGGGTGTCTGCTGGTGGCGCGGGCGATAGATTCGGGAGAAGGCGCACGGATCCCGCCCGGTTTGTTGGCATGTGTCTCGGCCATGGTTCCTACTCTAGACACTCGGCCGCGGTGATCATCCGGTGACGGGTGTGCGGCCCGAGCGGACAGAATCGGGGCGGGGGGACTGAACTGCCCCCGTCGTTCCGGTCGATAGGCGTCCGAAAACAGCACTACACCGGCGGTCCTGCGCGAACCGTCGGCCCTCCCGCGTCGTGTAGACTGCACTTTCCGGTCAGGCCTCCGGATGGGCAGGACCGAAACCAGACACGCCCCGGGCTGCAAGGAGCGTGGCCGTGAGCCAAGGCAAGCCGAACGCAACGACCCGACTCGATCGACGCCAGCGCCGGTCCATCCGACCGCTGTTGGCGCTACCGCTTCTCATGGCGGGCCTCGCAGGCTGCGAGATGGACTCCTACTTCGACCCCAGCGTGGTCGGGCGTTGGGAGATGACACCGACCACGGTGCCGATCCTCGACCGCATCGCCATCATCGAGAAGGGCACCGTCGAGGAGGTGGAGTTCAGCGATGTCGAGCCGGGCGATCTCCAGCCCGAGATCGACAGCTACCGAATCGGCTCTGGCGACTTCCTCGAGGTCACCATCTTCGACCTCTTCCAGCGCCAGCAGCAGTTCACCTACCCGCGTCAGGTCGACCGCGAGGGCTACATCGACCTGCCGCAGATCGGCCGCGTGTATGTCAACCGCATGACGGCCGAGGAGGCCCGGGCGTCGATCGAGGACGCGGTCTCCGACCTCGTCGCCGATCCGCTGGTCGCGGTCGTGATCCAGGGCCAGCGGAGCAACACCTACACGATGATCGGCTCGGTGCAGCAGGCCGGTGTTTACCCGATCCCGACGGCCGATTACCGGCTGCTGGAGGCCCTGGCCTCCGCCGGGGCGTTCAACGAGGACGCCGAGTTCGTGTACATCATCCGGCAGGTCCCGCTGACCGACGCCGCGGCCGGGCAGACCGATCCGCCCGAGCGCCGGCGTCGCGACGAAGACCAGCCCCGCGAGCCCGAGGTCGACGGCGAAACCTTCCTCGAACAGCTCGACCGGCTCGGCGAAGAGGGCCGCGGCTCACCGAGCGTTTACTCCGGCCTCTCGATCCAGCCCTCGGGCGAACGCCGCCCGGCGATCGACATCGAAGAGCGTCGCCCGACCGGCAACGGGCGTCCGCCCGCGATCGACCTCGACGGCGCCGGCCGGCCCGCCCGCGAGGCCGAGGCCCCCGAGCGTGACGAGGCGTGGACGCGCCAGGGCGTCCGCTGGATGTACCTCGACGGGCGTTGGGTTCAGGTCCGCGAGACCCGTCCTTCCCGAGCGGCGCCGGGCGAGAGCCCCGAGGGCCCGCTGGTGACCCAACGCGTCGTCCGCGTGCCGGTGCGCTCGCTGATGGCCGGCGACGCGAGGTTCAACGTCGTGATCCGGCCGGGCGACACGATCCGGGTGCCCCGTCTGCCCGGCGGCAACATCTTCATGGCCGGCGAGGTGGCCCGCCCCGGGACCTACCAGCTCGCCAAGCAGATGACGCTGATGCGTGCGATCGACGCGGCCGGCGGGCTCAGCCAGATCGGCATCCCCGAACGCGTCGACCTGACCCGGATGGTCGGCGAGGACCGCCAGGCGACGATCCGCCTGAACCTGCGGGCGATCGCCGAGGGCACGCAGCCCGACCTGTACCTGAAGGAAAACGACCGCATCAATGTTGGAACGACATTCTGGGCCTTGCCGCTGGCTGTGATCCGCGGCGGGTTCCGGGCCAGCTACGGGTTCGGCTTCCTGCTCGACCGGAACTTCGGCAACGACATCTTCGGCGCGCCGCCTGCGAATCGTTTCGGGCAGTAACAGCCCGAATCGGCGGGCATGACCGCAGGCCGCGATGCGGCGCGAACAACACGATGCTGAGAGCGTAGATCGACCTGAGGAAAGGGCCGGCGCGATCGTTCTAGACGCGTCGCACCCGCGGCCCGAGTGCCGGGCATGAGAGTCGGCAGAACGCCGGAAGGAACGATGGGCAACGGGAGTGCGACAACCCGAGCCGCGAGCCCCGCGACGACGGCTGGCCTGGCGGTTCCTTCGAGGATCGCCGGGGTGTTTACCCCGGGCGGGCTTGCGGCGCTGGGGCTCTTGAGCGCGGCGTTCGTGGCGGTTTTTTATCGGTGGTTCCGACAGCAGACCGCCTTCAGCCTCGGCTACCCCGAGGATTGGGCCCACGCGTTCGTGATCCCGCTGATCAGCCTGTACATGCTCTGGCGCCGGCGCGAGGCGCTGGCGACGCTGCGGATCGATCCCTTCTGGCCTGCGATCACGCCCGTGTTGCTGGGGCTGTGGTGCTATCTGTTCTTCCTGATCTATGTGCCCAACCACATGCTCGGCGGCGCCGCGATGCTGCTGACGCTGTACGGGCTGGTGCTGCTGACGCTCGGCACGCGGGGCGGGCGCGAGCTGTTCCTGCCGATCGCGTTTCTCGTCTTCGGGATCACGATCTCCGAAGCGATCATGAACGACATCACATTCCGCCTGCAGCTGATCGCGTCGCAGGGCTCGTTCGCGGTGCTGAGCCTGATGGGCGCGTTCACGGGCTTTACGACCGACATCCAGGGCAATGTCATCACGGTGATCACCCCCAGCGGGATCGAGCACCCGATGAATGTCGCAGAGGCGTGCTCGGGCATGCGGATGGTGATCGCGTTCATCGCGCTGGCGGGCGCCGTGGCGGTCTTGGGCTGCAAGGAATGGTGGCAGCGTGTCGCGGTGCTGCTCTTGGCGGTGCCGGTCGCGATCGGGATGAATGTGGTCCGCGTGGTGGTGCTCGGGCTGCTGATGTTCATCGACCCCGACCTGTCGCAGGGCGAGGCGCACATGCTGATCGGGACGCTGCTGTTGATCCCCGCGCTCGGCCTGTTCCTCGGGGCGATCTGGGCGCTCAATCAGATCTTCGCACCCGCGACACCGAAGGGAGCCGAATCGTGACCGGCATGCGAGCGGTGACCCATCCCGGCGTGCTGGCGCCGCTGGTGATCCTCGTGGTCGCCGCGGCGAGCATGCGTTGGACCATCAGCGCCCTGGGCGTGCACCTGCAGAAGCTGCCTCTTGAGGTCCGGCGCCCGCTGGCGGAGATGCCGACGCGCAGCCCCTCGTGGGAGAGCCTCGTCGGCAACACGATCATCGAGAGCCCGGATGTCGTGCGTCAGCTCGGCACCGAGAACTATGTCACCCGGCGCGTGCGGAAGATCGACGCGAGCGTGCCGACCGTGATGGACTTCCACGCGGCGTACTACACGGGCATGATCGACACGGTGCCCCATGTGCCCGAGCGTTGTTTCGTGGGGGGCGGGCTGCAGCAGGGGTCTTCGAGCCGCACGGTGCCGATCGAGCTCGACCTCTCTGAGCACTCGTCGTTCTGGCTTGAGAGCCAGAGCTCGTCGATGCTCGGCGACCGCTCGACGCCGGAGCGTTACCGCCCGATCAGGCGGGAGGACGGCACGAGCGATGTGTACTGGATCCGTCGTTCCAACGAGCACGCCCGCGGGGGCGAGCAGTGGGTGCGGGTCCCGTTTGACCCGCGCGACCTGCGGATGCGGGTGACCGAGTTCACCTCCGACTCGGGCGTCGGGGCCCTGTACGCGGGGTATTTCTTCATCGCCAACGGGGGCATCGCCCCCAGCGCCAACCAGGTCCGCCAGTTGGCGTTCAACCTAGAGGACAAGTTCGCCTATTACGCCAAAGTCCAGTTCACGAGCAACCAGGTCTCCAGCGCCGACGAGCTGGCGGATCTTGCGGCCTCGTACCTGAACGAAAACCTCGGTGAAATCCTTTACAGCCTCCCGGACTGGATCGATGTCCGGGAACGGCAGGACGCGGGCCTGGACCCCAACGAGGGGATCTGACCCCCCACCACGCCGCAGGGCTGGAGTAACGCATGGCTTCGAGAGTCAACACCAAGTTCGTGGTCATCCTGGCCGGATCTCTGCTGGGCGTGACGGCGCTCGTCGCCGGCTCGGTCTATGTGGTCATGAACAAGGGCCCGGAAGACTACATCCGGATGAGCCACAACGAGATCGAGGAAGGGCGGGTGCTGCTGGCCCGCGCGGTCGAGCTCCGCGAGCAGGGGCAGACGGCCGAGGCCGATCGCGTGATGGAGGAGGCCCGCGAGCGGTTCGACCGCGGCGCGAGCCTGGCGGGCCGCGCCGTCCACCGAGAACGCCAGAACACCGAATACCTCGAGCACTGGCTCGAAGCCCTCTCGCAGGTCTACCCCACCAGCGACGCGGACTACCAGCGGAAGTACGGCGAGTACCGCAGCGGCCTCCGCGAGCTGGCGGTCGCCAGGCGGGGCGACCCCGAGGCGCAGGAACGCTATCTCAGCTTCCGCCTGAGCGAGATGCTCGCCTCGGGCGGGTCCGACGGGTGGGACTTCCTGGCCAACGAGGCCGACGAGCGGCTCCGTCAGTTCACAGAGACGACCGGGCAAGAGCCTCCGGAGGCGCTGCGGCGTTACAGAGGCATCGCGTTGGCGCAGCGGCTGCTGCGGAACTTCGACCAGACGGGCCGCTATGACGCCCGCGTCTGGGAAACAGCGCTCGGGGACCTTCGGGCCGCCGTTGGCGTGGATCCCGGCGACACAGACTCGGCCCGGGCGCTTGTTCGTCTGCACCGCGTGAAGATCGCTTCGGCGAGGCGGTCGGACAACGCCGAGCAACTCCGCACGCACGGCCGGGCCGCGCTGGAGACGGTCGCCTCGCTGCGCGAGGCGGATCGAGAGAGCGGCGAGGCGATCCTGAGCGAGTTGGAGACGCGGCTGTTCCCAGATGTCCGCGACGCCGCGGGGCTCCCCAGCCTCGCGACGCTCCGTGCGCCCGGGAGCGAGCAGGGCGCTGCGACACAGCGGGAGCTGGACGCGATGGCCGACGACCTCCGGGCGGCCCACGGCCTTCTGGTGAAGGAGCGCGCCCCCGACACGCGGACGCTCGCTCTGTTCATGGGCATGGAGCGCCTGCTGCCTGTCGAGCGCGGGCTGCCGATGACCAAGGAGATCGTCGACCGGGCGCTGCGGCACAACCCCCGCGACTACCGGATGCTGCAGATGCGGGCCCGCGTGCAAGAGATCTCCGGCGAGTTCCCCGAAGCGATCGCGACGCTCCAGCGGATCATCGACATGCCGACGCTGCCCGTCAGCCTCGAAGGCCGCCTGCTGATCGACAGCCGCAACGGAGCGCTGGCCGCGCAGTCCTCGATGCTCTACATCATGTGGGAGCAGGCGGAGGCGACCGGGGACACATCGCGCCAGGACGAGCTTCGCGGGCGGATCCGGCGCGCGCACGAGGCGTTGAGCTCGCGCCTGCCATCCGACTCGCCGATCCTGGCCGTGTCGGGCGCGAGGCTCGCGATCGCCGAGGGCAACAACTCGCGTGCGGGCGAACTGCTGCGGACCGCGGCCGAGACGGGCGCGGGCGACGACCCCCAGTCGCTCTGGATGCGGGCCCGCCTGGCCCGTGAGGCGCAGAACTTCACGCTCGCCGCGTCGCTCCTGCGCCGCGCGTCGGAGCTCGACCAGACCCAGCCCCGCTACCAGGTCGAGTTGGCGCGGACGCTCGAGGCCGACGGGCGCTATGCCGAGGCGTTGGAGATCTACACGAGGCTCGAGCGCATCATCGTGCAGAGCGAGTTCATCCGCGATCGGATCTCGGCCCTTCGCGCGGTGCTCGGCGAGGGAACGCTCGAAGACCCGATCGCCCAGGCGGTCGTGGATTCAAGACGCCTGCTCGTCGGCGACGGGCTCGCGCCCGGCGACCCCGAGGCGGCGGCGCAGCGGATCGAGCAGGCCGCGGCCGAACTCGGCGACGACCCCGCGCTGATGATGGAGCTTGTTCGGATCTACGCCTCGCAGGACCGGCGCGAGCTGGCGATCGGCGCCGTCGACCGGGCGCTGGCGGTCTCGCCGGGCGACCGCGAGATGGAGCGTCTGCGGCGTGTGCTTCAGGCCGAAGACCTCGCCGAAGCGATCGGGCAGGACGAGGACCTCCCCCCCGCCGAGCGTGCGCTGCGTCAGGCGCTGGCGGTCACGCAGCTCAGGGGCGATACCGATGAAGCCCGACGCCTGTTCGAGCGGGCGTTCGAGCTCGACGCCGACAACCCCCAGACGGTCAACGCGATGTTCGGCTTTGCGATGCGATCGGGCGACCGCCAGCTCGCCGAGCGGGCCGCCGCCCGGGCGCGCGAGCTGAATCTCGACAGCGTCCAAGGCGAGACCTACACCGCGCGGATCGCCTCGATGCGGGGCGAGCGCGATCGGGCGCTGGCGATTCTCCGGCGGGCCTCAGAGACCAGGCCCGACGACACATTCATCCTCCGGCTGCTGGCTGCCGAGCAGCACGCCTCGGGCGAGGTCGACGCGGCGCGTTCGACCTACAGGCGGGCTGTCGGGCTCCGCGGCAACGACGCGGATCTGATCCGCGAGTACACGACATTCCTCGCGAGAACGGGGCGCCCGCGAGACGCGCTGGACATCCTGCGCGACCGCGAGCACCTCGCGGCGGTCTCGCCCGCGCTGCGCGAACTCCGGATCGACCTCGAAGCCGAGGTCGGCGACATGGAGCTGGCGCTCGAGTCGCGTCGTTCGGTGTTCCGGCGGTCTCCCGGCGACAGGTTCAACGCGCTGAGGCTGGCGGGCCTGTACATGGATTCCGGACTGTGGTCCGACGCGCGTCGTGTGCTGGATCAGCTGATCGAGGACGGCGCGACGCTCGACGACACCAGGCTTCTCGCGCGGTGGTACGCCGAGCAGGGACGCGTCGAGGAAGGCGCGGGCGTGATCCGCTCGTATGTCGAGGCCCTCTTCGGCGAGGGCAGGCGCGACGAGGCCGCCGCGGCGCTGGCCACACTCGGCGAGTATTTCCTCGCCTACGGCTCGACCACGGCCGGCCTGAACGAGCTCGGGCGAGCGGCGAGGTTCGACCAGTCGCCCGACCGTGTCGTGCAGAAGCGCCTGGCCAGAGCCCAGCGAGCTGTGGGGGATCACGCCGGCGCGATCGGCACCATGCGAGAGATCATCAGCGCGGACGCCGACGACGCGGCCGAGAACACCCGCCGCTCCATGGTCGACTCGATGATCCGTGTCGGCGACCTGGAAGGGGCGCGGCGCGAGCTCGAAGGGTTCGAGAACCAGCGCGAGCCGGGCGTTTCGGTCCTGCGGGCGCGCGTCGAGGAGGGGGCGGGGAACCTCGGCGAAGCCAGGCGCGTGCTCGACGGCTCGATCTCGGCGTACCCGAACCGGCCCGACCTGTACGCAGAGCGGGCGCTGCTGTCGATCCGCCAGGGCGAGCGTCAGCAGAACCGCCGGATGATCCGCGACGCGATCGACGATCTGGACACCGCGGTCCGGCTCTCGCCGGGCTCGTGGAGATTCCTGTTCCTTCGGGGCCGGGCGAAGATCGCCGCGGGTGAGGACGAGGCGGGCTTGACTGACTTGATGGCGGCGGTCCGCGCCGACCCGAACCAGGACCAGCCGGTGGCGCTCGCGCTGTCGAGTTTGATCGAGAACCCCGCCCGCCGGGGCGAGGCGCTCTCGCTGGCGACCGAGGTGATCGATCGGCGACCCACCGACACGAGGCTGATGGTCTCGATCGGCGACCTGTTCGCCGACGCGGAGGATTGGTCGCGGGCGACAACGATCTACCAGCGTGCGTGGGAGCGTGTCACCGACCCCACGACCGCCAGACCCCTGGTGCGGGCGTTGCTCCGCTCGCGTCCGGCGAGGCTCGCCGAGGCGAGGTCGGTGCTCAACGAGGTGACCGACGCGGTCGCCACCGATCCGGGCCTCTTGCTCTTGCGTGCGGAGGTCTTCGCCGGGCAGAACATCGAGGAGGCGGCCCTGACCGACACCGCCAGGTCGTTCGAGATGCTCTCCGGCTCGACCACGGGCGCGGAACGGTGGCTGACGGAGGTCCGCCGCGTATTCGGGGACGGAACCCGCTTCTCGCGTGTGCTCGATCGCATCGCCGGACGGCCCGGCGGGCGACACTGGGCGGACTACTTTCGGGCGAGGCTCGCAGAGGAGCGTTCCGACGGCTGGGAGGACGCGAGCCGGACCTATCGGACGATCGCCGCCGGAGAGGGTCCGGAGGTTGTGCGCCGGATGGCGTACCAATCGCTGTTCGGCGGCCTGTACGCTCGCGAGCAGTACCGCGAGGCGGCCGACGCCCTGCGACCGGGGGCCGATGCGTTCCCGGGGGATTGGCGGATCGCCAACAACCTGGCGTATGTTCTGTCTGAGCATCTGTCGGCGCCGGAGGAGGCGTTGCCGCACGCGAGGCGTGGAACCGAGCTCTCCGGCTCGGACCCCAATGCGCTGAATACCCTTGGTCGCGTGCTTTTCCGCCTGGAGCGTTGGGAGGAGGCGGACCGGTCGTTCGGCGTGGCGCTGGAGCGTTCAGGCCAGATGGAGTCCGGGCGATCGACGATCGCGTTGCACATGGCCGCGACAAAGCTCCGTCTCGGAGACGGAGAGTCGGCGAAACTGTTGCTTGAGGCCACGCTCGACTTGGTCGAACGCGGCGACACCCTCGACCCGTCCGAGAACGCGCTGCTGGAGCGTGTGCGGTCTGAGGTCGATTCACTGGGCTGACCGAACCGGCCGACGAAGCGTTGACGCCGGAGCGCGGCATACACCGAAGCCGCGGACAAGGACCGAGATATGACCATCGCACCGATGCCGCCCAGACCGCAGCAACAGGGATCCTCTCGGGCTGCGCCGCCTTCGGCGTCGTCGCCAAACGCCGTCGGCGCCGTGGCGATCGACCCGGTCCGCCTGCTGCGCAAGTACAAGTGGGTCTTCGCGGCGTCGGTGGTGCTGGGCGCGGTGGTCGGGTTCGCCAGCTACCAGGTGCTTCGGCGTGTCGCCCCGAGCTACGAGTCGTTCGCCCTGTTCCGGGTGGACCCTGTGCAGACGCAAGCGGGCGTGGCGACCGCGACGATCGACGAGCGGGAGATGGAGCGCTTCATGGGCACCGAGGTGCAGCACATGATGTCGCAGCAGGTGCTCCAGCGCGTGGTCGAGCGTCCCGACTTCGCCGGCGGACAGATCGAGTGGTCTCGCCAGTTCACTCGGAATGATGTGGTGGACACCACCAAGGCGCGCCTGCAGCTCGAGAAACTCGTCTCGGCCCGTCCGATCCCCAACAGCCAGCTCATCCGACTCTCGGTCTCGGCGCCGAGGGCCGAGGACGCGTTCAACCTCGTTGGCATGGTCCGCGAGGAGTACCTCCGCTCGATCAGCCAGGTTGAGATCCGCGAAAACGAGAACCAGCAGCGCGCCCTTGAGGCCCAGATCAACAACGCCGAGGAGCAGATCCGGCGCCTGCTCTCTGAGCGCGACCAGTTCCTCCGCACAGAGGGCATCGACTCGCTCGACGGGCGGGCGACCCAGCTCCAGAACAAGATCCGCGATCTGAACGAGAAGCTCGGGATGTACCGCCTGACCATCGACGGTCTCAGGTCGAACCTTCGGCGCTTCGAGCGGGAGAACCAGGCCCCCGGCGGTCCGGCCTTCGACGACGCCCTCCGCCAGCAGGTCGACCAGGACCCGATCATCGCCAACAAGCGGCAGCGGATCTCGGCGTTGGAGGCGGAGATCCAGACGATGGACAACAAGGGCATGGGCCCGCGTCACCGCGAACGCCAGGCGGTACAGGCCCTGCTCGATTCGGAGAGGACGCAGCTCGAACGCGACCGCCAGACCGCTTTGGAGCGGGCGTGGTTCGGGCGCATCCAAGAGACCCGGAACATGATCGAGACCTACGAGGCGCAGGTCGCCCAGCTCGATCGCGACATCGCCGATGTGCAGCGCCAGGCCAACGAGCTGGTGCTGATCCAGTCGCAGGTCGCCGACCGTACCCAGCGGATCCAGGCCCTCCGCGAGTCGCAGAACGACTGGTCCAAGCGTCTGGCCAACCTCCAGGCGCTGGCCCAGCAGGCCGGCGAGCGCCAGCGCCGCGACCGCTTCCAGCGCGATCTGTTCCTCGACAGAATCCGCGTCGCCCAGAGCGAGCGCGTGCCCGAGAACCTGGCGTTCCCGCGGCTGGTCATCATCGGCCCGTTGGGCGTGGTGCTGGTCGTCGGGATGGTGGGCGGCCTGGTCGTTCTCCGCGAGGTGCTCGACCAGCGCGTCAAGGGCCCGGCCGATGTGGCCATCATCCCCCGCACGCGTGTGGTCGGCATGATCCCGATGTCCGACGAGGACCCGTCGCGCCCGACCTCGGTCGAGACGGCCTTCCGCGACCACCCCGCCGGCGCGATGGCCGAGCAGTTCAGGGCGATCCGATCCCCCCTGCTCCGACGCATGCAGCAGGCCGGCCATCGGTCGCTCCTGGTCACCAGCGGCATGCCCGACTCGGGCTCGACGACGGTGGCGCTGAACATGGCCTACGCGATCGCCGCGTCGGACCAGAAGGTGCTGCTGATCGACGCGAACCTTCGCCGCCCCAAGCTGCACAAGATCCTCAAGCTGGCCGACCACCCGGGCCTGAGCGATGTTCTGGCGGGCGAGTGTCCCGCGTCCAAGGCGGTCGTTTCCTCGGGCGTCGAGAACCTGGACATCCTGCCCGTGGGCTCGTCGGATCGGCGCATCTTCGAGCGTCTGGGCTCGGAGGTCATGGGCCAGCTCCTCTCTGAAGCGGCCGAACGCTACGACATGGTCATCATCGACTCGGCGCCGCTGATGGTCTCGGGCGACGGCATCGCCCTGGCGAACCGGACCGACGCCTCGCTCTTGGTCGTCAAGGCCCTGTCTGAGAAGCGGGGCATGGTCGCACGCCTCAAGAACGACCTGCAAGAGACGCGGGGCGAGTTCCTGGGCGTGCTGGTCAACGGCGTCCGCGGCTCATCGGGCGGGTATGTCCGCAGGAACATCCGCGCCACCCACGAGTACCAGAGCAAGGAAGGCTGAGCCCGGGGCGCGCCGAGAGGCGCGCCTCCGGCCGGCGGAGCCAGCACCGTGCCCGGAACCGACACGACTTCGTCCAGTTCGGCGGGGGCACGCGCCGGACGCGTGCTGGTCACCGGCGGCGCCGGGTTCATCGGCTCGCACCTGGTCGAGTCCCTGCTCGCCTCGGGCGACCGCGTCACGGTCATCGACGACCTCTCGACGGGGCGGGAGGAGAACCTGCCCCCAGAGCATCCTCGCCTGCGCTTTGTCAGGGCGGACCTCGCCCACGCCCTGGACTCGCTGGGCGAGCACGAACGCTTCGACGAGGTCTACCACCTCGCCGCGGCCGTGGGCGTCAAACGCGTCATGGACCGCCCGATCGAGTCGATCGAGACCAATGTGCTGCAGACCTCGGCGGTGCTCCGCTTCGCCTCCGAGCACGGGACGGACGATCGCGGCGCACGCACACTGATCGCCTCCTCCAGCGAGGTCTACGGCAAGGCGGACAAGTCGCCCTTCTCCGAAGAAGACGATGTCGTCTACGGCCCCACCTCCGTCATCCGCTGGTCGTACGCCTGCTCGAAGGCGATCGACGAGTATCTGACGATCGCGCACTGTCAGCGGCGCGGGCTTCCGGCGGTCGTTGCGAGGTTCTTCAACACCGTCGGGCCGAGGCAGGTTGGAGAGTACGGGATGGTGCTTCCCCGGTTTGTCGGCGCGGCGCTCGCGGGAGAGCCGCTGATCGTGCACGGGGACGGCACGCAGAGCCGCTGCTTCGCCGATGTGCGCGATGTCGCCTCGGCCCTCCCCAAACTCCTGCGGACCGGGGGCTGTCTCGGGGGCGTGTTCAACCTCGGCGCCGACGAGCCGATCACCATCGAGGCGTTGGCCGAGCTGGTGGTCTCGACATTGGACTCGCCCTCTCGGATCGAGCTCGTGCCCTACAGCGATGTCTACCCCGAGGGCTTTGAAGACCTGCGCCAGCGTCGCCCCGACCTGACAAGGATCAAGAACGCGATCGGCTACGCGCCCGCGATCGGGCTGAAACAAACGATCCGTGACCTGGCGGCCTCGATTCGGGAGGCCCGGGCATGAACGAACCGCTCTTCGAGCTCACCCCCCGGGACCCCTTCGCGCCGACTTTCACGCTGGACGCTCCTGCGCCGATCGAGGAACAGGCCGCCGAGACGCCGGCGGTGTTCGACCCGCAGACCGCGCTGGACATCTTCCACGGCTACATCGGCGTGCTGGTGATCGCGTTCCTGGTGACGCTGCTGGCGACGCCCCTGATGCGGAAGATCGCGATCTCGCAGGGGGTGATCGACCGGCCCAACGACCCCCGCAAGATCCACAAGCGCCCGGTCGCGTATCTCGGCGGGGTCGCGGTGTTTCTCGGGCTGATGGCGGGGATTCTGTTCAGTTATGTCGCGCCGGAGATCGGGATCTTCGGCGGTCTGATCGACCACCACGAGACGCAGTACCCAAACCGAACAACGGGCCTGCCCGAACTGGTGCCCTATTCGGTCCTCCTGGGCATGACGATCATCATGCTGCTGGGGCTGATCGATGATGTGGTCGGCGTGATCCCGCGCCTGAAGATCGCGGGGATGCTGGTAGCGGCGGCGGCGCTGGCGCTCGACGATGTCGGCGTGCAGGTGGCCCGGGGCCTGCTCGCCCCGACGCTGGGACGCCTGATCGGCAACGAGCAGCTGACCTTCGAGATCATGCTGCCCATGCTCAACCAGGCGGTCACCTTCGACCTGATTTACTGGACCGGCACGGCGGTCATCGCGGTCTTCGTGCTGGGCGCGTGCAACGCCTCGAACCTGATCGACGGGCTCGACGGCCTGCTGACGGGCGTGACGGGCGTGGCCGCGTTCGGGCTGCTGATCGTGGCCCTGTCGCTGGCGGTGCTCGACGACGGCCCCCGCGACGCGCAGCGGATCGTGCTCTGCATGGCGCTGCTCGGGGCGTGCCTGGGGTTCCTCCCCCACAACTTCAACCCCGCGACGATCTTCCTCGGCGACTGCGGCTCGCTGCTGATGGGGTTCGTCACGATCACGATCATCCTGTCGCTGGGCGACACGGGCAAGACCCAGCTCGTCGTCGCCGGGCTGGTGATCTACTCGATCCCGATCATCGACACGGTGCTGGCGATCGTGCGCCGGAAGCTCGCCCGAAAGAGCATCTCCGAGGCGGACGACCAGCACCTGCACCACATGCTCAAGCGGTCGCTTGGGGTCAAGGGCGCGGCGTTGAGCCTGTACGGGATCGGGGCCCTGTTCGCGGTCGTCGGCGTGGCGATGACGATCTCGCGGGCCCGGATCACCTACTTCCTGGCGATTGTGTTCGTCTCGTACATCATCGTGGTGGCGATCAAAATCGCCCGGCGCCAGCAGTGGGAAGAGCAGGCAAGCCGCGTGAAGACCGGGGTCGTCAACGGGGGCGCCCGCCAAGGGGTGCGGTCGGGCGCCGCCAAACCGCCCGCGCGCAGGCCGGCCCCCGCCGCCGAGACCGCCCGGCGCACGCCCCCTCCGAGCGACACCCCCTGACGAGGGGCGGTCCTTGCCCCGCCGGTCTCCCGACAGGCCCCTGCCCGGGCGGCCCGGGGCGTCCGGCGCTCCCGCTATACTCGGCCCATGGACGCACGGAGGCATCCCGGCCCCAGACGCATCGCCCTGATGAACCAGAAGGGCGGCGTGGGCAAGACAACCACGACGGTGAACATCGCCGCGGCGATCGCCGAGCTCGGCGCTCCGGTCCTGCTTGTCGATCTGGACCCGCAGGCCCACGCCTCGCTGCACCTGGGCGTGGACGACTCGTCGGAGGCGACCTCGGTCTACGACATCCTCATCGACCCCGCCGAGATCTTCGACGCGCCGATCGAGGTCAAGCCGAACCTGTGGCTCTTGCGGAGCGAGACCGACCTCGCCGCGGCCGAGACGGAGCTCTCGCAGGAAGCCGACCGGTACGCCCGCCTGCGCGAGGCGCTCGATGCGGTCGAGGACCGGTTCAAGTTCGTGCTGCTGGACTGCCCGCCTTCGCTGGGGCTGCTGACGCTGAACGGCCTGAACGCCGCACGCGAGGTGCTGATCCCGATGCAGGCGCAGTTCCTTGCGCTGCAGGGCGTGGGCAAGCTGCTCGAAACGGTGCAGCTGGTGTCGCAGCAGCTCAACCCCGATCTGCGCGTCGCGGGGATCGTGCTGTGCATGTTCGACGGGCAGACGACGCACGCGCAGGAGGTCGTGGCGGACCTGGAGGCGTATCTCGAGTCGCAGCGCGAGACGGAGACGCCGTGGCGGGGCGCGAGGCTGTACCAGCCCCCGATCCGCAGGAACATCAAGCTCGCCGAGTGCCCGAGCTTCGGGCAGACGATCTTCGAGTACGCGCCGTGGGCGCCTGGCGCTGCCGACTACCGGCGGATCGCCGAGGCCCTGCTGGCCGAGCGCGGGGGGGCGCCCACCCCGTCGGTCGAAGAGCGAGCGGAAGCCCGGACGGAAGACACAACGGACGATGCTCCAGCGGAAGCGGTCGAGCCCGTCGAGGCCGAGATGGGCTCACCGAAACCCGCCGAACCAGCCGAGTCTGAGCGACCGGCGCAGCACGGTGCACCCGACCACGATGCCGATGACCGTGAGGGGAACGAAGACGGGGACGGGGACGACCTTCCGACGCCGGATGTCCGCGTGATGCCCGCCGAGCACGCGTCCCGGGAAAGCGACGCGGAACGCGGCGCGTGAACCCGCTCCGACTGCCGATCTGGTTCTGGCGTGCCGGCTTTCTCACCTACGCGCTGATTCTCGTTTTTCTGACACACATCCCCGGGGTGTCGATCCCCGGGCCGGTGCCGCGTCCGGACCTGTTTGTGCACATCGCGGCCTTCGGGCTCTGGAACGCGCTGGCGATCCGCTGCGGGTGGTTCGGCCCGTGGGGAAGCCTGCGGAACATCGCGCCGACCTCGGTGCTCGCGGCGGCGTGGTCGGGGCTCGATGAATACACCCAGCAGTTTTTCGGGCGCGTGACCGCCTGGGACGACTTCTTCGCCAACCTCATGGGCGTGGCGACGGGGGCCGTCATCGCGGCGGTCTGGGCGAAGTGCAGCGGGTGGCTGGACGCCAGGATCGGCGGGCGCGGGGCGTTTGCGCCCGGAACCGAGGCGGCAGAGACCCCGCACGCCGAGAAGGCGATGGGCTCGGGCGTGCGGACGGTCTCGGGGCTCACGCTGGTTTCCCGCGTCGCGGGGCTGGGGCGCGACCTTGTGACGGTGCGTGTGTTCGGGGACACGATGGTGGGCTCGGCGTTCGCCGCGGCGTTTGCGATCCCGAACCTGTTCCGGCGGCTTTTCGGGGAAGGGGCGCTGTCGGCGGCGTTTCTGCCCGAGTATGTCAAGCTCGACAAGGAAGACCCCGACCGGCGCGACCGGCTGGCGGTGGGCGTGCTGTTTGTGCTGCTGCTTGTCACCGGGGCGTTGACGGTGTTGATCGAGCTTGCGCTGGCGGCGGTGCTGATCTTCACCCCGCCCGACGAGGCGCGCGACCTCTCGCTGCGCCTGGTGATGCTGATGCTCCCGTTTATGCCGATGGTCTGCTGCGCCGCGATTCTGGGGGCGATGCTGCAGTCGCACGGGCGGTTCGCGCCGGCCGCGGCGGCGCCGATCCTGCTCAACGGATGCATCATCGGGGCGGCGTCGGTGCACTTTCTCACGCCCATCGTGAACCTGGAGATGGACGCGAGGATCACCGCCCACCTCGTCGCGCTGGCGGCGCTGGTCGCGGGAATAGCGCAGGTCGGCTGGTGCGTCGAGGCGCTGGGCGGGACATCGAGGTTCAAGCGGAAGATCGGCGACCTGCAAGGATCGGGGCGCAGGGTTTTCAAGGCGTTCATCCCGATGGTGATCGGGCTCGGGACGATCCAGCTCAACGCGCTGATGGACACGCTGATCGCGATGTGGCCGGTCTGGGTGGGGCCGACGATCGCGGGCCACGCCTACCCGCTCGACGAACGGTCCAACGCCATCCTGACCTACACGCAGCGGCTGTACCAGTTCCCGCTGGGCGTCTTCGGGATCGCGGTGGCGACGGTGGCGTTCCCGATGCTCAGCCGCGCGGCTTCGGATCCGGCCTTGTTTGCGCGCACGCTCAAGAGCGCTGTGCGGCTGTCGCTGTTTATCGCCCTTCCCGCGAGCGTCGGGCTGGTGCTGGTGCGGGGGGATCTGACCGGCGTGGTTTTCGGGGGCGGACAGCACGCGTTCAGCGACGAGGGGCTTGCGCGTTCATCCGCGGTGCTGCTCGGGTACGCGGTGGCGGTCTGGGCGTACTCGCTGAACCATGTCTTTGTGCGCGCGTTTTTCGCGCACGGCGACACGATGACGCCGCTGAAGGTCGCCGTCGGCGTGCTCGGGCTGAACCTGGCGCTGAATCTCGTCTTGATCTGGTTCCTGCGCGAGGCGGGGCTCGCGTGGTCGACGGCGGCGTGCGCCGTCCTGCAGACCTGCGTGCTGGCGGTGCTGGTGCGCCGATTTACGCCGAGAACGCCAGGGAGCGGCAACAACGAAACAACGCGCGGCGTGCTCCGGATCATCATGGCGACAATCGCGATGGCGATCGGCGTCGGCCTCACTGTCATGCTTTGGCCCTCGCCGGAATCGTGGCCCGCCACGCTGCTCCGGCTCGGGGTCTGCTGCGTGCTCGGCGCGGCGATCTACGGCGGCGCGGCGCTTGCGATGAAGCTGCCCGAGATCCGCATGCTGACGGGGCAATCCGATCGGCGGTCCGACGAGTATACTGCGTTGTAACGACCGTCCTTTGACACAATCACATCGAGGAAGCCATGCTCAGCAAGTTCAGAAACCGCGTTTTCTCTTTCGTCGCCGGTGTGATGCTGGCGCTCTCCCCGATCGCGATCGTCGGTTGCGCCACCGTCGAGGGCGCGGGGCAGGACCTTCAGGACGCCTCCGAAGCCGGACGCGACGCGATCAACGGC
Organism: Phycisphaerales bacterium; assembly: GCA_050486265.1. Taxonomy (GTDB): domain Bacteria; phylum Planctomycetota; class Phycisphaerae; order Phycisphaerales; family UBA1924; genus SLFH01. The sequence goes on along the minus strand of JBJHCY010000001.1, from coordinate 272,565 downwards.
TGAACCGGAACATCTATGGCCCGAATCGCGCTCGATGACCGTTCCATCCTGATCACGGGCGCCAGCAGCGGGATCGGCGCCGCGACGGCGGTCGCGTGCGCCAAACGGGGCATGGCCGTCGCCCTCGCGGCCAGACGCATCGACAAGCTCGAAGCGCTCGGCGAACAGATCCGCTCGGCGGGCGGGCGAGCGATCGAGATCGCCTGCGATGTCGCCGACGCACAGGCGTGTGAAGAAGCCGTCGAACGGACGCGCGAGGCGTTCGGGGGCGTGTACGCCGTGTTCGCCAACGCGGGCTACGGGTACGAAGCGCCCGCGATCGAGGAGACCGACGAACGCCTGCGTCGGATCTTCGAGGTCAACTTCTTCGGCTCGACCAACATCGTCCGCCCCTGCCTCGCGCTGATGCGCGAGGCGGGCGAGGGGCATGTCCTGCTCTGTTCGAGCATCCTCTCGAAGTTCACGCTCCCCAACTACAGCGCGTACTCGGCGACCAAGGCCGCCCAGGACCATCTCGGCCGCGCCCTGCGCCTGGAGCTCAGGGGCTCGGGCATCTATTGCTCGACGGTCCACCCGGTCTCGACGCGGACCGAATTCTTCGACGGCGTGCGCGAGCGCAGCGAGACTGAGGCCCGCCCCAAGGCGGAGCGGAAGTGGCCCAAGCCGCAGACGCCCGAGCGGGTCGCAAGGGCGGTGGTCGAGACGCTGGTCTCGCCGAAGGGCGAGGTCTGGACGAGCTTTTCCGGGCGCATCGCCTCGGCGCTGGTGACCGCCTGCCCGCGGCTCGGCGACCGCCTGCTCCTGCGTGCGACGCGGCGCAAGGGCGAAGACGACGGCCGCAAGAAGAAGCGCAAGAAGAAAAAGCCCGACGCACCCAAAGAGATCCCTGCGCCCAAGCCCGCCGAACGCTGAGCGCCGCCGTCGCCGGTCAGGGATCAGGGGATCCGCGATCCGGGATCAGGGGATCCGCGATCCGGGATCAGGGGATCCGGGGCGATCGAGACGCGCTGCAGGATGACCACGGCGTGGGCCGCGATCGCCCGCCCTTCGCCGATCGCGTCGACCTTCTCGTGGGTGGTCGCCTTCACATTCACGCATCCGAGCGGCACGCCGAGCGCCCCGGCGAGATTGGTGCGGATCGCCTCGCGGGCGTCGCCGAGCTTGGGCCGCTGGAGGATCACCGTGGTGTCGAGGTTCATCGCGGCGTACCCCGCCAGCCCGACGCGACTGACCGCTTCACGGAGAAAGACGATCGAATCGAGGGCCTCGTTCTTGGGGTCGGTGTCCGGGAACAGGCGTCCGATATCCGGTTCGGCGATCGCCCCGAGCAGGGCGTCGGTCACGGCGTGGTACAGGGCGTCCCCGTCGGAGTGGCTGACGACGCCGTATTCATGGTCGAAGCGGACCCCGCCGATGATGAGCGGCCTGCCCCTGCCTTCTGGGGGCGGGGGTTCGAGCCGGTGGAGATCGAACCCGTGCCCGATCCTGAAGAGGGGGTGCGAATCGGTCATGCGGGGATGGTAACCCGAACGGGGGCGGCGGCGGGGCGAACCGAGCCCCCGCGGGCCCGTAAAGTCAGGCCGGAAGGGTCCCGGGCCGATAGACTGTCCGGAAACCTCCAGGACCAGGAGCGTGAGCGATGAATCGGACCCGGGCCTTTGCGGGCGTGATGTTGATCGGCGGCGCGACGATGCTCGTGGGCGCGAGCGGCTGCGCGGGGACATTCCTCCGCGAGGGCGGCGCGGGGCGGTCGCTTGACCAGTACACCTATGTGAGCCGCCCGCACTCGCCCAAGACGGTCTCGCTGATCGACACCAGGACCGACGAGGTGATCTGGACGGTCGATGTCCCTGTCGGGCACCAGCTCTCGTTGCGGTTCATCCGCAACCACGACAAGAACAACGCGTTCACGCCCGACCTGCTCCGCTGGGAGATCTGGGAGGGGCGTCGCTGGGCGGGGCGGTTCACCAACTCGATGCCGGTGCCGTCGTCGGACGCGAGGCGGATCGACATGACGCTGCGCGAGCAGCCGGAGTTCGGCGGCTGAGAGAGCTGCCCGAGTCTCCGGCCTTCGGCTTGCTGAGTCTCCGGCCTTGAGCTTGCCGAGTCTCCGGCCTTCGCCGGAGAGGAGACATTGGCTCGTTCGGCGGCCTTCAGTTCAGGCAAACGAAAACAGGGCCGGGGTGTTCGCCCCGGCCCTTGTGCTTTTGACTGCGTGCGGCTCAGGCCTTGGCGTGGTTGGGCGTCACGATCGGCTTGTGGGGTCGTCCGAGCAGGCGACGGAGGCCGTGGCCCATGTCCAGGACGAGGCTGAAGAGCATCGGCACGAGGATGAGGGTGAAGAAGGCGGCGCAGAGGAGGCCCCCCACCACGACCGAGCCCAGGCCCCGGTACATCTCGCTGCCGGCGCCCGGCATGAGCACCAGGGGCAGCATCCCGCCGACGCTGGTGAGCACGGACATGAAGATGGGGCGGATGCGTGAGTTGACGGCCAGGGCGATCGCCCGCTTCTCATCGGTCTCGCCGTCGCGCATGAAGTTGAGCGACTGGTGGACGATGAGGATGGCGTTGTTGACCACGACGCCGATCAGGATGAAAAAGCCGAGCATCGTGAGCACATCGAGCTGTTGGGGCGCGAGCGTCGGGTCGCGCATCGAGGCCTCGTGCACGATCTTGAGGCCGACGAACCCGCCGACGACCGCCAAGGGGACGCTGAACATGATGACGAATGGGTAGATGAAGCTCTCGAAGAGCGCGCTCATCAGCAGGTAGGTGACCAGGAGCGCCCAGATGAAGCGTGCCGTGGCGAGCTGGGGCTGTGTCGCGACGAGGAAGCCGAGGATCGCCAGCACGAAGAAGAGAAGGATCGCGCCCGCGCTCCCGTAGGCGTACGAGGCGTCCTTCCGGCGTATCGCTCTGAACCCGCCGAGGCCCGCGAGCGCGAGCCCGACGAGGACGAGCAGCGCCGAAACGCCGACGATCAGGCGTGAGAAGATCGTGGGCCCGTTGTAGCGTTCGGACGGGGGCTTGCCGAAGAGTGCGTTGCGGACCTCGTCGAGCTTGGCCGCGGTGCCCTCCAGGCGGACGCGCATCGAGCGGTCGAGCAGGCCGGCCTCGCGGGCGCCCGCGACGGCGCTGGACAGAATTTCTTCCTCGATGCGCTCCAGCGCCGCGCCGTCGGGCGGCGTGACGCGGACGGTCACGCTCGGCAGCTCTTCGATGCGCTGGATCTCCTGCGGCGCCAGGGCGGGCGAGAGCGCAGCGACCGAGTCGATCGGCACGATGCGCCCGGAGGGCGTGGTGATCTGGATGTCGGCGAGCTGTTCCTTGTAGTCGAGGCTGTCGCCCTTGGGGACGAGCAGCAGGTCGATGTTCTCGCCCGCGTAGCGGTAGTCGTCGACGAACGCGCCGTCGAAGAGCGCCCTAATCGCGACGCCGACATCGCTGGTGCGCAGGCCGAGGCGCCGCCCGTTGTTGTTCAGGCGGACCTGCAGCTCCTGCTGCTGGAGGTTGAAATTGGCCGGGTCGGGGCGGACGCGGTCGTAGCCGTACCTGCCGGCGAGATCGTTGAAGATGAAGTTTGCGGCGTCGCGGACGCGGGAGAGATCGGGGCCGGAGATCTGGACATCGATGGTGTTGCCGCCGCCGACGCCCATGCCGAAGATCGAGGTCTGGCGCGCGCCGCCGAAGGCGTCGGGGATGCCGGACATCGAGAGCGTGAGGAGCTGGCCGACGGGGATGACGACCTGCTCGATCTGGCTGGTGGCGCCGATGAACATGCCGCCCTGGAAGGCGCCGATGAAGAAGTTGTCGACCGGGACGGGGTCGAACGGGGGCGGGGGCGGATCGCCGAAGCGCTGGATGGGTGGGAGCGCCGCGACCGACGCGGGGTCGTCGACGCTGGCCTGCGCGTAGGGCTTGATCTCCCGCTCGATGCGACGGGCGATGTCGAGCTGCTGCTCGATCGAGTAGCCGGGAGGGATGAGCAGGCCGCCGAAGACGAGGTTGCGGTTGCCGGCGGGGAGGTAGTCCAGCGGGGGCATGAGGCGGATCGCGCCGACCACGCTGACGAGCATGAGGACCACGACGATCGCGGGGCGGATGGTCCAGCCCCGCCACGAGCGCATGACCCAGATCGCGAGCACCGTGACCTTGTCGCTCATGCGTGAGAGGAAGGGCGCGAGGCCGAAGAGCGAGTCGAACCGGTCGCGGACCGGGCCGAGTCGGCCCTTGGCGTGCTCGCCGGGCGTCCTGAGTGCGGGGAGCCAGCGTGAAAGGGCCGCGGGGATGACCGTGATCGAAACGATAAGCGAGAGGGAGACCGCCGCGACGACGGCCAGAGAGATATCCCTGAAGAGCTGGCCCGCCTCTTCCTGGATGGTCAGGACGGGGATGAAGACGGCGACGGTAGTCAGAGTTGAAGCGAGGACGGCGCCCCAGACCTCGCGCCCGCCCTTGTAGGCGGCCTCCATCGGCGCCAGGCCTTCCTGGCGCTTGCGGAAGATGTTTTCCATGACGACGATCGCGTTGTCGACGACCATGCCGACGGCGAAGGCGAGCCCGGCGAGCGAGACGACATTGAGCGTGCGTCCGAAGGCGAGCATCACGAGGAAGGTCGCGATGATCGAGATCGGGATCGACATCACGATCACGCCGGTGGTGACGAACGAGCGGAGGAAGATGAGCAGCACCACTGCCGCCAGCGTGCCGCCGATGATGAGGTTGGTCGTGACGAGGTTGATCGCCGAGTCGATGTAGATGGTTTCGTCGTAGACCTGGCGGAGGCGGAGGTGCGGGCCGACCTCTGCGTGGATGCCGGGGAGGAAGTCTTCGCGGACCTCGTCGAGGCGTTCGCGGAGGTCGGCCATGACATCGACGACATTCGCGCCGGACTGGCGGATGACATTGATCGCCAGCGCGGGCGTGCCGAGCGCTCGGACGAAGCCGCGGCGTTTCTCGTAGCCGAGTTCGACCTCGCCGATGTCTTTGACGAAGACCTGGCGCCCGTCTCGGTAGGCGACGACGGTTTCGAGCACCTCGTCTGGCGACTCGAACTGACCGACGACGCGGACGCGGACATCGCGCTTGCCCTCGGCGATGGCGCCGGCGGAGATGTTGATGTTCTCGGCGCGGAGCGCGGTGGCGATGTCGTCGTAGGTCAGGCTCCGCTGGGCCATGCGCGTGGGGTCGAGCTGGACGCGGAGCTCGCGGGCCCGCCCGCCGTAGACATTGACCTCGGCGACGCCGTCGATGCGCTCAAGGAAGGGCTTGACGCGTTTTTCGACGGGATCGAAGAGGATCGAGATGTCGAAGTCTGGGAAGCGTTCTTCGGCCTCGGGGTCGAGGTCGAGGATGATCCATGCGATGGCGTTCTCGGCGTCGCCCTCTGCGGCTTTGATGGTCGGCTCGTTGGCGTCGGGCGGCGAAGAGGGCACCTGGCGCAGGCGGTCGGAGACCTCCTGCAGGGCGCGGTTGATGTTGGTGCCGATGTAGAATTCGAGGGTGACCTCCGCGGAACCCTCGCGCGTGATCGATCGCATGGTGCGGAGGTTGCTGACATTTTTCAGCCGCTCTTCCTGCTCACGCGTGATCTCGTCGATGATCTCCTGGGGGCTGCGCCCGGGCCAGCTCGTGGTGATCGTGACGACGGGGCGGTCGACGGTCGGCGTGAGCTGGATGGGGATCTCGCCCAGCCCGATCAGGCCGAACATGACGACCAGGATGACCCCGACGGTGACCCCCACCGGCTTGGCGATCGCGAGTTTGACGATGTCCATGGGTCAGGCGCCCTCCCCGGGTTCGGCGCGGCCGGGCCGCTCGGGGCGTTCCTCGCCCGCGACACGGACCGGCTGTGTGGGGAAGAGGCGTTCGTTGCCCTCGATGATCGCCTGCACGCCCGGGCCGAGCTCGGGGTGGGGCCCGATGACGACGCGGTCGCCGACGCCGTAGCGGCTGCGGATGCGGACGGGCATGGCCTGCCCGCCGGCGTTGATGTAGATGAACTCGCCGGCGTCGTCGCGCAGGATGGCGTCTTTGTGGACCGTCAGCTCTTCGCCCCGCGAGCCGGTGGGGATCAGGCCGATCACGCTCATGCCCGGCTTTGCGCGCCGGCCGGTGTTCTCGAAGACGACGCGGACGGGGAAGAGGCGGCTGAGCGGGTCGACATCCGGCACGACCGCCGTGATCGGGAGCTCGAGCTCGTGCAGCTCGACCTTCTGCGGGTCGTCGGGGTCGGGCTTGTCGAGCGCCGGGATGCGGACGCGGACGCGGACCTCGGGATCGCGGATGCGGTCGACCAGGGCCTCTGGGACATCGATCCGGGCCTCGATCAGTTCGAGGCTGACGAGCTCGACTACAGATTCGCCCCGGCCGAGCCAGCGCCCGACTTCGGTCTCCTTGCGGGCGATCACGCCGTCGAAGGGGGCGCGGATCGTGAACCGCTCCAGACGCTGTGCTGCGTCCTGGGCCCGCTTGCGGGCGGCCTCGGCGTCGGCCTCGGCCTGGGCGAGCTGGGCCTCGTAGATGCGCACGCGGGTGCTGGCCTGGTCGAACTCGACATCGGAGGTGGCGCCGCTGCGCCGGCCCTCCTCGAAGCGGACGAGGTCGCGTCGGGCCCGTTCGAGGTCCGCCCGGCGCTCGGCGACCAGACCCTCGCGGGCTTTGGCGTCGGCCGCGGCCCGATCGCGTTCCAGTTCGGCGAAGACCGGGTCGAGACGGGCGATCACGCGTCCGGCGGGGATCTCGTCGCCCTCCTCGGCGTTGACCTCCAGCACATGCCCCTCTTCCTGGGCGGCGATGAGCGATCGCCGGAGCGAGCGGACATCGCCGGTGACCTGCCTCCAGCGGTCGACGCGTTCGAGGCGGACCTCGTCGACGCGGACGAGGGCGGAGGGCTGGGCGTGGGCGGGGGCGAGCGAGAAGAGCAGGCACGCGGCCGCGATCGCGCCGCGGCGCAGGGCGTCCACCAGAGACATCCGAACCTCCCCCCGGCCGGAGCCGGGTTGATACCCCCGTGATGTTCTTCGGATTCGGGTGCTGCCGCGGCACCCCCCGCGGGGCTCGGGCCCGACGGGAAACGGGGGGATGCTAGGCGGAGATCCGGCCCGGACAAACGCCGTGTTCTTGCCCCCCGACTTTCCCCCGGCCCGCCGACGGTTGCGTCAGCCGCCGATGATGACATTGGGGGCGCCGGCGACGATGGAGCCGCCGTGGGCTGTGGTGTCGCCCATCCTCGCCGCGGGCATGTACCCGATCATGACCGTCGCCGAGCCCTTGACGATCGCGTCGGGCGGGCCGACGCAGGTGCAGGTGTCGCCGACGCGGGCGGCGGGCATGAAGCCGATGAGGACATTGGGCGCGCCCTTGACGATCGGCCCGCCGACATGCGGGATGGGCGGCGTGCCCGGCGTCTGCATCGGGCAGGTGTGCATGTCGGTGATGCGTGCGGCGGGGGGCATGGGCGGGCTCCTCTCTTGACGCCTGGCGAATCAGTTGTCCGCGGGCGGGGGACCGCCGCCGAAGAACTTTGAGGGATCGATGACGCCGGAGACGACGAGGCCGACAACGGCGAAGATCCCCAGCACGAGCAGGATCACCACCCCCACCACGACGAAACCCATGATCGGCACAGTGTCGCCTTTGATGAGGGCCGCCTGCGATGGGCGGTCCGGGTCGACATAGACCGAGACTTCTTCGCCGGCGGGGAAGCGGTCGACGAGTTCCTGCGCGAGTTGGCTGTCAGAGAAGATCGACGACATCGCGGGATAGATGCGCGATCCCTCGTGGCGTTGGCCCTCGAAGTGGTACTCGTAGACGATGGCCGCCTCGAACTCGACGGGGCGGCGGTCTGTGCTCTCGGCGCCGGTGCCGGGCGTGCGCGCGATCGAGCGGACCTCCGACGAGATGACGCGGCCCTGCGTCTCGCGCCAGTCGGCGCTGGCGCGGAACTTCGAGGCGACGACGATCAGCGCGACGAACGCGACGAACGCGATCAGGCCCGACAAGATGACCCAGAGCATGGCTTTCCCCGGCATGGTTGCTCGACTGTCCTTTCACTCTCTATCGAACGATCGTCCACACGCCGTCGATCCTTGAAACATAGACATCGATGCCGAAGGCCAGGCCCTCCTCGAACGCTTCCTCGCCCTCTTCGTCGGGCGGCGCGGGGATGCGCTGTTCGATGCTGATCGCCGAGACATTGTTCGGGCGCGAGACCGCGACGACCTGACCCCCCGCGACGATCCTGAACTGCGCCTGGGGGAGCTTCAAGGGATCGCTGCGGACATGCTCCTGCTCGAAGAGCCACTGGTACTGCTCGATGACCGCTTCCCTGGTCCGCTCGGGCGGCTTGCCCTCGGCGACCGCGTCCTCGGTGTACTTGAACTCCTGAAGGGCGTAGGCGCCCCCGGCGTCTTTGGCGTCGATCGCGGCTCGCAGTTTCTCGACCAAGGCGACGATCTCGCGCTTGTCTTCGTCGGTGAGCTCCTCGATTTCTTCCGCCCGGTCCCAGAGCTCTGTGGCGATCGGGCGCGAGACAACGAACGGACGCTCGAACGGGAACGGGTACGCCTCGGGCACGCCCGGCAGCGGCCACGAGAACGACGCGAGCGTGTCCAGCGGCGTTGGCGCCTCCTGCGAGGGATCGTGCAGGTAGGCCGACGCTTCGAGCTCGGCCTTTCCCGGCTCGTAGGTCACGCCGTCGGGCCAGGTCAGGTAGGCAGTCAGGCGGTTCTCGCCCGGCTTGAGCCAGAGCAGGATCGGCACATCGGTGACATAGCCTTCCCCGTCTGAATCGACCACGAGCGGGACATCGTTGACGCCGAGCACGCAGCACACGGCGTTGCTCCGCATACTGAGGTAATAGAGATCCGCCATTTACACGCCCTTTCCGTGGTTGTGCTCCGCGTTCAGCCCCTGGGCAGGAGCTTACGGCGCTCGCCCTTCCAGAGGTCTTTCTCGTCCCAAGGTTTCCACTCACCGAGCTTTTTCTCGCGCGAGAAGATCTTGAACGCCTTGACGACAACAACGACCTTGACCTCCAGCGGCATCAGCGAAACACCGGGCTGGACGAACAGGCCGTCGCTGTTGACCTCCGCCTCTCCCTTGAGGGCGAGCTTGCACTGGCCCCCTGCGGTCATCGACGCGGAGACTACATAGTCGCTTCCGGCCCGGGCGGTGAGCTTGGCGAAGAGCTTGCCCTCGATCTTCAGCTCGACCTTGCCGCTGATCTTCCGCTCGCCGGTAGAGAAGGTGTGCACGCGAGGGCCGCCGGTGAGCGAGCCTTCGACGCCTGCGCCGATCGCGAGGATGATGTCGGCCAGGTGCTTTGCGGCGAAGCTGGCGACCGGGGGGGGCAGGCCCGCGGCGCTGCCCGCGAGCGTCACGAGGCTGAGCTGGAGCTCGATATCGACGCCGAGGATCGGGCTCAGCCCGGCGTCGACCGCGAACTCGTAGTAGGCCCGCCAGTCGTCCTTGTTCTCTTTCCAGCCCCACGAGGCCTTGAGGTGCCCCGAGGGCGGCGTGATCTTCGGCACGATCGAGATCGGCGAGCCGGAGGAAGTCAGCGCCGTCGACCACTCCTCCCAGCCCTTGTTGATCGCGTCGGCCCATTCCTTTGCGAACGCGACATCGACATTGACCGAGTGCTGGTCGCTGGGGAAGGCCTCGATCTTGACGCGTCGCGCCGTGTCGTCGCAGCCCCGCCCGTGCATGTAGTAGACGACCGGCGGGATGTCCTTGGTCCATCGCTTGTCGCCAGGGTCGGGCGGCGCGAGCTCTTCGGTGAGCTGGGCCTGCGACTTCCAGTCCTTGTCGTGCGGGGATCCCTCTGTCGCAGTCGAGCAGAGCTGCTTGCGCCCGCCGGCCTTATCGTCGTTGGCGACGACCTTGCCCGTCACTCGCTCGACGCCGCCCTTCTTCCATTCGCGCGTCATCTTGAAGCGCCCGTACTTCGCCTCGTCCTTCGAGGTCTCCTTGGCCTCGGGCACGACCTGGAGCACATCGCCGGGGCCGGGTTTGCGCTTGTGGGCGCACTGCACTTCGAGCTCGGCGATCCCGCAGGGCTTGTCCGAACCGGGCTTGGGGGGGGTCGCCGGCGGTTGCTTGCCCGGGACGACGGGCTTGGCCGATTGCGAGGGCGGGATCGGGGGCGACTTGGGCGGGTTCTTCGCCTTGATCGACCGCTTCTTGTTGGAACGCCCGCCGCCCGGCCCGGCCTTGGAGACTTTGCCGGGCTTGCCGTCGTCGGCGATGAGCGCCGTCAGCGGCTCGGTGATCTCGAAGTCCTCGGCCTCGTCTGCGCCCGCGGGGTCGGAGGCGGTCTGGCCCGAGCCGGCGGCGCCGCCGGAGTTGAGCTTGACCATCGGGCCGACGATGTCGACGCCCGCGGGGCCGATGGCGATGAACGAGCCGCCGCACTTGATGGTGACGCCCATCCCGCCCTCGATGACGGTGTTCATCCCGCCCTTGACGGTGGCGTTCATCCCGCCTTCGAGGTTGAGGTTCTGGCCGCTCTTGGCGTGGAGGTTCTGGCTCGCGCCGAGCTTGAGGTCTGCGCCGGACTTGATGTCCACGCCCCCCGAGCCCTCGGCGAGGAACTTGTCGGTCTTGAGGCTGATCTTCTCCTCGGTCGCGACGATCAGGACCTTGGCGTTGAGGCTGTCGGTCTCGGCGACTTTGGTCGTGCGGTTTTCCTGCAGGTCGAAGAAGGCGTCCTTCTCGATCGTCTGGTGGCGCTCGCCCTTGAGCGTGTCGTAGTAGTCGTTCTCGATGATGCGGTTGGTGTTGTTGCGGACGAGGATGTTGTGGTCGCCCCCGCGGTCGCCGTCCTTCTCCCAGCCGATGCGGACCTCGCGGCTGGCGTAGTTGGTCTCGCGGAACTGACCCCTGACCCTGAAGTCCATGCGCTTCTGCGCGTGGATCCAGATCATCTCCGAATCGGCCTTGTCCTCGAAACGGAGCTCGTTGAAGCCCTCGCCGCCCTTGGAGCTGCTGGTCTTGATCGCCGAGATCGTCGCGAACTGGCGCGGGTCGTAGGGCGGCTTGTTCTCGGCGTTGTAGACGCGGCCTGTGATGATCGGGCGGTCCGGATCGCCGTCGATGAAGTCGACGATCACCTCCTGCCCGATCCTGGGCCAGAACTGGGCGCCCCAGCCCTTGCCCGCCCAGTGCTGAGCGACGCGGAGCCAGCACGACGAGTTCTCGTCGGACTTGCCGTCGCGGTCCCAGTGGAACTGCACCTTCACGCGACCGTGCTCGTCGAGATAGATCTCCTCGCCCGAGGGGCCCGTCACGATCGCCGTCTGCGGGCCGGGCACGCGGGGCTTGGGCGTGGTCTGCGGCGTGCGGTAGGGCGTCTCCGCCGGTATAGCGGTGAACTTCACGCTCCACAGCGGGCCTTCGGCCTGGGCGATAGGGCCCGAGGCGCGGCTGTGCAGGCCCGGCACATTGAACTCGTACGAGCACGAGGTAACGAGGTACTTGCCCGCGTGCGACTCGGCGACGAGCTTGCCGTCGGGCTTGAAGGTGAAGGTGCGCCCGGGTTCGAGCCTGACATTGTCGGCGACGCCGCAGATGAGTGTCTGCCCGGCCCTGATCGCTTCGAGGACGATGCGCGCGTCCTCTGCGCCTTCCTCCTCGTTCTTGAACTTGCCCGGGAAGGCGAAGCGTTCGAAGTCCCCCAGGGCGTGCTGCGCGCTGGCGACATGCTTGGCGTGCAGCGGGCTCTGGGGCTGGGTGAAGTTCCAGTCGCGCAGCGCGACCTCGCCGGTCAGCGCGTGGCCCGAGGCCCGCCACTCGCGGATGTGGCCGAGGCTCGCGGCGTCGCCGTGCCCGGGGGCGCGGAACTCGATGTCGCCGATGTCTTCAGAGCCGTGCGACTCGGGGCCGTCGAAGAGGTGCAGGGCGTGCTTGCCCCCGTCGTCGTGTCGGAACGAGAAGTAGACGCCCTGTTTCTCCATGAGGCGTGAGACGAAGTCGAGCGCCGACTCGTTGTACTGGGCGATGTACTCGCTGGTGGGGTACGAGCCGCGCGTCAGCTTGTCCTCCACGCCCCCGATGCCCATGTCGTAGTCGCCGAGCACCAACTTGAACGCATCGACCGAAGTGACATCCTGAAAGATGCGGCAGTCCGACGAGCGCGACGCGAACCAGAGCCAGGGCACGATCGTGGCCCGGTACTTGGGCAGGGACTGGTGGCTGCCCGCCTCCTCGACCGACGCGACGATGCCCGAGAAGTACCGCTTGGGCTGCTCGCGGAGCGAGAGGCGGACCGAGGCGGACTCGCCGATGAGCTTGTTGAAGTCGACGCCGGGATTGACCTTGATGAGATCGGCCTCCCACCGGAAGAGGCGCCCGAGCGTTTCGCTCCCGCGGAAGCTCAGCAGATGCAGGTCTTCGCCGATCTTGATGGCGCCGAACCGGTTTTCGTCGATCTGTGACATCCGAGATCGCTCCGAGGCGAGGCGTTCAGCCGCCGGCCCGCTCTGCGAGTTGCTTGAACTCATCGACGCCGAACTCCGCCCCCGGCCCGACGGGGCCGGAGACCTTCAACGGGCCCCCGGCCTGCGCGATCGCCTCGCCGAGCCGTGCGAGGTCCAGGCCGCTCCGGAGCAGCACGCCGACCGCCCGCATGCCCGAGGCCGCGACCGGGACGATCGCCCGGAGCGGCCCCGGCTCGGGCGTGTGGATCAGCGGGATGTTCAGTCTTTCGGCGAGGCGTTCGGCCGAGAGGGCCTCGCTGCCCGGGCCGATCGCACGAACACCCGCGAGCCGCAACCCGTCAACGACCGGGCGGGGCCCTCGCATCAATGCGCCGAAATAGACCGAGCCCTCGTCGAGCTCGACCCGGTCGATCCCGCCCCCGACAGACGCGAGCCGGTTGAGTTCCTCGACCGAGCGGACGCCCTGATGGTTGAGGTAGCGCCTCCACGACTCCGTCGCGTGCTGGCGACGGCGCTGGGGGAAAGCGCCCGGGCGGAGCATCGGGGCGACGATGACGCCCGCCATCGCAGGCTCGCTGTCGGGCGCGGGGGTGTCGGGGTCGGCGTAGCCCGCGGGCGTGCCCGAGACACTCTCCTTCGCCTCGGGCTCGCGGAGGAGCAGGCAGACGCCGCCGGTGCAGGCGTAGCTCTCCAGTCGGTCTCTGATCCGTGCGTCCATCGGGTCTCCGGTCGGGTCGGGGCGGGCCTCCGGCGCCCGGCGATCCCCCTAGCTAGACCTCGGGCCGCCGGATCGGCGCGTCGTTCCTTCAGGCGAAGGTGTAGTCGAAGTCGGAGTCCTTGACCCCGATGGTGACCTTCGAGACCGTCTCGCCGGCCATCATTTTGCGGAGGAACTCCGTCGACATCGTCGGGAGCATCGTCTGCGTCAGGATCGCGTCGATCATCCGCCCGCCCGACTCCAGCTCGGTGCAGCGGCTGACGATCAGGTCGATCACCTCCGGGCCGATCTCCAGCTCCGCCCCGTGGTTCTTCTCCACCCGCTTGCGGATGCGGCCGAGCTGCAGTTCGGTGATCGCTCGCAGCATCTCGTCGGAGAGCGGGAAGTACGGAATCGTCACCAGGCGCCCGAGCAGGGCGGCGGGGAAGACCTTCAAGAGCGGCTCGCGCAGCGCCTTCTGCAGCCCCTCGACCGAGGGCATCAGGTCGGGGTCCTTGCACATGCTCATGATCAGGTCAGAACCGACATTGCTGGTGAGCAGGATGATCGTGTTCTTGAAGTCGATCATGCGGCCCTCGCCGTCCTCCATCCGCCCCTTGTCGAAGACCTGGAAGAAGATCTCGTGGACATCGGAGTGGGCCTTCTCGACCTCGTCGAGCAGGACGACGGAGTAGGGCTTGCGCCGGACGGCCTCGGTGAGGATGCCGCCCTCGCCGTAGCCCACATAGCCGGGAGGGGCGCCCTTGAGCGTGGAGACGGTGTGGGCCTCCTGGAACTCGCTCATGTTGATGGTGATGACATTCTGTTCGCCGCCGTAGAGCGCCTCGGCGAGTGCGAGGGCGGTCTCGGTCTTGCCCACGCCGGAGGTGCCGGCGAGCATAAAGACGCCGATGGGCTTGCTGGGGTTGTCCAGCCCGGCGCGGTTGGTCTGGATGGTGCGGGCGATGGACTCGAGCGCGTGCTTCTGGCCGATGACGCGCTTGTTGAGCGTCTCGGCGAGACTGAGCACCGCCTGGATCTCGTTCTTGACCATGCGACCGACGGGGATGCCCGTCCAGTCGGCGACGACCGCCGCGACGGCGCTGGCGTCGACGCTCGGCAGGATCAGGGGCGAATCGCCCTGGTGCTCGGCGAGCTCGTCCTGCAGACCCTTGAGCTCGGAAAGCAGTTGCTCGCGCACTTCGTCGCTCAGGGGCTCGGGGTCGGCGTCTTGGGCGGCCTCTGAGGCCTGGGCGGCCTGCTCTGCCGCGGCTTCGGTCTTGGTGCCCGTGCCCTCGACGCGCCCGACCTTGGCCGGTCCCCGGAGCTTCGCACGGATGGCGAGGATCTTCTCGACGAGTTCCTTTTCCTGCTTCCAGCTCGATTCAAGGCTTTCGAGCAGCCGGCGTTCGTCGCCGAGTTGGGCCTCGATCGCTTCGAGCCTCGGGTCGTGCTCGAGGCCGATGCCCTTCTCCGATTCCAGGATCGCTCGCTCGGTCTCCAGAGCGTCGATGCGTTTGCGCGTGTCGTCGATCTCGGGCGGGATCGCGTGCTGGCCGATCGCCACGCGGGCGCAGGCCGTGTCGAGCAGGCTGACGGACTTGTCGGGGAGCTGGCGCGCGGGGATGTAGCGGTGGCTCAGGCGGACGGAGGCCTCGATCGCTTCGTCGAGGATCTGCACCGTGTGGTGCTTTTCGAGCATGCCGGCGACCTTGCGCATCATCAGGATCGCCTTGTCCTCGGTCGGTTCGTCGACCTTGACGACCTGGAAGCGCCGGGTGAGGGCGGGGTCCTTCTCGATGTGCTTCTTGTACTCCGCCCAGGTCGTCGCGGCGATGGTGCGGAGAGTGCCGCGGGCGAGGGCGGGCTTGAGGAGCTGCGCCGCGTCGCCGGTGCCCGCCTGGCCCCCGGCGCCCATGAGCGTGTGCGCCTCGTCGATGAACATGATGATCGGCTTGGGCGAGGCCTGGACCTCCTCGATCACTTGCTTCAGGCGGTTTTCGAACTCGCCCTTCATGCTCGCCCCGGCCTGGAGAGCCGCGACATCGAGCTCCAGCAGGCGGACCTCGCGCATCGGGGGCGGGACATCGCCCGAGACGATCTTGTGGGCAAAACCCTCGACGACCGCCGTCTTGCCCACGCCCGCCTCGCCGGTGAGGATCGGGTTGTTCTGCCTGCGGCGCATGAGGATGTCGATGACCTGGCGGGTCTCTTCGTCGCGCCCGACGATGGGGTCGATCTTGCCGGTCTTGGCCTGCTCGGTCAGGTCTTTGCAGAACTGCTTGATCGCCTCTTCCTTGCCCATCTGTGCCGGGGCGATCGCGCCCGAGGCCTCGCCCGGCTTGGCGCCGCCGCCGGTGGGCGTGCCCGCCTCACGCGCGCCCAGCGTCGCCTCGACGGACTGGCCCAGCACCTCTTCCTGCTCCCTGACCAGTACCTCGTGGTCGATCTTCTCGAACTCTTTGCTGATCCCCAGGATCGAGTTGCGGCTGGCTCTGCGGTTGAGCATGCAGAAGACGATGTGGGCGCTGCGGGTCTTCGGCTCGCCGAAGATCAATGAGGCGCTCAGCCACGCCTCCTTCACGGCGTCCTGCAGATCGACGCTGAACCCCGAGACGCTGCGCGCGCCCCTCGGCTGGGCCTCGATCGCGTTGTCGAGATCCTGGATCAGGCGCGAAGAGTTGAGACCGAAGTGCCGGATCAGCCGGTGCAGGTCCGAGTCCTGGAGCTGGAGCACCTGTTTGAAGAAGTGCGCGAGGGTGACCTCCGGGTTGCCCTGGGTCTTGGCGAGGATGGTCGCCGCCTCCATCGACTTGTAGCAGAGGCTGTTCAGGGTCCCGAAGAGTTTCTGAAGGTTGATCTCCGCCATCTGGCGTTTCTCCCCTGCTCGTGATCGTGCGCCCCTCCGCCGGCGACAGGCCGGCGGAGCCCTCCTTCGTTGGCGTTGTCGGGCGTGCCGCGATACACCAGCAAGATACCCGATGCTCGCCCCCGCTGAAAACCTCTCCGGGGGTCCGCCTCAGGCCGGCGGCCTGAGCACCAGCGAGTCGGCGTCCTTGGGGACCGGCCCGCTCTTAATCCAACTCGTCCAGCCGAGCCTGGTCCCCCCGCCGAGGGCCGTGCCCGGAACCTCCTCTTTCTGGAGGATCAGGCGCGCGTCCCAGGTGTACTCGAACCCGGCGTAGCTGCGGACCCAGGCCGACAGACGCTCGAACCCCCCGCCACCGGGGAGGAACCGCAGATAGGTCTTCAGATCCATCGGCCCGAGCACCAACCGGAACCGCTGCTGCACATCCCAGACGCTCGACCCGACGATGGTCGAGACCCCGAGCGTCCCGGTCTCGGGCGACTCGCCCAGCCGGCTCCTTGCATCGTCGGGGAGCTCCAGCCACTGGCCGACAAACTGCTCCAGGCGGCAGGGCACCCTGAAATAGTCCTTCACGATCGCTTCGAGCCCCTCGGCGTCGCGGGTGTGGTTGATCTGGCGCCCGGCGTAGTGGAGCTTGGCGTTGTCGGGCAGGGCGTCGCGGCCCCGCATGTGCTCGCCGGCCAGGCCGATCAGGCTGGCGATGTAGAAGGCGAAACGATCCGCGTTCGGCCGGTCGTGCTCGACGGTCGGCTCGTTGAGCGCCCACGCCTTGAAGAAGAGGCTCGCCGCCCGGTGGTGGAAGATGTCCAGGAACCGGGCGAGGGTGTGGTCCTTGGCGTGGAGCTGGCGGTCGAGCACATACTGCGTGAAGTGCAGGGGCATCGGCCCGTTGGGCCCCATGAGCCCGAACCCCGAGGCGAGCAGGCGGGGCGGACGGGACCCCCTGGCGGGCAGAAACCCCGCCAGCGACGAGGGCTCAAAGCGGAGCGACGCCCGCTGCCCCAGGCGGACCGGGTCCTGTCGGACGCCCACCGAGTCGCCCAGTCGTGGCTTGTCGCTGCAGATGCACTGGATCAGGCGGAGGGTGTCGTAAAAGCCCCTGCTGTAGGGCTTGGCGGCCAGCTCGCGCACGAGTTCGACCAGGCGGGGGTCGGCCGCCCCGGGCTCGGCCCTCCACGAGGCGATCGACCGCTCGAACACCTCCTCGGGCGAGAGCTCCTCGGTCTCCTGCGCCGGGGCGCCGAGGGCCGAGGGGTCGAGCTCGCCACGCTCCACCTTGGCGCGGAGCTCGGCGATCTGACGGGGAGTCAGAGAATCGCCCGCTGTCCTGTCCGCGCCGGCCATCGGATCACCTGCCCCCGTTCCGCCGAACGGACGACGGTCTCGGTAAAGGAATTGATCGAGACATACTTCGCAAAGAACCGCTCCATCACCGCCCCGAGCACGAAGATCCCCGTGCCCTCGAACGACGCGTCCTCCAGCGTCAGCGACACCTCCAGGCCCCTGGCGAAAGAGATCGGGCCGGGTGTTTTGACTCGCCGTGTGATCGGCGTCGCCGAGACCGAACGCACGCCCTCGACCTGCTTGCGCATGACGGGGCTGGTCGCGTCGCCGTAGAGCTTCAGGAGGTCGCGCAGGGCGGTCGCGCCTCGTGCGTGGTCCTCGTCGACGAGCGAGAGGTAGTTCAGGGAGAGGTGGCTGATCAGCCTCCACGCCGTCTCCCCCTCCGCGAAGCTCGGGCGGGGCGAGGTCGGGCCGGTCAGCACGCGGATCGAGCGCACCGCGGGCCCGGTCTCTGCGGTGAAATCGGTCCTGCCTGCGCCCAGCGGCATCCGCAGCGGGAGGTGGCGGTTGGTGCACAGTGTCTCGACGCCGAGCTGGCGGAGGTCGCTGCGGAAGGGCGCGTTGGTCGCGTCGACCAGCGAAACAAAGACCTCGCTGCCGGTGTAGCTGGTCTTCCGCCCGGTTCTGCGTTCCTGGCCGGTGAGTGTGCGCGGACGCCGGTTGGTCGAGAAGAAGGCCCCGCCCCCCTCGTCGAACTCGCTCGCGGCGTAGAACGGCTTGAACTCGATCGCCTGCGCCCCCCCGCTGCCGTAGCCCTCGACCGAGAGCACCTGGTGGACCTCGAAGTCCGCCGGGCGTGTGCGGTCGGGGACGACATGGAACTCGTGGCGGTACTCGTCGATGTGGATGCGGTCGGTGCGTCGTGGGAAGAGGTTGATCGCGGGCGTGCAGAACAACGCGAAGTTGTCCGGCTCGACCGCCCCGTCGAGTTCGGGGTCGTCGGCGTCGAGCAGGACGATCACCTCCAGCTCCGAGCCCCGGCACCTGTTGACGGCCTCGCCGAGCCCCGACAGCCGCACGAAGCTGAACCGCTGGGGGAAGGCGAAGTACTCCTGCAACAGCCGGTAGCCCTGGAACGACCTGGCGGTGACGGGCAGAAGCGACTCGGCGTCGTCAAACCCGAGCTGGCGGATCGACGAGGCGGGCAGCAGCTCGGTGAATTCCGGGGGCCGCTCGGGCGGGCGCACCAGAACGCCGGTCCTGTGTGCGAAGATCTGCTCGTACAGGCGGGTCGGCGTCTGGTCCGTGCCCAGCAGATACAGATCGAGCCGGTCGAGGTCGATCTCGGCGAAGGTCAGGCTCGCGGTCGCTCTGAACTTCAGACGGAGCGCCGCCTTTGGCGCGTTTCGCCCAGAGAGCTCCGGCGGGAGGTCGAGCGAGCCGACATCGCGCGTGTGGTAACTCGCCTCCTCCAGCCTGATCGGCAGCAGACGGACATCGTGCGCCGAGCGGTACTCGCAGGGCGTGCGGTCGCCCCGTCCGAGGATGCTGCGCATCGGCGTGCCCCGCGGCACGAGCACCCCTCCCGCCAGCGCCGCCTCGTTGAGGTCCGGCTCGTAGCGGACGACGCACATCGAGGGCGTCGGCGCAAGGTAGTGCGGGTACACGCTCTCGAGCAGGTGCTGGGTGATACGCGGGAAGTGGGCGTCGAGCTTGAGCTGCACGCGCGCCGCGAGGTACGCGAAGCCTTCGAGCAGCCGCTCGACATACGGGTCGGAGCACTCCAGATCGCTCAGGCCCAGGCGCCCCGCGATCTTTGGATACTCCGACGCGAACTCCGCGGCGCTCTCGCGGAGGTGGCGGAGCTCACGCTCGTACAGGCGCAGCAGGCGCTTATCCATGCGGCGCTTCCGTCAGCGAGCACTGCCCGGTCTCGAGGTCGACCTCGGTCTTGAGGAACAGCTGCTCGGGCACGGGCTGGGCCCACATGTCGCCGGAGATCTCCAGCCCAAGCGTGTTGTACCCGCCCTGGTCGTCGGACGCGAGGAAGCGCACGCTGAGCGAGCCGGGCAGGATCCGCGGCTCGAACCGCTCGATCGCCTCACGCACCAGCCTCTCCAGCTCGCCGGACTTGACCGCCGAGGCGGTCAGGCCCGTCAGATCGGGCAGGCCGAAGTTGAGCACGCTGGCGCGAGCCAGGGGGAACTCGTCGTACTCGCCGGTCCGCTCCTTGTTGGGCGCGTTCATCAGCCACGCCACATCGCGGAGCACCGCCTCGCGCAGCTGACGAACGGAGAAGACCCGCTTGTCGCGGCTCTCGACGGCGCTCTGCGGCTCGTCGTCGGTCAGTCGGTCCAGCAGGCAGGGCTGCAGGCGTTCGCTGGGCGTGAGCTCAGCCACCGGACGACGCCTCCGCCTTCACGCCGGGGTGGTCGAACCGGACCGAACGCGTCTGCAGCAGGGCGTGCTCGCCGGCGTCGGTGGCGAACTCGCGCTGGCCGAGGCCGGTGAAGAACCCTGAGCCCTGGTCGTTCCACTCGGTCTTGCGGCCCAGTCGGATCAGAGGATCGCTCGCCAACTCGCTGCCCGGGTAGCGGGAAAAGAGCAGGGCGACGCTCGACGCGCCGGTCGTCCACTGGAGCGTCGCGGGCGTCCAGACCATGTCACGCAGGTCCGTCGGGGGCTCGATCTGGATCGAGGCGATCCGGGACATTGGGACCCAGAAGTACTTGCCGTCGATCAACGCCTCCAGCACGGGGCCCATCCGGTCGTCGGCGTCGGCGAGCCACGCGAACGGCTCGTCGTCGATCGCTCCGGGGACCGCCTCGGCCTTCTCCAGCCACTGTGCCCTGGCCCCCGCCGCCTTCTCGGGGTGGCCCGAGGCGAGCAGTCGGACCGCCTCGATCGCCAGCCCGATCCACTCGGGCGGCTCCCCGAAGATCATCGGCGATCGCTTGCCGCTGAACACCTCGCGCCGGAACCCCTCGGCCTGGAGGGCCGGCCCGCAGACCTGGGCCATCATCGAGGCGCCCGGGTCGAGCTCGGCGGCGACATTGAGCTGGTTGAGCGAGCGGGCCCAGTCTCCGGCGATGGCGAAGAGCTGGAAGAGCGAGACGCGGTACTCGGCCTTGGCGGGGTCCTTGCGGACGAGTTCCTTGGCGGCGTCGATCGCCTCGTCGAGTTTGCCCTCTTTGACGAGCGACTCGGGAGATGCGGGGCTCTGGGCGGTCATGGTGCTGGCTCCTCCTCGCCCGAGTCGGGCGCGCCTCACGGGTATTTATACCAGATGCCGGCCCATGGAACGCGAAGCGGGCGGGCCCTGACGGACCCGCCCGCGTGGAGACTGGATCGATTCCGGAGCGGACGAGGGGCTCAGTCGCCCTTGTTCTCGACGACGCTCCAGTTCGCCTCGACCTTGCCCGACGACTTGCCGGTCTTGTGGTCGATCTCGGTGTAGGTCCAGGTGATCTTGCCGTAGTTGAACGAGACCTCTTCGAGGGGGAGGGCCTCCCCGCCCTGTGAGGACCCGCCGGGGCGGACCGACGAGACGATCACATCCTCGAGCTTGTAATGCATGTAGGGCTGCTTGTCGCCGGTGGCGCGGCAGAGCTGGAACTCGATGGTCTTGATGTGCGAGCCGTTGCAGCACGCGAGGTTCAGCTTGGGCGAGGCCTTGTCAAGGGTCTTGACGATGGAGAAATCGGAGTGGTCGCAGCGCTCGGCCGAGCGGCCGCCGCCCGAGCTCGAAGACCCGCTTGGGCGCTGCATCACCCCGTGGCTGTAGGACAGAACCTCGATCCATTTCTGGTGCTTGGTGTCTGTGCTCTCGCCCTCGATGCCGTCGATCTTCAGAAACGCGTCGAACGCCATGGTGTGCTCCTCTGGACAGTGCCGCTGGTATCAGCTGGGTGTCGCCGTTGTTCCCCTCGGTCGGCCCCGCTGGCCGACGCAGGATCCTGACTGTGCGTGCTTCCGGCCCGCCGCCGGGCCGTGCCTCCCGTCAGCCCCCGCCCTTCTGGCTTGGGAGCTTGGAGACCAACCGAAGAGAGGCGGTCAGCCCCTCGAGCTGGTAATGAGGACGGAGGAAAAATTTCGCGCTGTAGTAGCCGGGGTTGCCCTCGACATCATCGACGACGACTTCCGCGGCCGCGAGCGGGTAGCGGGCCTTGACATCCTCCGACGCGGTCGGGTCGGTCGTGACATACTGGGTGACCCAGCTGTTGAGCCAGCTGGACATGTCCTCGCGCTCCTTGAACGACCCGATTTTGTCCCGAACGATGCACTTGAGGTAGTGGGCGAAGCGGCAGGTCGAGAACAGGTAGGGCAGGCGGGCGCCGAGGTTGGCGTTCGCCGTCGCGTCCGGGTCGTCGTACTCGGCGGGTTTGTGGAGGCTCTGGGCGCCGACGAAGACGGCGTAGTCGGTGTTCTTCCAGTGGCTGAGGGGCATCATGCCGTTCTTGGCCAGCTCGGCCTCTCGCCGGTCTGTGATCGCGATCTCGGTCGGGCACTTCATGTCCACGCCGCCGTCGTCGGTCGGGAAGGTGTGGACGGGCAGGCCCTCGACCATGCCTCCGGACTCGACGCCGCGGATGCGGGTGCACCATCCGTAGAGCTTAAAGGCCCTGTTGACATTGACGCCCATGGCGTAGGCGGCGTTCATCCAGGTGTACTTGTTGTGGTCGGCCGAGCCGGTGTCCTCGACGAAGTTGAACTCCTCGACCGGCTCGGTGTCGGGCCCGTAGGGCAGGCGTGAGAGCACGCGGGGCATGGCGAGACCGACATAGCGGCTGTCCTCGCTCTCGCGGAGCGAACGCCACGAGGCGTACTCGGCGGTCTGGAAGATCTTCGTCAGGTCGCGGGGGTTGGCCAGTTCCTGCCAGGAGTCCATGTTGAGCAGCTTGGGCGCTGTCCCGCTGATGAACGGGGCGTGGGCCGCCGCGGCGATCTGCGCCATCCCGCTCAGCAGCTCGACATCGGGCGGAGAGTGGTCGAAGTAGTAGTCGCCGATGAGGCAGCCGTAGGGCTCGCCGCCGGGCGTGCCGAACTCTTCCTCGTACATCTTCTTGAAGATGGGCGATTGGTCCCAGGCGGTGCCCTTGTACCTCTTGAGGGTCTTTGAGAGATCCTTCTTCCCGATGTTCAAGACGCGGATCTTGAGAGTCTCGTCGGTCTCGGTGTTGTTGACGAGATAGTGAAGCCCGCGCCACGAGCCTTCGAGCTGCTGGAAGTCGTCGTGGTGCAGGATCTCGTTGAGCTGCTGCGACATCCGCTTGTCGATCTCGGCGATCATCCCCTCGATCGTCTTGATGACATCGTCGGAGACGAGGGCCGTCTCGGCCAGGGCCTGGGCGGCCAGGGTGGTCACGCCGGCGGCGATCGCGTCGGCCTGCTCGTCGCTCTTGGGCTTGAACTCCTTGGTCAGGAGGTCGCTGAAGGGATTCTCCTCGAACTGCACCTCGGACAAAGACTGCAGGTTCTGCTGCTGGTCCGCCATCACTCACCTCCCTCTGAAGCGGGCGCGTCGCCGCCGGCGGGCGCCGCCTTGCTGCCCAGGGCCTGGAGCAATTCGGGGTTCTGCAGCACCTTCTGCAAGAGCTCCTCGGCGCCGGACTTGCCGTCCATGTACGACATCAGGTTCGAGAGCTGGGTGCGGGTCTCCAGCAGCTTGCGCAGCGGCTCGACCTTGCGGGCGATCGCGGCGGGCGTGAAGTCGTCCATGCTCTCGAAGGTGAGATCGACGGCGATGTTGCCCTCGCCCGTCAGGGTGTTGGGCACCTGGAAGGCGACCCTCGGCCTCGACGACTTCAGACGCTCGTCGAAATTGTCCACATCGATCTCGAGGAACTTGCGGTCGGCGACGCCCGGGAGCTCGCCGGCGTTCTTGCCCGAGAGATCGGCCATCACGCCCATGACGAACGGAAGGTTGATCTTCTTCTCGGCCCCGTAAAGCTCCAGGTCGTACTCGATCTGGACGCGGGGCGCACGGTTCCGCGCGATAAATTTCTGACTGCTCGCTTTGGCCATCTGCCGACTCCTAAGTTCACGGTCCCGTCGGAGACCGTTCGAACGCCTGGGCCCGGACATACGGACGACGGGCCGGCTCCCTTCGCGATTTGCCTGCGCCCGGGGCGATCACGCCGGGGGCTGCCCACAACAACCCGAGCCCCGCCCTCCCGGAGAACCGCCCGCTCAGGACTCGCCCTGCTCGTCCCTGAAGCCGGTGATCTTCTCAACCTCCGGCATCGAATCGGGCGTCATGTCCCGGATGATCTCGATGAACGACATCGAGACCATCCGGCGGGCCCGCTGGATCAGCAGCGGCACCGGGCTGGCCGGCTCGGCCTTTTCATAGTAACGAAGGATCTTGTCGAACGCCATGAGCACATCCTGGCGCGTGGCGATCTCCCCCCGCAGGGGCGTTGACCCACCGCCGCCCGAAGGCGACGCGCCCTCGGCCGCCCCGGCCTCGCCCCCATCCGACGGGGCGGTCCCGTCGCGGAGGTCGCGCTGCTCGTGGACCACTTTCTGGAGGTCCCGGAGCACTTTTTTCGCGGCGACAAGGTCTGTCGCCTGCCCCGCCCCCACCATCTCCGTGAACTGGTGGTCGATCGCGTCGAAATGTTCGACCGACTGATCGACCGCCTCCAGCACCCCGCGAAAGTCTTCGTCCGGGGTGTCGGCGAAGGCCGCACCGATCTGGTTCGGCTCCGGGGACCCGCCCTCGCTCTCGGCAGGCGGAGCGAGCTCGCCCCTGGCGATCATGATGTCCCGCAGGCTGAACCGCCCGATCTGGCGGGAATTGGTCAGGGGGGCGTTGCGGAGCCGGTCGAGCACCCGCCAGGGATCGCCGAAGGTTCCCGGCGTTTTGGCGAACGGGTCGAGGGCCATCACCCGCTCGGTCGGGTCGTTGTTGTCTTCGGCGTCGAGCTGGGGCCAGAACGAGGACCAGTGGCGCTCGATCAGGCCCCGGATGTAGCCGAGGCCGTCCCGGAAGCCCGCGACGCCTTCTGTCTCGAGGGAAGAGAGCGTCAGCAGCACGCCGAGGCGGATGTCCCGCGTCCGTTCCAAGAGCGCGAGTGTTCTGGAACGGATGTCCTTCCAGTTCGGCTCCTCGGGCTCCTCCTCGGCCCCGGCGACAGTCCCTCCAGAGCCCCCGCCCTGGGAGAGACGCATCACCTCCATGAACTCGGGGTCGTACTCCAAGTGCTCGCCGCAGGGACGATCCTCCGAGACCGGCGCGAGCAGTTGTTCAAGATCCAGACCCACTTTCATGGCTCCTCTCTGGCCGCGGTCCGCGAGCCCCGGCAGCATACCAGCGCGGGCCCCTTTCGGCGGGCGGGTGTCGGGCCGCGGGCAACAGTCAGAAAAACACCCGGGACGGTCCGCCCCGGGTGTTGATCGTTCAAGACGCCGGCCGCGAAGCCGGTGTTCAGCCCCTGGGCGCTTCGGAGTTGGCGAGCCCGATGACGGCCTCGAACTCTTCGGCCCTCAGGCCTTGCGGGCGGACATAGTTCAGCAGCGTACTGCGGGCGTTGGCGTACTCAAGGGGCGAGAGGCCGAGCAGGCGGATGGTCTCCAGGAGCTCGGCGATCCCGCGGATGTAGGCGGCGCTCTCGCCGTGGCCCGGAGTCTCGCGGACGAATGCGAGGAACTCTGCCGCGTCGAACTCCTCGGCGCCGGTCTCTGTGTAGTAGTCGACCACGGAGCTGTCGAGCGTCTGACGGATCTGCGAAGAACGATCGACGGAGGTGACCTCGCCCGTCTCGGGGTCGACACGCTCCTCGCGGTAGAGCTCGCGGTACTGGCGGAGCACCCGCTCGACGACGCCGAAGTCCAGGCGGTTGCGGGTGACTTCGAGCCTCGGCTCGTCGCCCGTGGACGGGCCGTCGTTGTAGAGGGCGTAGCCGATGATCGCGTCGATCACCGTGTCCGGGTCGGCGGGCCTCGTGAAGATGCCGATCTGGCGGAGCTGCTCGACCTGCACCAGGCCCACGGTCGTGTCCTCGGGAACCTCTGCGAGGTCCTGGGCCGCGGCGAGCGCCGTCGCCGTCGCCAGCGCCGGGCTGACCGTCGAGATACCCAGGGCGTTCAGGTCAAGGGCGAGCCTGTCGCCGGTGTCTGCGCTCTCGACCGAGAAGGTCGCACGCACCAACGGATTCTCAAGAAGCAGCAGCGAGATGTTCGCGCCGAAGTCGCTGGTGAAGCTCCCCGAGCCGTCGATGCTGTCGGCGCCCTCTGGCAGCGCGACCGCGTAGCCGTTGTTGCTCAGCGTGCTCGTGCCGGTCACATCGCCGGCCTGGTTGGTGTTGGCGAAGCGGAAGGTCCGGACCTGAGGCGTCGCGCCGAAGGCCGCGACCGGCCCGTCGATATAGGTCGTCTGCACGAGGCCGTCGACGAAGTTGTCAGATTCGATGCCGGCGACGACGAGGTCGGGTCGGTTGTTGATCTGGATCTGGAACGCCCCGCGCGACTGCGCCTCGGAGACCCCCTCGCTGACCTGGCCCTCCAGCACCGGGCGGGCCGGGCGTGTGCGGAAGAAGATCTCGTCGACATCGATGATCGCACGCCCCAAGACGCCCATGTCGCCGAAGGCGGCCCGGGTCGTGCCGGAGATGTTGTTGAAGATCAGATTGCCGGCGACATTGACATTCTCGAAGAAGCCGACGCGGAAGTCCTCCGCGGCGATCACAAAGTCCTGCACGGTCAGCTGACCGCCGAGCCCGTTCTGGGAGAGCTCGGCCCTGGAGACCGGCCCGCCGAGGAGGATGGTCGCGGTCGGGGCGAAGGCGAAGGGGTCGGAGGTGTCGGTGACGCGCGACCCGTAGACCACATCGGCGCCGCCGATCGGCCCGCCGAACGCCTCGACGAGCGAGGAACCGCTGATCTCGAAGCGCTTCTCGTTCAGCGTCACGGACCCGAGCGGGTTCACGCCGCCGATCGAGCGGTCGATGCTCAGGAGCGGGATCGTCGAGGCGGCCTGGGCCATCTGGGCGGCGTTCATGGTCGAGCCGTTGTTGCGCAGCAGCGGGAACATGCTGTCGACGAGCAGGTGGAGATTGCCGCGTGCGTTGGGCAGGCCGTTGATGATTCCCCGGAAGGTCATGTCCGAGCCGGAGACCATCACCATGGTGCCGCCGACGACGGTGTTGCCCTCGACGGCGGCCCTGCGCCCGACGCGGAAGTCCGCCGTGGCGCTGGGGTTGACGCGGAGGGCCGGGCCGGTGACGCCCCCGCCGCCGGCGACGAAGTCGCGGTCGACCTCGAAGGAGACATCGGCGCTGAAGCGATTGGATCCGGGGAGGAACATATCGAGGCCGGCGCTGAGCAGGGCCGGGGCGTTGGCGACGAAGATGTTGTTGACGCGGAAGTTCGTGCCGGCGTCGATCGAGGTCGTATCGCCGATCGTCAGGTTGTTGTTGACTCTGAAGCGGGCCGCGGTCTCGACCGTGGTCTCGACCGTGGTCTCGAAGTTGCGCATCTCGATGAAGCCGCCCGAGACCATCGAGG
This sequence comes from Phycisphaerales bacterium, assembly GCA_050486265.1. Taxonomy (GTDB): domain Bacteria; phylum Planctomycetota; class Phycisphaerae; order Phycisphaerales; family UBA1924; genus SLFH01. Next base: position 245,768 of record JBJHCY010000001.1, on the reverse strand, counting down.
CATCGGAGGCGGCGCCGGTGACGGTGCGGACGGTGCCGCCGCGATAGAGCTGGTCGCCGGTCGTGTTGACGCCCGCGCCGAAGTCGACATTTGCGACACCGGACGGGGTTCTGCGCCGGACGGTCAGGCTGTCCAGCCTGGCGCCTGCCTGGCCGAGCAGGTCCTCGAAGAGCGCCGTGCCGTTGAGTTCGAGCGTCAGCGACCTTGCGCCGTCGTCGTCGGACAGGACGCGGCTTGCGAAGACCATCGCGTCGGCGGTCATGAGGAGGTTGTTGGCGAGGGTGACCACGCCGGCGAAGGAGAGCGAGCCGCCGGGCGCCGCGGTGAACGAGCTGTTCTCCAGCAGCACCTCGCCGACGCCGCTCTGGGTGAACGAGCCGGAAAGATCGGCGTTGGCGCCCTCGCGGAAGCGGAGCGTCGCGGAGTTGGTCACGCTGACATCGCCGCCTCCGGTTGTCGTCAGCGGGCCGTCGAGGGTGACATTCTGAGCGTTCAGCTCGATCCCGCCCGAGCCGGCGTTGAGCCCGCCGTTGAAGGTGAAGTTGGCGCCGCTGGCGAGCACATTGCCGTCGCCCTCGGCGCTGACGAGCTGCGAGGCGGTGAGGTTGGTGCCCGAGAAGCTGAAGCCCCCTGCGCCAGTCGTGGTGACCGGGCCCGAGAAGGTGGTCAATCGCTGGCCCGCGGCCTGGACGAACTGGTCGACAATCACCGACCCGCCGAAAGTCGCGTCGCGGGCGTTCTCGATCCGCAGCACTCCGAAGGGCGCCGAGGCGGAGCCGACCGAGCCGGCGATCGAGAAGTCCGCGAGGTTGCCGGTGTTGAACGAAACGGTGCGGGCGGGATCGCCGGTGAGGTCGCCCCCGATCGAGATGTTGTCGCCGCTCTGCCCCGGGGTCTGCAGCGAGACATCCTCGCCGACGACGACGGCGCCGGAAAAGGAGATCGCGCCGCTGCCGGCGGTGAAGGTCCGCAGATCGCCGTTGAGGGTGGTCTGCCCGACGGTGTAGGTCTGGGTGTTGTTGCTCAGGACATCGCCGAGGGTCGCCTGGGAGGCGGTGACCTGCACGCGTCCGACCGGGACATCGGTGCCGATCCCGCCGAGGAGTGAGGCCGAGCCGGCGCCGGCGTCGACGGTCAGATTCGCCGGGTTGGCGGGGTCCTCGTCGGACTGCACGCCCCGGGCGATGGCGATGTTCCCGCCGCCGGACTCGACGCGGAGGCTCGCGCCGTCGACGAGGAGGATGCCGCCGTCGGGCGATGCGCCGCCGTTGATGTACTCGCCGAAACTGATCGAGCCGCCGCTGCTGAGGACGCGGGTGCCCGAGATGGTCACGCGGGTGTTGTCGCCGGCGCGATAAGTGGTCACACCGCCCGAGCCCTCGCCGGTGTGGAAGACATCGCCGTCGAAGTCGATGTTGTTCACCGCGGCGATATCCGTCAGGCCCATAACGCCCGCGTTGTCGAGGTCGCCGAAGCCCGCCAGCGAGGCGTTGAGCGCCCTGACGATGAGCGAGCCGAGCGGGGTGTCGGCCCCGACGACGCCCTCGAGCAGCACGCTGCCCGACAGGTCCGGATCATCCCCGTCCAAGGCGTTGAGGGTCAGCGCGTCCGACGCGCTGCCGGTCCCGTCGATCGTGCCGGTGATGCGGATCTGCCCGCCGTCGGTTGTGATCGAGGCGTCGCCGGAGACGATGACATTGTCGTCGATAAGCACATCGTTGCCGGCGGTGACGATGTCGCCCTGGAGGTTGGTCGTCGCCATGGCGCCGAGGACGGTGATCGTCGCGTTGTCGTTGCCGGTCAGCGTGCCCTGCACCGTGACGCTCGCCCCCTGCTCGGTCGCCCGGAAGGTGACCGGGTCGATGAAGGTCGCGTCGCCGATGAAGAGGCCCGCGGTGTGGTCCTCGCGCCCGATCGTGATCGAGTCGAACCCGTCGCGGAGGAGGGAGATCTCGCCGTCGGAGAGCACCACGCCCGCGCCGGGGCTGCCGACACCGATGAACATGTCGCGACCGACCGTGCCCTGCTGCAGCACGATGGTGCCGCCCGCGACCTCGCCGTTGAGCTCGATGTCGTCGGCGGAGATCACGATGTCCGAAAGCGTGACGGCGTTGGGATCGGCGACATCGCCGCCGACCATGCCGAAGCTCGCGCTCCCGGCGCCCGCGTCGACCAGGAGCGTTTCGTCGCCCGTCTGGCCCTGGAGCGAACCGACGAACACCAGGTCGGTCCCGAACGCGTAGAACTCCGTGTCGGTCGAGAGCAGCATCGCGCCCTGCTCGTCCTCGCCCGCCGCGACGAACGCGCGCGCCGACTCGTAGCGGGTGACGGCGCCGGGGTTGGCCCCCGCGGCGTACAGCGGCCCGCCGAACTCGATGTTGTTGCCGGCGCGGACCGTCGTGTCGCCCAGCACGCCTTCGAGCGGGTTGAAATCGACATCGAACGCGCCGATCCCGTCGAGGAAGATGTTCCACGCGCTGACCGCCAGCGACGCCAGCGGCACATCGGCGCCCACGGCGCCGAGCAGCTCGACATCGCCCGCCGTCGGCTGGATGTTCTGCGGGTCGATCGCCGCGTCGGCGTCGCCGGCGTCGAGCACGAGGGCGAACCCGCCGTCGATCGAGCCGGTCACACGGATCGAGTCCGCGGGGCCCGTGCCCGGGGTGCGGACGGTCGTATCGCCGACGAGCAACACATCGCCGTCGAAGTCGATCCCGCCCGTGCCGGTCTCGAAGAGGCCGGAGAGCTCGATCGAGTCCGCGGTGTAGTCCTGCGTGCCCGTGGAGATCACACCGCTGAGCAGGAGCTCGCCGGCGTTCATCAGCACCGAGCCGACGGCGAAGGGATCCCCGACGGCGCCGAGGATGTCGATCGCGCCTGTCTCGGCGTCGAAATCGATCATCGCGTCGCCCGATGCGCCCGAGACACTGGTGATGCCGCGCTCGATGAACAGGTCGCCGCCGCCGGTGCGGATCGTGAGGTCGGCCCCGTCGACAAGGACGATGATGCCGTCGCCATCGGCGGTGTTGTTGTTGACCTCGGTGAAGAAGATCGATTCGCCGCCAGAGAAGAACCTGGTGTCGGCGTTGACCATGCGTGCCTCGTCGCCGGCGCCGTAGAACTGCTCGCCGGCGTTGTAGACCCCGCCGTCGAAGGTGAGGATGTCGATCGCCAGGACGCTGGTCAGGCCGGTGACGCCCGCGTCGGCGAGCGTGCCGATGCCGCTGAGCAGGACATTGCGTCCGACGACATCGAACTCGGCCAGCGCCGTCACGGCGCCGATCAGATCGTCGAACAGCACATTGCCGAGCGTGTCGACCAGCAGCGAGAAGCCGCCGTCGACCGCTCCGGCGAAGCTGACGGCGCCGGTGGAGGAGAAGACCGATGCGTCGCCGAGCAGCTCGGCGTTGCCGAAGAAGAGGACATCGCCGTCGACGGTGTCGATCACGGCGCCGTCGCCGAAGCGGATCGTCGGGGCGCGGAATGTCAGCGAGCCGTCGGCGTCGCCGAGCACCTCGCCGATGATGTCGATCTGCCCGGCGTCGCGGGCGAGGAAGACCGTCTCGTTGACGAACGCCGAGGCGGGCCCGACATCGCCGAGTTGGATCGTGTGCTGCCCGTTGGCGGGCGTGTCGAACTGCGTCGAGTCGTAGCCGAACTGAACGCTGTTGAAACCCGCCGAGATCTTGGCGAGGCTGGCGTTGTCGATCGTGAGCCCGCCGCCCGGCGTGCCGCCTGCGCCGGCGACATCGCCGATGTCGATCGCGTCGGTCAGGTCCACGGGACGGAGGATCAGGTCGCCGGTGCCGGTGACATTCAGCGTCAGGCCTGAGAAGTCGATCGTGTTGGCGATCAACGCCGCGTCGAAGGCGAGGGTGTCGAAGAAGAGGCCGCCGAAGACGATCGCGCCGGCGGAACTGCGGAGCGTGCGGTTCCCGCCCGAGAGAGCCGTAGCGCTGCTGAAGGAGACGCCTCCGTCGGCGTCGATGCTCCCGCCGAGGGTGTTGGCGCTGAGCAGGCCCGCGGTCGAGTTGGTCTGGCTGAACGCGCCGCCGAGATCGACATCGCCCCCGAGGGTGAATACGCCGGCGTTGTCGACCGTCAGATCGCCGAGGAGGGTGACACTGCCGACATTGATCGCGCCGCCGATCAGCTCGAGATCGCGCAGCGAATCGAGGGCGGGCGTGCCGAGGACCAGGTCGCCGAAGACATCGTTGAGCGTGATGGCGCCCGAGCCCGCGTTGAGCTCCAGCGCACGATCGGAGAGCTCGAACTCGCCTCCGAGGTCGCCGTTGACGGTGATCGCGCCCCCGTTGGTGCGGATAAAACTGTCGGTGGTCACGCTGGTGTCGACGACAAGGTCGCCGTCGATAACCACATCACCGCCCTGGGTCACCATCTCGACACCGCGGAGCTCGGCGCGTTGCGAGAGGACCGTCAGGTCCGCGTCGGCGCGGACCTCGCCGCCGAACACGCCCACGCCGAACCCGGTCGGAGCGATAAACCTCGTGTCTGTCCTGAACGCGTGCCCGGGCGAGAAGCCGCCGACAAAGATGCTGTGCTGCCCGGTGCCGGCGGTGCCGATGTCCAAGCGGGCGATCGACGAGTCGATCCTGTTGACCGTCGCCGAGTCCATCGTCAGCGCGGACCCGCCGGCCAGCGATCCGATGTTGATGCTGTCGGACACACCATTGGGTCGGATGGACACGACCGCACTGCCGGAGCCGGCGCCGTCAATGATCTCGATGCCGACCGAGAGCGTGCCGTTGCCGACCAGGTCGAGGTTGCGGCCGTTGACATCAAGGCCGAAACCGATGTCCAGCCCGCCGGTCCCGAACGCGAGCGTGCGCCCGCCGGTCCCGCCGGCTGTGACATCGCTGGCGAACGAGATCCCCCCGCCCGCATCGATGTCGTGGTTGAGCGCCACCTGGCTGGCCCCGCTCGATGTCGAGTTTGTCTGCGCGAACGCGCCGCCGAGGACGACCCCGCCGCCGAGCGTCAGCGTTGCGGCGTTGTCAACGGTCAGATCGCCGCTCAGGCTCACCTCGCCGAGGTTGATGACGCCGCCGATCAACTCGAGGCTGCGCAGGGCGTTGGGTCCGGCCGTCCCGAGGCTCAGATCCCCGAAAACATCACTAAGCGTGATCGTGCCGGAGCCCGCGTCGATCTCCAGATCGCGTTCGCTGTTCTGGAAGTCGCCGCCGAGGTCGCCGTTGACAGTGACGGCGCCGCCGTTGGTGCGGATGAAGCTGTCCTGAGTGAAATTGGTGTCTACCACGAGGTCGCCGTCGAACTGCACCGCTCCGCCCTGCGTCACCAACTCCAGGCCTCGGATCTCGGTCCGAGGCGTCAGCACCGAAAGGTCGGCGTCTGAGCGCAGCTCGCCGCCCAGCACGCCCAGGCCGAACCCGGTCGGCGCAAGCAGGCGGACATCGGTCCTGAACGCGTGCCCGGGCGAGAACCCGCCGACAGTGATGTCGTGCTGGCCGGTCGCTGCGGTGCCGATGTCCAGACGGGCGATCGAGGCGTCGATCCGGTTGATCGTCGCCGAGCTCATCGTCAACGCCGTACCGATCACCAGCGACCCGACATTGATGTTGTCGAGCACATCGTTCGGCCGGATCGAGACGACCGCGCTGCCCGTGCCCGCGCCGTCGAGGATCTCGATCCCGACAGAGAATGTGCCGTTGCCGACCATATCGAGGTTCCGCCCGTTGACATCGAGACCGAAGTCGATGGTCAAGCCGCCGGTCCCGAACGCGAGCGTGCGGTCGCCCGCCCCGCCCAGCGTCACATCGCTGGCGAAGGAGATCCCGTCGGCGTCGATGTCGCCGTTGACGCTCACGGCGCTCAGGCCGCTGGCGGTCGAGTTGGTCTGGGCGAACGCGCCGTCGGCGTCGACATTCCCGTTGAGGGTGAGCTGGCCGCTGTTGTCGATCGACACACCGCCGGAGGTCGCCTCGACGCCTGCGAAAGTCATCGCCTGGCCCTGCATGTCCAGCGAGCCGACGGTCATGTCCTGACCGCTGGTCGTAAACGCGCCGGTCAGACGGTTGCTGGTCGTCAACGCGCCCGAGATGGCGACCCCCTGGATGCTGGTCGTGCCCGCGTTGGTGATCGTCACCGCGGTCAGGCCGTCGGCGTTCGCCCCCGTCCCGTCGCCGGTGATCGAGCCCGAGACCGTCAGCGAGCCCGCGCCCGCGTTGAGCGTCAGCGACTCGGCGCCGGGCGTCGAGGTGTCGCCCGAGATCCCCTGGTTGAACGCGATGTTCCCGCCTGCGGAGGTCACCGAGGCGGCGCCCCCGCCGAAGACCTCGACATCGCCGACGAAGGTGATCCCCGCGTTGGCTGTCGAGACCGACGAGCCCGCGCCCAGACGGACCAGATTGCTGCTGAAGCCGATGGTCGCGGCGGCGTCGTTGGTCGACAGCCCGCCGGTGACCGTCGCCGCGGCCGCGCGGAAGAGAACCGCGTCCTGGATGGCCGCGTTGCCGATCTCAAGATTCGCGGTCCCGGTCGCGTACCCGAAGGTGATCGACGCGAAGCCGTCGGCGAGGTTCCCGATCGACGCGGCGTCGAGGAGGATGTTGTTCGTCAGCGTCGTACCGCCGCCGACCTGGAAGTCGGTGTCCTCGTCGCGCTGGCGGAAGAGCAGGGTGCCCGCGCCGGAGACCGCCCCGGCGAAGGTGATGCCGTCGTTGACGCCGCCGTCGGAGTGGGCCGTGAAAGTCGTGTTCCCGCCGAGCGAGAGCGTGTCGGCCCAGACCTGGTAGCCCTCGGTGGTGAACGATCGTGTGCCGGTGGCCGTCGCGTCGTGATTGACAAACAGGTTGCCGTCGACATCGAGGTCGGCCCCGAAGGAGATCGAGGTCGGCGCGTCGATCGTCAGAGAGCCGGGCGTCGCGACCGAGCCGCCCCCGGTGAACGAGACGCTGTTGGCGTTCAGCGAGATGTCGCCCGTGATCCCGCCCGAGGCGAGCGTCGAAGCGACCTCGATCGAGCTCGCCGTCGCCGCGCCGAGCGTCGTCCCGCCGACGATCAGGTCGGCGCCGCTGATGCGGTTGTAAGTGTCGAGATCGATCAGGAACGGCGGCGTGCCAGAAACCGCCCCGATCCCCATCCCCCCGCCGTTGTGCGCGAGGTACACATCGCCCGTGTTGCCCGCGGCGCCGAGGCGCCCGCCCGAACCGATCGTCAGATTCGCGGCACGCACGAGGATGTCGTTGCCGTCGGAATCAACCGTCACATTATCGGCGATCGCCAGCGTGCCCGTGCCGTCGTCGGAAGCGTCGGCGAAGAACTCGGCCTGCCCGCCGGCCGTGATATCCGCGTTGATGCTGATGTTGTCGTCGGCGGTCAGGTCCAGCGCGCCGGAGGTCAGCGTGCCCGCCAGCGAGATCGAGGCGCCGGAAGTCACCGAGGCCGTCCCAGCGCCGGTATTGATCGAGTAGTTCGCCAGCACACCGAACGCGTCGCCGGCGTTCGCGGTAAACGAGCCGCCGCCGGTGTTGATGCTGTTGGTGATCGTGCCGTCGCCCAGCGTGATCGCCCCGCCCGCGTCGAGCAGCACATCGCCGCCGCCGGTCGAGAGCCCGCCGAGGATGATCTCGTGGGCGAAGATGCTGACATCCGCGCCCGCGGTCATGATCGTCGTGGCGATGTCCTGCATCTGGAAGACGCCGCCGTTGACATTGCCCGCGCCGAGCCCGTTGTCGTTGGCGCGGAAGATCACGCTCGTCGAGATGTTCGAGAGGTCCAGCACATCGCCCGTCAGCGACTGGACGAAAATGCTGTCGTTGGCGATCAGTTCGAGATTCGCTGCGGTGAACGCCTCGAGGAAGCCCTTGCTGAGCGTGTGGTCCACGCCCGGGTCGGCGTTGATGACGCCGGCGGTGAAGTTCGCCGGGTCGTCGTAGCTGCCCGTGCCGCTGGCCCCGTCGACGATCGTGATGTTCTCGGGGTCGAGCAGCAGCGTGCCCAGGGCGCCCTTCGCGGCCGTCATGTCCGCGGTGCCTCTGAAAATCAGGTGCTCCTTGCCCGAGACCTCGGCGAAGCCGCCGTCGCCGCCCTTGGCGCCGCCTCGGGCGCTGACATGGCCCGCAAAGCCAGTCAGTTCGTCTGCCCAGACGATGACGGCGCCGCCGTCGCCCCGGACCAATGCGTCGGCGCGGAGGGTCGAGTCGTAGTCGACCGCGGTGCGGAGCGCCGTGGGCTTGTCGCCCTGGCCCCGGTAGTCGCCGCCAACGAGGATCGTCCCGCCCCCGGCGTGGCCCGACGCGTCGATGTCGGCGCGGATGAGGCCGACGCGGTTGCCGAAGATCTCGACGCTGCCGCCGACCCCGCCGACCGCGTCATTGGAGACATCGATCGAGCCGCTGACATACACATCGGCCTGCATCCCGCCGTGGATCCGGACCATCTCGGCGCGGATCTTCGAGGCGTCGTGGATGACCATCGCGTAGATGTCGCCCGCGCCGAGCAGGATGTCGCCGTTCTCGGCGTGCAGCATGCCGGCGTTCTCGACGCCGCCCACGCCCGCCATCCGGCCGGTGTCGCGCACGCTCGCCTTGGCGAAGATGCGTCCGTTGCGGGTGCCGATGAGCACATCGTCGCCAGCGACCATCGCGATCGTGCCCTCGTCGGCGACGATCGTGCCGAAGTTCGCCACGCTTGTGCCCAAGAGCGCGACCATGTCGCCCTGGATGAACCCGCGGTTCTCCACACGCCCGGTCAGCTTGAAGTGGTCGCGACCGGCGTTGAAGTCATTGTTGGAGATGTTCCCCGCCGCGGCGTACAACGCGCCCACATTCACCAGCGCCCCGTCGCCGAAGTAGACGCCCGCGGGGTTGACCAGGTACACGCGCCCGTTGGCGATCAGCGAGCCGTCGATCCGCGACGGATCGGCGCTGTTCACCCGGTTGAGCACACGCGCCTGCTCGTTGGGCTGAACGAACCGGACCGTCTCGTGCCCGGCGATGTTGAACGACCTGTACTCGATGATCGAGTTGTGCGAGGCGGTGATCGTCGTCACCGAGCCGTCGCGGTTGAACGACGCCTGCCCCTGGCGGACCACCTCGCCCTGAGGACCCGCCAGCGCCGGCACGCACACCATCGTCAGCAGCGGGCCGGCCAGAACCGCCGAACGAACCGAACCGCGCCTGCTACGCATGGAACCCTTGGCCATCGCGAACTCCTCACTCACTCTCGCGGCGATCCGCCGCGCACCGCCGACACGGGACTCGCCCGCGCCGGAGACAGATTCTTCCGTTCATGAACGCACGCCGGCACGACGCGCCCTGCGCCTCGCCGGCCGCCACCCGCCCCGCGCTTTGTCCCCGCAACCGATGCATCTGTGCATCTCCGATCGGGACCGCCTTCTCGATCAATACAGCAGCGTCAGCACGAAGTGCAGCTTGCTGTTCTGGCTACGCTCGGCGCTGTCGGGGTCTGTCAGCGCAAAGCCCCAGTCAAGCCTCGCCTGCAGGTTCCGCTTGAACTGGATCTCCGTGCCAACGCCCACACCCACCAGCGTCTCGTCGCCCTCGAAGCTCAACGCGTCGCTGTTGCCCGTCCAGCCCACATCGGCGAACCCGCGAAGGATCCAGTCCCAGTCCGGGCGCCCGTACACCTGCTGCGGCGAAAACTTGAACGGCTCGCCGAACACGCGGTAACGCGGCTCGGGGTTGATCGCGAACACCCGCGGCACATGGAACCGGTACTCGGCCGTCAGCAGCACCTGGTTGTCAGAAGCCACCACCGTCTCGTCGTACCCGCGGACAGAATAGAACCCGCCGGTCGTCGCCTGCGCGCTGGGGATCAGGCGGTTGCCCAGGGCGTGCTGGCCCGCAAAGCGGAAGAACATCTCGTGCGCCAGGGTCGAGGTCTCGGGCGTCGTCGGGTCGCGCCACGCCTCGCCGAAGATCGCAGGCTCGATGTAGAACGAGTACCGCGCGTTCCAGTTGAAGGCGACCCAGTCCTTGTCAGGGTCGACTCGCCCGAGCCGCTGCATCTCGTCGACATCGTTCCCGAACCCGAACTCGAACCCCGCGTCGGCCGACAGCGTCTGCGTCTCGCTGAACCGCTCGGCCCTCGCCCCGAGGGTCAGGTACCAGATGTCCGCGTCGCCCTTGATCTGCGTGATCTCGTTCTCGACGGTCACATTCTGGAAGCGCGCGCCCGCGTAGTAGTCGACGAAGAGGTTGTCCCACTGGTGAGCGTTGAAGATCAGCTCGCCGCCGAAGTTGTACCCGTCGCCCTTGAACCCCTCGCCCGCAAGCCCCACATCCGACGCCGTGAACTCGTTGTACCCGCCCGAGACGCGCCAGCGGAGCCGGTCGACGCCGAAGAACGGCGCCTCGTACGAACCCACGATCGCGTGCGAGTCGTCGAACCCCGCCGTGATGTAGTCCAGCGACAGGATGTCGTCGTTGCCGAAGAGTTGGTTGTGTGTGAACCCGAAACGGTGACGCCACTCGCTGGTGTTCCGCGTGCCGGTGTTCGAGAGCTGGTAATACACCGTCCAGGGCTTGGACTCATAGACATAGTAATCGAGCACCGCCTCGCCGGACCCCAGCCCGGGAGCGATCGCCACATCGACCTGACGCCCAGGGTGACGGTTCTGACGCAGAACATACGGATCGAGCCTGTCGCGCCGAAGCAGCCCGACCGAACGGTCCTCGCCTTCCTCGGGCGGACGCACAGGGCTGTTCTCACGGATCCGCCGGTGGGCGCGGCTGTTGATGCGGTCCTCCGTCGGGATCCTCGACCCCGACGCGATCGTGTTCACCTGCGAAACCTCGGCGGTGAACACACGCAGGGTGATCCCCTCCTCGCCCGGGCGACGCGCGTCCTGGCCCGTCGACAGACGCAGCTCGTCGGGCACGATGAACACGCCGATCACGCCGCGCCGGTTGAACTCCTGCACCAGCTGCCCCGAGATCTGCAGCAACGCACTGGCGTAGAACTGACGCGTCGGCTGCTCGGCGATGTCCTGCAGAGTCAGCGTGACCGCCGGCAGCCCACGGCGCGGGGCCACATACCCCTGCGCCGTTTGCAGCAGCCTGAACTGCACGCCCTCGAACTCGGCGAGATCCGGCAGACCCAGCGAGGCCGGGTCGTCGTCGGCGTACGCCAAGCGGATCGAGCCGATCGCAAAGCGAGGCCCGTCCTCTTCACGCGGCGCCGCCTCCTCGATCACCTCGACCGTGATCGGTCCCTCAAGCTCAGGCTGGGCCGCCACGCCCCCGACACAAAGCCCCGAACCGGCGAGCAACGCCGCGATCAGCAACCGCGACGCCGCCGCGCCCCCCTCCGCTCGATTCAAAGCCGTCATGCTGGATTCCTTCTCACGCTCACGGCGTTCTCTCTGCCGATCCCGCTCCCGGGAACGCCCGGGGCCTTCCGCACTTCCACGACCGACGCCGCGGAATATAGGACGCAACCTATCACCGGCTACCACGCGTTGCAACAACCTCGGCAGCGGCACACAACATCCGGATACAACCAAACACCTGCAAGCCCACCGCACAATTGCGGACACGAAGAGCATTTATTGGCCGCGCCGCTCTCACGATCGAACAGTCGGCCTCCCCGAGCAACACCGATCAGGATTCCCCCTCGGGGCCGAGAAACGGCAGCGTGCGCAAAAACTGCTCGGCCGATCGACGCACCGACCCACCCAACTCGCCCTCGAACCCGAACGCCAGACGGAAGCCCACATCCGCGTAGCTCTGCCGACGAGCCAACGGGTGCAAGCTCGCCTCCTCGACCGCCAGAGACCGATCCGACAAGGCGGAACCGCCGATCACCCCCTGCCCCGTCCGAGTCCCCGGCATCGAGACCCACTCGGCGACATTGCCGACCATGTGACGCAGCGTCACCCCCCGACCGGCGCCGACCGGCTCGAACCAGAGCGACCCGTCGTCAACATCGACCCACGCCCGGGCCTCGGCGCCCTCCCCGATCCCCGCCGGAAGGAACGCCCCAGCATCGGGCCAAGGCGCCGCAAGCCCCCGCCGCTCGCGATCCAACGCGTGCTCGAGCTGGCGAGACCAGGTCGCGTCGCGGAGGTTCCAGACCGCCCGCCCGCCCGAATCGGTTGGCGACGGATCCTCCAGTAACCCGAGCGCAACTCGCCACTCCTCGGCCGTCGGCAGGCGGCTCCCGACAGACTCGGCCATCGCCGAAGCCGCCTCGAACGAGACCATCTGCATCGGGCTCTCCATCGAGGGACGCCCCGGATCGAGACCTTCGGGGTACGCTCGGCCCGCCGCCTCGTCCCACGCAAGCCACCGAGCGTTGGCCACGACCCCCCGATCGGGGTCCCACGCCCACGACCTCGGCCCGCGCCAGCGATCCGACACGCCCCCCACCATCGCGTCGGCCAGCGCCGGCCACCGGTCGCTCAACGCCGCCTGCTCTGCGACCCCCCCGACCGCTCGGGCGAAGACGCCGACCGAAACCTCGTGCCGACCGACAAAGACCGTCGACCCATTCATCGAAACACCGACAAACGACAGCTCGGCCTGCCCGTCCGGGTGCCGGTACACCACCGACCGTGCTTCCTCGTCGGCATCGAATCCCCAGCCCACGCGCCCCGGGCCGAGGGAAGCGAAATCGATCGCCGGCCCGACATCCGCGCCCGATGCGAGCTCGATCACCCCGGCCAGCCACTCCCGATCTTCGCCTTCCAGCCGCTCGATCGCCCGCGGACCGCCGATCGCCTCAACGAACCGCCCCAACGCCGCGAGCGCGGCCTGGTCGTCGGACGCCGACGCGAGCTCTCTCTCCAGCAGCACCGCACGCGCGTTGAACCTCGCCCGGAGCGAGAGGTCGTCGATCTTGCCGCCCAGCGCCTCGCGCCGGGCCATCGCCTCGCGGAGCGCCCGCGGCGTCGCCGCCCGCTCGACCGCCGCCGCCCACCGAGCCGCCGCGCCGGACCGGAGCTCGTCCAGCACGCGCCCCCTGCTCTGCGCGTCTGGAATCTCTCTGGCCAGGGCGCGCAGTCTGTCCTGGGCCTGCACCTCCGAAGCGAGATGCTCCGGCGCGGGCCAGCCCGAGAGTTCGCCCAGCCGCCGCCAAGCGGCCAGCGCAACCGACAGGCCGGCCCCCTCCGAGACCACCGATGACAGGTCCGAGGGCTCGGACATCGACGCGATCCGGTCGATCCGGGAAAGGCGTCCCAGCAGCGGCTCCATCGCCGGGCGGAGATCGGTCGCCAGCTCGTCAGCCTCCCACGCCCGGCGCAGGTCCGCGATCGTCCGCCCGTCGTCCAGCGGCGTGTCGGCGGAAAGCCCGGACTCGATATGCCGATCGATCGCCCCCGCGTCGGCCAGATGTCGTTCCAACGCGTCCAACGCCCGGCTCTCCCGCTCGACGCGTTCGGCCCAGAGTCTCTCGAACGCTTCTGACGCGCCGTCGGCGGGCGTCCACGAGGCGAGCTCCACTCCGCTGGCGATCAGCCGGTCTCGCCGATCGTCGAGCGTTCGGCGCAGCGAAGCCGCACGAACAGCGCCGCCGGTCTCGGGCGGATCGAACGCTGAGAGCGTGACCGCCGCGTCGCTCTCGATCCGTCGGAGGAGCTCCTGCGCACTGTCTGCGCCCTCGGCCAGGCTGAGCTGGTCCTCGGGACGCTCAAAGACGCGCAGCAGCTCGTCACGCCATGCCCTCCAGGCCTGATCGAGCGCCTCCGAACCTGTCTGAGAGACCGACGCCGTTTCACGCAGAGCGCGGAGGTAATCGCTGTGGTCGCGGCTGAGGCGGAGCCCCGCGTCGCTGATCCCGCGATCGATCGCGCGGAGCGCGATCTCGACCTGTTCGACCCCCGAGGTGATCTCGTCCTCGGTCGCCCGACGCCACGGGGCCTGCCTGATCGACTCGGCCCTGGCCGCCGCTTCGTCGAGTTCATCGCCGGCGCCCGTAACGAGCTCCGCCGCGGCTTGCCCGTGACGCTCGACAAGCTCTGCGAGCTGCCGGCGCAGCGAGGCGATGCGTTCGTGCACGCCCCAACCTTCGCGCGGGTCGCGCCCCTCGGGCAGGCGGTGCACATCGCGTTGGGCCGCGGCCAGCCAGTCGTGGAACAGCTCGGGCGTCGCCCCTTCGGCCGATGCCCGCTGATACACATCGGAAGCGCCTTCGCGTAACGCCTCGCGGTCGGTTTGCGGCCAATCTTCGTCGAGGAAAGCCGCGAGCCGGACTCCCAGGCTCTCGGCCCGTTCAAGCCTCGCCCTCGCCTCGGCCAAGGAGCCCTGCCCCCCGCGCCCGGGCCCGCGTTCGAGCATCGAAAAGCGTTCGAGCACCGGGTCGCCCGTCTGTCTCGCCCGCTCTCCGACCGCCTCGATGGTGCGCATGCGTTCGAGCGTCGCCGCGACGCCCGGGCCCGTTCGAAGCACCCGCTCGACGCCGGCCGCCAACAGCTCGCCGGACTCGAACTCGACCCCCGCCGAGATCATGCGGAGCTCGTCGGCGCCCGCGTTCCAGCCCAAGGCCATGAGCCTCGCCGCGGCCTCTTCCAACGCCCCCCGGGCGGGCCATGCCGGCGTCTGGAGTGCGGTGCGCACGCCCGCGACCTGGTCGAGCGACTCGCGGGTCTTCGCGACCGCGTCTGGCGCCCAGACCTGTGCGGGCGGGTTGGTGCGAAGACGCTCCAGCCGCGGCGCCCCGCGCCCAGCGATCGAGGTCGGGCCGAGTTCGTCGGCCCTCTCGATCACCGGCAGCACGCGCCGGCTCAGATGCTCGTCCTGCGCCAGCAGCTCCCGGTCGACGCTCCGCGAAAACTCGAGGAACCATTGCTCGTAGGCGACGCACAGCGCCTCCCACCTCGCCGCGGCATCTTCTGATGGCGCAGAAGACGCGGCCGGATGTGTCTGGGGCTCCGGCTCTGCGCGGGCCGAACGCGTCGGCTCTGCAGGGCTTGGTGCGCCGCTCCTGCGTTCCTCCTGCCGCCCACCCCCGCCGAAGAGCAGCATCGCCAGCGCGACCACCACCACGACCGCCAGCAGGACGCCGAACACGAGGGTGCGATTCACCCCGCCGCCCTTGGTCTCCGCCCCCGCCCTGATGCGTTCCAGCCCCGCGCCGAGGCCGGTGACCGCCTCGCGCAGTCCGGCGCGGTCTTCCGACGGATCCATCGCGCCCGTCTCGACCGGACGCTCCAGCATCGCCCGCCCCGACGCGAGTTGCTTCTCGTCGATCGTGTAGGGCACCTCCGTGAGCGGCGGGATCGTCGAGCTCGACGCGAGCATGCAGAGGAACTGCGGCTCGTCGGGCTCGCCCACCACAAGGTCCACCCACGGGTGCTCGACCGGCGCCATCGCCAGGATCGGCGCGCCCTTCCCGGTGTGCTCGGCGATGAACCGGCCCCAGAGCGCGACAGCGTCCTCCGGCGTCGCCTCGGCCCTCGGCACGCGCAGGTGCTGGGGCCTGGCGTCGACACTCTTGGAACTCGTCGAGCCCCCCTTGACCGGCATGAACCCCTTCAGCTCGCGCTGCACGATGTACAGCACGCGGTCGAGCGACTCGGAACGATCGCCGAGCACGCCCGGCTCGGCGATGCGCGGCGTGGCGGGCGGGAGCGCCTCAGCCGCGCCCATATCCGACGCCCGCAGCGTCGCGAGCGTGCGCTCGACGGCGCTGCGCACCTCGTCGGCGGTCTTGACCGACTTGCAATCGTGTTCGAGCGTTTCGAGCGCGGGCAGCCCGGTCTTGAGCACCCACGAGAGCCCGGGCCCTCGCGACTGGGCGCAGACGATCATCGGATAGGCCGACCTGCCCTTGCCGTCGGTGGAGGCCCAGAGCCTGCCGAAAAAGAGCGAGCCCCGTCTCCGCCAGATGAAGACATGCCCGAACCGGTCGATGCGTCCGCCCTCGGGCAGGTTCTCCCACGAGCCCGCGTCGATGTTCCCGCCAACGCCCTGCACATAGAGCAGTCGCTTGAGCTCGGCGAGTTCTTCGGTCTCGACGCCGATGTCGTCGATGTGGTCGTTCCAGCCCGGGTGCTTGCCGAAGCACCCGAGGAAGACCGACGGACGATCTGACGCGTTCTTTGCCATCAGGTCCCCCGGGGAAGGCTCCCCGACGCCTCGCGTCCGTCGGGGCCGATCCGTCGGCCCCGTTCTGTCAACCGCCCCAACGCTCGGTCACCCGCCGAGGTTCACCGGCCAGCGATCCGCGTCGGGCCACGAGGCCGGGCCGGGCATGCCCGTGCGCCGGAAACGGAAGCCGATCTTGTACTCCAGCGTGCGCCCGTTGTCATCGATCGAGACGGGCACGGCCCAGACGCCGTCGGTGCCCTCAACGCGCGAGGCCCGCCCGTCGAGCACCAGGCGCAACGCGGTCCACCCGCGCGGGAACTGGAAGTCGACCCGTGCGTTGCCCGGCGCGTTGGGGTCCTCGAACTTCCAGAGCGTCACACGCATCGGCGACTGGTCGTACACGCTGCATCGCAGGTTCGCGTCCGCCCCGCGGCGCGTCGAACGCAGCCGGTCTCCCGGGCCCTGCCCGCCCTCGATCCGCACCAGACCGAACGCGCTGGACGCCTCGCGCTGCTCAGGCGAGATCTCCGGAGAGAGGAGCACAAGCTCCCACTCGGGGAGCTGGGGCCGCTCGGCGTCGCCCCGCAGCCAGCGCACCGCGGGCAGCACGCGCTCGACGAAGAACCGTCGCTGCTCCGCCCGCATCACGCGGTCGCCCCGAAGGTCTTCCAGCAGGGCGTTGACCCGTCGAAGGTCGACGAAGCCCTGCCCGTCGCCGATCGTCCGGCCCTCGCCCGCTTCTGCCGCGGCGGCGAGCAGGCTGACCAGATCGTCGTGGACTCTGAAGACGCCCTCGGGGTCGAGGTCTTCGCCCGGCGCGCCCCTGCACACGGGGAAACGACGGTGGTCGGTCGCGATCCGCCTCGCGTCGGCCGCGGCCTCGGCGCGCGACGCCTCCGCGAGCACACTCAGCGTGGTATGGACCGCGTCCGACCAGTAACGCACCGGCGGCTCCTGCTCGTCGTAGACCCCTTCGAGGTAGATCGCCCGGAACCTCGGCGGCGTCAGTGCGAGGATCTCCCGCCTCGCCAGGTTCATGCTGCCCGTCAGCTCCTGCCACGAGAGCATGCGGTCCGTCAGTGTTCGGATGTAGGTGCGATCGCTGGAGTCGAGCAACTCCAACAGCCTGCCCATCTCTTGGTACACCCCGCTTTCGCGCTGGCCCCAGAACGGTCGCGCCGCCTCCAGCGCGGCCCGGATCTCCTTCGCCCCGATCACCAGTTGCGGGTTCACCCGCGCAGGCTGCATCGAACCGGCGAGGACCGTGAACATCTCATCCCAGTCGCCCGGCCTCCGCGAGGGCTCCATCTCGCCGATCACTTCCGCCGACCAGTATCGCAGGTAGTCGTCGGCGTACGAACGCATGCGCGAGAGCATCACCTCCGCCCGCTCACCGAGCCGCTCGGCGTCCAGCGGTGCGAGCCTGGAACCGCCGGCGCCCTGCTCTGGGTCGAGCGTGCGCCGGATGCGGTCGGCGGCGCCGAAGAGCGAAGCCGCGGCGCCGGGGTGGAACGCGGGGTTGAACTCATCGCCGTCCATCGCCGAGAGCGGCAGACGGGGCTTGAGCACCGGGTCGAGCGAGCGTGAGCGGGCCTCGACCAGCGCCCGCACGCCCCCCTCGGCCCCGACGATCGAGTCCATCGCAGCGCCGATCGCCTCGGCGGCGCGACGACGCTGAGACGCGTCGACCGCCGTCGTCGCGACGCGGACGACACGCTGTGTCGCCTCCGACGCCTCGTCGGCCGGGCCGCGGAGACGCACGATCCTCGCCGCGGCCTCCTCGCCCTCGCGGCGGACGCGGTCGAGCACAGAGGCCAGGTCCTCGAACGAGGCGGACTCGCTCGCGCGGCTCAGTTCCTCGTCGGCCCGCCCGAGCATCGCAAAGCGTGCGGCGAAGGGGCGCTCCTCCGCCCCCGCGCCCCGCCTGGTCCTGAGCAGTTCTGCGCCCAGGTCTCGCAGCTCAGAGCCGAGCCCGCGCGTCGAGGCGCGGACCTCTTCCTCGAGCTTGGCCAGCGACGAGCGCAGCTCGGTCTCGAGCGCCGCGAAGCGTTCGTTCTGCTCGTCGATGGCCCGGGCGCGAGCGACCTCCGCCTCCAGCCCGGCGAACTGCTCGCGCGCCAGGCCGAGCGTCTCGTCGCGGGCCTCGTCGAGCGCGCCGGCGAGATCCTGCGGCGCGCCGGACCCGAAGGTCGACTCGACCCTCGCCACGACAGCCGCCAGCGCGTCGTGCGCGGCCTTCACCTGCCCGAACTCTTCCGACCACGCCTCGCGTTCAGCGCCGAAGCGTTCGGTCGTGCCCGCTTCGGGGAACTGCACGCGTGCGAGCAACTCTCTCTCTCGCTCGGAGTAGCGGCCCATCGCCTCGCGCAGCTCGCCCAAGAGCCCGAGCTTGCCGCCGCCCGAGGCGCCCGCGCCGGCCCAGTGCGATCCGAACGAACGAACGGCGGATGTGACGGTGTGGTCGGGATCGGTGAGCGAAGCGGGCGGCCAGGCCATCGCGCCCCCGCCCGGGGCGTAGGTCCAATCGATCACCTCCTGCAGGCGTTCGATCTCCGCGGCGGTCTCGGGCACGAAGCCGACCTCGCGCCCGTCGGCGTCCTTCTCAGAGAGCACATAGCGGGCGACAGGGACAATCTCGAAGACTCGCCCATCTTCGTCGCGCGCGCCGCCGTCGAGGCGGAGGAGCTGCGCCAGCGCCGCCGAGGCGTCGCGCCCCCACGACTGCTCGCGTGAGAGCTTGTCGCGGGCGGCGCCGACCAAGGGTTCGAGCGCGACGCGTCGGAGCACCGCCTCGTGCGCCTCGCGTTGGCGGTCGAACGGGTTGCCCCCCGAGACCGCGGCGACGGGGCGGAACACCGCCGGCGTGGACCGGTCCGCCCTCGCCTGCTCCATCGTGCGGACCGGGAGGGCGACGAGCTTTTCTGTACGCCCCGCGGCCTGCACGGAGGTCGCGCCCTGGTACTTGTATTCGCCGAGCTCCTCGTACAGCAGCGCCTGGTCCTCGGGCGAGTTGTTGTCGGTGAAGCTCGCCACATCGCCCCAGAAACGGCTGGGCTCGCCCATCGCGCCCGAGTAGCTCCGCCCGCTGAACCAGGTGATCCCGATCAGGAGGAGCGTCGCGATGACGCCCGCGCCAGCGACGGCGTACCTCCGGTTGCGTTGCTGCTTGCGGGCGTTGGTCGCGGCGGTGACCAGACCCTTCTCGCGGAAGACCTTGTTCATGAACAGGTCGCGCAGGAAGAGCGAGGTGTTGCGCGAGAACCCGGCCCCCTCGGGCAGGCTCTTGACATCCACGCCCAGAGCCTCGGCGAGCTCGGCGTCGAGCTCCGCTCCTTTCTGCATCGAGCTGGTGAAGTAGATCCCGCGGAGGAAGAGGGGCTTGGTCGACCACTCCCCCGCGACGAAGACCGTCTCCATGTACAGCTTCAGGCGCGAAGAGATCTTCAGGATGCTGTCCGGGAAGGAGTAGAGCGCGTCGACCTGGTCGATGCGTCGCCCGCCGAGCTCGTCCTCGGTGTGCACCGGGTCTGTCAGCAGCGACATGCGCCGCTCGCGCAGGCGGTCGGCGACCTCGCGGAGGTGCTCCTCGACCTGCTCGGGCCGGAACGGGGCGTCCAGGTCGGCGGGGTTGGACCAGCCGAGGATCTGCTGCTGGAGGGTCGGGTCGTCGAGGTCGGCGAAGAACTCGCGGAACCCGTTGATCAGGTCGCACTTGGTGATGACGACGAACGCTGGGAAGCGGACGCCCAACGCACGCTGGATGCCGTCGAGCTGCTCGGCGATCCGGCCCGCCTTGTGCATGATGTCGTCGGACGAGTCTGCGATGAGGCTGTCGGCGGGGATGACCAGGAGCAGCCCGTTGATCGGGCAGTTGGGCCTGGCGGTCCGCATGAGCTTGAGGAACTCTTTCCACTCGCTGCTCTTGCCCGCCTCGACCTCCTCGAACATGAGGCGTCCGGCGGTGTCGAGCACCACGGCGTGGTTGGTGAACCACCAGTTCATGTTCAGGGTGCCGCCGGCGCCCTGGAGTTGGTCCTGCAGGCCGGGGGGGAAGCTGACCTTGCAGTGGCGGATCGCCTCGGTCTTGCCCGATCCGGGCTCACCGACGAGGAGGTACCACGGCATGGAGTAGAGGTCCTTGCCGTGCTCCTTGAAGGTCGAGACGCCCTCCTCGAATTTCCTGCGCAGGTCGTCCAGCCTCGCGCGACGCGTCGCGTCGGTCACGCCCTGTGGGGTGGCGCCGCTGTTCTCGGCGAGCTGTCGTTCGAACGGCTTGGCCCTGCCCTTATCGCGCCACTTGAGGAAGGCGCGGTACAGCAGCAGCACGAGCCCCGAGAGGGCGATCGCGAGGATCAGCAGCCAGAAGTACTCGCGTGGCACCACCCAGAAGAGCGACGCCATCACGCCCGCCCCGCCGGCGATCGCCAGGCCCGCTTTGGCCGGTCCGGGAAGATTCATGTAGCTCTGGAGCATGTTTTCTGGTCTCCCCGAAAGCTCAGTCGGTGATCGTGTCCAGCGAGGCGCGCATCTCGCGCGAGCCGTCGAGGTACAGGTACGACCCGCCCGCGACCAAGACCGCCACCAGCACCACCAGCACGAGCACGATGCCCATCAGGCTCCGCCCCGGGGGCTGGATCAGGTCGCTGGTGTCGACATGCTCGTACGCCTCGGGGCAGATCTTGCCCGCCTCGGCGTTGCGTGCGCCCGGGCGGATCCTCGCCGACATCTCGAGCATCTTCTTGCGCAGGAACTCGGGCTGGCCGGTGTAGAACCCGGTGAACCCGAGCCCGACCATGACATAGAAGACCTCGAGGCGTTCCTTCGCCGCGGCGCTCTGGTCGGCCAGCGTCTCTTCCAGCTCGTCCCAGAAGGCCTCGTCGCCGCCGAAGAGGTTCTCGTCGGCCGCCATTTCTTTCCAGTCTCGGGCGAACTCGAGCTCGCTCTCTTTGATCATGAAGTCGACGAAGTAGATCAGCGGGATCCGGATCTTCTCGTACTGCTCGCTCAGCCCGGCCGAGGCGGCCCGCGACGCGATCTCGTTGAAGAGCTGCTCGACCTCGGCGCGGACCTGGTTCACCTCCAGGCTCACGCCCTTGCGCGCCGAGCGGTTCAGCCGGCAGATGTATTGGAGCAGGGGCTCGCACGCCTCGAGCAGGTTCATACCGGGTCACTCCTCCAGCGTCAGTTCGGGACAGTCATGTAGATCGCCACGCTCTCGAAACGCCCCTGGTCGGACCCCGGGAACTTCAGGGCCACCTGCTTCTCCTGCATGATGCGGTCCCAGGCCCGCTGGCTCTGGGACCGTTCGATGCGGAAGTAGTTCAGCCCGACCGGGGAAGGGAGCTGCGCCGGGGCGTGGCGTTCCTCTTTCAACCGCACGCCGTACAACCGGGTGTTGGCCAGGCTCTTGGGGATCAGCTTGAACTCGTTGGGGTTCTCCACCAGCTCTGCGAGTCGGCGCGGGTCTTCGTTGGTCTTGACGCCCAGGAAGTATTCGTTGGGTCGCGTCGCGTGCTCGTCGGTCAGGTCGCAGACAAGCAGGTCGCCCTCCCTGCGCATCTGGACCATCAGGTACGAGCCCTTGTCCTGCACCTTCAGGAAGGTGCGGATCTTGGAGGTCAGGTCGAGGAAGGCGGGGGCGGGGTTATCGTGGTCGTAGGCGGGGACCTCCCACGGGTCCTTGTCGGGAAAGAGCGCCGCCAGCCCGCTGAGGCAATCTCGCATCTCCAGATAGACCTCGAAGGGGCTGACCGCGCGCGAGGCCTGCACCAAAGCCGGCAGCCTCGCCGCCGCCCGGTTGAGCGTCAGCAGCTTGAGCATCGACTGGATCTGGACGCCCTTCATCGTCTCGACATTGAAGCCGCCCCGGGTCATCTGGTTGACCAGCTCGCGCCGGGTCGCCTCGATCTGGTTGCCCAGCTCCAACACCTCCTGACGCAGACGCCCCGAGCCCTCCAGCACCAGGCAGGCCGGCACAAACTCGGGGTCCATACGCGGCACGCCCGAGTCCTCCCCCGTCGCGTGGGCCACGCGCAGCAGGGGCAGCACCTCCATGTCCGTCCGGTCGTCGCGGTCGAGCATCAGGCGGGCGTTGAGCTTGCGGTACAGCACCGGCTGGGCGTTCTCGCCCGTGTTCTCGTCGGCCTCGTCGCGCTCGAAGACGCGGTACATCCGCTTGGTCCTCCAATCGGCGTTCTCGCCCAGCTCGATCGTGTTCGCCCTGCCCGGGTAGTGCAGCGGGACGCCCAGCGAGATGGTGAACGGCCTCGTGCTCGCGTTGAACTCCTCCTCGATGTCCAGCGCCGGCAGGTCCGCCGCACCAGGAAAGTCGAGCACGACACCGGAGGGCATCACCACCAGCAGGCGATCAAAGCGGACCCGCATGTTGTCCAGCCCGTCGCGTGAGAGCTTCGCCTCAGCGACCCCGTACGGGTACGGCCTCCCCATCGAACGGTCCAGCGACGCGCGGTCGATGGACGACCGCTGCATCGCCTGCAGATGGTGCGGCTGAAGAAACAGCCCTTCGTGCCAGTGGACCTGCGCCGTCATGCCTGCCTGCTTCCGCACCGGGCGCCCACGCCCGCTCGACTGTGAACCTACCGCGCCCGACCGATCAACGCCATGATCGAATCCGACAACGCCTCACGCACCTCTTTCTCGAACACCGGCTGATCGAGGATCGCCGCCAGCTCGCGGTACTTCCGCCAGTAGGCGACCTCCCACGACTCCCACGCTTTCTTGCCCTCGTCCTTGGCGGCGGCCATCACCCCCTCGGGCGCCAGCGTCTGCACGCGGTTGTGCACGAGGTTGGCCGTCCCGCTCATCGCCCCGATGATCCCGACTGTGAGCTGGCGGAGGCGTTCGAGATCCTGTCGGACCTCGTTGAGCGACACTTCCCCACTCCCCCCGCTGAACCGGCCCATCGTCCCGCCCAGGGGCGAACCCCGCTTCAGGGGTGACCTCGGCGAGATCTCTTGCCACGCACGCCACACCAGCTTCTCGACGCTGGTGACGAACTCCGCCATCGTCGCCGAAAGCTCGAGCACGCGGCCTGGGTCGATGTGCTCGCCCCCGCCGCCCACCGCCCTCTTGAACCGCTGTACGGCTTCCTCCGGCCAGTCCCCCGGCCCGCCCGAGACCATCCCCGCCTCGATGAGCTTGCGCCGGACCGCCTCTTTCTGGGGGCCGTCCATGGCGCCCAGCAGCCCCAGCAGCTTGTCGAGCAGCCAGGACGGATCGTTCAGCTCCCGCTGATCGGCCTGCGACCTCGCCGGGCTGGCCGCCGCGGGCGCCGACGCCATCGACCCGTCCCCGTCCCAAGAAGGAAACCTCGCCGAGAGCCTGCGAAGAAACTCGTCGCGATCCCCCGGGGCCAACTCGCCGAGCTGGCGCTCGACCTCGTCGGTCAGGGCTTCCTCGCGGAGGGTCGCGTCGGCGTCGGCCAGGTCCGTTTGGACCGCGCGCAGACGGTTGGCGGCTTCCTCGACTCGGGCCTGAAGATCCGGATGGCCGCTCACTGGTGTTCCGCCTCCTCTTTCTCGCGATCACTCGACCGGCATGATAAGGCGGCGGGGACCAGACCGAAACCGGGAGCACGAGCAGCGTCCGATCACGGGCCCCTCGGTGTTCCGGTTCTGACGCCTCGGCAAGGCTGGCGGGCTGCAACGGGGCGGCCCCGACCCCAACCTCCCAAGCCCGCACGGACGCCGACAGATCCCCCCGCCCGCGGACGATACCCCCATCCAGCCGGAACCGAACCCTCCGCGCCAGGAGCACACACCATGAAGCGCGCCCGCACAAGCCTTACGCTCGCCCTTCTCACCGCCGCCGCCCTCGGCGCCGGATGCAGCTACAACACCGAGCGAGCATCCGACGACGGTTTCTACTACTACGCCGGCGGCGCCGACGACGGTTTCGTCCGCCACAATGTCGGCTACGGCGACGCCCTGGGCGCCGCCCTCTGGGGGACGGACATCACCATCGCCAAGGCCCACCAGTTCGGCGACACCGAGTTCGCCGCGGTGGACCTCGGCTTCGAGGACTGAACACCGGTCCCCGACGGCCTTCACCCGCCGAAGGAGAACGCGGCCCGATCGACCAGCCTCGCCAGGCGGTCGGCCGGGCTCTGTTCCTGCGCCGCGCCCTCGGCGCTGAACGCCATTCGGAAACCGACATCGGCATAAGGAATGGCGCCCCAATGAGGAACGGGCGAAAGATCGTAAGGCATCGCTAGGTCGAGTTCAGACGGCGAGAGCGCCGAGCCGCCGATCACCCCGTACCCACGACGAAGGCCGGGCGCGATCACGAACTCCGCGACATTGCCCACCAGATGCAGGAAGCGCTCGCCGCGCCCGGACCTGCCGACCCGCTCGAACCAGACCGACCCGTCGTCCTCGCCCACCGCCGCGACCGCGTCGGGGCCGACGGGCACCTGCGGACGCGGGGGCGCAAAGATCCCGTTGTCGGGGTAGGGCGCCTGCACCTCGTCGAACGCGTTCTGTGCGTCGAGCTGACGCACCCACTCGTGCTGGCGGCGCCACGCCGCGTCGCGGAGGTTCCCCCGACCTCCTCCCGCGGCGCGTTCGGCGTCCAGCGCCGCCCGCCACTCCGAGTCGGTCGGCAGGCGGCAGCCCAGCAGCTCGACGAACCGCTCGGCCGCGACCACCGAGACCATGTGCATCGGATGATCCCTCGTCGGGTTCTCCGGACGCTCCCCGCCGGGGTAGAACTCGATCTCGCGGAAGTGCGGCTCGAAGTCGGGCATCCAGCTCGTCGTCGGCGTCAGCTCACCGCCGACCGGGTCGTACCGGTACGACAGCAACCTCGCGTTCTGCCCGCCCACCGCGCGGTTCCGCTGCAGATCGACCGGGTTGTCCTGCCACTGCTCGGTCACACGCTCCCACGCGCCCGCCCGCGAAACCACATCGGAGAACAGCCCGATCGAGACCTCTTCGCGTGACAGATAGACCGCGTCCTCCCCGACGCTCAACTGCGGCACGCGGGCAAACTCCACCGCCCTGCCCCACGGGCTCACAAAGCGCACCACGCCCTCGCCCGCCGGCTCGGGCGTCCATCCGAGAAGCCCGGGGCCGACCCGCGTGTAGTCCGTCCCGGTCTCGCCCTCGCCCTCGGCGACGCCGGCCACATCCTCGATGAACGCCCGCTGCGCCTCGCCGAGGTTCAGCCCGCCGACGCGTGCGACAAACGCCGCGGCACGCTCGCGCACCCACGCCTCGTCGGGCGATTCGGCCCGCTGGCGCCACGCCTCTTCAAGACGCAACAGCTCGATGTTAAACCGGGCGGGATCGGGGAGTTCGGCGGCGTCCGGCTCGACACCGAGACGTCCCGCCAGGCGCACGCTGTCGGCCAGCTCACGCCGGCTGGACGCGGAAACGACAGCCCCGAGCCAGCGGGAACGCCCGATCGACGCCAGCTCCGACGCGAGGGCTTCGCCCGCCTCCCCGTTGTCGATCAGATCGAGCGCCTGACGCAGGTCCGCCATCGCCTCGGCCTCGGCGTTCAGCGTGGCGGGCTGCGCCGGCAGGTCCGCGAGGCGTCGCCACGACGCCATCGCAAGAGGAACATCCGAGGTGTTCGAAGCCCCCTCCAGCAGTCGGGCGCGATCGTCGATCGCAGAGACCGACACCAGCCGCTCCGCCCTCGCCGCCAGCGGCCCGAGCGCCGGCGCCAGCTCCCTGAAATCCTCGTCTGCGAGGCGTTCGTTGAACCCCCGCAGCGCCGAGGCCGTCGGCTCGGCGTCCAAGGGCGTCGCGCTGTCGAGCAGCGATTCGAGCCCGGCGGCGGACGCCACAACGGCTTCGAGCCGTTCCGCCTCGGCTCGGGCCCTCGCGAAGGCGGGCAGCGACCGGACCTCCGCCTCGCTCAGCCCGGGCACGCCGCGGCCCTGCGCGACACGGTCGAGCACGGCCGAAGCCTCGACCAATTCCGCGGCCGCCCGCTCGACCCTCGCGCGGGCCAACTCGCTCCACGCGCTCTCGTCAAACCTCGACGGTCGTTCAGCGAGCCGCGGCGCCGCTTCGCGTGAGGCCGCGTCCAATCGCCGGAGCAGTTCGTCGAGACGGTTGGCCTCGCTCTGGAGCGCCGCGGGATCGTTGTCGCTTTGGTAGCGGGCGATGATTCCGTCCCTCGCCGCCGGGAACGCGCGGTTGACCGCCCCGGACTCGACGCCGGCCACTGTCGTGCGTCCACGCAGATCCTCGATGATCGCTTCGGCGTCGATGGTGCTGCGCATGAGGTCGCGTTCGACAACCGCGACCTGCTGCACCACGCCTTCGAGATCCGTGCGAACACGATCGAACGAGGCTCGGAGGTCGGCGAGCTCGCTCTGGCGGACCTCGCCCCGTCTGGGCGCCAGCGCCGCCCTCCGGTCTTCGAGCTCGTCGAGGCGCCGGGCGAGCGTGCCGATCTGCTCGAAGTAGTTCCGGCGTTGTTCGCTGTCGAGCTCGCCCGCTGCGAGGTCGCTCCGGGTCCCCAGCGACAGCTCGCCTTCTGCGGTCTTCAGCAGCTCGCGCGCGCGTTCGAGTTGCTGCGCACTCTCGGCGAGCCATTCGTCCCGGACCGGGCTGGGCAGAAGCGGATCCACCGGGAGCTCATAGCGTTCGTACTCGACGAGGTAGCCGCGCAGCGCCCGCTCCCACACCTCCGGATCCGACTCTCCGCCCTCGCGCAGCGAGGCGAGCTGACCCCCGAAGCGGCTGCCCTCGACAAAGGGCTCGGGGAGCCGCCCCTCGAACCTCGACTCGATCTGTTCGGCCAGACGCACCACGACGCCCGCCTGGCGATCGAGCGACTCGGCGAGGTCTTCCAGGCGCGGAGCGCCGGAGCCCTCCAGCCGCTCGTCGGCGAGGCGGGCCACCGTCAGCGCGACACCGATCCGATCATCGCCCGAGGCCTCCAGCCTCGCCGATGCGGCGGTCAGCCGATCGAGCGCCGACTCTGCTCTTGGCGCGTGCTCTGCGGCGCGGACGATCGTGAGGATCGCTCCGGCTCGCTCGCCCGCGCCCGCCCTGCTCGCCGACGCCTCACGCAACCAGCCATCGACCACCGACGCGCTGGCGTGCAACCCGGTTTCCCGGAGCCGATCGGCCAGACGGCCGACCGCACGCCTCGCCTCCCACTCGTCTGAACCGAACGCTTCCGGGTACGCCTCGAGCCTGGCGAGCGCTTCGGCCATCTTCCGGACACCCTCGGCCGTCCTCGCCTCGTCGGGGATCGGGTCTTCCGGGCGCACCGTCGGGCGGCGCGACCCCCGCCCGCCGCGGACGGAGTGGGGCGAGAGAGCCCCGTCCATCTCGTCGAGATCCGCGAGCACGCGCTGGGCGAGGAACGGATCGGAGGCGACGAGCTCGCGCTCGCGCAGCAGCAGGAGCGCGACATCGCGGAACTCCGCGTGCGTCTCGCACCACTGCGCCCAGAGCTCTTCGCTGAACCGGGCCTGCGCCTCTTCCGGCCCGGCCGGGACGCCCTCCTCGCCATCGTCTGTGAGCATCTGCGTGAACAGCGCGTAGCCGCCGACGCCGACGATGGTCAGCGCCGCGGCGGTCACGCCCAGAGGAACCAGGGGCAGCCTGAGCCCCGCCGACCGCCCGTCGCGCAGCGCCTCGATGTCTCCCGCGAGGCCCTCGAGCGTGAGCTGGCCGGGGCGCACCGCAGGATCGAGCACCATGTTGCAAAAATTGCGCCAGTCTTCGCTCTTTTTCCCGAGTTTAGACCACTCCGCCGATTCGGCGACGGGGTAGCCGCCCCGTTCCCTGAACGGCTGGAAAAAGACGAGCTGAAAGACCAGCCGCCCGAGCGCCCGGATGTCGTCCAGTTCCGCCTCGGCGCTATCAAGCCCGGTGAGCGGCGCGGGGTCGGCGAGCATCACCCGCGACTTCTCGACCTGGCCCACGCGGTCGAGCAGCACATTCGTCGGCTTGACCATCCCGTGCGGGCGGCCCTTCAGACGCTGCAGCTCGCGCAGCCCTTCCCACACAGACCGGATGACATTGAACATCCCCGGCCCGTCGAGCTTCACACGCCCGTTGATGAGCTGTTCGAGCGTTCGTGGGCAGCGGTCTGCGGCGTAGAAGGCCCCGCCCTCGGTCGGACCCAGCGCGTGCACCGCAAGCCAGTGTTTCGCGCCCGCCTCGGTCAGCGCGCGCATCGCCTCGGCCCGCTCAAGAAAGAGCTTCGCCTCGCGTTCGACCCCGGCCTTGCCGGTCACGGCGCCGCCCGGCTCGTAGATCTTGACGACAAACGCCTCGTCGGCGCCGCCCGAACGGTTCGCCACCGAGACCGTTGTCAGCAGCCCTCGGTACAGATCCCGCGTTGTCTCGAACTCGGCGTAACGGCCCATGAGCCCTCGGCAGTCTCCGGCCCCGCAAAGCCCGGAGCGTTCGGTTCAGTCGGCGGCGGGCTTGGGGGGTGTCAGCAGCGTCAGCCCGCTGCCGTCGACACGGATGTCCACGCGCGTCCCGCTCCATCGCGAGCGGTCCAGAGGCAGGATCAGCCGGCGCGGGTCCGCCTCGCCCGGCAGGTCCTGCGTCACACCGGGGATGTCCGCCAGGACCGCGAGGTACATCGCGCCCTGGTCGTCGATCCACTCCTTCCAGACGCCGTCGGTCCGGGCGAGCGTCTTGGGCTCTGTGTTGCCCGAGGCGAAGTAGAAGGTCTTCTTGTTCGTGTCGCGGCGCAGGTTGCTCAGGAAGTACTCGCTGAGGTTCACCGTGCGGAAGGTCTCGACCTGGCTCTGGTTCAACCCGATCACATCGACCTCGATCGAGGGCACACGCCCGCTCTGGGCGAGCTGCTCGTTGAGCGCGAAGTTCACCTGCAGATTCGTCGCGCGGGGCGTGCTCCCGCACCCCGATAGCAGCACCATCGAAACCAGCGCTGCAAACGCAACACCAAAGATCCGGATCGGCGTCATGTGTCGCTCCTCTCGGGCCGCTTCCTGCGGCCGATGAATTCCCGCTCGTTCGATTCGCCGCTCGGCGTGCGCCGCCGACTCACGCGTCGGCGCCGGAGGGCGCCAGACCCGACATAAACCTGCGGAGCACGCCGTTGATCTCGCGATTGTAGTTCCAATCGATCACGATCAGGCTCCTTGTGCGCACAAGAAGGAGGCCCAGCCGCTCGATGATCGGCTCGTAGATCAGGTGCAGCCCCCCGGGTCTGGCGTCGCCGGGGTCTCTGGCGACCGAGTCCGGCCCCGCCCCGGGCAGCATCTTCACCAGGGTCCCCAGCACGCCGAACCATACCCCCGAGGGAACCAGCCCGAACGCCTCGCCGGGCTCGACGCCCTCGGCGGTCAGCCGCAGCGGGCCGAGGGCCTCGACCCATCGCGGGTCTTCGTCGAAAACCGCGGCGATCCGATCCTCGATCGGCGTCTCGTGCCCGCCCCCCTCGGCCAGTCGCCCCGCCAGGCTCATCAGCTCGTCGAGCACCACCGGAAGCGGCCGGTCAGGGCCCGCCAGCAGGAGCTTGGCCCCAAGGACCGCCAGCGCGTGCATGTCGCACGGGGACCGCAAGAGCGGGATGACCTCGAAACTGACCTGCTCAATCAGCACCCCGCGCGCGCCCTCCAGCGCCGCGCGATCCTCATCGCTGAGCGCCCGCCCGAACGACTTCAGCCGCAGCTCTCCCCCCGCCATCGCCCGGTCGGCGCTCACGCTCGCGTAGAGGTCGATCCGCCGATCGCCCACGGGCAGCACGAGCCAAACCACATCGCTGGAGGCGGCGCCGACCCGCTCGTCGGTGCTCAGCGTCCCCTCGACGACCAGCCCCTTGCCGCCGTCGGCGTGCACCTCGCGGATGCGGACCGTTCCCCGGCCCCGGACCGACCCTCGGACCCTCGGGCGATAGATCCCCTGGAGCTCTTCTTCGGGAACAAGGAAACAACTCGCCCCGCCCTCGCCCAAAGCCAGTTCGACCGCCGTGCCAGCCTCGACCAAGGAGACCCGCGACGCCCATAAAGAAGGAAGGCCGACGCCCGCCCCGGAGCCGAAGACCCGGAAGCTCGCGTCGGTCAGGTTCAGGAGGGGGCGGCCGGTCGAGGCGGTCAGCCGCGCCACCTCGTCGACCGCCTGAGCGAGCGTCCGCAGCTTCAGGTGCAGGGCCTCGACGGTCCTGCCGCACTTGCCCTGGCGTCCGAGCAGGAGGCCGCGCTCGGCCTCGTCGGGGTCGGCGAAGGCCTCCGGCTCGGGCGGGTCGAGGGGCAGGGGTGACTTGCCGTGGCGCGGGCCTTCCCATGCGCCCCCCTCGATCAGCCGGTCGTACTCCTCCAGCGCCATCGGGGCATGCAGGCGTACGAGCATCCGCCCGACGCAGGGGTTGAGCGGGACGAGCTCGCGCGTCTCGCCCGTCGCGGCCTCGAACGAGACGCTCGGCCCGGTCTCGGGCGTGGCCCTCGTCGCGGGAACGAACGGACTCTCCAGCCCCATCTCTGGAGACCACAGGTAGCGGGCCAGTGTCGTCGAATACTCGGGCAGACCGACCTCGCGGAGGAGCGCGTCGTCGGTGCAGAGTTCCAGCTGCGCCCCAACCTCTTGCACGACCGGGTGCACCGGGGCCATCGCCTCGGGGTCGATCCAGACCGGGCGGGGCGGGGCGTCCTCGTGCCCGGTCCGGATCAGTGTCCGCCGGGGCATCTTGTCCAGCGCCGAGGCGAGCTTCGACCAGCGTTCGTCCATCGCCCGGTTGGTCAGCGCGTCGCGGTAGGCCGGGGGCGTCGCCTCCAGCCCGTCAAAGTGCTGGATCCAGACCTCCAGCCAGTGCACCACGGCATCAGATGCGTCGAGCATCGCGCCGAGGCAGACCCTCGCCTCCGGCGTCTCGCGGAGCACCACGAGCCGGCCCGAGGCGGGGTCGGGCCGCTCTGAGATCAGCACACAGATCCGAAGCGGCGCGCCGGACTGCGAGGCGTCCAGAGGCGCTGCGGCGAATCCGCGCGGCAGCCGATCGCCGAGATCTGTCAGGGTTCCGATCGCCATGGGACCATCCGATCCGAGGGGCACTGCGTGGATTCACCCAAAGTCCGAGGGTGCGGACGATAGCCCCGCGTCTCTCGGACCGGCCAGAGTGTACTTAGAACCTGCCCTGGTATGCTTCCCGGTGGAAGCACCGGGATCGGGTCCGGATTTTCTGGTTTCGGAAGCCAGCGGGTAGGTACAATCTCGATCGGCGGGACCGGAGCCCCGCCCGAAACTCTGCCTTGCTCGCCGCCAGGCGGCCCCGCCCAAATGCGGCCGATGCGACCTCAATCACATCCTCAGCATGTGCTCGACGCGTTGACCGCCCACACGGCGGTCGTGGCCCAAGACGGAGAGATCGTCTCGGTCAACCACGCTTGGAAGCGCTTCGCCGACGAGAACGGCCTCGCGAGCCGGGATTACTGCGTCGGCGACAGCTATCACGAGGCCTGCCTCTCTGCGGCGCGGACCGATCCTGTCGCCGCGGGTGTCTGCGACGCGATCCGCGGGGTGTGCGCCGGCGATCTGACGCGCGCCGAGTTCGAGTACCCCTGCCACTCCCGCGATGAGCGACGCTGGTTCGTGGTGCACATCTCCCCGATGCGGGTCCGCGCCGACCGCTTCGCGCTTGTCCTTCACGAGAATGTCACACGGATCAAGACCGCCGAAGAGAGCCTCGCGAGCGTCGCCGACCTGCTCGCGGTCCCCTCGGGCGAGGGCTGCCTCTGGGCGATCGCCGAAGGGCTGCGGCGGACGCTCCCCGCCGACTGTGTGCTGGTGACCGAGGTGAGCCATACCGGCGAGGGTCGGGTGCGCGTGCTGGCCTCGGCCGGCGGAAACTCGCCGGGAGCTGGGCTGATCGTGGCGCTCTCTGGAACGCCGGAAGCGAGGCTGACCGGGGGCTCTCGGTCGATCTGCGTGCCCTCGGGCGCAGCGGAGTCGTTCGCTGTTGACCCGAGGCTCGCCGGCGCCCGGGGGTTCATCGGTGCGGGGGCCGGCGAGGACGAACTCGGCCGTCCCCTGGGCATGGTGGGCGCGCTGTGGCGACAGCCGGTCGCGGGCGTTGACTTGGGGCGGCGTGTCGTCGGGCTGTCGGCGGGTCGCGTCGGCGAGGAACTGCAGCGTCGCCGGGCCGAAGCCGAGCGGGACCGGACCCGGGAGCTCGCTGCGCGGACCGAGGCGCTCGATCGGAGGGCCGTCGAAACCGCCCACGAACTCAAGAACCTGCTGTTCGCATCGCGCGCGCAACTGAGCGAGGCGTCGAAGGCGGTCGATGAAGGCCGAAGCCCGCGCCGGGCCCACGCGATTCTCGGGGAACTGGCCCGGCAGGCGGTCTTGCTCACAGATTCGCTGCGTGACCTCGCCTCCGAGCCCGAGACCGCTCGTCGCGTGCTTTGGCTCGCCGACCTGGCGCGCGAGGCGGTCGCGACGGTCACCCCGCTGCTCCCGCCCGAGATGAGCGTGACGCTCGACGCCGACGAGCGGGTGCGCGTGCTTGGCGACGCCGACCAACTAAAGCGAGCGCTGGTGAACCTCACGCTCAATGCGCGCAACGCGATGAGGGCCGGCGAGGGGCGCATCGTCGTCGGCGCGCACGCCCAGGGCGCAGAAGCGGTGCTGAGCGTGACCGACACGGGAGAGGGCGTCTCCGGCCCCGTCCGGGACCGGATGTTCGAGCGCCGCTTTACCACCAGGCGTAGCGAGGGGGGCGAGGGGCTCGGCCTCACGGTGGTCGACGAGATCGCCCGCGCCCACGCCGGACGCGTCGCGGTTCGCACAGAGCGGGGGGTCGGCACAACGATTTCCATCGTGCTGCCCGCGCTGGAGACCGGCGCGGAGGGGAGCGCAAACGCCGACGCAGAGACAGGGCGTCTTGCGCTCGTCGTCGAGAGCGATCCACGGGTCCGTGAAGTCCTAGCGGGAGCGCTCGGTTCCATGGGCTATTCGGTGTTCCCGCGCCGTGGCGACGAGGGGTTCGACGAAGGTTGCGAGCCGCTCCCCGCGGGCGTCACGCTTGTTGTCGCCGAATCCGGGCCGCCCGGCGGCGATGGGGAATCCCTGCTCCGCGGGCTGCGGGAGATCGGGTACAAAGGCCCCGCCGTGCTGATGAGCGAGAGTTTCGCCGGCGGCGCCTCCGCCGACGCGACGCTCGGCGCAGCGCTCCTCGCCAAGCCCTTCAGCGAGACCGAGCTCCGATCTGCGATCGGCCTGGCGATGGACCTGCTGCGGGGGGCCGCGCCATGAGCGAACGGATCATGGTGTTGCTGATCGACGACCACACCCTTGTGCGCGAGGTGTGCGCGAGACTGATCGAGGGCGAGCCGGACCTGTGCGTCATCGCCCAGGCGGCAGCCGCCGACGCGGGGGTCGAAGCTGTCGAGCGGCACCGCCCCGATGTCGTGCTGATGGATATCGAGATGCCGGGCGGGTCGGCGTTCGACGCCGCACGACGCATCACCGAGGTCAGCCCCGAAACCCG
Source organism: Phycisphaerales bacterium (assembly GCA_050486265.1). GTDB lineage: Bacteria > Planctomycetota > Phycisphaerae > Phycisphaerales > UBA1924 > SLFH01. The sequence continues at coordinate 212,286 of JBJHCY010000001.1, read as the reverse complement.
CGTGATGTTCCTCAGCGCGTACGCCTACGACCGGTACATCGACGAGGCGATCGGCGCCGACGCAGCGGGGTACATCACCAAAGACTCGCCGCCTGAGCGCGTGCTCGAAGCGATCCGCCGGGTCGCGGCCGGAGAGTCGGTCTATTCCCAGAAGGTGATGGACAGACTCATGGGCGTGCGCGGGGAAGTGCCCGGGCGGGCGACGCTCGCCAACTCCCTGACCAATCGCGAGCGTGAAGTCCTGACCCTGATCGGCGAGGGCTGCGCGAAGAAGGTCATCTCCGAACGCCTGGGCGTGAGCATCAAAACGGTCGAAAAACACGCGGCGAATGTGATGCGCAAGCTCGGGCTCAACGACCGTGTCGCGCTCTGCCGTTACTGCGTCCGAGAGGGGCTGATCGCCCCGTGAACAGGCCGACGCCGATCGAGCTCGAAACAGGCGGGGTGCACGCGAGGCTGCTGCCCGGCGTGGGAGAGGGCCCAAGAACAGGCCTTGGCGCCGTTCCGCCGCTAACGCTGTTCCTCCACGGCCTCGGCGAGTGCGGGACCGACGCCGAGCTCGTCCAGCGCAAGTCGCTGCCCCGGATCGCGATCGAGCGGCCCGAGCTCTGGCCGGGGCCGATCCTGCTGCCGCAGAAACGGGAGCCCGGGGCGCAGTGGGAGTCGCTCGCCGAGGCGGTGATGAAACTGGTGGAGGAAGCGCAGGACGCTTCGGGCGCGGAGCGGGCGGTCGTGACCGGCAACAGCCAGGGCGGGCACGGGGCGCTCGTGATCGCGGCGAGGCATCCGGATCGCTTCCATCGCGTGCTGGCGGTCTGCCCGTACGCCGATCCGCCGCCGGGGAACTACAACGCCGAGGGCTGGGCGTTCGACCCGCGATCGGCGCTTGTTGCGGAGATCGCGTCGGGACTGCGCTCGACGCCGACAAGGATCACGCACGGGCTGGAAGATGAGATTGTGCCGCCGGACCATGCGCTCGGGTTGCTGGTCGCGATCAGCGGGGCGGGGGGCGATTGCGGTCTTGAGCTGCTGCCTGGCGTCGGGCACGACGCGTGGAGCGAGACTTATTCGCGGGGGGACTACGCGGGGTGGTTGCTGGGGATGGGCTGAGGGATTGGGCTGCTGTCCACGGGTTTCGGTTTGCTGCGCATTCTTGCGTCCCTTCGGGACTTGAGCGGAAGGGACAGCGGCACTTGAGCGGCTGCACGCGTCGGTGCAACAGGTAATGCTGCACGGAAAACACTCGCGGATGAGGTGTGTTCGACACGGGTTGTCGCTCACGGAATCACTGGCGGGCGAGGAGAACTCGACAAACGTTGTCACTGACAGAAAAAGACACTGGCGGGCGAGCCGCCAGTGCCACAGATTGAACTTCATTTTTGCTTACGCAAACCTTGCGGCCACGGTCTCTTTGCCTCGGGTGGTGATCTCGGTGTCAAGCGCGCTCAGGAATTCGTCGAGCGGCATGGCGCCGAGGTCTTTCTGGATGCCGCGGGCGCGGACGCTGACGGTTCCGCCCTCTTCGTCGCGCGGGCCGACGACGAGCATGTAGGGGATCTTCTCGTCGGCCGCGGCCTTGATCTTCGCCTGCACTCTGCCCGAGCTGTCGTCGGTGGTGACGCGGACGCGTCGGGCTTTGAGGGCCTCGTGGACCTTGCTCGCGTAGGTCGCGGTCTTGTCGCTGATGGGCAGCACGCGGACCTGCTCGGGCGCGAGCCACGCGGGGAAGGCGCCGGCGAAGTGCTCGATCAGCACGCCGATGAACCGCTCCATCGAGCCGAACGGGGCGCGGTGGATCATCACCGGCCTGTGCGGCTTGTTGTCCGGGCCGATGTACGAGAGCCCGAAGCGTTCGGGCAGGTTGTAGTCGACCTGCACCGTGCCGAGCTGCCACTCGCGACCGATGACATCCTTGACGACAAAGTCGATCTTCGGTCCGTAGAACGCCGCCTCGCCCGGCTCTTCAACGAACGGCTTGCCGAGCGTCTTTGCGGCTTCGCGGCAGGCTTGTTCGGCCTTGTCCCAGTTGGCCGGGTCGCCGGTGTACTTGCTCGAATCCGGGTCGCGCAGGCCGATGCGCACGCGGTAGTCCTCCATACCCAGCGCATCGAAGATGATCCGAACGAGGCTCAGGCAGCCCTGCAGTTCTTCGGCGATTTGATCGGGCGTGCAGAACAGGTGCGCGTCGTCCTGGGTGAATCCGCGGACGCGCGTCATGCCGCCGACCTCGCCGGACTGCTCCCAGCGATACACCGTGCCGAACTCGGCGAGGCGGACGGGCAGGTCGCGGTAGGAGTGCTGGCGCGAGGCGAAGATCTTGATGTGGTGCGGGCAGTTCATCGGCTTGAGCATGTAGCCGTCGATATCGCCGGAAGCCATCAGATTGCCGAGTTCGGCGCACGAGCACCCTTCCTGCGCGAGGCGCGAGAGCTCCTCACGCGGGACGATCGGCGGGTACTGGCTCTCGGCGTAGTACGGGAAGTGCCCGCTGGTGCGGTACAGATCCAGCCGCCCGATGTGGGGCGTGAAGATCTCGAAGTAGCCCTGGCGGCGGAGCTCCTCGCCGATGAAGTTCTGCAGTTCCTTGCGGATGGTCGCGCCCGCGGGCGTCCAGAGGATCAGCCCCTGGCCGACAGCCTCGTCGATGTGGAAGAGCCCGAGCTGCTTGCCCAGGACGCGGTGGTCGCGGCGCTTGGCCTCTTCGAGGTTTTCGAGGTATTGCTGGAGGTCGGCGGGCTTGAAGAAGGCGGTGCCGTAGACGCGGGTGAGGCGGTCGGAGTTCTCGTCGCCGTGCCAGTACGACGAGGCGAGGGACATCACCTTGAACGCGCCGATGCGTCCGGTGCTGGGGACATGGGGCCCGCGGCAGAGGTCTTCCCAGTTTTTGCCCGGCTCGCCGGTGGCGTAGAACGAGAGCTTCGCGCCCGAACCCGAGGCCGCCAGGGCGCGTTCGGCGTTGTCGAGCTTGTACTTGCTGCCCTCGGCCCTGAGCTTGGTCATGCCCTCGTTGGGGTCGAGCTCGTAGCGGGTGAAGGGGCGGTCCTCCTTGACGATGTTCGCCATCTCCTTCTCGACGGCTTCGAAGTCGCCTTCTTTGAGCGGGCGGTCGTCGGGGAAGCGGATGTCGTAGTAGAAGCCGGTTTCGAGGGGCGGGCCGTAGACGAGCTGCGCCCCGGGCACGACCCGCTGGATCGCCTCGGCCATGACATGGGCGCACGAGTGGCGGAGGAGGTAGAGCGCGTCGGGGTCGGGCTCGTTCTTGCCGCTGTCGTTCTTGCGGGTCTCGGTGATGATCTCGAGGCGGCAGTCGGTGTCGAGCGGGGCGGCGAGATCGCGGACCTCGCCGTCGACGCGGCAGCCGACGGCGGCCTGGGCGAGGCGCGGGCCGATCGACTCGGCGACCTGGCGGGCGGTCACCGGGGCGTCGAACTGTTTGACCGAACCGTCTGGGAGGGTGATGGCGGGCATCTTTGGAGGTCTCCGGAAGTTTCGGCCCGTGTTTTCGAGCGGGGCCGCGGGGATCAGCATCGGCGGGTCGGGGCGGATTTCAACGAAAACGCCCGGCCTCTGGTGAGCCGGGCGTGGAGTGGTTGTGCAAACAGCGATCGCGACGGGCGGCCGGCTATCCGCCCCGCGTTCCTTTGGTAGTCGTCGTGGTGTTGCCGGTCGGGTGTCGCATCGGTGATGAGGATAGCCCCGGGCGGGCTGGAAGAGCAACAGGAGGAGGGCGCTGGGTGCGGGGCGCTGGGCGAGGCCGTCCCAGCCCCCAGCGCCCCGCGCCCGCGCTGGCCGAAGGCAGCGCCGGGCTTTGACCCGGGGGTCCGGGGCCCTGACAATCTCGGGCCGGGCCCCCAAGGGCTCGCCCCGCTCGCGCCCCGAGGCCCTTGATCTGGTGGTTGACGCATGATCTGCCCCTTCTGCGGGTCCAACGAAGACCGGGTGATCGACTCTCGGGCCGCTGAGGGCGGCAAGGTCATCCGCCGCAGGCGCCAGTGCGCCGATTGCGAGAAACGCTTCACCACTTACGAACGCGTCGAGCAGACGAGCCGCCTGTCGGTCGTCAAGCGTGACGGCAAGCGCGTGCCGTTCGATCGCGACAACATCGCGCGCGGGCTCGACGCCGCCTGCGGCAAGCGCCCCGTCTCGGAAGACGCCAAGCAGCGTCTCGTCGACGAGGTCGAGGAGGAGCTGCACCGCGAGTTCGACCGCGAGGTGTCCAGCCAGCTGATCGGCGAGCGGGTGATGGCGAAGCTGCGCGACCTCGACGAGGTGGCGTACATCCGCTTCGCCAGCGAGTACCACCAGTTCAAGACGGTCGACGACATCATGGAGGAGCTCAAGGCGCTGACGAGCAAACCCAAGGATGTGAAGAACCAGCAGGGGCTGTTTCCGTGATGAGGCCGTTGATAAGACGAGGGGCTGTCAACGCGGGGCTGATTGTGGCGCTCGTGGTCGGGGTTCCCCTGCTGCTGATGGGCGTCGGCATCGTCTGGCTGCTGATGACCGCCTCTGACGGCCAGGGCGAGAGAGTGCTGCCCGACACGGCGCCGGCCCGCGAGAGCCTCGAAGACCGCGCCCGACGCATCGACTACAGCTACGACCGCGTCAAGGCGCGGGCGGGCGAGCAGCTCTGGTTCCGCATGTGCTTCGGGTGTCACTCCGACGACGGGACGGTGGTCGAGGGGCCGTCGTTCCTGCACCTGTACGGCTCGGAGGTCGAGCTTGTCGGCGGGACGCGGGTGATCGCCGACGAGGAGTATCTGCGCCGGGCGATCCTGGACCCGTACGACCAGGTGCGCCGGGGGTGGGAGAACATGCGGACGATGCCGCCGAACCGGGGCGTTCTCAACGACCAGCAGGTCGAGCAGCTTATCGAGTTCATCAAGAGCCTTGCCGAGCCGAACATGCCCGAGCCGCCGACGGACGAGGACCCAGAAGGCGAGCCGGAAGCCCAAGAGCAGCCGCCGGACGAACCGGCGTCGGGCGGAGAGGGGCCGGAGCACACCGGGGGCGGCTGAGCCTGCTTTTCCGAATACACTGTTGTCAACGACCGCGACCCAGGGAGCAACCATGGCGAGCAAGATCTTCAAAACACCGGCCGAGACCCTCGCGGACCTGCGCGATAAAGGCGTCCTCGCCGACGGGTGCACGATCCATGTCGGCGGGTTCGGGCTCTGCGGGATCCCCGAGCAGCTCATCATCGCCCTGCGCGACACGGGCGTGAAAGACATCACCTGCATCAGCAACAACGCCGGCGTCGACGACTGGGGCCTGGGACTCCTGCTCAAGACGCGGCAGATCAAGAAGATGGTCTCGAGCTATGTCGGCGAGAACTCGGTGTTCGAGAAGCAGTTCATCGAGGGCGAACTGGAGGTCGAGTTCAACCCGCAGGGGACGCTCGCCGAGCGGATCCGCGCGGCCGGGGCGGGCATCCCGGCGTTCTATACCCCCACCGCCGTGGGCACGATCGTGGCGGAGGGCAAAGAGGTCCGCGAGTTCTTCCGCCCCGAGGACGACACGCGGAACTTCAATCGCGGCCCTGACCCCGACGGCGTAGAGCGCAAGCCTTATGTGATGGAGACGGCGCTCTTCGCCGACCTGGCGCTCGTGAAGGCGGACGCGGCCGACGAGTTCGGTAATCTGCGCTACCGCAAGACGGCGCGGAACTTCAACCCGATGATGGCGACGGCCGCGCGGTTTGTCATCGCGGAGGTCGACCGGATCGTCGGTCTCGGCGAGTTCGACCCCGACAATGTGCACACGCCGGGCAACTTCGTCGACCGCGTGGTGCAGACCAAGAGCGAGAAGCGGATCGAGCAGCGGACGGTGCGCAAGGGCTGAATCTCACGCCTCTGTCGCGCCGACACCAATCCGGCGGCAAGCGGAAGCCGTAAGACCGACGGGCGGCGAAAGGGCAGGCCATGAAGACAAAGCACAAGACCGCCGTTGTGATCTCGGCTCTCGCGGGCTTCGCCCCGCTCGCCTGCGCCGAGGTCGTCGCCGAAGAGGTTCGCTACATCCACGACGGCGTCGAGCTCAAGGGCCTGATGGTCTATGACAGCGAGGCCGAGGGGCGCCGGCCCGGCGTGCTCGTCGTCCACGAATGGTGGGGACGCGGGCCCTACGCCGAGAAGCGGGCTCGGATGCTGGCCGAAGAAGGATTCGTCGCCTTCGCGCTGGATATGTACGGCGCGGGCGTGCTGGTCGACACCCCGGCCGAGGCGAGAGCGCTCGCCACGCCCTTCTACGCCGACCGCCCGCTGATGCGCGACCGGGCGACAGCCGGGCTGGAGGTCCTGCTCGACGCTGATCGCGTCGACGCCGAGCGGGTCGCCGCGATCGGGTACTGCTTCGGCGGGACCGTCGTGCTCGAGATGGCTCGGGCCGGCGCGCCCTTGGCGGCGGTGGTCTGCTACCACGGCGGGCTGACCGGCCCCCACCCGATGCGCGAGGGCGCGTTCACCGGGACCGTGCTCGTGTGCAACGGCGCCGCCGACCCGATGGTGACGCACGACGACAAAAAGGCGTTCCTGGAAGAGATGCATACTGCGAAGGCGGACTTCGTGTTCATCGACTACGCGGGCGCCCTGCACTCGTTCACCAACCCCGAGGCCGACGGGCTCGGCATGGACGGGGTCGGGTACGACAAGAAAGCCGATGAACGGTCGTGGAGGCACACGCTCGAACTGTTCAGAGAGGTCTTTGCAAAGACCGGTGATGCAGAGCCCGAGACGGAAGACGGCGAGGGAGACAACTGAGCAGGATGCAGTGAGAGACGATGCAGTGAGAGACACGGCTCGGCGAGCCGTGCCACCCCGAGCCCCCGAACCCGAGCCCGAGAGGAAAGGAACGACCCATGCCGCTGGACAGAGATCAGATCGCCGCGCGTGCCGCGAGAGAGCTCGAAGACGGGTTCGTCGTCAACCTCGGCATCGGCATGCCGACGCTGGTGGCCAACCACATCCCGGGCGGCATGGATGTCTGGCTGCAGTCTGAAAACGGGCTGCTCGGCATCGGCCCGTACCCCACCGACCGCGAGGTCGACGCCGACCTCATCAACGCGGGCAAGCAGACGGTGACGGCACGCCGGGGCGCGAGCTTCTTCTCGTCGGCCGACTCGTTCGCGATGATCCGGGGCGGGCACATCGACATGTGCATCCTCGGGGCGATGGAAGTCTCTGAGAAGGGCGACATCGCCAACTGGATGATCCCCGGCAAAATGGTCAAGGGGATGGGCGGGGCGATGGATCTTGTCGCGGGCGTGCAGAAGGTCGTCGTGACCATGGAGCACTGCAACAAGAAGGGCGAGCCGAAAATCGTCAAGGCCTGCACCCTCCCGCTCACCGGCGTCGAGTGCATCGACATGGTCATCACCGACCTGTGCGTCCTGAAGATGAACCCGGACCGCAAGCTCTTCGAACTGCTCGAGCTCGCGCCGGGCGTGACGGCCGACGAGGTGGTCGAAAAGACTGGGGCGGAGCTTATCGTCCCCGCGTCGGTGCCCACGCTGGAGGTCTGATGCCGCTCTACCGCGTCAGGGGGATCCACGCTTCGTCGCACCGCGACAGCGAGCTGTATGTCGATGCCGCATCGCCGGATGTCGCGTTGAACACGGCGCGCCGGCGGAGCATCCTCTCGGCGTCGGTCGAACCGGTCGAGGGCGGGATCGCCCCGCCGGGCTCGGCGGTCATCGTCAAGCCCGCGGCTTCGGCCTTCCCCCTCCGCGACCGGCCGATCCGAACGATCGCGTGGGGCGTGTTCTTCGGAGGGCTGCTGCTGATCGTCGCGGTCGCGGTCTTCCTCGGGATCATCCGCGGGTTTGTGCCGTCGCCGCCGGTGTAGAGGGGACCGGCGTGCGGTCGGATTGTCGACGCAATCTGAGCTGCCTCCATCAAGAGCTGCTCGTTTCGTGGCACCGACCTCCTTCGGAGGTCCGTGGCACGCGAGCCTCGCCTCGCAGATCGAAGCGGCAGCGTTCGCGGGCAGTTCTTCTGCGCTCCGAAGGAACTCGGCATCGCGACCTATGACCTGATTGCACATCCCCAAAGAAAAACACCGGCCGAGATCGGCCGGTGTTGTTGCGTTCATGCACTTCGCTGAAGTATTCAGCCGCCAGAGGGCGGGGGCGTTTCGCCGGGAGGCTGCTCGCCTTCGCCGGGATCGGCGGGGTCTGCGGGCTCGCCGGGTTCTTCCGGCGGCAGCGTATCGCGCGGAGTCGCGTCCAGCCTGCGTCCCAGCGCCTTCTCGATCGCCCGCTCCAACTCGCCGGGGATGTCGACCCGGAACTCCTCCTCGGGGATCTCGGCGGCGTCGGCTTCCTCGCGTGCGCGCTCGATCATCGCCCGCAGGTCGTCGTCGCTGACGCGGTCGGGCGGGCGGATGTCGAAGTCGTCGCCGGTGGCGCCGGGCTCGCTGATCGGCTCGACGACATGACGGATGCGGTCTTCCTCGATCTTCTCCTCGAACACGCCTCTGGCGAATCGGCTGATCTGCATCCTCGCATCGGCCTTCTCTTCCTCAGAAAGCCCCGACTCGCGGATGTACTGCGTCTCGACGAACATCACCGCCGCCAGGGGCAGCACGGGGCTCTCGGCGATCTCTTCGATCACACGCCCCATCTCCTCCAGCGAGATTTTCTTCTCGCGGAACTCCTGGGCGAGCGCCTCGACCTGCGCGACCACCCGGACCTTGTCCTCCTCGGTCATGTCCGAACGCTCGATCGCCTCAATCAGCGGGGGCGTCAGGACATCGGCCGCGAGGTCGCGCCAGTTGTTGGCCAGCCAGATCCCGGCGATCACGCCCAGAATCGCCAGCACCCCCAAGACCACCAGACATCCCGTCAGGCAGTCGCCCCGACGCCAGCCGTCGCGAACGCTCAGACGGGCGCCGCGTCGATGTCCCCCGCGCTCGACGCTCGCAAGCCCGCCCGCCAGAGCCCGATCCGATTCAGCCACCATCCTCGATTCCTTCCTGCCCCCCGGGCGGGCTGTACTCAAGCTCCGCCTCTTCGGCGAGTTGGTCGATCACCTCGAACAGCGGCCGGAGCGCTTCTTTCAGGTTTTCCGGACGCCCCGTGAGCAGGACGCTCGCCGGCTCCTCGACGCCGAGTCGCCGGTAGATCGGCTGCACGAGGTCCCAGACCTCCCGCACCGCCTGTGTGTATTCGTCTTCCCCGCCGACATTTTCACGGAGCACCTCCCGGACCACCGGCCGGAGGTTGTCCGCCGTCGGCGCCACGCGGAAAAACATGAACAGCGCGAGCACATTGCCCAGCACCGCCAGAATCACCGCGACCATCAAAACGATCCGTTCGCCCGGCTGCACGCCCGGCCTCCTTCCAGCACCACCACCCCCGCGGCGCACGGCATCTCACGACGCCCGCGCCGGACAGGACGGTAGGAGGCCCGTCAGCGGCTGAAAATCGCCCGCAGTCGCTCGACCAGCGTGAACTCGCTCAGGTCGGCCAACTCACCCGCGTCGAAGTACATCCCCCCGCAAGTCGGGCAGAGCTCGTACTCGATGTGCTGCTGCTGCTCGTCGTTGACCACGCTCAGCTGCGTCCCGTCCCGGGGGCAGACCCACTCCCCCACCCCGAACGAGTTCACCAGCGCCCCGTGGTCGTCGTACGCCCCCGAGTCCAGACGCCTGATCAGGTCCTTCGCCCCGCCCGGCAAGCCGAGCAGATCTTCAAGCTCTCCGCCGTCGAGCCAGATGCCCCCGCAGTGGGCGCACCGGTCCACATCCACCGCGTTCTCCACGCGGATGCGCTCCATCACCATGCGGTCCTTCGGGCAGCGGATCTTCGGGTCGTGCGGGTGTTCCATGGGCCCAGTCTACCATCCCCTCCCGCAAACGCACGCAGCAATCCGCCCCGACGCAGCCCCGCCGAGGAGCCCCGCCTTGCCCCAGCCAACCCCCAGATCCGAACGCTGGTTCGACGCCCACCTCGACCTGGCCTACCTCGCCGAGGTCGGGCGCGACATGCACACCGGCGTCGACGACTGCCGGGGGCGCTACCAGCCCGCCGCCGTCACCCTGCCGACCCTCAAAGACGGCCGGGTGCACGCCTGCCTGGGCACGATCTTCACCGAGTCGGTCAACCCCGACGACCCCGACGCCGAGGACGGCCCGTTCGCCTACCCCGCCGGCGACGCGAACGCCGCTTGGCGGGCGGGCATGCGCCAGCTCAAGCTCTACCACGCATGGCGCGACGCGGGGCTGATCGAACTGCTCCCCAGGCGCGGCTCGGTCGTGCCCAAGGGTTCGTCCGCCCCCCTCCGCCTGGGCGTCCTCATGGAGTGCGCCGACCCGATCACCTCGCCAGACGAGGCCCACGAGTGGGTCGCCCAAGGCGTCATCGCCGTCGGCCTCGCCTGGTGGACCTCCTCCCGCTACGCCGGGGGCAACGGCACCCGCACCGGCCTCACACCCATCGGGCGCGAGCTCGTCGAGACCCTCGACCGCCTCGGCGTTGTCCACGACGCCAGCCACCTCTCCGACGCTTCGCTCGACGACCTCTTGGAGCACTCGGACGGCCCCGTGATCGCCAGCCACTCCAACGCCCGCGCCCTCATGGAGCCCGACGAACAACGACACCTCTCCGACGAGCACGCCAAAGAGATCGCCCGCCGCGGCGGCGTCATCGGCCTGAACCTCTGCTCACGCTTCCTGCGCACGGGCATCGCCAAGGCCGACAAAGAACGGGCGACCATCGAGGACTGCCGCAGACATCTGGAACACTGGCGCGACCTCGTCGGCCCTGCGCACATCGGGCTGGGCTCGGACATGGACGGCGGCTTCGCGGCAGACCGCCTGCCCGAAAACATCAACCTCCCCGCCGACCTCGCCAAACTCGCCGATCACCTCGCAACGCACGGCTGGAACGACGAAGACATCCACGCCTTCGCGTGGGGGAACTGGGCTGGGTATTGGGGGATTTGAGAGCGAACGCCGGTGACCCGCCGGTGTGCTTGCTCTGTGGCACTGGCGGCTCGACCGCCAGTGGTTGCACTTCGTTGATCGGAAAAGAGACCCCGTAGCCACGGCCGCCAGGCCTACGCAGGACCCAGCGAAACCGCCTTCGCCCGCTTGAGGGTGTGCACAAAGAGCACCGATCCCATCACCAAAATCAACGCCCAGATCGCCCCGATAATCGCCAGCGCGGCGATCGCCTCGCCCAACGACGAATCCGTCAGCAGCACCGACCGGCCCGGCCAACGCGGGTCGTAGTGCACCGTCACGGTCTCGCCGGGGGCGTAGGTCTCGGTGAACCGCCGCGACCGTGCGGCAGAAAGCGGGATGTCGATATGCGACACCCGCTCGGAGCGGAACGCCCGCCCGCCGACCTCGTAGGTGTATGTCGCGTAGCCGTAGTGGCCCGCAATGCCGTCAGCATCGACTGTGAACTCGACGCCCGCGTCTTCGATGACGCCGGTCGTCTGCTGGTAGCTCCCCGCCCTGAACACCCGTTCGGCCGGACCGGGCGCCCACAGCGCCGTCATCACCAGCATCATGCAGATAAACAGCAGAAAGATGACCCAAAAGACCGGGAGCGAGACGAGGGTCGGACCGTCGGCGTCCGATCGGTTCCGCTTCAGCATAGCCCTGGCTTCGGTGTCTTTCATCGCTGTGCGTTCGAACACGGCCCGGAGTCTTGTTGCGCGCATACCCGACCGGTCGCCGAAGCGGAAAGCTAATCTGGAGGTAGCTGCGGCTTCAACCGCACAACGCCCTGATTGAAGTACCGCAACAGCATCGCATCACCGCTTTGCGTTTCGGCGGGCTCGCTCGAGGCCTGGGCCTCGTCCCGGCCCACGGCGATCCGATCGAATATCCCGAACCCGCAATCTTCTTCAAGGTCGACCGTCAGCACCATCCGCTGGTGCAGTTCAATGCCCACGCATCCGACCAGAAATTGCGTAAGCGCTGCGAATCCGTCTAGTTCTTGATACTCCGGGTTTGGCGTAAGTCCTCGGGCGAGGCACTCCTGCATCGCATTGTAGAGCAGCACCACGAAGTCTTCATCGGCGTTCCTCGCGACGCAGAGCAATGCGGCGGCCACCTCATGGAAGAAGTGCGGCGCAAACCCGAACCGACAGAAATGCTGCACGAGGATGTACGGGGAAATCGAGAGCAATTCGGCATCCACCGGGTCCTGCGCCCGGTCGATGTATGCGGGTGTCAGATAAAAGGCCCGGCTTTCAAGCTCCTCGAACAACTCGAATTCCGCCTCAGCGTCGGGATCGGCGGCTTCGAGATAGCGACGCAACTCGTCCAAAAACTCCTGAGGTTCAAGTTCGACCTGACCCACTCCCGGGTCTACCACCCTCGGCCACAAGACGGAGTTTCGCAATCGATCCTCATCGCGCAGTAAGGCGGCATAGCGGGCGAAGAGCTCGCGATGAAACACGGCCTGACCGGCGTCATCAAACTCCCCGAAGCACAGCCCGGCCAATCCGCTCGTCATCGCGCCCCTCGCTCAGCCCCCCGCCGGTCCTTCCTCCGAACCCTCGCCCAAAGCCGCAGCCACCAGACCGCGTTGAGCAGCAACACCGCCCCCAGCAGGATCGCCAGCCAGCGTCCGTCGGGCGCGAGCATCCAGACGATCGCGAGCGACACCGTCAGCGGCAGCGCCACGCCGAGCAATACCAACGCGTTGTCGGCCGAAAACCCCTTGCTCGCCGGCGTCCCGTCCGCACTTGCCTCGTCGTTCATCGCTGCCCCCTTGCCGGTCGCCCGCTACCGCCGCGGCCTGCGCCCGAACGCTTACTCCCGCTCCGCCTCCGCCATCGCGCAGTGCAGGCACCACGACGCGGCGTGAGCCAGATCGAAAGACCCGTCATCGGCCGCACGCCTGCGGATCCTCGACAGCACCTCGCGCTGGTAGCGGTCCTCGTAGGTCCGGAACTCGGGGTTGTCCTGCGTGTGGGCGTACTCGCCCCGCAGCAGGCGGTTGATCGCGTCGATCCGGGTTTCCGAGTGCGGGTGGGTCGACAGGAACTCCGGCGGGCGCTCGCCCCCGGCGAGGCTGCCCAGGAGCTGCTGCACCTGCAGCGCGCCGATCGGGTCGTAGCCGGCGCCGGTCATGTAGCGGACGCCGAGCATGTCCGCCTCGAGCTCTTCGTTCCGCCCGTAGCTGAGCAGCACGAGGTTGCCGCCGATCGCCAGGGCCGGCAGCCCGACCTCGCCGTAGCGGCGGAACGAGCTGTCCTGGTCGGAGACGCCCACGCCGATCGCCAGCCCGGCGAGCAGGACATTGAAGCCGATCTGGTTGCTGATCCGCTGGTTGCCGTGCCGGGCGGTCACATGGCCGATCTCGTGCCCGATCACCGCGGCGAACTGCGCCTCGTTGGTCATCCGCGACGCCAGATCCCGCGTGATGTACACCTTCCCGCCCGGGAGGGCGAAGGCGTTGATCACATCGGAGTCGAGCATGATGAACTCCCAATCGAGCTCGGGCACGCCGCTCTCGATGTGCGGGATCATCGACTCGCCCACACGCCGCGTGAACGCGCGGAGCTGCTCGTCCTGAACCTGGCCCCCGAACTCCTGGGTCAGCTGCGGCGCCGCCTCGGCCCCCAAGGCCCGCTCTTGCTCCCACGAAAGAAGCGTCAGCGACCGACGCCCCGTCGCGGGGTTCGTGCTGCAGCCCGTCGTCGCGGCACCCGCGCCCAGCAGCAGCCCGATCAGCCCCACCGCCGCCAGCCCGCTCACGCCGCCCGACTGTCTGAATCTGTTGAACATGTGGATCCGCCTCTCGCCTAAGGCCGAAGCCCCCGGCCCCGACCGTTCGTTCTGAAATACCATCGCCGATGCCCCCGACCACCGACGAGTCCGCCCGTTCGACCAACCCGCCCCCGCCGTCGGGCGGGGCCGAGACATCAAAGGGTACCACGCCCCTCCCCGCGGGGCCCGGTAATCCGGCGGACACCGTCTGGTCCGACAGCGACCTCGACACCCTCCACCAGGACGAGCAGAAGGCGGAGAAGGTCCGGCGCATGTTCGCCTCGATCGCCCGCAGCTACGACCTGAACAACCGCGTGCATTCCTTGTGGCGCGACCAGGCGTGGCGCCGGTTCGCCGTGCGGCAGGCCCAGGTCCGCGAGGGGGACACCGTCGCCGACATCGCCTGCGGGACGGGGGATCTGACCGAGGCCTTCGCCCGCAGCCCCGCCAAGGCGGTGATCGGGATCGACTTCACCCACGAGATGCTCCAGCTCGCCGAGGTAAAGAAAGACCGGCGCGGCGAGGGCGTCCGGAGCAAGATCACCTATATCCGGGGCGACGCCCAGCAACTCCCCCTCGCCGACGCCTCGTGCGATGTGGTCTCGATCGCCTTCGGGATCCGCAATGTGCAGGAACCGCACCGGGCCCTGGCGGAGTTTTTCAGGGTGCTCAAACCGGGCGGGCGGCTGATCATCCTCGAGTTCGACCGGCCCCGCTTCCCGCCGGTCCGCTGGATGAACGATTTCTACGCAGGGTGGCTGATGCCCCGGACTGCGACCCTGATCAGCCGCGACCGGTCCGGCGCATACCGGTACCTGCCGAAGTCTGTTGGTTCGTTCATGTCGCGCGACGAGCTTCTGGGCGCAATCGGGCGAGCCGGATTCGAAGATTCGCGTGCCCGGAGCCTGACTCTGGGGATCGTTGCGTGTTATCGAGCACGGCGTTCTGCGTAGTTCGCCAGTTTGTTGCGCGTTTGCGTAAGACCGGTAACCAAGGGGTCCGCCCAACTCCGGGCCGAGCCGACGCCAAGCGGTTATCAGACGCGAACGGCTCTCGGACCATCCCTCAGGAAACATGCCCCAAAGCTGAATGCGTTTGCGGGCCCGGCGACGATGTCACACCCCGTCGCGGCTGGTGGCTTGCGGCCCGGTGGGGACCCCCGGACTTCAGAACAACTCAGCAGAGAGGCCAGGTGGAACCGGCCCCGACGCGGACACGCCGGATGCTGCCTCCGGCGTGGCAGGTCTCATCGCCACGGATCGGCGGAGGTTCCCTGATGTCACACGATGCTCTGATCGAACGGTTTTTGGAGGCCCTTGTCAGCGGCGACCGCGACGCGGCCCGGGGGGTCGTCCGCGACGCCTCGCCCACACTCCCCGAAGCGACCGACCTCATCGTCGAGCTCTTCTGGCCGACCTACGAGATGATCGAGAAGCTCAACCGAAACGACCAGCTCTCGGCCCTGAGCTACCGGATGTCCGTCCGGCTGCTGCGGGTGCTGGCCGACCAGACCTCGGCCTCGATCGTGCGGGCCCCCTCCCGCAACAAGCGGGTGTTTGCTGTGGGCGGGCCGACCGACGCGGATGACCTGGGCGTGCAGATGGCGGTGGACATGCTGGAGGCCAACGGGTTTACCGTCGCCTTCGCCGGCGGGGGCATCCCGGCCGACGAGATCCTCGACCATGTCCACACCAACCGTCCGGACGCCCTGCTGATGTTCTGCCCGAGCCCGCAGGACCTCCCCGCCGTCCGCCAGGTGATCGACACGATCCACGAGATCAACGCGGTGCCGGACCTGCAGATCGTCGTGGGGGGCGGGGTCTTCAACCGGGCCGACGGCCTGGCCGAGGAGATCGGCGCCGACCTCTGGGCCGCCGACCCGCTGGACCTCGTCGACGAGCTGGTCAACCACCCCGACCGCAAGGCCGAGCCCGAGCAGCGGACCGTCGGGCGCCGCCGCAAGACCCGCACCGCCGCCTGAATCGTCCGATCAACCTCAACCCAACAGGCCCGGCACAGTGCCGGGCCTGTTGTCGTATGGAGAGAGGCCGATCGGCTGGTTTATGCCCTCAGAAACCGCCCCGGCCCGATATCGAACTGGGAGAAGTTCGGCCGCAACTCGACCTCCGCCGCCCCGTATACTCCAGACAGGAATCGCCGAAATGGACCGACACGAGGAGCAGCGTCTGATCGAGGACGCCGCCACGGGGTGTAAAGACTCCGCGGCGGCCCTGATCCGAGCGCACCAGCGATCGCTGTACGCCTACCTGCTCCGGCTCTCGGGCAAGCCCGACCTCGCCGAGGACATCGCACAGGAGGCGTTCGTCCGCGTATTGGGCAACCTGCACCGGTTCGACAACCGCTTCCGATTCTCGACTTGGCTGTTCACCATCGCCCGGCGTCTGCTGGTCAACGCGGGCCAGAAGATGCGTCCGGCGTACGACACCGACGCGATCTCGGGGACCGCCGCCCGCCCGAGCGACCCGGGATCTCCGATCGCCGACGCCGAGAGCGGCGAGCGGGCCCGCGACGAGCTCCAAAGGGCCCTGCTCCGGGTTTCGGCCGAGCAGCGTGAGGTCCTCGTGCTCTTCCACCAGCTCGACTGGCCGATCGCCCTGATCGCCGAGCAGCTCCAGATGCCCGAGGGCACCGTCAAGAGCCACCTGCACCGCGGGCGCCGACGCCTCCGCGACCTGCTCGAATCCAGCACTTCCATCGACCCGTCTCTGACCGGACGACGCGAGACCCGATGACCGACCGACCGATCCAGCCCGCGCGCAACGACGCTTCCGGCCCCGAGCCCGGCGAGGCTGTCGATCTGCTGCTGGACCGTCAGCTCGACGCCGAGCGTCGGCGCTCGTTGCTGAGAGACCTGAGCGGCAACGCCGCGGCGTCGCAGGAGCTCGCCTCGCTCCGCGCAACGGTCGCCCTCTTCGATGAGCCCGTCGATGCGCCCGACATGAGCGCGGACATCCTCGCCGAGTTGGAGCGTCGGCGGGCGTTCCGCCCCGCCGGTCGCAGGCTCTTTGTGCGCGTCGGACGGGTCGCGGTCGGCGCGGTGGTGGTGCTGACCGTCGGCGGCGTCGCCTTCGTCCGCCAGAACGCCCCGGCCCTGGACCCCAGCCCCCCGCCCGCACCGATCACGGCGTTTGTCGAGTCTTCGGGCGGCGAGCTGGCGGGCATCCTCGGCTCGACGGTCGAGTTCGCCGGGCGACTCGCCACGGGCATCCAGCCCGTGATCGCCAACGCGGCCCATCGCGAGCACGAGCCCGCCCGCACCGCCGACAGGACCGAGGCCGAGCCCGGCCTGATCGCCCGCGGCATCCCGCTGCGATACCTGATGGACGCGACCTCGATGGCCGCGTCCACCTCGATCGACGACGACCGGGTGCTCCGTTTCAAGCCCGCGCCACGGGCCGACCGCCCCGGCCTGCTCATCGACGCCGAAGGTCGCGTCTTTACCCTCGGCGATCCGTCCGGCTTGGGCGCTCCCCGAACCGGCGCTCCCGGCGTGGACATCAACGGCGTCTGGAACCAGCCCAACTCGACCGGGCGTCCCTCCGGGGCGCTCCCCGGCGCAGGATCGGACTTCTCTAACGGATTCCTGTTCCCTGACCTCGATCAGTAAGCCCCGCCGTTTCTCGGGGTCGGGTGTCTGCAGAGCCACCTTCTGCGCCAACGCCGGTACAACTTGGCGGTTATGCCGACACTGTTCAGACGATTGCGTGTCCGTACGGTCGCCCTGCTGGCGTGGGGCGGGCTCCTGTGCGCGTCGGCAGCCGCTGATCCGTGGCTGGATCAAGCGCCCGAGGACGCTTCGCTCGTCGTCGTGTTCGACCGTCTGGTCAGCGACGACGCGGCGGACGCCCGGGCCGCGATGGCCCGTGCGCTCGGCTCGCCCGGGCGTCTGGAGCAGACGCGCCGGGCGTGGGCCCGCCTCGCCGACGCCCTGGGCATCGAGGAACGAGAACTGACCGAGTCGTTCTTCGCCGGGCGGACGATGCTGGTGGTGGCGTCGGTCGAACCCGACGAACCGGTCTGGGCACTGCTGGCGGAGGTCGAGGGCAGACTCTCCCGCACGATGATCCGGTCGCTGAAGGCCGCGCCGCGCGACATCCGCGAGGGTGTGCCGGTGCTCTCCCTGGAGCGCGGGCGCTACATGATGGCGGCACGCCGGGACCGAGAGACCGGGCGCGGGTCGATGCTCATCGCCCCGAAGGGTTCAGAACACCTGTTCAACCGGTTGCTGCCCGTGCTCCGGACGCCGAGCGCCGACGCTTCGGACCGGATCGTCGCCCGCGTGCGCACGGGGAAGCTGACGCCCGATCAGGACCGGCTGTTGATGCTCAGCGCCTCGCCCGGCGAGGGCGGTTGGGCTGGGCGGGTCGTTGTATCGCAGGCCGACGCGGGCGTCCGAACGAGGGACGCAGCGATCGTGCCGGCGCGAGCGACCAACAACAGCGCCGAGCCTACCGACCACGAAGGACTGCCCCACCCTTCTTTGCCCGATGACGCGCTGCTGCTTGTCCGAGGCGGGCGGACGCCGCTGGCCGAGGCGGTCTTCCACGCCTTCGCCGGGGTGGCGATGCCCGAGACGCCTGCGGACGCGCCGGTCTCGGTGCTGGTGGCGGCGAGCACCGAATCGGGCACGCGCGTGCTTCTTGGTGTTGGTCGGGTGCGCAACGCCGAGCACTATGACGAGCTCCTAGCCGGGGATTGCGGACCGGACTTTCAGGGCCTTTTTCCCGGCGCGGTCCGTCGTGTGAACGCGACACCCTCCCGGCGGGCGCTCTCGTGGGCGTTCACCGGGCACGAGCCCGGTGAACGCGTGCTGACGCTCCGCGTGGGCGAGCACGGGCCGAGAACCGACGCGGACCTGCTGGCGGTCCGGACGGCGACCAAGCGGGCCTGCCCGAGCGAGGGCACCGTGCTGATGTTCCGGCCCCGTTCGCTCGGCGGGCTCGCCGAGGGGGGCGCTCTGGGCTCGGAGGCGTCCGGCGCCGAGGCTTTGGCCCTCTTCAGATCGGCCGAACTGGTTCGCCTGGAGCTTCGACCGGCCGAGAACGGGGCGGTCGACGGCTCGTTTCTCGTGAAGTTCGGGGGAGATTCGCAGGAACCCTGACCGGGCGGCGTATCATCTCTCTCCCCTTCGCACGCCACCCCAGACGGGACCCCACAACGATGCAGGCCAGCCAAGAGGCCCACGCCCCCAGGGCGACCAGGGCCGGACATCTCCGCAATGTCGCGATCATCGCGCATGTCGACCACGGCAAAACCACCCTCGTCGATCAGCTCCTCAAGCAATCGGGCAACTTCAGAGCCGGCGAGCTCGAAAAGCTCGAGGGCGGCCAGCACGGGCTGATCATGGACTCCAACCCGCTGGAACGCGAACGCGGGATCACCATCCTCTCGAAGAACTGCGCCGTCAACTACACAGACCCCGACGGCTCTTCGTACCGCATCAACATCATCGACACGCCGGGCCACGCCGACTTCGGCGGCGAGGTCGAGCGCGTGCTGCGGATGGCCGACGGCTGCCTGCTGGTGGTCGACGCGTTCGAGGGGCCGATGCCGCAGACGAGGTTCGTGCTCTCCAAGGCGCTCGAGGCGGGGCTGCGTCCGGCGCTGGTGGTCAACAAGTGCGACCGCCCCGACGCGGACCCCGACCGCGTGGTGACGGAAGTGTTCGATCTGCTCGTCGAGCTCGGCGCCGACGACGAGGCGCTGGACTTCCCCGTCGTCTACACCTCCGCCAAGGGCGGCTGGGCGCTGGAGGAGGCCGACGGCCCCGTGACCGAGCACCCGGGCACCGACATGCGCCCGATCTTCGAGCTGATTGTCAACAGCGTGCCGGCGCCGCGTGTCGAGGCGGGGCCCGAGCTGCGCATGCTCATCACCACGCTGGACTACTCCGACTATGTCGGGCGCATCGGGATCGGGCGCGTCTTCGGCGGGACCGTCCGCCGCGGCCAGCAGGTCACGCTCCTGAAGCACCAGCCCGACGGAACCATCAAGAGGAGCACCGCCAAAATCGGCAAGCTGCTCGCCTTCGAGGGGCTCGGGCGTCGTGAGGCCGAGAGCGTCGAGGCGGGCGACCTCGCCGCCGTCACGGGCGTCGAAGGCATCGACATCGGCGACACCGTCGCCGACACCACGGTCGAGACGCCGCTCCCGCCGGTGAAGGTCGACGAGCCGACGATCTCGATGGTCTTCCGCATCAACGACTCGCCGTTTGCGGGCCAGGACGGCGACTATGTGACCAGCCGCCAGCTCGGCGAACGCCTCAAGCGCGAGCTGCAGCACAATGTCGCGCTGCGCGTCAAGCCCGGGCAGACGACCGACGAGTTTTTCGTCTCCGGTCGGGGCGTGCTGCACCTGGGCATCCTGCTGGAGACGATGCGCCGCGAGGGGTACGAGCTCTCGATCGGCAAGCCGATCGTGATCCAGCGCGAGATCGACGGCGTGATGTGCGAGCCGGTCGAACGCCTCGTGATCGACTGCCCCAACGAGCAGGTCGGCGGTGTGATGCAGCTCGTCGGCGAACGCAAGGGCGATCTGCTCAAGATGGAGGCGAGGTCCGAGACGCTCAGCCACCTCGTGTTCGACATCACCAGCCGCGCGTTGATCGGACTGCGCGGGCGCATCATGACCGCGACGCAGGGCGAGGGCCTGATGCACCACACCTTCGACCGGTTCGAGCCCGTCAGCGGCGAGCCGCCGTCACGCCAGAACGGCGTGATGATCGCGACCGAGGCGGGGCAGGTCACGGCGTACGCCGTCGAGGGTCTGCACGATCGCGGCGTGCTGTTCGTCCGCCCCGGCGATCAGGTGTACGCGGGCCAGGTCGTCGGCGAGCATAACAAGGCCAACGACATCCCGGTGAACATCACCCGCCTCAAGGCGCTGACGAACATCCGCTCGGCGAACAAGGAGGCGACCGTGACGCTCAAGGCGCCGCGCCTGATGTCGCTGGAGCAGTCCATCGAGTACATCGAGGACGACGAACTGATCGAGTTGACGCCGAAGGTTGTGCGGCTGCGCAAGAAGATACTGGAAGAGGGCGCGCGACGTCGCAACGAGCGCAAGGGTAAGGGGTGATCGCGGGGCGCGGGGAACAGGACGCGGGGCGCTGGGATCGGATCTGTGGCACTGGCGGCTTGTCCGCCAGTGTTTTCCTGTCAACGTTTCACCACAGCAAGTCCTGAAGGGATGTAGGGATGCAACCCGTGGAATAGATCCCCCTTGCGCGATCACCCCGGAGGGGTGAAGGAAATCGCGTCAACCGCCGGCACGCTCGATGAACTGCGGGAATCCGTTTCCTCCGCCCTTCAGGGCGGACTGGTTTTGCCATGCTTTCCACGGGTTCCAGCGTGCTGCGCACGCTTCCACCCGTGGCTACAACCCCGCGCCCCGTCGGGGCTTTGGCGGACTCGCTTTGACGCACGATGATGACAGACGATCGTTCGCGGGGGAGACGCTCAAACAGCAGTGCATGGCGAAAAATGGCAGTGCTTCAACTGTGGCGATCCAAACCGGTCTCGGCGATCCGGTCCGCCGATCGCCCGCCCCGCGTAACCTGCACACATGCAGACCCACACATGGACCATCCCCGGCGCCGACGACAAACCGATCGCCGGGTTCACCGACCGGCCCGAGACGCCCCGCGCTGTTGCGATCATCGCCCACGGATTACTCGGCTACGCCGACTACGGCATGTTCCCGCGTCTTGCCCGTGAACTCGCCTCGCGCGGGCTGACCGCCCACCGGTTCAACTTCTCGCACTCGGGGGTTGAGGGCGATCCGTCTTCCTTCGCTCGCCCCGATCTCTTCGAGCGCGACACATGGAAGAAGCAGGTTGACGACCTGCTGGCGATCGTCGGCGCCGTGCGTCGCGGCAAGCTCGGAACGGAGGACGAGAGGCTGCCGCTGCTGCTGATCGGGCACAGCCGGGGCGGTGTTTCGTCGCTGCTTGCGTCCGCCGAGATTTCGCGGGTTGGTGAACCGCCGGTTGGCGTTGTGACGCTCGCCTGTCCCGCTCGCTGCGCCGATCCCGTATCGCTGCGCGAGCACCTTGAGCGGGGCTATCGCGAGGTCGTCAGCAACAGGACCGGGCAGACCCTCCGCGTCGGTGCGGCGTGGGCGCGCGAGCAGGCAGAAGACCCCGCGTGGCACGACCTGCCGTCACGCGTCGCGCAGATCGCCTGCCCGGTGCTGGCGATCCACGGCGAACTCGACGAAACGGTCTCGCCCGAGAGCGCGGCCGCGATCGCGGGCGCAGCAAAGGACGGGCGGGCGGCGATCGTGCCCGGGGCAAACCATGTCTTCAACACGCCGAACCCCGACGATCCGGACAGGCCGGCGTCGGAGGCCTTTGGCGCGATGCTGCGAGAGATCGAAGGTTTTCTGGATCGGGTGATCGGCGGGTGAAGCTCACCCCGCCAGCAGGCGGGCGAGGATGTCGATGCCTTCTTCGAGCATCTCGGGCCTCGTCGCGTAGCTCACGCGGAAGTGCGTGTCGCGGGCGCTGAAGATCGAGCCGGGGATGATGATCACCCGCTCCTTGATCGCCCGCTCGATGAACTCCGTCGCCGTCAGGCCGAGGCGTTCGGGCACCTTCGGGAAGGCGTAGAACGCGCCGCCGGGGACGGCGATCTCGGTGTGGGCGCCGAGTTTCTCGATGACCAGGTCACGCCGGCGCTGGTACTCGGTGATGTGCTCGGACATGTTGATGTCCAGCGCGTCGATGCAGCCCCACTGCGCGATCGAGGGCGCACACACGAAGGTGTACTGCTGCAGCTTGAGCATCTGCTCGATCAACCACTTCGGCCCCGCGGCGTATCCCATCCGCCAGCCCGTACAGCCGAAGGTCTTCCCGAACCCGCGGATCAGCAGCACATCTTCCGACGCGCCGGCGAGACGCGCCGGGCTGGGGATCCGCGGGGCTTTGGGCTCAGACGACGCGGTGTCGGTCATCGCCTCGGCGTAGGCGAACTCGTCGTAGATCTCGTCGGAGATCAGCAAGACGCCCTTGCGGCGGCACAACTCCAGCAGCTCCTCGCAGTCGCGCTTGGAGGGCACGGTGCCGCAGGGATTGCTCGGGGAGTTGAAGAGCACGGCCTTGGTGCGCTCGGTGATCAGGGGCTCGACGCGCTCGGCGGTCATGCGGAAATCGGGGTAGGTGTCGCAGAGGACGGCGCGCCCGCCGCACATCTTGGCGACATGCGGGTACATCACGAAGTAGGGGTCCGGGATGACGATCTCGTCGCCCGGGTCGAGGAGAGCGAGCATCGCGAGCAGGAGCGAGCCGCTGGTGCCCGAGGAGATCATCAGGCCGGGGCCGCCCTCGTCGCCGGCGCTTTTCCAGCCCAGGTCCCACGCGAGGTGGCGGGCGATGCGTTGGCGCAGGGGCTCGACGCCCTGGGTGACGGTGTAGCCGTTCTGGTCGGTCTCGATCGCCCTGATCGCGGCCCGCTTCATCGCCTCGGGGACGGGGAAGTCGGGCTGGCCGATCGAGAGGTTGATGGGATTTTTGATCGTCCGCGCGAGGTCGAAGGCCTTGCGGATGCCCGACGCGTCGATGGAGCGTGAGCGGGCGGAGATCAGACGGTCGGCGTCCATAGGAGGATCTGCCGGCCGGTCACTCGGTGATCTTGGTCTTGGGCAGGCCGAGGGCGCCGTGCTTCTTGGGATCGAACTTCTTCGATTCCTTCAGACGGGCGATGCGCTCGGCGCGGGTGTACACGCTGCGCTTGCCGGCGAGGGCGCCTTTGATTTTCAGTGATGGGTCGAGGCTCATCGGTCCGCTCCGCGTCTTGTTCAGGCCCGGTGAGGCGTTGCCTCTCCGGGCGGGTGTGTGTCAGTCCGGCCTGTAGAGCTCCCAGTTGGTTCTGGCGAGGTCGACGGTCCCCTGCCGCTCCCTACGCCACTGCGAGCCCAGCCTTGCCGCCTGTTCCTGGAGGCGTTCGCGCTGGCTCCGCATGGCGCTGAAACGGGCGCCCGGAACCGCCAGATCGATCGCGTACAGGTCGAAGCGGTCGGAATCATTGGTCGCCCCGCCGCCGGAATCCACCGAGCCGGGGCGTGTCATGACGGCGAGGGCGGCCAATCCGCGGTCGCTGAGAAACTCGACCAGCTCCGTCGCCTCGGGCCTGGGGACATTCGATGCGAGCTTGAGGTAGTTCAGCCCGCCCTCTCTGGGGTCTTCGGCGAGTGCGCCCACGGGTCCGATGATCGAGGCCGTAGCGATGGGACCTGACGGGGTGGGGTCCGCTGGCTCGGTTCGGGCCGGCTCGCGTGGTTCGGCCGGGGCGTCCGATCTTGCATTATCGGTCCTCAACGCCGGATCGGCGGGCCGATCCTCGCGCGACCGTCCTGTCGGTTCTGTGTCGAACGACGGCGGCGTGGTCGCCAGCGGGTCGGGGCCGCGTGCAAGTTCCCGGGCCGGGCCGGGGTCGATGAGGCCGAACTCGCGGAGCGTCTCCCGCTCTCCACGCCCGAAGCCGACCTTGTAGGCGACGACCCAGGTGACCACCGCCAGGAGCAGCGCCGCGCTGACGAAGGCGTAGACCGCGGTGATCGGGACGCTGATTCGGCCGGGGGGCGGGGGCTCGGCGGGGTCTTTCAGGACCGCGGGGTGGACCTTGCGGGCCGATGGCTCGGAGGGCGCATGCTGTTCAGGGGCGCCGCCCTGACGGCTAAGCACCTCGAATAGAGGAGGGCTGGAGCGTTTACCGGCCACGCGCACAGTCTAAGTCGCTCAGGCTCGGCGCGACGGGGCGCGAAGGCTACGATCCCGTCCAATGGCGATCCGCGACGAAGAGATCATCCCGATCAGCACCAAGCCGCTGAACCGCTTCGAGAGCGTCTACCTGCCCGAGATCTTCAAGGGCTTTGGGACGACGCTCCGGCACATGTTCACCAGCTGGGGCCAGGGCAGGACCAGCCGCACCATCCAGTACCCCGAGGAACGGAGGGAGCACTACCACCCGCTCGACGGCGGGCAGGAGGCCAGCAACTTCCGCGGCTTTCACCGCCTCAACCGAGACGAGCAGGGCCGGGTCAAGTGCGTCGCCTGCATGATGTGCCCGACAATCTGCCCGGCCAACTGCATCCATATCGAGGCGGCCGAGAGCCCCTGGGACGACCGCGAGAAGTACCCCGCCAAGTTCGAGATCGACGAGCTCCGCTGCATCTTCTGCGGGATGTGCGAGGAAGCCTGCCCGGTGGACGCGATCGAGCTGACGACCGAGTACGACATCGTGGGCAAGAGCCGCCAGGAGATGATCTTCGACAAGAACAAGCTCCTGCACATGTACGACATCACGATCGGGCGCAAGCCGATGTAGTGTGCATGGTTGTCGCACTCGATATCGACGGCACGATCGATCAGCACCCCGAGTTCTTCGCCCACCTGTCCCGCTCGCTCGTCGAGTCCGGGCACCGGGTGGTCGTGATCACATTCCGCGAGAACGCGGGGGAGACCGCGGCGGCGCTGGACGCGTGGGGCGTCCGGTACCACGAACTCATCGTCAACGACCTCGACGAGCAACTCGCCGTGGGCGTGCTCGAGTGGAAGGGCGTTGTCTGCCGAAGGCTCGGGGTGGATGTGTTTTTCGAGGACGATCTCGAAGTGCTGGCGCACATTCCCGAGAGCGTGGTCTGCTTCAGCCCGTTTGCGAGGTGAAGCGTTGGCTCCGGCGGATAGCCTGTTTCAGGGGATCCGGTCACTTCTCGTAGACGATCAGGATGAACAGGTCGGAGGGCCGGAAGGTCCGCCCGGTTGAGGTGGCGGGCAGTTCCTGTCGGGCGAGGGTCTGCGGGGCGATGTTGCCCTGGATCGAGACGACCTTGACTTTGTTTTCTTCGATCCAGGTGTTGACCTCGCGCTCGAGGACCGACTGATCCCCTTCGATGCCGACGAAGACTTTGATCTGCTGCATGCGGTCCTCCGTTGTACAAAACCGGCGGGCCGCCGGCGGGTTGGGATCATCACACACCGGGGGGCCTGAGGCAAGCGCCCTGTCGGCGAGGCGTGCCCGGACGGCGTCCGGGTAGCATGACCCGACCCCGGTTCTGAGAGGCGCCCGACACGATGAAAAGCGGCTACATCTTCCGGATCTACCTGACTGTTGCGTTGCTGGCGGTCGCGCTGATCCTCGCGGCCCTGGCCCTCTTTGTCGGCGGAGTCGGTTGGGATGAGTTCGCGACCAACATGGCCTCTGAGCTCACGGCGATCGCCCTGATCGTGCTGATCGTCGACTGGATGCTCGAGCGGAACAAGCTGCGGGAGGAGGCCCAACGGATCGCCTGGTCGATGCTGCACGACATCGACCACGCCGTCTGGGTCTGGCAGGGCGGGAGGCGGGAGTTCCACCTCGACGAGCTGATGGCGCTCCTGGACATGGTCGAGGACCGGGACCCGATCCCGCCTTTTACGCAGAATCTGCTCGCGAATCTGGGGGTGCGGGCGAGCGACACGCTCAGGCTGCAGTCGAGGATTTTCGGGATCCACAAGCGGCTGAAGCAGGCGATGGTCTATCTCAAGAGCCTGGGGCAGATGCGGGAGATGGAGGACCTGATGCCCCCTTCGTTCGTGGTTGACGCATTGAAATCGGCGATCACGCAGCTGGCCGGCGTCACGGGCCAAGGGCTGCACCCGGGCGAGTTCGGGGTGGCCCGGACTTTCCGTGACGCTTCTCCGGAGGCCCAGCGGGCCAGATACATGGGCATCGAGCAGGATCCGTTCATGGAGGGCACGCGTTGGCCTGTGGCCGGCGTGGCCAGGCGACCCCGCCCGGCCGATCCGAGGGCGCCGGTGCGCGGCGCAGAGCCGGAGGCAAGGCCTGGTCCGGACCGAGGACGCACCCCGCCGAAAGACCGCCCCAAACCGGGGAATGAAAAACCGGATGCAGAGGGACCCGATGAAACGGGTCACGGAGAGAGCGGAAGAAGAGAAGATTGACGCCGGGTGTTCAGCGGCGTTGACTGGTGTTCACGCGTCCGAGTCGCCGGAGAGGAGACTGGGGCGCCCCGGCCCCCTCAACTGGTGGAGGGGCGGGTGGATGAAGGGCCGACGGCCCGGACGCAACCGAAAGGAACTTACGATGAAGTATCGGATCAGCTCTTGCCTGCTCGCGGCCGGCGTGGCGGTCACCGCCGCTCAGGCGCAGAGCGTTCCCGCCTCCATGTACACCGACAACACGGTGATGGTGGCCCATCTCAACCTGATGCAGCTGACGCCTCAGGCGATCAAGAGTTCGGTGCGTGCGATGATCGACCGCCCGGCGTTGGAGGCCGCGGGCGCGGATGTTTCGTTCATCCCGATGCTCGAGCAGCAGCTCGCGCAGGTCGACCAGATGGGGATGATGACGATGATGTTCACCGGCGCCGGGGCGAATTCGGTGACGATGGTGATGGACATGGATCCCGAGGAGGGCGATCCGCAGGAGCCTCGGGTCCGGATGGTGATGCCGGTCGCCAACGAGCAGGCCCAGCAGCAGATGATGCAGATGGTGGCGATGTTCGGCGCCGGCGCCGGGATGATGGCGTCGGCCCACCAGGAGAACAACCAGCACTACATCGTGATGTACCAGCCCGGCCAGGGCAGCCCTCTGGAGGGCGAGGGCAACGCGTCCCGGCGCGGCGCGTTCAGCGAGGCGTTCGGCCCGATGGGTGACAACGCGGTGGTCCGCTTTGCGATGATCCCCTCCGAGGGGCTGCGCAGGCAGGCGATGGCGAACCTTGACGAGATCGAGGACCGCACCCAGCGTGAGTTTGCCGAGGCGATGATGAATTCCGACTGGTTCGGGGGGTGGGTGCAGATCGGCGCCGAGCCCTCGATGCACTTCAGCGCCAAGGTCAAGGAGGGCGACGCCGAGCGCCTGATGGCCGCCTACGAGAGCTCGATGAACCAGATGACCGAGATGGTCCAGCAGCGCGAGGCGCAGCTGATGGAGGCGGGGCGGCTCAAGGCCGACGGCGTCCGCCCGACCGACCTGGCGGCGCACATCCGGCGGATCACCCGCCCGACCCGCGAGGGCAACATGTTCCGCATCTCGCTGACGCACACCGAGCTGCGCGACACCGCCACCCTGGCGATCCGCGCGTCGCAAGAGAACGAGCAGGGCTTCATGCAGCTCTTCGAGGATCTGGGCGACAACTTCGGCGTGCCGCGCGGCGGGTTCTGAGCCGACGATCACCGCTTCGACCAGAACGCCCCGGCCCCGGCCGGGGCGTTTTTTTGCGCCGAGCGGGCGGGGCGGCGTCAGCCCGAGGGGGAGAGCGCCCCCGCGAGCATGCGGTGGAAGTGGTGGACGCCCCGCTCGCGCGAGGGCGAATAGCGCCCGCGAGCGTAGATCCGTGAACGGACGCCGCGCTGGACCTGCTCGACGACGGCCTCGTCCTCGCGTTCGACCTTGTCGAGCTCGGCGCCGGCGCCCTTGTCGAGACGCGATTCATCGGCGATGTAGGTCAGGAACGAGACCTTGGTCAGGGCCGGGCCGAGCGGGCGGACGATGTTGACCGAACAGCCCCACGGGTAGAAGTTGAGCATGGTGTTGGGCCAGAGCCACCAGTAGTAGGCCGCGACGGATTTCCCGGCGTCGGGATGACCGCTTGGGATGTCGAAACAGTCCTCTGCGCCCTTGGCGACGCCGAGTTGGAGGACGGCGCGGTCGAAGAGTTCGGTGGTGTAGCTCCCGTAGTCGAGCGCCTGGGCGAGCGAGTCATGCACGAAGGGGACATGGAAACCTTCGAGGTAGTTCTCGACATAGAGGGCCCAGTTGCACCTGACGAGGTAGTCGCGGCTGCGCGTCGGCTCGTGGCGCATCTGGCGCATGTCGAGGAAGCCGACGCGGTCGAGCACCGGAGCCGCGAGCTCCTCAAGCGGGGCGGAAGGATCGATCGAGGCGAAGAGCCACGCGCCCAGAGCCTCGCACGGGATCGGGCGGAGGTCGTCCTCGCGGGATGGGAAGTTCTCGGTTTCTTCAAACTCGGGCATGGAGCGGAAAGAGCCGTCGAGGCCGAAGCGTCGCCCGTGGTAGTTGCAGCGGAGCTGGGCGCACTTGCCCGCCTGCGTGCAGACGAGATTGCCCCTGTGCGTGCAGACATTGGAGACACAGCGGAGGGTGTCGCGCTCGTCGCGGGTGACGACGACGGGCTCGTCGAGCAGGCCTTCGAGGATTATCAGGGGCCGGGCGGAGCCGGGCAGGGAGACCGACTCGAGATCGGTGACGAGCTGCCAGCTCCGGGCGAAGACCGACTCGCCAGAGCGCTCGTACACCGCGGGATCGGTGTAGACCCACGAGGGAAGGGTGCGGGCGCGCCGGATGTCGGGGTCGATCTGGAAGGGCTCACGGTCCATGGCGGGCGGATCAGCCTCCCCCGCCGCTGTCGTTGCGGTCGCGTTCACGGCGCTGGCCTGGCAGGAGGCCCCTGAGCCGTTCGCCCGCTTCCTCGCCGACAGCGTCGCGGATCCTGCGTTCGGCCTCGTCTGTGATCCTGTCGGCCTGCTCGCCGATGAGCTCTGCGGCCCGCTGCTCGCCCGCCTGGCGGAGTGCGCGGACGAGGGCGTCGTCCTCGACGCTGATGCGCGGAGCGCTGATGCGTCCGCGGACGAGCAGAGGCAGGCTCATTTCGTTGAGGTCGGTCGCGCCGACCTGGGGGAGCTGGAGCTTGGTGTTGTGGAAATCGACATTGAGGGGCATGTCCAGGCGGACGCCCCCGGCGAGGCCGAAGCCGCCGTCGAGGGAGACATCGAGTGTGCCGCCTTCGAGAAGCGGGCGCCCGCCCGTCCAGTCCTGCGGCAGGAGCATGCCGGAGACCTGGTCGGCGCTCAGGCCCCTGCGGACGAAGGTGAGGGTGTTTGCGCCGCCGGCGCGGCTGGCCTCGCGGAGCGCGGCGTTGAAGACCAGCGTTTCATTGATCGACCGGAAGTCGATGGTCGGCGCCTCGTCGACGAGGTGCGGGTGGGTCGAGAGCGAGCGTGCGACCAGGCGGACCGGCTCGTCGGGCATCGCCTCGATGATGAGCCCGTCGATCTCGATCTCGCGGACGATGAACTTCGGGGCGTCCTGCATGAGGTGGTCGGCGCGGACGCGGGCGTAGCCGAGCTCGGCGGCGCGCCGTTCCAGACGCTCGCGGAGGGTCTCGCGGTCTTCGTCGCCGACGGGGTCGGTCGGCTCGTCGTCGGTCTTCTCGCCGATCTTTTCGAGCCAGCGTTCGATCTGGCGGAGGCGGTCGTACCAGAGCTCGGCGTCTTTGACATAGTCCTCGATGGTCTTGCCGGGGCCTGGGTCTGGGTCGGGCCTGGGCTCGCGCCCGATCAGCACGCCCGGCGTCTCACGATCGCGCCCGCTGAACGCCTCGCGGACGGTGACGCGGTCGACGGCGAAGCGTCCGCGGAGCAGGTCGGCCGTGTCGACCAGCGCTTCGAGCGTGTCGGCTCGGAAGAGGTCCTTGTCGAGGTCTGCGGCGTCGGCCATCGCCAGGCGGGCGACAGTGACGCGTCCGTCGCGGATGTTCAGCGAGACGCTCTCGATGTCGACGGTGGCGCCGTTGGCCCGCTCCATCGCGTGCTTGGCGGTTCGGGTGAGGATCGGCTCTGCGAGCAGGCCTCGGGCCAGGAAGCCGACCACCAGCAAGACGAGCACCAGGGCGACACCGACGGGGCGGATCGGCAGGCCGACCTTTTTCTTGAGCAGATCTTCGTAGGACTTCTTGCCCTTGCTCTTGCCGAGCAGGAGCCATGTGGTAAAGCGGGCGAAGGGGTTTGAGGCGAGCTTCTTGTAGCGGTCTGAACCCTGTTCGAGCTTCGACATTCTTTTGCGGTAGTCCGAAAGGAGCTTGACGAGCAGAAGGCCGCTGGCGACGCCGAGCACGATCGCGATGAGCTGCCCGCCGGTGTTGGCGTAGAACTCGAAGCCGAAGAAGGCGAGGACGGGGGCGTTGATCGCCCACTCGAAGAGCGGGCGTGTCGGGCCGTCGAGCAGCACGCGCCCGACATGGAAGCTCACGGGCAGGATCGCCAGCGCCACGAGCTTGAAAACACCGGCCGAGATCATCGCCAGGAAGAGGTTGGCGTTGAGCACGACCAGGAGCAGCACCAGCGCGATGAGGAGGCCGGGCGCCTGGCCGAAGCCGGGCACGAAGCCGATCATCGCGCCCAGTGTCGTGGCGAGCACGATCTGGAAGGGCGTGGTCTTTCCGCGGATGAGTTTCCCGATCTTGCGTGTGATCAGCATTCGCGCACCTCCGTGCGTGCGGGTTTGAACGGGGTTCGTGGTCGGCCCTGCGTGCCGGCGGGCTGGGGGAGCGGGGCGTCGCCCGGCGCCGGGCTCTTGTCGCTTCCGTCCTTGTCCTGTGGCGACTCGGTGTCGGGCT
This sequence comes from Phycisphaerales bacterium, assembly GCA_050486265.1. GTDB lineage: Bacteria > Planctomycetota > Phycisphaerae > Phycisphaerales > UBA1924 > SLFH01. Next base: position 181,182 of record JBJHCY010000001.1, on the reverse strand, counting down.
GGCGCAGCACCGCCTCACTCTGTTCGTCGTCCTCTTCGAGCCGGGTGAAGTGGTGGTCGATGGTGGCCTGGTGGCGGTAGTGGTCCATGAGCACCGCGACGCTCTCGGAGGCGGGGAGGACCCTGAACGCCGCACGGTCGGCCCAGAGCCCCATCCGCCCGAGCGCCTCGCAGGCGTCCTTGGCGTCGAAGCGGATGCGGACGCCGAACCGCCGGGCGATGTAGCGACCGACGCGATCGCGGAGGTCGTCCTCGCTCTGGATCTTGTCGACGAGCCCGCGTTCTGCGGCGGCGCAGAGCGTCCACGCCAGGACAACTTCCTTCTGCTCTTCCTGGGCGACCATGGTGGTGAGCGTGTGGATGACGCCCGCGTTGTTGGACATGTTCTGGAAGTAGAGGTGGCGCGTCCGCTGGGTGTCGCGCTTGTCTTTGGCGCGTTTGAAGCCGAAGACGGCCCGGAACAGGAGCAGCACGAGGGCGAAGGCGACCATCCAGAGGATCTGCGTCCGCAGTACGAAGCGCCCGCCGATCGAAGTGAAGCGGATGCCCATCTTCGAGAGTCGCCAGACGGTCGAGCCGATGACGCCGCCGGCGCCGGCGAAGGCCTGCATGCGGTCCGTCCAGCCCATCTTCGCCCGTGCGTGGGGGAGCAGGGCTTCGAGCCCCGAGAGCGGGATCTCGCGGAACATCTTCAGGTGGATCGCCGGATCGTCCTTGAGTCGGGCGAAGACGAGCACGCGCCGGAAGAGCGGCATCGGCTCGACGCGGCCTTTGAAGGGGCTCTTCCAGCTGCGGGCCGTCCGCGAGCTCCAGGCCCGCCCGCGCACCCAGACCGAGAGCATGTCGAGGCGGTCTTCGTCGAGCTTGACGCGCAGGCCGGTGATTTGCCCGGCGAGGATCGCCTCCTGCATCTCGTCGCCGGTGAGCTTGTGGAAGTTCGCGCGCCGGAGGAGGTACTCGCCCCTGCGCCGGAGCTCCTGGAACGCGGCCTCGCCTCCGTGAGCGGTGTCGCGCCCGATCGAGAGCGAGTCGGACTCGGGGTTGAACGCGTCGTAGAGGTCGTCGATCTGTTCCTCGAAGGAGGCGGCTTCCTGCGTAACCACGAGCCCGATCGCGCCGGCGACACGCCGGATCTCGTGGCCCATGCCTTCCAGCGTTCGCCGGTCGCGGGCGAGCACATCGACGAGCTCGCCCGCCCGCAGCGGGACGCAGCGGTCGTCGACACTGGAGTGTGCCTGGCGGAGGGGTGATGGGATCGAGCCGGAGGGCATCGGGGCAATGGTATCACCGGATAGAATCCTGCCGTGATCGAGCCCGCTCCATCGCCTTTGCCCGGCCATCTGAAGCCTTCCGGCTTTCGGACCTTGCTGTGCATTGTTCTTGGCGGCGTTCTGGGAGGCATGCTGGTCTCGCTGGGCGGGTGCGCCGTGAACCCGTGGCCCAAGGCGTTCGTGCAGACGGGCGAACTCGGGCGTGTGTCCGGGGCGTCGCCGGTGCTCGAACTGGCCGAGTTTGACGAGCTCTCGCCCGAAGACGGGCTCTCTGGGCACGAGGTGATCGGCCACGCCTCGATGACCGCCCGGTACACCACCGCCATCGAGGCCGACCTCCGGCGTTTCGGAGCCGAGATCGGGGCCGACCGCGTCGTGTGGGGTCTGCGGCTTCTGCACACCGAGCTCGACACCGACCTCCGCCCCGTCTTCGAGACCGACTCGGCGACCTACCGCTCACGGCGCGACGCCGAGGGACGCCGGACCGAGTTCCGCCGGCGCGGAACCTCGACGACCTATGTCCCGGTCGTCAGAGAGCGGGCGTACTACGCCTTCAGAGCCGTCTTCTACCGCAGGAACGACTGAGACCGCCCATGCGCCACCTGACGATCATCACCACCGGCGGCACGATCGAGAAGACCTACGACGAGCGCACCGGCGTGCTCGACAACCGCGCCTCGATCATCCGCCGGATGCTCAGGCGCCTGCGCCTGGAGCAGACCTCGATCAACATCATCGAGCTTTTGAGCAAAGACAGCCTGATGCTCACCGACGCCGACCGGCGCCGGATCGTCGATGTCGTCAAGGCGACGGGCGCCGCAGACAGCGCCGAGCGGGCGGTGGCCGACGGGATCGTGATCCTTCACGGCACCGACACACTCGAAAAAACCGGCGAGCTCCTGCTCAGCGAGATCCCCGAGCCCCGCGTGCCGATCGTGCTGACCGGGGCGATGCGTCCGTTCGAGATGGTCCGCTCCGACGCGCTGCAGAACCTCACCGAGGCGCTCTTCGGCGCCGGCGTGCTCGAACCCGGCGTCTGGTGCGTCGCCCACGGGCGGGCGCTGCGGTTTCCCGGCGTCCGCAAGGACCGCGACGCGGGGACATTCGTGTCCGCGGACCACTCCCCCGCGTAGATCAGCTCACCCAATCCCGTAAGCAGCAAGGCCCAGATCGTGCTGACCCTCTACCTCATCCGCCACGGCAAAGCCGACCCCGAGTCACCCACCGGACGCGACGAAGACCGGCCGCTGCTCCCGCGCGGGGAGCGCCAGGCGCTCCGTCTCGGACCGGCGCTCTCGGCGATGGAGTTCCCGCCCTCGCTGCTGGTGGTTAGCCCGACGCTGCGTGCGCGCCAGACGGCGGCGAGGCTGCTCGATTCGATGGCGGTGCCGCTGCTGTTTGATGAGGGGCTGCGTGTCGATCGGCCCGTGTCGGCGTTGCTCGATGTGCTCGACGAACACCTGGGCGAGCGGGCGCTCGCGCTGATCGGGCACAACCCGCAGCTGCAGATCGCCGCGGCGACCCTGACGGGCGGCCCGGGCGCCCCGCCCCCGGCCGTGCGGACCGGCCAGGCGCTGGTGCTGACGCTTGATCCCGAACGCAGCCTGATCGGCAGCGCCAAGCTGGTCGATTCGCTGCGGTTTGATGATTGATCAAAGATTTCAGCAGACGATCTCGCCCCTTGCGTGCGCCCCAATCCAAACCGCTCCGAAGGAGCGCCGGATCCTTGCCACGGGTGAAGCGCCGCGCGATGCGCAGCATCGCGTGACGCGTAACCCGTGGAGGGCTTTGTCTTCCGCCGAGCCCTGAAAGGGCGATGGAATGGATCTTGCCCTCGATATGACTTCTTCACGCTGGAAGAAGTGGGGATTCCTCCGCCCTGTCAGGGCGGATTCACTTTTGCCACTATCCACGGGCTTGCTCGGCTGCGCCTCGCAGCGCCCGTGGCAAGGTTCATCCGCTCCTTCGGAGCGGGGGCGATCCCGGCGATCATCCGATGAGCTGATGAGTACACCGTCGACCGCTTCATCCGAAGTCAAGATCGCGATGCGCCCTATCCCGCCTCGGGATGCCTGAAGCACGAGACCAGATGGTCGTTGACCATGCCGACCGCCTGCATGAAGGCGTAGCAGGTGGTCGGGCCGACGAATGCGAAGCCGCGGCGTTTGAGGTCTTTGCTCATCGCCTCGGAAACGGGCGTCTTGGCGGGGGCGTCTTTCAGTGACCGCAGGCGGTTGAGCACCGGCTCGCCGCCCACGAACGACCAGAGGTGCTCGCTCAGCGGGCCGACCTCTTCGCGCAGGCGGCGTGTCGCGTTGGCGTTGGCGACGATCGCTTCGAGCTTGCAGCGATGGCGGATCACGCCGGGGTCTTGCAGAGCCTGTTCGACGAGTCGTTCGCCCTGCCGGGCGATCGCGTCTGGGTCGAAGCCGCAGAAGACCTCGCGGTAGCGCTCGCGTTTTCGGAGGACGGTGATCCAGCTCAGGCCGGCCTGCTGGCCCTCCAGGCAGAGCATCTCGAAGAGGTGGGTCTCGTCGCGGGAGGGGATCCCCCACTCCTTGTCGTGGTAGCGGACATACAGCGGGTCGTCCCCGCACCAGGGGCAGCGGGAGGGCTCGGGCGTCGGGGCGGGTGCTGGCATGGGTCGTCCTCCGGCGGGGGACCCGATCATTGCGCCCGGCCCCCGGGCCGGGTATCCTCGGCGCATGCTCATCTACCTGTGGATCGCGTTGTCGGTCGCCGGATCGTTGCTGCTCGTTGCGGGCCTGCTGCACGCGCTGCCCAAGTTCGGGTTCAAGGGCGTGACCGAGTGGCTCAGCAAGGCGCCGGGGCTGGATGTGTTCATCCTGTACTTCACGGTGCTGCCGCTGTTTGTCGGGCCCTGGATGGCCGTCCGCTCGACCTTTGACGCCGGGTTCTGGGTCGGCCTCGGCGGGCTTGTGGCGGCGGTCGCCGGGCAGGTGCTGACCGTCTGCGTCTGGACCGTCCTGCACGAGATGGCCCACCGCGAGGCGGTGAGGGGTCCGCGGATCGTCAAGCAGATCAACCGCACGGTCGGCCCGCTGCGCAACCACGCGGCGGTCTGGTGGACGGCGTGGGCGGTGCCGATCTTCGCCGTCATCCGCATCGCCCAGTACATCGTCTACCCACCCCTGACCTGGCTGGTCCGGCTGCCGAAGTACAAGCATTCGGAGTGGGTGAGCGTCAGCCGCCACAAGTTCGATGGGCTTGTCGGGCACGACATGATCTGGTGCCTCTACTGCGACTGGATGACGGGGGTGTGGTCGCTGGGCTCGGAGATGCTGCGGAATGTCGAGTCGTTCTGGTGCCCGATCCGCTTCATGCCCGACAAAAAGTGCGACAACTGCAAGACCGACTTCCCCGATATCGACGGCGGTTGGGCGCCTTTCAACAGCGGGATGGAACAGGTCGAGAAGACCCACGCCGAGCACTACCCCGGGCCCGACGGCGTCAACGCGTGGTTCGGCCACCCTGTGCGCCTGACGGTGAAGGGGAAGAAGCGGTAAGGGGACTCGGGTGAAGACCTGTGGCACTGGCGGCTTGCCCGCCAGTGTCTCTCCGCGATTGATTGATCCATAACAGAAGGCACTGCTGGGCAAGCCGCCAGAAGATTAAGCTTGCAGCATCGAACTTGCTTGCATCCCTAAGGACGCGTCCCGAAGGGACGCTGGGCTTTAGCCACGGGTTGCCCCCCAAGACAACTCACCCCGGAGGGGTGAAGGAATTCACACACAATCCGCACGCATGGACGGAACCGGATTCCTCCGTCCCTTCAGGACGGACTAATTTTCTGCTGCTTTCCACGGGTTCCGGTGTGCTGCGCACACCTCCACCCGTGGCTACATTCCGGCGTCCCTTCGGGACTTCTCGAACAAGTCTTGTTGATGAACGGAACCGGGCGCCGCCGGTCGCAGGTTCATTCCGTGCCACCGACCTCTGCAAGAGGTCGGTGCCGTTGGATACCAATCGCGTGAGTTCGCATCGGGCGCACCGACCTCGCCGAGCCGAGGTCGGTGGCACGAGCAAGTGCATTACGACAGCGCTTCCGCACGGGCGGGACGCCCGTGCCACGGTCTATGGCGCAAACCGGCGATTTCAGTCCCTGAAATACTCGCCGATCTTGGCCAGATCGATGTTGCCGCCGCTGATCGTGACGCCGATCCGTTTGCCCTCGACCAGTTCGGGGTTCTCGCGTGCGTGCCTGAGCAGTCCGGCGAGGGCGAGCACGCCCGTGGGCTCGACGACGATCTTCATCCGTTCCATGCAGAGGCGCATGGCCGCGACGAGTTCTTCGTCCTGCACCGACATCATGTCCTGCACGAAGGCCTTGACCATCGGGAAGGTGTAGCGGCCCAGAAAGGGCGTGCGTGCGCCGTCGGCGATCGTCGGGGGATTGCGCACGGTGTGAAGTGTTCCGGTCCTGAAGCTCATGACGGCGTCGTTGCCGAGTTCGGGCTCGACACCGATGACCTCGCACCCGTCGGCGACGGCCCGCGTCGCGATGGCGCAGCCGGAGATCAGCCCGCCCCCGCCGCAGCAGACATACAGGCGGTCCAGGGGCCCCGCCTCTTCGTGGAGTTCGAGGGCGACGGTGCCCTGGCCGGCGATGACATCGAGGTTGTCGTAGCCGGGCAGGAGTTCGAGCTTCCGCTCCTCGGCCATCTGTCGTCCGACTTCCTCGCGGATCTGGGTCTGGGGGTCGAAGGTGACCACCTCGCTCCCCTCCGGCGCCTTGGCGAGGTAGTTTTTCGCGGCTTCGAGCTTGAGCCGGGGCGCGTTGACGGGCATCAGGATCACCGCGGGCACGCCGAGCATCGAGGCCGCCAGCGCCACGCCCTGGGCGTGGTTCCCGCTGGAGTACGCCAGCGCCCCGCGGCTCTGTCCCCGCTCCCGGATCCCCCGGATCGCGCAGTACGCGCCGCGGAACTTGAACGAGCCCGTGCGCTGGAAGTTCTCGCACTTGAGCAGCACCTCGCACCCCGCGAGCCGGTCGAGGTGGCGCGAGGTCATCACCGGCGTGCGATGGGCGACGCCCTCGATCCGCGCCGCCGCGGCCCGGATCTCGTCGATCGTGACCGCGTGGGCGAGGGACATGTCTGGCGGTCTGCCGGTGTCGGTGGGCAAGGCGGTGCTCCTGCGGCACAAGTCGGGGGCGGGGCCGGTTCGCACAGGATGCGACGACCGAGGGTTTTCATTCAGGGATGGGGCGTGATGGCGATGATGGTGATCTCGTTGTGGTCGGGGCCGTAGCACCAGAATACCCGGTACGCGCCGGGCGTCTTGTTCTGCGCATACGCCTCGAACACCTTCTCACCCTTGGTGTAAGGGTGATCGAGTGAACTGTATGGGTGGGTCTGGAGGCCTGGGTGACGGGGGTTCTGGGCCAGCTTGGCGATGCAGCCGTTAACCTGTTTGAACAGGCCGACCTGCTTGGGCTTGCGTTTGCCGGGCTTCTTCGACGCCTGCTCGGCCGCGAGTTGGAGCTCCCGGAACTGCTGGGCTGCAAGCTCGGTCCAGCGCAGCGCGAAGGCCATGGTCGGTCAGTCCTCGTCCTCGGGGTCCGCGACGACCTTCGGCGGCGACTTGCTCAAGCGGCCCTCGCTCGCCTGCTTCAGCCCCTCGCGGACGGTCCGCATCGCCTCGGGGTTTTCGTGCAGCCACGCCTCGCGTTCGGGCACGACCTTCGCGAGTTCGACATGCGCGATGGGGCCCTCGATGCGGACGATCACATGCTTGTTCGCGAACGCCTTGCCCAAGACGACGCGTCCCTTGGTGTCGGTCTGCCTGACTTCGGATGTCGGTCGCACCTGCCGCTCCTTACCGTCCCATGGAGTATACATCGGCGCAGGTGGGAATGTTCCACAATAATCGAGGTGGGAAACAACCTAATGAGAAGGTCCGCAAAAAAACAACCGCCGCCGGGGTTTCCGGCGGCGGCCGCAGGAGTTACTTGTTCCTGCACGGGGCTGGGCCCCGTCGTGATTGGGGTTCAGTGAACCCCTTGGGTTGAGGGCCGCGTCCTGCGGCGTCCCCGTCGGGCGCCGTCAGCGCCGCGACCCTCTCACGGAATCAGATTTCGACACTGGACCACCTCCTTCTGTACGAGCCTCCCCGGCCTCGGGCGTGTCTGCCCTGCGCCGGGCTCCGTACTCCCCCCGGCCGTCGCCGGGGGCTCATCGCGCGGCCTGGCCGTGCACTGCCCTTGGCCGCTCGTCGCGCCGCCCTTTGCGTGCCTCCTCCGGGTTCTCCGTGGCGGGCCCCGCAAAGCTCAACGCGATGGGTGAAGTATCGCCGAAAGATCCGTGTCAACGCAAGCCCCGGTTTCAGGCAGACAGTGCAGATTTTTTTATCTGGACCATGCACACCGGTCTAGCGTGCAAAAACCGCCCTGGCGCCCTCGGCGACAAGGAAGATCGCAAGCAGCGCCACGGCGACGCTCGGCCCCGCCTGCCAGTCCAGCTCGAACGCGAGCACCACGCCACCGAGCGTCCCGACGATCGAGACAAGCACACCGATCGTCAGCACGAGCCAGAGGCGCGCGCTCAGCCGCAGCGCCACGGCGCCGGGCAGCACGAGCAGCGCCGACGCGAGCACCACACCGGCCAAGCGCATCGTCACCACGATCGCGACCGCCAGCAGGCAGAGCAAGAGCAGGCGCAGGCGCGCGACCTTCAGCCCCGCCGAGATCGCCGCCTCCTCATCGAACGACGCGAACAGCAGCGGCCGCCGGACCCACCACAGCACGCCGACGATCAGCACGCAGCATACCCACGCGATCAACGCGTCTGCGAAGCCGAGCGTGAGAAACGATCCGAAGAGCACCGTTTCGATCGAAGGCGGCGGGAGCTCGCCCGCCTCCTGCGCCCGCCTGCCCGCGTGCGCCGCGAGCAAAAACCCCACCGCCATCGCGCCCGCCAGCACGACACCGATCGCGGTGTCCGCACGCGACGAATCATCGCGGCTCAGCCACGCCACACCCAGCGCCGAGGCGATGCAGAACGCCACGACGACGAAGAACATCCCGATGTCCTGCCCGATCGTCGCCTCGGCAGTCGCAAGACCGAGCACCATCGCAAGGCCCACGCCCCCGAACGCCGCGTGGCTCACGCCCTGCCCGATGAACGCGAGCCGTTTGAGCACAACGAGCACGCTGAGCACGCCGCAGAGCAGCGCGATCGCCAACGCCGCGACAAAGCCGGCGAGAAACTGCAAGCCGAGCGAGGGATCGGTCAGGTAGTCGAATGTTCTCACGGGCGATCCCCCCCGCGAACCTCATGCTCGTGCTCGTGGCTCGGATCGCTGCACGACGCGGCGTCGTGCGCATCGACATGCACATCGCCGAAGATCCCCGCGACATCGTGGCGGAAGACCTCCGCGAGCACCGCCGGCGTCAGCCCCTCGGGCGAGGTGTGCGAGTGCACCGTCCTGGCGATGCAGGCGACGCGGTCGCATCCCGCGACGATCGAGCGCACATCGTGGCTCACCAGCACGATCGTCAGGCCGAGCTCGCGGCGCAGCGTGCCGAGCAGGTCCGCAAAGCGGCGCTGGCCCTCGACATCGATGCCGACGGTCGGCTCGTCGAGCAGGAGCAGGCTCGGGCCCGTCGAGATCGCGCGGGCGATGAGCACCCGCTGGAGCTGCCCGCCGCTGAGTCGCCCGATCGGTCGCTTCGCCAAGTCGGCGACGCCGACAAGCTCCATCGCCCGGTCGATCCTGTTCTTTGACGCCCGGTCCGGCCGCTTAAAGGGCGAGAGCCTCGCCGTCGAACGCAGCTCGACGCACTGGCGGACGCTGATCGGGAACGCGAGTTCGGCCCCGATCTTCTGGGCCACCACGCCGACCAGCCCCGAGGCCACGGCGTCCGCCGGCGTCCGCCCCAGCACCCGGACCTCTCCCGCCGTCGGCTTCAGCCGGCCGAGCACGAGCTTGAGCAGCGTGGACTTGCCGCCCCCGTTGGGCCCGAGCACGCCGAGAAACTCGCCCCGCTCGACACGCAGGCTCACGCGTTCGACGGCCGGCGATTCCGCCCCCGCGTAACGGAAGCTCACGCGGTCGAACTCGATCGCGGGATCTGCGTTCTGTGTAGTTTCGCCGGTCGCGGCATCGGCCCCGGGCGTCGCCTGGCTCATGCGCGACTCTAGGTCGACCCGCCGAGGGTCCGGACGAGCTCGTCGAGATTGGCGAGCATCATGGCGAACCAGTCGCCGGTGCCGTGCGGGTCGAGCACCCCCACCGACACCCCCGCCTCGCCGGCGACGCGCCGGATCACGCCCGCGTCGCGCCCGCTGTACTGGGGTTCAAGGAAGACCCCACGCACGCCCGCCTCGCGCACGGCACGCGCCGCCCGCTCCATATCACCCGCCGACGGCTCGGCGGTGTCCACCGGGCGCAGCACCTCGGCGACCTCCAGCCCGTAGCGGTCGGTCAGGCGCGACCACGCGTTGTGGTGCGTCACGATCACGGCGCCCTTCACGGGCGACAGCCGCTCGCGGTACGCGTTGTCGAGCGCATCGATCCGAGCGAGGATCGGGGCCGCGGCCGCGGCATCGGCGTCGCGCCCGGCCTCCAGCGCGACCTCGTGCACGATCGGCGCGAGCTTCTCGACGAACTGTTTCACGAGAACAGGGTCGAGCCAGAGGTGCGGGTCTTCGTCGCCGTGGTCGCACTCGTCGTGGTGATCGTGATCGTGGTGGTGATGATGCCCGAGTTCGATGCCCAGAAGATCCGCGAAGGCGACATCACGGCGCCAGGGCGTCTTGTGCCGGTTCAGATGGCGGACGATGATCGGCTCGAGCCCCCGCCCGATGTAGATCACCATGTCGGCGCGGCTCAGGCTCGCCACATCGCTCGGCGTCGGCTGCCACCCGTGGTGATTCGCCCCCGGCGGCAGCAGCACCTTCACCTCCGAGCCCTCGGGGAGCAGCGGCTCGACCAGACCCTTCAGCGGCGGCAGCGTGACCACGACCCGAAGCGGACCCTCGGGTCTGGTCTCGGAACGCTCGCCGCAGCCGACGACGAAGGCCGATGCGATCCCGATCAGCATGCAAGCGAGGAAGGTCCGCATTTGAAACAACTCCAGAGGCCGGGACGCCGGCGGCGCGTGCCCATCGGAGAGAACCCGAGAATCTGAGAATCTATTCTCATTGTTGGCCCGAGGTTCGGCCGGGTCGAGCGGAATTTTCTGGGGGCGTCGCGAAGGGCCGGTCGAGTTGGGGTCGCCTTGGCGTGCGGGCGGGATCCGCCTAGACTCCCGGCCGCGGGTCTGGAAGGGGTCCGCGGCGACAATCCGGGGCGGTAGCTCAGTTGGTAGAGCGCATCGTTCGCAATGATGAGGTCGGGAGTTCGAATCTCCTCCGCTCCACTGTGACGGCCCCCGCGATGGCGGGGGTCTTGTCTTGCGCGGATCGAGGCGAGGGGGGGGTGATTATAGGACTTTGGGGCCCGGGGTGTCCTTTGCAGGAATGCAGCCGCTGCGGATTGCTCGGGAAGTTCTGTTGCGTGCCTGTCATCCGGCAGGTACTTTGGTAGGGCATGAGGAGAGAGACACGGAGGGAAGGTCTCTTCGCGCTCTCCTGAGACTGTCGTCATGGCCCGGTCCGCTCGTGTCGCCTATTCGGCCCGCCGGTCCGGTCTTTGTGCAGGGGAACGATGATGAGAAAGCAGTCGATTTTCGCGATGGCATTGGCGTTTGCGGCCGCCCCGACGCTGGCGAACGAGATTCTCCAGGCCAACCCGGGCGCGGCCAACAACGGGGGCTCGCCGAACTGGGGCATGTTCTTCGACCTGCAGGCCAACGCGCAGGACCTGTCGGTGACCGCTTTGCGGACGGCGAGCCAAGCCGCCGCCGGCGCTCCGTTCGAGATCGAAGTGTGGGTGCGTTCGGGCACGGCGCTGGGCGGGCCGGCCTCGGCGGGCCCGGGGAGCGACCCCTCGGGCTGGACGCTCCTGGGCATCGCCCCGGCGACGCAGGGCCCCGAAGCCAACGGGATCTCCGAGGTCATCGATATCCCCGACATCGAGATGCAGGCGGGCGACCAGGTCGGCGTGGCGCTGGTGTTCATCGGGACGGGCCCCCGCTACTTCGGCTCCGGCAGCCCGCCGTACGGGATCTACTCCGACGCGAACCTGACGCTGACGACCGGCGACTCTCGTTCGCAGCCGTTCACTCCGAGCGGGAGCTTCTTCAGCTCGCGCGAGCTCGTCGGTGAGTTGCACTACACCGCCGGCGCGCCGAGTTGCCCGCCCGACCTCAACGGCGACGGCGTGGTCGACGCGGATGATTTCTTCCTCTTCCTCCAGCTCTTTGCACAGGGCGATCCCCGAGCCGATTTCAACAACGACGGCGTGATCGACGCCGACGACTTCTTCGAGTTCCTCAACGCGTTTGCCTCGGGCTGCTGACCAAGACCTATCAACACACTGCCATTTCTTTCAAAGCCCGCCGCTTCATGCGTCGGGCTTTTTCATTGCTCGAATTGGGGTTGCACAGGACCGAGAATCCTGATACAACCTAGTCGTGGTTCCGGAAGGCGGTCGTCTTCTGGAGCTTTCGCGGCCTTCAGCGATGTGAGGTCCGCGAAGGGGGTTTCTCGGAAGCCGCGAGCTGTGCGGACGCGGTGCATCCGCGCTGTTGGCGCGGGTGCGTGGAGACGAGAGTTCCGTCGGCCGGGTCACCGGTGTGCGTACCCCGGGGGAGCATCGGCCGAGATTCAAGGTCGCGCCTGTTCAGGCCATCGACCAAAAATGAGGTTACAGCGATGAGATCGAGAGTGATGCCGATGGTTCTTGCCGCGGCGTGCGGGCTTGCGGTTTCCGGCGCGAGCGCCGCCGAGTCCAGCGCCGTGCATGATGTTGTGACGCCCGAGGGCGTCTTCACTGTTCCGATGCAGACGCCTGCGGACCCGACGCCCGGCGTGCCGACGCTGCGCAGCGGGGGCTGGTACTTCGATGTCAGCCCGGGCATCGGCAACACCGTCGCGATGGGGCCGTCGCACACCTACGGAGCGGTCGGCACCAACACGCATCGTCTTGCTGCTTTCGAGACCGACGGGAACGGGATACCGATCTACGAGGTCTTCAGCGAGAGCAACAGCCCCGCCGGCGTCGCCGCCTCCAAGGGCTCAGATGTGGTGGCGTACCTCGACCGCCTCAACGGCGATGTCCGCGTGCAGGCGTTCAACTCGACGAGCAACCAGCCGCTCTGGTCGCATGTGTTCGACCCGGACCTGACCGTCGGCCCGGGCAACGCCGTCGCGGTCTCGCGCGACGGCAGCGTGGTGGCCGCCGGCGCACGCCGCTCGGGGCTGAACCGCGTCATCTTTTTCAACGCGCAGACCGGCGCACAGATCTCGACCTTCGAGGAACTCGACGGCTCGCTTGCGGCGATCGATCTGAGCGACGACGGCTCGCGGGCGATGGTCTCCGTCGGTAATCGCCCGCGCGTGGTCGACACCACCAACGGACAGCTCATCTGGTCGGGCACGGGCAGCGGCGCCGGCAATGTCGACTACCGAATCTCTGGCGACGGGAACATCATCGCCGTCGGCGGGTTCAGCCTCCAGATCTACGAGTGGGACGGTTTCGACTACCAGCAGATCATCAGCTTTGCCACGCCCCCGACAGAGTGGTTCGGCTTCGGCACCTCTGTCTCGCGCGACGGCTCTACGATCGGCGCCATGTCGCGCGAGAGCGCGACAGACACGCTCAATGTCCGCGTGTGGGATGTCGCGACCAGAACACTCTTGCACCACCAGATCCTCGACCCGGTCCCCGGCACGCGCCAGACCGGTCCCCGCGGCGCAGACAGCTCCGACGACGGGTCGATCCTCGCTTTCGCCACATGGGGCGACGGCATGGGCGTCTATCCCGAGATCCAGGTCTACGACCGCGACCTGAACCTCATCGCCGAGATCGATATGCCCGGCTCCGGGTACGATGTCGCCATCACCCCCGACGGTTCACGCGTCGTCGGCACCGGCAAGGCCGTGCACGCCAATGTCTTCGGCAACGGCGGCCAGATCGTCCTCGAAACCGTCAGCGTCGGCCCGACCTGCCCGCCCGACCTCAACGGCGACGGTGTCGTCGACGCCGACGACTTCTTCCTCTTCCTCCAGCTCTTCGCCGCCGGTGATCCCGTCGCGGACTTCAACAACGACGGCGTCATCGACGCCGACGACTTCTTCGAGTTCCTGAACGCGTTCGCAGCCGGCTGCTGAGCCGGGCCGATCGCCTGAGCTCCCTCTCACGGCCCGCCGGGGTTTCGCCCTGGCGGGCCGCTTTTCTGCCGCCGGCGGGCTTCGCATCCGACGCGCCGGATCCTTTGTCACCGACGCCGCCGATGCATGTCGGATCCTCGGGCCGACCGGTACAGCGTGCGTCCGCTCAGAGACGACCGGCATCGCTTCGCCGAGCACGCCTTCGCCGATCCAGCGCGGCAACCGGACGCCAGGCATATTCATTCCGGGCATGACGGGCGAAGAGATCTTTACCCGCAACTTCGGCTGAACCGACGAAGAACTCAGCCGCATCCGCCCGCAAAGAGCGCGAGATACGCGAAGAAATCGTCGGCGTCGATCACGCCGTCGGCGTTGAGATCCGCACGGCTGTCGCCGTCTGCGAACAGTTGCAGGAAGAGGAAGAAGTCGTCGGCGTCGACGACACCGTCGCCGTTGAGGTCGGCCGGGCATGGCTCGGGGCAGCCGTCGCTGTTGAACTCCGCGAGCATCGACCACTTTTCTTGCTGTCCGAGGTCGTAGTTGAGCGCCCAGACGCCGACGCCGCCGATGCCGCGGCTGCGCGCCAGATCGAGCTTCAGCCTCGTGCTGTGCGCGTCGTCGACCCAGCTCTGGCGGTACCCGCCCGAGATCTGCGCGAGGTGCCAGGGCGTGCTCGACGGCGCGTCCCACGCCCACCCGCTCTGCGAGAGCGAGCGCGCCGCGGCGTAGGTGATCGAGCCGACATAGCTCTGCACCTGCGCTCTGGGGAGCGGGCTTGCGGTGTTCCAACGCTCGCCGTAGTAGGGAACGCCGAGCACGATCCGCTCGGGAAATTCGGCGATCGCCTGCGCGTACTGGCTGTCGAGCACGCCTGTGAGGCTGATGCCGGGGCCGCCGAGGGGCGCCGTCGGGCCCGTCTGCGTCGAGAACGAGCCGGAGAACGCGTAGCCCATGATGAAAACAAGATCGACACTGGCGGCGATGTCACGGAAGTTCCAGTGGCCCCAGTTGTACGGAGGCGTCGCGATCGAGACCGTCGCGTCGGGCGAGAGCGCACGCACGCGGGCACGAAGGTCGGAAAGAAACGCGGGCATCAGCGCCGGCCACCCGTTGGCGACCGAGCCCTCGAAGTCGATGTTCACGCCGTCGACGCCGGCGATCATGACGGCCCAGGCGATCTCGTTGAGCAACCGATCGCGCGAAGCGGGGTTGTCGAGAATCTCGCGGATCGCCGCCGGGTTGAACTGTGTGATGACGATTTCGACGCGGACGCCGTGCGACTGCGCCTCGGCGATGGTGTCGGTCCAGGGCCAGCCGACGCTGTTGGTCAGGCGTCCGTCGGAACGGACGCCGAGGCTGAACATGCCGACATGGGAGAGGTGGTCCCAACGGATGTTCTGGCGGCTGACCCAGTAGGGCAGGTAGCCGTAGACGATCTCGCAGGGCTCGGGGTTGTTCGACCTGAGGACGGATCCACGGGGGGCGTCGGGCGCGGCAGCCGCCGCCCGATCGGTTGTCTCGGCCGCCTCCCGTTCGGCCGGGGCAATCCTTGGGCTTCGCGACGCCGCGCCGAGACGCGCCGCCTCGTGGGCCTCGTGCACAGATCGATGTCCGATTGGATCCACCGGAGGTCCGGACGCGATCGCGCCGGCCGAAAGCACGGCCAGCGACAGCATCGAGCCGGACAACCAACGGATCCCCGAAGACACGGACGATGGTTCGCAGGCTCGGGCGCGTCGGATCCCGACAACCCGAGTCTCTGCAGAGATATCGGCAACTGGTACGGAACGGGGCACGCGGCGGATTGTTTTCACAGGAAAGTATGGGACAATTGGCGTGCTGTACGCGGGCGTTGATATCGGCGGGTCGAGCGTCAAGGCCGCGCTATTGCGCCCCGATGGGTCGCAAACCGCACGGAGTTCGCCCTACAGAAACCCGTCGCTGGACCGGCTGCGTGAGGCGATCGGCGAGGCATTCGCCGGCGCGGGCATCCACCCCGATTCCGGGATTGCTCGACTCGGCCTGTGCCTCCCCGGGCGCATGGACAAAGCAGGGCGGACCGTTGAACTCTCGGTCAACCTGCCTTGCCTGAACGGGGTCGAACCCAGCAATCTCGTCATGCGTTGCTTTGGGCAAGATGCGCAAACTGCGCAGACTCGACCTCAGATCGTCGCGATGTCCGACGGCGTCGCCGCGGCGATCGGTTCGCATTATCTCCGCCCCGCAACCGGTCGCCTTGCCGCGATCGTGCTCGGGACCGGGGTCGGGCTGGCGGTGCTCGACGACGGCGAGCCGGCGACGATCGGCGGGCGGGGGATCGGGCACCTCGGGCAGGTGGATGTCGGCGTCGAGCCGATGCCGCTGGGACCCGACGGGGGACGGGGCGGGCTTGAGGGGTACATCGGCCTGCGTGCGCTGGAGGCCCGGTTCGGCGACCGGATCGCCGAGGGGCTGGCGGGGCTGGGGGCCGACGACCCGTTGCTGCTGGCGCTGGCGAGGGCGTGCCGCATCGTGCACGCGATCTACACGCCCGACGAGATCCGGCTGCTGGGCGGGGTGGGCGTGCTGCTTGAGCCGGTGCTCCCGACGCTCGACGGGCTTGTGCGCACGGAACTGACGGGAGTGGCGAGGACGGGCTGGACGATGTCGTGCGCCGATTCGCCGTTTCTTGCCGCGATCGGCGCGGCGGTGTACGCGCAGCGGGCGAACGCTTAGCGTCTTTTGGGCGGGACGAGGTCGACGGTGGGCTCGGTGTCCGCCCAGCGGCTTCGGCGCAGTTCTTTGGAACGGGAGCTTTTGGGGCCCGCTTCGGGCGCCGAGGCTTTCTTCGGTTCCGGCTTCGGCGCGGCTTTGCTCACCGGGTTGTCGGTGGCCCTGCCGAGCAGGCAGACGACCAGCGACAACGCCGCGGCGATCATGAACCGCCAGGGGAAGGCGACCTCGGTCGCGAGCGTCCGCCACGGATCCGCGAAGGAGGGCGGCAGGCCCGACGCGAAGCTCCCCAGCGCCCAGTTGGCGAACCACGGCTGGAGCAGGAGCGTCGCGATGATGCCGACGAGGAGGGCCGCGATCACCGACGCCGAGCTGCCCCGTTTCGTGCAGATGACGGTGAGAAAGACCGCGACCATCCCTGCGTAGGCGAAGGCCATGACGCCGAGGGCGAAGTCGATGAGCTGCTCCTCCGACGACCGCTGCCAGTAGATGCACAGGCCGGCGAACCCGCCGAGAACCAGGCCCCAGAATACGACGCCGAGGCGACCGACGAAGAGGTAGTGCTTCTCGGATCTGTTTCTGGCGATGCGCCGGTAGAAGTCGTTGACGACCGTCGAGCTCATCGAGTTCAGGCCTGAGTTCAGGCTGCTCAGCCCGGCGGCGAAGAGCCCCGCGAGCATCAGCCCCGTCAGGCCCGCGGGCATCTCGCGCAGCACGAAGCTCAGGAAAATGCGGGCCGAATCGAAGACCTCGTAGTCCGGCGCGTTCTCGCCCATGATCTCCGGCCGGTCGTAGAAGATGTACAGCAGGAGGCCGACGCCCATAAAGACGCCGACGACCGGGATCGCGGCGATGTTGGCGCTGATGACCGACCACGAACCGCGTGCTGCGGACTTGCAGGTGAGCATGCGCTGGACCATGTCCTGATCGGTGCCGTAGGCCGCGACGCCCCAGAGCGTAAAGGCGAAGATCGAGGCCCAGAGCGTGAAGCTCGACCCCCAGTCCATGCGCGTGTCGAAGACCGTGAGCTTGGAGGGCCCGTCCTCGCCGACCCTGGCCTCTCTGAGGGCCGAGACGATCTCGGAAGCGGGCACGGGGATCTGCGAGAGCAGGACGAAAATCGCGGCGCCGATGGCGACCATGAAGACCAGCATCTGCACGACATCGGTCCAGATGACGCTGGCGACGCCCCCGACGAGCGTGTACACGATGCCGACCACGACGAGCGCGCCGATCGCCATCAGCAGATGGGTGTCGGGGATCGCCTCCTCGGGCTGCGCGCCGAACATGATCAACGCCGCGGGGATCGCGACGATGTAGATCCTCGCGCCCGAGGCCATGATCCGCCCGAGCAGGAACGCGCCCGAGGTCGCGACGACCCCCGCCGGCCCGCAGCGTTTGCCGATCAGCTCGTACACCGTCGCGACATGGTGGCGGTAGAAGGCGGGGATGAAGAGCAGGCCGATGACCAGGGCCGCGAGGATCATCCCGATGTTGGTCGCGAGGTAGGTCAGGTTGCCGGCGTACGCCTGCTGGGGCCCGCCGATGAAGGTGGCCGCCGAGAGGCTGGTCGCCAGGACCGAGACGGCGACGGCCCAGACCGGCATCTTCCGCCCGCCGAGGAAGTAGTCCTCGGTGTTGCGGTTTTTTCGCATCGAGAACCAGACGCCGGTCGCGACGAGCACGAGGAAATAGAGCCCGAGCACGAAGACATCGAGAGTTCCGAAGCCGCCCGAAGTGTCCGCCTGGGCTTCCATGGTGAAGGGAGGGTACCTCCGGTCAGGGCCCGATCACGCGGTCGAGGCGGCCGGCGGCCTCATTGAGACGATTCTCCGCTTCCTGTCTTGCGACGCCGAGCCGGTGCATGACGACCGCCGCCTTCACGCCCCCGCCCGCGAGGTCGAGCAGTTCGAGCGAGGCGGGGCGGTCGAGGCCGGTGAGCTCGGCGACGATGCGTGCGCCGCGGTCTCTGAGCTTGTCGTTGCTCGCCCGCAGATCGACCATGAGATTGCGATACACGCGTCCGGAACGGACCATGAGCGTGGTGCTGATGGTGTTCAGGGCGAGCTTGGTCGCCGTGCCCGCCTTCATGCGTGTCGAGCCGGTGAGCACCTCGGGGCCGGTCGGGATCACCACGAGCCGGTCGCAGCCGGGCGGGGCCTCGGTCGGCGAACAAGAAACCATCGCGGTCAGGCAGCCCGGGCAGAGGCGTTTGGCGATCGCCATGGCGCCCCGGACGAACGGTGTCGTGCCGCCCGCCGCCAGGCCGATCACGGTGTCGCTCGGCGTCAGATCGAGGGCGCCGAGCTCGGGGAGGGCGCCCTCGGGATCGTCTTCCTTGTGCTCGCTGGATCGCCTCAGGGCCGCGTCGCCCCCGGCGATGATCCCCACGACCCGGCCCGGCTCGACCTGGAAAGTCGGCGGGGCCTCGGACGCGTCGAGCACGCCGAGGCGACCGGAGGTGCCCGCCCCGAGATAGATCAGCCGTCCGCCGGCGACAAACCCGGGCTCTGCGGCTTGGATCAGCGCGATGAGTTCGGGCATCGCGCCCTCGAACGCGTCGAGCATCCGCCGGTCTTCCTCGTGGATCGCGCGGGCGACCTGCTCGGCGGACATGGTGTGCAGCGAGGCGGTGCGTTCGTTGCGCTGCTCGGCGAGGACATGGGCGCGGTCGGGCGGATGGCGGGGAGGGTTCATCGTTGCAAGTCCTCGAGCAAGGCCCGGTACCAGCCGAGGCTTTCATCCAGGCCGCCCGTGCGGCTGCGGATCCGCCAGAGCCGGGCATGGTCGCGCATGATTGTTCCGAGGCTTGCTTGCAGATCGGTACCGGGCGGGATGGTTGTTCGCACGGGCGAGACGCCCGTGCCACGGGCCTCTTTGCAAAGTGCATCTGTGGCACTGGCGGCTTGCCCGCCAGTGTCTCGGGCTTCTCTTTCGATCGCCACGCTCGCCGCAAACATCGCCACATCGCACGCGTGCGACAGCTCATCAAAGAGCAGCGAACCCCGCTCGCCGGGGACCGAATCGCGGAGAGCTGCCAGCCGCTCGCGCACGCCGCGCCACGCGTCGTTGCCGTGGTCGAGCTTCAGCCCGTCGCGCGCGGGAAACAGCACGCTGAAGAGCGCCGAGGCGTTGTGCAGGCGGGTCGGCGCCCCATCGCCCCCCTCATCCGGAACGCCAGAGATCTGCCTGAGATCGAGATCCGCGTCGCCGAAGGCGTCGAGCCACTCGGCCGCGCCGGGACATCCCAGCGCGTGCACCGACGCGGCTTCGGCTTCGAGCGGATCGTCTTCGAGCGAGCCTCGCCACGCGGCTTGTGCGCCCTGCGCGATCGCACGCAGCGCGACCGGCTGGACCTGGTGGTGCCCGCTGTCGCCCCAGTCGGTGACGAGGTATCCGGTCGCGCCGGCTTCCATCCCCTGCGCCGCCGCGGCCTGCAGGTTCGCCCGGCGCTCGCTCGACCGGCCGGTGATCGATCGCCACGAGCTCGTGCCCGGGCAGACCCAGCCCGCCATGCCGCGCTGGTGCGCCTCGCGCAGCGGGCGGGCGAAGTCGGCGTCGGGCTCGTAGTTCCAGACGAGCGCGACAGCTTCTTCGGGCAGCATGTCGAGCACGCGCGGGTGCTCGGCCGCGATGTCGGCCCAGAACGCCGGGCGCTTGCCGCGATCGGTCACGAGCTTGCAGACCTGCGCGACGAACCGCCCGTACACCGCCGCCTTGCCCTCGCGATCGACGACTGCCTTCGACCGGCCCTGGCCGATGTCGTAGGTCTCGTCGCACCCGATGTTGACGAGCCCGGACGAGCAGCAGGGCAAGAGGTCGTCCAGCATCCGCTCGACAAACCGGATCGAGCCCGGATCGATCGGGCAGAGGCTGAACGGACCCGAGCGCGGCACGCCCGCGAACGACCAGTCCCCGTGCGTCTCGGCGAGCGGGGCGAAACGCTCGTGCACCAGCCACGGCTTGAGGTGGCCGAAGCAGTTCTGGTTGGCCGAGAGCTCGACGCCGCGCTCGGCGCAGTACGCATCGAGGCGGCGGACCTCGTCGGGCGTCATCGGCGAGACGCCGGCCCAGACCTCCGGCGCCCACGGGTACGCGAAGGCGTGCTCGGTGTAGAGCTGCAGGTGGTTGATCTTCAGCGAGGCGAGGAGGTCGACGGTCTCGAACAGCTCGCGCATCGTCGGCACGCGGGAGCGCGAGACATCGAGCATCACGCCGCGAACGCCGAAGGCCGGCGCGTCCTCGATCTCGACGCACGGGATTTCGGGACCCAAGGCGCGGAGGAGCTGCGCGAGCGTGCGCAGGGCGTTGCGGACGCCGGCGTCCGTCGCGGCGTTGATGGAGACGCCGTGCTGGTCGATGCGGAGGGTGTAGGCCTCGGGGGATTGGCCGGTCGAACCACTGGCGGGCGAGCCGCCAGTGCCACAGGTTTGGATGACGCCTCGGCCGTTGGTCGCGATGAGCCAAGACGGCAGCCCGGCCGCGAGTGAGAGTCCATCGCGATCAACCGGGGCCCGCAACGGCAGGACGAGCGTCACGCTCCCTCCGAGCGGTCTGATCGACCGCGGTCTTGGCAAGAGCGGGATGGAGCTCGCATCGCGTCGCACGCAGCACACCTTACCCGCTCAGACCTTCAGGTAGATCTTCCGCCGGTGCAGCCACCAGACGAAGCACCAGCAGAGCAGCATGTACCCGATCGCGTGGGCCCACGCCCCGGCGTGGTCGCCGATCATCCGGGCCCGCTCGGTGTCGCCCATGGGCCCCGAGAGCAGGTGCACCGACAGGTTCGCCCCCCACTCTCTCAGCCAGGCCAGCAAGCCCCCGATCAGCGAGCCCGCGTGCCCGTTGGGGTGGACGATCTGCCAGCGGGTGAACAGCAGCCGCCAGAGCATCTCGACGCTGAAATAGAGCGCGATCGCGTTGAGCCCGAAGATCTGCATCCAGCGGAACTTGGCGATCCGCCAGACATCGACGATCGCGTACATCGCCGCAAGCAGGCACGCGCCCGTCCCCGCGGCCAGCAGCACATACGACGAGGTGAAGTAGTCCTTGCTGTACGGCAGGCGGACGCGGTCGATGAACGAGGCGAGGCCCGGCGCGCTCTCGCGCAAGCCCGCCCATGGCTGAAGCTGCCAGAGCCAGCTCGCGCCCCAGAAGATCAGGCCGAAGGCCAGCAGACGCCCGGCCGTGCCGATCGAGCGGCCGCCCCTGCGCAGGAGGTCGCCCGCGAACGCGCCGAGCAGGACGGTCGCCGCGGCCTGCAACGCCTGCTGGAACCCGCCGAACCACCCGAGCTGCGCGTTCAGCCAGCGGTGCACGCTCTCAGACTGTGTCCAGACGACTTCGCCCGTCGGCGGGTGCGGAATGAAGCGGAGGATCGCCCACTTCGCCAGAAGCACGATCACGATGAACGCGATCCGCACCGGCGCCGGCGACTGGTAGAACACCACGCCGAGGAAGTACCCCGCGCCGATCAGCGGCAGGATGTCCCAGTGCAGAAACGCCCGCCATCCGATCGGCTCGCCGCGGTTGGCGATCGTCGCCATCCAGATCAATACGCCCAGCAGATACAGCACCAGCCCCCGCTTGAAGGCGATCAGCACACGCTCGGTCGGCGTGCGGCTCCGGCCCCGACCCGAGTGCATCGAGAACGGGATCGCTACGCCGACGATGAATAGAAACCACGGAAAAACAAGGTCCGTCACCGTCGCGCCGTGGTTTCCTTCGTTCCAGCCGAGGTGGAACATCTGCTGGGGAAAGACGCTCTTGTCCCAGGTGACATTGACAAGCAGCATCGTGGCGATCACGAGGCCTCTGAAGGCGTCGAGCGAGGCGAGGCGGGGCGATTCGCCCAACGCCGGGGGCTGGAGCGTGTCGCCTGTAGGCTTGGAGTCGGGTTCGCTCACGCGGCGGTCTCCGGATTGTCCGCCCGGTTTGTCTCAACGGCGCAGGCCTCGGGCCCGAGCAGCATCGCCGCGACGCTCTGACGGGGGCGGATCGTCCGCCACCTTTGACCTTCGACGAGGACCTCGGCGGGGAGCGGGTGGTCGTTGTAGGTGCTGGCCATCGACATGCCGTAGGCGCCGGCGCTGAAAACCGCGAGCAGATCCCCGCGCTCGACCCGCGGCATCGGCCAGTCGCGCACAAAGGCATCGGCCGACTCGCAGATCGGGCCGACGACATGCGAAGAAACGAGGCCCGGCCCTTCGGGCGTTCTGGACCGGCGGGCGGGCGCCTGCCCCTCGCCGACGCGGACGGGCCAGACAAAGTGGAACGCGTCGTAGAGCGCGGGGCGGATCAGGGCGTTCATCCCCGCGTCGCAGACGACGAACCGCCCGCCCGAGGTCTCCTTGACATACTCGACGCGAACGAGCAGCACGCCCGCGTTGGCGATGAGCGTGCGTCCCGGCTCCATCAGGATCTTCACGCCGCGATCGACGAGGGGCGCCAGCATCGGGACGATGCGCTCGGCGTATGTCGTGTACGGGGGCGTGGCGCCCGTTTCGTAGTCGGCGCCGATCCCGCCGCCGATGTTCAGGCGGTCGATGCGGCAGCCGTGGCGCTCGATCTCGTCGATCCGAACGAGGATGCGTTCGAGGGCCTCGGTGTAGGGGTCGGCCGAGTAGATCGGCGAACCCAGGTGCATGTGCAGCCCGCGCAGGTTGACATGGGGCGAATCGCCGAATCGGTCGAAGGCGGCGGGCGCGCGGGCGAGGTCGATCCCGAACTTGTTCTCCCGCTTGCCGGTGGTCGTGTGCCTGTGCGTCCGCGCGTCGACATCCGGGTTGACCCGGAGCGTCGCCGAGGCGACGACGCCCGCCTCCCTCGCGGCGTCTTCAAGCACCTCAAGTTCCTGCTCGCTCTCGACATTGAACAGCCCGATCGGCCCCCGCCCCTCCGGTCCGAGCCCGTTCACCCTGACACCGGCCCCGGCGAGCGGGCTGAAGCGCCCGTCGACGGCGGCGAGCATCTCGTCACGCCGCTTGCCCACCCCGGCGAAGACCACACCCGACATCGGCGCGCCCGAGAGCCAGACCCGTTCGAGCTCCCCCACCGAGACGACATCGAACCCCGCGCCGGCGCCGGCGATCAGGCGGCAGATCTCGGGGTTGCCGCAGGATTTGACCGCGAAACAGACCGCCGGATCGAGGGGGCGAAACGCTTCGGTCAGGCGTCGGTAATGGCCGAGGAGGGTGGCGGACGAGTAGACGAAAGTCGGGGTGCCGACCTTCGCCGCGATCTCGTCGACGGGGACGCCTTCGGCGTGGAGTTGTCCGTTGGTGTACGCGAAGTCGTCCATGCGGGGTGTTTCCGTGGGGCGGTCGGGCGTCGGCGGCAGTATACATTGTTCTATAAGATTCGCGACCGGCCGAGGCTGACCGCTGACCGACACCGCGCGCACGGGGCCGCCCGCGAGCGCACAATGCCGCCCGAACCTGTTTCCTCCGACCACCAAAGGCGACATGATGATGCAGATTTTGGTCCGATCGATCCCGTTCTCCGCGATGTTGCTGGCCTGCCTGATTGGCGTGGGGTGCGCCCCGCAGCAGCGGGCGGTCGAGGCGGGGCCGCGGATCGGCGATCAGGCGGTGCGCGTCGGCGACGTGATCATGGTCGCCGGGCGGATGTTCCACACCGGTGCGCCCGTGGTGCTCTGGTTCGACGAGGGGGGCTACGACGCGTACCGGGTGGAGCGTCGGTTTGTCCCGCTCGACCAGGCGTCGTGGGCGGCGTCGAGCTCGGTGCTGCGTTCGCCCAACCGCTACAGCACCCGACGCGTCGGCATGAGCCAGGAAGACCAGGAACGGACGCGCCACGGGAACTGGACGCTCGACGATGTGCGCACGCATGTGGACCAGTTCGTGATCCATTACGATGTCTGCGGTGTCAGCCGCCGGTGCTTCCGCGTGCTGCACGACCTGCGGGGGCTGTCGGTGCACTTCATGCTCGACATCGACGGGACGATCTACCAGACGCTGGATGTGCAGGAGCGCGCGTGGCACGCGGGGACGGCCAACGACCGCTCGGTCGGGATCGAGATCGCCAACATGGGCGCGTACCGCGACCCCGACGACCGGACGCTCCGCCAGTGGTACACACGCGATGCCTCGGGCACGCGGATCACGATCCCCGACTCGCTCGGCGACGGGGGCGTGCGCACACCCGGGTTTGTCGGCCGGCCATCGCGGCCCGAGCCTGTCAGGGGCGAGATCCACGGGACGACGCTTTATCAGTACGACCTGACCGACGAGCAGTACGACTCGCTGATCAAGCTTGCCGCGGCCCTGCACCTGGCCCTGCCCGGGATCGAGCTGGACTACCCGCGCGAGCGCGACGGCACGCTGGCCACCCGAGAACTCTCGCAGGAGGAGTACGACAGCTTCAGGGGCCTGATCGCCCATTACCACATCACGCGTGGGAAGATCGATCCGGGCCCGGCGTTCGACTGGGACCGCGTGGTCGGGGGCGCCCGGGCGATTGTTGACGAACAGGCGCGAGAGAGCGCCCGGTATGTGCGGGGCGGGCGCAGGGCGCCATGACACCCCCCACCGAACTGCAACGCTGGATCGGCCGCTTTGAGGCGTACCTGCGCGAGGTGATCTCGACGGCGATCTACGCCGACCGCGAGCCGTTGCGGGTCGGGGCGCATCTGTGCGATGGATCGCCATCGCTCAAAGAAGCCGAGGGTTTCGAGTTCGAGCCCGTCGAGCCAGGGTGGCGCTGGGGCCCGGCGTGGCGGACCTGCTGGTTCAGGCTCGAAGGCGTTTTGCCCGAGCGGTTCAAGGTCGGCGAAGGACGCTCGATTGTGCTCCGCTTCAGCACGGGGACCGAGGGGCTCGTGCACATCGGCGGCGAGCCCGTGCAGGGCGTGGATGTGAACCGCGATCGTGTGCGCCTCGCCGGCGCAGCGCCCGGCGGGCGCGTGACGGCGTTCGTCGAGTCGGTCTGCGCGCACCCGTGGGGGGCGAGCGTGTTCGACTGGGACACAGCCGAGACGCGGGCGCGTTGGACCGGCCGCGAGCCGGGCGGGCTGGAGGTCGCCGAGATTGCGTTGCTCGACGAGCGCGTGCTGCGCCTGTCGCGAGCGTTCGGCTTTGCGCTGGCGCTGCTGAAGGAGCTGCCCGAGCGGACGCCGAGGGCTGGGGAGCTCTGCCGCGCGTTGCGTGAGGCGGTGATCGCGATCGACGACCTCGACCCGGCGGCCGGGGCGGCGGACATCGCATCCGCGATCGAAGAAGGGATCTTGCGAGGGGCCTCACCATCCTCGACCGAGTGCGTCGCCGTCGGGCACGCGCACATCGATACCGCCTGGCTCTGGACACTCGAAGAGAGCCGGCGCAAGTGCCTGCGCTCGTTCAGCAATGTGCTGCGGCTGATGGATCAGGACCCGGCGTTCTGCTTTCTCTGCTCGCAGGCGCAGCACTACGCGTGGGTCGAGGAAGACTCGCCCGAGCTCTTCGCGCAGATCGCCCGGCGCGTGCGAGAAGGTCGCTGGGAGCCGGGCGGGGGGATGTGGGTCGAGCCGGACACCTGCGCGCCCAGCGGCGAGTCTCTGATCCGCCAGCTCCAGCACGGCGTGGCGTACTGGAAGGACCGTTTCGGCGATCGCGGAGAGCAGCGGCACCTGTACCTGCCGGACACTTTCGGGTTCGCGGCGTGCTTGCCGCAGATCATGAAGCTGGGCGGGCTGGACACCTTCATCACCAACAAGTTGCACTGGAACGACACGACGGAGTTCCAGCACAACACCTTCCGCTGGGAGGGGCTCGGCGGGCACGCGGTGCTGACGCATCTCACGCCCGGGGGCGATTACAACTCGACACTCTCGCCCAAAGAGCTGCGCAAGGGCGAGACGAGGGCGGCCAAGCAGCTCGACGGCGCGTCGGACCTCTGGCTGCAGCCGTTCGGCTACGGCGACGGCGGCGGCGGTCCGACCGAAGAGATGCTCAGCCGCGCCCGGCTCGCGGCGGCGTGCGAAGGGCTGCCCCGCGTGCGGTTCGGTACAGCGCGCGACTTCTGCAAAGACCTGCACGACCACGCCGGGGCGATCGAGCGCGCGGGACGCCCGCTGCCGCTCTGGCGGGGCGAGCTCGACCTTGAGTACCACCGCGGCACACTGACGAGCCAGCGCGAGATCAAGCGGCTGAACCGCGCCTGCGAAGAGTCGCTGCGGCTCGCCGAGCTCCTGGCGTTCTTCGGCCCCGAGCCGCTGGAGCAGCAAGAAGCCGAGCGGCTGCACGCCCGGCTGGATGCGTTGTGGAAGACGCTGCTGCTGAACCAGTTCCACGACATCCTGCCCGGCTCGTCGATCGCGCCGGTGAACGAGCGGGCGCGACAAGATCTGCAAGCGGTCTTCGAGGGTGCGGAGGCGATCATTCAAGAGTGTGCGCCGGCGTGGGCGTTGAAGGTCGGGGCCGAGCGGCCCTGTTTCTGCCCCGCGAGTGAGGCGTGCGTGCTGGACCGCGACGCCCCGCCGCCGCTCTCGGTCTTTGCGCCGTCGGAAAGGGCGAGGGAGGATGTCGTCCGGCTCGACGCGGACGCGATGACGATCGAGAATGACGATGTCAGGCTCGTGATGGACGATCGCGGACGACTCGTCGAGTACCGCAACAAGCACGACGGTTTCGACCTGTGCTCGGGCGGGCCGACGCGGTACATCGAGCTCTTCGAAGACCGGCCCCGCACCTACGACGCGTGGGAGCTGGAAGAGAACTACACCGACAAACTGCTCTGGAGCAACGACAGCCCGGCGAAGGTCTCCAGCAGCACCACGAACGCTGAGGCGTCATTGATCTTCGTGCACACGCTCCCCTGCGGCTCGACGATCCGCGAGTCGTTCACGCTCCGAGCCGGCTCGCCGATCGTGGAGATCGAGACGGTGATCGATTGGAAAGCCTCGGCCCGCGTGCTCCGCGTGCGCTATCCGACCGGGATCGAAGGCGCATCGGTCCGACACGGCACGCAGTTCGGAACCGTTCAGGACGGAGCAACACGCAACACCCCGCGCGACGCGGCCCGCTTCGAACGCTGCGGCCACCGCTTCAGCGAGTTGCGCCAGACAGGACGCGTCTTCACGCTCCTCGACGACGGCACGGTGCTCGGGCGCTCGGCCGAAGGTTCGGAACTCGGCCACACTCTGCTCCGCTCCTCAAACTGGCCAGACCCGGACGCCGACAGGGGCAAGCATGTGATCCGTACCGGGCTCTGGCTGCACTATGGCTGGGCTTCGGCGACGCGAATCGCCGAGCGCTTTGTCAGACCGGCGCGGAACCTTGAGGGGGGGTCGGCCCACCTCACCGCCCACGCGTCATGGGCCCCCTTCTCGACTCCAGGAGGCGAGGTCGCCGCGGCGACCGGCGCACCCGACGGCACGCTCCGCCTGCGCATCGTCGAAACCGAGGGCCTGGAACAATACTTCACCATGAGGTGGAACATCCCTGTAGTCGCCGTCGAAGGCGTCGACCTGCTCGACCGACCCTCCCCCATCGACCACCTGCAGCACGACGGCGCCGAGACGACCATGATGCTCAAGCCGTTCCAGATCGTGACGCTGAAGATCCATCGCGGCTGAGCGAACGCCGCGCCCGTGCGCTACACGCCCGAAAGCCCGCCCGCGTCTTCCCACGGCCAGCTGAGCGGCATGCCGCCGGCGGCGAGCATCCGCTGCACCTCGCGCGTGCGTTCGCCGAGATCGCACGCCTCGGCGGGCGAGCGGCTTTGCAGCACGCACCAGGCCGCGAGCGTTCCCGCGGCTTCGCCGATCATCCACTCGCAGGCGTGGGTGCGTGTGGCGCCGTTGACGACATGGCTCACGCCGAGGCACTTGCCCCCGGCGACCAGGTTCCCGCCCCCACCCCCACCTGCCGGAACAAGCGACCGCAGCGGCACTCTGAACGGCGAGCAGGCGACATACACCGACTGGCGCCCCGAGCACGAGGGGTGCAGGTCGATCGGGTAGTGGCCGATCGCGGCCGCGTCGGGAAAGAGTTCGCCCACGCCCCACGGGTTTTCCAGGGCCGACGCCGCGTCGACGCCCGCGGCCTCGCCCGACTCCGAACGCTGCAGCGTGCCGATGTGCCCCTCGTGCATCACGAGCATCGCCTTGAGCCGGCGCGGCTCGCGGATGTAGGGCGCCATGGCGAAGCCGTCGTTTGTGCCGAGCTCGTCGCCCCGGAGGCGGAGGCCGGGATAGCCCCTGCCCCCGTCGTGACGCGGGGCCTCGGTCTGCATCCAGTAGAAGAAACACATCGCCTGCTCAACGGCTTCGCTGAAGGCTTCCGGGTCGTGCCCGCACCCCGAACGCAGATGGGGGTTGAGCAGCGGCCGTCGCCAATAGTCCATCTGCACGCAGTTGATCAGCGAGACCTCGGGCGGCAACTCGACCGGCCCGGGCGCATAGATCGAGCGATCGACGATCCGGCGATACCGCCAGAGTTCCAGCTCGCCCTGCGCCGGCTCGTCGGGCCAGGGCACGAGCGGGAGTTCGAGTCGGCCCGACTCGTTGTGGCTCGGCACGGTCCACGAAAAGATCGGGCCCGTCCAGGGCGACTCGCCCTCGCGCATCTGCGGCACAAACTCCGCCCACCGCCGGTACGCGTCGGGCTCGGGGATCGTGCAGTCCTCGCCCGGGCGGTGCTCGATCGCGAAACAGTGCGAATGCGCTTGCTGGTCGAGCGGGTCGGTCTCATCGCCCGAGGGCGTGGTTTCCGGGGCGTGCAGCTCGGCGTAAACCCGGCGCGACTCGCCGCCGAGCGCGAAGGGGATCGACGCGAGTTCGAGGAGATCGCCCGTCTCGGTGGCGTCGATGACGATCGGGGCTTCGATCGTTTGCTCCGAATAGTCTGAACGATCCCGGAAGGTGACCGAGCGGATGCGTCCGCGATCGGCGTCGGCGCCGATCGGCTCCAGACCCGTCAGCACGGTGATGCGGCCATGGTGCTCGGCGAGCATCTCGCGCATCACGGCATGGAAGACGCGGGGCTCGGCGCACAGACGGCTGACCCAACCGCCCCCGGGGTTGAGGGTTTCGCTGCGCGCCGCTTCGGGGGTCAGGGTGCGGTTGGTCTTGTACCAATCGCGCACGCGCCGGCGGAGTTCGGCGTAGCGCTTTGAAGCGCCGAACGACTCGACCCAGCGGTTTTCGTCGGGCGGGACGCCCTGAGAAGTAAACTGCCCGCCGACCCATCGGTAATGCTCGGTGACGATGCAGTTGACGCCGGCCTCGGCGCAGGCGAGCGCCGCCGCGACGCCCCCCGCCCCGCCACCGACGATGAGCACGCCGGTCTTCATCCCTTCACCGCCCCGGCGAAGAGGCTCGGCTTGAGCCAGCGTTCCATCGCGAGGAAGAAGACGACGATCGGCACGAGCGCCAGCACGCTGCCGGCGTAGGCGTAGCGCGGGTTGGTGGCGAACTGGCCCAGAAGCTCGTTGATCGCCAGGGGCAGGGTGTATTTCTCGGGGCTGTTGAGCACGACGAGGGGCCAGAGCAGGTCGGACCATGCCGCGATGATGGAAAAGAGCGCGAGCGTCGCCAGCGTCGGCGCCGAGAGGGGGATCATGACATTCCACCAGGTGCGCAACGGCCCCGCGCCGTCGATGCGGGCCGCCTCTTCAAGCTCCCACGGGACCTGCAAAAACGCCTGGCGGCAGAGGAAAATCCCGAACGCCGAGACGCCGAACGGCACCACGAGAGCCGCGAGCGTGTCGAACATGCCCATGCCCGCGACGATGCGGAAGAGGGGGACGACGATGACCTGCTCGGGGATCATCGTCGTCGCGAGGATGAGGACGAAGCAGATGTCGCGCCCGCGGAAGCTCATGCGCGCCAGCGGGTAGGCCGCGAGCGCCGCGAGGAGCACATTCAGCCCGGCGCGGGAGAAGGTGACGAGCACGCTGTTGATCGTCGCCGAAGCGAGGCCGCCCTCGGCCCAGGCGCCGCGGAAGTTGTTGAGCGTGAAGCCCCCGCCGACGGAGCGGAGGTCGGCGTCTGCGGGCTGGACGGCGATCATCGCCAGCCAGATCGCCGGGATGATCGCCAGCGCGACCAGCGCGACGGCGCAGACGATCCGGAGGGCGACGAGCCACGGGGGCGTCCGGTTCACGGGCGGCCCCCCTTGACGGCGCCCGTCAGGCGGAGGTTGATCACGCTGAAGACCAGGATAATCACAAAGAGCACCAGCCCCATCGCGCACGCGAGGCCGAAATCGCCCGTGCCCTGCACGAACGCGACCTCGTAGACGAGGGGGACGACGGTCTGGTGCTCGATCGGCGTGCCCTTGATCGTGACGAACAGCTCGTCGAAGACCTTCAGCGCCGAGATCGAGCTGATGATGCCCACGAGCACCACGACCGGCCAGATCGTGGGCAGAACAACTGCAAAGAATGAACGCACCGGGCCCGCGCCGTCGAGCGCGCAGGCCTCTTCAAGCTCTTTGGGCACCGCGAGCAGGCCGGCGATGAAGATCATCATGTAGAAGCCGAAGCCCTTCCAGAGCGTGACGGTCATCGCGGTCATGAGCGTCCACGGGCGCTGGGTGAGCCAGCCGACGGGATCGAGCCCGACGAGGGCGATGACGCTGTTGATCAGGCCCTGGTCTTCAAAGAGCAGGCGCCAGGCGACGGCCGCGACGATCGTCGGCGTGACGACCGGGAGAAAGAACAGCAGGCGGAGCCAGCGCCCGGTGCGGATGCTGTGGCGGACGATCAGGGCCGCGGCGAGGCTGATGAGGATCAACGCGGGCGTCACGAGAAGATAGATGAAACTGTTGAGCAGGCACCACCAGAAGCGATCGTCTTCCAGCACGCGCCGGTAATTGTCCAGCCCGACGAACTCGGGGGGCGAGAAGGCGGTGTAGGTCGTAAACGAGTAGTACACCACCTGCAGGAACGCGCCGACGAAGAAGACGCCCAGCACCGCGATCGCCGGCAGCAGAAAGAGATACGGCGTCAGCGAACCGGGGCGGAGCGAGAACCGGCCCCGCGCCGGTGCGCCAGCCAGCGTGCCCGCCGTGGGGCCGCCCGCCGAGCCGCCCGTTGCGCTCATCGTCCACCCCCGGCGTTCGTGCCGGCGCGGCGTTCGGCCGTCGAGACTTCACGGGGGCCGGGAGACGGCACGGCGTCGAGCGGCGCGGGGCGTGAGCCCTCGCGCAGGCGCTTTTCGTCCGCGTCGCGCAGGATCGTCCGCCAGCGCTGGTCGGCCCTCGCCAGAGCCTCTTCGACAGGCACATTGTCGAGCAGCGCCCGCCGGATCTGGTCTTCCAGCGTGCGCCGGAGGTCGGGCCAGGTTTCCAAGGAAGGCGTGAACGCCACGGCGTGGCGGAGTTCTTCAGCAGCGAGCGAGCGGGCCAGCGCGATCCGGGCCTGCGCCCCTTCGGTGTCGGTCGGCGGGTCGAAGAGCGGGTCGTCGAGCACCGCCGGCGTGCTGGGCAGCACCGTCGCCTTGCGGCAGAGTTCCAGCTGGCTCTCGGGCCCGGTGAGATGCCAGGCGAGCGCGGCCGCGAGATCGGGATGGCTGGACGCTCTGGTCACGCTGACGACCATTGTCGCGATGTGGGCCCGCCCGAGCGAGCCGGTCACCGCCCGCCTGACCGCCGTAACGCCGAAGACGCTCGGCGCCTCGGTCTGGATGCGCCCGAGGAAGTTGGCGCCGGTGTTGATCGCCGCGATGCGCCCGGTCTGGAACATCTCGATGAGGTGGGCGTGCCCGTCTGTTGCGGATTGGCTGGGAAGGTCGCCCCGGCGGAAGGCGTCGATCCACTCGGAGACAAACGCGACGACCTCGGGATCGGTCAGGCCCGGCTCGAGCCGCCCGCCCTCGCCTTCCTTCAGCAGCGGCAGGCCCTCCTGCAGGATCATCATCGCCATGTCCGACTCGTGGCCGAGCGGGATGGAGAACAGGAAGCGGCCTGTCGCCTCGCGGAACGGCCCCGCCTGCTGCCTGAGCGTCGCCCAATCCTCGCCGAGCGTTTCGAGTGAGAGCCCGCCCCGCGCCAGCAGGTCGGTGTTGACCAGGAGCGTCTGGGTGGTCAGGTACCAGGGCAGGGCGAGCAGGCGGCCCTCGATGCGCCCGATCCGCAGCGCCCCTTCCAGATACACCTCCGAAGGATCGCCCGGCAGGATCTCGCCGAGGTCCGCGAACGCGCCGGCGGCCGCGAATCGCGCGAAGCTCCGGTCGCTCATGTTCACGACATCGGGCGCGCGCCCGGCCGCGGCGGTCGCGATGAGCTTGCGGTCGACCGCCTCGAACGGCAGATCGACCCAGCGGACGCGGACGCCCGGGTGCTCGCGCTCGAACGCCTCGATGCGTTCGGCCATGTACTCGTTGAAGGCGGGGCGGAGGGCGAGCGTCCAGAGTTCCAGCTCGATCTTCCCGTCGTCGCGACCGCATCCCGCGGCAAACAGCAGCGCACAGAGGAGGGTCAGAAACGACGCAAGAGCACTCGTGCGGCCGTGACGGGCCATCGCGCTCAGCGCTCGACCCGTTCGTCGATCTCCGACCAGAGCACGCGGTAGGTGCTCTTGCCGGTGTTGGGGTCGAACAGGTCGCGTCCGTTGTGGCTGGCGACATGCCCGTCGGCGAAGCCGAGGTTGGCGTTGCCGCTGAGCTTGAAGAACCGGTTGCGCTCGCGCGGATGGCGGTAGTACGGGATGTAGCTGCTCGGCGCGCCCACGGGCTCGGCCTCGGGCGAGCGGGTGCCGCCGAAGGGCTGGAAGGCGGCCTCGCCCGCGAGAACGCCGCTGACGCCGCTGCCCCCTCCGAAGCGCTGGCCGGGCAGACCCTGCGATCCGACCTGCGCGAAGGTGAACCAGGGCGAGTCGGGGTCGCTTGGCTGCGATTGGATGAGCACCCACGCCTCGGCGACCAGCAGCAGGCGGCTGGCGAACATCGCCGACGCATTGAAACCCTTACCCGTCTGAAACGAAGAGGCCGGGCTCTGGAGGTTGCGTCCGGGCGGGGTGATCGGCCTGCCCCGGCTGTCGACCGTGGTGAACGCGCTGGCCCAGTGGTTCATCGTGTAAGCGCGACCGATGTTGCCGGAGACATTCGGGCAGACCATCACACCCCCGCCGATCGTCTCGGTGATCGTCTGGTTTCCCGCGCCGTCGTTGCCCTTGATCTGATTGAGGTAGCGTCCGATGCGGGGCGTCTCGTACCAGTAGATCCCGCGGTTGCCGAACTCGTCGGTCCCGTCGTTGGAGTTGGGCGGAAAAAACTCGTTGTGGTCGTTGGCGTAGAGGATCAGCGACGAAACGAGCTGTCGCTGGTTGGACTGGCAACGCAGGTTCCTCGCCGCGTCACGCGCGCCCGCGAGCGAGGGCAGCAGGATCCCGATCAGGACCGCGATGATGGCGATCACCACCAGCAGCTCGATCAGCGTGAAACCCTTGCGGCATCCGCCGCACGCGCCGTCGCCCGTTGCGATCATGGCGTAACTCCCTGGTGTTCTTTCGATGCGGAGATCGGCGGCGGGCCGCACGAGCCCCGGGCCATCAGCTCGGTGCGGAGCACCGCGCGTTTCTCGCCGGGCGCCCCGGGCCCGTCGCCCTCGATCATGTCAAAGAGGGCGCCGACCGCGACCCGCCCAAGCTCGATCAGCGGCTGGCGGAAGGTGGTCATCGGCGGCGACAGGTGCGCGGCGCTGGGCGGGTCGTCGACCCCGATCACCGACAGCTCGCGCGGGATCTTCAGCCCGATCTCGCTGGCGATCGCGTAGATGTCGAGCGCGAGGTGATACCCGCCGGCGAAGACCGCCGTGGGACGCCCCCGCTCTTCGAGCATCCGCGCGAGCTGTTTTCTTCCCTGCTGGTCGAGGCGCCAGTCGTCGACGATGAGCGTGTGCTCGTCGCGGAGCTCGACGCCCCGCCTGGCGCAACGCTCCTTGAAGCCCGTCCAGCGGTCGGCGTTGTTGCTGATCTTCAGCGATCCGCCCACGAAGCCGACCCGCCTGTGGCCGAGGTCGGCCAGATGGTCGGCCGCCCGCGCCCCGATGTCGGTGTTGTCGGTGTCGATCACGCACGCGTCGTCAGAACCGAACGACGCCCCGACCACCACCATCGGCGCCCCGCGGGATGCGGCCCCGAACCGCGGAGGCTTGGCGAGCTGCTCCTGGAACGGGTTCACATAGAGGTAGCCCTGGCACTCGTTCCGCCAATCCTCGCCGAACCGAAGCAGCACCAGGTCGACCCCGTGCTCCTCAGACCCCTGCCGAACCCCCTCGAGGATCGCCGAGTGGTACAGGTCGGCCAGCGAGCTCTCGGCGTGGAAGACCAGCCCGAGCCGGTGCCCGGTGCTGTACCTCCGCCCGTACTGCTCGTGCACGAAGGTCCCACGCCCCTGCCCCCGCTGGAGCACGCCGGCGGCGACCAACTCCTGCAGCGCCCGGTGCACCGTCACCAGCGAGACATTCATCTGCTCGCTGATCGCCTTGGTCGAGGGCAGTTGCTGGCCCGCGGAGAACTCGCCCCGGTCGATCGCGGCACGCACCGCGTCACGAACCGTCGTGTACAGGGGCTGCCCGGGCTCGGGCTCGACTGGCTGGAGAATCACGGCGTCTGGCATGGTCACCAATCCCTCCCGCCCCAATTACGGAGCGGGAGAGCAATTTAGCTCGATTCCGGACTCAGCGTCTGCGACGCAGAGCCACAAGCCCCGCCAGACCCAGCGCCATCGCCGAGGAGGGGGCGGGAACCACATTGAACACCCAGGCGAGGCGGTTGGAGAAGTCCACAACCGCCAGGGTGCCCGTGGCGCTGTCGTAGTCGAAGTCGTACCACCCCGTCGACGAGGCGAAGGTCGGGTCCAGACCGACGAACTCGATCGTCTGGGCGTCGCCGTTCAGGTCGACAGCCCGGATCGCGCTGCCGAGGGTCGGGCCGGCGACACCACGGTCGTTGTACATCACAAAGTCGCCGAAGGAGGTGTTGAGGATCGCCGGATTGATCCCGTTGCCCGTGAAGGGGCCCAGAGCGCCCGAGGTGGTGGCGAGCGTCACCGCCGAAGCCGTCGTGTTCGGGCCGGTGCGGGCGAAGTAGTTGATGTCGCCGTTGCCGTCGCCGACAGCGATGTTGCCCGAGTCGTCGATATCCTGGCCGCGCCAGATGGTGCTGCCGCCGAAGATCACCGGGCCGTTGGTCCCGTCGAAGAGCAGGTTGCTCAGGTTGCCCCCGTCGCTGACGCGCAGGCGGCCCGAGCCGAACTGCGACCACGAGACCGCGTCGCCCCCGGCGACCGCGGGATCCCAGTTCGCAAAGATCGGACGCGTCTCGAACGAATCAACCAGAGCGCCCGACGCGCCGTTGTAGATCGCCAGCCCCTGCGGGTCGTTGGCGCCGTTCTCGAACGACGCGGCGACCATCCCGTTGCGGACATCCACGCTCAGATACCCGCGGAAGTTCAGCGTCGGACGCTGCCCGAACGCAGTCCCGAGCGCCGAGCTGTTGGCCGCGTCGGCGATGCGGACGATCCCGTGCGGGGTGCCGTCGCCCCGCCCGTTGTTCCAGCCGGCGACATACATGTCCGTCCCGTCCCACGCGATCGCGGACGGGTTCGAACCGATGAACGCCGACGAGGTCGGGTCCTGCGTATCGAGCAGGTCGACCGTGTTGACCAGCTGGAGCTGGAGCTGACCCATGGCCGCGCCCGCGAGGCCGGCCGTCGCAACAAGAACACTCAGACTCTTCATGACTGTCTCTCCTCACAAACCAATGAAACCGAACGGTTCCCCACGAAACCCGGGCCTCCGGAGTGCTCGGGAATCGCGTCAACTCCGGCCGACGCGGCCGGATCACTCTCTTCTGTCTCGCGATTCGGTTCGCGCTCCACACGCACGCCGAGGTGGTTCGCCACGGCGCGCATCCGCCCGTCGCTGGGGCGGTTGACGAGCTTCTCTCCACGCCCGTCGATGTACACAAACGATGTCGACCCCCCGCCGTCGAGGTTCAGCGCGTCGTGCGCGCCCATCTCGATCAGGATCTCGCCAAGCTCGGGCAGCGTCGCCCCGATGCTCCACTCCGCACGCCGCCCGTCGATCGCAACCAGCATCAGCGTCCGCCCGTCCTCGCTCACGCCCGCCGCCGTCCTGGGATGGCGGACCGCCGGCTGCACGCGCGCCGTTTCGCCCGTGTTCCGCCCCGCCTCGACCAGCAGCGTGCCCGGCGTCGAGTCGTTGGGCGAGCCCCCGATCCCCGCCACAGCGTGCACCGGCTCGACCGATCCCGTGCCGTAGCCGATCCGCGCCCGACCCTCGGCGTCGATGAACAGCACCGGATCGGCCCGCCCGCCGAACGATCGCTCCGGCGAGACCACCTCACCCCCCGAAACGCTCAGACCGATGATGTCCGCCTCGGGCCGCGGCCCGGAACGATCGCCGAGCCAGGCGAAGAAGTTCGCGTTCACCGCCAGCGTCAGCCCGTTCGTTTCGAGCCAGGCGTCCGTGGGCGTGAGCAACGCCTTGGCCCGCTCGTGCCGCAGATCCTCGGCCGGCCCCGTCACCACGACCTCGACGCCCGGCGCGGAAAGATCGACCCAGGCGAGCAGCCCGCGGACCGGGCCGTCGTCGGTCATGCTTTCATAACGATCCACCCGCACCGGCGAGGCCGAAGCGCCCCCTGCACAGAGCACCCCCACCCCGATCGACACCCCGACCGCAAGAACGGCCGGGAATCTCAGGGCGGAACTTGGCGTGCGTCGGACCATGCTCGGGCGTCTCCGGATCGCCTCCGGGCCACGCCCAGGGCAGAAGACTGTGAAACTTCTATAAGATCTTCCTGCGACAGCATCCCGGACCGACGCCCCCGCGTCAAGACCTATCTGCCACGAAATTACCCGATCAATTCCCGATTTTCGGGGTCTTCAAGCCCGAATCCGGGAAAAAACTCCGGCCGCGGGCCTCAGGCGACCTCCGGAACCTCCACCCACGCCCCGTCCTTCGCGGCCGACGCGTTGCCCGCCTCCAGCACGCCGATCGTCTCGACGATGTCGCGCAGGCTCGCCGGGGGCTCGCCCCCCTCGAAGAACTTCGCCATCGTCCCCACGAAACGGCTGTACACCGGCCCGAAGTCGACGCGGAACTGGTGCACGCCTTTGGTCCCGTGCAGCGTCGCGTTGAAATCCCAGAGCCCCTTGCGCTCCAGACGCAGGCGGGCGTAACGCCCGTCGCGGTACTCGATGTCGACGAGGTGGCGGTCGGGCGTTTCGATCGCGCTGACGCGCCCCGCCCCCGGGCCCCAGATCTGATCGATCATCTCGATGGTGTGGCAGCCGTAGTGGAACAGCCCGGGCATCGACGGGTTCAGCTCGCCCGGGCCCGAGGCGTCGATGGCGACCAGATCCCCCAATGCGTCGCGGTCGATCTTCTCGAGCTCGGCCGCAAAGCGCAGGCTCGACGAGCTGAAGACCCTCGCCCCGCCCTTGCGGCTGCTCTCCAGCAGCTTCCTCGCCTGCTGAAAGTCGCAAGTCAGCGGCTTGTCGATAAACGCGGGCAGGCCCTTCTCCAGCGCCGGCGTCGCGAGCTCGGCGTGCTTGTTGCCGTTGACCGCCAGCACGAGCACGCCGTCGACCGAGCCGAGCAATTCGTCCATCGAGCCGGCCTGCTTCGCCCCGAGTTCGAGCGTCGTAGAGCGCCACTTGGCGACATCGTCGGGGTTGGGCCAGTCGTGGTCGCCGGGGTCAAAGAACGAGGTGACGAGGCACGAGGTCTCGCCCTTGTCGTGCAGCTCCTTGATCCGGCGGGAAAACTCGGGCAGGTGGCTGGAATCGATGCCGATGGCGCCAAGCTTCATCTCTGCGATCTCCTGAGCCGGCGCGGGGCCGGGGTTTGCTTTCGTTGTACACGCGGCTCGCTGAGCCGCGGGTTTCTTTCCTTATGGATCCAACTTCACACGCTCGCCGGTTTCGAGGCTCCGCTTCTCCGCCTCGATCACGCGCATGACCGCCGCCGCCTCCTCGATTGTCGCTGGCGGGTCACCGCCCTCTGCGATCGCGCCGATCAGCGTCCGGATCTGCCCCTCCCACCCGGTGATCGGTTCGAGCTCGACCGGCTCGGCCTCGCCCGCCCGATACAAGCACAGTTCCGGCTCGCGCCCGAGCTCGCAGTCGGCCGTGGCTTCGTCGAAGATCGCCGTGTACCGCATCACGAACGGAAACCCCTCGTGGTGGTCCCACGCGCCCTCGGCGACGACATGCGCCGGCCCGCCCTCGAAGCGATACTGCGTCGTCACATGATCGAGCGTGCCCGCCGAAGAAACACTCCGCGGCAAGCCCAAGAGCCAGCAGACAAAGTCGGTGTCATGGATGTGCAGATCGACCAACGCGCCGCCGCTGAGCGACGGGTCGGCGTAGAACGACGACCACGAAGGGCGCGAGCCCAGTCGCCGGATCGAGAGCGACCGCAGCGCCCCGAGCGAGCCGTCGGCCACGCGTTGTTTAAGCCACGCCCACGCCGGCCACGCGCGGACGCACATCGCCGGCACGCACAGGACGCCCGACGCCTCCGCCGCCCGAGCCAGCCGCTCGACCTCGGCGAGGCTCACCGCCGCAGGCTTCTCAACAAGCACATGCTTGCCGGCCCCGAGCGCGCGGATCGCGAGGTCGACATGCGTCGGTGTCGGTGTGCAGATGCTGACAAGGCCGACGCGATCGTCGGCGAGCAGCGCGTCGAAGTCGGTGTAGCAGGCGACCGTCTCGGGGTCGAAAAGCGGGCCTTCTGCGCCCGAGTCGATGTTGCCTCCTGAGGCCGCCGAAGGGTCGAGCTGCGCCGGATCGCTCGAACAAACCGCCGCGACGCGGCAGGGCAGCCCGGCGTCGGCCGCGCTGTTGTACGCCTTCAGGTGCGTCCGCCCCATGAACCCCAGGCCGACGACGCCGACGCCGATCGGCTCAGCCATTACCGAGCCCCGGCATGTGCTTTTCGACCATTTCGCGTGCGGCGATCGCGTCGCCGACGCGATCCTCCCCCGCCTCGCGTTCGATCAGCATGTCGATGTCCTGTCCGCCCGAACGCAGCACATTGAAAAACGCCTCCCAGTCGACCACACCCTCCCCGACGGGGACCTCCGTCCCCCACTCGCCGGGCGCACGCGTCGGCCTGGCGTCCTTGATGTGCACCTGCACGACACGATCGATCAACGATCGCAGCGCCTCGATCGGATCGCCCATGCCGTAGAGCACCATGTTCGCCGGGTCGAAGTTCACGCCGACGCTCGGGCGTTCGAGCTCGCCGAGGACTTCCAGCAGTGTGTGCGCCGATTCCTGCCCGGTCTCGAGACCGATCGCGACGCCGTGGTCGGCGAACACATCGGCGACGGCACGGATCCGGTCGAGCATCTTCACGCTCTCCGGATCGTCGTTCTCGTGCGGCAGGAAACCCGCGTGCAGGGTGACCAGCTTCAGACCCAGGCGCTCGGCGAGCGCCGCGTTCGTGCGCACGCGCTCGATGTTCGTCTTCCAGTCCGCGTCGGGCCTGACGCCGCCGGTCTCGCGGATCGAATCGAGCGTCGAATAGTCCTCGCCCGGAAAGCCGATCATGCCAGACACGATCCCGATCTTGGCCTCCTTCAGCGCGCCGGCGGTCTCGTCCTCGTCCCAGTCTCCGTGGCTGATCGGGTCGAGCGCGAGCTGCACCCACCCGACCCCGACCTTCGCGGCACTTTCCGCCAGGTCCTCCGGCGACGAAGGCTGCAACGACCAGGAACAAACTCCCAAACGACCGGACATCACCACCTCCGCAGCTTCGAGCCCCGCCCCGCGTCCCGGGCCCTACACCCTAGCGCCTCGACCGCCCGCCTCACTTGAGCTCCACCAGCGCCCCGTCCTCGGCGCTGGGGCGCCACTGCACAAAGCCCTCGATCGCCTGGTATTCGGGCAGGCCGAGGCGGTCGAACTGCTCGGCGGTGTGCCGGTTGCGATCCTCGGCCCGCTCCCAGAACTCGCGCGGGTCGTTGGGGCCGGGAAAGAGCGCCTTGTCCTTCTGGCTCTCGTGCTTGAAGATCGCGATCCGCTTTCGCTCGACCTCCTCGGGGCTCAGCGGCACCGCCATCTCGATCTCGTGGGGCGCCCACTCCTGCCACGCCCCGCGGTACAGCCACACAACACACTCCTGCATCCACGCTTCGTCTTTGAGGCGGTGCAACGCCGTGGTGATCGCCGCGAGGCAGACGCGGTGCGTCCCGTGCGGGTCGGAAAGGTCGCCGGCGCAGTAGATCTGGTGGGGCTTCACCTCGCGCAGAAGATCCATCACGATCCGCACATCCTCCTCGCCCAGCGGCTTCTTCTTCACGCGCCCCGTCTCGTAGAAGGGCATGTCGAGGAAGTGGATGCGGGAAGGATCGACGCCCGAGTACTTCGCCGCCGCACGCGCCTCGGTCCGCCGGATCATCGTCTTGATCTGCTGCAGCTCGGGGCTGTCGACCTCGCCCGGGCTCTTCTTGCGGATAAACGCGCGGACATCGCCCGCGATCTTGTGCGCGTCCTCCTGCCCGAAGCCCAGCGCCGAGCAGAACTCCTGCACGAAGTCGGCGTGACGCTCCGCCTCGTCGTCGAAGACCGCGATGTTGCCCGAGGTCTGGTAGGCGACATGCACCTCGTGCCCCTGGTCGCACAGGCGGATGAAGGTCCCGCCCATCGAGATCACATCGTCGTCGGGGTGCGGGCTGAACACGACCACGCGCTTGGGGAAGATGTCTTCGCCGTTGCTGTCGTCGACACCCTTGCCCGCGACGAACTTCGGTCGGCCCGGCTTGCCCCCGGGCCAGCCGGTGATGGTTTTTTGCAGGCTTTTGAAGACCTCGATGTTGATGCCGTAGGCCCCGCCGCGTTCAGAGAGCAGCTCCTGCAGGCCGTGCTCGTTGTAGTCCTCGTCGGTGAGCTTGAGGATCGGCTTTTCGAGCGTTTCCGCCAGCCACATCGTCGCCCGCCTGATCAGCGTCGGGTCCCAGCGCAGGCCCGCCTCGGCGATCGGCCCGAGCAGCCAGGGCGTCTTGATCCGAGTCAACTCCGCGCCCGCGGCCGGGTCGAGCACGAACCTCGCATCGCGATGCTCCTGCAGGAACGAGGCCGCGACAACGCCCGTGACCTCGCCCTCGACCGCCCGCCGGACGATCGGCGCCTTGTGCTCGCCGAATGCGATCAGGATCACCCGCCGGGCGCTCAGGATGGTGCCCACGCCCATGGTGATCGCCTGACGCGGGACATTCCATTCGCCGAAGAAATCGCTCGCCGCGTCCATCCGCGTGACCTTGTCGAGCGTGATCAGGCGCGTGCGGCTTTCCTTGCTCGAACCCGGCTCGTTGAACCCGATGTGCCCCGTCCGGCCCACGCCGAGGATCTGCAGGTCGATCCCCCCCGCCTCGCGGATCTTCCGCTCGTACGCGGCGCAGTACGACGCGACCTCGGACCGGTCGATCGTCCCGTCGGGCACATGGGCGTCGGCCGGATCGATGTCGACATGGTCGAACAGGTACTCGCGCATGAAGCGCCGGTAGCTCTGCAGCCCGTCGGGCGACATCGGCCAGTACTCGTCGAGGTTGAAGCTCACCACATTGGCGAAGCTCAGCCCCTCCTCGCGGTGCAGACGCACGAGTTCTTCGTAGATCCCCTGCGGGGTCGAGCCGGTCGCAAGCCCGAGCACCGCCCGCTCGCCCTGGGCCGCCTTCTGGCGGATCAGGTCGGCGATCTCCCTCGCCACGGCGCGGCTGGCCGCCCCCGAAGACGGATGCACCACCACAGGAACCCGTTCGACACCCCCCGATCCGGAAACATGGATCGCCCGTTCGTGCTGGCTGGCGGTCTGCGTCATCGCGGCCTCCGTCGGGCTGCTCGCCCGGAAACTCCTCGGTTCGGACCCGGCCAGCCGGGCCCGTTCCGGCCCTCATGGGCCCGGAGCGGTGCGGAGGCTCGCCAGAAGATTATAGAAGATTACTGGATCCGCCCGCCCCGTCAACCACTTCCGCCGCATGAACCCCGTCGGTGAAGGTCGCCAGGCGCCCCGGCTCCCCCCCCGTCGCGGCCCGCGCGAAGGCCTCGAGCTGCAGCCGGAACCGGACCCCGTGCGTCTCGATCGGCGAGACCTCGGCCTGGCCGACCAGATCCTTGAAGACCAGCTCGGTCGGCTTCTCGTAGTCGTAGTGCAGGAGACCCTTTGTGCCAACGACAGTCAGCGTGAAGCGGCTCGTCTCGGCCCACCCGCTCTCGATCACCGCCGCGACACCCTCGCGGATGTTCGGCCGAACAGGCTTTGTGACCCTGAGCAGCACCGTCGCGGAAGTCTCGGCCCGCCCGGGCCACGCGCGGTCGGTGACCGCGCCGACGATCTCGCCCCGCCCGAGCAGGAAGGCGAGGAGGTCGACCGAGTGCGAGCCCATGTCGATGAAGGCGCCGCCGCCGGCGAGGGCCTGGTCGCTGAACCACTTGTCTTTGTGGCCCGGAAGATCGCAGGCGAAGACATTCTCGAAACGGGTGACCGTGCCGATGTGCCCGTCCTCGATCTGCCGCGCGATCTCGGTGACGGCCGGGGCGAAGCGGTGGCAATAGGCGACATACGCGGGGGTGTCTTTGTGCGCCCGGGCGAGGTCGGCGATCTTCTTCGCGTCGGCGAGGGTGTGGGCGAGGGGTTTTTCGCAGAGGACGGGCAGGCCCGCTTTGAGCGCGCGCTCGACGATGTCGAGGCGGGCGTTGGGCGGCGTGCAGACGACAACGCCGCCGAGCCCGAGGTCCTTGGCCTTGTCGATCAGGGCGCCGGCGTCCTGAAAGCCTGCTGCGCCGGTCTGGCTGGTGATTTTCTCGCGGCTGGCTTCGACGGGGTCGGCGACGGCGACGACCTCGACGGCGCCCCCGGTGTCGCCGGCCGAGGCGACATGCGCGCCGGCGATGCCGCCGGCGCCGATGATCCCGATCCTGAAAGTGCTGGTCGCCACCATGCTGCGGTGCTCCGGGCGTCGTTACGATGGCCCATTGGCGGTTCGGGCGTACGCCTGCCCGTGGCGCCAGCGGGTCGATATTTCGAAAGTAAGGGTAGACCGATGCGTCACCGAGCCCAGCCTGCCGTCAAGAACCTGCTCTACGCCCTGCTTGGGGCCGCCCTGTGGACGCTGCCGGCGGGCGCTGTTCCGCCTCCTACCGCCCCGGAGGTCCGGGGGACCTGGCTGACGACGACGGCGAACGACCACATCGCCTCGCCCGCCCAGACGGCCGAGACGATGCGTCGGCTCCGCGAGATCGGGCTGAACTCGGTCTATGTCGAGACCTGGAAGAACGGGTACACGCAGTACCCGTCGCGGGTGCTTGAGGACCTGATCGGGGTCGACCGGCGTCCGGACCTGGCCAAGCAGGATCCGTCGGACCCCGACAGGCCGGTCCCCGCCCGCGACCTGCTGGAAGAGACGCTGATCGAGGCGCACCGCAACGGGCTGGCGTACATCGCGTGGTTCGAGTACGGGTTCATGGCGGCGCACAAGGACACCGACAACCACCTGCGCCGCATCCGGCCCGACTGGCTGAGCCGCGACATCGAGGGCAACGAGATCGCGCCGAACGGATTCGTCTGGATGAACCCCTTGCACCCCGAGACGCGCCGGTTCCTTCTGGACATCGTGCTGGAGGCCGTGGACCGCTACGACCTCGACGGGGTGCAGCTCGACGACCGGATCGTGTGGCCTTATGTCACGATGGGGTACGACGACTACACGGTCGCGGTCTACCGCAACGAGCACGGTGGCGCACCGCCCCCCGAGGACCA
The DNA here is from genome assembly GCA_050486265.1 of Phycisphaerales bacterium. Lineage (GTDB taxonomy): Bacteria > Planctomycetota > Phycisphaerae > Phycisphaerales > UBA1924 > SLFH01. The sequence continues at coordinate 137,233 of JBJHCY010000001.1, read as the reverse complement.
CACCGACCCGGACTGGATCGCGTGGCGCTCGGAGAAGATCACTCAGTACGCGCGCCAGTTTGTCGCGGAGCTTCGGGCGGCGAGGCCGGGATTGATCGTTTCGGTGAGCCCCGCGCCGCATCCGTGGGTGTACGAGCACTACTGCCTGAACTGGCCGGAGTGGGCCGAAGAAGGGCTGTGGGACGAGTACATCCCCCAGTGCTACCGGTACGACTTCGGCGCGTTCGAGCAGACCTGGATCTCGCAGACGGAGCTGATGACATCGGGCGAGGCGGATGTTTCGCAGCTGATCGCGGGCGTGCTGACGACCGGCAGCCGCCCGGACCCCGTGGCGTGGGCGGATCTTGAGAAGAAGATCGATCTTGTGCGCACGACGGGGGGCGGGGGGCATGTGTGGTGGTTCAGCCGCGGGGTGCTGGACGAGTACCCCGATGAGATGATGGCGCTCTACCAGGTTTCGGAGACGGGGGCGGCGCCGCGGCCGGACCTGCCCAAAGGGTGGCGCCGGCCGTCGATCGCGATGGTGTTCGAGGACGGCGTGTGGACGGCGCCGCGCGTGCCCGAGGCCCGGTACCGCGCGATCGTGCACGACGGCGAGAAGTGGTCGTACCTGTCCGAGGGCGTGCTGGAGACCGAATCGCTGACCGGGAACATGCTCCGGGCGCGCGTCGATCCCGAGCGGGCGGACGCGTCGCTGCGGGTCCAAGGCGAGGAACGGGGCTGGCGGGTGGTCGAGCTGCTGATCGACCGTCGTGAAGACACGCTGCGGCCGAGGCGGGTTCGGCGCTGAGCCGGAGATGGAGCCTCGCTCAGATGGCCCACGAGGCGGGGGCGCCGGCGATCTTTCGGTAGTTGAAGTTGTATGCGTTGGCCTTGCTCTGCTTGTGCTCGGCGAAAAACCAGGTGACGGCACTCTGGCCCGCATCGCGTCGGATGAAGCGACAGGTCTGATAGGTGCTGCCGTCCTTGCAGTCGATTTCGAGGCACTTGACCGATTTGCCATCGGCGGGCTTGCAGGTCTGAGGGTCGGAGACATGGTGCTTGGCCCAGACCCGGTTGTTGTTGTTGCCCTTGCTTGAGTTCTTCAGCGCGAGGACCTCGTGGAGTCTCATGTCGCGGAGTTCGATCAGCCACTCTTTGTCGCGCGTTGCGAGCGTCGCGAACGCCTTCTCACCCTTGTACATCGAACCCATCTTGGTGCTCCTCTCGTGGTGGGGGCCGCCCGAACCGGGGCGGTGCGTCGGAGACCGGAGAATCTATCGGACTTGCCGCCGGTCCGCTCGCCTGCGAGCAAGACCCGGAGCGGGCGTTTCGGCGCTGGGCGGGCTTGCCGGGCGGGGCGAAAATCGTTATAGAAGATTCCATGATGACCCGTCACCGCTCCGCGAGGCCCCGAGGCCTCCGCCCGCTTATCGCCCTGCTGGCGTTGCTGGCGTTTGCGCCCGGCCCCTTGGGCGGGGAGGCGTCCGCCCAGCCGCTGTTTGACCGGACGGAGCGGCCGATCCGCGGCGTGTGGCTTCGCCCGCCGGGGACGATCCCGCAGTTCGAGACGGTCGCGGCGACGATGGCGGAGGCGGGGATTACGGACATCTATATCGAGACTTTCTACTGGGGGCTGACGACCCACCGCTCGGAGGTCTTTCGCGACCGCTTCTCGTTCGACTATCTCGACGAGGCGATCCGCGTGGGGTCGCGTCACGGCATCCGGGTGCACGCGTGGATCGAGTCGGCGTACTGGTCGTTCTCGGGCACGGGCAACTACATCCTCAATGACCATCCGGAGTGGAAGGTCGTCGATGTCTACGGCGACACGAACATCGGGGACATCCCCGGGCAGGTGTTCGTGAACCTCGGGCACCCGGGCGTGCAGGGAAAGCTCGCGGACCTGGTCGCCGAACTCGCGGCGTACCCGGGGCTTGCGGGGATCCAGAGCGATTACCACCGCTTCCCGCTGGACAACAACACCGGGGATGGTTTTCCTGCGCCGTACAGCTACGACGCGTGGTCGCGGAGCGAGTTTCAGAACGAGTTCGGCTCCGACCCGCTGGTGACGGCGCGGAGGCCGACCGACCCGCAGTGGAACAACTTCGTGCAGTGGCGGCGCGACGGGGTGTCCGAGGCGGCGCGGGTGATGTTCGACGCGATCGGCGATGTCGACCCGCAGGTGCGGTTCTCGGCGGCGGTGTTTGCGCAGGCGACGACGAGCTCGAGCCAGCTCGTGAAGATGCAGGACTGGCCGGCGTGGACTTCGGGCGGGTATGTCGATTACATCGTGCCGATGGCGTACGCGACCTCGACACTGGGGATCCGCAACGACCTGCAGACGACGCGGAATCTCGCGGGGAACACGCGGATCGCGGCCGGGCTGGCGATTCTGACCAACACCTCGCGGCCGTCGATCTCGCAGCAGCTCTCGACAGCGCGGAGCCAGGGGATCGAGGACTTCATTCTGTTTGACGCCAACACGCTGATGGCGAACCCGTCGATGCGGTCGGCTCTGCGGGACTGGATCGATCAGAACGCGACGCCGCAGGTCGGGGATTTCAACCGCGACGGCGTGATCGACGCGCGTGACCGTGCGTTATTCTTCTCGGTGTATCAGGGCGAGCCGGTGCCCCGGAACAACCAGAACCGGCACATGGACCTGAACAACGACGGGGTGATCGACGAGCAGGACCTCGCGATCTTCGAGCGGCTGTTGCTGGAGTACCGCTACGGGGAGGACGGGGTGATCGGGCAGAAGGCGATCGACTTTCTGACGAGCAACTTCACGCCGCCGCATGTGATCGGCCCGCCGGACCCGAATCGCCCGCTGAACCTGCACGATCTGAACGGGGACGGCGTGGTCGACTACCAGGACCTGCTGATTCTGCACGCGGGGCTGACCGAGCCTGTCGAGCCCGACCTGGATGTGAACCGGGACGGGGTGATCGACCTCGAAGACCTGTACGAGCAGGCCCGCAACCCGATCGACATCAACCGCGACGGGGTGATCGATCAGCAGGACACGCGTGTGCTGGAGGCGTACCTGCGGCAGAACGAGCAGGAGCTGATGGCGCAGCCGCAGCGTTGAGGCGGGGCGGGTCGCTTTTTCGTGGGGCTGGGGGTGCTCGGCCTGATCGAAGCGGAGATCCGCGGGGCCGGGCATGACGCGGGGGCGCGGCCCAGCAACAATCGATCCACACCAATCCACGCCGGAGATCACGATGCACGAGCTGCTGCGCAAGGCGATCCTGACCGTTCTGTTTCTGGGCGTGCTGCTGCCGCTGACGGGGTGCCAGGCGGCACGGCGTCCGGCCGACACGGAGCGGTTTACGGCGTTGTGGGTGACGCGTTGGGACTTCCGTACCGAGGATGACGCGCGTCGGGCGATCATGAACGCGGCCGAGCACGGGTTCACCGATGTGTTCTGGCAGGTGCGCGGGCAGGCGGACGCGTTCTACCCGAGCCGCCTTGAGCCGTGGGGCGAAGAGATCACGCGGACCTTCCCTGACGGCGTGCCCGATACCTTTGATCCGCTGCGGGCTGCGGTCGAGGAAGGGAGGCGGCGGAGCGTGCGGGTGCACGCGTGGGTGAATGTGATGCCGCTGTGGCGGGGCACGACGCCTCCGGCGGACCGGAGTCACCCTTGGCACACGCGTCCGGAGTGGCGTCTGTACGACCGCGAGGGGAACTTTCAGCCACTGAACAACCATTATGTGATCGCGAACCCTGTGCTGGACTCGGTGCACGACCACATCGTGGATGTCTGCCGCGACCTTGTTCGGCGGTACGACATCGCGGGCGTGCACCTCGACTATGTGCGGTTTGTCGCCGACACGATGGCGGACCAGACGGTGTACCCGAGCGACCCGGTGAGCCTGCGTCTGTTCGAGCTGGCGACGGGGCGGACGGAGTTCGGCTCGCAGGCGGATCTTGACGCGAGATCGGAGTGGATCGCGGGCCGGATCACCGACCTGGTGCGTCGCATCCGGCGCGAGACGCAGCGTGCGAGGCCGGGCGTCGAGCTGACCGCGGCGGTCTGGCGCCTGCCCGAGCTCGGACGCGAACGCTACATGCAGGAGGGCGTCCGCTGGCTGAACGACGGGCTGGTGGACAAGGTGACGCCGATGATCTACACGCCCGACGACGAGCGGTTCAGGAGCGATCTGCAGTCGTGGCGCCGCCAGACGGGGCGCGACGCGTCTCGCGTGGTCGCCGGGCTGGGCGTTTACATGCACGAGAACCCGCAGCGGACGATCGCGCAGATGGAGTTCGCCGGCGAGGGGCGGCGGCACGCGCTGTTCGCCTACGCCTCACTCTTTGAGAGCCCCAACCCTGGGCAGGAACGGAGCGAGGAAGCCAAGCGGCTGCGGGAGCAGATGCGCGAGGCGGTGCGCCGGATGCACGCTCAGCGGACCGGCCGCCCGGCGGGGCGGGTGTGAGGCGTTGGGCCGGCGTGGCTTACCGGCCCGAAGATTTGTGTTTTATCAGGGTTTGCGCGAGAGGCGAATCATTATAGAATCTTCCAGAGGTGCGGCCTGAGAGGCCGCCACGGCGGGTGTTTCGCCCGTCGCTCACACAGGGAGATTCTCGAATGATCACGCGTCGAACGATTCTTTCCGCCGGGGCGATCGGGCTTGTCTGCGGCGTCGCGGCCTCGGCGAGCGCCGGGCCCGCGTTCAGGCTCATCAACACCCAGAACCTCGACCCGGTCGCCGCCGACCCGACGAACCCGCTGTTTGTGGGCAACAACATCTCGGCGATCGAGTTGGTGACCAACAGCACGGGCACGCACCTGTATGTCGGTGGGTTCAACAACAACTCCGCCGTGACGAATGTCCGCGTGGTGAAGGTCGAGAATGTGCTGGGCGAGCGTGCCTTCCGTGGGATGCCCGACGCGGACTTCCCCGCGGGCACCGGCTTCGGGCAGGTGACCCAGTCGCGCGGGGTCACGGGGCTGAACTACCGCCCGGGTCTGGGGCTTCTGGTTTCTGTCGATCGCGGCTCGGCGGGGCCGATCGCCAACACGCTGCTCTTCGATGTCGACACGCAGCTGAACCCGATCCTGCTCGCCCCCGACCTGAACAACCTGCCCAACCAGTTCCGCGGCGTCGCGGGCCCCTCGTGGGACCTTGGCCCGGACATCAACGGCGACGGCACGCCCGACGGGATCGACCTGACGGGCAACGGCGAGCCGGACGGGCCGGCGGTCGCGGTGCTCGACTTTTCCATCCAGAACTCGAAGTTCGGCCCGGCGGGGTACAAGCCCGACTCGCTCGACGCACTTGATCCGGCGTACCTGTCGACGAGCGTGTCGGACGGGCAGGGCGGGTTCATCACCAGCGGCCCCGTGCTCGAGCCCACCGGCGGGCAGACGATCTGGCGCGACCTCGATATCCACCCGCGCAACGGCATCATCGCGGCGCGGGCGAACAACGATGTGCTGCTGGGCTTCCGGGAGAACGACGGCTCGGTGGAGAACCGCCTGCGCGTCTTCACCAACGGGCGGTCCGGCCCGACCGACACAGAGATCCAGGTTGGGCAGCAGCTCGCGATCGTGCACGACATCTGCCCGGGCAGCGAGAACGACTTTGTGATCTACAACAACCGACCGGTAAACTCCGGCGGGCAGGCGTTCGCGAGCGTGGTCGAGTTCCTGAATGTCAACACGGGCGCGCCGGTTTCGGTCGACTTCCTCGATGAGAACGGCGAGCCGATGGTCTTCCCCGACTCGGTCGGGTTTTACAGCTTCAGTTGGGATCCCGGGAGCCGCCTCTTGGCGATCAGCGATTTCGCCTCGGGGCCGCGGACGGTCTGGATCTTCCAGGCGCCGTTCAACCCGGACATCAACGGCGACGGCGTGGTCGACGCCGACGACTTCTTCACTTTCCTGTCGCTGTTTGCAGCGGGCGACAGCCGGGCCGATGTGAACAACGACGGCGTGATCGATGCGGACGATTTCTTCCAGTTCCTCTCGGCGTTTGCGAACCCCTGCTCGTTCTGACGCGAGACCCAGCGTGACGCATGACAAGGGCTCCGGCATCTTTGCCGGGGCCTTTGTATTGGTCTTGCGGGATGAGGGGTGTTCAACCGCCGTCGAGGACGAGGCGTGCGGCGGCTTCGCCGAGATCGGCCATCAGGGGCAGGGCCTTGGTGTCGTACTCGTAGGTGTTGTCGTTGAGGGTTCCGTTGGCGTTGGTGTAGACGGTGGCGGCGAGGAAGAAGGCTTCGCCGGTCGGGGTGTGGACGACATAGGCGTTCTCGGTGACGAAGCCGTAGGCCATGCCGACCTTGTTGTAGATGCGCCACTCCTCGGCGGGCCTGACCTTTGCGAGGCCGGGGAGGAGGTACTTGACGAATTCGTCGGTGTGACGCGGGCTGTTGTAGACGGGGGCTTTGGACTCGCGGGGGTACGCGCCCATCGACATCTTCAGGAGGGCGCGCTGGCGGGCGGTGATGGCGAAGGGCTTGCCGAAGTCGTCGAGGTCGGGGCGGACGACTTTGATCAATGCACGCTGGAGGTCGTCGAGGCGGACGGAGCTTCGGCGGGTGAAGTCGAAGGGCTCTTGGATCATCTCGCCGCCATGGAGGTAGCGGTCGCCGGCGGTCAGGCCGTTGATGCGCGGGGCTTGGGGCGTTCGGCCGCCGGTGCGCTCGGTGAGGATTTCGCGGACCATGGGGAAGCCGTGGCGCGGGTGGGTTGCGGGCGTGCCGATGGCGGGGAAGATCGCCTGCTCTTCTTCTGGGAGCGGGATCGCGAGGCGGTGGGTAACGCGGACGCTCCAGAGGCCGGCCTCGTGCATGCGTCGGTTGATCTCGTCGCGTCCGACGAGGTCGTAGAGGCGGTTGAAGGCGGGGTTGTCTGAAACGACGAAGAGCTTCCAGATCTCGTGCTCGATGATGAACGGCTGGTCGGGCGCGGGGCGGTAGCGTCGGGACCCGTCCTCGATCGGCATGTAGACGAGCTCTGAGAAGGGCGAGGGATCGATCACGATGCCGCGCGGCACTTCGTGCGGGTCGATCGATTCGAGGACGGCGACCGCCGCGAAAAGCTTCTTGGTGCTGGCGGGGTAGAAGTACTCGGCGTTGACGCGGAAGGACTGGCGGCGGATGCGTTCGAGGCCGGACCCGTCGCGTTCGATCAGGCCGAGCACGGCCTGGAAACGGTGCTCGGAGGCGTTGTCGATCGCCCAGCGCGAGCGTTCGGGCAGGGCGTCGAGCACGGCTTGCAGTTCGGGGCCCATCTGCTCGGTCCGGTGTCGGGCGAAGGGGTCGAGTTGTCCGGCGGGCACGGGGTTGGCGAGGGCTCGGCGGGAGTCTTTGGTGTTTGCCGCGGCGTCTGAGAACTCGATCAGCTTCTTCTGGATGTGTTCGGCGGGGTTGTCTGGATCGGCCGATGCTCTCGGCTGGCCCGCGGCGACAGTCAGCCCCGCCGCACCCACGATAATCGCCCATGAGATCCGCACTGGTCGCCTCCGTTCGTTGCGAGGGCTCGTTCGGAGGCGAGTTTACTTGGAGCGGGCTTCTGCCGCACGCGCATGGGCTTCGAGGCCTTCGAGGCGTGCGAGGCGTGCGGTCTCGATGGCGAGTTCGGGGGGGCCCTCTCGAAGGTTGAGATATGTCCGCACGCGGAGGAAGGAGAAGACGCTGAGGCCGGCGTTGAAGCGGGCGGTGCCTCCAGTGGGCAGGGTGTGGTTGGGCCCGGCGCCGTAGTCGCCGAAAACCTCGGCGGAGGCGGGGCCGATGAAGACGGCGCCGGCGTGGCGGACGCGGTTCGCCAGCGCCTCTGCGTTTTGCGTGAGGATCTGCAGGTGCTCGGGGGCGAGGCGGTCGGCGATCGCGGCTGCTTCTTCGGATCGCTCGACGCAGACGGCGAAACTGTTGGCGAAGGCTTGCTTGGCCGTGGCCCCGGTCGGGAGTGTTTCGAGCTGGGCGAGCACCTCTTCGCGGACGCGTTCGACCAAGGCATCCGCGTCCGTGCCGACCGCGATCAGGATCGGTCTCGCGGCGGCGTCGTGCTCGGCTTGGGCGAGCAGGTCTGAAGCGATTATCGCGGGGTCCGCCGAACTGTCGGCGATGACTGCGAGCTCGCTGGGGCCCGCGAGCATGTCGATGCCGACGCGCCCGTGGACGAGTTTCTTGGCGGCGGTGACCCATCGGTTGCCGGGGCCGCAGATGAAGTCGACGGGGTCGAGTCCCGGGACGCCGAAGGCGAGGGCCGCGATCGCCTGCGCGCCGCCGACAGAGAGGAATTCGTCCGCGCCGGCGACCAAGGCCGCGGCGAGCGTGGCGTCGGCGGGCTTTGGTGAGGCGACGACCACCCGCGCGACGCCCGCGACGCGAGCGGGAATCGAGGTCATCAGAACCGACGAAGGCAGCGGGTAACGGCCTCCGGGCGCGTAGCACCCGGCGCTGGCAACGGGCTCGATGGTGTGCCCCGCGACGCCTCCGGGAACCGGAACTTCAACGGGCGAGAGCGAGGCGAGCTGCACGCGGGCGAAGGCTTCGATGCGCTGGGCGGCGGACTCGATGGCGCGGAGGTCTTCGGGGTCGAGGCGGCTTGCCGCGGCCTGCATCTCCGGTTTGCCGAGCAACAGCGGCGCATCTGCTTCGATTTCGCCGAAGCGCTCGGCGAACTCGCGCAGGGCGGCCTCGCCCCGGGCTTGTACAGCTTCGATGATGTCGCCGGCGTCGGCGAGCGTCTGGGCGTCGATCGCGTCGGGCTGTGGCGGCAGGCGGTCGGGCGCGATGAGCGGGAGGATGTGTTGTGGTTTGCTCATGATTCTCACTTATGCGGCTTGCAGCACGGGCGTCTCACCCGTGCTTGCCGGAGGTTCAGGGTTCACTGTTCGGGTTCTCGGTTTCCAGCAGTCGAACGGGGGGCTGTAGTTTTTGTAGCCACAGGCGAGACGCCTGTGCCACGAGAACCGGTAGGACACGGCTCGGCGAGCCGTGCCACCCAGAGACTGCGGATCACTCAAACGCAGACTTTTCGCCTTCGGTCTGCGATCTTCTTCGGACGCGTTTCTCGCGCAGATCCAGCTCGCGCTCGATCGATTCGAGGCTCGCGCCCGATGCGATCGCTTTGACCAGCGCGAAATAGATCAGATCGGCGGCTTCGAATGCGGCGCAGTCCGGGCTTTCGGCCTCGCCGAGCTCCCCCGCTTCTTCGAGCAGCTTCGCCTTGAGCAGTTCGGGGCGTTCGATGAGTTTTTGCGTGTACGACCCGGGCTCGGGCCGGTCGATGCGGGCTGCGAGGCGCCGAGCGAGCCTTCCGATACCTTCGTCCTGACCGAAGCACCCGCGCGAACCCGTGTGGCAGAAACCTGCCTGCTGGCGGACGGTGAAGCGCAGCGCGTCGCGGTCGCAGTCGGTGTCGACGCGCAGCAGTTCCTGCACCGCGCCGGAGCTCTCGCCCTTGCGCCAGAGGCTGTTGCGCGAGCGCGACCAGTAGACGCCGCGCCGGGTGCGGAAGGCTTCTCGCAGCGATTCGGCGCTTGAGTAGACCAGCCCGAGGCAGACGCCCCGTTCGTCGCAGACGGCCGTGGGCCAGAGCCCGTCGTTTCGGTCTGACTGCAGGCATGCGCCGATCGCGTCGGCGAGTTCGAGGCGGCCGGAATAGATCGCCATGCCGACCTGCGCGTCGGCGCCGAGGCGGTCGGCGAGGGCGACATCGGACGCGTCGCGCACGCCGCCGGCGATGGTAAGGCGGGAGCCGGTCTCTGCGCACGCCGCGACGATCTCGCGGATTCGTGCTTCGTCGAGCCCGGTCAGGCGTCCTTCGTTTTCGACGAGCGTGACCAGGAACCCGCCGACGAAGGGGCGGAGTTCTTCGATGCGTTCGATCACGCCCCGCCCGGTGCGGGTTTTCCAGCCCTCGACGACGACCTCGCCGTCGCGCGCGTCCAGGGCCGCGATCGTGCGTTCGCGCGGGAGGGCGCCGAGGATCTCCGGCGTCGCGGCGGTGCCGAGGATGACTTTCTCCGCGCCGGCGTCGAGCCAGCGCAGCGCCGCTGGGACAGAGCGGATCCCGCCCCCGACGCGGCAGCGGTAGCGGCGCACCAGTTCCTCGATGATCTCGGCGTTGTCGCCCTTGCCCATCGCGGCGTCGAGATCGATCACCGCGATCTCGCCCGCGATACTGAAGCGCTCGGCGATCGGGAAGGGATCGCCCGCGTCGATCTCGAGGCGTTCGCCCCCGACGAGCTGCACCGCCCGCCCGTTCATCAGGTCGATCGACGGAACGATCACAGGCGCACCTCCAGACCGAGTTCTTTGAGCTCGCGTTTGACTCGCCCGACGGCGTAGACCCCGTCGTGGAAGATCGAGGCCGCGAGCACGGCGTCGGCGCCCGCTCGCACCGCCGAGACCATGTGCTCCGGCCCCGCAGCGCCGCCCGAGGCGATGACCGGGATCCTCGAAGCCAGTGAAACGGCGGCGATGAGGTCGGTGTCGTAGCCGTCGCCCGTGCCGTCGCGGTCGAAGCTGGTCAGCAGGATCTCGCCCGCGCCGAGCGCAGCGGCCTGGGAGGCCCAGACGGCCGCGTCGATGCCTGTGCGTTCGCGCCCGCCCTTGACAACCACCTCCCAGCGGTCGGCGTCGCGCCCGGTCGACTTGGCGGCGTCGATCGCGACAACCACGCACTGCACGCCGAACCTGTCGGCCATGCGTTCGACCAAGCCGGGCTCTGCGACGGCGGCGGAGTTGACCGAAACGCGGTCGGCCCCGGCTTCCAGCAGACGCCCGGCGTCGTCCGTCGTGCGTACGCCCCCCCCGACAGTGAGCGGGATGCGGATCGCGGCGCGGACGCGCTCGACCGTGCCGACGGCGGTCTCGCGCCCGTCGCTGGTCGCCGAGACATCGAGGATCACGATCTCGTCGGCGCCCTCGGCCTCGTACCTCGCGGCGAGTTCGGCGGGATCGCCCGCGTCGCGGAGACTCTGGAACTTCACGCCCTTGACGACGCGTCCGGCGTCGACATCGAGGCAGGGGATGATGCGTGTGGTCAGCACGGGGCCTCCTTGCGGCTTTCGGTTGGACTTGGCTCGTTTGCTGCGCTGCGCAGCCAATCGCCGATGAGCGATTCGCCCCACGCGCCCGAGAGCTCGGGGTGGAACTGACAGGCGAGCACGCGCGCTTTCCTTGCCGCGGCGACGAGAGGCCCCCCGTGCTCGGCGAGGCCGACTTGCCAGCCCGCGTCCTGCAGCGTTTGCACATCCGCGACGCGGTAGCTGTTGGCGAAATAGGCGTAGCCGGGCTCGGGCCAGGCTGGGTGTGCGGGGCTTGCGGGGCGGACGAGGTTCCAACCGAGCTGCGTGCGTTTCACGGTCATCGGGAATCGACGCACCGTGACGGGCAGGACGCCCAGGCCCGACGCGCCCGGCGCTTCCTCGCTCGCTTCGGCCAGCAGCTGCATGCCGAGGCAGACGCAGAGCGTCGGGCGACCGCCCGAGATCCGCTCGCGGAGCACTTCGCGCATGCCGAGTTCATCGAGGCGCTCGCACGCCGCGGCGAACGAACCGACGCCGGGCAGCACGGCGGCTTGCGCCCGATCGATCTCGCGCGGGTCTTCGGTGATCGTGCACGCCGCGCCGAGGCGCATGAGGCATGCGACGACCGACGCGGTGTTGGCGACGCCGGTGCGCACTATCGCGACTTGCATCAGAGCACCCCCTTGGTGCTCGGCACCGATGTTCCAGTGAGATGGACGCTCTGGCGGAGGGCGAGGGCGGTTGCTTTGAACGCGGCTTCTGCGCGGTGGTGGTCGTTGTCGCCTTTGAGCACATCGACATGCAGCGAGGCGCGGGTCGAGGTCGCCAACGATCGGAAGAAGTGCGTCAGGTTCTCGCAGGCGACCTGCCCGCGTCCGGCGCCGATGGTCGGGCGGACGAGTTGGAGGTCGATCGAGGCCGAGCCCCGACCGTCGAGATCGATCACGCACCGGGCGAGGGCCTCGTCGAGGGGCGCGTAGGCGGAGGCGAAGCGCTCGATGCCGCGACGCTCGCCGAGAGCCTTGTCGACCGCCCGCCCGAGGACGATGGCGCAGTCTTCGATGGTGTGGTGGTCGTCGACATCGAGATCGCCCTTGCATTCGAGCGAGAGGTCGAAGCGGGCGTGGGTGCACATCGCGCTGAGCATGTGGTCGAAGAAGCCGAGGCCGGTCGAGACTTCGACCTGGCCGCAGCCGTCGAGCGACAGGCGGCAGGCGATCTCGGTCTCTTTCGTTTTGCGCGAGACTTCGGCGGTGCGCGGGGGTGGATTGTTCATGGCTTGGCTCCGGCGCCGAGCGCTCCTTCGAACGCGTCGAGCAGGCGTTGCTGGTTGTGCGGGGTTGTCGGGCAGGTGATCCGGAGGGCGTCGTCGAGATACTCGCGTCCCGGGAAGGCGCGGACGGCGATGCCGCTTCGTTCGAGATCGCGTTGCACGCGAGCCGGGTCATCGAACCGCGCGAGCACGAAGTTCGCCTGCGAGGGCGTCACCCGTGCGCCGAATGAACGAAGTCGCTCGGCCAGAACCCCGCGGAACGCGCGGACCGATTCGACAGTCTGTTCGATCGCGCCCTCGCCCCGTCGCAGCCTCGCCTCGGCCAGCGCGATCGACAGGGCGCTGCACGCGTACGGGTTTCCCGCGGTTCGTGCAAGCTCGATCACGCCCCGGTCGCCGAGCATCATCCCGACACGGAGCCCCGCCATCTCCCACGCCTTCGAGAGCGTCTTGAGCACGACCGTGTTCGGACGCGACACGAGCATCGGCGCCGGGTCTTCGTCGGCGAACTCGGCGTACGCGAGGTCGGCGATGAGGAGGCGCCCGCGCGAGGCCGCGGCCTCAGACAGGCGGTCCCAGTCGGCCGTAGTCAGCGTGAGGCCTGTCGGGTTGTTCGGGCTGACGGCGGCGATCGCGCCCGTCGCGTCGGTCAGGCCGTCGAGCAGCGCGTCGATCGGCGCGGGACCTTCGAGCCACGGCGTGAGGTCGGTCTCGGCGCCGGCGAGCTTCGCCCCGCGCGGGATCATCTCGAACGAGGGCGTGAAGGCGGCAAGACGCCGGCCGGGCTCGAGCACCGCACGCATGAGCCGGTCGATCCCGTCGTCGGCGCCGCCGGTGACGAGCACGGCGCGAGGATCGATCCCCGCACGCTCGGCGATCATGCGTTCGAGCCCCGACGCGTCGGGGTAACGGCGCACCGCGTCGTCGGGCACGAGCATGAACGCCTCGCGGAGGTCGTCGATCGGCGCGTCGGGAACCTCGTTGGCGTCGAGGAAGAGATCGACGCCCGGGGCGTGGGCCGGGGGGCTGTAGGCGCAGACGCCGCGGAGGCGCGAGGCGGGCGTGATCGGGACGGACGGCTTTGTCGTCATGGCGTGCTCGGTCGGCGTGTGCGGCTTCGCTTCGGGGCTCACGGCACGATCTGCCTGGGCTGGGTGACGACGATGTCGGTCGCGCCGCGGAGCTTGAGCTCCGGGATCAGCGCCGCGAGCCTGGCCCTCGGCACGGCGGCACGCACCGCGAAACCATCGCCCCCGTGCAGCGGGCTGACCGTCGGGCGGCGCATCGCGGGCAGCGCGTCGATCACGGCGTTCAGCGTCGCCTCGGGCGCGTTGACCTCCAGCATCACGCGTGACCGGGCATCGAGCACCGAGCGCAGGAGCGTGACGAACGCCTCGATCCGCTCGCGCGTCTCCGGGCGTTCCATCGCTCCGGCGCAGGCGTAGAGGCGTGTTGACGAACGCATCAGTTCATCGATGATGGTCAGGTCGTTGGCCGCGAGCGTCGAGCCGGTGGCGGTGTTGTCGACGATGAGGTCGGCGTCTTCGGGCGGGAAGACCTCGGTGGCGCCGTAGGAGCGGATGACTTCCGCCTCGATCCCCGTCTTTGCGATCCATCGTGCTGTCAAGCGGACATACTCGGTGGCGATGCGGAGCGGCTTTCTTGGCAGGCGCCCGTTTTCGAGCAGGGCTTCGGGAGCCGCGGCGACCAGCCGCACCGGGTCGAGCCCAGTGTCGAGCAGCTCGACGAGTTCGGCCCCGAACTCGCTGACCCAGTCGGCGCCGGCGAACCCGATGTCGCGCACGCCGGCGGCGAGCATCTGCACCGTGTTGTGCGGCTTGAGGATCTTGACTTCCGTATCGGGGATTGAGATCGCGGGGCGGTATCCGCGCGAGGTGGCGCGGACCTGCACGCCCGCGTCGGCGAGCAGGTCGATCACCGCGTCGTGCATCCGCCCCTTGGGCAGGGCGAGACGGAGAGGGCGGGTTGTGTCGGGCATCGTGTTCGGCTCCGGGGTTGCTCTTGAGGCTCACCGGGGCCGGCCCTCGCGCCCGCCCCGGAAGATCCGGAACGGCACGAAAAAACGCCGGCCTCGGGAGCCGGCGTTTGCGGGGACTTTCGTTGCTGGACTCAGCCGCGACGCACCCTCACCGGTTCCCGATATCGGGATGATGATGGTGGCCATGATGGAAGGCGACGGCTGTCATTGAGGAAAGATCATCCCCGGCCCGCCCAAGAAGTCAAACGCCCGAGATCATCCTCCTTGTGCGTGCAATCAACAATCGCCCGCAAGCGTTCGATCCTCGAACTCGGCGAGCCACGGGAGCCAGGCGATGCGGAGACAGAAATCGGCGGCGGTCGGAGCTTGGGCGGTGCTCGCGGCGATGGGCTCGGCGGGGGCGGCCGCATCGCCTCCCGATTGGGCCTGTGTATTCGACTTCTCGGGCGTAACGCAGATGATCGAGAACGAGGTCGCCGCACGCCCGACCCTGACGGGGTGTTCGCTGATCGTTTCGTTCGAGGGCCGGATCGTGTACGAGCGGCACTTCGGTGTGTTTACGCCGCAGACCGTCGCCGACCTCGCCTCGGCGACCAAGCTGCTCTCGGGCGTGGTGATCATGTCGCTGGTCGACGACGGGACGATCGGGCTCGACGAGCGGATCAGCGACTACCTGCCCGCCTACGACCAGCCTGTCAAGCGGAACATGACCTTCCGCCAGGCGTTCTCGCTGACCGGCGGGATGGCCGGCAGCGGCGCGTGCCTCGGCGACGCGACGACCACCCTCCGCCAGTGCGCCGACTCCCTCGTCGACACCGACTGGCAGACCGGGCCGCTGGGCGCGCCCGTCGCGCCGGGCACGAACTTCTTCTACGGCGGCTCGTCGATGCACGCCGCGGGCGCCGCGGCCGAGGTCGCGTCCGGACGGAGCTGGAACGAACTCTTTCAGCAGCGCCTGACCGGGCCGCTCGGGCTGGACTCGATGGAGTTCGCCGTGATCGGCGATCCGGCGAGCGGGCCCCACGACAACCCGCGCATCGCCGGCGGCGCTCGATCGACGGCGCGTGAGTACATGCGCGTGCTCGACATGCTCATCTCCGGGGGCGAGATCGACGGCATTCGCATCCTCAGCGAACAGAGCGTCGCCGAGATGCTCGCCGACCAGACCTTCGGCGTCCCCGTCGCAAGCAGCCCGTACGCCAACTGGAACCGGTTCGACGAGGTCGACTACGGCATCGGGCTCTGGCGCGTGAAGGTCCATCCGGACCGGCCCGACATGCGACTCACAAGCCCGGGGCTCTTCGGCACGACGCCCTGGCTGGACACGCGGCGCGGCGTCGCGGGCGTCTTCTTCGTCCGCCAATCCAACGCCGTGCTGCGCGACTTCATCGCCGATGTTCAGGACGAGGTCGAACGCGTCGTCGACCGGGCCGGCGACATCAACGCCGACGGCGTCGTCGACATCGAAGACCTCTACGCCTGGATCGCATCACCGGTGGATGTCAACGGCGACGGGGTTGTCGACAACAAAGACCTCCGCTGTCTCGAACGGTTCATCCGTCGCAACGAGCTCCGCGACATGGCGGCGCCCCAGCGGTAGCCCCGGCCGCCCATCCCCCGATTCCCGGGCCCTTGCACGCCAGCAGGGATCTGTTATGCTCCGCGGCGGCCGCGAGGGTCGGGCGGGCTGGCGCGTGGGCGCCGAGCCGATCCGGGCGGACCCCTCCGGGGCGAGCGATGCTGACGGTTTCGACGAGGACGATCGGGAAACGCCGGCCGCTGCTGGACGACTTCGGCGTTCCTCCGCCCGAGGGGCTCGAAGACGGCGACGGCGGGATCGAGCTGCGCGACCTGATCGAGCACATCGTGCGCCAGCAGCACGCCGCCTTCTGCAAACGCGAGGAGGCCCGTCGCTTCGACCGCGTCCTCTCGGCCCGCCAGATCGAACGCGACGCGGCCAAGGGCAAAGTCGCCCCCGGGGCCTCGCAGAACATCGAGGCCAGGCGGGAGCTCGACGAGGCCGGCAGGAAATCCGGCGGGCCGGGTGGGGACGAGGGCGCAGGCCCGGACGGGGACAGGGACGAGACCGAAGCCTGGGACGAGGCCGAAGAAGCCGTGGCGGTCGCCCTCCAGGCTTTCGAGGACGGGTTGTACCTGGTGGTCATCGACGGCGAGGAACGACGCGAACTTGATGAACCGGTGTACCTGCGTGACGACAGCACGCTGGTGTTCGTGAAACTGACCTTTCTCGCGGGGATGTAAAGGCCCGCGAAGGATGAGGAGTCGGGGCGATGGTGTATGACGAGAAGCTGCGCGATGAACTCAAAGGCATGCGGGTCCGGGGCTGGAGCGAAAAGCAGATCCGCTCGATGGCCAAGCTGCTGCGGGTCAAGCCCTCGCAGTTGCAGGCCGTGTTCTGGATGCGACGCAACATTACCGACGAGCGCCTGCTGAGGATCTATAACGAGGCCGAACCGATCGCTCAATCCCTGAAGGGCGATGCCGGGCGCAAGTTCTGGGACATGGTGTTCCCCAAGCTCGGAGAACGGATCCACGAGGCGATGGAACAGTGCGACGGCGCGCCCTACGCCATGTGCTTCGACAATCAGAAGCCGTTCCGAGCGCCGGGCCACACCATGACGCACCAGATGCAGCGGGCCCGGTTTCTCGTGCATGTTTCCGACCGTCTCAAAGGCCTCGACCCCGACGGCCCCACCGTCGCGGCGTGGATCGCCCACATCGTCGATGACGGCGACTGGACACTCAGCGCGGGTCCGGTGCTCCAGCTCCTTTCGAGCATCGTCTCGGATACAGACCCCGAGGCCGAGGCGACCCGCGAGGTGCTCAGGTTGTCGATGCGCGGCGAGCACGAGATCGGCCGGATCTGCGGCACCGGCGTCGCGGCCCTCCTCCATTCACCCGTGCCCGAAGACATCGAACTTGTCGAAGGCCTTTTGCTCGGCGCCCAGCGCCAGGAGGGCCTCCGCGACGCCGTGCTCTCTGGGATCGTCTACGCGCCGCCGCCGGTGCTGTGCCGATTGCTCGGCTTTCTGATCGAGCAGAACTTCGCCAGATTCTCATCGATGGTCGGCAGGTACAACTTCTGGTTCGACGCCCTGTGGCACGCGTCCGCGTCGCGGGAGGTCCACAAGGGCCTCGAACGAACGCACCGCTATCTGTCGGACGAATCCGCACGGAACGAGGCCATCGCCAGCGGTGAAGCCTACGAGGCGCACGCCGCGCTCTGGACGCTCGGCGTGACCGACGCGGCCGGCGCCGCCGCCCACGCCCGCACGCTGCTTTCGAGCCCTTCGGTCGAACACCGGTTCATCGCGGTCGAGACGCTCCACGCGCTCGCGCTCTTCCCCGAGTCCGCCGATGCGCTCTCCAAGCGGCTGATCCATGGCGAGCCCGACGCCCGCGTCAGGATGCGGATCGTGAGTCGGCTGGCCGAGCTCAACCTCGATGCCGCGGACCCGGCTCTGTTCGACGCGCTGGGCGTGGTGCACGACCAGATCACCAAGAAACGCGGCAAGCACGAGCCGCTGGTCTGGCCTTGGGCTGAGATATCCGAGAAGCGCCGCCCCGTGGTCGAGCTGATGATGAAGCTCTCAGGCAAAGAGCCGCTGCGAATGCTGCCCTACGCCGATTCGCTCGATCCGTGGGATCTTCGCGAGTTTGTGCGCGACTTGATCAAGGGAAAGCAGAGCAAGCGAGATTACTCCACAATCGTCGATCCCAAGCCGGCCAAGGGCGAGATCCGAGATTTTTTCATCCGGCTCGCCCAAGCCCCGTCACAGAGCGTCTGCGAGATCGCATTCGAAGCGCTTGCCAACACCCCGGCCGAACCGGACGAGGCGGAGTTGCTGATCGCCAAGCTCACCCGGACAAGCCCCGCTTTCCGGAAGGGGGCGATCGGTCGGCTGATGAAGCTCGACGACAAGCAAGCGCTCGCCGCCGCATCAACTCTCCTCGAATCCAAGAACATCAAACAGAAAGCCGCGGGTCTTGAGGTCGCCGACGAACTCGCCAAGGCCAAGCGGAAGCGACGCGAAGCGTTGAAGCTCATCGAACGCCATCGCGAATCGCTCGAAGGCACCGAGCTTGAGACCCAGTCCGTGAGCGCGCCGACGGACGAGAAGCAAAGCACCGATTCCGCGACGGGCTACTTCGGCCTGCTCCGCGCTAATCGCTTGACGCGCCTGCCCGATCCGCAGTTCAGGGGCGTCCGCTTCGACACCCCCGCCGCCCGTGCTTGCATCCGCCGCATTGGTGAGCTCTACCTGCAGCACGCCGAGACGCAGGTGACCTACAGGTCCTTCGAAGGTCAGAAGAAGGAGATCCTCTCCGAGATCGGCTGGCAGTTTCCGAACCCGAAGTTCGAGGATGACCCGAGGACGGAGGCCATCCGCGATATGCCGCTGGCGGAGGTCTGGCTCGATTGGCTCGATAACCGAAGCGACGAGGAACGCGACCCCGACGGCCTCGAACTCCTCCGCGCATCGCATTGGCCGTTCTTGGCCAAGGAACTCAAACAACATCTGGCGCTTCCCGAATCATCGAGGGAATTAAACTCCGCACGCAGCATTGTTCGACACATCCTGGAGTGGATGTTTGTGATTGAAGCCCCAAAGGGCTCGGCGCAACTCATTCTGGACATGCTGGAAGACACGCTCTCAGATGATCGGCCGAGCATGAAGGCGGCGCCGGACGATCTCAAGGCGACCTGTTGCATACTCCGCAGCACCGCCGCAGAAATGGCATTGGACATCTTCAGGTCACCGGTGATCGAGTGGAGCGAGGAAGAGAAGTGCCGCTTCGCCCTGCTCAATATGATCCGCATGCGCAACGGCGCCGGGCAAGACCGGACCGCCCCGCCGCTGAAAGCCTTTGTCGTCGCGCACGACCACGGCAAGCTCAACGACGACGACTTCATCTACTACTTGCTGACAAGATCGAGAAAGCGACCCACGAAATCCGCCTACTACTACCGCGAGTCTGCGGAGCTTGGCGAGTGCACCGCCCTGCGCCCGCCCCCCGAGCTCGCGACCCGGCCGAAGCTGCTCGATATCGTTCGACGCGTCCGCGACCGCATCGTTGAAGTCGAGCTCGGCCGAGGCGAACTCGTGGGCGAGGCGACGCAGGCCGCCAGCAACCTCGCCTCCTCCGGCGGCGCCGCCAACCTCTTCAAGCTCGCCGCGGCGCTCGGCAAGGACTCCATGGTCCGCACATACCAGTGGGGCGAGCCGACGCGGAAGTACTCGTTCAGCCGCCTCATCCGCGTCTCGTGGCCCGAGCAGGACGACACGCCCGAGCGGTTCGCCGAGTTGCAGAAACAGCACAAGCTCTCGCGCAAGCGGCTGCTCGAGATCGCGGTCTTCGCCCCGCAGTGGGCACGCTCGGTCGAGCACACGCTCGGCCTGCCCGGGCTCGAAGAGGCTGTGTGGTGGATCCACGCCCACACCAAGGGCTCGGGCGACTGGTCCCAGTCCGACCTGCGCGACCGATGGGCCTCGCTGATCGCCGAGCGCACCCCCGTCGAGGCCGACGCGCTGGAAGAGGGCGCCGTCGATGTCGCTTGGTTCGGGCGCATGTTCGACGCGATCGGGCGCGAAGGGTGGGACGAATTGCAACGCCCCGCCCGCTTCGCCTCAAGCAGCGGCGGCCATAAGCGAGCCCAGCTCTTCGCCTCCGCCCTCCTCGGCGAAACCCCCGCGGCCGACCTCGAAGAACGGATCACACACAACCGCGACAAGGCCGCCGTCATGGCCCTCGGCCTCGTCCCGCTCCCCGCCGACCCCGAGAAGGCCCGCGCCGAATCGCTCCGGCGATACCAGATCCTGCAGGAGTTCAAGCGCCAGAGCAATCAGTTCGGCATGCAGCGCCGCGCCTCGGAGGGCAAGGCGGTATCGATCGCGATGCAGAACCTCGCGCGCACCGCCGGCCATCGCGACCCGCAGCACCTCGAATGGGCGATGGAGGCCGAAGCCGTGCGCGACCTCGCCGAGGGCCCCGTCAGCGTCACCGAGGGCGAGGTCACCGTCACGCTCAGCATCGACGACGAGGGCTCGCCCGAGCTCAGCATCGTCAAGGGCGAAAAGCCGCTCAAGTCCGTGCCCGCCAAGCTCCGCAAAAACGAGCAGATCTCGACGCTCCGCTCGCGCGTGACCGACCTGCGCCGACAGAAATCGCGCATGCGCCTCTCGCTGGAAGCCGCGATGTGCCGCGGCGACCGCTTCACGCCTGCCCAGCTCCGCGAGATGGCCGGCCACCCCGTCCTGCGCCCGATGCTCGAACGACTCGTCTTTGTCGGTGGGGCTGGCGACGAGGCAGGGGCAGGAGAAACCCTGATCGGCTACCCCGCCGAGGGCGGACGCGTCCTGTGCGATCACAAGGGCGCGATCGAACCGATCGGCAAGAACGACACCCTCCGCCTCGCCCACGCCCTGGACCTCTACCAGCGCGGCGACTGGACCCAGTGGCAGCGCGATTGCCTCACGGCCGAACGCGTCCAGCCTTTCAAGCAGATCTTCCGAGAGATCTACCCGCGGACCGAATCCGAACTCGCCGAGGAGGGCGTGGTCGCCCGCTACACCGGGCACCAGGTGCAGCCGGGCAAGACGCTCGCGCTGCTCAAAGGCCGCGGGTGGGTCGCCTCGTACGAAGACGGGCTGCGCCGGGTCTTCCTCGAAGAGGGCGTCATCGCCGAACTCTGGGCCGACTCGATGATCTTCACCCCCGGCTGGGTCGAGGACCCGGTGCTCGAAGGCGTCCGCTTCTGCCGCAAGGGCGACTACCAGACGCTGCCCGCCTCGAAGGTCCCGCCCCGTGTGTTCAGCGAGACGATGCGCGACATCGACCTCGTCGTCAGCGTCGCCCACGCCGGCGGCGTCGACCCCGAGGCCTCCGCCTCGACCGTCGAAATGCGCGCCGCACTCCTCCGCGAGACCGCGGCGTTGCTCGGCCTGGGCAACATCACCATCGAGGACCGCTACGCCTTCATCGACGGCGGCCTCGCCCGCTACGCACTCCACCTGGGCAGCGCCAACACCAGCATCCCGCCCGGACGGTCGCTGGTGATCGTCGCCGTGCCGGGCCAGCACCGCGGGCGCCTGTTCCTGCCCTTCGCCGACGACGACCCCAAGACCGCCGAGGTGATGTCCAAGGCCCTGCTCCTCGCCCGCGACGCGGAGATCAAGGACCCGAGCATCCTCGCGCAGATCAAGGCCAAGGCCTGAACTTTGGAACGCCCGTCCCTGCAGGCCGCCCTCAAAAAACACGAAGGCCCCCGCCTGTTCTCGCACGGGGGCCTTCGCTCTCGGAGGCGGGGTTTGTGGGATCAGCAGCCCAGGGCGAACTCGTTGAGGAAGATGAAGAAGTCGTCGGCGTCGATCACGCCGTCGTTGTTAAAGTCGGCGCGGGCGTCACCGGCAGCGAAGAGTTGCAGGAACAGGAAGAAGTCGTCTGCGTCGACCACGCCGTCGCCGTTGAGGTCCGGGCGGCAGGTCGGCCCGCCGGTGCTGATCTCGTAGCTGTTCAAAATGGTGCTGCTGCCGACCGGCGGAAGCGGCCCGGTATTGGTCGAAAACAGCGAACCCGCATGGGTGGCGAGACCCGTCGGGATGATCGCCGGGCTGTTCGCCCTCCACGAAAGGCTCGTGGCGCCGGTGTTGTACACGACCAGCCAGTAGGTCGTGTTCGCCTGCAGCGTGAAAGGCGAGGGCGGCGTGAACTCGTAGTTGTCCGTGCCGATATTGATCGTCGCCGGGTTATCCAGCGTCAGCAGTTCGGCGCCGGGGACGCCGAACGCGTCGTCGAAGATCCGCACCAGCGGAACAACACCCGTGGAGGTCAAGTCCAGCCTGAGCGTCACCGTCCCGAGTTCGGCGCTGTCGCCCGGCATCGTGAAGCCCATCGCCTTGATCCGCCCGCCCTGCAGCGCGGCCGACTGCGTCCCGTCGTTGCCGGGCATGTTGCTGATGAGCACATCCGCCCGAGCCTCGACCACTCCGAGCGCACCGACCAGGCAAACCACGCCCGCGACACCACGAATTCTGCGGCAGTTCATGATCCTCTCCTTGCTGCACAACGCAACCACCGGACGCGGGCCGCACCCGTGCCCAACGACAATCCAAACAAGGGGATCTGCAATCCCCCCACGATTGTGCAGCATAATCCCCGAAGCGACTCCGTGCAAGACAATCTGCTCCATCCCTCGGCAGCGTGCCGAGCGAATGCAGGGTTCCCGCAGGGACCGCCCCGAGGAGTCGATCCGCGCCCCGGCACCCGACGGTGTCAGCAGCCCAGCGCGAACTTGTTCAGGTAGATAAAAAAGTCGTTCGCATCAACGACCTCGTCGCCGTTAAGGTCCGCCCTCGCGTCGCCCGAGGCGAACAGTTGCAGGAACAGAAAGAAGTCGTCGGCGTCGATCACACCGTCGGCGTTCAGATCGGCCGCGGAGATCGGCCCGCAGGTGACGATCTCGTAGCTGTTCAGCGTCGGGCTCTGGAAGTTCGGCGGGTTCGGGCCGCTGATGCCGGAGAACAGCGAACCTGCATGGGTCGCCCGCCCCTGCGGCGTGACGGACGGGCCGCTGGCCATCCATGACAGGTTCGCCCCGCCCGTGTTGTACACCACCAGCCAGTAGGTCTTTCCCGATTCGAGCATGAGCGGGGATGTGGAGGTGAAGCGGTAGTCGTCGAGCCCGTCCCCGAGCACCATCGGGTTGCTCAGCGTCATCAGCAAATCGGCGGGAACGCCGTCGGCGTCGGAGAAGATCCGCACAAGCGGAACCACATCGGGCCCCGTGATGTCCAGTCGCAGCCGCACCGCTTCCAGCCAAGCGTTCTCAGACCCCAGCGTAAACCCCATCGCCTTGATCCGGCCGTTTTCGAGGAAGGTTGACCGGGCCTCGTCGTTGCCGGGCATGTTGCCGATCAGCACCCCGCCGCCAGCGCCGGCGGCGCCCGGCGCCAGCCCGGAGGCCGCTACAAGGACAAACACCGCGCGACGCATGACCGACTCCTCACCTCATCCGCAACGCGCCGGCA
Organism: Phycisphaerales bacterium; assembly: GCA_050486265.1. GTDB lineage: Bacteria > Planctomycetota > Phycisphaerae > Phycisphaerales > UBA1924 > SLFH01. The sequence continues at coordinate 113,938 of JBJHCY010000001.1, read as the reverse complement.
ACCAAGGCCCGCGACCCGAATCGCCTGACAGTCAGGCGGATCGAAAGAGCGCCCCCGCCCGTCAAGGCGGGGGGCCGCCCCGGAATGAACGCCCCCCGAGAGGCCGGGGGGGTGATCAATCAGCAACCTTCCGCGAACGCCGAGAGGAACGCGAAGAAGTCGTCCGCGTCGATCACGCCGTCGGCGTTGAAGTCGGCGATCGGATCGCCGTCGGCGAAGAGGCTCAGGAACAGGAAGAAGTCGTCGGCGTCAACGACGCCGTCGCCGTTCAGGTCCGGCGGGCAGGACGGGCCGGTCCCGCCCTCCAGGTCGACGACATAAGCGGCGCCGGCGTTGTTGGCCGGCTGGTCGTGCAGGGGCGCGCCGACCAGAGCGGTCGTGCCCTGCAACGACAGGCCGAGCCCGAAGCGGTCGCCCGAGCCCGCGTCGCTGTTGCGGAAACTCGACTGAAGCTCCCATGTCCCGTTGATCCGCTGGAAGTGGAACACTGTTCCGCCGTCCAGGCTGCTCGCCGCAACCACCGCGTGGTCACCATCGATGGAAACGCGACGGCCGAAGAGCGTGAACGGCGCGGGGGCGTCGGCCGTCAGCTTCGCCTCCTGGGTCCAGAAGCCGTTGTCCTCGCGGAAGATGTACGCCGCGCCGGAGGCGTCTGTCTGGAAGTCGGCGCCGACAATGATCGCGTCGCCGCTGATCGACACACTCCCGCCGAAGCGGTCGCCCGCGCCCGCGTCGGTCGGCGTCAGGCGAGCAACCTGCTGCCAGAGACCGCCGATCGAACGGAAAACATAGGCCGCGCCCGCGTCGTTGCCGGCGAAATCGTCGAACGGCGCGCCGACAACGACCGTGCTGTTATCGATCGCGACGCTGGCCCCGAACTCATCGCCGGATGCACCGTCGAAGTTCCAGACCTTGCCGATCTCCTGCCACAGCCCGCCGGTTTCCTGCCAGATGTACGCGGCACCGCCAGTCGCGCCGTGAGCGCGGGCACCGATCACCGCCATGCCGCCGTCCATCGCGATACTGGTGCCGAAGCGGTCGCCCGAAACGGTGTCCTGGCCGATGATCTTCGCGGCCTCGGCCCAGTTGCCGCCCTGCTCACGGTAGATGTAGACCGAGCCGCTGTTCGAGCCCGCGGCGGGGTTGTTCGACCCGACCATCACCGTGTCGCCGCTGATCGCGACCGACGAGCCGAAGACATCGACCGCCTGGCCGTCAGACGCGGTCAGACGGGCCAGCTCCTGCCAGGTCCCGCCGACATCGCGGAACACATAGGCCGCCCCGCTGAAAAAACCGTTCCCAGCGTCCTTGCCCCCTGCCCCGAACACCGCCGTGTCGCCGCTGAGCCCTAGGGCATTGGCGAACTCATCGCCAGAGGCCCCGTCGCTGGCTGTGATCTTCGCGAGCTCCTGCTGCGCACCGGCGCCGCTCGCGCCAAGAAGCCCGAGAGCGAGACCGGCGCAAAGCGCCGTCTTCATGGTCCTGCTGGTCATGGTGACTCATCTCCTTCGGTCTGTCGACAAGCCGCCCGAGGGTTCTGACGGAGCCGGACGGCAACACACCGTCCCGGCCGATCTTGTCTTTCTGGTTTCAATCGCTTCGCCAACACACTGTCTGCCAACGCCTGACGCCCGCGGGACACGCGCCCGAGGGCTTCATGGCAGTATGCCGACACCGAGATCGCCGGTCAACATCTTTTGGCAAATCTTTCAACAAAAACTTTTCACTGGTCTTGCTTCACCCGAACAAACGAATATATTGATCCCATGCCCCGCCCTCGGACGACAGACTCGATGATGGAGAGCAAGCCCGCCGAGGCGGGGCCCGCCTTCGAGCGCGATGTCTCGCCGACCCTTCGGGCCGTTCAGGGGGCGTGCGCCGCGATCGTCGAAGCGACCGCAGCCGCCAAAGGCGCCCAGGCCATCCGCAAGGCCAGTCACCTCCAGAAGGCGCTGGACATCCCCATGACCCTCGCGTGGCAGGTCTTCCGCCTCGCGACGGTCGACGACCCCATCACCGAGGCCGAGACCGTCCCCGGCTCACGCTCGGTGCAGCGCCTCGTCCGCTCCGCACGCCAGCAGGGCGTCAGGGACGAGCCGCTGGAGTCACTCGTCGACTCCGTCCGGCGCTTCGAGGAGCTCGTCAAGGAGATCGCCGGCGACCGGAAGACCTTCAACTCGATCGCCTCTGGCCTCAAGCCCGACGACACCACCGACTCGATGCTCAACATCCGGCGAGACGCGTTCAGGGCCAACAGCAAAATCCACGGCGCCAGCGTTCGCACACGCATGGCGACCTACATCGTCCACCCGTCGAGCGAGTCCATGGCCGATGTGCTCGGCCTCGTCGGCGTTGTCGACCTCTACCGCCTCCGCGCGGGCAGGCCCTTCACCTTCACCAGCACATCGATCGTCGGGACCCCGCAGCAGGGCTCGAGCTTCGGCCACACGCTCGACCCCCCAGACCTTTCCGACCGGGGAGGCACCGTCCTCACCGAGTTCTGCTCCGACCCGATCCGGAGCATCCGGAGCTATATCAGCGACGACAACCGGCTCGTCACCGAACTCTCGCCCGAAGACCTCGGCAAACGCCACGCCGTTGACGCCTTCGTCGCGGAGATCTACCGCGACGGTGACCAACGCTTTGCGACCGAATCCGACCCGATGTTCAGCGTCAAGATGCAGGTCACCATGCCGACGGTGATCGGTGTGGTCGACATCGTGCTGGCGGACGGCGTCTTCGGAAAAAAGAACCCGATCCTCGACGCTACGATGACGATGCACCGGCGACAACTCCCCTTCTCGGCGGATCGCATCGGCGTCGACCCCGAGATCGAGGTCATCGAGCGTCCCGATGTCCTCTACCTCGGACAAGGGTCTGCCGTCCTGAAAACACCGGACATCCCCCGATACCCGGCCATGTTCGAGCATGTCTGCAAACGCGCAGGCTGGGACCCCGGCGTGTTCCACACCTTCCGCTGCCGTGTCGAGTACCCCGTGATGGGCTCGTCCATAGCCGTCGGGTTCAGAAAGCCTCAACAGGCCTGACCTCACCCCACGCACTGGCCTCGATCGATGCAAAGGGGCCGCCCCCGCGAGCGGGGGGCGGCCCGATCTCTTATGGGATAGAACGCCGCTTCAGCAGCCCGCGGCGAACGCGGCCAGGAACTCGAAGAAGTCGTCCGCGTCGATCACCCCGTCGTTGTTGAAGTCGGCGATCGGATCGCCGTCGGCGAACAGGCTCAGGAACAGGAAGAAGTCGTCGGCGTCCACAACGCCGTCGCTGTTCAGGTCCGGGCGGCAGGTCGGCTCGCAGGCGAACACACGCAGCGACACGGCGTCGACCGCCGCCTCGACGATCGCCTGCGGGCCAAGATCCGACGCGATGAACCGCACACGGAACTGATCGCTCGGTTCGGGGAAGACATCGTTGATGATGAACGACACATAGAACCAGCCGCCGTCGTTCTGCCCGTCGTTGGGGCCGACACGCTCCAGCAGTGTCCAGGTCTCGCCGTCGTCGTTGGAGACCTCGATGTCGAACGGGTCGACGCCTGGGTTGTTGCCCCGCGTGTTGCTGAACCAGCGGGCGTAAGACAGCACCGCCTCGCCGCCCGATGCGTCGATGCGCGGGCTCGTCAGGATCGTCGCGCCCTCGTCGACATCGCTGTTGCAGCTCGGCGTCGCGCGGTTGGCCGTCAGGTAGCACTGGCCGGAACCGTCGAAGTCCGACGGCGGGTTCCCGCGATCGCACACCGACCACGGGATGGGCACGCCCCGCTCCCATGTCCCGTCGGTGAGCGCGGGCGTGTCGAAGACCGTCCAGCCCTTGTCGGTCTCGAAATCGTCGTCGAAGACGACATCGACCACGCCGACATCGGCCTCGTACACCGAAGCGGGTGCGTTTGCCGGGAGGGTCAGCTCCGTCCCCCCGCTGCCGCGGGCGCCGATGAAGAACTCCGGCTCGTCGCCGCAGTTGGCCGGGGGCAGCACGGCCTCGAACACATCGTCGCCGAGGTACGCCATCGGAACCGAAACAAACGGCCCGTCGTCATAGCGATAGTGAAACACCGCCTCGCCCGGCGCCACCGTCTCTGCGCCCGGCGTGATCTCGACGGGGAACATCATCGGCTCGCCCGGCGCCACGAACTCGGGCGCGCCCGTCGGCAGCGCGATCGTAAACGCCGTGGGCACGACCTCGCCGCCAGCGACGACCAGCGCGAACCCCGCGTTCAGCCCCGGATCACCCGGGCGGGCGTCCTGGTTGATCTCGTCGGCGATCACCTCGACGGTCCAAAGCCCAGCCTCGGGGCTCTGGACAAAGACATTCTCGACGGTGTCGACGGTGTTGGAATCGCCCCCCGGCTGCGACCAGTTCCCCTCGAACAGCCCGTTGTTGCCCCAGTACTCGACGCCCGAGGGCGAGACGACGCGGAGGCTCAGGTCGTTGATCCGGGCGACCGTCGCCTGCGGGTTGCCCGCGGGATCGACATACACCATCGTCACACGGAAGTCCGAGTCGTTCGGGCCGATCAGCACGCTGCGGGTGTGGCTCTCGAACTCTCCGAGCACCTCCGACTCATCGATCACAAAGAACCGATCGCGGTCGTTGTGCGCGATCCCCAGATCCACCATGCCCCACCCCTGCTTGGCGCGGGAAAGGTCGTCGGCGGGCGAGCTGAACGAATACTGCGCCGCGGTGTTGATCATCATCGCCTTGGCGGTCGTCGCGTTGGGCCGCTCATCGAACACATCCCCGCCGGAGACATCGTTGCCGAAGACCCCGCCGGCCCACATCTGGTGGAACAGGCCGAAGTAGCCCGCGGTGATCGGCGTCGCGCCGCTGGTGCCGCTGAAGTTGCGGTAGTGGGTGTTGCTGTCGCCGCCCGTGGTCCAGATGCTGTCGTAAAAATGGGTGAGGTCGGGCTTGATGCGTCCGTCGTCGGCGGGGCCGATGCTGGCGCCGCCCGCCCACGCGTCGTCGCTCTTGGTCAGCGTGTTGTAGTGGCGCACGCCGCCGACGGAAACGATGTTCTTCGACCACGCCTGCGGGCGCGAGTCCCGGTTGCCCGCGTTGGACTGCGACTGGGTGATGACGAGGTTGGTGTTGAAGATGATGTCGTCCATCTCCGCGGAGACATTGGTGTAGAAGGTGGTCCGGCCGCTGCCCCAACTGTTGGTCTGGAAGACGGCGCGGTAGGGCCCGCTGGGGTCAACGAGCTCGGCCGTGTGTTGGTGCCGGTTGCTCACCGTGGAACGCGCGTTGAAGATAATCGTCTCCGCGTCGGGCATCACCCCGCGCGACTGGGCGTTGTTGATCCCCTCGCCGAAGATGATCCCGGTCACCGGCGTCCCGTGCCCGGTGCTCGACGAATTGCCCCCGTGGATCAGGATGTTCTTGTTGGCGAACTCGACATGGCTCGTCAGCAGCCCGCCGTCCATCGCCTCGCCCCGCACGCCCTGGCCGGTGTAGCCGTACACGGTCTCGATCACATTCGCCCCGCTGATGATCCTGGCGAGGTCCATATCGTCCTCGGGCTCGAACCAGCGATCGACAAACTGCACATCGTTCATCGAGAGCACACGCAGAAGCTGGCCCTGGTCCAGCGTCGCCTCGAGCAGGAAGCCGTCGGCCGTCAGGCGGTCGATCGTCCCGCCCAGCGCCTCGATCTCCGCCGCCACGCGCTGCTTCATCGCGTTGTCGGCCTCGAGCACCTTGATGTTGTACCGACGCGCCGGCGCAAACAACTCCTCGGCAAGCTCGTGCCTGACAAACGGCTCGACCTTGTACGCCGGGTGCATCTCGCCAACCCAGCGCACAAACGGCAGCGCCTCGACCGCGTCGCGCGTCGCCCGGTCCATCCGCACCACATGCGCCTGATCGGCGAGGAACTGGTGCACCACGCCCCCGAGCCCACGCACCGCCTCGCGGTACGCCTCGATCGGACGCGTCTTGAACTGCACGATGTACAGCTCCGAGTCGCCCCCGGCCATGAGGTGCGCCGGCAACGCGGGCTCGCCCGCCCCGTCACGACCAACATCACCCAGCAGCGGATCGAAGTGCGCGCCCTGCAGTTTGATCAGCCGCCGCTGCTCTCGAACACGGCTCACCCGCCGACCATCCGCCAGCACCGCGTACCGCCTCGTCGCCGCGGGACCCTCGTCCCATATCGCCACCGAGTACGCCGTGCCCGCAACGGCGATCAACCGCCCGTTGGCGATCGCCCGCTCGGACATATGGAACGCCGGCCGCCCCTCGACAGCCAGCGTGTGCATCCCGCCCGACACCCCCACCACGAGCCCGCCCGCAGCGGCGTCATCGCCAAGCGACGAAGGAACAAACCCGGCCGCACAGGCCAGCACAATGACGGAGATCGATCGATGGTCCATGATGAAATTCCTCGGTCGCTCCGGCCGCGGGCCCGGCCGAGCGCTCAATCGGGTGACAACACTCGGGATTGAAAGCGTGAAGGACGCGAAGGCTCGTCTCCCAAATGTACCACAAGCCCCGCGACCGCCCAAGCATCGGACGATCGCGGGGCCTGAAACGAGAGGCGAATCCCGATAACGCCCTGCCGACCTCCCCCCACCACCCGAACACAACGGCGTCGCCCGTCCGCCCAGACCGACCGGCGAAACGAGGGGCCCTCAGCAGCCCGAGGCAAACGCGGCCAGATAGTCAAAGAAGTCCGTCGCGTCGATCACGCCGTCGCGGTTGAAGTCGGCCCGATCGTGACCGGTCGCAAAGAAGTGCAGGAAGAGGAAGAAGTCGTCGGCGTGCACGCTCCCGTCGCCGTGCATGTCCGCCGGGCAGGCGTCCAGCGGCGAGAACTCGATCGCCCCGAGGTCCACGATCGGCCCCACGCCGACGCCCGAGCTCGGCGTGTCCGGATCGTTCACGAAACGGTCACCGCCCAAGAGGTCGAGCGTCACGCCGCCCGGCGCCGCGTCGTTGTTGCCCGCGTCGATCACCGGCGAGCCGGGCAGCGGCGCAAAGTCCGCATCGAGCATCGGGTCGGCAAAGATCATCCCGTCGCCGAGATTGGCGCTCGCGTCGCCGTTGACAAGCGTCCAAGCCACATCGGCCTGCCCCTGCCCGCCGATGCAGAGGCTGGAGTGCCCGATCTGGTTGCCCGAGAAGACGCTGTTGCGCACGATCGGCGCACGACCCATCCGCGAGAACAGGCCCCACTGGTTGTTGTCGACGATCGTGCAGTTGACGATCAGCGGCTCGGCGTTGTTCACAAGGATCGCCCCCTGCCCCGCCAGACTGCCGGTCACCAGCGTGTTGACGATCTCGATCGGGCTTGTCTGCGCGATGTAGATCGCCCCGCCCGCAAAGCCGCGGTTGTCCACGAAACGCGAGCGGTCGATCCGGCCCGTGACGGCGTTGAGAAACAGCCCGCCGCCAGCGAGCGTGTTGAAGTTCACATTGCCGTCGGTGTTGACCGTCGCCTCGCCGTTCTCAATCGCTTCGAGCCGGGTGATGTCGAGGTCGGCGTGCACGATGTACGCGCCCCCGCCGTTGGTCCCCGAGATATTCCTCGAAAGCAGCAGATCGCTGGCGGTCACCGACCCGCCCACGACGAACAGGCCGCCGCCGTTGCTGGATGTGTTGTGGTCGAGGATCCGCACATCGCGGAGGGTCACATCGCTGGCCCACGCGTGCAGACCGCCGCCGACGGGCGCCTGGTTCCCCTCGATCGTCACGCGCTCGAGCGTGACCGACGCGTTCCGCACGCGCACGCCCCCGCCCTCAAGCCCGCTGTTGCCGCTGATGACAGAGTCCCGGATCACCGGCGAGCCGCCGGTCACGGCAAGCCCCGTCCCGTCGTTCTGACCCGGCGAGTTCGCGGCGCCGGTGATCGTGAACCCCGACACCTGCGAGTCGCCATGGATCCGCAGCGCAAAGCCCCCGCCCTCCGCGTCGAGCACGGTCACGGAAGCCCCGCCCTCGCCGACCAGCCTGATCGCCTTGCCGACAATCTCGACCCGCTCGGCATAGACGCCCGGCGCAACCAGCACCGTGTCGCCGGTCTCCGCCATCGCGACCGCGGCCCCGATCGTCGGCGCCTCCGACGGCACCCGGATCGTCGCCTGCCCAAACGCCGCCCCCGCCGCCGCACCGGCGGCCGCCACAAATGCAAACGACGAACCCATCCGCTTTCCGCGTGCCCGATCCATGTTCTTCCCTTTCTGCTGCGGGTCGGCGAGAACCGCCGCCCTTGATCCCAGCCCGGATTACTGGACGCTGAAGGGGGCTTCGGCAGCAATTGAGAACGCGGATTCACTGCGCGAACAGATTTTTGCACATGCAGCGATGCGACACTGTCGTGTGAGACACAGCGTCCTCGCCCCAAAGGTGGTGCACGAGATAAAAGATATTGTGAGGAGAAACTCTTAGCTTCTGACCACATCCACCGGCCGGAAGTCCCGCCCCAGCACCGTCCGCACATCCGCCTTGAGCCACCGCGCCAGAATCGCGGCATACACCGACCGGAAGTCCGTATGAAACTTCAGGTCGCCCTGGTCGAGATCCGTCAGCGAGGGATGCGCGCCGTGCACGCCCGGGCGCACCATCGGGCCGAAGAGGAACATCGGCGCCGCCGTCCCGTGGTCGGTCCCGCCCGAGGCGTTCTGCCCGACGCGCCGCCCGAACTCGCTGAAGCTCATCGTCAGCACGCGCTCGGCGTTACCCTGCCGCTTCAGGTCGTTGTAAAACGCCGAGGTCGCCTCGGCGAGCTGGGTGAGCAACCGCGCGTGCGCGCCCTGCGCTCCGCCCTGCCCCGCGTGCGTGTCGAACCCGCCCAGCGTCGCGTAGTACACGCGTGTCGGCATCCCGGCGCGGATCATGCTCGCGATCATCGCAAGCTGCTGCGCCAGACGCGAGTTCGGATACCGCACCAGCGGCCGCGACGCCACGGCCTTGCGGATCAGATCCGAGCTCACGCGCGCGTCCAGCGCCGTGCGCGTCAGAAACTCCGCGTTGCCGTGGTGATGGTCCTCGCGGGCAGAAAGCTTTTCCTTGGCCGCCGCAAGCGCCGCGTGGATGTCCTCGCCCGTCCAGCGAAAGAGCTCGGCCGACTCGAAGCTGATCGGCTGCAGATGATCGCCCTGCAACGCCAGCGGCGCCACACGCCCGATCGCGATCGGCGGCTGTACCGGCAGCTGAGCGGGCGGGCGAGGCTCCTCGCCCTCGGGCGTCCCCGACTCGCCCTTGCCGTAGCCGCAGCACTGGCTGTCGATGTAGCGCCCGAGCCACCCGTTGCCGGTGCCGTTGGTGTCGGCGGTCTGCCAGATATCCATCGACATGAAGTGCGATCGATTCGGATTCGGGTACCCCACGCCCTGCACGATCGTGCACAGCCCCTCGTCGTACAGACTCTTGATCGGCCCCATCGCCGGGTGCAGCCCGATGCCCTGCTCCTGCGAAAGCCCGATCGCGTCCTGCTGGCGGACGCCGATGCCCGGGCGCACGCGGTAGTACTGATCGTGCGCAAACGGGATCACCGTGTTCAGCCCGTCGTTGCCCCCCGAGAGCTGGATCACAACAAGCACATTGCCCTCGGGCACGCCCGCAAGCGAGCTCAGCGCCTCGGTCGGACCGGGCATCGCCAACGCCGAACGCTGCAAAAACGCCGGCACGGCAAGCGTCGCCGAGGCGAGCGTCAGCCCCCGGTGTAGAAACTGACGCCGCGTGAACGCGTTGACATCGTGCAGGTCCATCGTTCCATTCCTCTCAGGCCGTCCGACATGGCCCGCATCCTGTGGCACTGGCGGCTTGACCGCCAGTGTTCTCCCGCCCCCTGTGGCACTGGCGGCTCGCCCGCCAGTGTCTCCCGCCCCCTGTGGCACTGGCGGCTCGCCCGCCAGTGTCTCCCGCATCCTGTGGCACTGGCGGCTTGACCGCCAGTGTTCTCCCGTCATCAACCCTGCAAACTCAACAAAGCTGATACTCCGGCATCGCCGTCGCAAGCAGCAGCACACCCGTCAGCATGTCGTTCGTCGGCCGCCCTCCGTTCTCACGGATGAACGACGCGACGATCCGCTCCGCCTCGGGCGTCCGCCGCCCCAAGGTCGCCCGCAACAGATACGGCGCCAGCCGCTCCGGATCGTTCGAGGCGCCAGGCTCGGCCCTCTCAAGTTCAGCAAGCACACCCGTCGCATCGAACGGCGTCCGGTCCCGCTGCCCCCGCCCGGCCGGAACGCCCGTCAGCAGGTACGCCAACGCGTTCTGGCGCACAAACAGCGTCGATGTGTTGATCCAGGTCCGCCCGCCCGGCCAACCCCGCACGCTCGGCGGCTGGAAAAGCTCCTGGCCCATCATCCCCATCGCGTCGGCGACCAGATTCAGGTCCCGCGCCGGCGTCAACAGCGAACGCACCGCACCCACCACCAGCTCCGCCGGGCTCTTGATCTTGTCGTTGCGGAACCGCGCGTGGTAGAAGTGATCGCTGCGGAACAGCCGCTTGAGCGCAGGCTTCAGCTCGTAGTTCGACTGCGCGATCACCGTCGCAAGCCGACCGACAAAGCTCCGCGTCTCGCGGTCGATCTCCCGCACATCGGCGGGCAAGTCCGCGACAAAGAACGAGTACAGCCTCGCGGCGATGAACTCCGCGCACGCCCGCCTCGCCAGAATCGCGTCGACAAACCCGTCCCCGTCGAGCGCCCCCCGCCGCCCGAGGATCCTTTTGGTCCCCCGGTCGTGCGCCTGCTCGTCGAACACGAATTCGTTGTGCTCGAACGAATAGCCCGTCAGCGCCCGCGCTCCCTCCTTGATGTCGTTCTCGGTGTAGTTGCCCACGCCGAGGCTGAACAGCTCCATCAGCTCGCGCGCAAGGTTCTCGTTGGGCCTGCGCCGGTTGCTCCGCTGGTTGTCCAGATACGCAAGCATCGCCGGGTCGCGGATGATCCCGCGCAGCAGACGCCCGAAGTTCCCCGTCGCGTTGGCGCGGAAGAACTGGTTCTGCATGTACGCGTGGTAACTGTTCTCGATCTTCCGGTAGCCCGTCGCGAAGTGCCCGTGCCAGAAGAGCGTCATCTTCTCTTCAAGAGGCCGCGGCGACTCGACCATCCGCGCAAGCCACCACCGGCGCATCTCGCGCACCTGCGCCCGGTCGGCCCGCTGCTGCTCCTGGCGGCGCATCCGGAACCTCGCGACAACATCCTCGTCCTGGTTCTGCAGCGCCGTGCGGTACCGCCGACGCTCCTCCTCCGACGGCGGACGCATGATCTCCGGGTCGAAGTCTTCCGCCTGCGGCCGTTCGTAGGGGATCCGCTCGTAATCCACGATGTGGTCGACCGCACGCTCGACCCCCATCGACACCAGCGCCTGGATCTGCGAGGGCGTCCCCCCGAACCCCGCACGCCACAGCAGATGCCGCGCCTCCTCGTACCCGAAAGAACCGCTCGGCAGCCGGCCCAAATGAGACAGCGGCTGAGACGGCGGCTGCCCGGGGTCCCCGCCCGCTCGCGCCCGTTCGGTCCCGGACGAAGTCTGCACGCTCTGGGTTCGGCTGGTCATCCGATCGATTCCCTTCGCACAACGCCCACGCCGCGGCTCTCGCTCCAGTCTACAACGGGCCGCAAGCCCCCCCATTGCCTCTCCCAGAGGCAATTCCAACCCGTTCACCGATCCTCACAACCCGCCCGAGTCCTCGCGAATCTCGCCCGCTCGGTCCAAAAACACAGCCCGGCCCCGATCGGGGGCCGGGCCGGATCTGCTGTGCAAACAAGAATCAGCGCTGGTCGCGACCCTGCAAGACCACCGTCGTCGTCTGACGCTCGCCGTCACGCACGAAAACGATCTCGACCTCGTCGCCCGGGTTGTGCTCGCCGAGCAGCGGCATCCACGCCTCGACCGACTCGACCCGCTTGCCCCCCCACTCCACGATCAGGTCGCCCTGCTTCAGCCCCGCAAGGTCCGCCGAGGTTCCCTCAAAGACCTCGCCCACCAGAATCCCCGGCTCCTCGCCGGCGTAGTCGCCCGGCGCGATCCCGAAACGCACATTCACACGCACACGCGGCACGCCGGACTGCATCGTCCCGCGACCCGTCCTCGAGAAGCTCAGGGCCTCCTCGCGCGTGACAAGCTCAGAAGCGATCGCGTAAGCAAGGCGGCACACCTCCACCGCCCCGGTCCTGTTGATGAAGTCGCTGATGTCCTCGGGCATGTGATACACAGAGTGCAGCCCCGTGTGGAAGAACAACACCGGGATCCCGGCGCCGAAAAACACCGAGTGGTCGCTCGGGCCCGTCCCGCCCGCAACACGCCGCACATTCAGCCCGCTTGTCCCGATGTGCCGGTCGAGAATCGCCTCGAACTCCTCGGCGGTGCCCGTCCCGAACAGATCAAGGTTCCCGTCGCGCAGATACCCGATCATGTCCAGGTTGACCATCGCGTAGTGCCGCTCGATCGGCCGGATCGGGTTCTGCACATAATGACGCGCGCCCAGCAGCCCCATCTCCTCGGCGCCGAAGCCCATGAACATGATCGTTCGCCGAGGCTCGTCGCCCATCTCCGCGTACGCCTTGGTGAACTTCTCGGCCAAGAGCAGCACCCCGGCCGTGCCCGACGCGTTGTCGTCGGCGCCCGGATGCAGCGCCCCGCGACCACGCGAGCCGGCCCGCGAGCCGAAGCTCCCGTAGCCGACATGGTCGTAGTGCCCGCCGATCACCAGCAGCTCGTCGGCGAGGTCGCCCGAGCCGGGCAGAATCGCCGCGACATTCCAAGTCTCCACCCGCTCGCGCCCGACCTCGGCCGCCAGCACCACCGACGCGCCGCCGAGCACCTCGACGCCCCCGCCCTCGTCCGCCATTTCCCGGAGCTCGACGAGGGTCGACCCGTGCGCATCGGCCAGCCGCCCCGCCGCCTCGTGGCTCATCATCACCACGGGCACGGACGACCGCGCACGGGAGCGGAACTCGTCGGTCCGCGAAAGCTGGTTGATCCGCGGATCGTCCGCCCCGGGCGGGTTGACAAGGATCACCCCCGTCGCCCCGCGCGAAACCGCAGCCTGGATCTTGCTGTTCAACGCCGACGCCGCAGTCCACCCCCCGCTCTCACGCCACCGGCTCGTGCCGTCCTCGCCGATCGGCTCGAACCGGAACATCATCGCGATGTGCCCGGAAAGATCCGTGTCCTCGGGATAGCTCGCGTACCCGTCCTGCCCCGATTCGATCGAGTACCCGACGAACACCACCGGCCCCGTCGCCGCCCCGTCGCCGCTGGTGCCCAGCACCGTGAAATCACGGTTCTCGACCAGCGTCTTGGGCTTGCCCCCGACCACCACCTGCGCAAAGGCCACTGTCGCCGAGACGCCACCGCCCACCTCGAACGACTGATGGAAAGACGATTCGGGCGTCACGATCTCCGAGCCATCGATGGTCTCAACGCTCGGGAACGCCGGCTTCAGACCCATCCGCTCGAAGTTGAACGCGAGGTACTCCGCAGCGAGCTCTTTACCCCGCGTCCCCGCCGAACGCCCCTCGAAGAACGGATTCGCCAGCGTGCGCACATGCTCGTCGTACCGACGCACCAGAGGGTCGATCTGGGCGAACAGGTCAGCCAGCGGCTTCTCGGCGCCGACCGTGATCGTCGCGCGTGCACCCGTCTCGGTCTCGGACGCAATCCCGTGCCCGAGCCCGCAGACCGACAAGACCGCCGCCGCGATCGCGACCGCTCCGAAACGGGAAGGGCGAACACCGGAAAAACCGATTCTGGAAAGCCGCATGCGGAACACTCCCTTAGCCTCTGGACGCCGGACGGCACGCCGCCCCGCGGGTTTACAACCGATCACCGCCCGCCGGACACCCCGCCGACGGGCCTAGACGCCGGGCGGAGCATCGGACCGCGACCGCCGACGAACCAGTGTACAGGCCGAGCACGCCCGACCACGACGCAATCTCTCCCTACAGTCCGGCGGCAGGCCGCGTTGCGGCTCAAAGAGTCACGCCGCACACCAGCCCCCGCTCTTTCCCGGAAGAGGACGCATGACCACGACCAACTCCCACGCCGCCCAGGGCGGCAACGGCTCCATCGGACGCCCCGAGGCCCCCCAGGCCCGGAGCCTCTCCGGCGCCCCATTCGCCCCCACCGACATGTTCTTCCACCGGCATATCGGGCCCGGCGACGCCGAGATCCAGCGCATGCTTGAATTTATCGGGCACAGCTCCCTCGACGAGATGGTCCGCGCCACCGTCCCCGAGGACATCCTCCTGGGCCGCCCCATGGACATCCCCGCCCCCCGGGGCGAGTTCGAGCTGATCGAGCACCTCCGCGCCAAGGCCGCCAAGAACAAGGTCTACCGCTCCTGCATCGGCCAGGGCTACTACGACACCATCGTCCCCCCGGTCATCCAGCGCAACATCCTCGAAAACCCCGGCTGGTACACCCAGTACACCCCCTACCAGGCCGAGATCGCCCAGGGACGCCTCGAAGCGCTCCTGAACTTCCAGACCATGGTCACCGACCTCACCGGGCTCGAGGTCGCCAACGCCTCGCTGCTCGACGAGGGCACCGCAGCCGCCGAGGCCCTTGCGATGTGCTTCAACATCGCCGGGCCCAAGCGCACCAAGGTCTTCGTCGCCGACGACTGCCACCCCCAGACCATCGAGGTTGTGCGCACACGCGCGTGGTCCATGGGCCTGGAGCTCGAAATCGGCGACCCCGCGTCTTTCGAACCCACCGCCGAGCACTGCGGCGTTCTCCTGCAGTACCCCAACACCTCCGGCGAGCTCATCGACCACAGCGCCTTCATTGAGAAAGCCCACGCCGCGGGCGCGATGGTCGTCATGGCGACCGACCTGCTCGCCCTCTGCATGGTCAAGAGCCCGGGCGAGCTCGGCGCCGATGTCGCCGTCGGCTCCGCCCAGCGATTCGGCGTGCCGATGGGCTTCGGCGGCCCGCACGCGGCCTTCTTCGCCACCCACGAGAAGCACGTCCGCAAGATGCCCGGGCGCATCATCGGCGTCAGCCGCGACAGCCAGGGCGCGCCCGCGCTCCGTATGGCCATCCAGACCCGCGAGCAGCATATCCGGCGCGACAAGGCCACCAGCAACATCTGCACCGCACAGGCTCTGCTGGCGATCATGGCCGGGATGTACGCCGTCTACCACGGGCCCAACGGCCTCCGCCGCATCGCCCAGCGCACCCACAGCTTCGCAGAAGCCTTCCGCCTCGGCCTGCAGCGCCTCGGCCACGACGCGGGCGACAAGCCCCTCTTCGACACCGTCCGCGTCCGCCTCGGCGCAGGCGACCCCAAGCAGGTCGTCATCCGCGCTCAGGAACGCGGCATCAACCTCCGCGTCTACCCCGACAGCACAATCGGCGTCGCCTTCGACGAGACCGCCGACCGCAAGCTCCTCAAGGACCTCCTCGAGTGCTTCCACGGCGACACGCCCCTCGGCTTCGAGATCGACGACCTCGAGCACGACATCGACACCAAGATCGACGCCGCGTTCGCCCGCCCCGTCGACTACCTCACCCACGAGGTCTTCAACACGCACGACTCGGAGACCGAACTCCTCCGCTACATCTTCAAGCTCCAGGGACGCGACCTCTCGCTCGCCCACTCCATGATCCCGCTCGGCTCGTGCACCATGAAGCTCAACGCCACCAGCGAGATGCTCCCGGTGACATGGGCCGAGTTCGGGCGCATCCACCCCTTCGCACCCGCCCACCAGACCGCCGGCTACCGTGAGATGCTCGCCGAGCTCGAACAGTGGCTCTGCGAGATCACCGGCTTCCCCGCCGTCAGCCTCCAGCCCAACGCCGGCAGCCAGGGCGAGTACGCCGGCCTTGTGGTCATCCGCGCCTACCACGAATCACGGGGCGAGAGCCACCGCAACATCTGCCTCATCCCCACCAGCGCCCACGGCACCAACCCCGCCTCGGCCGTCATCGCCGGCTTCGAGGTCGTCCCCGT
The DNA here is from genome assembly GCA_050486265.1 of Phycisphaerales bacterium. Classification (GTDB taxonomy): domain Bacteria; phylum Planctomycetota; class Phycisphaerae; order Phycisphaerales; family UBA1924; genus SLFH01. Next base: position 98,013 of record JBJHCY010000001.1, on the reverse strand, counting down.
CAACTGCGACGAGACCGGCGCCGTCGACACCGACGACCTCCGCGCCAAGGCCGCCAAGTACGAAGACCGCCTCGGCGCGCTCATGGTCACCTACCCCTCGACCTTCGGCGTCTTCGACCAGAACATCCGCGAGATCATCGACACCGTCCACAAGCACGGCGGGCAGGTCTACCTCGACGGCGCCAACATGAACGCGCAGGTCGGCCTCTGCCGCCCCGCCGACTACGGCGCCGATGTCTGTCACCTCAACCTGCACAAGACCTTCTGCATCCCCCACGGCGGGGGCGGCCCGGGCATGGGACCGATCGGCGCCGCCGAGCACCTCGCCCCCTTCCTCCCCGGCCACCCCGAGGTCAGCCCCTTCGGCCCCTCCCGCCAGCGCGAGCAGGCGGGCCTGACCCCCGCACGCGCCGGCGTCTCGGCCCTCGGCCCCGTCGCCTCGGCGCCATGGGGCAGCCCCTCGATCCTCACCATCAGCTGGGTCTACATCGCGCTGATGGGCGCCGCCGGGCTCAAGGCCGCCTCCGAGATCGCCATCCTCAACGCCAACTACATGGCCAAGCGTCTGGAGAACGACTTCGCGGTGCTCTACCGCAACGCCAAGGGCAGAGTCGCCCACGAGTTCATCATCGACTGCCGCCCGTTCGACAAGTCCGCGGGCGTCAAGATCGACGACATCGCCAAGCGACTGATCGACTACGGGTTCCACGCCCCGACGATGTCCTGGCCCGTGCCGGGCACGCTGATGATCGAGCCGACCGAGTCCGAGCCGGTCCCCGAGATGGACCGGTTCTGCGACGCGCTAATCGCGATCCGCGAGGAGATCCGCGCAATCGAGGAAGGGCGTGCGGACAAAGAAGATAATCTGCTCCGCAACAGCCCGCACACCGTTGCGATGGTCAGCGCCGACGACTGGCGCCATCCTTACTCCAGGCGCGAGGCCGCCTACCCCAAGCCCTGGCTGGCGGACGCGAAGTTCTGGCCGGCGGTCGGGCGTGTGGACAACCCCTACGGCGACCGGAATCTGGTGTGCACCTGCCCCCCGATCGAGGCATACATCGAGGACAAACCCGCCCGCCCCGAACCGGTCGGCAGAGGCGTGTAACCGCACCCCAATAGGCCAAATGCCCTATGCCTGTCGGATTCGCCTTGCGGTCGTCAGTGCGGCGTTTTACGCATGCGTAACCGGATATGAACACGATTCGGTATGTGCATGAGCCGTGGACAACCCACTGAAGCGGATAAAGAACATACCCCAGGCTGTTTTACGAACCGACAGCCCGTCCACATCACGCCACGGTCGCGGGGTCGACCAGCGACGCCGCTGGCGGTAGTGTCGGCACGGACCCGCTCTGCTTGGCAGACTGTCCTGCCCATGAGCGGAGCGAGACAGATGAACACCGAGCAGACCATGACCGAGCCCAAGCCCGCCATCCAGCGCGATATCTCCCCGGCCCCGACGCACGAGGTCCGGCGGATCGCCCCCGAGTCGCCGCTGCGCGACCTGATGGAGGGCGACGCCCGGCGCGAGATCCGTGTCCACGAGCACGGGCTGATGGCCCTGGTCGATGTCATGCCCCGCCTGGCGCCCGAGGGCCAGACCGCCGACCAGGCGATCGTGCAGGCCGCACGCGTCTCGTACGGGGCCGGCACCAAGAAGGTCAACGAGGACCGCGGGCTGATCCGCTATCTGCTGCGCCATCGGCACACGACCCCGTTCGAGATGGTCGAGTTCAAGTTCCACATCGCGATGCCGATCTTCATCGCCCGCCAGTGGATCCGCCACCGCACCGCGAATGTCAACGAGTACTCCGCCCGCTACTCGATCGTGCACGACCGCTTCTACCGCCCGGCGCGCGAGGGTGTGCGCAAGCAGTCTGCCTCCAACCGCCAGGGCGGCGAAGAGACCTTCAACCTCGCCGACCCCGCCGAGGCGAAGACCGCCGACGAGTATCTCGCGTACCTCGACGAGGTCGAGGCGCTGTACGCCAAGTACCAGAAGCTCAACGAGGCGGGCGTCAGCCGCGAGCTCGCCCGCATCGGCCTGCCGGTGAGCGTGTACACCGAGTGGTACTGGAAGTGCGATCTGCACAACATTCTGCGCTTCCTCTCGCTGCGGATCGACGCGCACGCGCAGCAGGAGATCCGCGACTTCGCCTCGGCGATGCTCCAGCTGATCGAGCCGATCGTCCCGCTCACCGTCGAGGCCTGGCGCGACTACGAGCTCGAATCGGTCCGCCTGACCCGCCTGGAGATCGAGGCGATCCGCTCGATCCGCGCCGGCGGCGACGCCGAGCTCGCCACCGACAACAAGCGCGAACGGGCCGAGTGGGCGGCGAAGCGAGAGTCGTTGGGGCTTTAGGGCGAAGATGGGCGCGGGGAGCAGGGCGCTGGGCGCAGGGGCAGCTTCGGCCTGCGGCCGAGGCTGGGTTCAGGAGGCCTGAGAGCAAAGCAACCCGCGGCCGAAGGCCGCTGCCTCACCCAGCGCCCCGCGCCCCACACCCTGCGCCCCGATTCCAGAATCTCCGCGGCAGGCGGCGCCGCCTACTGCAGCAATTGCGATCGCCCCGGGGACGCAAAGCCCGCCCGCGCCGACGCCTATCGTCGGCGTCCATGCCCTCAGCCCCCCGGATCTTCCCCGGCTACACGGTCGCGGCCGCGTCGACCGTCGCCTTCATCGCCACGGCCCCCGGCCAGACGATGCTGGTCTCGCAGCTCAATCTCCCGCTGCGCGAGGCCTTCGGCATCGACGAGCTGACGCTCAACGCCTCGTACACCATCGCGACCGTGCTCGCCTCGTTCCCGCTCGTGCTCGTCGGGGCGCTGACCGACCGCTTCGGCCCGCGTCGGATGATCGCGCTGATCGCCCTGGTCTACGGCCTCGGCTGCTTGGTCATGGCCGGGGCGCAGGGCTTCGTGACGGTATTCCTCGCGTTCTTCCTGCTGCGCTTTCTCGGGCAGGGCGCGCTCGCCTTGGCGAGCCAGCACGCCGTGGCGATGTGGTTCCACCGCAAGCTCGGGCGTGTGCACGGGGTCAAGCAGGTGATCGTCTTCGGCGTCTGGTCCGTCTTCCCGCCCGTCTCGCTGCTGCTGATCGAATCGCTCGGCTGGCGCTGGACCTACGCCCTCTTCGCCCTGCTGATCTGGATCACCGTCATCCCGATCGCGCTGGTCTTCATCAGAAACAAGCCCGAAGACCTCGGCCTGAACATGGACAACGACCCCGCCGACCCCGCGGCCGACCCGAGCTTCACAACCCCGCCGGACCCCACCAGCGTCGGCCCGAACCCGCCCCGCCAGAGCGTGAAACCCCGCGAGCCCGCCTTCACGCTCAAGGAAGCCTCGCGGACCCGCGCGTACTGGACGCTCGGCGCGGCCTTCTTCCTCCCGCCGCTCATCGGCACCGGCTTCCTTTTCGACATGCAACCGATCCTGGCGCAGCGGGGGCTGGGCGCGGGAGCCGCGGCGGCCGCTGTCAGCGTCTGGACCATCACCATGGCGATCATGGCTTTGCCGGGGGGCGTGCTGGTCGACAAAGTCCGGCCCTCGGCCCTGATCTCTGTCGGCATGGGCATGATCGCCCTGAGCTCGGTCCTGCTCTGGATCGCCACCAGCGTCGTCGGGGCCGGGGCGGCGATGGCGGCGTTCGCGGTCGGCCAATCGCTTGTCGCGTCCTGCGGCACAGCCGCCGCGGCCCGCTACTTCGGACGCACCCACCACGGACGCATCCGCAGCTCGCTGACGCGCATCGGCGTGATCGGCACCGGGCTCGGTACGCTCTTCACCGGCGTCAGCGCGAGCCTCACCGGCGGGTACGAGGGGGCGATGCTCGCCTTCGTGATCCTCTGCGTCCCTGTCGTCCTGCTGGCGATCGGGCTGGACCGGCCTCAGGAGCCCGGACGCGAGAGCGAGCATCACTGACCGTTCGACCCGGCTCGGCAAGCCGGGCCACCCCGATACGATCGGCCATGAGCCAGCCCACCGATGCCCCAAGACCAACCCCCAGACCAACCCCCGGCCCGACCCCGGGACAACGCCTCCGCACCCTGCTCGACGCCGGCTGCGTCGCCATGCCCGGCGCGTTCAACGCGCTCGTCGCCCGCGCGATCGCCAGCGCCGGCTTCGACGCCTGCTACTTCTCCGGGGGCGCGACCTCCGCCGCCAACGGCGTGCCCGATGTCGGCCTGCTCACCCTCGACCACTTCGCCGCCGAGATCCGCAAGGTCGCCGACGCCTCGGGCCTGCCCGTGCTCGCCGACGCCGACACGGGCTTCGGCGAGGAGGAGATGGTCCGCCGGACCGTCATCGAGTACGCCCGCGCCGGGGCCGCGGCACTCCACCTGGAAGACCAGCAGTTCCCCAAGCGCTGCGGGCACCTCGACGGCAAGTCGCTCATCCCCGTCGACCACGCGGCCAGCAAGATCCGCTGGGCGGCCAAAGCCGCTAAACAGAGCGCCGACCCGGACTTCATCGTCTGCGCCCGCACCGACGCGGCGGGCGTCGAGGGCTTCGACGCCGCGGTCGCCCGGGCGTTCGCCTACGCCGAGGCCGGCGCGGAGATGATCTTCCCAGAGGGCCTCAAGAGCGAGGCGGAGTTCGCCCGCTTCGCCGAGGCGATGGGCGAGCTCGAACGCCCGCCCTATCTGCTGGCCAACATGACCGAGTTCGGCAAGACCCCGATGCTCCCTCTGAGCAGGTTCGAGGCGATGGGCTACGCCTGCGTGATCTACCCGGTTACGACGCTGCGGATCGCGATGGGCGCCGTCGAACGCGGGCTGGCGGTCCTCAAAGAGCAAGGCACGGCAGAGCCCCTGCTCGATCAGATGCAGAGCCGCGAGGCCCTGTACGAACTGCTGGGCTACACGCCGGGCACGCCCTGGGAGTTCCCGGGACGGTCCTGATCGGCGGGGACGCCAGCCGGAGTCCCGGGCACAAAAAACAGCAAACTCCTGCGTATAACCGCAACACCTGACTAAACCCGAAGGTACACTACAACCCCACGCCCAGACCGACCGGTCCGTGTGAGGCCGATCGGCGGGCGCTCTGTTTACGAGGAGGAACCCCCCGATGCCGACCGCAAACCCGATCCCCGCCGGATACCACACCGTCACGCCCTACATCACCTCGTCCGACGCACGGGGCCTGATGGCGTTCCTCAAGGACGCGTTCGGCGCCGAGCTCGGCGAGTGCCACACCCGCCCCGACGGCAAGGTGATGCACGCCGAGGTCCGCATCGGCGACTCCCCGCTCATGATCAGCGACGCCTGCGAGCAGTCCGGCGGCAAGGGCAAGCCGGCCGGCATCTACCTCTATGTGCCCGAGGTCGACAAGACCTACAAGCGCGCGCTCGAGGCCGGCGCGACATCGGTCATGGCCCCCGCCGACATGTTCTGGGGCGACCGCTTCTCGTCGGTCAAAGACAAGTGGGACAACGAGTGGCACATCAGCACCCACATCGAGGATGTGACGCCCGAAGAGCTCGACCGCAGAGCCGCGGCGTTCGCCGAGCAAATGGCCAAACAGGGCGCGAAGGGCTGAGATCGCTTACCGCTTCTTGCCCTTCGCCTTGGACTTCGCGTCGGCGCCGGCCTTCGCCGCGGAGGTCGGCACGACGCCCTGAAGCTCGGCCTTGACCATCGCGTTGGCCTTGCTGTCGGCGTCGATGGTGAGCACGACATCGCTCCCGTCGTCGCGTTTGACGCCCTTGACGGTGTACGCGCCGGGGCCGTCGGCCCCGGGATCTGCGCTCGGCGCGGGCGAGCCTTTGTCGGCGTAGAGCGACTGGGCCTCGGTGTGCACGGCGTGGCGGAAACGCATGGGGCGGGCGATCTGGCCGTAGGTCGCGCTGGACCCGCCCGTCCCCACAATCGAGATTCTCCCGAAGCCCAGGAGCCGCCCCCGGATCGACTGCGAGACCGACACCGTCTCGAGCTGGCGCAGCGTGATCTCGAAGACGCGGCGCCTGATCAGCCCGGTCCGCATCACCACCCGGCGCGTGGTCACCGCGTACTCGTACGCGAAGTACGAGAGCAGCGAGACCACCCCGAGCAGCGCGACGAACAAGGCAACCACGATCAGCACCCCGCCGAGCATCTGACGGGCGACATCCGGCGAGACGCCGTAGACCTGCTGATGCCCCTCGACCTCCCAGAACTCGGCCTCTTCGAGCTGGCCGACCGCCCACAAAGCGATGTCGGCGTGGAAGTAGACCAGCGCCCCGCACCCGGCCAGGACGACCAGCAGGCGGAAGGTGGTGAACCAGGTGAACCACCAGTGCTTGCGGGCGCGGAAGACGATCTTTTCGCCCTCGGTCAGGCTCTTTTTAACATAGCTCATGCTTCGCCCATGCGTTGAGAGTGCGGACGGCCCCGACCAGCATAACAGGAGCGCTCCGGATGCTGATGCGGAAACACGCCCGGGACGCGCAGCCGGCGCCCGTCCGGGGACGCCCGCGTCGATGGCGTCCTGCTAGCATCTCCTCCCCGGCCGATCCGCCGGGCCCTGCCGGAAACCTGACGCCGGCGGGAGGGCCGACATTCACCGACCCGGGCCGGTCCCGGGCGAGCAAGATCCGGAGGGCAGACCGATGACCACCGCCACCGCAGGCAAAGGGCTCGAAGGCATCACCGCCGGCGACACCGCGATCTGCGCCGTCGATCAGACGAGCCTGATCTATCGCGGGTACGAGATCGCCGACCTCGCCGCCAACGCCACCTTCGAGGAGGTCGCCTACCTCCTCCTCGAAGGCGAGAAACCCGACGCCAAGCAGCTCAGCTTCTTCAAAGACGAGCTGATCGCCAACCGGGCGCTCGATCCGGTGACCATCAACTACCTCAAGGAAGCCGGCCCGATGATCCGCGAGGGGTCGGCGGTGCCGATGGATGTGCTCCGCACCGCCGTGAGCCTCCTGGCCAACCTCGACGCCGAGTCGCAGGAGATCAGCCGCGAGGCGAACATGCGCAAGGCCAAGCGTCTGCTCGCCAAGATCCCGACGATCATCGGGCACATGCAGAATGTGATCGACGGTCGCGAGATCATCGCGCCCGACACCGGGGGCGACGCGAACCTCTCCCACGCCGCCAACCTGCTCTTCCTCATGACCGGCGAGCGTCCGAGCGACGAAGTGGCGCATGTGATCGATGTCTCGCTGATCCTCTACGCCGAGCACGACTTCAACGCGAGCACCTTCGCCAGCCGCGTGATCGCCGCGACGCTCAGCGACATGCACGGCGCAGTCACCGGCGCAATCGCGGCGCTCAAGGGCCCGCTCCACGGCGGCGCCAACGAGGCCGCCATGGAGATGCTCAAGGAGATCGACGCCTTCGTCTCCGCCGGCAAAGGCTCCGTCGACGACTTCATGCACAAAGCCTTCGAAGAGAAGCGCAAGCTCATGGGCTTCGGCCACCGCGTCTACAAGAACGGCGACCACCGCGCCGGCATCCTCCACAAGCTCGGCAGGAACATCGCCGAGAAGAAGGGCAAGGACGCCGTCAAGTGGTTCGACCTCGGCGAGAAGGTCCAGAAGATCATGCTCGACGAGAAGAACATCTTCCCCAATGTCGATTTCCCCTGCGGCATGACCTACTTCGTCATGGGCATCCCCGTCCCGCAGTACACCCCGATCTTCGTCGCTTCCCGGATGTCGGGCTGGGCGGCCCACATCATGGAGCAGCACGAGAACAACCGCCTCATCCGCCCCGTCGCCAACTACACCGGCCCCAAGCTCCGCAAGTGGAACGCCTGAAAGCGCCGGGGAACCGGGGGCGGGCTCAGTCCTCGACCTTCTTCATAATGAACAGGTAGTTGAAGCCGCGCAGGTAGAAATTCTGCTCCTGCGCGGCTTTGTGCCAATTGCCCCGCTTGAGCTTGGCGTTGTGGCGGATGACGCAGACGATGTCGACGGGCTCGAAGAAGTCCCGCATGATCGAGAACAGCTCGAAGCCGATCGGCATGAACTGCCCCGCCCCACCCCCCGGCTCGCCCCGGCGCTTCCGCCACGAGTCGCTGACATACAGCGCCATGTAGCGCCGGTTTTTCAGCACGCGGTGTATCTCGGCGATGACTTCCTCCATCGCCTCGTAGTACGCCTCGCCCGTCATCGCGCCTTCTTCTTGTGCGGCTTTGGGGGGCGCCTCGCCCGCGTCGAGCTTGCCGATGCAGCGGGGATCGTCTGAATAGTCGATGTGCGTCGAGTATGGCGGATCGACAAACACGAAGTCCGCCGACGAACTCGCCTGCGGGAGCTGGCGCGCGTCGGCTTTCTTGATGTCCGGGCGGCTGGGCGCAAGGTCGTAGCCCACGCCGGTGCGCCCGAGATCGGCCGCGACATCCAGGGTCGTGCCCGAACCGCACATCGGATCGAGGACCGTGTCGCCCTCGCGCGTGTAGCGCTGCAGCAGTTGCCAGATCACCCACGAGGGTGTGGCGCCGGCGTAGTTGGGGTCGCCCTGCACCTCGCGCCCCGTCTCGGCGCTGTTGTAGTGCTGGCTGGGGTACTCCCACGCGGTGGTGGTCATGATCCGCAGGGGAGGCTTCTTGAAGCGCGGGCCCCCGCCCTTCTTGCCGCCCGGCCGCTTGGCGTCGCCCCGCCTCGGTCCGCCGCTTGGCGCCCGGCGCTCCTGCCCGCGCGGCTCGCTCACGAGAGCTTCTCCTTCACGAGGCGGACGAGGTCCTTCTTGGCTTCCTCGATGGTGCCCTCGAACCTTGCGCCCGCGGCCTGTCGGTGCCCGCCCCCGCCGTAGGCCGACACGATCTCGTTGACCGCGATCGGGTCGTCGGCGCTCTTGCTCCGCATGCTGATCTTGGTGAGTGGCCGGCCCTCGCCCTCGACCTCGGTGAGCACCGCCGCGACCTCGACCCCCTCGATCGCCAAGGCGTAGTCGGCGAGCCCGCCCGAGTCGCCGAGGCCCACGCCGGTCTCGTGCACATCCGCCGCCGAAACGCTCAGGAGCGCGAGGCGATCGTCGATGTGCAGCTCCATCCCGCTGAGCGCCCGCCCGACCAGGCGAAGGCGTCCGGAACGCTGGCGCTGCTCGGTCTCGCGGTACAGGCGGCTGTGATCGGCGCCCGCCTCCATCAGGTCCGCCGCGGTCCGCAGCGCCCGCGCATCCACATTCGAGTGCTTGAACCACCCCGTGTCCGTCGCGATCCCGAGGAACAGAGGCTCGGCGATACCCGCCGGCAGCGAGGTCACCGAATCGCGCTCCAGAAGCAGGCGGCAGAGCTCGGCGACCGGCACGCAGACCGCCGCGGCTTTCGCGTCGATAAACCGACGCTCGGCCACATCCGGGTTGCCGTCGAGGTGGTGGTCGACTATCACCGTCCTGTCGGCACGGCCTCTGAGCAGGGGCGTGACATGTTCGAGCTGGTTCCAGCTCCCCGTGTCGAGCACGACGATCGCGTCGGGCTCGGTGTCGGCGACGCCGTTCTCGTTGATTTTCGACGACGAGGCGGCCTCGAACTCATCGCTTTGTGCGATTGACTTCGTCCAGGTCGGGAGGGGCCCTGAGTACCACGCCTTGATGTGCGCCGGGTCGGCCCACGAGCCGCCGATCAGCCGCAGCGTGCGCACAAGGCCGATCGTCGAGCCGATCGCGTCGCCGTCGGGCTTGGTGTGCGTGAGCACGCAGACACGCCGTCGTGTTCTGAGCCACGACGCGATCTCGTCGAGCGTCGCGCTGCTGGCGTACCCGGCCTCGGGCCCGACCCTCGTCTCACTCATCACGCACCGAACCTTTCATCGCGCAGCCGCCCGTCGGGCTCTCGGCGTTTCCGCACAGCCCCGCGGGCATGCCCTCTTCGGCCATCTCCAGACATCGCACGCAGTCCCGCTCCATCTGCCCGAGCAATTCTTCGAGCGAGCCGAAGACCGCCTGGTCGCGCACGAAGCCAAGCAGCGAGAGCCGGATCGCCCAGCCGTATTCGGGCAGGCCGGCGATCGCGTCGCCGTCGCGCTCGACGCCGAGCAGGTGCGCCTCGATGCGCCGGCGTTCGCCCCGAAAGTGCGGGTTGGTCCCGACGCTGATCGCCGCGGGGACATCGCGCCCGTCGGGCAGGACCGCCCGCCCGGCGTAGACCCCGTCGGCGGGCAAGAGGCAGGGCGTCGAGATGTTCGCGGTCGGGTAGCCGATCTCGCGTCCGCGACGGTCGCCGGTGACGACCTCGCCCTCGACCTCGTAGGGCCGCCCGAGCACGATCGCCGCGTCGACCGCCCGCCCGTGGGCGACCAGCCATCGCACGATGGTGCTCGACGCCCGCACGATCGTGCAGTCGCCCAGCGCCGCCTCGACGGGCTCGACCACCTCGACACCGAAGCCGAGCTGCGATCCAAGCCGGCGCAGCACATCGATGTCGCCCGCCCGGCGACGGCCGAAGTGAAAATCAGAACCCTCAACAAACCCGATCGCCCCATAAGTCTGCATCATCAAACGAACGAACGCCTCGGGCTCCAGCGAGAGCAGGTCAGGCGTCGGCTCGAGCTTGACCACCCTGTCCGCGCCCGCCTCAAGCAGCAGCGCCTCGCGCCGGGCGAAGGTCGTCAGCCGGGGCGGCTCGCGGCCGGGGGCGAGCACGCTGGCCGGGTGCGGGTCGAACGCCGCGGCGATCACCCCCGCGACCTCCCGATCGGCGACCGCCCGGGCGCGCTCGACGAGCGCCCGGTGCCCGAGGTGGACGCCGTCGAAGTTGCCGACCGTGATGACATTGCGGCCCGTGTGCATGGGGCACAACCCTAGCCGCCGCGAGGCCCCCGAGGCCGCCGATCCCCGGGGCAGACAGGGCAATCGCAGGATCCGCAGACCTGTCAGCTATGCCTCCATACGAAAGCCGCAGCATGAATGTGAGAGAAGCGGGCGCGGGGCGCTGTGAGCTGGGCGCAGGGTTGGCTTCGGCCCGCGGCCGAAGGCCGCTTCATCCCCAGCGCCCCGCGCCCTGCTCCCAGCGCCCCTGTTCCCACAATCTCAGCGGCAGGCGACCCCTCCCACTTACGGAACATGCGATCGCCCTGCCGAGCAAGATCCCTGAATGCGTGACTGGCGACGGATACACTTTTGCACGCGGCTGCGCGCTCCGGGCGGGCCCCGCTGCACACCCACACGCCGTACTCCAGAGGCGACTTCCATGGCGTTGTTCTCCAAGAAGCAGAAGGCGGGCCGCCCCGTCCCCGCGCCCCGCACCCCCTCGGCCGCCCCGGCCTCACCCGCCCAGCCGAGCGAAGCCGTCGAGGCCCGCATCCGCGAGCTCGGCGAGGACATGCTCCGGCGCGCCCGCGGGAGCAAGGCCGGCATCTTCAGCTCCCGCTTCTACTCCGACAAGCTGATGAACTGGTCCATGAAGGACCACAACTTCAAGGTCCAGCTCTTCCGCTTCGTCGACTGCTACCCCATGCTCACCACCTCCGAGATGGTCCACGAGCACCTCGCCGACTACCTCTCGCAGCCCGGTGTCAAAACGCCCCCCGGCCTCGACCTCGGCCTCAAGGCCGGCGGCCTCGCCAAAGGCCTCATGACCAACACGATCTCGTCGCAGATCAAATCGATGGCCTCGAAGTTCATCGCCGGCACCGACGCTGCCGACGCGCTGCCCGGCCTCAAGAAACTCTGGGACCGCGGCATCGCCTTCTCGGTCGACCTCCTCGGCGAGGCGTGCGTCTCCGACGCCGAGGCCGACGACTACAAGGCCAAGTACCTCGACCTGATCGAGAACCTCCCCAGCGAAGTCGCCTCCTGGCCCTCGCGCCCGCTGCTGGAGACCGACCACTTGGGCGATATCCCGCGCACCAATGTCTCGGTGAAGATCAGCTCGCTCTCGGCGCGCTCCGAACCCATCGACACCGAGGGCGCGATCCGCGACCTGATGTCGCGTCTGCTGCCCATCCTCGAAACCGCGCGCGACAAGGGCGTTTTCATCAACTTCGACATGGAGCAGTTCGAGCTCAAAGACCTCACCCTCGAACTCTTCAAGCGCTGCTGCGAAAAGATCGACTTCCACGCGGGCCTGGCGATGCAGGCCTACCTCAAGTCCGGCGTCGAGGACGCAAAGAACATCGCCAGCTGGGCCGCGAGCGCCAAGCGGGCCGTCACCGTCCGCCTCGTCAAGGGCGCGTACTGGGACTTCGAGACCATCCACGCAGAGCAGATGGGCTGGCCCTGCCCCGTCTGGAACGAGAAGTGGCAGACCGACAGGTGCTTCGAGGACATGACAGCCGTCTTCCTCGACGCCTGCCCCAAGTCCGCCTCCGAGGGCGGCGTCAAGCTCGCGCTGGGCAGCCACAATGTCCGCTCCATCGCACGCGCCGTCACCGAGCTCGAACGCCGCAGCCTCCCCCACAACGCCATCGAGCTCCAGATGCTCCACGGCATGGCCGACGAACTCAAAGCCGCCGGCAACGACATGGGCCTCCGCGTCCGCGAGTATGTCCCCGTCGGCGAGATGATCCCGGGCATGGCCTACCTCGTCCGCCGCCTGCTCGAAAACACATCCAACGAGTCGTGGCTCAAGGCCGGCTTCCTCGACAACGCCGACAGCGCCGAACTCCTCCGCCCCCCGGCGCCCAGAGCGAAGACGGCAGCCCACGCCGGACCCAACGGCGCCGCCAACGCGGCCCCGGTCTCCACCGAGAAACGCGACCTCTACGAGATCGCCCCCGAGCGACACCAGCTCTCCCCCGCCGAACCCAAAGTCGGCGACGGCCGTCCCTTCAACAACGAACCCCTCCGCGACTTCTCGCAGAAGACCCAGCGCGACGCCTTCGCCAAGGCGATCGCAAGCGCCCGCGTCCGCACCATCGCCAGCGACAAAACCGTGCAGGACGCCGAACGCGCGATCACGCAGGCGTACGACGCCTTCCCCGCCTGGCGCGATACCGACCCGCTCGAACGCGCCCGCGTGCTCACCAAGGCCGCCGACGCCATGCGCAAGCGCCGCGACGAGCTCTCGGGCATGATCATCAAGGAGAACGGCAAGGGCTGGGTCGACGCCGACGCCGATGTCGCCGAAGCCATCGACTTCTGCGAGTTCTACGCCCGGTTCGCCCCCCAGCTCTTCCGGCGCGAACGCATCGGCCGCTACATCGGCGAGCTCGACGAGCAGTGGTACCAGCCCAGAGGCGTCGCCGCCGTCATCAGCCCGTGGAACTTCCCCCTCGCGATCGCCAGCGGCATGACCGTCGCGGCGCTCGTCACCGGCAACACCGCGATCCTCAAGCCCGCCGAGCAGACCGCCGGCATCGCCGCGGTCTTCGCCGACATCCTCTGGGAGGCCGGCTGCCCGCGCGAGGTCTTCCACTTCCTGCCCGCGCCCGGCGAGACCGTCGGCGCCGCCCTCGTCCGCGACCCGCGCATCGCCCTGCTCGCCTTCACCGGCTCCAAGGCCGTCGGCCTGGACATCATCAAGGCCGCGGGCGTCACGCACGAAGAGCAGCACCATGTCAAGAAAGTCGTCTGCGAGATGGGCGGCAAAAACGCCCTGGTCATCGACATCTCCGCCGACCTCGACGAAGCCGTCCTCGGCGTCCGCCACTCCGCGTTCGGTTTCCAGGGCCAGAAGTGCTCGGCCTGCTCGCGCTGCATCGTCGTCGACCCCGAAGGGCCCGACGGCCACCACACCCAGACCTTCATCCGGCGCCTCGTCGAAGCCTCACGCTCGCTGGTCGTCGGCGACCCGATCAAGCCCGGGACCGATGTCGGCCCCGTGATCGATGAGGGCGCGTTCGACAAGATCACCTCGATGATCCGCCAGGCCAAGGAAGAGGGCTGCGTCTCGGAGCTCCAGCTCGACCCGACCCCGCTGGAGCCCAACTCGCCCGGGCCCCAGATCGACTCGGACCTCCTGCCGCGCCACTTCGTCGGCCCGCACATCTTCAGCCGCGTCGCCCCGCACCACACCCTCGCGCGCGAGGAGGTCTTCGGCCCCGTGCTGGCTGTCATGCACGCAAGGTCGTTCGACGAGGCGCTGAAGATCGCCAACGACCACCCGTACAAGCTGACCGGCGGCGTCTTCAGCCGCAAACCCGCCAACCTCGAGAAAGCCAAGCGAGAATTCCGCGTCGGCAACCTCTACCTCAACCGCGGGATCACCGGCGCGATGGTCGCCCGCCAGCCCTTCGGCGGCTTCGGCATGAGCGGCGTGGGCAGCAAAGCCGGCGGACGCGACTACCTCCTCCAGTTCGTCGAACCCAGAGCGAGCTGCGAGAACACGATGCGACGGGGGTTTGCGCCGGAGCTTTGACGAACCTGAAGTCCGAATAACAACGGACCGCATTGCGGAGATCCAGCCGATTGAATAGACTGGTCGATAGACCAGTTGATAATGGCGGAGGTTCCCGATGGACCAGATCGGCGCGTACGACGCAAAGACCAACCTGCCCAAGCTCCTCAGGCGCGTCGCCAAGGGCGCGAGCTTTCTCATCACCCAGCGCGGCGTGCCCATCGCACGGCTCGTTCCCTTGGAAGACGACCGCAAAGAGGCACGAGCCGCGATCGCCCGCATCCGTGCCAGACGCAAGGGCAAGCCCGCGATCAGCGCAGATGAAATCCGCGAAATGATCGACGAGGGCCGGAAGCGGTGAGCCGACGAGCAAAGCCGACACACGAACCCGTCTCCTTCGTAATCGACTGCTCCGTCGCGATCGCGTGGGTGCTGTCCGACGAGCAGCACGAGATCGCCGACCTCGCGCTTTCCCTGCTCGAATCGGGACGGGGCCATGTCCCCGCGCTCTGGAAGTTCGAGGTCCTGAATGTCCTGCTCGTCGCCGAGCGCCGCGGCCGAACCACCCCGGCCGAGGTCGCCGAGTCGCTGCACGATCTCTCAAAGCTCGTGATAGAAGAAGACCACGACCCCGCAGAGGAAGCCGTGCTCGCCATCGCCAGGCGCTGCAAGCTCAGCGCGTACGACGCTTCATACCTCGAACTCGCGTCGAGAAAGAAGTTGCCGATCGCGACGCTCGATCGATCGCTCCAGAAAGCGGCAAGGACCTCGGAAGTCGAGCTCATCGGCCAGAGCCGGTAAGCGCGAACTACTTCAACGCCCCCAGCGCCATCCGCGCCGCCTTCATCCCCTCGACGATGTGCGTCTCGGAGGTCGCGAAGCTCAGCCGCAAAAAACCGTCCTGCAGGAACGCGCGCCCGCTCGCCGTCACCACGCCCGCCTGCAGCACCAGGTACTCGCTCACATCGTCGGCCGTGCGGATCTCCTTGCCCTCGGGCGTCTTCTTCCCGAAGCAGCCCGACACATCCCAGAACGAGTAGAAGCTCGCCGGCGTCGGCCAGATCTTCACGAGCGGCATCCCCTCGGCGTGCTGCAGCAGCAGGTCGCGCTTCGTGCGCAATTCCTCCACCATCGACGGGTTGTACGCGTGGTCGATCGCCGCGATCGCCGCGTGCTGGTCCGGCACGCTCGGACCGCTGGTGTAGTGGCTCTGCAGATTCACCGCGGCCTTCATCACATCCTCGGGCCCCACCGCCCAGCCGATCCGCAGCCCGCCCGTCCGACGGAAGTTCTTGCTCATCCCGTCGACCTGGATCAGCCACCGGCGCGTCTCGTCGTCGATCGGCGGCTCGGGGTACCCCCCCTCCTCGAACACGATCCGCCAGTACAGCCGGTCGAGCACGAAGTACACCTTGTACTCGCAGCAGACACGCAACAGCGCCTCGACCTCCTCGGCCGAGTACAGCTGCGCCGTCGGGTTGCACGGGTTGTTCAGCAGGAACAGCCGCGTGTGCGGACGCACCTCGAGGTTCCGGCGCAGGTCCGCCGGCGTCACCTTCAACCGGTTGTCGCTCCCCGCGAGCGGCAGCACCGCCACCGGGAACGCGTACGACGCGACCGCCAGCGGCTGGTAGCTCACCCACGGCGCCGCGTCGAACAGCACGCAGTCCGCCGGGTTGCACACCGCCAGAAAGATGTTGAACAGCGCCTGCTTGGCCCCGGTCGTGATGACCACCGACTCGATCCCGTAGTCCTTTTCGAGGTCCAGCCAGCGGAGGACTTGTTGACGCAGCTCGGGCAGACCGGCCGGGTCGGCGTACATCGTCTGCTGCTCTTGAAACGCCCTGACGCCCGCCTCGACGATCTCGGGGTCGAGGTCCCCCTTGGTCTCGCCCAGGCCGAAGTCGTACACGGGCAGCCCCGCGGCTTCCCGCTCGCCCGCCAGACGCTTGAGCTGGAGGGTCAGCGAAGGGACAAACTTGCCGAGCTTGGTGCTGATGCGGGGCTTGTCGTCGAGACGCAGCGTGTCGTGCATTGGAGGGGCTTCCTTTCCCTGACCGGAACACCAAAGCCTATTCAGGACGCCGCCGATCGCCACAGCCCGGCGACGCAGTCGGTCGGGATCGCCGCCCAATAGCGCACGCTTGCGAGAGATTCGGGCGGAGGGTCTGCGAGCGGGCCCCGGCTCACGAACCCGCAGACGGATCCATCGGCTCGTAGCGCATCATCCGTTCGATCTTGTTGCCCTCGCCCATGATCGCGACACGCGGACGGTGCTCGGCGTACTCCTCGTCGGTCATCTCGGCGAAGTGCATGATGATCACCTTGTCGCCCGGCTCGACGAGGTGGGCCGCCGCCCCGTTCAGCTCGATCTTCCCCGACCCCGGCTCGCCCCAGAAGACATAGGTCTCGAAACGATTGCCGTTGCGGCAGTTGGCCACCAGCACCGCGTCGTTCACCCGCAGCCCGGTGGCCTTCAGCAGGTCCTCGTCGATGGTGATCGAGCCGACATAATCGGGTTTGGCGGCGGTCACCGTCGCCATATGGATCTTGTTAAACAGCACTTTCCGCAGCATCGGCCGAGTGTAGGCCGGTCGCGTGCCGGATCGGTTCGAACGGGTTTCGATAGGGCCAAGCTGGACTGAAACGCCGCCGGAAGCGGGTGATCCGCAAATCGGCGATGGAGTTTTTCTCAGATTCCGTGCGAGATCCGGGCGGGGACTCCGTAAATCCAGATGGAGACGCGCCGCCGGTCGGTGTTGTCCCAATGCGCGGGGCCGGGGCCCAGGGGGGATCTCGGTCACAGGCGCAAACGAGGGGGCGGGACGCATGAACGGGCGTTCTGCCCCCTCGCGCTTTTTGTCCCGCTCAGGGCTCGGACCCGCCCGCCGCCTCCCGAGCCCGCTCGATCGGCCGACGCCCCGGCTTCACCGGGGGCAGGTCGCCCCAGTAGAGCTGGTCGATAGTCGGGAGCCGCGGGTCGAACTGCCTTGCGATCACGGTGGTGTCGTTCTCGAAGTGCGGCGCGATGTCCCCCTCGGCGCTCACCTGCCAAGTCCAGCCGTACCGAATCGGTGATCCCGCTGTCGACTCGGCGACCTGACCAGCAACCGAGATCCTCGGGAGATCGGACCTCAGATAGCTCCAGGAGACTGAGATATCCAGCCCCCTCGGGAGCGCGAGCCCGGCCTCACTCAAAAGCAAGGCCTTGTACCACATCGGCTCGACATCGGCCCGCGGGCAGCCCGGGCGGATCAGCCCGGTTACTCGATCAAACTCCGGCTTGTGCGCGAACACGACGCACGGAGAGCCGCTGTCGATCGAGAACGGGATCGCTCGCTCCCGATCGGACCATTGCACTTCGCTGTTCAACCCGACGACGATGAAAAGGCCCTGATTGGGCAGCCACTTCAGGCCCTGCAGGTCGCCGTCGTGCCACACCTTGTGGAGCAGCCGCCCGTCGAGCGCGTGCACGGCGATCGCGCTCGGTGAAAATGGCAGATGGCGAGCGATCGACACGATCTGCGGACCCGGGGTCGGATCGTCGGGAAACACACGCTCGAACGCGATCATGTTCGAACGGAACAACGACACCCGATCTTCTCCGGGCCGCTCGGTCGCGGACCACACCGGATACGCAGGACGCCAGGCCCAACCCCGATCGATCTTCGCCCGACCTCGACGATTCAGCTCACGCACCTCCAGCAATGGCGTGCCGTCCGGCTCGCTCGCGCGGCTCAGCCCGACGACGATCAGGCGACGCCCCGGGATACCCTCCCCGCCGGTGAACAGATCAGCCGAATGCACCGCTGAACCGAAACCCAACCGCTCGATCACCGCTCCCGATCGCGCGTAGATGAGTACCGATCTCGGATCCGCGCTGTCAATCTCAACCGAGTGCGGCACCATGTTCAGCCACCACACCGCGCCGAAGGTCAGGCCCAGCGAGCTCGAAGCGATCACGCAGCACGCCGCGATCGTCCCGACGATCGGGTGGCGCCCGAGCCAGCGCATCGACCTCGTCCACGCACCCGGCCTGCGCGCCGTCACCGGCTCGCCTCGCAAGCACCGGCGCAGCTCTTCGGTCAGCTCGTGCGCCGACTGGTACCGCTCCGCGGGCTCGCGCGAGATCGCCTTGAGAATCACCGCCTCGACATCCTTCGGGATCGAGGCGTCGACAGAGCGCGGCGCCGGCGGCTCGGTCCTCAACGCCGCACGCACCACCGCCGCCAGCGAGTCCCCCGCATCGCCCCACACCTTCTTGCCGCACAAGAGTTCGTACAGCACGCAGCCCAGCGCGTAGATATCCGAACGCACATCCGCGGCCGACGAGCCGTTGACGATCTGCTCCGGGCTCACATAGTGCGGCGTGCCGAGCACCTGTCGATCGATCGTCAGGCCGTGGTCTTCCCGCATCAGCCGCGCGATGCCGAAGTCGATCACGCGGGGCCGCCCGTCCTCGCCGACCAAGATGTTCTCGGGTTTGAGGTCTCGGTGGATCACGCCCCGCTGGTGCGCGTGCTGCAGCGCGCCGCAGACCTCGGCCATCAGCTCCAGCCGCTCGCGCAGCGAGAGCCGGTTCTCCGACGCGTACGCGATGATCGACCTCGCGCCCGGCACCAGCTCCATCGCGATGTAGGGCGTCAGCTGCCCGGCCTCGCGCCAGATCCCGAACTCGTGCACCGTCGCGATCGACGGGTGCGACAGATCGGCCAGCACCTCCGCCTCGGTCTGCAGGCGCGTCGCCGCCCCGTCCGCCGCCGCGATGTTCAGCACCTTCAGCGCCACCCGGCGCCGGGGCGACGCCTGCTCGGCCACAAAGACCCTGGCCATCCCCCCAGACCCGAGCTCCGACAGCACGCGGTACCGCCCGATTTGCTCGGGCAGACAGGCCGTCGCCTCGAGATCTTCGGGATCGTTCAGCACCCGGAAGAACCGCAACGCCTCGTCGGTGTTCAGGACCCGTTCACCCACCCCGTCTCCTTACTACATGCGATCGAAAACCCCGGACTCCGATGCGTCCCTGACGGCCGCGACCGCTATAAGTTACACTGTTTGTCGGGAACGACAAAAGACTCTGCAACTACATGGAACGGGATCGATTTCAGACAACCCAGTGGGATTTGATCGCCGCCGCCAGGCGCGAGCCCGACGCCCTCGCCCGCGTGCTCGACCTCTACTGGCCGCCGGTCTACGCCTTTCTGAGGCGTCAGGGCCTCAGCCAGGAGCGGGCTGGCGACCTCACCCAGGGCTTTTTCTGCGATGTCGTCCTCAGCCGTGACCTGATCGCCAAGGCGGACGCCAGCCGCGGGCGTTTCAGGTCGCTGATGCTCACCGCCCTCCAGCACTACCGCATCGACGACGAACGCAAGACAAAGCCCGATCGCAGCGTCCTTTCGATCTCCGAGCTCGACCTGGCCAACGCCGAGCCGGGGGCCGACGAGAGCCCGGAGGCCGCATTCGACCGCGCGTGGACGGCCGCGGAAATCAACGAGGCGATCGCGCTCGTCCGCGAAGACTTCGTCCTGCGCCAAAAAGCCAGCGTCTGGGAAGCGATCTATCTCGCCCTGATCGAGCCGGCCCGAAGCGGCGGCGACCGACCGAGAGTCGCCGACATCGCGCCGGCGTTCGGGCTCACCGGACCGCAGCTCAGCCGCGAGATCTACAACGCCAAGCAGATGATCCGCCAGCGACTCAGCGAGATGGGCAGCCCCGGCGCGATACCCGACGACGCCCCGCCCGCAAGCGAGGGACGCTGACTTCTACACCGCCACCTCCGCGTCGGCCAGGCTCAGCACCACGACCAGCACCAGCAGAAGCACGGTCCAGAACAGGATCGCCGTTACCGTCGCCTTGCGCGCCCGCCCCGCGTCCCACCAGCTCCTCGGCGACACCCCGCGAAGCAGGAAGGTCGCCACCCCCGCCAGGTTCACGCAGATGACATTCGTCGCAAGCAGCAGCACCGCCTTCGACGCGTCCTGAAAGTTGCCCGAGCCCGCCAGCAGCCCAACCGCCACCAAGGGCGGCATCAACGCCACCGCCACCATCACCCCCACCAGCGCCGTCGGCGCCCCGCGCGTAAACGCCAGCGCCCCCGCCACACCCGACGCCAGCGCCAGCAGGATGTCCGACAGATCCACGGAGGTCCGAGCCTGCAGCTCCCCCACGCTCGGGTCGACCGTCAGCACCAGCCCCATCGCCAGCGAGATCGCCAGCCCCACGCTCAGCCCCGCGGCGTTGGTCACGATCGCCTGCCGGAACAGCTTCCCGTGCGCCAGCGTCGTCGCCAGCGAGAGCGCGATGTTCGGGCCCAACAGCGGCGCGATCACCATCGCCCCGATCACCACCGCCACATTGTCTTTCAGCAGCCCGATCCCCGCCACCAAGGTCGACGCCACCACCATGATGAAGTAGTGCTTCGAGAGGCTCGTATCGGTCTGGACATCCTGGATCAGCTCGTCGCGGCTGACGCGGTGGGCCGCGGCCTTCCGACGCTTCTCGTCCTGGGCCGCCTCCGGGTCCTCGGGGTCGGGCGCCTCGCCCTGGTCGGCCTTGTCGCGCTTCGGCAACCCCGGCACCGACGCCTCGACCGGCACCGAGATCACCCGGAAACCCTCGACCGCCCCGAACCGATCGGTCAGCTTGTCGACCAGCACCTCCGCCTCGTCGCTGTCGATCAGCACCCCCGAAAGCAGACGCTCCCCGTCCACCTCGACCGTCCACGCCGACCCCGCAGGCCGGCGGCAGAGCAGGTCCGCCAGCTCGATGTCGTGCCGCTTGGGAACGATGATCTGAAGAGCCCGCAGCGCCATGGGCCCAAGCGTACCGCCGCCGAGCGAGCCGCGTCCTACGCGCCAACACTTGCCCGATGCGTACCCGCCTCGCCACCGACACCGACATCCCCGCCATCGCCGAGCTCATCAACGGCGCCATCACGGGCAGCGTCGCCCACTTCGGCACCGCCCCCGAGCCCGCCGAGGCCGTGCGCCGCCAGTGGCTTGCACGCCGAGACCGCTACGCCTGGCTCGTCGCCGAGATCGACGCACAGTTCGCCGGATTTGCGCGTGCGGCGCCGTGGAAAGCCCGCGGCGCGTACGACTGGACGGTCGAACTCGGCATCTACATCCACCCGGCGGTGCAGGGCAAGGGCGTCGGCCGAACGCTCTACACGCGGCTCATCGAGGTCTGCCGCGAGCAGGGCTACTGCACGGCCCTCGCCGGCGTCGCCCTGCCCAACGAGGCGAGCGAAGCCCTGCATCGGAGCGTCGGGATGCAGGTCGCCGGCACCATCCCCCGCGCCGGCCACAAACACGGGCGCTGGATCGACAGCAGGCTCTACACCCGCAAACTCGCCGATACCCCGGGCCCGATCATCAGCCCGGAAGAAGCCATCCTGCGGCTGGCGTCAGTGCACTGTCAAGGCTGAGCGAGGTTCGGCTGCGTGGAAGGAACACTGGCGGGCCAGCCGCCAGTGCCACAGCTCGCGCGTTCAGACAGGGCTCGGCGAACCGTGCCACCCCACACCCCACGCCCCACGCCCTACACCCCTCAATGTGCATTCCGATGCACAAACCCGCGGAACACCGTCAGCCACAGGATCCAGAGGTCGAACCGCAGCGACCAGTGCCGCACATAGAACAGGTCGTGCTGCAGGCGTTTGCGCAGGTCCGTGTCGCCGCGCAGGCCGTTGACCTGCGCCCAGCCGGTCATCCCGGCCTTGACATGCTGGCGGAGCATGTACCCGCGCCAGTCTTCTTTGAAACGCTCGATCAGTTCCGGACGCTCCGGACGCGGGCCGACGAGCGACATGTCGCCGCGCAGCACATTGAAAAGCTGCGGCAGCTCATCGAGCGAGGTCCGGCGCAAAAAGCGTCCGATCGGCGTCACGCGCGGGTCGTCGCGACGGGTCCACTGGCCCGTCGGGTCGTCGCCCGGGTCGCACGGCGCCGCCTCATCCTCGACATGGAACATCGTCCGGAACTTGTAGATCCGGAACTCCTCGCCACCGAGGCTCACGCGGCACTGCTTAAACACCACCGGCCCGGGCCCGGACATCCGCACCAGCGCCGCGATCGCAAGCATCACCGGCGAGAAGAGCACCAGCGCCGCCGCGGCGCCGAGGATGTCCACCGCACGCTTGCTCACGCCGCCGAGCCCGTAGAGCGGGCTCTCGCGGTAGCTCAGCACCGGCATCCCCTCGAGCTCGCTCACCGCCATCGACTGGGGCAGGTACCGCAGCGGCACATCCGGGATGATGCGCACATCCAGGGCGAACCGTTCGAGCCGACGCAGGAGCGCCGGCATCTTCGCCGCCTCCGTCGCCGGCAGGGCGAGGTAGACCGCGTCGACCTTGTTCGCCTCGAGCACTTTCTCCAGATCGTCCAGCCCGCCCCGCACAGGGCGTCCGACGCACCGGGCCCGGTCGGCCTTCGGCGTGTGGGCGATGTGATAGGCGACATGGATCCCCGTCCACGAGTTGCGCGTCAGCGTCCGCGCCGCGATCTGCCCGAGCCGGCCCACGCCGATGATCGCGACATGGCGGAGGTTCTTGCCCCGACGCCGGAGGTACCGGAGCGTCAGCCGCACGCTCACGCGGAAGCCGACCAGCCCGACGGGCAGCAGGATCGCCAGCATCGCGACCTGGAACCGCCCCGCGTCGATCTGCAGCCCAAAGACCCACGCCGCGGCCCCCGGCTCGGCCCCGAGCGTCTCCGCCCCGACCGCCCAGAGCACCACCACCAGCGCCATCACCGACGCCAGCGAGGCCTTGATCACCTGCCCGACCTCGACCCAGACCGACCGATCACGCCGCGGGCGGTACAGCCCCAGCCCCCAGAAGACCAGCAACACCGAAGGCGCCGCCAGCAAGACCAGCGGGTGCTTGATCCAGTCTTCCCAGCCGGTCGGCCAGGCCTCGCCGGTCAGGACGACCCGAAGCCCCCACGCCATGTAGCAGGCGAGGGCGACAACGAACGCATCGATGCAGGCGAACAGCCAAACGAAGAACTGATGACGCTTCTTCAGCACGCCGGTGCTCCTCCACCTTCAAGAGGCGTCGACCCCGGCATCCCTGCCGGACATACGCACTCTCGCTCCGACCGCCGGTCGTTGTCAAACCGGCTGTTGGTTCGTGGAACAGGGCCGCTCCAGACGGCCCCGCCGCGACGCCCGGGCGGGACAGGCTCTCCGGCCTGCGATGGGCGGCTGCGGCAGACGGCGACGCTCGCCGTCATGGCGAGTACTCCTCACGCCACACTTCATCGTCGCGGACGCGGGACTTCTCACCAATCTTTGCAAGGGTAGCCCGCTCGGCGTCCGTCAGCGCCCCCGCGTCGGGCGGAACAATCCGGATCACCGCGTACAGATCCCCCTTCTTGCCCTTGGCGTCTTCAAGACCCCGCCCGCGCAGCCGCAGCTTCTTGCCCGACGCCGCGCCCGGCGGCACACGCAGCGAGACCGGCCCGGTCAGCGTCGGCACACTGATCTCCGCCCCGAACACCGCCTCCGACACGCTCAGCGGCAAATCGAACTCAAGATCCAGCCCCGCCCGGTCGGGCCTGCGGAAGTGCGGGTGCCCCCCCACCGAGACCGTCACGATGATGTCCGGCTCGTCCTCGCTCCCGCGCACGCGGAGCTTCGCCCCGTCGGCCACGCCCTTGGGGATCGTCACCCCGATCCGCTTGCTCCCGCCGGGCGTGTTGACGCTCAGGTGCTCGGTCCCGCCCCTTGCGGCGGTCATGAACGAGACGGTCGTCTCGAACCGGATCGGCTCGGGCTTGGTCATCCGCGCCCGGCCCGCGAAGGGGTCGGCCCCCGGGCTCGGCCCGGAACCCGCGCGCCCTTTCCGCCCGCCGAAAAACGCGTCGAACATCGAGCCCAGATCGTTGAGGTCGAAATCGACATGCACCCCGCCCCGGCTGGCGGGGCCAGACCTGCCCCCCGCGGCGCCCTGCGCAAAGCCCGCTCGCCCGACGCGGTCGTACAGCTTGCGCTTCTCCTCATCGGAGAGGATGTCGTACGCCTCCTGGATCTCGGTGAACTTGGCCTGGGCGTCTGGCTCTTTGTTCACATCCGGGTGGTACCGGCGCGCAAGTTTTCTGTAGGCGACGCGGATCTCGTCCTGCGTCGCATCGCGTTTGACTCCGAGGATCTCGTAGTAGTCGCGCTGGGCCATGCCGCTCCGTGCTCCGTCCCGCCGCCGGGCTGGTCAGGCCAGCTCCGGGAACAGCTCGCAGACCTTGTCGACCAGTTCCTTCACATGCGAGGCCGACTCATCGAGCAGCTTGCGCTCGTCGGGCTCCATGTCGAACTCGACGATCTTCTCGACGCCGCCCGAGCCCAGAAGGGCCGGCACGCCGACGAACAGGTCCTTGATGCCGAACTGCCCGTCGCAATAGGCGGCCGACGGGATGATCCGCTTCTTGTCCTTGACGATCGCCTCGACCATCTGGATGGTGCCCGAGGCCGGGGCGTAGTAGGCGCTGGTGCCCATGAGCTTGACGACCTCGCCCCCGCCCATCTTCGCCCGCTCGACGCAGGCGTTGATCTTCTCCTTGCTGAGCAGGTCGGTCACGGGGATCCCGTGCACGCTGGTCAGACGGGGCAGAGGAACCATGTCGTCGCCGTGCCCGCCAAGGAGCAGGGCCTGGACATCCTCGACCGAGCAGCCGATCTCCCACGCCAGGAAGGTGCGGAAACGGGCGACATCGAGCGCCCCGGCCTGGCCGATGATCCGATTGGTCGGGAAGCCCGTCGCCTTCCACGCCGTGTACACCATCGCGTCCAGAGGATTCGAGACCACGATCACGATCGACTCGGGCGCGAACTCCTTGATGTTCTCAGAGACGCTCTTGACGATCTTGACATTCGTCTCGATCAGGTCGTCGCGGCTCATGCCCGGCTTGCGGGGCAGGCCGGCCGTCACAACGACCACATCCGAGCCGGCGATGTCCTTGTAGTCGCTGGTGCCGGTGATCGCCGAGTCGAACCGCTCGATCGGGCCGCAGCAGGCCAGATCCAGCATCTTGCCCTGCGCCACGCCGACCTTGTCGGGGATGTCCAGGACGACGATGTCGCCGAGTTCCTTGGCCGCGGCCCAGTGGGCGCAGGTCGCCCCGACATTCCCGGCCCCGATGATGCTGATCTTGGCGCGTCGCATGCTGCTCTCGCTCCTTCTGGTGCTTCGATGGTGCGTCGGTCGTACTGCCGCCGGCGGGGCCGAAACACCCCGCATGGGCGCTCCCGCCCGGGCGGTCTGCATGATAGCGCCGCACACGACAATACCCCGCGGAAAAGACCGGATACCGGGCGCGGGGAGTCGGGCGCGGGGCGCGTGGAGGAAGCGGCCTTCAGCCGCAGATCGCGTCTGTCTTCCGGTGCCTGAGCCCAAGCCCAGAACCTGAGCCACAAACCCACAACAGCCTCGGCCGCAGGCCGAAGCCGCCCCTGCGCCCAGCGCCCAGCCCTCTTCACCCCGCTCCCTCAAACTCCACCGGCAGCGCCGACGCAAGCCCCGGCCCTCTCGGGGGCAGCGTCACCCGCTGTACCTCGCCGCCCAGCACCGCGGGGATCAGCAGCGGCTGGCCGGGCAGGAGCGAATCCTCCGTCAGCGCCACCACATCCCGCACCGGGCCGCCCCTGGAAAAGTCGAACTGGCGGTACGCCTGACGCAGGCCGGCACGCCGCAGAGGCCCCTCGGCGCCCTCGCCCAGAAACTCCGAGACCGCCTCGGCAAAGTCTTCGTCGGGCGGCGCGCCGCCGGGCGAGCGGAGGAACGCCGCGGGGCAGCCCTCGAACAGCTCGACCCCAGGCGTCGGCAGGAACAGGTCGCCCTCGAACCCCGCGCCGACCAGCGCCGCCGCGAGTTCGGCCGGGTGGTCGGCGATCAGGACCTCATCGGCGACTGCCCACTCCAGCCCGGCGAGCTCGGCCAGGCGCAGCGCAAGCCGCGCGTCGTCGATCGTCTCCTCGACCGCCTCGGGCAGGGGCTCGCCCCGCCAGAGCTCGTTGATCGCCGCGGCATGACGCCGAACCAGCACCGACGCCTTGTCGATCGCCGAGGCCCGCTCGCCCCCGGGGATCCGGTCGAGGTCGGCCATCGCGAAGGCGACCGCCTGCAGCCCGATGATCTCGGGCAGCGACCGCTTCAGCCGCCCGGTGTCGCCCTCGTCTGGCAGCGCCGTCGCGGCTTGCGCCACCGCCGTCCAGTGCGCGAGCAGGGCCGTCCAGGTCAGCGGGGTCTGCTCAGAAGCGTGATCGGGCTGCTCGGGCGTCATGGTGCGCACTGTATTCAGTGCGGGGCGCGGGATGTGGGGCGCAGGGCGTTGGGTGAAGCCGCGGCCTCCGCGTTCCTGCTCCCTGAAAGCCAACCTCTGCCGCAGGCCGAAACCGCCCCTGCGCCCGGCGCCCCGCACCCCGCGCCCATCTGCACCGCCCCGGCCCATACAGTCCGCCCATGGAGATCGACCCCGCCGGCCTCAAGGCCTCAGAACGCTACAAGCTGCTCATCGGGTGCATCGTGCCCCGCCCGATCGCCTTTGTCTCGACCGTCTCACCCGAGGGCAAGACCAACCTCGCCCCCTACTCGTTCTTCAACGGCGTCGGCTCGGACCCCATGACGCTCCTCTTCTGCCCCGCCAACGACGACAAGGGCGCCGAGAAAGACTCGCTGCGGAACGCCGCACCCCCGGCCGAGGGCGGCGTCGGCCAGTTCGTCGTCAATATCGCGCGCGACGCCTACGCCCGCGAGGTCTCCGGAGCGTCAGAACCCTTGCCCTACGGCCAGAGCGAGTTCGACCTCGTCGGTCTGACCCCGGC
This sequence comes from Phycisphaerales bacterium, assembly GCA_050486265.1. Taxonomy (GTDB): domain Bacteria; phylum Planctomycetota; class Phycisphaerae; order Phycisphaerales; family UBA1924; genus SLFH01. Next base: position 70,992 of record JBJHCY010000001.1, on the reverse strand, counting down.
GCCCTCGTCGAAGGTCCGGCCGCCCCGCGTCGCCGAGTCGCCCGTCGCCTTCGAGTGCGAGACGCTGCAGATCGTGCGCACAAACCCCGGCGTCCCCGCCGGGGGCAACATCGTGATCGGTCGCGTGGTGCATGTCTTCGTCGACGACGGACTCATCAACGAGCGGTACCACACCGACCCCGAGAAGCTCGACGCGATCGGCCGGATGGGCGGGCTGACCTACTGCCGCACGCGCGATCGCTTCGACCTGCCCCGCGGCAAGGCGGCGCTGGACGCTTAGCCGACGAGGCGTCAAAACAACAACGGCCCCTGCAGAGCAGGGGCCGTCGGAGATCGTACGGGGAGGATGTCGCTCAGCGGCGACGGCGGGCGGCGACCAGACCGCCGAGGCCCAGGAGCGCCATCGAGGCGGGGGCCGGGACCACGAAGATGTCGATATCGGTGCTGTTGGAGCGACCATTGACATTCGGGTTGAACTGGAAGTTCACGAACGAGCCGGTGAGCGGCTGAGCGCTGAAGAAGGTCGAGATATCGGCGCCGGCGAAGGTGCTGGCGTTGAAGAAGGCGCTGGTGATCAGCCCGTCGATGAAGAACCCGCCGAAGCCGGCGATGTCGTTCACCTGGCCCTGGCCGGGGACGATGTCGGCGTTGAAAGTGTCGCTGTTGTTCAGCGTCATCGACAGGCTGCCGCCCGAGACCTGACCGTTGACCAGGTCGATCACGCCGGTGAAGGTCGAGAGCTGACCCGGAGCGATGCCCTGGTTGGCGCCGTCGATGAACAGGCCGCCCAACACACTGTTGGGATTGGCATTGAACGCGATACTGCCCGTGTGGGTCGTGCCACCGAAGGCGCTGTTGGCGCCACCGGCGTCGCGGGCCTGGGCGGTCAGCGTGTTCACATCAAGCTGAAGCAGGCTGGCGGCCGAAGCCTGAGTCCCACAGGCCGCGATCCCGGCCAATGCTGCGATCTTGAAGGTCTTCTTTGTCATTTTGATCTTCCTCCCTATCTCTCTCTTCGGTCTCTCATGCTCCCCACGAGACGGGTCGCGGAACGGGGACAACTGGTCAATCCCGCACCAAACCCGCTTGGGTATCTCTCGCCTGTAGTGTACAACGGATTCGCCGTTGTCACAGGGGGAACAAGCGGTTTTTGCGAGAATCCTGCGCGAAGAGGCCTCTGTTGCCCCAACAAGTCCGCGACCCCGATATTATTGGACTTTAGCCGATTAGCGGACCACCCGCGATGATGCACAAGAAGCCCCGGCGCGAAACGCCGGGGCTCTTGAGAGTCGTTCGAGATCTGGTGGAGGCCTTTGGCAGCCTTCCGCTGGGATCAGCGTCGGCGACGGGCCGCGACCAAGCCGCCGAGGCCGAGCAGGGCCATCGATGCGGGGGCCGGGACCACCCAGATATCGATGTCGGTCATGTTCGAGCGGCCGTTCGAGTTCGGGTTGAACTGGAAGCTGACGAACGAGCCGGTCAGAGGCTGGGCGTTGAAGAAGCTGGACACATCAGCGCCGGCGTAGCTGCTGCCGCTGAAAGTCGCGTTGGCGAGCAGGCCGTCGATGAAGAATCCACCGAAGCCGACCGCCTGGTTCACCTGACCGACCCCGGGCACGATGTCGGCGTTGAAGGTGTCGCTGTTGGCGAGCGTCACATTCAGGCTCCCGCCGGTCACGGCGCCGTTGACCATGTTGATCACACCGGTGAAGGTGGAGAGCTGGCCGGGGGCGATGTTCTGAGCCGAGCCGTCGATGAAGATGTCGACGAGCGTGCTGTTGGCGTTCGCGCTGAACGCGACACTGCCGGTGTGGCTGGTGCCGCCGAAGGCGCTGTTCCCGCCCGCGGCATCCTGTGCCTGGGCGGTCAGGGTGTTCACATCGAGCTGCAGCAGGCTCTGGGCCGAGGCATGGCCGGCAGCAACAGCGAGTCCGGCGAACGCAGCAATCAGAGTCTTTGAAGCCATCTTTGGGTTCCTCCTGGCGTCTCTCTCGAAGTTCTCTCTCACTCCGGCGGCTGAAGTCGGTCGGGCTCCTGGGGTGCTCCGCCCGATCAGCCGCACGATCTCTCATCAACAGTGTACAGCAAAACGCTCTCGATCTCACCCCCCTGACCAGTATTTTTGCTTCCACCCCGCTCGATCCAATCTCTGTTGCGACGGCGACCCCTCCGGTCCTATTATTATCGGGCTAAAAGGGCTCCCGACGATCCCCTTCATCGGTTTTTTGCACGCCCGAACTTATCGACACCCTTGACTGCCCCAAAGTTCATTCTTTGAACGGCACAAACAAAGCCCCCGCAGATCGGAGTCCGCGGGGGCCGGAAGGCGTGGGTCTGGGCGGAGGCACGAAATACGAACCCCACCCGACCCGTCGTGGTGGGCGGTGCTCAGCTGCAGCCCATGCTGTTGCCGCAGTTCAGACACTTGTAGCAGGTGCCGGAGCGAACAGTAATTGTTCCGCAAACATCGCAGGGCGGGGCGTCGCCCGCGGCGTCCAGCGCCGCCGACAGCGTCTCGGTGTGGACCGACAGCCGACCGTCGGGCGCGAGCTCCGCGTCCATCGACTCGGCCCGGACGGTGACCCGCTGGCTCGAACGGATCTGGTGCTTCAGGGCCGTTCCTCCGCCCGTCCGATCAGCAGCCCGCACGGGCGCCGCCTTGGGCTCGGCCTTGGCGGGGCGCTGGGGGGCGTTGGCCTCCTTGTAGCCGGGGATGAACTGCATGCCCAGCCAGCGGAAGATGTAGTCGACCAGGCTCTTGGCGAAGGGGATGTCCGAGTTGGTGGTCATGCCCGCCGGCTCGAAGCGCTGGTGGGTGAACTTGCGGACGAGGCTCTCCAGGGGCACGCCGTACTGCAGGGCGACGCTGGTGGCGGTGCCGAGCGAGTCCATCAGGCCGCCGATGGTCGAGCCCTCCTTGGCCATGGTGATGAAGAGCTCGCCGGGGCGGTTGTCGTCGTAGACGCCGACGGTGAGGTAGCCCTCGTGGCCCGCGATGTTGAACTTGTGGGTGAGGCTGCGCCGGGTGTCTGGCAGACGCTGGCGCATCGGCTTGTGGACGATGCGGACGCGCTCGGCCACGGTCTCTTCAACGAGCTGCTCGACGGCCTGCGAGGCGGCTTCAGAGGCAGCCGCCGTCAACGCCGCAGCGGTCGTCTCCGCCTGCTTCGAGGCGGCGTTTGACTTTTCCGCCTCGGCGTCCTCCTCCTTGGCGTCGGACTTGTTGCTCAGGGGCTGGGAGAGCTTGCACCCGTCGCGGTAGAGGGCGTTGGCCTTGAGGCCGAGCTCCCAGCTGAGGCGGTAGGCGCTCTTGATGTCCTCGACGGTCGCGTCGTTGGGGAGGTTGATGGTCTTGCTGATCGCGCCGGAGATGAAGGGCTGGGCAGCGGCCATCATGCGGATGTGGCCCTCGGGGGCGATGAAGCGCTTGCCGATCTTGCCGCAGGTGTTGGCGCAGTCGAAGACGGGCAGGTGCTCGTCCTTGAGGTGCGGGGCGCCTTCGAGGGTCTGGGTGCCGCAGACGAGGGTGTTGAGCTCGTCGATCTGCTTGGTGTTCAGGCCGAGGTGCCTGAGGAGGTTGAAGCCGGGGGTCGAGCGGGCCTTTGCGGGGTCGGCCCCGACCGCCTTGAGGGCCTCGTCGGTGAGGGCCCAGGGCCCGAAGGCGAAGGAGAGTTCGAAGACGCCGGCGAGCTGGCCCTCGATCGCCTCGATGGCGTTGTCGTCGAGGCCGCGCCCTCTGAGCCACTGGCTGAGGGTTTCGCCGGGCTGGCTGTTGGGCGAGCCCTCGGGCATGGGGACATTGAGGTCCAGCGCGCCGAGGAGGTACTGCATCATCTCGCGGACCTGGGCCTTGGAATAGCCCAGGGCGACGAGGGCGGGCTCGACGGACTGGTTGGCGATCTTGAAGTACCCGCCGCCGGCGAGCTTCTTGAACTTGACGAGGGCGAAGTCGGGCTCGACGCCGGTGGTGTCGCAGTCCATCAGCAGGCCGATGGTGCCGGTGGGCGCGATGACGGTGACCTGGGCGTTGCGGTAGCCGTGCTTCTCGCCGAGCTTGAGGGCGTCGTCCCAGGCGGCCTTGGCGCGGATGGCCAGATCGTCGGTGTTGGCGATCGGGATCTCGCCCGAGCCGAGCAGGGCGTGATCGACGGGGACGGGGCGGATGCGGAGCGCCTCGTACTTGCCCGAGTCGCGTGGCTCGCCCATGGCGGCGAGGCGGTGGTTGCGCATCACGCGGAGCATGTTCTCGCGCTCGGGCTGGAAGCCGGCGAACGCGCCGTGCTCGGAGGCGAGCTCGGCGCTGGCCCTGTAGGACCGGCCGGTGAGGATCGCCGTCAGGGCGGCGCAGACGGCCCGGCCCTCTTCAGAGTCGTACGGCACGCCGGCGCGCATGAGCATCGCGCCGAGGTTGGCGTAGCCCAGGCCCAGCGTGCGGTACTTCCAGCTCAGCTCGGCGATCTCGCGGCTGGGGAACGAGGCCATCAGCACGCTGATCTCCAGGACGACCGTCCAGAGGTCGATCCCGTGCTCGAAGCGTTCGACATCGAAGGTGCGGGTCTTCTCGTCGTAGAACTTCAGGACATTGAGCGAGGCGAGGTTGCACGCGGTGTTGTCGAGGAACATGTACTCGCTGCACGGGTTGGAGGCGTTGATGCGCCCCGCGTCCGGGCAGGTGTGCCACGCGTTGATCGTGGTGTCGTACTGCACGCCGGGGTCGGCGCAGCGCCATGCGGCGTAGGCGATGTCGTCCCAGAGCTCGCGGGCGCCGTAGCTCCGCGCGACCTCGCCGGTGGTGCGGAAGGTGGTCTCCCACCGCTCGTCGGCGTCGACGGCGTCGAAGAAGCTGTCGGGGATGCGGACCGAGTTGTTGGAGTTCTGCCCGCTGACGGTCTGGTACGCCTCGCCGTTGAAGTCGTAGTCGAGCTTGAGGCCCAGGCGCTCGGCGGTCTGGCCGACGGTCTCGGCGTCGTGGATCGAGGCCTTCTGGCCGGCGACGGCCTTGAGCCCCTCGACCAAGGCCGCGACCTTGATCTCCTCGCGGACCTTCCAGTTGACGAATTCCTTGATGTCCGGGTGGTCCATGTCGAGGCAGACCATCTTGGCGGCGCGGCGGGTGGTGCCGCCGGACTTGATGGCCGCGGCGGCCCGGTCGCCGATGCGGAGCCAGCTCATCAGGCCGGAGCTCTTGCCCCCGCCCGAGAGGCGTTCGCCCTCGGCGCGGAGCCTCGAGAAGTTGGTGCCGGTGCCCGAGCCGTATTTGAACAAGCGGGCCTCGCGGACCCACAGGTTCATGATGCCGCCCTCGTTGACCAGGTCGTCGTGGACGGACTGGATGAAGCAGGCGTGCGGCTGGGGGTGTGTGTAGGCGTCGTCGGCGAGGCGGGTTTCGCCGGTCTTGTGGTCGGCGATCCAGTGGCCCTGGGCGGGGCCGTTGATGGCGTAGGCCCAGTTGAGCCCGGTGTTGAACCACTGCGGGCTGTTGGGGGCGCACATCTGGTGCACCATCATGTAGCAGAGCTCGTCGTAGAAGGCTTCGGCGTCTTCTGGCGTGTCGAAGTAGCCGTGGGTTTCGCCCCAGTGTCGCCAGCAGCCGGCGAGGCGGTGGATGACCTGACGGGCGGAGCGTTCGGGGCCGAGCTCGGGCTTGCCGTCCTTGTCGAGGACGGGCTTGCCGGCGTCGTCGGTCTGGGGGACGCCGGCCTTGCGGAAGTACTTGCTGACCATGATGTCGGTGGCGAGCTGGCTCCATGAGGCCGGGACCTCGGCGCCGGTCATCTCGAAGACGACCGACCCGTCTGGGTTGGAGATGCGCGAGCTTCTTCGCGTCCACTCGACCGTTGAGAAGGGGTCGACGCCTTCGACCGTGAACTTCCGTGTGATCTTCATGATCGGCTCCAAGTCCTTGAGAACGGCGGGTTCTTCTTGAACGCCGCCGGTTGATCCGCCTGTTCCGAGCACGGCTCGGCGAGCCGTGCGTTGCCGCCTCTGGACAGCACGGCTCTCTGAGCTGTGCTTTCCTGTCACTGACCGTGGCACGGGCGACTCGCCCGTGCGAACATTCCTCAACTGCCCCGACCGATAGGGCCTGTAGCCACAGGCGAGACGCCTGTGCCACGAGCCTGAGTAGTGCCCCGATCCCCGGACACGGCTCGGCGAGCCGTGCCGCCCGGGAACCCGTGCGTTTGCGTTTCCATCTGCTGTTCACGGGTCTCCGACCCGCGGCGTCCGTGCGTCGTCACCGGCTCTCCCGCGTCCGACCTGCGGAGTTCCTTGCCGGTCTGATCGAATCGGCGCGGAGTCATCCCGCGCCGCGACGCGTTTACGCCTGACGGATGCTTGTGAAAGTCGCCTCGACCATCTGCTTGCCGCCCTCGCCCATGCCGTGGTAGAAGGCGCGGAGGAAGCCCATGGTGTTTGCGGCGGCGCCGTCGAACTGCCACTTGCAGTTGTCGAAGCTGCACCCGTTGACATGGGTGTCGTTGCCCCCGCTGTAGATCATCGTGCAGCCGACGAACTTGCAGTTCTCGTAGTTGTTGCCGTCGACATTGACGGTCTCGTTCTCGAATGTCTTCTCTTTGAACTCGGGCATGAAAATCTATCCTTTCAACGACCTGGGACTACTTCGGTTTATTGACCGGCTTGTCGACATTGCCGTCTACCGTTGGCTTCGGAGGCTTTGGTTGCCACGGCATCTGTCGTGGTGTCGGCCGTTGTATCCTGCCGGCCTCTATCTGTTTGGGCCTTGGACTCGAATTGCCTTTGCCAGCAGGCAGTCCTCCACTGGAATCACTTTCTCTAGACACTTTCATTCACCTCAAAGATATCTTTCGACTGATGTTCACAGAAGGTGATCGACGCGATATCCTTTGCTGAAATCCAAATTCCACGGCTCTCGCGGTCACGAAACAAAGCGTCAACCCCGTCCTTTTCAATAAGCTTTTTCGACAAATAGATGTCTCCATCCGCTCGCCATTCAGAGGCATACGATTCCGAGTCGTAAATGCCGTATATCTTCTTGCCCGACTTTGTTTCCACCATCACGACCGCCTCGCCACCACTTCCTGCGACGAAGTCCCACGCACTTGAGTACCGCAACTGTACAAATGAGCGGCGAAGCCATATCAGCTTATTTGGCCACCGGTCAACAAGCCAACCGATTACAGTCAGCAAGAAGCCCGCCAGCAAGCCGCCGGACAGTCCAAGACACATCGAGGCCAACACGAACCTGCTGTCAAAGTTCGGCGAAAGATATGGGGTTCCGACGCTCGCGCCAATTAAAGATGTAGCAGCGATAAAGACCCCGGACACAACGACATAAAAAATAACTCGATCTCTTGGAGACTGCAGGCTCCTTGGAAACAGCAAGCGACTACCTTTGTCGAAGAGATAACCCGGAACCAGCAGCACGACTGGAACGGCGGACAACTCGATTGAGGAGGCCCAAATGCTTGCCACTAGCTAGTCCACCTTCGGGAGTTCGAGCCCCGACTGGTCCTGGTACTTGCCCTTCTTGTCCGCGTAGCTCGTCTGGCAGACCTCGTCGGCCTTCAGGAAGACGAACTGGGCGATGCCCTCGTTGGCGTAGACGCGCGCGGGCAGGGGCGTGGTGTTGCTGATCTCCAGCGTGACCTTGCCCCGCCACTCGGGCTCCAGCGGCGTGACATTCACGATGATGCCGCAGCGGGCGTAGGTGCTCTTGCCGACGCAGATGACCAGCACATTGCGCGGGACCTCGATGAACTCGACGGTCTCGCAGAGCGCGAAGGAGTTTGGGGGGATGACGACATGGTCCGAGCCTTGCTCGGAGGTGTCGATGTCGACCATGAGGTCGGGGGTGAACTTCTTGGGGTCGACGACGGTGATGCCGCCGGTCCGGGGCGTGGGCGTGAAGATGCGGAACCGGGTGCCGACGCGGACATCGTAGCCGTAGCTGGAGACGCCGTAGGAGATCTTGCCCGGTCGCTTCTGGGCGGGTTCGAAGGGCTCGATTCTGACGAGCTTCTGGATCTGATGGTCGGCGAGCACACCCACGGCGGACCTCCGGAGCACCTGTTTCAAGCCTCCGCCGCACCGCGGAGGAGGCGGGTTCTCAGACCCCCGCCCGAACTGGACGAGAGCCGGGCGAGAGCGGGCGTACCCGAACAGGGGCACACCGACAGCGACCGACCCACGCGGGCCGGGCTGGACCATCCGAACACTGGACGCCGGGTGTACACACCGGCGCGGCGGGGGCTCCGCACCCGGCCCGATGCCGGACGGAGTCCGCTTGCCGCGGCCGATCCGGATCGGGCGAAGACTGGTTTGGGTCTTCGCCGGCCCCGGACGGGCCGCGGGGGACACGGTACCCACTACTGATCGTGCATGCAAGGGGTGAACAACGCAAAATGCTGTGGTTTTGGCGTGAAGATCATGTCGGTTGCCCGCAAGTCGGTCTGGCGCAAGGGTTTGCACGATCACGGGGCGGGACGCGCCGAATCTGCGCCCGAGCCCCGACCACCACGCCCCCTCACCGGACCCGGTGACTGGGCAAGAGGAACAGTCTGCCCGATCCGGGCGGGCTCGGGTGGAAGCCGACATCAAGCGCCAGGAAAATCCCAGCATGTTTGGAGTATAGACGGTTTTGGAGCAACTTCCAACCCCGTTTTTTCGCTGCGGGGAGGGCGGATGCCTCATGGCGCTTGCGGGGCGTTGTCTCGGCCCGGGAGGGGCCCGGTCGAGGGTCTGGAGAGTTGAATCTATAGAGAAGGATTCTGCCCGTTCCGGGGCCGAAGCCTGCGCGATCCCCGCAACCCCGTGTACACTCCCCGCGGACAGGGCGTTTACGAGGGCGGCGGCACGGGAGGGGTCGTGCCGGGGGGATCGTCCGCCAGAACCCTGGAACTGATTCAGCGGAGGCAGCAGGCACGATGTCCGGATCACGAAAGCGGTGTTTCCGCCGGGCGGGCGCGGGTTCGGCTCTTGGCGCGGCGTTCGTCGGGCTGGCGCTTGCCGCGCTGCCCGGTTGCGGCAGCAGCAAGCCCCCGCCCCGTGCGCGGGATGTGACGCCGGTGATGCGGGATGTCCCGCCGGTGCTTCGCAACACCGTGGGCGCGCAGGCGACCTTTACCGGGATCGACCCTGTTCTGGTGACGGGGTACGGGTTTGTGGTGGGGCTGAAGGGGACGGGGGGCAAGCCGCTGCCGCCGGATGTGGCCGGGACGATGGAGCGCGAGATGGCGCTCCGGGAGGTCAGCCGTTCCAACCCGCTGCAGGACACGGCGCTTTCGGGCGTGGACGGTCAGGGCCTGACACCGCGGGAGCTTCTGAACCATCCGAACACGGCGGTGGTGGTGGCGTACGCGCGGATCCCTCCGGGGCTGCCCGAGGGGGCGACCTTCGATGTGTTCGTGCAGGCGGTGAACGCCGACTCGCTGGAGGGCGGGCGTCTGTGGTCGACGGACCTGCAGATCGGTCCGTCCGACCCGTTCGGGGGCTTCCGGGCCAGGGGGATTGGCTCGGCGCGAGGCGCGCTGTTCACCAACCCGTTCGTTGAGCCGGGCAAGGGCGAGGGGACTGCCCAGCTGACGACGGCCCGGATCCTCGACGGCGGGATCGTCACCCAGCCCCTGCAGATCGAGGTCGTGCTGGACAACCCGTCGCATCTGCGGGCCCGTGCGATCACCCAGGCGATCAACACCCGCTTCCCGCCCGGTCCGAGCGATCGCGGGCCGGTCGCGCGGGGCCGGTCGGACTCGGGGGTGGCGCTGACGGTTCCCGCGGCGTACCGGAGCCGGCCGAGCGATTTCGTGCGCATGGTGCAGCACATGCCGATCGATGTGTCGATCCCCGAGGAGGAGCACGCGCGTCGGTTCGCCAACGCGCTGCGGGCCGAGCCGGGGCTGTCTGAAGAGCTGCACTGGGCGATCCGTTCGCTGGGGCCCAAGGCGTACAACGAGCTCCGGAAGCTGTACGACTATCCCGAGCTGCGCGTGCGGATGGCGGCGTTGCGGGCGGGGGCGGCGCTGGAGGACCCGCTGGCGGTCGACCCCATCGTCGAGCTCGCCAACGACGGCGTCTCGGCGAGGCGCCAGGAGGCGGTCCGGCTGCTGGGCAAAGCGGCGATGGGCATCCGTGGGGATATGGCCCTTCGGAAACTGCTGGACGACCCGGACATCGCGCTGCGTGTGACGGCGTACGAATCGCTCGCCAAGAGGGCCGAGCGTCAGCAGATGGAGCGGCTGGCGGCCGACCGGTCGCGCCGGGGCGGGCAGCTCGCCGCGGGGGGCCGCTCGATGTCGTTCGCGGAGATGGAACTCCTGGCGAGGCTTTCTCTCTCGGGCAGCAGCACGCAGGGGATCCGTCGCAGGCTGGTGGCCCGGAAATTCATGCTTGACGAGGTTCCCTCGTCGAAGCCGTTGATCTATGTCACGCAGCAGGACGAGCCTCGGATGGCGATATTCGGGGGTGACCTGCGCCTGCAGGCGCCGCTGTTCGTCAGCGTCTGGTCGGACCGGCTGATGCTGGTCTCTGACAGCATGGGCGAGCCGGTGCGTGTGTTCTACCGGGACTTCAACACACGGCAGGTACAGACGCACGAGATCGGCGACTCGGTGACGGAGCTGATCGAGCTGCTGGCCCATTCGCCCTCGCCCGAGGACCCCAGGCCGGGGCTCGGGCTGTCGTACGCGGAGGTGATCGGGGTGCTGTACGCCGCGTGGACGCAGGACGCGATCGACGCGGAGTTCACGACCGAGCAGGACCGCCTGATGGCCGAGCTGATCGAGGCGTCGCGGGCTGGGATCGTGCAGGACCGTCCCGAGCGTCCGGGCGAGGACCCCGAGTGGCCCTTCCCCGTGCCTTCGGTGCGTGACATCATGGAGCGTCAGGAGCGTGAGCCGTTCGTGCCGCAGATCGTCCCGCTGGAGCCCGCGCCGGGCAGCCCGCGTGCGACGGGGAGATGATGAGGGTGTCGGTATTGGCGACAGGGACCCCCCGCGGACCGATGTTTCGTAAGCTGCCGCCCTCGCGGGCGCCGGTCAGGACGACCGGCATGGCCGCTCCATAGTCAGATCGAGCAGACGACAGGAGGTCAGGGCTCGATGCGCCTTTCCAAACTCACGCTCAGCGGCTTTAAGTCCTTCGCCGACCGGACCGAGTTCGTCTTCGACGACGCGGTGACCGGCGTTGTCGGCCCCAACGGCTGCGGCAAGAGCAACATCGTCGACGCGATCAAGTGGGTGCTGGGCGAGCGGTCCAGCAAGAGCCTGCGCGGCAAGGAGATGATCGATGTCATCTTCGCCGGCTCGGCGGGTCGCAAGCCCGCGGGGATGGCCTCGGTCGTTCTGACCTTCGACAACCCGATCCTGGAACGCCCGATCACGCTCGATCCGGAACCGGACGCGGAGATGGACCCGCAGACGGACGGGGAGGTTGACGAGCGGGCCGAGGAAGCCCCCCACCTCAACGGCGAGGCGATGGAGCCCGATGGCGAGGCCTCCGGCGATGATGACGGACTCGGCTCGGAAGAAGAGGGACACGGCTCGGCGAGCCATGCCGCCCGGGAGGACGATGCCGGGAACGAGACAAACTCCGCAGCCCCCTCCGCGGCGGAGGCCGCGGACTCAGAACGCTTGGCCGCGGACTCAGAGGAAAGTTCGGAGATCGTCATCGAGCGTCCGGCGGTGCGGCGTCGCGGGCTGCCCGTGGACACCGACACTGTCGAGGTCGAGCGACGCCTCTACCGCGACGGCAAGAGCCAGTACCTGATCAACGGCAAGCTGGCCCGGCTGAAGGACATCCGGGCGTTGTTCCTCGATACGGGCATCGGGGCCGACGCGTACTCGATCATCGAGCAGGGCAAGGTCGACGCGATGCTGCTGGCCTCGCCGACGGAGCGGCGTTCGATCTTTGAGGAAGCCGCGGGGATCGCGCGGTACAAGCAGCAGCGGACCGAATCGCTCCGGAAGCTGGAGAAGACCGAGCGGAATCTTGAGCAGACGCGTGAGCAGCTCTCGGCGACCGAGCGGCGCCTGCGGATCGTCAAGGGGCAGGCGAGCAAGGCGCGCCGGTTCCAGGAACTCGACGCCGAGCTCCGCGCCTGGCGGACGGCTCTCGCGCTGGAGCAGTACGACGAGTTGCGGTCCCGCCTCGACGGGCTGACCTCGCGACTCAGCGTGCTGCAGGTCGAGCGCGACGACGCGGCGGGCCTGGTCGACGAGCTCGAACAGGCCAGGCAGGAAGCCGAGCTCGCCCGCCACGATGTGCTCTCCGCCCAGCGCCGGCTGGAGCAGGAGCGTTCGGAGGCCAGGCACGGGATCGAGACGGCGACCCAGCGTCGGGCGATGGCCGAGCGCGGGCTGGCCGACCACCGGCGCCAGGCCGAGCTCGACGACGCCCGCCTGAAAGAACTCGCCGATCGCCTGGGCGAGCTCGAGTCGGAGCTTGAGGACTGCCGCTCGCAGATCGCGGCCAAGGCCGAGGCGGTCGACGAGGCCGAGCGTGTGCTCGACGCGGCGTCGACCGAACGGGCCGAGGCGGCCCAGCAGCTCGCGGGGCGCAAGCAGGAGCTTGACGCGAAGCGGTCGGGCGTCGCCCGGATCGAGCGCGAGCGGACGCAGCTTGCGGCTTCGGCCGAGGGCGAGTCCCGGCGCATCGAGTCGGTGCGCGAGCAGCGCGACCGGCTGGGCCATCGCCTCGCCGAGATCGCGGGCGAGCGGGAGAAGCTTGAAGTATCGGCTGAAGAGAAGGAAGCCGGCGTCGCCTCGATCGAGGCGGACGCCGCGCGGCTGGACGCGGAGGCGAAGGCCAAGAGCGAGTCGATCTCGCGTGTCGCGGCCGACCGGGGCCAACTCGCCGAGCAGGTCGCCGAGCTCGAACAACGCCACATCCGGCTGGATTCGCGGCGTCAGACGCTGCAGGAGATGGTCGAGTCTCGCGAAGGCTTTGGCGACGCGGTGCGCGAGGTGCTCAGGCGGCGCGAGGCGGGCGAGGAAGCGTTCGGCGGCGTGATCGCCCCGCTGACAGACCTGATCGAGGCGGACGCGGAGCACGCGGCGCAGCTCGAAGCGGCGCTCGGCCCGATGCTGCAGGCGCTGGTTGTGCCTTCCTTAGACGATTTGCCGTCGCCCGAGGCGCTGGCGTCGCTGGAGGGTCGCGTGGTCTTCCTCTCGCTGCGGGGCGGGGCCGGGCGGCTGGATATCGACCCGGCGCTCCGCCCTCGCGTGACCTCGCTGCGCGAGCGTGTGCACGGCGTTGAGGCCGGCGAGAGCGTCGAACCGGGCGCGATCGACGGGCTGCTCGACAGGCTGCTGGGTCGTTCGTTCGGCGTGCAGGATCTGGATACGGCGCTGCTTCTGGGCGCGGGGCCGATGCCGGGCTGCCGCTTTGTGACCGCCGACGGTGTTGTCGTCGAGCCGGACGGACGCGTGATCGCCGGGCCGACCTCGGGCGAGGACGGCGCCGGCGGGCTGCTGCAACGCCGGAGCGAACTGGCTTCCTTGGAGGAAGAGCTCGCCGGTGTCGACGCGGCGCTGGTCGCCCAGCGCGGTGCGCTGGAGGGCGTTGACGAGGAAGCCGCGGCCCTCTCTCGCGAAGAAGCTTCCCTGCGCCAGGGCCTGGCCGACCGCCAGCGAGCATTGGTGAGCGAGCGCCACGCCCTCGACCGTGTGCGCACGGATCTGGAACGGCTGTCGCGCGAGCAGCAGCGGCTGGAGCACGAGCGCGACGGGCACGAAAGCCGCCTGCAGTCGCTGGAGAGCGAGCGGGCCGGGCTCGTCGAGCGGGCCGAGAAGCTCGCGGGGCTGCTGGAGGACGAATCGGCGGCGCTCGCCGAGATGGAGAAGGAGGCCGAACGCTTCCTCGCGCGGGTCGAGCAGGCGGGCGAGCAGGCGACGGCGGCCAAGGTCGAGCTCGGGAAGCTGTCGGAGCAATTGACCGCGGCGCGGCGCGAGCAGGGCGGGATCCAGCTCGCGCTCGATCAGGCGCGGCGCCAGCGCGAGCAGCTCGAGCGCCATGCCGCCGAGGCCCGCGAGAGGACGCACGAAAACGAGCGGATCATCGCCGAGGCGTCCGAGCGGATCGAGGCGTGCACGGCGCAGGAGGCCGAGGCCGAGGCTGAGCTAGAGCGGGTCAACGCCGAGTTGGCCGAGGCGGACGAGAAGTCGCGCTCGATCGGCGAACGCCTGCACGGCGCCCGGGAGCAGGCGCAGCGTCTCGACCGCGACTGGCAGAGCATCGAGATCGCGCGGCGCGAGGTCGAGGTGAAGCGCGAGACGCTCGAAGAGCGGGCGGTCGAGGAAGACAGGCTCGATCTCCCGCTGGAGCACGCCGCGTTCAAGGCGATGATCGCCTCGGGCGGCGTGGCGCGGATCGACCAGGACGAGGCGTCGAAGACGATCGCCGAGCTGCGCAAGGACATCCGGGCCCTGGGCAATGTGAACCTCGACGCGATCGCCGAGGAAGCGTCGCTGGAAGAACGCAACGAGGACCTCGTGCGCCAGGTCGCCGACCTCGACGAGGCCCGCGAGAAGCTGACGGCGTTGATCGGGCGGCTGAACATCGTCTGCCGCGACCGTTTCGGCGAGGCGTTCGAGCGGATCAAGAACGAGTTCGGCGGTCCGAACGGGATGTTCCGCAAGCTGTTCGGCGGCGGGCGGGCCGAGGTGCGCCTGATGCCGCTGATCAAGGAAGTCGACGGCGAGAAGGTGCAGACCGACGAGATCGACCTGCTCGAGAGCGGGATCGAGGTCATCGCCAAGCCCCCGGGCAAGGAGCCGCGGTCGATCAGCCAGCTCTCGGGCGGCGAGAAGACGATGACGGCGGTGGCGCTGCTCCTCTCGATCTTCCGCTCTCGTCCGAGTTGCTTCTGTGTGCTCGACGAGGTGGACGCGGCGCTGGACGACGCGAACGTCGAGCGCTTCGGGCGCGTGGTGCGCCAGTTCACCGACCGCTCGCACTTCATCGTCATCACGCACAACAAGCGGACGATGACCATCGCCGACCGTCTTTTCGGCGTGACGATGCAGGAGCGCGGGGTGTCCACACGCGTCAGCGTCCGCTTCGAGCAGGTCGGCGAGGACGGCGAGATCAACGCCAAAGCGTCGCGCAGAGCGGAAGAAGCGAAGGCTGCTGCGCAGAAGGACCGGGAGAGCGAGTCGTTGCCGCAGGCGGCGTCCGACCCCGCCCGCAAGCCCGACGAAGACACGGCCTCAGAACCCGCGTCGAAGCCGACTTCCAAGCCCACTTCCAAGCCGAGCTCACGCCTGCGTGAAGCGCTCGCGGGGATGCGGGAGAGTTCGCCGGTCGAGGTCGGGCGCGAGTGAGGCTCGGCGCCGGGACTGTTCACTTAAGGTTGCATCGCGCCGACGAGCCCGCCGATCGAGCGCTCGCCCTGCGAGCGGACCCACTTTTCCAGGCCCCTTGCGATCTTCAGGGGCGAGCGCGGGTCGACGAACAGGCCCGTGCCGACCTCGACCGCCGAGGCGCCGGCGAGGATGAACGCCGCGGCGTCTTCCCATCGCAGCACGCCCCCGAGCCCGATGATCGGCAGCCCCCGCTCCTTCGCCAGCTCGCGGTAGACGGTGTGGACGAGGCGGAGGGCGACGGGGTGCAGGGCGGGGCCGGAGAGGCCGCCGGTGGTGTTGGCGAGTTTCGGCTTGCGCGTGCGGACATCGATCGCCATGGCGGGGATGGTGTTGCTGATGCAGAGGGCGTCGGCGCCGGCGTCGGCCGCGGCCCGCGCGACATCGACCATCGAGGGCCGCCCCACCGCGATCGGGCTGAGCTTGACAAACAGCGGCTTGGTCCCCAGCGTCCCGCGGACTTCCGCGACAAGTTCGGTGAGCGCGCCGGGATCGACGCCGAACTCCGTCCCGCCGTGGACATTGGGGCATGAGACATTCAGCTCGACGGCGGCCATCGCGTCGAGCTTTGAGAACGCCTCGGCGACGGCGCGGTAGTCCTCGACCGCGTTGCCGGCGATCGAGCCGATCACCGGGCAGGGGACCGACGCGATGCGGGGCGCGTAGTCGGCGCAGAACTTCTCGACGCCGACATTGGCCAGGCCGATCGCGTTGAGCATGCCCGCCCGCTCGGGCAGGATGCGCCAGGGGCGGTTGCCCTCGCGGGGCTCGCGCGTGATGGACTTGGTGACGATCGCGCCGACGCGGGAGAGGTCGATCGCGTCGGCCATCTCGTCGAGCGTGCCGGCGGTCCCGGCCGCCAGGATCACCGGCGGATCGAGCTTCAGCCCGGCGATGTCGGTCGAGAGTGGTCCGGCTTTGCTCATCGAGGCGAAGGTTAGGTCGCGCGGGGAAGGACGACAGGACGATCGCATGATCCGGCGGATCTGTCTGTTTCTTCCTTGATTCGGGAGTCTCAGCAGGGATGACAGGAGGGCGCGGGGCGCTGGGCGCAGGGGCGGCTTCGGCCTTCGGCCGAGGCTGGGTTCAGCGCGCTGGAAAACAAGGAAAAGTCGCGGCCGGAGGCCGCCACCTCACCCCGCGCCCCACACCCCGCGCCCCCGATCCCAGAATCTCAGCGCCGGGCGACGCTTCCGGCGATCAGAAAATGCCATCGTTCCAGATTGCGCGACGAAAGACACCCCCGCCGAGGGCCGTCGGCGGGGGTGCGAGGGAGAACAAGGCGGCCAAGAAGCCGCCCCTGAACGGGCTCGGTCAGCAGCCGGCGGCGAAGGCGGCGAGGAAGTCGAAGAAGTCGTCGGCGTCGATCACGCCGTCGTTGTTGAAGTCGGCGATCGGGTCGCCATCGGCGAAGTAGCTCAGGAAGAGGAAGAAGTCGTCGGCGTCGACAACGCCGTCGCCGTTGAGGTCCGGGGCGCAGGTCGGGCCTGCGGCGGTGATGGTCAGGTCGTCCATGATCAGTCGGGGCGCCGAGAACTGGCCGTTGTACTGCGCGTAGAGGTGGAGCGTGTCGAAGGCGGCGGCGGCGACGGACATGCTGGCGATGGCGGGGTTGTCGCGCCCGCCGAGGTCGCTGATGGTGTAGCTGTCGGAGGCGACGACGACGCCGTCGAGGTAGGCGTCGAGGTGGTAGCTGATGCCGCCCCATGGGCCGTTCTCGTAGAAGCCCATGGCCATGCTGGCCTCGCTGGCGGGGTCGTCGAGGTCCATCCACATCTCGACGATGACGCCGATGGAGAGGTTGGGGCCTGGCACGAACGCGCGCCCGAAGGTGAGCACATTGTCGGGGCTGCCCCAGCCGGGGAAGTCGTCGTGGAAGTACTGGGCGTTCTCGATGATGAAGTCGCTGCCCATGTCGTCGGCGATGAAGGTGTCGCCGTTGGGGAAGACGCCGGGCTGGTTGTTGAGGTCTCTGTAGGTGACCCCGTTGTAGTAGAACGACTCGCCGAGGAAGCCTTCGGCGAAGTCGTCGTAGTGGCTGACGGTGGTCTGTGCGCCCGCGCCGGTCACGGCGAGCGCCAGCCCTGCGAACATCACGATCTTCTTCATTTCCGCATCCTCCTTGCCAGGCGTCGGCCGGGCGTGGCGGGCCATCTCAGGTCCGCGGTCAAATGGTTCAAAGCTCACTCGGCATCGCCGCCGGAAAGCCGGTGGCGCATCATCACGCTCGAAGGCATCGGCGGGTGCGGGATGCGCACCCGGTGCAGCTCAAACCCCCCGGGGTCGACCCCCAGCATCGAAAACACGCCCGAAGCGAGCTGCGCGTACGAGCCCACATCGGGCGTGTGCGCCATCGCCAGCCCGGCGCCAAGCGCCACAATCCGCTCGCCGACGGGCAGAGCGTCCGCGTCGTCGGCGCTTGTCTGCGAGGCCAGGTCGCTGAACACGCGCAGCTCACGCTCCGCCGAGGGGAACAGGCCCTTCTGCACGAACAGGTCGAAGTGCAGCGTCTCTGCGGGGATCCGCACGCCGATGCCGAAGTTCGCGACGCGCCCGGCCTTGCCCGTCGCTTTCGAGATGTTTCGGACCAGCTCACCCGTCACCAGCGTCCGCTGGCCCTTCTTGCCCACCGGGCCGGGCAGCATCTCGTCCTGCAGGATCCCGCCGCTCGCCCGAACACGCCTGAGTTGAGGCATCGGCTGCGAGCAATACGCCCCGAGCACCGGCACGCCCCCGTTGGCCAGGGCCTCCTCGGGGTCGAGCGCCACACGCTCGACGGGAGGCGGGGCGTCGCCTTCGAGCACGACCGACTGGTTGACGATCCAGCGCACGCCCGGACGCGTCTGGCGGTAGCCCACCAGCCCGCGCACCTGCGCCATGTGGAACCATCCCTCGCGATCGTCGGAGGCCAGCAGCACGCTCATCGACAGCAGCACGCGGCAGCGAACGCCCCAGATGTAGCTGTTGCCCTCGAACGCGCGCTCTCGCCACTTGGCGTCCGCCTCGGCCGGGCCCACGCACGACTCGAGCAGCATCTCGAACTCGGTGCGGCTGGCCGCGTGGGCCTCGGCGAGCGACTCGAACCCCTGAGCCGCTCGCGCCGCGTCATCGACCATCTCGTCGGGCACGCCCGAGCCCCGCGCCGCCTCCAGCCAGACCGAAATGCTCTTGGGGCTTGGCATGTGCCTCGCCGCGACGAACGGGTCCTCCGAATACACCACCTTGACGAGTTGCCACGCGAGCTTCCGATGGATCCCGAAGGCCTCGCAGACCGAGCTGACCGCCTTCGAGCCTGGGCACTTTCGCTCGATGATCCGGGCCATCGCGTCACGCACGGCGCCGATCGACTCGACCGCGTGGGCCTCGAAGGCGCCGGCGTCGGCGGGCCTGGCTTCGGGTTCGGCCTGCTGGGGTGTCACGGATGCCAAGATACCGGATCGGCGGCCTGTTTCAAGAGTTGTTTCTGAAACAGAGGCAAAAACTGCGTGGCCGGCTTGAAATTCCGATCTTTACCCAAACAAACAGACTGCTTAGAACAACGAATCGACCGAGACCACGCGCCCAGCCGAGACCTCGTGCCCCTCGTGACAGAGGAGCGCGGCCTTGCGGTCCAATCCGCCGCCGAACCCGACGAGTCTGGAATCGGCGCCGATGACCCTGTGGCAGGGCACGACGATCGGGAGAGGATTGGCGCCGTTGGCGGCCCCCACCGCCCGCATCGCGCCCGGCGAACCGACCGCCTTTGCGATGTCGGCGTAGGTCCGGGTCGTGGCGAAGGGAATGAGGGCCAACGCACGCCAGACAAGGCGTTGAAACTCGGTGCCGGCCGGGGCGAGTTGCAGTTCGAACCGGCGGAGCCCGCCCCCAAAGTACGCCTCGATCTGTTCGGCAGCCTCCGACAGCGCCTCGGCGTCGTGCTTCATGCGAGCTGCTCTTTCCGGCACGCCGCCGAAGCAGATCCGCCGGAGCACCCCGTCGGACTCGCCGATCAGCGTCAACTCGCCGACGGGCGTATCGAGCGTGGACCATCGGAGCGGACCGGGGCCAGCGTCGACAAACTTGCAGCCCGTGTCCGACGACGAATCGGTCCCTCGAATCATGGCCGACCTCTATCTCGATCGCCCGCGTCGGTGCGCTTACGGAACACGACGATCATCGTGCGCCCGAACAGCATCTGCGGAGAGTACATCCACCGATACAGGTCTTGGTTGCGCTCGGCCCAGGGGCTCGCCCGTTTTCCGAAGAACAGCGAACGCCTCCAGAGCGGCCCGGCCCCGTGCAGCACGAGATAGAGCGGCATCAGCGCCTTGCGCTTGTAGCGGTCCGACCCGACCGCTTCGACCTCCGCACCCGCGTACATCGCGAGGTAACGCAGGCGGGCGAAGTGCATCGGCGCGATGTGGAAGCGGTCGGTCTCGACGCCGGGCGGGACATCGCGGATGATCGCCGGGTTGAACTGGTAGAAGGTCCCGGTCAATAGGAACTGGAGCCTCGAATAGAAGTTCGAGATGTTCGGCGTCGAGACGATCACGATCCCGCCCGGGCGGGTCACCCTGACAAGCTCGCCGACGAGGAGCACCGGATCGACCATGTGCTCGATCCCCTCCATGCAGACAGTTGCGTCGAAACTGTCGTCGTCGAAAGGGAGGGCGCGGCCCATGTCGGCCTTGACATAGTCGCCGCGCACCGTGTTGATGTCCGAGGGAGTGACGCGCAGACCGATCGACCGCATCGCGTCGGTCATCTGCCCGTGGCCCGCGGGGATGTCCAGGACCTCCGAGCCCTGGGGGAGCCGGCCGAGGCGTTCCATCGCGAACTTCATGTAACCGGTGAACTTGCGCGTGCCGCTGAACCACCTGCCCCGTTTGTCGGCGGGCTGCTCGGACTGGTGCGGCGTGCTGCCGGGCTTCATGAACTGTTCCTGGCGGCGGAGCTTCGCTTCCCCGGACGCGTGTTCGATCGCGGCCCGGGTCGAGCGTACGCATCGGCCGTCATCGCCTCAACTCAGCCCTTCGGCTTGAGCTTCACGCCCCACTCCTGCGTCAGCGTCTGTTCAAGCAGCGCCCGCTGCTCCGGGGTCGCGCCGAGCACCTCTGGCGGGAGCCAGTTCATCACCTGTCCCACGGTGCGGTGGATCGGGCTGCCCCAGCGCGGCCCGGCGCAGATCTCATCGTGACGAAGGAGCATCGCGACGGCTTCTTGCAGGGCTTGAGTATCGCGCTCGTGCTCGGGCTTTCGCATCTCGACGCACGCGATGGAGGCCGCGGTCAGGACGCCGACATAGTCGAGCCAAGCCCGGTCGTCGGGCGTCGCGGCCCGCCACGCCTCCAAGTTCGCTTCCAGGATGGGCCTGGCCTTCTCGGGCTCCCACGCCCGCTGTTTCCAGAAGCCGAGGCTGAGCTGCCAGTAGAGCGCCTCGATCGAGCCGGACATCCCCGCCGACGCGTAGCGTTCCAGCACGCGATCGGCGATCTCGAAACGGTAATGATACAGCAGCGTATCGTCGTTGCCGAACTTCATCAGGGGCGTACCGATCGTCTCTTCCAGGAGCGAGAGCATCGGCAGCACTTCCCAAGTGGGATTGGGGACTTGCGCATGGAGCAGCGGCAAGGAGTCGGCGATGAACTGCTGGGACTGCTCGATCAGCCGCTCGCGGATCTCGGTCTCGTAACGGCTCTCGGTCAGCTTCTCCCGCTGCTGCACGAGCACGAGTTCGGCCTCCGCCTGTTCAAGCCGGTGGCGTCCGTCGATGTGCGCCAGCAGCCCCGCGCCCGCGGCCAACGCCAGGACCAACCCCGAGATGGTCAAAGCTTCCCTCGGCTTTCGCCGGAAGTACAGGCGGGTGCGCCGGGCGAGCGTGGGGCGACGCCAGGGCAAGGGCTCGTGCGCGAGCCAGGCCCGCAGGTCTTCGGCGAGCCCGGCCGCGGAGGCGTGCCTGTGGCGGGTGTCGGGCGAGAGCGCCCGCAGACAGATCGCTTCGAGGTCTTCGTCGATCTCGGGGCAGAGCGCCGAGGGCGGGCGGGGCCTGCCCCCGAGCCCGAAGAGGTACCGCTCGACCTCCTCGCGGCTCGTGCCGTTGGGGTGCGACCCGGTCAGCAGCCAGTACAGGATGCCGCCGAGGGCGTAGATGTCCGCGGCGGGCATGTACGCGCCCTCCTCGGCGCGGAACTGCTCTGGCGACATGAACGCGAGGTTGCCGAGCAACCGCTTGCCCCCCCGCTCCTCCACTGAGAATCCGTCGATTCTGACAGAGAGGCCGAAGTCGGCGACGCGCGCGGCGCCCCGCCCGTCGATGATGATGTTCGCGGGCTTGAGGTCGCAGTGCACGACCTGCGCGTTGTGCGCGGCCTGCACACCTTCTGCGATCTGGCGCACGATCGTCGCTGCACGCTTGGGCGAAGGTCTGCCGCGGAGTTTGAAATGGTCGGAGAGACTCTCGCCGTCGACGAACTCGAAGACGACGAAGTCTTCGTCCTCGCCGGAGACACCCCTGTCGAGCACGCGGACCACATTGGGATGGTCGACGCGTCTGGCCTTGATCGCTTCTGCGACGAGGCGTTCGCGTGCGAGGGCTGTGGTGCTCTTGGCGTCGATGACCTTGATCGCGACCATCGCCTGAGACGCGTAAGCCGAGAGCTTCCGGTCGATCGCGCGGTAAACGACGCCGTGCGAGCCCGCGCCGATGCGCTCGCGGAGCTCGTACCTTCGCAGGCCCGGCGAGAACTCGGGGCCGAAGCCCTCGGGCAGCGTCCTGAAGATCCGGCGCGGGCGCTCGGGCGCGTCGGTCCGTGTGGAGGCCAGGGCCTCAGAGAGCATGGCGGAGGTGCGGACCGCGTCGCGCAGTTCCGGGTAGTTCTCCTCTAAAGTAGTGGAGGCTTGCGACGGATCGAGACCGAAGCCGACCATGGCGCGGAGCACGGTTTCGATCGCCGCGTCGAGCACGACCGGGCGCTCTGGCAGGTCGGGCAGCACATCCATAAAGTCCTGGAGCGTGACACTGCCAAGGGCGTCGAGTTCCTCCATCGCTTCACCGAAGGCGAGGAAGACATCGGCCAGGGCGTCGTCGTCGAGCCCCTTGAGACGGTCGCGGAGCATCGACAGACGGAACGGGCCGACCGTCGCCGACATGCGCCGGATCTCGTCAATCACGCGATCGGCGGTCGCCCCGGTCATCGCGCGGCCTCCTCGACCAGTTCTCGCATCCGCCGGCGGAGCCGCTCCCAACGCTTGCGGGCGGCGTCGGGCGAGATCTCCAGGTGGGCCGCGATCACGCCGTGGCTCGCGCCCCCGAGCCAGAGGGAGAGCATCTCGCGGTCCTCGGGCGACTCCAGCGACCGGAGGAGGCGGTCGATCTCGAGTTCGGCCTCTTCCGGCCCCTGCTGATCGGCTGCGCGAAGTCGGTCGAGCAGCGCCGCCGCCAGCGGCGAGTCTTCGGCCGACTCGACCCGCTTGAGGTGGTCCATGACACGGATCTTGCGTGCCAGCGCGTTGTTGGCGATCTGCTCGAGCAGCGCGACGAGCTGGCCGGGCGTTTCGGCACGGACCTTGCCCGAGCGGACAAACTGATCGAAACGCCTGGCGACCGTCGAGCTGAGTTCTTGGGAGTCGAACAGACGCCTGAGCGAACGACCGAGCTTATGGCGGAAACGCCGACGCAGGATCGGGCCGTAGCGCTGCATCAGGTCGGCCGCAGCTTCCCGATCGCCCGCCCGGACGCGAGCGAGCACGCTCTCGAGGTCCTTGGGCGCCATCGGGGAGGCGTGCGCGACCGCGGTCGGCGGCTGGAGCGCGTTTTCGGCGCTCCCGCCGGAACGCTCGTCGTCCTCGTCGAAGATCAGGCGTGGTGTCGCGATCATCGGGCCGCTCTCGCTGCGTCGGAGTCTCGTTCGATTGATTCCGGAGAGCCAGGCTCCGGAATGGGCAAAAAAAACTTCAATGTCCTGTCACAACCGCCCTCCGGCGCGCCCCTCTCAGAGTGACACACCGTCGTAAAAGGGACGCCCCCCGAACCGCAGGGAGGTTGCCATGGCGTTACGCGCACACTGTACCAAATCTATTGCGATCATCGCGACCGTATTTTTCGGATTTTCGTCGGCAGCGACCGGCGCTGTGGCGTTCAACAGTCCCGGTGAGAGCCGATCGTTGGATGTGCAGACGCTGGACGCCCCTTTCCAGTCCGATAATCCGCACGAACCGGTCGACGACCACCAGATCTGGCGTGACCAGTTGATCGAGCTTCTCAAGCTGATCCGCGCAAGGCTCGCAGCCCAGAGCACCAGCGCGACGATCGCGATGACCGCCGGTTCCGGGGCTACGACCGAGGATGTGGTCGAAGAGTCCGAGCAACTCCAATACGAGTACGCCGTCTACGGCATCAAGCAGGACTTGACACCGGCGGAATTGGACGAACTGTCGATCGATCTTGTCGGAGCGTTGGAGCTGCTGAGCGATGATCCCGGGGTGCTGACGCTTGACCAGCGAGACGCCCTCGCCCAGACGCTCAACGCCATGCTCGCGGAGATCTCGAACTAGCTTCCCGATAGACCACTGGGACGCAGGGAACGCGGCCACCCGGGATGAGGCAGCGGCGATCGACGCCGGGCGACCAGAAAGCAGGGACGCCCGGTTGTCGTTTTTGCGGCGCGTGCGATGCCGAGCAATGCGTTCTGCGGCTCGTAGAGGCCGTCAGCGGGCGTGCGGGATGTCGTAGTCGTGGGGCAGCATCGAGTCGGTGAGCTGGTCGTACCATCCAGTCTCGAAGCCGGGCAGGTCGGAGCCCAAGGGCGACCACCACCCGCCGTGGCCGGTCGGCGAGGCGGGCAACGCCGGCTCGGGGCTGAGCAAGATGTTCGGCGGCGCGACAGGCGCTGGCCGCTCCGCCGAGCCCGCCGAGGCGAACAACCTCAGCCCCGACGAAACAGGCGCACGGGCCTCTGCGAGTACGGCGAGCCGCTCGCCTATTGATGACGCGTGGTCGCCGAGCGAGGCGTGGAGTGCTGCGAGCGACTCGACCGCGGCTTCGCGGCTTCGCCCGAGGGCCCCGGTGATCGCGTCGCTCCAAGCCGCCAAGACCTCCGGACGCAGCAGCCCGAGCCGGGAAGCGATGCTGGATACGGATTCGGGCGATGCCTCGACGGCAACGGTCTCGGACTGGATGCCCGTCACAGGGGCGGTCTGGGGTTGTGGCTGGGGTTGGGGCATGGAGGCCATCACCAGAGAGGAGGACTGACGCCACGCGTCGGCCGCTCGCTCCAGGGCGGCGACGCCTTGCTCTGCCGAGCGATTGGCGACGGCGACGACGGACGGGGTTGCCTCGATCATCGCGCCGAATTCGCGCAGCGCGTCGAGCCCGACCGAGAGACCGGCCAGGTCGCGAAGGGTGCGAGGGTCGGGGCGGTCCGCGTTCGGGCCTTCGGCCTTCCCGATGGACTCGGAGGCTTGATCGCTTGTTGGGCGGGTGCCGAGGGCGGCGACGATTAGGGCGGCCAGCAGCAGCAGGCCGACGGTCGGTTGGGCGGTGTTGGATGCCATGACAGAACTCCTCCGGGCGCACGAATCCACGGTGGAAGATCGGAGGGTCCCGCGTTCTGGGTTGAGAATTCCCGGACCGGGGCGCGGGGTTGCCTGCCGCGCTGCGAGCAGATACGACGATCGGTTGTAGTCCAATAAGTGTCGGGGTTGACAATATTATGCACGGCATGAATGATCTTGCATCATGACAAGAGCTGCAAGACACAGCGTGATCCTTGAGCTCGTGGGGAGTGGGATCGTCAGCAATCAGGAGCAGTTGCAGGAGATGCTCGCCGAGCGTGGGTTGCTGGTGACCCAGCCGACGCTGTCGCGTGATCTGCGGACGCTCGGGGTGTTTAAGGGGCCGATGGGGTATCGCCTGCCGGAGCATGCGCCGAAGGCGTTCAACGACCGGCCGATGCTGAGGAGTGTGCTGAAGGGGTTCGTGACGCGGATCGAGTGTGCGGGGACTCTGGTGATCCTGCGGACGGGCCCGGGGCATGCGCAGATTGTCGGGCTGGAGCTGGACCGGACGCCGCTGGACGGGGTGTTCGGCACGCTTGCGGGCGACGACACGATCTTCATCGCGATGCGTGACCAGAGCTCTGCGATGTGCCTGCGCGACCGGCTTCGGGTGCTCTCTGAGATGGCCGGGCCCGACGGTGGGCCGCCGGTCGAGACGGAGAACGGCGACGAGGACATCCGCGAGCTTCGGCAGGAGGAGCACGAGGCGTGACGCTGCGCTGCGTGGTCATCGGAGCCGCCGGGTACACCGGCGCGGAGGTCTGCCGCCTGCTGATGCATCACCCGGGCGCGTCGGTGGTCGGTCTGTTCGGCTCGGCGCGTCGGGCCGATGACGCGTCGACGATGGGCGAGCTGTTCGGGCGCTTCCGCGAGCGACTCGACTTGCCTGTGGAGCCCGCGGCGCCCGACGCGATCGCGGCGTTGGGGCCAGAGGCGGCGTTTCTGGCGACGCCGCACGAGGCGAGCGTGGAGCTGGCCAAGGCGCTGTTGGATCGCGGGATTCGGGTGTTTGACCTTTCCGCGGCGTACCGGCTTCCGGACGCGGGGCTGTACCCGAAGCACTACGGGTTCGAGCACGCGCACCCAGAGCTCCTCGACGGCGCGGTGTACGGGCTGGTGGAGCTGGCGCGCGAGCGGCTGAAGGGGGCGGCGCTGGTGGCGGTGCCGGGGTGCTACCCGACCTCGGCGATTCTGCCGTTGCGGCCGCTGGTCGAGGCCGGGGCGCTCAAGGCGGGGACGAAGCCGGTGGTCAGCTCGATCAGCGGGGTCAGCGGGGCGGGGCGGAGCCCGAAGCTTGGCAATCTCTTCTGCGAGGTCGGGCTGGAGTCGTACGGGGCGCTGCGCCACCGGCACCAGCCGGAGATCGGGCATCACGCCGGTGTTGCGGTGCGGTTCACCCCCCACCTTGCGCCGCTGGACCGTGGGATCGTGAGCACGATCCATGCCGAGCTCGCCGAGGGGTGGGACGCGGCACGGGTGCGCGGGCTTTACCAAGATAGGTACGGGGCGGAACGGTTCGTGCGTCTGCTGCCCGAGGGGCGCTGGCCCAAGACTGTTGATGTACGCGGGACGAACTGCTGCGATATCGGGCTTGTCGACGACGGCGAAGGGCACCTGGTGGTGTCCAGCGCGATCGACAACCTGGTGAAGGGCGCCGCGGGGCAGGCGGTGCAGTGCATGAATGTGTCGTTCGGGCTTCCGGAAACGCACGGTCTGGAGGTGCTCTGATGGGCGAGCGCCGCGGACGGCCCGGAGTAGTGCTGGTGGTGAAGCTCGGCGGGCTCGGGGTCGAGCGGCCCGAGGCACGCGCCGAGCTCTGGCGCGCGCTGGGGTCGCTGCACTTGGCGCTGACTGCCCGGCGTGACGGCTCGGGCGTGATCGTGGTGCACGGCGGGGGCGAGGCGATCGCGCGCCATCTTGAGCGCCTCGGCATGCCGACGGTCAAGCGCGACGGCATCCGGCTGACGCCCCCAGAGCAGATGCGCGAGATCGCCGGCGTGCTGGCGGGCAAGGTTAACGCGGGGCTGGTCGGCGCGATGGTCGCGGCGGGTGTGCCGGCGGTCGGGCTGATGCTCTCTTCGGGCGGGGCGCTCCGCTGCGAGGTGACAACGAAGTACGGGCCCGACGCGGGGCGGGTGGGCGAGATCGTTTCGGGCGAAGGGCCGGGCGGCGAGGGCTCGCTGATCGGGACGCTGCTGGGGGCGGGGTACCTGCCGGTGTTCAGCTCGATCGGAGCGGCTCCGGACGGGGAGCTTGTCAACATCAACGCCGACGACGCGGCGTCGGGCGTGGCGCGGGTCGCGGGGGCGACGGGCGTGGTCTTCCTCACCGATGTGCCGGGCGTGCGGGGCGAGGCGGGGACGACGCTCGGCGAGCTTGACGGGGCGGAGATCGAGCGGCTGATCCGGGCCGGGGTGATCGAGGGTGGCATGGTGCCGAAGGTGCGCGGGGCGCTGGAGACGGCGCGGGATCTGGGCGTGCCGGTGCTGATCGCGTCGTTCGATGATCCGGGGGCGCTTGAGGGGCTGGCCTCGGGGGAGCGGGTTGGGACGAGGGTTGTGGATCGGGGCCCGGGGCGCGGGGCGCCGGGCGCTGGGGTGAAGAAGTCGGAGGTGGGATCGTGAGCGGGCTGACGCCGTCGCTATTGGGCCGTGATCTGCTGACGCTCGCGGCTTGGACGCGGGAGGAGATCGCGGGCGTGCTCGATCTGGCCTCGGCGATCAAGGCCGAGCCGGCCTCGTACCGCTCGGCGCTCGTGGGCAAGGTCGGTGTGCTGCTGTTCGAGAAGCCCTCGCTGCGGACGCGGGTGAGCTTCGAGGTCGGCTTCGCCCGCCTGGGCGGGCACGCGGTCTATCTGGAACACATCCACAGCCTGATCGGCGAGCGCGAGGCGATCAGGGACTACGCCAAGAACCTGGAACGCTGGAGCGATGTGGTGATCGCCCGCGTGTTCGAGCACGGCACGCTGGAGGAACTGGCGGAGTATTCGTCCAAGCCGGTGGTCAACGCGCTGAGCGAGCTGAGCCACCCGTGCCAGGCGTTGGCGGACATGCTGACGCTGCGCGAGCGGCTGGGCTCGCTTGAGGGGAAGAAGCTGGCGTATGTCGGCGACGGGAACAATGTCTGTCATTCGCTGATGCTGGCGAGCTCGATTATGGGGGTGCATCTGGTGGTGGTGACGCCGCCGGGGTACGAGCCGACGCCGGAGATGGCCCGGGTCTCGGGGGAGCGGGCCGGGGCGAGCGGGGCATCGCTGCGCATCACGAACGACATCGGGGCGCTTGCGGGGAGCGACGCGGTGTATACCGACGCGTGGGTCTCGATGGGGCAGGCCGACGAGGCTGGCAAGAGGCTCGAAGCGTTCCGCGCGTATCAGGTGAACAATGCGCTGATGGCGACGGCGGGCCCGGACGCCCTGTTCATGCACTGCCTGCCCGCCAAGCGAGGGGTCGAGGTGACCGACAGCGTGATCGACAGCGCTCGATCGGTCGTGTACGACCAGGCCGAAAACCGCATGCACGCGCAGAACGCGCTGCTGCTGAACTTGTTGGGAGAGAGCGACTGACCATGGCGAACCGCGTTGCTTTGGCGTATTCGGGCGGGCTTGACACCTCCGCGATCCTGACCTGGCTGAGGGAGACCTACGACTGCGAGGTGGTCGCCTTCGTCGCCGATGTGGGGCAGGGGGACGAGGAGCTTGTGGGCATCGAGGAGAAGGCGCTCAAGAGCGGCGCCGTCGCCTGCGAGGTCGCCGACCTGAAGCGCGAGTTCATCGAGGAGTATGTCTTCCCGACGCTGATCGCCGGGGCGGTGTACGAGGGGCGGTACCTGCTCGGCACGGCGATGGCGCGTCCGGTGATCGCCAAGGCGCAGGTCGAGGCGGCCCGCAAGCACGGGTGCGACGCGGTCGCCCACGGGTGCACGGGCAAGGGCAACGACCAGGTGCGTTTCGATTCGTGCTTCAGCGCCCTGGCGCCGGATCTCGAGGTAATCGCGCCGTGGCGCCAGAAGAATTGGAAGTTCAAGAGCCGCGAGGACCTGCTTGAGTATGTGCGTGAGCGCGGGATCCCGGTGACGGCGTCGGCGGAGAAGATCTACAGCCGCGACCGGAACCTGTGGCACATCAGCCACGAGGGCGGGGCGATTGAGGACCCGTGGAACGCGCCGCCCGAGGACGCGTGGATGCTGACCTCGCCGATCGCCGAGACGCCCGACGAGCCTCTGGATGTCAGCCTGTCGTTCGAGCACGGGCGCCCCGTCGCCCTCGACGGCGAGCGGATGCCCGGCGAAAAACTCGTCGAGAAGCTCAACGCGCTGGCCGGCCCGCACGGGGTCGGGCGCGTTGACATCATCGAGAACCGCGTGGTGGGCATGAAGTCGCGGGGTCTCTACGAGACGCCGGGCGGCACGGTGATCAAAGAGGCGCTCTCGTCGCTGGAAGAGATGGTGCTCGACCGCGAGGCGTTCAGGGCCAAGGAGCGTTCGGCGCTGGAGTTTGCGAGGCTGGTGTACGAGGGTCGCTGGTTCACGCCGCTGCGTGCTGCGCTGATGGCCCAGTCCGAGACGCTGGCCGAGCCGCTCACTGGCGAGGTTGTGGTGCGTCTGTTCAAGGGGCACGCGACGCCGATCCGGCGCAGGAGCCCGCACGCGCTGTACAGCGAGGACTACGCGACCTTCGGCCCCGACGAGGTGTACGACCAGTCGCACGCGGAGGGGTTCATCCGGCTGCTGTCGCTGCCCGAGCGGATCCGCGCGTACGCGCAGCAGAAGGCCGAGAAGCTCGACAAGCCGGGGATCAACCTCTGATGGGCGCTCCGGGCGGACAACCACCTGAAGGCGGCGCCGAGGGCTCGCAGCCCCCCACCCCCCCCACTTCCGACGCCGCGGGAGGCGGGGCGATGTGGGGCGGGCGGTTCGAGGGCGGGCCGGACCCGCTCTTCCGGGCCGTCAACGACTCGCTGCCGGTGGACTGGCGCCTGGTTGAGGAAGACATCGCCGGGTCGTTCGCGTGGTCGCGCGCGATCGAGAAGGCGGGGATCCTCACCGCCGACGAGGGACATCGCGTGCGGGAGGGGCTGGCGATGGTGCTCGATGAGGCCCGTTCGCTGAGGGCCCCGCCGGTTGAGTCCGGCGCGGAGGATGTGCACACCTGGGTCGAGCAGCGGCTGACGGCGGTCGCCGGCCCCTTGGGCAAGAAGCTCCACACGGGGCGCAGCCGCAACGATCAGGTGGCGACCGATCTTCGCCTGTGGGTCCGCGGGGCGATCGACGGCCGGATCGCCGAGGTCCGCGCGGCGCAGGCGTCGCTGATCGCTTTGGGGGAGCGCCACGAGACGGTGATCCTGCCCGGCTACACGCACCTGCAGCGGGCGCAGCCCGTGCTGGCGGCGCACTGGGCGCTGGCGTACTTCGAGATGCTCGAACGCGACGCCGAACGCCTCGCCGACGCCCGGGCGAGGGCGAACTGGTGCCCGCTGGGCTGCGGGGCGCTGGCGGGGACGGGCTTTGCGATCGACCGCGAGGCGCTGGCGGCCGAGCTCGGCTTCGACGGCCCGTGCCTGAACAGTCTCGATGCCGTGGCGGACCGGGACTTTGTGCTCGAAACGATCAACGCGTCCGCGGCGTGCGCGATCCATCTCTCCAAGCTGGCCGAGGAGCTGATCTCGTTCTGCTCGGGGGAGTTCGGGTTTGTGACGCTGACCGACTCGATGACGAGCGGGTCGAGCCTGATGCCGCAGAAGAAGAACCCCGATGCGCTGGAGCTGATGCGGGCGAAGGCGGGGCTCTTGATCGGGCGTCAGGCGGGCTTCGCGGCGGTGCTGAAGGGCTTGCCGCTGGCGTACAACAAGGATCTGCAGGAAGACAAGCGGGCAGTGTTCGAAACGCTCGACGAGCTTTCGCTGGTGCTGCGTGTGGCGTCGCGGGTGCTCGACGGCGTGTCGTTCGTGGAGGATCGCTGCCGAACTGCGGCGGCGCAGGGCTACTCCAACGCGACGGATCTTGCCGATGAGCTTGTGTCGCTGGGCGTGGCGTTCCGTGAGGCGCACGAGCAGGTCGGGCGTGCGGTGCGTGCGGCGATCGATCGCGGTGTGGCGCTCGAGGAGCTGGGCGACGCCGAGCTTGTGCGCATCTGCCCGGCGCTGGAAGGGAAGCTGGAGGCGGTGCGTCCGAGGCTGACGCTGGAGGCGTCGGTGGGCCGGCGCGTGGCGCTGGGGGGGAGTTCGCCGGAGCGTGTGAAAGAGGCGTTGTCGCGGGCCAAGGAAGCGCTGGGCCGAGCGCGAGAGGAATCGGGATCGGAGGCCTGAGGCATGGGATCGCTGGCCGCACGATCACGGGTTGTTGTTCCGACGGAGGTCGAGACGAAGCCGATGAACGAGGGAGCCCCCCCGCAGGCGACAGTGCGCACGGCCCGCCCGGCGGACGCCGCGGCGATCTGCCGCCTTGTCAACGCGTGGGCGGACGAGGGTCTGACGCTGCGCCGGACGGTGGAAGAGATCAAGGTGAACGCGGGCGAGTTTGTGCTTGCCGAGCGTCCGGGGTACGGGCCGGTGGCGTGCGGGGCGCTGGCGGTGTTCAGCCCGAGCCTTGCGGAGATCCGGTCGGTGGCGGTCGAGCCGATGGCCAAGGGGACGGGGGCGGGGCGGTCGGTGATGGTCTTTCTGCTGGATGTGGCCCGGACGCTGGAAGTGGACGAGATCGTCCTGCTGACCAAGGTGCCGGGGTTTTTCGCCCGCTTCGGGTTCCACCCGATCGAGCCGGGTGAGCTGCCCGGACCGTTCATGGAAGAGGCGATCGCGGGTCGCGGGCGGACGATCCAGGGGCGGACGATCATGCTCCGATCCCTGCTTTAGGCGGGCCAGCCTGAGCGCGGCGGCGTTTCGCTCGCGCGGGATCGGTTTCGGGGACAGATTCAGCGCGATCGTCGGCGGATCGGACGGGCGGGGCGGGCCCGGCGACCCGATATCATCCTCTGCATCGCCGCGCTGGATGGCGCGGCTCACGAGACGGGAGGTCTGCGATGAAGGGTGTGATTCTGGCGGGCGGGCTTGGTTCGAGGCTGCGTCCCCTGACGCTGGTGACCAACAAGCACCTGCTTCCGGTGTACGACAAGCCGATGATCTACTACCCGATCCAGTGCATGATCAACGCGGGGATCGACGAGATCATCGTGGTGACCGGGGGCGATCACGCGGGCGACTTCCTGCACCTGCTCAAGAACGGCAAGCAGCTCGGTGTGCGTCATCTTGAGTACGCGTACCAGGAGGGCGAGGGCGGCATCGCCGAGGCGCTGAAGCTCGCCGAAGACTTCGCCGACGGCGACAAGATCTGCGTCGTGCTGGGCGACAACATCATCGAGAAGAACATCAAGAAAGCCGCGGGCGACTTCTTCACGCAGCGGTCGGGCGCCAAGCTCCTGCTGAAGGAGGTGCACGATCCCGAGCGTTTCGGCGTGGTGCGTTTCGACGGCGAGGGGCCGGGGGCGCCGATCGTCGAGATTCTTGAGAAGCCGGAGAACGCGCCGAGCAACTACGCCGTGACGGGGATCTACTTTTACGACCCCGATGTGTTCGAGATCTGCAAGACGCTCAAGCCGAGCAAGCGGGGCGAGCTTGAGATCACGGATGTGAACAACGAGTATCTGCGTCGTGGCGATCTGACCTACGAGGTGCTCGACGGGTGGTGGACGGACGCGGGCACCTTCGAGAGCCTGTTCCACGCGACGAAGCTGGTCGAGCAGGGGGGGGCGAACCTGGTCGACGGCCAGCCCCGGCCGATGGCGCCGCTCTTTACCGCAAGCAGCGAGTAAACCACGATGAGCACGACACACGCACCGGCAAGGACTGGGGGCGGGACAGCGCCGATCGGGATCCCGAAGTTTTCAGGATCTGTCGCGGACGCGTATGCGGAGGCGATCGACGCGGCCGAGCCGCGCTGGGTCCCCGCGTCGTACTACACCGACGATCGCGGTTGGTCGCTGATGAATCTGCTCCAGGGCGTGATGGGCCCCGAGGGGCAGGTGAACTTCTCGGTGCAGTATCCCGGCGTGATCAAGGCGTGGCACCGGCACAAACTGCAGACGGATTTCTGGCTCTGCCTGCACGGGCATTTGCGGATCGGTGTGGCCTGCCGCGATCGCGGCGTGAGCTGGACGGTCGTGAGCGGGGAGAAGAACCCGGGCATCGCGATCATCCCGCCGACGCTGTGGCACGGCGCTTCGACGGTCGGGCATGTGCCGGCGGGGCTCTTGTACTATGTGACCAAGGCCTTCGACCCGAAGAACCCCGACGAGGAACGCCTCGCGTTCGACGCGATCGAGCGGTTCCCGTGGGGTGTTGAGCACCGATGAGCCCCGCCCCGGCCGACAACCGTGCGCCCTCGCGTGTGCTGGTGCTCGGCGCGACGGGGATGGTCGGGCGTGCGTGGCGCGGGCTTCTGGCCTCGCACGGGATCGAGCACCGGGCGCTGGCGAGGCCGGAGTTCGACCTGCTCGATCCTGCGACGATCGATGCGATCGACTTCGACGGGTTCGATCTTGTCGTCAACGCGTCGGCGTGGACGGATGTCGACGGCGCCGAGGCCGACCCCGAGGGCGCTTCACAAGCCAACGGCGCCTCGGTACGGCGCATCGCAGAGCGCTGCGACGACGCGGGCGCGACGCTGGTCCATTACTCGACAGACTACATCTTCGACGGCAAGCATCCCGGGCCGATCCCGGTCGACCTCGAGCCGGAGCCGATCAACGCCTACGGCAGATCGAAACTCGATGGCGAGCGCGGCATCGCCGCGACAGGCTGCGACGCGGTTGTGATCCGTACGAGCTGGGTCTACGCCCCTTGGGGCAAGAACTTCGTGCGCACGATCGCGAAACTCGCGGGCGAGCGGGAGACGCTCCGTGTGGTGAACGACCAGCGGGGCCGCCCCACTTCCGCCGAGCACCTCGCCCGTTCGAGCCTCGCCCTTGCGATGACCGGGGCGCGGGGCGTGTGGCACGCGACCGACGCCGGGGCGTGCACCTGGTTCGAGTTTGCGCGTGAGATCGTCTCCCTGGTCGGCTCGGCGTGCGCAGTCGAGCCCTGCACGAGCGAGGAGTTTCCGAGGCCGGCGGAGCGCCCGGCCAACAGCGTGCTGGACATCGCGCCGACCGAGAGCTTGCTCGGGCCGCTGACGCCCTGGCATCTTGCGCTGGCCGATGTTGTGCGGCGCCTGACGATCGACTGAGAACAGAGTGCATTCGGGGCCGTCACGAACGCCCCACGACGCGAGAGGAAGCACAGAGCCATGGCCAAGACATTGCTGGTTACCGGGGGCGCGGGGTTCATCGGCGCCAACTTCGTCCGCTTCGTGCTGGCCAACCGGCCCGACCTGCGCGTGATCAACTTCGATGTGCTCACCTACTCGGGAAACCTCGAAAATCTCGCGGGCCTGGAGGGCGACGACAGGTACAGGTTTGTCAAAGGCGACATCCGCGACCCCGACGCGCTCGCCCCGCTGATGGAGGAGGCCGACGGCGTGATTCACATGGCCGCAGAGAGCCATGTCGACCGCTCGATTATGGACTCCGGGCCGTTCATCAGCACGAATGTGCAGGGGACGCAGGTGCTGCTGGACGCCGCGAGGCGGGCCAAGGGCGGCAAAGGCGTCGGACGCTTCGTGTATGTGTCGACCGACGAGGTCTACGGCTCGCTGCCTCTGGAGAACCCCGAGGTCCGCTTCACCGAAACCAGCCAGATCAAGCCCAGCAGCCCGTACGCGGCGAGCAAAGCCGCGGGCGATCTGCTGAGCCTCGCCTACCACCACACCTTCAACATGGACATCGTGGTGACGCGCTGCTCGAACAACTTCGGGCCGTACCAGTTCCCCGAGAAGGTGATCCCGCTGTTTGTCACCAACCTGCTGCAGGGCAAGAAGGTGCCGCTCTACGGCGACGGGAAGAATGTCCGCGACTGGCTCCATGTCGACGACCACTGCGAGGCGATCCTCGCGGCGTTCGACCGCGGACAGTCCGGCCGGGTGTACAACATCGGGGGCGACAACGAACGCTCGAACCTCGACCTGACGCACTCGATCCTGTCGATCATGGGGCACGGCGAGGAGATGATCGAGTTCGTGCAGGACCGGCCCGGGCACGACCGGCGCTACGCGATCGACGCGTCCCGCATCGAGCAGGAGCTCGGCTGGAAGCCCACCCGCTCGGCGTGGCCCGAGGCGCTCGTCGAGACGATCGCGTGGTACCGCGACAATCAGGACTGGTGGAAGAGGGTCAAGAGCGGCGAGTATCTCGCGTACTACGAGCAGCAGTACGGGGCGTCAGCGTAGCCGCCGGGGCGCTGGGAGCGGGGCGCAGGGCGCTGGGATGGGAGCGGCCTTCGGCCGCGGCTTTGCGTAGCGCTGCCGCGGGAGCGATCTGAACCCAGCCTCGGCCGCAGGCCGAAGCAACCACAGCGCCCAACTCCCAGCGCCCCGCGCCCTTCCCCGATCGCAAAAAGACACCGCCCGGACCTGCAAGGGCCCGGGCGGCTGTCTTGTCTACTCCAGCGGCGTTCCGCCGGGGAACGGGAGGGCTGCGGTTTACGCCCGACGCCTGCGGAGGGCGACGAGGCCCATGAGGCCGGCCGCGGCGAGGCCGCCGCCAGTCGGGAGCGGGATCAGCGTCAGCAGGTCCTGGTTGTCCCAGTCGGCGCCACCGACGCTGCCGACATTGAGGACGCGGACGCTGGAGTTCGTCCAGCCGCTGGAGACGGCGGCGCTCGCGGCTGCGATGAAGTCCTGCGCGAGCTGGTTGTTGTTCAGTTCATTGATGAGGTTGTTGTTTCGGGTGCCGCTCTGGCCGGGCTCGCCGAACTGACCCTGGAGGCGCCAGATGGCGAGCTGGAGGGCGGCGGAGGACTCGACGCGGGTGGCGTTGGGGTCGTAGTCGTAGCCGATGGAAGCGAGCCCGCCTCGGCGGAACTGGACATACAGCCAGGCTGTGGTGTCCATGATTGTGTTGAAACCCGGCGCGCCGGTGAGCACCTCGGTGTTGATCTGGCCGCGGAACTGTCCGTTGCCGATGGACTGCCCGAGCTCGACACAGAAAGTCTGGAACGAGTTGGCGGCGCGGTCGGAGGCAAGGCCGGTCTCGCCGATGCCGGCGCCCGAGACGCGACTGACTGTGAACTCGCCGCCGCCGGTGCCGGGAACAATCACATCCATATGGTAACCGGTCGCACGGTTGACCTGGATGATCGAGTTCGCGAGCGAACTTGTGGAGACGGCTGCGGTCGCGGCTGCGGCGACAATCCATGCATTTTTCATCTCTTCTCTCCTGCGTTGCTTGTCACGCCTCTCTGCGTGACGCTTCCGGCAGCCCGGGCGACGACTCCGACGCCCTGCTACCGGCCCTCTCGTTCTTGCAATCCTCTTGCGTGCTTGCGTTAGTGTGCGCCAACTGATCCGCTGTGTCCAGCGTTTGGTTGCAACAAGGACGAGATCCAATGAACAATGCGGCTCGCCGCATCCCATAAGCGGAGATAACTCAGCACTGACATTGGTTCTCGAACCTTGTTGGTTTGTTATCAGCAACTCGGCAGCAGCCGTGTTCGCGCAGCGATGAGTGTCGCCCCGCCGGATTGCTGGCGGACGCGGCTTCGTCTCGCGGTGGGCGGACGCTCTGGCGCTCTGCGCTGTTTTCGGTCCGACAGTTCTCGGGCGCATAAAACAACCGCCCGGCCTGGGCCGGGCGGCTGTTTGAGGTTTCAGGACCGACGCCGTCGTGTCGAGATCAAGCGCGACGACGACGGATCGCGGCGAGGCCGAAGAGGCCGGCCGCGGCGAGCCCGCCGCCGGTGGGCAGCGGGATGAGGGTCAGCATGTCCTGACGCGCCCAGTTCTGCGGGTCGGCTCCGATATCGCCGACATTCAGCGCCCGGACATTGCGGTTGACAAAGCCCGAGTTCTGAGCCTCGGAGGCCCACTGCTGCGCGAGCGCATCGTTCATGAAGGCATTGAAACGACTGGAAGCGGGCGCGAGCTGGTCCTGAAAGAACCAGATCGCGAGCTGGAGCGAGTTGGCGTGCTCGCCACGGCTGCTCAGCGGGCCGGTGCTGTAATCATACCCAGAGAGCGTGCCGCGACGGAACTGGGTGTAGAGCCACGCGGTCTCATCCGCGACGGTGTTGAGCCCCGGCGCGCCGGTGATGATTTCGGTGTTGACCCGAACCTCGTAGTTCTGGCCAGGCGTCACGGTCTGGTTCAACTCGAGGCAGAAAGTCTGGAACGAATTGGCCGCACGATCTGAGAACATGCCCGTCTTGCCGACACCGGTGCCGGACTGCGGGATGACGGTGAACTCACCGCCGAAGGTATCGTTCGACGCGTTGGCGCCGTAGCCAGTGGGGCGCTCGATCCGGGCGATGGAGACGCCCAGTGCACTCGTGCAGACCGCAGCGCCTGCCGCAGCGGCCATCAACCATGAAAACTTCATATCAACTCTCCCATTCCGTGCCCTGCTCGTGACAGGGCGTCTCCGGGTTCGGTGGCCTCCGACCACGGAAACATCTCCGTGAACTCCGGCTGCCGCCGTCCTCCGCACAAATCACCGCATGTGGTCTGTGCGGTTTGGGCCGAGTGTAGTGACAGGGCGGACCCGGAAGCCAGAGTGGAGTCGGAAGAACCTGCAAAGACCGGGCGTATGCTGCCCGATAACCGCGATCGAAGCTGTTCTCGGACTTGATTCCCACGAAGGCCGCGCTGGCGGAACGGGCAAAGAAAACGCCCGGGCCGTGCGGCCCGGGCGGGTGCGGTTCAAATTGAGGCTCGCGCTCAGGCGCGACGCCTGCGGAGGGCGACGAGGCCGAGCAGGCCGGCCGCCGCGAGCCCGCCGCCGGAGGGCAGCGGGATGAGGGTCAGGAGGTCCTGGTTCTGCCAGTTGCCGCCGTTGGGGGTCGGCCCGACATTGAGGGCTCGGACGCGGTTGCCGGTGTAGGGATCGAACGCGCTGGCGACATTGTTCTGCGCCAGCGTGACGAAGGCCCGAGCGGCGGCGTTGGGTCCGTCGAACTCGTCCCAGAGGAGCTGGTTGCGGGTCGCGTTGCTGCCGCCCCAGACCGCGGGGTCGTCGAACTGGCCCTGGAGATACCAGATCGCCAGCTGCAGCGAACTGGCCGCCGAGGCGCGACCGGCGCCGACGGTGTAGTCGTAGCCTGTGAGGTTGCCCGAGCGGAACTGGTTGTACAGCCACGCCGTGCCCTGCGAGACAAAGGTCACACCGGGCGAACCGGTGATGATGGTGGTGTTGATCTGGACGGCGTAGTCGCGCGGACTGCTGCCGAGGAACTGGTCCAGTTCGAGGCAGAAGGTCTGGAACGAATTCGGCCTCGCGGTATCAGAAGCGAGTCCCCGGATGCCTGCGCCGTTGCCGGTGACGGTGAACTCGCCGCCGCCGATGGTGTCGTTGGTGCCGGGGATTCGGCTTTCGTGGTATCCGCCAACGCGCCGAATATCGACGATCGTCGCGGCCAGCGAACTGCTGGCGACGACGGCGGCGGTTGCAGCCGCGGTAATCCATGTGGTCTTCATATCAAATCCTCCCGTTCGTGTTCTTGCCGCGAGGAGAGGTCGCGGCGTTCCTGAAACTTGCTGTCGCCTCTCCCAAGGCGAACTCACTCTCTGCTTCCGTGCCCGATAAGTTTTGGCTCGCGTCCGTGCACAAGCCGAGTCCGAGAGGGGACACCCCTCTCGGAGGCTGGGGAAAAACTCAGGGAACAGATCTGTTCCGGCGGACCCCGATCAAGCCGAGGCCGAGGAGCGCCAGCAGCCCGCCAGAAGGCAGCGGGATCGCGACGATGGGGTTGAGCCGATCTCCATGATCGAGGGCCGGAGATCGCCCGATGGCGGGATAGCTCGACGCGTTCCCGTCGGCGATAGGCGCGACCGATCCTGTCAGGTCGAACCCGAACCTCAGCTGTTCGATGGGCGGATTGGTGTTCCTGCCGCCGAAGCGCGAGTAGTACGGCTGCCCGACGGGTATACCAACCCCCGGACCGCCGCTCGAATGGGCCAAGTCGATGGTGTGGGGCGCGCGGACCAACTCAGTGACCACGGCCCCGAACCCGAACTCGTCAGAATGAATCTCAGGGGCAACGGGCGAGATCGGTGCCGCCGACGCTGCCGTAGCAGTCAGCAGGCCGAACACCGAGCCAGCCAAGATTGAAGTTCTGTAGAAGTCTGATGCAGCAGGCATTGCTTGAGCCCCTATTCCGGGAGCGTGGTTTACACACCACCACGCCCTCTCTGGGGTCAAGTATAACCGCGTCCGGGACCGACGCAAACAAAATGTTCGGCAGAATTATCGGGTGATCGGTGAATCAGAGCCCGTCGCAACAGTTTTTATTGGCCGCGAACCCTGCGACAACACCGAGCCTGCAGCAAAGTGTTCGTGTTTCAACCGGATTGCGCGCGTTCCCTCAGCCTGCGAAGCTGGGATGATTGGGCGGGTGTGAGATTGGGGAAAGTGTCCAGACTGTCGAGCAATCGCTCTGTTTCCTCTGGCGCTTCGAGCTCAATCATGGTCTCGGCGAGCGCCAGCAGCAGGTCCGGCATCGAGTCGTTTTGACGCAAGCCTGATTCGAGCACCTCTCGGGCTTTGGCCGGGTCGCCGGTTCGGAGGAGGGCGAGGCCGTGGGTGTGGCGGATCGAGGCGAGGACCTGGGGGGGGAAGCCCCGCTCGGTCGCGTTCTGGTCGGCCCGCTGGGCGAGGGGGAGGGCGTCGGCGGCTCGGTCGGGCTGGCGGACCAGGACATAAGCGAGGTTGTTGAGGGCGACGGGGTTCTCCGGCTCCAGGCGGAGGAGCTCGCGATACCACATCTCGGCGTCGGCGGCGTCCTCGCGCTGCTCGGCGAGGCCGGCGAGGACGAGCATCGGCCCCGGGCGGCCGGGCGCTGCGGCGTTATTGCGCCGGGCGAGGGTTTCGGCCGCCTCGATGTCGGCGGTGTCGCCGGTGTTGATCGCGGTTTGATAGGCATAGCCCATGATGGGGCCGAGCTTGTCAGGATCTTCGCCGACAAAGCCGATCAGGCGTGTGAGCCATGTGCGTCGGGCTTCGGCCCGCGCGGGGTCGATGGCCTCGCCGACACCGACGGCGACGGGGAACCAGTTGCTGTCTCGCTCGACGCGCGGCCAGATGATCGCGCCGGCGGCCTGGAGGTCGCCGGTGGCGGCCAGGGCGGAGGCGTAGACGCCGAGGGCCTCAGCGCTGTTGCTCTGGCGGATCTGCTCTGCGTAGGGAGTCAAGCGGTCCAAGGCGTTGCGTCCGGCGCCTCGCTGCAGGTCGAGCACGGAGGAGAAGACGGCGATCTCGAAGGCGTTGCCGCCCCGGCGTTGCCAGCGGTCGGCGGCTGCGAGGGCTTCTTCTCCCCGGCCCGTCGCCCTGGCGAAGCGCGCGAGGTCGCGGGAGGGGCGGAAGTCGTAGGGCATCCAGCGTTCGGCCTCGCGGGCGAGCTCGATGGCTTCGTCGAACCGGCCTGCCTCGCCGAGGGCCTCGAAGAGCAGGCGCCACGCGGCGTAGAAGCGCTGGTTCTGGCGGGCGAATCCTCGGAGATCGGCGATGAACGAGTCGAGTCCTGCTGATCGCCTGATCGCCTCTGCCGCCAGGCGGGTGAGGCCGTCGGCCTCGGGTGAGCCCTCGCCCCCGACGAAGAGGGGCGAGGCGACGGCGAGGCGGGCGAGGCTGGCGACGCTCGGCTCGGCGGTCTCGGCCCCGCGCAGGATGGTGACGATACGGGCGAACTCGGCGTGGTCGGGGTGTCGTTCTGCAGCGCGTTCGGTGTGGCGTAGGGCGTCGTCGAAACGGGTCGCCGCGACACTCGAACGGACGAGCAGCAGCCAAGCCTGGGTGTTCCCGGGCTCGCGGTCGGCGACCTGTCCTGCGAGGTCGGCGGCGTCTTGGAATCTGCCGCCGGCGGCGAGGAACCGGGCGCGTGCGAGTTCGCCGCTGCCGCCCTCGATGGTTTCCAGGAGCGCGATCGCGTCGGCCTCGCGTCCGCTCTCGGAGAGGAGTCTTGCGACGAGCGGGACGAGGGACTCGTCGACCTGCCCCTCGCGCTGGATCGCGTCGACCGTGCTGAGCACGCCCTGGGAGTCTCCGACGCGGGCCTGGGCGAGAGCGAGGGCGATCATGTCGGCGGGCTCGCCGGATCTGGCGAGGCGTCGGCGGTCTTGGAGGGCCTCCTGGAGCATGCCGCGGCTCTCGTAGATCTCCGCCCGCCTTGAGAGGAAGCCTCTGTCGGCGCGTGCGACCTCGCCGAGGAGCACGAGTTCCCTGTCGGCCTCTTCCAGACGCCCGGCCCTGAGGAGCAGTTCGATGAGCGTGACGCGTGCTTCTCCCGGCGCGCCCGCGGTCACCGCGTTTCGGACGGTGTTGATGGCGGCGTCGGTGTTGCCGGCCCGCTCGTGGGCCTCGGCGGTCAGCGCGAGGGCGCGGGTGTTCGCGGGGTCGTTGCGAAGCACCGACGAGAGCGAGAGGATGATCTGGTTGAGGTCGCTGGCCGAAGGCGAGGCCGCGAGCCTGCGCCTCGCGTCGAAGATCCGCCATGTGACCGCACCCTCGCCCGAGGCGTCGCGGAGGCGTTGGATCAGCGGCTCGGTGCGTGCCGGCTCCGCCCAGACCGAGGAAGACTCGAGCGCCTGGAGGATGACGGCGGGCTCGTCCTGACGGCGTTCGGCGAGCTCGAACCAATACTGCGGCGCGCGTTGATCGCCAGTCTGATCGAGGAACGCCCCCATCGCGACTTCGAAGTCGATCCGGGAGCGCCCTTCGGCCTGCTGGAGCGCCGTGCGGAGCATGGACTCGCCCAGCTCAACGCGGCCGAAGGCGGCCTCGGTCAACGCGGCCCTGAGCAGCGAGCGTGCGTCGCCGGGGGCACGCTCGATCGCCGCCGCCGAGATCCGCTGGGCAAGGCTGTCATCGACCGGGCCGAGCCTGCGCGCGACGGTCAGCAGGACCCCGGCATCGGCGTTGGTCTCCAGCAACTTGCGGGCGTAACCGATCGCCTCTTCGTTCTGTCCGTCGAGCACCATGGCGCGGGCGAGCCAGCCGATGAGCACCGGGTTGTCGGGATTGGTTTCCATGAGTGCGAGCAGCGACTCGATGGTGCCCTCCGCGTCGTCGAGCCCCGCGCCGGATCGTTCGGCGTTGGTGATGCGGGCCTCGTAGAGCATCGCCACGCCCGACGGCCAAGAGTCGGGGTCGGGGTCGAGCGCGACGGCGTTCACGCCCTCTCTGAACTCGCCGCGGTCGAGGTGGATCGAGGCGAGCAGTCCGCGCGCGCGCCGCCACTCGGGCTGCTCGACGATCTGCTGGAGGCTGCGGATGGCGGCGGACTGCTCGCCGAGCATCGCCTCGGCCCGCGCGCGCAGGAGCGTCGATAGCGCCCGCTTGTCGCCCTGTGGCTCGATCGAGGCGAGCGTTCTTCGGGCCTCGGTCGGGCGGCCGCTGCCGAGTTGCTCAGCGGCCTTCACGAGGGCTTTCCATTCTCGCGCGGTCTGGCCGGAAGCGTCTTCGAGCACGGCGCGCGCGCGCGGGAAGCGGTCGGCGGCGGCGTCGCCCGAGGCGACCATAAAGGCCGCCCAGCCGACAGCATCGATCGGCGCCCGCTCGGGAGCGCCTTCGAGCAGCGTTTCCAGGCGGCGTGCGGCCTGTTCGTTGTCGATCAGCCCCCACGCGCGCACGACACCGAAGAGCGCGATCTCCTCGGGTTCGTCGAGGCTTTCGATGGCGCGGTCGATGGCCGCTTCGGCGTGGCGGAGGCGGCTCCGCCCGTCGGCGGGCCTGCGCCCCGCGAGCCGGTCGTGCAGGCGGATGAGCCCGCGGACCTGCTCGGTGGTCTCGAACTCTGCGGGGTTGACGCTGTCGACCCGTGCGACAGCCTCCTCGAAGCGTCCCGTCGCCTGCAACCGGCTGGCGTCGATGAGCACTAGCTCGGGCTTGCCCTCGAACTGTTCGCGGAGTGATTCGAAATAGGCCTCGAGCTCGGGCTCGGGCGCGTCGGAGGCGTTCATCGCCACCAGCACACGCAGCCGCGGCTGGAGCTCGTCTGGGAACTGCTGCGCGAACGCCTGAGCCGCTTCGAGCGCTTCGCGAGGGCGTCCGGCGACGGTCAGCCCGTCGACGAGCAGTTCGTGGGCGTTGCGGTGGGTGGGGTCGCGCCGGAGGGTCTCGCGCGCGGCGTCGATCAGTTCGGTGACCATGCCCGAATCTGCCAGAAGCTCGAGCTGGAGGGTTCTCGCCCGCATGTTCGACGGTTCGAGCAGGACCGCCTCGCCCGCCAGGCGGGTCGCGAAGCGGATGTGGCCGAGGTTTGGCTGCGGCACTCGCCGGCGAGACTCGGCCAGAGCGATCAGCGCGTCGACATCCTCGCGCTGGTGGGCGACGAACCTGCTCAGATGGGGCAGCGCCCTCTCGTACTCGCCCGCTTCGTACAGGCGCATCCCTTCCGCCCCCGCGTCGATGGCCTGCTGGGCCTTGCGCGAGTTGTGGACGGTGTACGCTGCGAAGGTCGCTGCGCCGGCGACGCCGACGCCCGCGAGCAGGACGGCGAGCTTGATCTTTGCGGACTTTCTCATC
Source organism: Phycisphaerales bacterium (assembly GCA_050486265.1). Taxonomy (GTDB): domain Bacteria; phylum Planctomycetota; class Phycisphaerae; order Phycisphaerales; family UBA1924; genus SLFH01. The sequence goes on along the minus strand of JBJHCY010000001.1, from coordinate 27,519 downwards.
TTTCCCGTTCCCCTCGCGCTGCGAGCGAGTCAATCTTTCTTGAGGATCTTGGCGAGGATCTGCCAGACGGTCTGCCAGATGATCCAGAGGTCGCGCCCCCACGACTGGTGCTGGACATACTCGAGGTCGTATCGGATCCACTCCTGGAAATCGGTCAGCGGCTCGCGCGTCCTTCGGACCTGCCACAGGCCGGTGATGCCCGGGCGGACGCTCAGGCGCGCCTCGCGCCACGCGGGGCAGAACTGGTTCTCGCTGTCGGGGCTCGGGCGCGGACCGACGACGCTCATGTGCCCGGCGAGCACATTGAGAAACTGCGGCAATTCGTCGATCTGGAGCTTGCGCATCACCTTGCCGACCTTGAGCACGCGCGGGTCGTTCTGGATGAAGAATTGGGGCCCGTCGCAGACATTCTCGGCCATGAGCTTGGCCTTGAGCTCGTCGGCGTCGCGGCGCATGGTGCGGAACTTCAGGCAGGGGAACGACTTGCCGCCGAGCGTCTGGCGCCGGTGGGCGAAGAAGAAGGGCCGACCGTCCTCGATGAAGATCGCCAGCATAAACAGCGGGTAGAAGGGCAGTGTGGCCGCGAGCACGACCGCGCTGAAGGCGATATCGAAGGCGCGCTTGCCGAAGCGTCGGGCGCGACCGGCCTTGGCCAGGTCCGGCAGGCGCCAGTGCGGGGCTTTGACGAGCGACCAGTGGATCGGTGGCGGGGCGCCCGGGTCTTCGCGGTCGGGGACGACGGCGGGGCCGACGAGCACCTCGCCCGGGCCGATGCGTGCGCCCGCGCCGATCCACGCGTTGCCGATCACGCGGGCGTTCTCGTCGATCTCGGCGGATTCGTGGGCCCAGACGCCGTCGGAGAATCGGTAGACCGACGGGAGGACGGCGCGTTGGCGCGACCACCTGGGGAGGGTTCTGGCCAGCCAGCGGTCGACGCCTTCGGGGTCGCGCCCGTTGAAGATCTCGCCCTCCATCGCGATGGGCGATCCGGACTTGGAGCGGTAGACGGCGCGGAGCTTTCTGAGCCCTTCGGCCTCGCTCGGCGCGGTGCGCCAGATCTCGGCGATGCGGTGGTCGGGGGTGACCCAGGCGCGGGCGGTGCGGAGGGCGCGGGCGCGGTACTCGCGCCGGATCTCCTTGAGCAGGTCGCCCCCGTTGCTGACGACGCGCTCGCGGTAGGACGAGTCGTCGGTCATCGTCAGGCGGAGTCGGACGAGGTCCGGGCTGTCCCAATGGAGCCTTTTGAGCACCTTGGCGATGTCGAACCAGACGAGCGTGTCCGCCGGGAGCAGGAGGTAGAGCACCGGGCCGGACTGTTCGGGGGCGGGCGTCCCGTTGCGGACGACGCGCACACCGGTCGAGGCCCAGACGAGGTCGTGGAGGCCGACGGGCCGAGCGCCCCAGAGCTTGCCGCGCACGCCGCGATCACCCTGATCGGGCTCGCCGAAGGTCATCGAGACCGGGCGTGCGGGGGTGAGTGTCATCCGTCGTTCTCTGGTGCGACGAGCGAGGCGACTGTCGCCTGGCTCGGCCTCGATCTGCCGCCGACGCGGCTTCGGACGCCGTTGGACATGCTGCTGACGCTGCGCGTGATCTCGGTCTTGCGGGCGCGGTTGAAGACCAGGCCGATGAAGCGGGCTTCGAGGTGTCGGAGGCGTTCGACGGCGACCTTGATGAGGCGTGCGTCCTTGCCGCGAGCGACGACGACGAGCACCGCGTCGCTGGCGCCGACGAGGGCGGAGGCTTCGAGGCTGCCGAGGATCGGCCCGGTATCGACGATGATGGTGTCGTACTGCTCGCGCAGGCGGGCGATGGCGCGTCGGACGCGAGAGGGCGAGAAGTGGTCGGGGTCGGCGTCGAGGCCGGAGCCCGAGGCGAGCAGCCAGAGATTGCGCGAGTCGTTCATCAGCATCGCCGGCTCGATCTCGCGGTCCTCGCGGACGAGTTCGGAGAAGCCCGGGCGGTCGAGCATGTCGCGCTCGGCGGTGAGCTGGCGCCCGATGAGGTCGGCGTCGACGAGCAGCGTGCGCCGACCCGAAGCCGCAAAGGAGCGGGCGAGCGCCTTGGCGGAGGTTGACTTGCCCTCCGCGGCGGTGGCGCTGGTGACGGTGTAGACGCTGCACGCCGACTCGCCCCGCTCCCTGACTTCGAGGAGATTGCGGAGCATGTGGACGCTGGAGGCGGCCATCTCGCACAGGTCTGGGTCGGAGGCGTCGAACTCCGGGATCGCGCCCAGCACGCCGACCTCGGGGTCGGGCTTGGGCAGGTCTCCCACCGAGCGGACGCGGGGCGAGAGGAAGCCGATCAGCCCGACGAGGGCGAAGCCGAGGCCGCCGCCGGCGCCGAGACCGAAGACGGCGAGGGGGAGCCTGCGGTCTTTGGCGGGGACGAGGGGGACATCACCCTCCTGCTCGATGGAGATACGGGCGATCCTTCGATTCTGGCTCTCGACGCGGAGCTGTTCGAGGCGCCGCCGGGCGTCCTCGAAGATCTCGTGGTGGCGCGAGGCTTCCTCGCGGAGCTGGGCGATGCGGAGCTGGACCTGGCCGAGGCGCCGGCGCTCTTCGACGGCGGCTTGGAGCTCGCGCCGGAGCTTGTCGAGCTCGCCGACGATGCGGGGGACCTCCTGCTGGAGCTCCTCGACGCGCTCCTGCATTCGGGCGCGGACGCCGGCGATGCGCCGGTCGAGGTCGCGCAACTCACGGTGGCGCGGGCCGAAATCGGTCGAGAGCTGCGTCCGCTGGCTGAGCAGCTCGGTCTCCTGCTGCTTGAGGGTGCGGAGTTGGTCGTCCATGTTGGCCAACACGGTCGCGGGGATGCGGCCCGTCTCGGCGTTGATATCGGTCGGGATGCCCATCGAGGCGAACGACCGTTCCATCTCGAAGATGGTGTTGCCGAGGCGCTCGATCATCGCGTCCTGCTGCTGCAGGCGGCGCGTCAGGTCGTCGGTGCCCTCTTCCTGGGCAAGCAGGCGGGCGCGCTCCTCGCGAGAGTCGCGTTCGCGCTGGTTGGAGTCTCGGATGTTGCGCAGCTCGCGGTCGCGCTGGGCGAACTCGGCCTGGGCGCCGTCGATGGCGATGCGCTCGTACGCGCGGAGCACGGCGTCGACTGCGGCTTTCGCAAGACGCGGGTCCTCGTCGCTCACGCTCACCATGATGATTGGCGACCGACGGGGCGAGCCGACCTCGAGCCGGTTCTGGAGCCGAATGACGCCAACAGGCGGACGGGGCCAGCCCGCCTCCAGAAGCTGCGGATCGGTTGCAGCCGCGTCGCGGATCCTGGGAGATGTCAGCAACGCAACCTGCCCGCCGACAAAACTCTCGAATGCCGGAATGCCGTCGGTCACCTCTGTGTCATAGAGCCTGGCCCGGCGAACCTGCTCAATCTCGATCCGACCTGAGCTTCTGAACTCCGGCTGCATGGCGTTGTAGCCGGCGTACGAGCCGCCGATGCCGAGGATCAGGCCGAGCAGGATGGCCCAGTGCCACTTGCCGGCCAGAGCGCGGAAGACGATCTCGATGGGGTTTGGCGGCGGGGCCTGCTCGCCGTCGAGCATCATCGGCTGGGGCGCCGGGTACTGGTCACGCGTCGTCATGGCCGACTCCCTTGTTGACGCGCCGGATCACGGGGTCGCAGGTCTCGATGACCATGTCCCATATCTTTCGGCGGGTTTCGGGATCCATCCCGGCGTCAGTGATGATCTGCAATTGGGCCGCGCCCATGCGTGTTGTTGTTCGAGACCGCGTGGCCCGGTCGATCACCTGGCCCGACCCGGTGAGGGCGTGCTCTTCGCCCGGGAGGATGAAGAAGCCCAGGATGTCGATCCGTCGCTGCTCGAAGTGTTCGGTCTCGCGCCGGAAGTGGTAGAAACGCGCGTCGATCTCGCCGAGCGACGAGGCGACGGGCAAGGGCGCTCGCCCCTCTTCGATCCAGCCGTGGGCGGGGTAACAGACGGGCGGGTAGTGCCCGTTCATGTCGCGGACATCCATGCAGTGAACCACGAGGAGGTCGAACGACTCGCCGGAGGCGGGGTTTGTGAAGCGTCGCTGCAGGACGCGGTTGGGACGGAGGATCTCCTGCGCCGCGGGGGCGACTGGGACATCGACGCCGAGGTACGGGCCGATGCGGTAAGGCAGCTCGTCGACGCGCTCGGCGACTTCGGCGAAGTAGCGGTTGAGGTACTCGGTGTTCATGCCCCCGCCGCGGGTCACGAAAGTCAATCCCGCCAGAACGATGGCGGTCAGGACGATCGGCGCGGGGTTGTAGCGTGCGGTCTTCATGGCGAAGAACTCTGTCTGGCGACGGGGTACGGGGTGATCGGGACCTCAAGCCATCGCAGCAGGCCGAGCAAGCCCCAGAGAATGCCCAGGGCGACGAGCAGAACCGCCCAGCCGCTGAGGTCGTGAAAGAGGTCTGCGGTCTCGGTGTCGGCGTAGCCGTACATCAGCGTGGTGGGCACGAGGCGGATGATGTTGACGAGCAGGGCGATCGCCGGGCTGAGGGCGAGGATGAGCACCCGGAGGCTGTTGCGCATCGGGACGGAAAAGGCGAAGGTGAAGGCGATGAGGGCGAGGGCGGAGACCATGCGCATGCCGTTGCAGGCCTCGGCGATCGCGACCTCGTGCCCGTTGATGATCAGGAGGTTGCCGGTCCGGGCGATCGGCATGCCGAAGATGCCGAGCCCGAACTCGGTGACCTTGGCCGAGATCTCCTGGAGGGGGATCGCGATCATCTGTCGGAAGCGGCCCGGGACGGGCATGACAAAGAGCAGCGCGATCAGCGCCGGCTTCATGTCCCGGATCGGTCCGGTACCGATGACGGTGACGATCGCTCCGACGACCACCAGGATCGCGCCGAGATGGCGGAAGATGTCGAAGGCCTGGGCGAAGCCGACAAACTCGAAGGCGACGCCGGCGACGACGATCAACGGCCCGACAAAGCTGGGCGCAGGACGCCAGGTCCGCAGACGGCGCCGACGCTGCCACACGAGCCAGATCGCGACCGGCACCGCGAGCAGGACATGGGAGTCCTCATCGCGTGTGAGCCCGCGACCGAAGATGTCGGCCCAGACCTGCCAGCCTGCTAGGACAGCCAGGAGCGTCAGTGCGCCCAGCAGGCCGAAGGTCAGCGGTGTCCATCGTCTTCCGCCCATTCCCGCTCTCACTCCGCCTCTGCGCCGGTGGGGATCCTCCGCCCCTTCGGCGCCGCGACCGTCTCGACGAGTTCATCACCCCCCGAGACGACCGCCCCGGGCATCACGATTGAACGAAGAACCAGGGCCCCGGGTTCGATTCTCGCCCCGGGCATGACCACCGAATCCATGACCATCGCGTCTTGGGCGACCTCGGCTTCTTTCGAAACCACACCCCGACGCCCCGTTTCAGGCTTGGACGATTCCGCCCCCCAGATGCGTGCCCTGGCGGGATGGCGAAGGCCCGACGCCTCAAACGAACCCTGAATAAATTCCTCACGAGTCCTGAGCGAAATCGAGCCTCTCCCGGCCAGATCGTGCACGATCGCCCGCATCCCGGAGCTCTCGACCTTCAGGAGCCACTGTTCCTTCAGATCCATGTAGCCCGCGTGCGGGATGAGCGCCAGCGACCGCTCGCTGGCGACATAGAGCCCCGCCGGCGAGCCGTCGGGGTTCCGCGCGATCGCGACATCGGCGCCGGTCTGTTCGTGCGCGTCGAGCAAGGTTCTCAGATCATCGGTCAGATAGCGGGCCCCCTCCGCGATGACCACGCGGGAGTGGCCAAGTCCGTCGACCGCGTCGCGGACAGATCCGGCCGGCCCCCTGTATCCGGTGCGATCGTGAACTACCTTGACCCCCACCGCCCCTTCGGGTGAGACCGGGGGCGCCCCGGCCCCGCCGAAGACGCACAGAATCTCCCGATCGATCCCCGCCTCCGCGACCGCCCCGATCCAGTGGTCCAGCACCGTCCCCTTTTCGGCCAGCCAGAGCGAAAGCACCGAGCACCCGGAGGCCTGCACCAAAGGCGAGGGAACCAGGCTCCCGGCGAGCAGGACCACACCGACACCCCCCCGTTCGGACGCCGGGTCATGGCCGTCTGCTTTCGGATCGCTCTGCGAGCGGTCCATCGGATCTGTGCCTCCACCGCCCTCGTGAGGCGGGCCGCGGCTTGGTTCGTGCCGACGCGTTTACCGGACCGAACGCCACGCCCCCGCGCCGGGCGTTCCGGCGCCGGGCGGGCTGTTCAGCCAGTTCTCAACGGATCTATGTCGGCCCGACCGACCTGCGACACCAACTGTACGGGCCGCTATCGGACCGTCTCCACGATTTACGAACGCAACCGCGAAATCTCGGGCCGGTCTCTCAATCCGAAGTCAGGCGGGAGACCTCAGCCCAAGGTCTGACAGTGCGGCCTCAACCGACTCCCACTTCGCGGTCCAGGTCTGAGGCCGGACCCTGTCGCGGCCTTGTGCGGGGTCGTGCCCCTCCCCGGCCGCGTCACGGATCGCTGCGCTGATCTCTTCGGCGAACGCGTCCGCGTCCGCCCCGACCCTGACGAGCCCCTCGTATCGGTCGAGCTCGGGAAAGGGCGTGCTGACCACCGGGCGTCCGACGGCCAGGTACTCCTTCAGCTTCACCGGATTGCACGCCCGGATCCAGTCGCTCTGGTTCCAGGGCATGATGAGCACATCGGCCGCGGCCATATACGCCGGCACCTGCTCGTAGTCCCGCTTGCCCAGCAGCGTGACATTCGAGAGTTCGCACCAGCCCTCCGCCAGCGAGCACGCGCCGACGAGGAAGAAGTTGACATCCGGGAGCTTCGAAGCGGCGGCGACGAACAGGTCGGGGTCGAAGGTGTGGATGTCGATCCCGCCGATGAAGCCGACCCGGGGCCGGGCCAGGCCTTTCACATCCTCCGGCTCGGGCGTCTCGCCCAGTCCGGCCTTCTCGAAGTCGGTCGCGTCGACGCCGTGGTCGACGAACAGCGCCCGGCGGCAGGCCTCCGCTTCCTGCCCGTGCAGCCACGAGGAGCAGAAGAGCGTCAGATCGGCGCGGTCCTTGAGAAACCGGTCGAAGCCCGCGATCCGCTCGGTGTCGACATTGGCGAAGGCCTCGAAGCGGTCCGTCCGCTGGTACACGACGCCCGCTGCGTTGAGCCTGTCGACCACCTTCGCCCCCGGCGGGCACGCGACCCAGACGAGGGGATGCTTGATGCCGAGCCGCTTTGCCGCACGCCTGACCTGCCACGCCAGCAGCGCATCGTTGAACTTCCCGCCGAGCCCCGCGGGCGCCACAAACGGACTGAAGACCGCGAAGCGATCGCGCACACGCACCATTCCGCGGCGGAGGCTCTTGAGCTTCCGGCGCACGCGGTGGACGAACATCCGCCCCTCGCGGGCGCTGGGCACGCGCATGCCGATGGAATTGATGTAGAGGACAGGCAGCCCGGCGCTGCACTCGCGCATCATCTGCATGTCGTAGTGGCCTCGGTTGTGGTACCACCAGTCTTCGCCGCCGAAACAGATGACGCCGTCGTAAGTGCGCTCGGCGTTCGGCGCTGGCGCAGGCGCCTTCGCGTCGCTCGGCGCTTCGTGCTGGACGGCCGCACCGCTCATGCCCTGACCAACCTCGCCCCCATGTCCGACGCATATTCCCGCATCGCGTTCCGCGTGTCCACAACCAGCGACGCGTGCCTCGCCAGCAGCGAGTAGTCCACGCTCTTGTGGTCCGTTGCGATCAGGACGGCGTCGAACCCGCCGACCGAATCCGGCGTCAGCTCAACGCTGTTCATCCGCAGGTCGTGCTTGCGCACCTTCGGGGCGATCGGCACATGCGGGTCGTGATAGCTCACATCCGCCCCGAGGTCCAACAGCAGCTCGATCAGCTCGAACGCCGGGCTCTCGCGCGTGTCGTCGATGTCCGGCTTGTAGGCCAGGCCGATCACCAGCACCTTCGAGCCGCGCACCGGCTTGGCGTGCTCGTTCAGCGCCAGCGACACCTTCTCCACCACCCAGTGCGGCATCGAGGTGTTGATCGCGCCCGCAAGCTCGATAAACCGCGTCGCGTGCCCCACCTCTTTCGCCTTCCAGGTCAGGTAGAACGGATCGATCGGGATGCAGTGCCCGCCCAGACCCGGGCCCGGGTAGAACGGCATGAACCCGAACGGCTTCGTCGACGCCGCTCGAACCACCTGCCAGATGTCGATGTCCATCCGGTCCAGGATCATCTTCATCTCGTTGACCAACGCGATGTTCACCGCGCGGAAGATGTTCTCCAGCAGCTTGGCCGCCTCGGCGACCTCCGCCGACTCGACCTCGACCACCTGCGAAACGCCCCGCCGGTACAGCATCGCGGCGAGCTCCGTCGAACGGTCGTCGATCCCGCCGACGAGCTTGGGGATCGTCGAGGTGCTGTGGTCCTTCCGACCCGGGTCCTCGCGCTCGGGGCTGAACGCGACAAAGAGGTCTTCGCCCGGCGTGAGCTTGACGCCGCGGGCCGTTGCCTCCTCCAGCATCGCCGGCAGGAACTCGTCGCGAGTCGTCCGCGGGTAGGTCGTCGACTCGAGCGTCACGAGTTGGCCCGGGCGAAGGCAACGCCCGATCGCGCGCGCCGAATCGATCACATAAGAGAGATCCGGCTCCTGGTGCCGCCCCAGCGGCGTCGGCACGCAGACGATCACCACATCCGCCTCGCCCAGCCGCGAGAAGTCGGCCGTCGCCTCGAAGCGGCCGCTGGACGCGAGGTCGCGGGTCATCTCCGCCCCGAGGTGCCTGAGATAGTTCTCGCCGCGCCCGAGCATCCCGATCTTCTCGGGATCGATATCGAACCCGAGCACCGGCAGCCCCCCCCGATGCAGGGCATGGGCCAGCGGCAAGCCGACATATCCGAGCCCCACGATCCCGACGAGCGCCTCGCCGGATGCGATCTTGTCCCTGAGCTGCTGAAAAGTGGTCGACACGGGTTCCTCTCCGTTCAGGGCCGCCCATAGCGGGGGCCCGGTGCTGGCATCGTTGGCCGGTCAGCGGCCGCAGGTTCGATCGGCCCGAGGGGGGCCCCGCTGGAGCCAAGCCCGTCACCCGCGAACGAACGCTCGAACGAACTGCAACAGGCTTTCGCTCGCCCAAGGCGAGGCCATCGCCTCCCGCGGCGGAGCCTCGGCCATCGCGACAAGCGCATCGAGACGCTCCGGCAAATCCGACTCCTCCCACGCGACCAGAATCCCCGGACGCCCCTCAAAGTGCTTCGCCGTCGCGAGTTGGTGATCGTTCCGCTGCTCCCCGAGAACCGCCTTCCGAGGCATGATCAGGAGCGGCTTGCCCAGGGTCATCGCCGTCAGGATCGTCCCCATTCCCGCGTGCCCAACGACCGCGTCCGCCCCGGCAAACAGCTCATTGAATCGAGCGGGAGTCACAAACGACTCCATCTCCAGATGGCTGTACCCGTTCGGGTCCGGCCCGGCCTGCGCGGCGATCCGAGGCGGCGTCGCGCACGCCGCCGCCCAGCGATCCACGCCGCCGGTGAGCCGCTCGAACGAAAGCTGCGTGCCGACGGTAAGAAAAATGTTCACAGCACGGCGCCTTCGAACCGCGGCTTGCGATCCCCCGCGCCCTTGGCGGCCTGCTCATCACCGACAGCGCCCAGATGCTCCCACTGGGTCAGCCAGGCGTCCGCGTGCTTGCCCGCCATCTGCCCGGACATGGAGAGTTCCTCGCTGTTGGCGATGCTGTCGATCCACATCGTCCGAGCCCCGAGCAGCTTCGCGAAGCGGATCGCGGCATACCCCGGGGCCGCCCCGGTGGTGACCACAACCTTCGGCCGCACCCGGACCACGGCCCACAAGACCGCCAGAAACATCCGCGCCACCGCCAGCTTGTTCCATCGGTTGGCGTCGGGCACGACGATCAACCGAGCCGGCGCGACATCGGCCGCGTATCCGGCCTCGGTCGTCAGATAGACCACCTTCACCCCCTCGAACGCGGGGCGCAGCCGCAAGAGCTGCACCCAATGCCCGCCGCCGGAGGCGACGGCGAGGATGCGGGGGGATCGCTCGCGCTTGGCCGATGGGTTGCTGGCTCCGGCGTCGCTCATGGGCAACTCATCACTTTCCAGCGGTTAACTGAAGACGGCGCAAGACATATGCGGGAAGGTTCGCGATGCGTTTTCGGTTCACGGCCGCGGCACGCACCGAAGCGAACGGCATGGTCGCCCAGTACCTCGCCGCTGAAAGACGGCGACCCTTCGGCCGGATCAGATCGTAATTCAGCTCCCGCATCACAGGAGCGCAGACCGACTCGACCGCTGCGATCTCGCCCGGCGTCAGCTTCTCACGCCAGCGGTTGATCGGCGCAGAAGACACGCCAGAGACCTTCTCGAACTTGTTATAGCTGCTGTTGTGCATCGGGACCTCGGCCATGGACTCCTGAAAGTCCAGGCCGGCCCACTCGGCGAGCGACGGGATCGCGCCGTCGGCGTTGCTCGCGAGGTCTTCATACTTCACAAGACGGACGCGTTCCTCGCCGAAACGGCGGCCGGCGCTCAGCGCCGCCTGCATCGCACCCTTCCAGAGCAGACTGATGATGATCGGATGGTACGATTTCTTGGCCCGCCGGTGGTCGGCCTCAAGCGTCTCCTTGTGACCCGGGTCGGCCTCGAAATCGAAGCCGCCCTGGTTCTTCCAGTCGCGGTACGAGGCGACCACCGCGCGCGGATCTCGAAGCAGACAGATCACCTTGGCCCGCGGGAACGCCTCGAGCATCTCGCCGATCCGGAAGATATGCCGCGGCGTCTTCTCGCCCCAGATCTCCGCGTGCTCGTGCTTCGCTTCGAGCCTGCAGAACGCCTCGAGGTACGCGTCGCCGCTGCCGCCGAGATCGCAGACAAGCTCGACGAGGTCGTTGCGCTTGACCCTACCCTTCTCCGGATCCCCGCCGTGGCTGTACGGACGGTGGCCGAGGGCGAGGAAGTAGTCCTCGCACTCTCGCCTTCGCTCCAGCGGCACGACCTTGGTCGCGAACTCGCCGAGTCTCGCTCGGAGGTCATCCATGTAGTGCGTTTCGCCAGCGAGGTGTACGCGGCTGTGCCCGTTCAGGATCGAACGGACCAACGCCGTGCCGGAACGCGACGGGCCGCAGACAAAGATCGGGCCGGTCCACGGCGTCTCGGGGTTGCTTGTTTCCTGGTTCATCCGTTGCTCCCGGTCAACCAATCGGCCCGCCGCTGCCAGACGACTCGGAACACCTCCGCCGCATCGCCGCCGCCCCGTTTGCCAGTCATTTTCAACAGCCGCCAGACCATCAGCCGGCGGATCACATTCAGCCGAAGCAGCAGGAACGCCACCGGCCGCAGCGCCGGCCGCCAATGCCTCCTCACCAGATCGAGCTTCGCCCGGTACAGCTTGACGATCTTGTCGGACCTGACGGCCTCAGAACGCCCGCCATGGTGCACAATCGTCGCATCCGGGCAGAACAGCGGCCTCGCCCCCGCGGCCTTTGCCCGAAGACAAAGGTCCGCATCTTCCCCGTACATGAAAAACGACCGGTCAAACCCGCCGAGACGATCCCACAACTCCCGGGTGATCAGCAGAAAACACCCGCTGACAATGTCCACCTCGCGAACGCTGTCCCGCTTCCACCCGCCGATGCCCTCGGGGTTCAACAGCGTCGAACGCCTGAACGCCGACGCCAGCCCGAACGCCTGGCAGGTGTAGCTCCACAAGGTCGGCCGGGCCCAGCACGAGGTCGGGTTCAGCCGCCCGTCCTCGAACACCGTCCTGCCTCCCCAGATCCCCGCATCAGGGTTCGCCTCAGCAAACGCCAGCAGCTTGTCGACCGCCCCGTCGAGCACCTCCGTGTCGGGGTTGAGCAGCAGCAGGTACCGCCCCGTCGCCAGTTCAGCAGCGGCGTTGTTCGCCCCCGCAAACCCGAGATTCTCCCCCGACCGAACCAGCCGCACACGATCACCAAACTCCGCCTCGATCGCGTCGGCCGAGCCGTCCTGCGACGCGTTGTCCCAGACGATGACCTCGCAATCACAACGCGTCTGCTCGATAAGCGTCCGCAACGCCTTGAGCGTCAGCTCACGCGTGTTGAAGCTGATGACCAGGACGGAGAGCTCCGGGCTGTTCGCATCGGTACGGCTCACGATGGACTGGTCTCCGCACGGCTTGGCTTGAGAAGATCCGGCGTCCGAGACGCACCGACAGCTCGCACCGCCGTCGCGGCCCGCGGCTTCGACGCCCACTCCCCGATGCTCCCCGCCATCGCCAGCGTCAGGAACCACAGCATAATGATCTGGCCGAAGTACGAAACACCCGTAAAACTCACCAGATGCACGGCGAACGCGGTGAGCACGCCCCAGACAATCACGGTCTTGGTCTTGTCGCCCTCGAACACAGCCCGCGCACGCAGAAGCAGTTGCATCGCGGAGAAGATCATGAGCAGGTAAAACAACAGCGCAAGAGCCCCGCCACGCGTCGCCTCAAGAATGTACTGGTTTGTGATGTCCGCATAGATGCTGGTAACAGCAAGGTACGACGCATCCTTCGACCCGAGCATGAACCACTTGTCAGGATTCGCAAGAAACACATCGATCAGCTTATAGCGGTGGTAACCCGTCGATCCGCCGACGAAGTCCATCCTGGCGAAGAGGTGCCACACCGGCTTGTTCATCGCAAAGTGCAGCGCCACGAGCAGGCAGGCGCCGCCCCCGAGCATCGACCACGCATGCCGCCTGAGCGGATAGAGCGCCGCCATCGCGAACACGACCGCCGCCGACGCAAGCGGGCCGCTCGATGTCGTAAAAGCCACGATCCCCAGCGCGCAGACCGTTCCCGCGACCACCAGCGGCCGGCGCAGCGGGTGCGTCCACCACTGCAACGCGATAAACGGCACGGCCACCGCCCAGAAAGTACCCGCCATGATCGGATGCGGGAACGCGCCGCGAGCGCGGAGCTTGCCCTCGCGAACGCCTGTGATCGGGTTCACGCCGCCGAAGAACGCGAACAGATTCCGCCCGGTCGACTTCTCGATGAAGAACACCATCACCACCGGGATAGCAATAATCGCCAACGCAAACCCGACCCCGATGATGTCTTTCCATTCCCGGATCAGGCACCGGAACAGGAAATACATCCCCGCGCCGTCGAAGATCCACCCCGACCGGTTCACCACCGCCTCAGGGGTGCCCTCCCGGGCAATGTAGATCGCCGCCCCCGCCGCCAACCAGCAGCACAACAGCGCGTCCACCCTGTTGAACCGCACCCCGAGGTACTCCTGCCGCAGGAGCACCCGCACCGCCCCGAACAGCACCATGATCCGCAGCAGGCTGAAGTCCGCGGGCCCGATCACGATCCGCTGCGAAACCGCCACGAAGCAACAGACGATCAGCATCGGCAGCACGGCGTGCCGCCGCGGCAAGAGCAGCAGCGCCACACCGCACACCAGCATCGCCGTCAACCCCAGGGGGTGCAGCGTCGTCTGGCCGTGGAACTCCGAAACACCGAATGTGGAGCCGCCTTCCTCCATCAGCAGCACCCACCAGAGCAGGCACGCACGGCCCGTTCAGGCCGAACGCTAAGGTGAACGATATGGTCTCTGAACACGCACATCTGTACGAACACTACCAAGCGGGCGTTTGCATCCCAAACACCTTGGCGACCCTTCGGCAACCGCTCCTGAGCTTCCTCCGCCACGGGGCGTAGAACCTCGGGTTGTACGGCGCTGTCTGCACCAGCCTCGCCGAACGCCTCAACTGCGCGTCCCACGCCGCGAGCGAACCCGCACCGAAGTTCTTCGCGCTCAGCGGCATCATCCTCTCCAAATCCTCGTCGCTCCGGATCATCGTGTTCTTGGAGCGGGGATCGTCCATATGATCCTGAATCATGAGCGGGTACGCCCACCCGACCAGCCATCCGGCCCGCGCCAAACGGATCCAGTACCCGGTCGCCGACTCCTCCGCACGAAGCACGCCGTGCCGACGGATGCACTCACGCTTGAGCAGGTAACCCGACCCCCCGACCCAGGGGTTCCGGATCAGCTTGTGCCCGCCGCCGATACTCACCGTCTTCTTCCCGCTCAGTTCCTCCGAATAATCCTCCTGCTGGAAGTGCCAGCACGCCACAACGCCAAGCTTCGGTTCCGCCTCGTGCATCGAACGGAACCGCTCGATCCAACCGTGCGGCACGAGGCAATCGTCATCAACCTTTGCGACATACTCCCCCTCGCCTTCCGAATAAACCCAGTTCGTCGGATCGCGAAGCTTGCGGTTCTCCTCGCTGTGGTGATACCGATACACCCTCGGATGCTCCCGAAACTCCGAAACAACGCGAAGCGTCTCCGGGTCGCTGCCGTTCTGCCAGATCCAGACGCGAGCGTCGGCGTCACATGTGTCCAGCAAACGCGCCAGCGACAGCCGCGTGTACTCCGGGCGGTTGTAGGTGATCATCAGAATGTCGACGCTACCTAGGTTCATACCCGAAGACCTCTCTGTACGGTCACGCCCGTTTCACATTCTCAGCAATTACGCCTGACATACCAGAGCCGCACTCTGTCAACCAAAGATGTGTGCTTAGAGCACAGTTCCATGGCCTCACTCACAGCGGATGGATCCCCGGATAGACACGCCTCTCTGATAGCCATAAATGAGTGCTTCCTAATGACGCGACGCATCAGCCTTGAGTTATGACGCATTCTATTAATGATGTAGGCGCGGCACGCATAGTATTGGCAGGCCACCGTATCGTGCGAGATATCGCCCGGGCGCGGCGGGCGGCTCCACCAACTCCGCTTCGGATGGAACGACCATCGCCCCTCCTTCGCGGCCCGCATGAATAACTCAAAGTCATGCCGACGAACCTGGCTTTCGTCAAAACCACCGATCGCCCTAAACACATCGACTCGATGCACCTGCCCGGTTGTTGGAAAGCCGAACCCACGCCGAAACCTCAACTTCAGAAAGTCATTGATCCCGAGGCCGGTCGCGATGCTTTCAAACGGCGCGGTAACCCCCACGCCCTCCGATTGGAGAGCGTCCGGGGATTGTCCCGGGTAAGACATGTACACGGCATCTCCAGATTCGAGCAGAGTCCGCTTCGCCTGCTCCAAATGCCACGGATACCACACATTATCCGCATCAAGAAATGCCAGCAGTTCACCGCTTGCTTCCGACGCACCCTTATTTCTAGCCGCGGCCGCGTTCCCATAGTCCGTTTCGATCACCCTCGCCTCGGGCATCACCGACGCCACGACCTCAGCGCTGTTGTCGGTGGACCGGTCGTTGAGCACGATGACCTCGCCAGGCCGATGCGTCTGAGCAGTTACGCTCCGGAGCGCATCGCCGATCCACTTTTCCCCATTGTGGCATGGAATGACTACACTAATTTCCATTCTGAATCTCGAAAAATCTGTGGTACACTTTCTCACCGATACGCCATGTTCGCACCGACCGGACTCCCATAGCTTCCTTCGCGGACTTCTCCACCAAAGTGAACGGCGTGTTGGTGTAGCCGATCTCCCAGTAGTGTCCGTCATGCTGGAGCTTGCGCCGCTTCCACTCCACGCCCGGGTCTCTCCGCCTAGTCCCTGTCCACTCGATCCGGGGCAGCTTCGGGAGTCGGATGTTCACGGCGTAGTGCGGGGTGGCGTCGGGCAGGCTGATCACAACCCCCTTCCGCGTCACCCGCCTGAGCTCCATGAGCGCGGGCACAAAGTTATCGAAGGGCAGGTGTTCGAGCACCTGGCAGCAAAGAGCCGCGTCGAACCGCCCCTCCTCGAACGGCAGTTCGAGCACCGAGGCAACCACATCCGGCGCCAGTTCCGGCTGCACATCGACTGTTGTTACTTCAACCCCCATCGCCCGCAGCGCCGCCGTCACCAGCCCCGGCCCGGGGCCTACCTCGACAACAGACTTCGCCTCCAGCCTGCGGATCGCATCGATCTGGTGCGCGTAGCTGAAGATCCGTCCGCCGCCGAGGTAACCGAGACCGTAGTGCGCTTTGCCGGGGACGCGCTCGATTTCCTGCTCCGTCGGCAGCGATACTTTGTTCGGGCTCATGTCGCGACCCCCCGCTTTGCAAAGACACTCGAACCGATGGTCCCGAGCAGCGTCCGCCAATCCGCAAAGAGGAACCAAACGATCGCGTAAGCCGCAAAGAAGCCAACCGCGTTGAACAGCAGCGCGACAGGCGCAAGCAACCCGGTCGTAAGGGCATGCATACCGAACACCGCAACAGCGCCCGCCGCGCACGCCGCGGCTGGGGGCAGGCATGCCCGCAGCACATCGAGCGAGGAGACCGGCGATCCCCGGCACGCCATGACCACAAAGAGCACGAAGAGGACCGACCACGCGATCCCGAACGATGCGGCAACCGCAACGATCCCGAACTGTACGCTGATAAGTATCGTGGCCGCGATCACCGGCGCAGAAATCATCGCCCAGTACATCTGCCGGCGGAGCTTCCCGAGCGCGACGCAGAGCCAGCCCGGCGCGACATTAATCCCGCCGAAGAACGCCGCGACCGCCAGCCACTGGAAGATCGGGACGGCGTCGAGCCACTGACGACCGAGCATCGTCATGACGAGATTGCGCGTGTCGACGGCGAGGAACACCACGATCGGAAAGGTCACCGAAGCGATCGCGGCGATCGCCGCGAGATAGTACTTCTTGAACTTCCGGGGGTCGTTCTGAAGTCTGCTGAGTGTCGGGATCGCGACCATGCCGACCGGGCCATTGATTTGCCTGATAGGCAGCATCAAGAGATTGTATGCCTTCGAATACAGCCCCAGGGTCGACGCCCCGAGCACCGCGCCAACTGCAATATTGTCAATATTTCTTGTAATGTAGTTAAGAAAGCTAAAGCCAGTCAGATTTCCCCCGAACCGAAGCATCGACATCGTGCCCGCGCCCCGCTTCGGCAGCCCCGGTCTCCACGAGCAGAGCATCCAGACCATCGCCGCGTTGATCGCGGCCATGCCCGCGGCGTTGCCCACCAACGCCCAGTAGCCGAAGCCCTGCCATGCCATCACGATCGCGATGGCGATGCCGCCAGCCATGCTGACGATCTGGATCACCGAGAGAGCCTTGAATCGCATCTGCCGCTTCAGCAGCGCCTGGTGCTGGACGGTCAAGCCGCCGAAAACCATCGTCGTGGCCAGCGCCAGCGTGATCCAGACCAGGCGGGGCTCGGAGTAGAACGCCGCGATTAGCGGCGCCAGAGCCGCGACCACCAGCATCACCAAGACGCTCAGGGCGACATTGATCCAGAACAGCGTGCTGACCTGCGCGTGGTTGACCTCCGCCCGCTGCACAGTCGCCATGGAAAGCCCGGCGTCCTTGAACATCGCCACAAAGCCGACGATCGCCGTCACCATCGCGATCAGGCCGAAATCGGCCGGCGTCAGCAAGCGGGCGAGCACGGCGGTCGAGCCGAGCTGCAGAAAAAACTTCACGCCCTGGGCCGACAGCGTCAACGCCCCGCCGCGGACCGAACGCCCCTTCAGGTCGCCCATCAGGTGGTCGGTGGCGAAGTGGCGCGCGTGCAGGTCGGCGGCGGGCACGCCGGAAGGCAGCGTCGGATCTGGGACGGTCGCGGGCGGCATCGCTCAGCCGGCCCCCGCAGACGCGGGCGTGACCCCGGGCTTCACGGGCTCCGAACCGATCGACGCGGCGATGGCGTCCATCTGCTCCTCGGCGATCCGCTTCACGCCGGGCAGGGCCGCGTGCAGGTCAGCGGCCGCGGCTTTCCGGCCCTGGAACGACGACCACAGCCGCTCGACCACCTCCCCGGTCTCCAGCACCGTTGGGTCGGCGACATGATCCCCCGACCCGCAGCTCTCAAAGACCCCCAGCGTCTTGGGGCTGTAGCTCACCGCGGCCGTCGGCACGCCGGTCGAAAGCGCGGCGATGGTCGAGTGCATCCGCGTGCCGCAGAACCAGTCGCTGCGCGAGATCAGCCACTTGGCGTGGCGCGGATCGTCGAACATCGGGGCGACCAGAAGACGGCCCGCCTCCGACGGCAGACGCTCGCTCGCCCACGCCAAAACTGCTTCGCACGCGCGAGGATCGGATTCTGGGTGTCCGCCCGAAGCGGTGACATGCGGCACAAGCACGACCGGGCCATCGGCCGATCGCAACAGACGCTCGACAAACGCGTGCACCACCTCGCGGTAGTCCGCCTTGAAGCCGTAGCGATCCCGCATCGCGGCAGGGTCGTTGTAGATCAGGCCGCTGATGTTCAGGGCGACCGGCGCCGCGTCGAGCGCATCGAGCACGCGATCGGGCAGACCCGGGGGCTCCGCCGTAGGCAGCGCGAACGCGACATCAACGCCCTGGCGGTGACGCTCCGGGTCGAACGCGTTACCCACCAGCTCACGAAGCACTTCGAACGACCTGGCGTCGCGCGCCCACGCCTGCGCCGAAGCAAGGGCGATCTCAGAGGCACGCCGACGGTTGGAGGGATCGGAGTACGGGCCGTAGGTCTGCGGCATCAGCGTCAGGCCCGCGCCGGCGCGGATCGCGAGTTCCTTGATCGTGGCGATGGTCTCGAAGCGTTTCTGGCCGTATAGATCGGTAAAGCTATCGCCTCCACTGATGTCGAAGAGGTGGGCGCCGTCGAGCAACCGGAGCATCGGATGGGCCGAGACGCCGAGGCGTTGGCAGACGCGTGCGCCGATCAGGCTCTCGGGACGGTGGAGGCGCCGGCTGAACGCGGCCCCGTGGAGCGAAACCTTCGCACCGCCGGCGAGCCCATCGATCGAGAGTTGGCGGAGGCCTCGCCCGTGGTCGAGCACTGTGAATGAAGCGCCCGGCGCCCGCAGGGCGAGGCCGTCGATCACGCTGAACGCGAGCGCCGAGACACCGAGATTGCCGGTGTCTGTCGCGCAGCCCGCGAGGACGGCGTACATCGGTCGGACGGAATTGTCGAGCGTTGATGCGCGCATCCTGGCGTGGCTCGTCTTCGTTGCGTGAGAAGGGCACACGGCCCGGCGAAGGGCCGCGCACCGGTTGCTGGCATCAGTCGGGCTGCACGGCGCCGATGGCGGCGGGGAGGACCAGCTTTCGATTCATAATGTCCGCTGGCGCGAGCTTCTGCTCGCTTCTGTAGAGCAAAGGCGATCCCACGCCAGGAGCGAAGTCGCCCGAAACCGGATCGCGGAACATCGGATTGCCGGTGGTAGCGTACTCGCCGATCGGAGATCCGGTAATGAAGTGATTATTCTGGAACTTGATGTTGTTCTGAGTAATATCTTGGCTGGCCCACCACTGTACACCCTCAAAGACAGAATTCC
This sequence comes from Phycisphaerales bacterium, assembly GCA_050486265.1. GTDB lineage: Bacteria > Planctomycetota > Phycisphaerae > Phycisphaerales > UBA1924 > SLFH01. Next base: position 8,265 of record JBJHCY010000001.1, on the reverse strand, counting down.
GCACGACGAGATTCTCCCAGCGGGCCGCCGTTCCGCTCGTATCATCTCTGAAGAGAAACCTTGTATCCGCGCCGTTCCGGCCGACATATTTGAAGTTCCAGAAGAGCTGATGCCTGCCGCCGAGTTGCCATTGGCCGAAATTCGAGCTCGGTGCGAGCAGGCAGTTCACGAACGCCGCGTTGCTGAACGGCATGTGATTGTTGTACTGCCGACCGAAGAAGGCCTGAGAGTGAACCGACTCGACCGCCTTGAGCCCGTAGACAATGATATTGTCCCATTCATCGTTCGTAATGTACCACTGGATCACATCCGCGTGCTCAGGAGCGGGATGCATGCCGATGCGTGCGACGCGACCGTTCACATTGAACACCTGCTCGCGGAACGCGTCGGCGATCACATCCGTCACCGAGACATTGCGGCAGAAGTGCCAGCCCATCGCGGCGTTGCGGACCTTGGTGATCTCCGTATCGGTCGCATAAACACCGCCGACCCAGCTCGTACTACCTGCGATCGTGGTGCCGACCGACGACTGGTGCTTGACGATCTCGTTGAACTCGCGCGGGAAGGTAATGTGTACGCCATCGAACCAGAGCGTCGGGTTGCTGTCGTGCGAACGCATCGAGGCCGAATTCACGCTTGTAGAGATCGTCACATCACGAAGCCGGACGAGGTGCGCCCGCAGACCCGCGCTGTCGCTGATCGACGCATCGCCCTCGCCCGAGAGGCTTCCGATAACGACCTTGTCGCGATCCGCGTTCGGGTCCCGCGTGATCGTCAGCCAGGAACGGTTCGACTGAATAACCCGCGGATTTCGATCACGCCCCGAAGCGCTCCACCCCGTCCACGGGTGCTCACCCTCCATCAGGTAGATCGTCCCGCCGCCCGCGTCCCCGCCGAGCTCGCTCTGGATCGCCATCGCAGCAGCGTGGATGGTCTGGAACGGGCTGAACTCCGAACCGGAGTTCTCATCGTCGCCCGTCTGCCAGCAGACCCACCGCTCAGCCGCGGGCACAGTGCCGCCGTTGTTGGCGACAAGGAACATCGAGTGCTCCCCGTTTCTGGTGTATCCGCTCTCCTCGCCGTTGCGATGGATCGGCCCCGCCAAAACCCTCGGCGCACCAACCTTCGGATACACGACCGCCCGGATCTCGATCGGGCCGTCCTGGAAGTCCGCGGCGTCGAGCACCGCCGTGTACTCCCACACATTCGTCCGCGGGTTCAGCTGCATCTCGTCCACGCGCTTCCACGGGCCGCCCTCGGCCGAGAACAACACATGGTCGATGTCGTTCATGTGGAACGCCACCACACCGATGTGGAACTCGCCGTCGATCACCTGGTACGGCACCACATCCCAGCGGGCGATCGCCTTGGCGTCGTAGCCGGGAACCTCCGGGTGGCCGACCGGATTGCTGTTGGGCATGAACTTGTCGAACCCATTACCCGGCACGAGGCGGACAAAGGTCTCGCCGCCGGAACCCGGGTCGCTGGTGCCGCCCGAGCCCGAGCCGCCCGAGCCGGGTTCGCCGCCGGACCCGCCCGAGCCCGGGTCGCCGCCGCCGGTGTCGCCCCCGCCCGATCCGGGATCCCCGCCGCCCGAACCGCCGCCGCCCGAGCTCCCGCCAGATCCGCCCCCGCCCGAACCACCGGAGCCCGAACCGCCCGAACCGCCGCCGCTGATCTGGCCGTCCACCAGCATTCGGTGGGTCCCGCCGGCGATGGGCTTGAGGCCGCCGCCGGTGAGGTCCAGCGGCTCGCGGACGACCACCGACGCCGTGCGGTCCTCGCGGAGCTGCACGAGCCTGGTCAGGGCGTCGCCCCGCCGGTCCTGGATACGGGTCACGACCCTGGCGGCGCGGCTGTCTGCCGTCACCGGCTGCCCGGCGCCGCCGGCGACCGATCCCGCCGTGCGCGAGGTCACCACGCGGTCGTTCCGCTCGTTGTCGTTGGCCGGCTCGGCGAGCGTGTGGGCGACACCGAAGCCGAAGATCGCCATGCCGGTGGCGAGGTACGCCGTACGACGGCCGACGGGGCTCTTGGGCTGGCGGGTGCTGCGGGTGGTCATGGGCTCTCTCCTGACGGGTCGGCGTGCGTGGCGTGCTCCGAGTTCCCCCTCGATCGGAGAAGGATCGATTGAGAGCGGAGATCGGATGGAAACTCCCCATCCTTCTTTGAGGCCCCCGCTTCACGGTGTTGCCCGGCTTTTCCAGCCGGAGCATCCGTGAGCCTCGACCCAGGCCGCATGCCCCTCCAGGGTTATCAGACCACTCGCACGCCGGACCTCCCGGCGCTGCATCGGAAGGGATCCATCGGCGGTCTAGCCTGACGGATCCATCGTACCGGACCGGCAAAGTCTGCGCGCGGCCCAGATTACCCAGATTCACTCGCCGCCCACGATCACGCACTTCAACCCATGCCGAGGCGGACGCCGAATCGGTACGCGGAAGCCCGGAGCGGGTTCGGTCCGATTACCGACAGGTTGCGCATCGGCGGATCGGGGCACGGCCCCATAAAGTCTGCGTCACGATCGCCCGTCCGGCAAGGGCCGGGCCGGCGGATCTGACGGGTCCGTGGCGGAATCGGCAGACGCGGCGGATTTAAAATCCGCTCCCCGGTCACGGGGGTGAGGGTTCGAGTCCCTCCGGACCCATTTCGACGCCCTCGGGCCAACAGCGCCCGGTCAGGCCGCCCGGAGAGCAGGAGCCTGCAGATCGGGTGCCGACAGAAACCGTCCGCGTACCATCTCGCATGGGTCGATTTCTCTCCAAAGCCGCGCTCGGCAAGCTTTCCGCCCAGACTTCTTCGGGCGAGGCGGCATCGGTCATGCTCGCCGACGCGGTCCGCCGCGTGCACGAGCGGCTGCCGCAGACGCCCCAAGACCTCGAAGACGAACGCCTCGTGCACAAGCTCCGCGTCTCGACGCGTCGTGCTTCGGCGGTCGCCCGGGGCTTTGAGGGCGTCGTCCGCAAGAAGGACCTCAAGCGTCTGCGCAAAAGGCTCAAGAAGATCCGCAAGGCCGCGGGGCCGGTCCGCGATCGTGATGTGCTCGAAGCCCTCGTCGACGATCGCATGGCCCGCACCGCCGACCGCCCGCAGACGGTCGGGCTTGCGTTCTGCGCCGGCGTGCTCGGTGCTGGGGCGGCAGACAACCGGCGCGACTGCTGGTCGGCCCTCCAACGCCCGCGCATCGCACGCCTTGTCGCTGACGCCGAACGGGTGAAGGTGCGCAAGCGTTCACAGAAAACGACGCTGGGCGAGTTGGGAGCGAAACAGATCGCCGGAGCACGCGAAGCGTTCAACGACGCAAGGCGCGCCGACCTGCGCGACATTGAGAACCTGCACGCACTGCGCATCGCGGGCAAACGGCTCCGATACTCGATGGAGCTCTTCGGCCGCTACGCCGCCAGCCCCGACCGAAAGACCGACCAACAGCCCGATCTCAAGGCCGACATCAAGCGGCTCAAAACGCTGCAGGACGATCTCGGCGAGATCAACGACCTGCGCAACCTCGCCGACTTCGCCGATGAAGTCGCCGAGATCGCCTCCTCCGACGGCCCGACGCGCCAAGGGCTGCAAGCCGCGATCGATGCGCTGCGGACCGACGAACGCAAGGCCGGCGAAGCCGCGGCGGAACACCTCCGCCCCATGCACGCCAACGGCCGAGCGCCGGCGCCGGGCGCACGACCGCCGATCAGCACGCTCGACGGCTAACGCCGATGGACATCGACGAAGACCGTTCGCGACAGCGCCACGCCGTCTGTGCGCCGGCGTTCGTCAGTGCAGGCAGGCACAGCAGAGCCAGTAGACCCGATCGACTTTGCGGGTCTGGGCCTGCTTGAGGATCTTCGACAGCGGCGTGACCGAGCCGTCGGGGAGATCGACCACCTTGCCCCCGCCGACCTCGTAGATGCCCGAGCGGAAGTCGGTGGTGCCGTAGGCGTTGTAATCGGGCACGATGCTCTTGGGGGACTTGGTCTTGTGGATGCGGCCGGTGATGGTGGGGTCGTTCTCGTTGCCCGCGATGAAGGCGTCGAGCTCCGGATCGCCGCCGTAGAAGATGTCGCCCTGCTTGGTGAACATGACCAGTTCGACCCCGCTGGGGACCGAGGTGACGGAGTACTTGAACTTCTCGGTCGGCGCGATCATCCTGCGGATGCGGCTTGTGGACTTGTCAACCCCGCCGTGCGCTGAGACTACCCATGAAGTCATGCCCAGTTCTCCGTATTCATCCGGGCGGATTGTACCAATTGGTGCGCCTCCGGAGGGGGGTGCGGCGGGCAGCCGGTGGGCGGAGACGCCGCACCGCCGGCGAGATCGCAGACCGGTCTCTGGCGCGATCACAGCATCGGATATGGTCTGAAGTTCCGATCCGGACCGAGCGATGTCGTCACGGGCACCCAGACCTCCGCGTCCGCGTCGAAATAGAAGTTGATCCGCATCCGTGTCTGCAAGCCGCTGCTGAAGCGACCCTCGAACATGACCCAGGCGCTGTTCTTGGTCTGTGTCAGTCGTTCGCCTTCTTGCTGCGACAGCCGCCCGCTCCTCGGCACATAGAGACTGCTCTGGCCAATCGCACCCATGTACGGCCATTCCAGCGTATTGACCCTTCCTGCCAGGCCGAACCCCGCATTGAAAGATGAAATCCGCACCGACTCGAACGCGGCGCCCCGCTCACGCGGGTTGTTCCAGATGTGCCGGATCTTGCCATCAACCGGCGCATCGGCGGCCAACTCGGGGATCGAACGCGAATAGAGCTCAAACTCGAGCATCATCTCCGCGAAGCCGCCCGCGATCATGTCGAGCGACATCCCGCGTTCGGTCATGTGCTCGTGGTAGGTATCGAAGTCCGGAGCAAACTTCGCGGTAAGGATCGTCTGCAGATCCCGGCCGAGCTGCGCCGCCTTCTCCTCGTCCTGACCCATCTCGACCCAACGCCGCTCCGCCTCCGCGGCGATCTGCTCCGCAACCTCCAACGCAGCTTCGATACCCGCGACCGCCGACCACGCGCTCTCGTCGTGCGCCTCATCCTCGCGGAGTTCGGCCTCCCACACGATGCGGGCGGAGTCGGAATGGTGCTTGGCGGGCGGCGACGCGTGTGCGATCGCAACGCCGTCCAGCCGGAACAGCAGCAAACCGAGTGCGAATGCAATCCAAGAACAATCTCGACACATGGTCTCCCTCCTCCCTGCTCAGCTTACCAACGCGCGATCACAACATCGGTCGAGGAATGAAGTCGCCGTCCGGCCCGAACGAGATCGTCAGCGGCACCCAGACCTCGCTCGCGCTGTCGAGGTAGAAGTGGATCTTCATCCTTGTCCGCATGCCGCCGCTGAAGCGGCCCTCGATCATGACCCAGGCGCTGTCCTTACTCTCTGTCAATCGCGCCCGCTCTTCACGGTCCAGCCGGCCGCTACGAGGCGCGTACACGCTGCCTCGGCCGTACACCCCCATGTAAGGCCAATCCGGCGTGCCGGCGACACTGGTGAGCCCGAACCCGACACGCAATGTCGAAAGCCGCACCGACTCGAACTCCACGCCCCGCTCGCGCGGACGATTCCAGATGTAGCGGATCTGCGTCGCAAGCGGAGCATCAAGGTGCAACTCGGGAACCGAATCCGGATAGAGCTCCCGATCGACCGCTCTTTGAGCGGTGGCTGCCGCGACCTTGTCCAGAAACATCCCGCGTTCGGTCATGTGCTCGTGGTAGGTATCGAAGTCCGGCGCAAAGATCGCGGTGAGGATTGTCTGCACATCCAGGCCGAGCTGCGCCGCCTTCTTCTCGTCCTGGCCCATCTCGACCCAACGCCGCTCCGCCTCCGCGGCGATCTGCTGCGCAACCTCCGACGCGGCTTCGAGGCCGGCGACCGCCGACCACGCGCTCTCGTCGTGCGCTTCATCCTCGCGGAGTTCGGCCTCCTGCACGATGCGGGCGGAGTCGGAATGGTGCTTGGAGGGCGGCGACGCGTGTGCGATCGCAACGCCGCCGATCGCAAACGCCAAAGCCGTCGTCCCCCACGCGCTCAGTGCCGCGAACTTCTCTCGTCGCCTCATCGTCCACCGTCCTTTCCCGATTCTCCCGCAGAGGATCACCCTCGAACCCGCCCAGCCTACCAGATTCCGTTCGATCATCGAAAGGCTCGGCGGCACAACCGCCGGAACCCAAGCCGACCCATAACGCAAGCGACTTCGAGATCCGCTGAACCTCGTGCGGCATTCTGCCGTACAATCAAGCGATCGAGGTCCACCATGAGCGCGTTGCCGAATCCACAATCCGCCCGTCTCGACTTCCGGCTCTCGCCCGAGCACAAGTCGCTGATCGAACAGGCGGCCAAGACCACGGGCCAGACCGTCTCCAGCTTCGCGGTCGCCGCCCTGCTCAAGGCTTCGGAAGAGGCGATCCGCAGCGAGACCACGCTCAGGCTCACCGCCCGCGACGCGCGGCTCTTCCTCGACCTGCTCGACGATCCGGCCGAGCCGAACGAGGCGCTCAAGGCCGCGGCCGATCGCTACAAGGCCGAGCGTGGGCGCTGAAGCGCCCGGGTGGCGCATCGAAGAGCTCGCGTCCGACCATGATCGGGACGGCTTCTCGTGCGGGCACGCCTCCCTTGACGAGTTCCTGCGGCGATACGCCGGCCAGAACCAACGCACCGGCGTGAGCCGCACCTTCGTCGCGGTCCGTCCGGGCGAGCGGGCGGCCTGCGGCTTCTACTCGCTCGCCGCCGGATCCGTCGAACTCGACAACCTGACCGACGAGCAGCGAAAAAGGCTGCCCAGATACCCGGTTCCTGTCGCGCACCTGGGCCGGCTCGCGGTGGACCGAACAGCGCAGGGGCAGGGCCTCGGCGCGACCCTGCTGATCGACGCCCTCAGCCGGATCGCCCGGGCGGACCGCGAGATCGGGATCCACGCCGTGGAGGTCGTGGCGATCGATGAGGCGGCCAGGCGGTTTTACCTCAAATATGGTTTCTCAGAGCTCCGCGACGACCGGCGGCACATGTTCATCGCCATGAAGACGGTGCGCAAGCTCGGGCTGATCTGACCTGGGACATGACTCCGGCCGGATGCCCCCCTAGTATGTCGGCCGCCCGCGGGATCGCCCCGGGATGACCGAATGACTGTAAGGGTTTTTGCAGGGAGCAACGCGTGGTTCGGATCCGCATGCAGCGACTTGGACGCCGTCACCGGCCGTTTTACCGCATCGGCGCCGTCGACTCGCGCGTCAAGCGTGACGGCAAGGTCCTCGAAAACCTCGGCTGGTACGACCCCATCGCCAAGGAAGAGGGCAAGCAGATCTCGCTCAACGGCGAGCGCATCCAGCACTGGCTGAGCAAGGGCGCGATCCCCTCCGAGACCGTCGCCGACCTGCTCGCCAAGAACGACCTCCTCCCCGAGAAGCTCAAGACCGAGTGGGAGTCCCGGCGCCAGCGCCGGCGCGACCTCGTCCAGAAGCGGATCGACGAGAAGGCCGCAGCGGAGAAGGCCGCGGCTGACAAGGCCGCAGCCGAAGCCGCGGCAGCCGAAGCCGCCAAGGCCGAGGCCGAAGCGGCCAAAGCCGCCGAGAGCAGCGAAGGCTGAACGCCCCCAACGACCGCACCAAGCCGGCAGCATGCCGGCTTTTTTCATGCGCCCGTCGCCCGCATCGGCCGCCCGTCCCGCCCCGAACCGCAAGCCATGCTCCGCCGCCCGTTCAAGCTCCTGCTTTCCGCCGCGGCTCTCGTCGGAGTGCTGCTCACCGGCTGCAACGGCGGCCCTGACCCCTCCCGCCAGAGCACGCCCGAGGCCGCGCAATCGCAGCCGGCCGAGAGTGAACTGACACCCGAAGCCCTCGCCGAGGCCCTGCTGGGCAAGTGGAAGAACGAGTTCCGCAAGGGCTTCCTCGAATACTCCGTGCGGCTGGAGTTCCGCAAAGAGGGCGAAGCCTTCTTCCGCACCCGCGGCTTCGGCGTGCCCCGCCCCCTCCGCGAAGGACTCACCGGCGCGTGGACGCTCGAAGGCTCGACGATCATCACCGACTTCTACCGCCCCGACACCGACGAGCGCGAAATCAAACGCTGGGCCGTCACCAACACCGCCCCCAACACCCTCACCCTCCGACCCGAAGACGAAGACACCGAAGCAGTCTGGCAACGCATCAACAACTAACTAGAGCGTCCTCACTGATTTCGTAGCGCCGTTCGGCGCGTGTCCGGTTGCGCCTTGGTGATGTTTGTTGTAGCTTCGAGCCTCGACCCTCGGGGTCGGGAAGGAGCCACGGATGGCGTCGCCGTA